>NZ_CUEE01000003.1 GCF_001224225.1 Staphylococcus borealis | reverse complement strand
CGCGCAACAACATTCGTCATTCATCTCTAGAATTTCTTACATAAGTGCGCTAGCACTTGTGTTCATTAATAATCAACGTAAGAGTCTCGCCAAAACACTTTGTATTTATATGTAATTTTACATTGAAACACTTTAAAAAAATAAGGCACTTTCGTATAATTTAATAAATACCACTAAACTAAATTAACGAGGTGCCTTATGTATAAAGATTATAACATGACTCAACTTACTCTACCAATGGAAACTTCAGTTCTTATCCCCACAAACAAAAATGAAGTTGAAAGTAATTCTATATGCCTACACACAATCTGTGTTTTCAGGGCGTAAGATAGAAAAATTACTTAATGATAGTATCCGAATGATGTGGCTATCACAAAATCAAAAGCCTTCTTATAAAACGATTAATCGATTTAGAGTAAATCCAAAAGTAGATGCTTTATTAGAATCACTATTTATTCAATTTCATAGTCAATGTTTGAAACAAAATCTTATAGATGAACAGACCATTTTTATTGATAATACGAAAGTTGGGGCGAATGCCTATCGCCATGATAAATATGGTTTTAAACGAGACTTTAAATTATATGAATGTGATGATTGTTCAGATTGTTCTCTGAAACACCAATGTATGAACTTCAATTCAAAAACAAACAAAAAAATAATGAAGAATTATAACTGGGAATATTTTAAATCTCAAATTAACAAAAAGCTTTCAGAACCAGAAACAAAAAAACATCTACAGTCAAAGAAAAATTGATGTGGAGCCTGTTTTTGGATTTATGAAGGCTATTTTAGGTTTCACTCGAATGTCTGTTCGAGGACTTAATAAAGTCAAAAGAGAACTTGGTTTTGTATTAATGGCACTTAATATAAGAAAAGTAGTAGCTCAACGAGCTGCAGATAATCAAAAAATTTATAAAAAAGACAATTTTTATATTATTTCAATAGAAATTGTCTTTTATTATTCACTTATCCAAGAACTTTATATCCCGGACTCTTTTTTAATGAGCAATGTATGAAAATAAAATGTATATAATAAAACTACTCTATAGTTAAGATGAAATTATGCAGGTTGATTATTTGTTAATTCAGGATTTGTTAATAAATGATGGTAGATATGATATCGCTTGGCATGACGATATTCTTCTTTGTTAATCACACCTTCAACGAGCATGCGCTTTAACACATAATGTTGACGATCGACACTAATTTTAACCGCTTTATATGGCTTTAATTCACCATTTTCTTCATATGGCGTATAAACATAAGGACTCTGTAATAAACCAATAAGATAAGCAGATTGGGCAATGTTTAAGTCTTTCGGGGGTATACCAAATAAGCTGTATGACGCTGATGCGATACCTGTGATATTATTGCCTTCATAATCTCTACCAAAAGGTACAATATTTAAATATGTATAAATAATCTCATTTTTTGATAATAATTTTTCTAAACGCATTGCCAATATAAGTTCGTTTGCTTTACGACTATATGTTTTTTTACTTGATAATACCTGATTTTTAACTAGTTGTTGAGTTATTGTACTACCACCAGAACTTTGATCAAGATCAAATACATCTTGAATCATCGCACGTACAAGCGCTTTCGGCAAAATACCATTATGTTTGAAGAACATCGTATCTTCTGAGGAGGTTAGTGCTTTGATAACATTTGGATTAATGTGTGTTGGACCGACGATAAGAGAATTTTCGGATTTGTCATATTCCTCTAACACATTAGAATTATTATGATTAATTAAATCATCACCGGCAAAGTGAAGTACTTTTTGTTGTAATTCACTATCACTTATTTGAGATGATTCATGTGTTAAGTGATTAAAGTAGATCACTGTTCCTATAAATCCAATCATACTCACCAATAAACCAACACTAAATAAGCCTACAATGACATGTTTTACTTTTTTGTAGGATTTTTCAAATGTATTAAACTTTGAGTCTCTATTTGTGTTGGTTGACATCCTTTTCATCTTAAACCTCCTAAAATTTAAGTATAGTATATCATATTCGCTTATTTGACTTTTATATTTTTTATACTTATAATTAATTACAATTCAATATCTATTGGATATGAGGACAAGTAATATATTTGTGATTTTCAGAGAGTTAGTGGTTGCTGTGAACTAATAATTACGCTTATATGAATACACCTTATTATGAATTATCCAACGTTTTATTAATGAACGTATCAT
Organism: Staphylococcus borealis; assembly: GCF_001224225.1. Taxonomy (GTDB): domain Bacteria; phylum Bacillota; class Bacilli; order Staphylococcales; family Staphylococcaceae; genus Staphylococcus; species Staphylococcus borealis. The sequence continues at coordinate 280,281 of NZ_CUEE01000003.1, read as the reverse complement.
TGATAAAGTGAATAGCTATTCGCTATTTAAGTATGGTGGTAACGTGCTCAAGCGCCCTTACATGTTGTATGTGTAAGGGTGCTTTTTATTTTACCTTAAATAGAGTATCAATCATCAATGATTAAAAAAACAATATATATAGGAGGAATACATTATGACTAATGCATTAATTGAAGAACTACAATGGAGGGGCTTAATTTATCAACAAACTGATGAAAAAGCGATTGAAGAACTGCTAAATAAAGAACAAATTTCATTATATTGTGGTGCTGATCCAACAGCCGATAGTTTACATATCGGCCATTTATTACCATTTATGACTTTACGTCGTTTCCAAGAACATGGTCATAAACCAATTGTATTAATTGGTGGTGGAACAGGTATGATAGGTGACCCATCTGGGAAATCTGAAGAGCGTGTATTACAAACTGAAGACCAAGTAGAAGCTAATGTTAAAGGTATTAGTGATCAAATGCATAAATTATTTGAATTTGGTTCTGACAAAGGTGCGGTACTCGTTAATAATAAAGATTGGTTAAATCAAATTTCATTAATCGATTTCTTAAGAGATTATGGTAAGCACGTTGGTGTGAACTATATGTTAGGTAAAGATTCAATACAATCTCGTCTTGAAAATGGTATTTCATATACTGAGTTCACATATACAATACTACAAGCAATTGATTTCGGACATTTAAATCGTGAATTAAATTGTAAACTGCAAGTAGGTGGTTCTGACCAATGGGGAAATATCACAAGTGGTATTGAATTAATGCGTCGTATGTATGGTCAAACTGAAGCTTATGGCTTAACTATTCCATTAGTGACGAAATCGGATGGTAAGAAATTTGGTAAGTCAGAATCAGGTGCAGTTTGGTTAGATGCTGATAAAACAAGTCCATACGAATTTTATCAATTTTGGATTAATCAATCAGATGATGATGTCATTAAGTTCCTAAAATACTTTACATTCCTAGATAAAGATGAAATTAATCGTTTAGAACAATCTAAAAATGAACAACCTCATTTAAGAGAAGCACAAAAAGCATTAGCAGAAAGCGTGACAGAATTTATCCACGGTAAAGAAGCGTTAAATGATGCTATTCGTATTTCTCAAGCGTTATTTAGCGGTGATTTAAAATCATTATCAGGTAAAGAATTAAAAGAAGGTTTCAAAGATGTACCACAAGTTGAATTATCAACTGAAACTACAAACATCATTGACGCTTTAATTGAAACAGGAATTGCATCATCTAAACGTCAAGCACGTGAAGATGTTAATAACGGTGCGATTTATATTAATGGTGAGAGACAACAAAACGTGGACTTTGAATTAAGTGATGATGATAAAATTGATAATGAATTCACAATTATTCGTCGTGGTAAGAAAAAATATTTCATGCTTAATTATAAATAAGCATTTTAAGTGAATGGGCAATGTAGCACAGTATTTACAATGATGCTACTTGCCCTTATTTTATGAAATGTTATTCAAATATAGTTATAATGAATATACTATAAGAACATAAAGAAGTGATGAAATGACTAATAATAAAGAAGAAATATTAATGAATAGCTTTAGAGATTTATTTAACAAAATAGGTTGGTTAAATAAAGATAAAATGGAACAAGCGCTTAAAGGATATAAGCCTTCGGAAGTCCATTGTATTGAAGCAATCAAAGAATATCAGAAACCTAATGTAAGGTATTTAGCGCATAAGTTATTTATGACGAGAGGTGCTATTAGTAAATTAACTAAGCGATTGCAACAAAAAGGATTAATTGAAAGTTTTAAAAGTGAAGATAATAAAAAGGAAATTTATTTTAAGTTGACCCATGAAGGTGAGAAAGTCTATCACATTCACGCCGAACTACATGAAACATTCCAAGATAGAGATCAAACGGTTTTTGATAGTATGACTGAAGATGAATTTAAAAATATGATGACGTTTATACAAAGATATAATGAACATTTAGACCAACTTATAGAACAGCAACAACGTACGCTTTAATTGTTAGAGTGGAATAATGAATTCGTAACGAATTTTATTCCGCTCTTTTTTGTGTTTTGTTGACAAGGAAACAAAAGAGGTGTATATTTTGTTGACATGGAAACAATATACAGGAGGATTCTAATGTCGAAAGTTAATGAACGTCAAGTTTCAAGAGAAATAATGATTGCTGCTTGGGCAATTGCATTAGGGGCTATTGCACCTATGTTAGATTCAACAATGATTAATATAGCAATTAAACAGTTAAATCATACATTTGGTACAACGATCGATATCGTACAGTGGGGAATAACAGGTTATGTTCTTGCACTAGCGTTAGTTATTCCAATAGCAGGGTGGTTGGTCAATCAATATAATGGAAAGTACGTATTTATTTCTGCTTCGATACTATTTGGTATGACATCAGTTTTAGCTGGTATCAGTTGGAATGTAGAGAGCTTTATTATATTTAGAATTATTCAAGGTATGTCTGCAGGCGTTATTACAACGTTAATGTTTACATTATTGATTAAGACAACAGGTCAAGATCATATTGGAAAAGTAATGGCAATTGTAAGTACACCTATGATTTTTGGACCTATTTTGGGACCAGTAATCGGTGGTGTTATCATTCATTTTGTGTCTTGGCGTTGGATGTTTTTTATTAATGTTGTCGTAGTCATCGTTGCGATTCTTTTACAAATGAAATATTTACCTAACTTTAAGCCTTTAAATAAAGAGAAGTCTATTGATATAATTGGTGTTATTTTATTAGGATTAATCAGTATTTCTATGATTTATGGTTTGACGAAAGCGAGCGACTATCATAGTTTTTACAATACGACGACAATGGTTCTCTTAGTTATAAGTTGTGTGTTCATTCTGTTGTATTGTGTTTATAACAAAATGAAGAGTGATAATACAATATTACCTATTTCTCTATTCAAAAGAAGAAATTACACTGCATCATTCATAGGTCTCTTTCTTTCTAACATCGGTATCATGGGGCCAATGGTCATTATTCCATTATACTTTCAGACTTTTAAGCAGTTTTCGCCAATTGAAGCTGCGCTAGCACTGATACCACAAGGTCTGGGTATGCTTATTACAAGACCCTATATTGCTAAAGTTATTGATCAATTTGGTGCTAAATGGGTTGTTATTATCAGTGTTATTATATCAATGTTTGGTTCAGTACCTTTATTATTTATAACTGAACATACAAGCATAGTTGTTCTATCATTGATACTCTTCTTAAGAGGTTGTAGTGTTGGTGGTATTAATTTAGGTCTCACTACGGATGCCTATATGGGGATGGATGAGCATAAATTAGCTGAAGCTGGTGTTGGTATTAATATGATTGAAAATGTTGGTTCAAGTTTTGGAACTGCCTTTATAGCAACAGTGCTCTCACTTGTAGTAAATCAATTAGGTTCTTCAATGGCGAATAATATCATTGCTTATCACGCTGGATTTTTAGTATCAGTTATTACTTTAATTCTTCTTGTTATTCCAGCGTTATTTTTAACTCAAAAATCGAAAGCGACGGTATAAATATTGTGATAAAAGAAAATAGGGGTGGAACAATAAATTCGTAAAGAATTTTGTTCCACCCCCGCAAGGATGACTAAAGTTGAGAGCCGTTTATTTTATAGCGTTTGCCCAAAATCAGTCAGTAACTATAGATTTGCTAGATAATCACATTATATGATTATCATTATCTTAGTCTGATTTTATAAATTATGTTACTTCTTACTGTATAAACTGACTATTGCCACTAAATTCTGACTCAGAATTTGATGATTGATTTGATGATGTAGCAGCTGATTGACTTTTAAGTTTTACATTGACGTTTAACGATTTACCGTCACGAATCACCGTAAGTTTTGCTGTTTCGCCAGGCTTCTTATTTTGATATAGATATGTTCTTAAATCTGTGTCTTCTTTAACATTTTTGTCATCTATTTTTGTGATAATATCGCCTGTTTTTAATTCGCTTGAACCACTTACTTTTGCAACATAAATTCCATCATCACGATCTGTATTTAATTCTTTTTTATATGAATCAGGTATATCGCTTAAATTTAGTAAACCGATACCGATAGAAGGACGTTCGATTTTACCATGTTTAACAAGTTGTTCAATTGTAACTTTAACTTCATTACTTGGAATAGCAAAACCAATACCTTCTACTTGTTCGGCAGCTATTTTCATAGAATTGATACCGACTAAGTTACCATTAATATCCACTAGTGCACCACCAGAGTTACCAGGGTTGATTGCAGCATCTGTTTGTAAGACGTTAACTTTCGTACCGCCTGAAGTCGTATTAGATTCAATTGTACGTTCATTGGCTGAAATAATACCTGAAGTTACTGAATTTGCAAATTCAAGACCTAATGGATTACCCATTGCAAAGACGCTATCCCCAGTTTGTACTTTAGAAGAATTTGCAAATTTAATCGATTTAATACCTTTTGTATTATCTATTTTTAAAACTGCAATATCTGAAACGCTATCTTTACCGATTAATTTTGCCTCAACTTGCTTACCACTATGAAGTTGTACTTTTATCTCAGAAGCACCACTTATAACATGCGTATTTGTCACAATATAAGCAGAATCGTTATCAATTTGGTAGATTACACCTGAACCTATACCGGCTTCTTCTGATTTAGATGATGATTTACCTTGTAAAAAATCTTCTAAACCATTGGCTTTCTGCATGTTGATGACACCAACAATCGCAGGAGAAACATCTTTTATCATTGCATTGACGGATTTGTATTTATCACTTTTTCCGTCTAGCACATTGCCACCTTTACTATTACTGGCTTCTTGAACTTGTGCGCCACCGTTATCGATTCCGACTAACCCCATTATTTTACTAGCTCCCAAGACAAGTAAAGCACCAATAATACCAGCAACTAATGCCACAATAATGGTTTTAAACCATGGAAATTTTGGCTTTCCAGGTTGAGGTTGCTGATAGGTGCTATGATTTGATTGATTTTCTTGATTAAATTCAGACATTTTTAACCTCCATTATAATATTAACCCTTTATTTAATTATGAAAGTTTTGATGAAATAATGCCAGTAATCCACCATCAGACTTTAGATGTATCTTTTGAAAAGTTGTTCAGAAATAAGGATAATGATAAAATCAATAAAGTATATATTTCAATAAGCAGGTGACATAATGTATCAATTTATCAGTAAACTATTAGATTTGATATTAGTCAAAATGGCTAAATCTTTGTATGTTATCGGTAAGGAGAATATTCCTAAAGATAATAAATTCGTCGTGACATGTACACACGAAAGTTATAATGAAGTAATCATGTTAGGAATGGCTTTAGTACCGAATGAAATTCATTATATGGCTAAGAAAGAATTATTTAAGAATAAATGGTTTGGCCAATTTTTAACTTCATTAAATGCCTTTCCTGTAGATCGCGAAAATCCAGGGCCAAGTACACTAAAAAGACCAGTCAATTTATTAAAAGACAATAAAACAGTAGGTATTTTCCCGACTGGACATCGTACTTCTGTTGAAGGTGCGCCATTAAAACGAGGTGCTTCAACGATTGCAATGTTAGGTAAAGCACCTATTTTACCAGCTGCATATGTTGGACCTACAAAATTACACGGTTTAATTACAGGGCAGGCACTGATTAAATTTGGTGAACCTATATACCCATCTGATATACCTAAAGATTTAAAGAGAAATGAGAAAATAGACTATCTCACTCATGAAATCGAGAGACGTACAGCACAATTACAAAAAGAATTACATTTAATTCAAGATAGTTTAAGTAAATAGAATGATTTCGTTAGATGAAAGTAGAACGATAATAAAGAGTCTGGGACATAATTCCTAGCAAAAATGCCAGTAATTGAGTTTTTTATAAATTCATTTACTGGCTTCTTTATTTTCAATACTTGATAATGTTGGCTCGCTTGCCCAACGTGCTTTGCTTGTAGAAACTGATTAACTCAGTTTCTCTGTGTTGGGGCCCTTCTTAGGGGACCGTTTCAGCCTGTAGTCCTTTAAAGAAATGCTTAGATGAACATTTACTCAATTTGTTGCGACTCTTTCTTGCGGGAAAGGCTCTAAAATAGTTCTTTGATTTTAATCATTAGAACTACTTATTTAAGTGTTTAAACACTTAAGTTCCTCTAAATAAAACCAAATTAAAATTATCAGAAAGAGAAATATTTTGTTTATTTAATAATAATAAATTTTCATAAAATGATTTAAAATTGACACATCAAAACCGCTTACATTTATGGTAAATTAATAAAGGAACTGTATACATAGTATAGTTATCGATAAAATAATTGAATATCGTACGTATTGGGAGTGAACGGAATGTTTAAGTTTTTTCAAAAATTAGGTAGATCCTTAATGTTGCCTGTTGCTGTATTACCTGCAGGCGCAATTATTGTTGGTATCGGTAATTTGCTTAAAGCATTAAATGTATTACCAACAATATCACTATTCTTCACTACTGTAGGGTCAGCTATATTGGGCCAACTTGGTCTTATCTTCGCAATTGGTGTAGCAATAGGCATGGCTAAGAAAAACGATGGTGCAGTAGCATTAGCAGGTGCATTAGGATATGCACTGGTTGTAAAAGTATTATCTCCAGAGTTCATCGCACCATTATTTAACATCAAAGTAAGTGCTGTCAACGATGGATTTAGTAAGATGGATAATTCAAATGTATTTATAGGTATTATTATAGGATTAATTGCAGCATACTGTTATAACAAATTCAGTGATGTTGAATTACCAACAGCATTATCATTCTTTAGTGGTAAGCGTTTAGTTCCAATTATGACTGTTTTTTATTGTACATTTTTAATTGCGATTTTACTTTTTGCTTGGCCATTTATTTACTCTGCTATTGTAGCTTTTGGTAAATGGCTAATTGGATTTGGACCATTTGGGGCATTTTTATACGGCTTCTTCAACCGACTATTAATTCCTACTGGACTTCACCATGCATTAAATGCAGTGTTCTGGTTTGATACAGCAGGCATTAATGATATCGGCAAATTCCAAACTGGACAAGATGCTATTAAAGGTATCACTGGTCGATATCAAGCAGGATTTTTCCCAATTATGATGTTTGGTATGCCTGCCGCAGCTCTAGCAATGTATCATACTGCTGAATCAAGTCAGAAGAAACAAGTGTATGGTTGGTTTGTAGCAAGTGCTATTTCAGCATTTATGGTCGGCGTAACAGAACCGATTGAATTTGCGTTTATGTTTGTTGCACCAGTATTATTTGTGATTCATGCGTTATTAACAGGTTTATCATTATTTGTCGCAGCATTATTCCACTGGACAGCAGGCTTTTCATTTAGTGCAGGCTTAATAGATTATGCATTATCGTTAATTAATCCTGTAGCTAACCACCCGTTAATGATTCTGGTTCAAGGGATTGTATTTTTCGCACTATATTACTTTATCTTTAGATTTGTTATTAAAATATTTAATCTTAATACAATTGGACGTGGCGATAATTTATTAGCGGATCCTACAGCTAATACAACTGAAAATGAAGATACAAAAGCTTCATCAAGTAAAAGTAAGTATTATCAATCTGCAAGTCAAATTCTTGAGGGGTTAGGTGGTAGTGACAATATTACTACGCTAACAAATTGTGCTACAAGATTAAGAATGGAATTAAAAGATAATTCTATAATTGATGAACAAAAAATTAGAAATGCTGGCGCAGTAGGTGTGACAAAAAGTGGTCAACATTCAGCACAAGTCATCATTGGCACACACGTACAACAAGTTGCGGATGAAATAGAAAAACAACTATAAAATGAATAGAATCATTTTAAAATACGTCGACAGACACAATATGTCTTAGTGATTTGATAAGATATAGGCATATTGATAAATATATGTTGTTCAACTAACTGATGAATTTTAGGAGGCACCTATAATTCATCAGTTTTTTTATAATAGTAATATTGACATTAAGTGTGAAGGCGTTAAGATTATAAGTATCAGAATATTCAAAAATAATGGAGCGAAAAAGCTATGAAATCAATACTATTTGATGTAGATGGTGTATTCTTAAGTGAAGAACGTTGCTTTGATACGTCAGCACTAACAATTGAAGCATTACTTAAAAGTGAACAATTTTTAGGTATGGGCAAATCTTTTAAACTAAATGAATTAAATGATCAGCGTATTACTAAAATACGCAACAATATTTTTAAAAATGATATCATTCTAAATCGATTAAAATCGATGGGGTTAAATTCAAATTGGGATATGTTATTTGTCGTTTTTAGTATTCATTTTATACAACTGTTGAAACAACTTTCATTACAAGAACGAGAAGAGATATTAAGCGAAAGTCATATCTCTGCTACAAACATGCGCGAAATTCAACCATTTATCGACAAAGCGTATCAAATTAATTATGAATTGCCTATTGCGTTTATTAATCAAAGTCAAAGTGGTAAAGATAATATTTATGCAGAACTAGAACGCTATGCGATGGAGCAGTTAAGTGTTAAAGATGCGAGTTTCTTCAAGCTTAAAGGACCATTATGGTATCTTACGAGAGACGTATACCAAGAGTTATACTTAGGATCTAACTTGTTTGAACAAGTTGAACAAAAGCAACCGACGCTAAATGGCATAGACGGCTTTATTTATCACGAAACTGTGCTAAGACCTGTTGAAGAAATTCAATCATTACTTAACATGTTACAAGAGAAAGGCTATCATCTTGCTATTGCCACAGGTAGACCTAGAACTGAAACGTTAGTACCATTTGAATCACTTGGAATTAAATCATTCTTTTCAGATCAACATATTGTGACTGCAAGTGACGTAATGCAAGCTGAAAATGACTATCCTGACTTTGTACCACTTGGCAAGCCCAATCCGTTTTGTTATATTGCCACGTTAAATGGAAATAAAAAGGAAAATTATAAACAGTACATTACGGAACAAAATCACATAGTAAATAAAGAAGATGTAGTGATTGTTGGAGATTCATTGGCAGATTTATTTTGTGCTAAGCAAATAGGTGCCACATTTATTGGTACATTAACTGGGTTGAAAGGGCAAGACGCACGTGAGGAATTAGAACATTATGAAGCGGATTATATCGTCGACCATATAGGTTTAATTAAATATATTTTATGCTAAAGTTAAAATTTTAAGTGTTTAAATTGTAAATTATAAATATTAAAAACCCCTTAATGATATAACGAAATCAATCATTAAGGGGTATAATCATGTGGATTCATAAGATGTTTAATCTTAACTTAAGATAAATTATTTAACTGAAAGCGTAGTACCGTAAATTTTATTAAAACCACCTAAGCGGTATAATGCTTCAATGATTTCCTCTGTGGCGGGTTGGTCAATAGATAATACCATCATGGCTTGGCCACCTTGTTCATTTCTTCCTAATGACATTGATGCAATATTTATATGATGTTCACCTAATAATTGGCCAGTCAATCCAACGATGCCAGGTTTATCACCATGATAAGAAACAAGTTGATAAGCATTAGGTTTAAAGTCAACTGAGTAATTATTAATACGTACAATGCGTGCTCCGAAACCAGCAATGACAGTGGCACCAATTTTAACTTCTTCTGAATCACTAATTAAGTGAACTTGAATATAATTGTTGAAAGTACCTTGTGATGCTCGTTTCTCTACGTTTCGTGTAACACCTTGTTCATTTAATAGTGCGAATGCATTAATGATATTGACACGGTCACCTAAATCTTGTTCTAATATTCGCTTAACAATTGAACGTGTAATTAAATCTGTTTCTTGTTTGGCTACATCACCATTGAATGTGACTTTGATTTCTCTTGGTGCACCATCAAGCAATTGAATGGCTAATTCACCAGATAACTCACCAATATCAATCCATTGTTGTGTTATGTCATCTATATCATTGAAACTAATTTTTGGTGCATTGACTGCATGAGTGACGTTTCCTTTTTCCAAAATATCTATTATTTCTTCTGAAACTGAAACTGCAACTTTTTCTTGAGCTTCTACTGTTGATGCGCCTAAATGCGGTGTCACAATAATTTTCTCGTGATCTATTAGCGGTGAATCGGTAGGTGGTTCATGTTCAAAGACATCTAATGCTGCACGCGCAATTTGGTTGTGATTCAGTGCATGCAATAATGCTTCTTCATCAATAATGCCACCTCGAGCAACATTAATAATTTGTAACGTTGGCTTTGCTTTTGAAAAGAATTCCGCATTAACGATACCTTTTGTTTTAGGTGTTAATGGTGTATGAACAGTTACAAAGTCAGCTTGCTTTGCGATTTCGTCAATAGTAGCAAGTTTAACACCGAGTTGTTGCGCTTTATCTTCAGTAAGGTAGGGGTCATAAGCTAATACGTTCATACCGAAACTTTGAAGGCGTTGTGCTACACCGATACCAATTCGCCCAGCCCCAATGACACCTAATGTTTTTTGATACAGTTCTACCCCTTTGAATGCTTTACGATTCCACGCTTTATTTTTTAAAGATGCGTGCGCTTGAGGGATATTACGAGCCATCGCTAAAATCATCGCTACTGAGTGTTCTGTTGCAGAGATGGTATTTCCATCAGGTGCATTAATTACAAGTATACCTTGTAGTGTTGCTGCATCAATATCAATATTGTCCACACCAACACCAGCTCGTGCAATCACTTTCAAGCTACTAGCGTGTTTAATCACTTGTTGGGTAACTTGAGTTTGGCTTCGAACGATTAAGCCCTCATAATCACCTATAATATTAATTAAAGCTTGTTCATCTAAATCCGTCTTAATATCTACGTTAAAATCAGGATGGTTTAATAAACTTTGTAAACCATCAGTTGAAATAGGATCTGAGACTAGAATGTTATGCTTCACTATGAATCACCTCTGAAAATTTTGTTATACCTTGTCCAATATAATTTGTCTGACGATAATCAGTAAGTATGACTTCTAATGCACTCACGACAGCTAGAATATCGAAAGGAGATACTTTACCCATATGTCCAATGCGTAAAATCTTTCCTTTTAATTTTCCTTGACCGCCAGCGATAGTGATATTGAATTTTGTTTTTAACGTTGACTTGATATGAGTCAGTTCGTCTTTATCTATTGGTATAAACGATGTTACCGTAGGGGAAGCAAAATCATCTTCAACTAAAAGTTCCAAATCTAACGCACGTAATGCCGCTCTTAAACCATCTCTAATAATGTAATGACGTTTAATTGTGTTTTCAAAGCCTTCAGCATTAATTAAGTCAGCATAAGCGTTAACGGCTCTAAATAATCCAACATTTGGTGTGAAAGGGGTTGAGTCCTGCTGCAATGAATCAAAGTATTTATTTAAATTTAAGTAAAAGCGTGGTGTCGTTACTTCTTGGAAACGTTGCAATGCACGGTTAGAATAAGCTACGAAGGCTAGTCCGGGCGGTAGCATGATTGCTTTTTGGCTTCCAGAAACTAAAACATCAATGTAATCACGTTTCAAATCAACATCGACTGCACCAATACAACTAACTCCATCTACTATGAAATAGATAGCTTGATTGAATAGTTTCAACGCCTTACCTAATTCGGCTACAGGATGTAAAACAGCAGTTGAAGTTTCACAGAATTGTGTAAATACAGCTGTAATTGTATGTTCTAAATGACTGAGATATGTCATAAAATCATTTACATCAACGGGCTGTCCCCATTCTACGTTATAAATATGGACATTCGTGTAATACGTTTCTGCAATTTGTTTGAAACGATTACCAAATGCACCTGACACAATAACGACGAAATGATCATCAGGATTGACGATATTCAACATGCTTGATTCTAAGACACTTGTCCCACTTGATGTTAAAATCATAACTTCATTATCAGTACCAAAAATGGTCTTCAAGTTGTTGAAGGCTTTTTTGGCGATAATTTCAAAATCTGGAGAGCGATGACCGACCATTGGCAATCCTAATGCATGATTAATTTCATTTGGTACTGGCGTAGGTCCTGGTGTTAATAATAGTGGTTCATAATAATTCATTAAATTTCCTCCCACGGTATAAGATTTTACCATTTTACCAAATATTCTGATAATTTAAAAGTGCAATCACCACCACATTGTTAGGCTAATGGTGATTGATGTTGTTTATTGTATGGTTGCTTGAATTTGAATTTCTACATTATTACGAATCGCATTTGATATCATGCAGTTATGATCTGCGACTTCTAATAGTTTAGGTAGTCGATTTTCAAGTTTTTCCTTTTCTGATGAAGTGACTACAATTTTTGGATAATGTGAAATCGTCGCCATCTTGAATTTGCCATTTTCAAATAGGGCGGTACCTATCGAATCATTTGTAATTTGAATATTGGTAAATTTGGCTCTTTCTAATGTAGCTGCTAAAGAGATGATATAACAAGAAGATGCGGCAGAAACGAGTAATTCGTCAGGATTAGTACCTGTTCCGTTACCGCCGAGTGGTGCAGGTATGGAAATTTGTTCAGTAATCACATCGCCGCTAACAGTTCCAACTTCTTCGCGACCTCCACGCCATTGGGTTTGTACTTTAAAGTCATGCTTAGCCATTTATGTTTGACCTCCAGTTATATTATGGTAACTTTAGTGTAGTTTAAAGTGTGACATAATTAAAGAAAGGTGACTTCAATGAAAATAAATAGACCGAATCAAGCATTTCAAATCGTTGCGCATCGTGGTTTATCTAATCAATTTCCAGAAAATACACTACTTAGTTTTAAGGCTGCATTAATGCAACATGTTGATATGTTAGAAATTGATGTACATTTTAGTAAAGATCATCAGTTAGTCGTTATACATGACGATACTATCGATCGTACTTCTAATGGTAAAGGTAAAGTCAAAGACTACACATTTGAAGAATTATCAACATTTGATTTTGGGATACAACATAATCCTTCTTTTATAAATACAAAAATTTCTAAATTTGAAGACGTATTATCCTTAAGTAAAAACTATTCAAAAACGTTACTTATTGAAATAAAAGTGCCACATCAGTATCCGGGTATTGAAGAAGCTGTTCTAAAAGCGCTTAAAGCTTATAATGTGCCTGAGCATAAAGCGATTATTCAATCGTTTGATGACACATCTGTGAAGCGGTTAAAGTCATTAGGAAGTGTGTATCCATTAGGGTTACTTGTTAGTAGAAAGAAATATTGGTATAAAGCTCCGGATTTTGAAGCAATATCACACTACGCGGATTTTATTAATCCTAATTATAAATTAGTTACTTCTAAATTTATTAAAAATGCACACCGCCATTCATTGAAAGTTATACCGTACACTGTAAATCACTCGAAAGATGCTAAAAAACTAATACGTCTAGGTGTAGATGGCATCATATCTGATTTACCTGAAGCGCTCTTTAAGTTATAGAATTAAGCGAAAGGTTTATAAAAAAACCACCCATTCCATGTGGAAGGGTGGTTGTTCATTGTTATGAACTTATCTTGAGTAGTACTCAACGATTAATTGTTCATTGATTTCAGCTGGTAATTCGCTACGTTCAGGGAAGCGTACGAAAGTACCTTTTAAGCTATCTGCATCAAAGTCTAAGTATTCTGGTACGAAATTGTTAATTTCAACAGATTCTTTGATGATGTCTAAGTTTTGTGATTTTTCACGTACAGTGATAACTTGACCAGGTTTTAATGAGTAAGATGGGATGTCAACACGACGACCATCTACTTCAACGTGACCGTGACCAACTAATTGACGAGCTTGACGACGTGTACGAGCTAAACCTAATGAATATACAACTGCGTCTAAACGACTAGCTAATAAAATCATGAAGTTTTCACCGTGTACACCGTGTTGTTTACCAGCGATGTCAAATGTGTTACGGAATTGTCTTTCAGTCATGCCATATAAGTAACGTAATTTTTGTTTTTCACGTAATTGTAAACCATATTCTGATAATTTTTTACGTTGGTTTGGACCATGTTGTCCTGGTGCGTAAGGACGTTTTTCTAATTCTTTACCAGTACCGCTTAATGAGATACCTAAACGACGAGATTTTTTCCAGTTTGAACCTCTGAATCGAGCCATATTAAGACTCCTCCTTTTTCTTTTTTGTTGTTATGAATAAACAAAAAAGAGTGTTGCATGCCCAATAGGATATGTTGTTTTATGTGTCTTCACCTTATAGCGTCAGTTACGCGACACGTCCGCATTGGGAACAACATAGAGCTTATTGATATACAACTGCTATTTTCGTTAATTCACACAAAATCCATTGTAACAGTATTTATCAATGTGTCAATACTTTTTAATTAATTCGTTAGTTGTTTTTCGAGAACTTGAACAATATTTTCTAAACCTTGCTGATCTTCTATTGTAAATCGGTCTTTAATTGGTGCATCGATATCTAAAACACCTATAATGTCGTTGTTAACGTGGATAGGAATAACAATTTCTGATTTACTATTTGCATCACAAGCAATATGGCCTGGAAAAGCATGAACATCTTTAACTAATTGTGTTTGATTCTCTGCTACTGCAGTACCACAAACACCTTTACCAATTGCAATATGAACACAGGCTGGATGACCTTGGAAAGGGCCAAGGATAAGCTCGTCATTGTCAATAAGATAAAAACCGACCCAATTGATTTGGTCTAAATTATCGTTTAACAGGGCTGATGTGTTACTTAAAATGGCAATAAGATTTTGTTCATCTTCAATTAAACTTTGAAGCTGCTTCATCAATAGATTGTAATTTGTTTCTTTTATTATTGGCATACACATACCTCATTTGTTATTTTTATTAAAATTATAAATGGAAAAATTTATTCTATCAATTCATTCATTTACTATTTTAATGAAAGCGGTAATTGCGTTATAATGATGATAATATAGGAGGAGAATGAGATGGTTTTATACACAATATTAGCAATAATTGTCATTGTTTTAATCATTGTAGGAATCATGTTTTATTTGCGTTCCAATAAACGAAAAGTTGTTGAAGACGCCGAAGAACGTAAATTAAAAGTTCAAAAATTACCTTTTGAAGAAAATTTAAAACAACTTTCTGCATTCAATTTAAAAGGTGAAACTAGAACGAAATATGATGCCTTTAAGCAAGACACCTTAGATTATACAAACAACTACTTAGCACCTGTGGAAGAGAAAATTCACGATGCTGAAATTCAACTTGATAAGTTTCAATTTTCTGGAGCACAAAGTGACATTGATGACGCACATGAGTTAATGGACAAATATGAGGCTGGCTACCAACAACAAGTTGAAGAAGTAAATGAAATCGTAGCTTTACATAAAGAAAACGATCAAGTTTTTGAAAAATGTAAAACGAATTATCGAGAAATGAAACGTGATGTTTTAGCAAACAGACATCAGTTTGGTGATGCTGCATCACCTCTTGAAAAGAGAATAGAATCATTTGAACCAGAACTTGAACAGTATGAATTACTTAAAGCGGATGGTAATTATGTTCAAGCACACAACCACATTATGGGGCTAAATGAATCGATGGAAGAAATTCAAGAATATATGGAAGAAATTCCGGAATTAATTCGAGAAGCGCAAAAAGAACTTCCAGGTCAGTTCCAAGATTTAAAATATGGTTGTCGTGATTTGAAGATGAATGGCTATGATTTAGATCACGTCAAAATTGATGGTACATTACAAAGTTTAAAAACAGAGTTAAATTTTGTGGAGCCAATGATTAGTCGTCTTGAGTTAGATAATGCAAATGATAAATTAGAACAAATCAATGATAAGCTTGATGAAATGTATGATTTAATTGAACATGAAGTCAAAGCAAAAAATGAAGTTGAAGAAACTAAAGAACAAATCACTGATGAATTATTTAAAGCACGTGAAATGAACTATACTTTACGTACTGAGATCGACTATATTCGTGAAAATTACTTCATTAACGAAAGTGATGTTCATAGTATTAGACAGCATGAGAACGAAATTCAAAACTTAGTCGCTGTTTATGATGACATTCTTAAAGAGATGGCAAAATCTGCAGTCCGTTATAGTGAAGTCAAAGACAACTTAGAATATTTAGACGATCATGTTAAAGTCATTAACGAGGACCAAGAAAAATTACAAAATCATCTCATCCAATTGAGAGAGGACGAAGCTGAAGCGGAAGATAACCTCTTACGTATCCAATCTAAAAAAGAAGAAGTTTATCGTCGACTTTTAGCTTCAAACTTAACGAGTGTGCCTGAACGCTTCATTATTATGAAAAATGAAATTGATCATGAAGTACGTGAGACAAATGATCAATTTAGTGAACGCCCAATCCACGTTAAACAACTTAAAGATAAAGTTGCTAAAATTGTTATTCAAATGAATACATTTGAAGATGAAGCAAACGATGTATTGATAAATGCGGTATATGCAGAGCGCTTAATTCAATACGGAAACCGTTATCGTAAGGATCATAATAATGTAGATAAAAGTTTAAATGAGGCAGAACGCTTATTTAAGAATAATCGTTATAAACGCTCAATCGAAATTTCAGAACAAGCACTAGAAAGTGTAGAGCCTGGAATTACAAAATACATTGAAGATGAGGTAGCGAAAGGCTAGTTAAACTTTTAACGTTGTATATAACTTTATCGCGTTACTTTAAAATGAAACCTGTCTAAATAAAAATATATTTAGGCTACATCGCAATGTTGCAGTAGCGAATTGAATTGAGAATGAAGGTTAATGCAACTGTTCTCAAAGCCAGTTATCCTCGTAAGGGGTGGAACAATGAACTCTAATTGAGTTCTGTTCCACTCCTTTTTATATTTATCACTATGCTTCATACCAAAGTGAATTTGATTATAAATTTATCTATATCGAAATTTAAGTATTGCTTTATAGATGAGTTTATTTAAATTTATGTTTGACGTCTTTTAATTTTATTTAAAAATAGTATAATGCTTTAGTATCTATTTTTGTAAAATATGTATATTAGAGTTCAATTTGACATAAATAAAATTAATAATTAAACGGAGAATGAAAGAGAGTGTTATAAGTGATATATTTTGACAATGCTGCCACTACAAAGCCCCATAGAGACGTGCTCGATTCATTTATTAAAGTTAATGAAGCGGTTTATTTTAATCCTAATAGTCCGCATAAGTGGGGGTTGCAAGCGGAAAAAGTGCTGCTACAGTCTAAGGAACGCATTCAAGCCATGCTACCCATTGGACAGAATACAGATGTTATATTCACAAGTGGAGCCACAGAATCTAACAATATAGCTTTAAAAGGGATAGCTTATAGAAAGAAACAGTTTGCTAATGAAATTATAACTTCTGTTCTAGAACATCCATCAGTTTTAGAAGTAATGAGACATTTAGAAGATGATGGTTTTAAATTAAAATATGTAAATATCACTTCAGATGGTCGTATCGATATCAATCATTTAGCGTCGTTAATGAATGATAGAGTCGGGCTTGTTACTTGTATGTATGTCAATAATATTATGGGACAAATACAACCTATAGATGAAATAGTGACATTATTAAAAG
The DNA here is from genome assembly GCF_001224225.1 of Staphylococcus borealis. GTDB lineage: Bacteria > Bacillota > Bacilli > Staphylococcales > Staphylococcaceae > Staphylococcus > Staphylococcus borealis. Next base: position 262,731 of record NZ_CUEE01000003.1, on the reverse strand, counting down.
ATTATCCTAAAGCCCATCTACATGTAGATGCTGTTCAAGCATTGGGTAAAATTCCATTGCACCTTGAAGGGATTAATAGTGTAAGTTTCAGTGGTCATAAATTTAATGGACTTAAAGGTCAGGGATTACTATTAATTGATAATAAAGATAAATTAGAGCCCATTGTACATGGTGGAGGCCAAGAATATGGTATACGAAGTGGAACGGTTAACTTACCTATGAATGTCTCCTTAGTGAAAGCAATTGCTTTAGCACTAGATGATTTAAATGACCGTAACCATCGTATGCGTCATTTTAATAATGAGCTTCGTCAATTTTTCAAAAAATATAAAGGCGTTTATATTAATTCACCTGAAGATGGTGCACCACAAATATTAAATATTGCGTTCCCAGGGGTAAAAGGTGAAGTGTTAGTTAATGCATTTTCAAAATCTGATATTATGGTCTCAACGACAAGTGCTTGCTCATCTAAAAGAGGGAAATTAAATGAAGTATTAATGGCGATGGGAATTGCTGACAATAAAATAGAAGGTAGTATTAGATTATCATTTGGTGATTTGACTACAGAAGATGATATTAATCATTTTAAAGAAAAATTTGAAATAATATATACAGAAATTAAGGAGTTGTTAAAGTAAATGAAGTTCGATCACTTATTAGTTAGATATGGAGAATTAACTTTAAAAGGAACGAATCGTAAAAAGTTTGTTAATGCATTGAAAGATAATGTGATTAAATCATTACAAACGATTGAGGGTACCCATGTAAAGGGGAAAAGAGATAGAATGTATATCTCATTAACTGAAGAAGCGGATGCGCAAGAAGTCATCGATCGATTAACTAAAATTTTTGGTATTAAATCGGTAAGTCCAGTGCATAAAACATCACAAGAATTAGAAGATATTAAAAAATTATGTGTTGATTTAGCTCAGGATTTCAAAGCGGGAGATACATTTAAGATTGATGTTAAACGTGTAGATAAATCATTCCCATTAGATACGTATGCATTACAACGTGAACTTGGAGGCACAATATTACAAGGCACGGAAGATATATCTGTAGATGTAAAACATCCAGATCATAATGTCAGAGTTGAAGTAAGAATGGATGGAGTTTATGTCTTTACACAAGTATTTGAAGGTGCCGGTGGTTTGCCAGTTGGTACAGGTGGTAAAACGCTCTTAATGTTATCAGGTGGCATAGATTCACCTGTAGCTGGAATGGAAATTATGAAACGTGGTGTAAACATAGAGGCGATTCACTTCCATAGCCCACCTTTTACAAGTGAAAAGGCTAAAGACAAAGTGATTGAACTTACACGTATTTTATCAGAGAGAGTGGGACCAATTAAATTGCATATTGTGCCATTTACAGAACTACAGAAACAAATAAATAAAGTAGTTCACCCTAGATATACGATGACATTAACACGTCGCATGATGTTACGTGTAGCTGATATTGTATTAGAGAACGTTGGTGCACATGCGATTGTTAATGGTGAAAATTTAGGACAAGTTGCAAGTCAAACGCTAAAGAGTATGTATGCGATCAATGATGTCACATCTACTCCAATTTTGAGACCACTTGTTTCGTTAGATAAAGAGGATATTATTAAAAAAGCACGTGAAATAGGTACATTTGATGTGTCCATTCAACCTTATGAAGATTGTTGCACAATCTTCACACCAAAAAATCCTGTGACTGAACCAGATTTTGATAAAGTAGTTAAATATGAAAGTGTATTTGACTTTGATGACATGGTACAACGTGCGGCAGATAATATTGAAACCTTAACAATTAATAAAGATTATAAAAGTGAAAAAGACCAAAACACTGATGCATTAATGGATGAGTTATTTTAAAATAGAATAAACATACATTCAAATAAAGGGGAATTGCATCATGGAGATAACGTTAAATGTCATTTTAATCATTATTGCGTTTGGCTTCTTAGCTGCATTTATTGATGCTGTCGTAGGTGGGGGTGGCCTCATATCAATACCAGCACTATTAGCCATTGGAATGCCACCTTCTCTAGCTTTAGGTACGAATAAACTGGCTAGTTCGTTTGGCTCACTTACAAGCGCAATCAAGTTTATACGGTCGGGTAAAGTAGATTTAAACATTGTACTCAAACTTTTTCCATTTGTGTTTATCTTTGCAGCCGGTGGGGCGAGTTTAGCTACATTGTTGCCTGCACAAGTTTTGAAGCCATTAGTGATTATCATATTAACGCTTGTGCTTATTTATACAATATTCAAAAAAGATTGGGGAAATGTGCGCACCTTTTCAAAGCTGACAATTGGTAAAGCCATAATGTTTACATCTTTACTGTTACTAATTGGATTTTATGATGGTTTTTTAGGTGGGGGTACAGGTTCCTTTATGTTATTTGTGTTACTGATGTTTGGCTTTGATTTTTTGAGTGCAGCAGGTAATGCTAAAGTATTAAATTTTGCGTCCAATCTAGGTGCATTGGTTCTTTTTATTATTTTGGGTCAAGTTGATTTTGTATATGGATTAATTATGGCAGCGAGTATGGTGATAGGTTCCTTTGTAGGTGCACAATTTGCCATAAGCAAAGGTGTAGGATACGTCAAAATACTGTTTATCATTGTTACGGCGCTACTCATTTTGAAAAATACGTATGATTATATAATACAATTGTTACAACATTAACATGTATCAGTTCCAATTGATTGATTTCAGTTTTATGACTGTCGTATGATAACAATATAATGAAAATACTATAGGAGGTCATTTCATCATGACACAAATTACTTTTAAAAATAATCCAATTCATTTAACTGGTTCTGAAGTTTCAGAAGGGCAACAAGCGCCTGACTTTAAAGTACTGGATAATGATTTAAATGAAGTTAGTTTAGAAAATTATAAAGGTCAAAAGAAATTAATCAGCGTAGTACCTTCTATTGATACTGGTGTGTGTGATCAACAAACACGTAAATTTAATGAAGAAGCTGCACAAGAAGATGGCGTTGTTCTAACAATTTCTGCCGATTTACCATTTGCTCAAAAGAGATGGTGTGCATCTAATGGTTTAGATAATGTGATTACGTTAAGTGACCATAAAGATTTATCATTCGGACAACAATACGGTGTTGTTATGGAAGAGTTAAGATTATTAGCGCGTTCAGTCTTCGTATTAGATAGTAATGATAAAGTGGTTTATAAAGAATTAGTAAGTGAAGGTACAGACTTCCCTAATTTTGATGCTGCATTAGAAGCATACCGTAACATTTAATATTCAATTTAGATAATAGATATAACGTAAAAGTGTCCATATTTATTTCAATAATGCTATCTAAAGCTAGCGTTGATTATTTTACAGAAATAAACCTGATGGACACTTTTTTATTGGAGAGGATTAGGTATATGAGTGAAGAACAAACAGTGATGGAGAAGCTTTTCAAAACATTAGATGAAAATGCTAAAGCTTTAAATGAGCAAAATGGTCAAAGTTTCATTGAAAATTTAGGACTTGCAATGGAGGATGTATATCGCAATAAACGTGAATTGTTAGAACAAGCAACGTTGCAAGACCGTAGAAAGGCATTTCAATTTGCTTACTTAAGTTTAATGCAAGAGGAATCAATCCAAGCAAATCATCAGATTACGCCTGATTCGATTGGATTAATTCTTGGCTTTTTAGTTCAGAAATTTACTGAGAATAAAAACGAATTACATGTTGTAGATATGGCTAGTGGAGCTGGTCATTTAAGTGCTTCTGTTAATGAGGTGCTTAAAGACACAACAGTGATGCATCATCTAATTGAAGTAGACCCTGTATTATCAAGAGTGAGTGTCCATCTTGCTAATTTCTTGGAGATCCCTTTTGATGTTTACCCTCAAGATGCAATTATGCCATTACCATTAGAAGAAGCGGATATTGTGATTGGTGATTTACCGATTGGCTATTATCCTTTAGATGAGCGAAGCCATGAATTGCAATTAGGCTTTAAAGAGGGGCATAGCTACTCACATTATTTATTAATTGAACAAGCAGTCACTGCCTTAAAACAAACAGGTTTCACATTTTTAGTCGTTCCAAGTAATTTATTTGAAGATGACAATGTAAAACAGTTAGAAAATTTCATTGCAACAGAGACAGAAATGCAAGCATTTTTAAATCTACCTAAGACGTTATTTAAAAATGAAAATGCGCGTAAATCAATATTGATCTTGCAAAAGAAAAAAGTGAATGAAACTAAGCCAGTTGAAGTATTATTAGCAAATATTCCTGATTTTAAAAATCCAAATCAATTCCAAGGATTTATTAGTGAATTGAATTCTTGGATGGAAGAAAATCATCCCAAAAAATAAACTGTGATATTCTTGAATTATGACTGTATTAATGGTTAAATAAATATGGATATTAATTAATAAATTGGAGGACAATATATATGTCTAGTTTAGTTTTAGCGATTAACGCTGGTAGTTCTTCTTTAAAATTCCAACTCATTAGAATGCCTGAAGAAACTATAGTAACAAAAGGTTTAGTAGAACGTATCGGTATTAAAGACTCAATTTTCACAATTGAAGTGAATGGTGAAAAAATTAAAAACGTTAAAGATATCAAAGACCATGAAGAAGCAATCAACATCATGTTAGATAGCTTCAAAGAACACGGTATCATTGATGATATTAACGACATTGCTGGTACTGGACATCGTGTCGTACACGGTGGTGAGTTATTCCCAACTTCTGCATTAGTTACTGACGAAGTTGAAGAAAAAATTGAGTCACTATGTGAATTAGCACCATTGCATAACCCAGCTAACTTAATGGGAATTCGTGCATTCAGAAAATTATTACCAAATATTCCACATGTCGTAGTGTTTGATACTTCATTCCATCAAACAATGCCAGAACAATCATATTTATATAGCTTACCTTACCAATATTATAAAGATTATGGCATTCGTAAATATGGTTTCCACGGCACAAGCCATAAATACGTGTCACAACGTGCAGCCGAAATCATGGATAAACCAATTGAAGAATTACGTATCATCTCTTGCCATATTGGTAATGGTGCTTCAATCGCGGCCATTGATGGCGGCGAATCAATTGATACTTCAATGGGATTCACACCATTAGCAGGTGTAACAATGGGTACACGTTCAGGTAATATTGACCCTGCATTAATTCCATTCATTATGCACAAAACAGGTCAAAGTGCTGAAGAAGTGCTTAATGTATTAAACAAAGAATCAGGTTTATTAGGTATTTCAGGTACTTCAAGTGATTTACGTGACCTTGAAAGTGATGCTGAAGAAGGTAAAGAGCGTGCGCAATTAGCATTAGACGTATTCGCTTCTAGAATCCACAAATACATCGGCTCTTATGCAACAAGAATGCATGGTGTAGATGTAATTGTCTTCACAGCTGGTGTAGGTGAGAACTCTTCAACAGTGCGTGCGAAAGTATTAGAAGGATTAGAGTTCATGGGCATCTATTGGGATCCTAAGAAAAATGAAGCAATTCATGGCGAAGAAGGATTTATTAATTACCCACATTCTCCAGTTAAAGTTATTGTTATTCCAACAAATGAAGAAGTTATGATTGCTAGAGATACAGTTAAATATGGCGAATTATAATCGTTAGGAAGATAAAATCAAAAAGCACAAAATGATTGTTGTTTTAAACATCATTTTTGTGCTTTTTTTATGATTACAAATTCGAATCATTGTTTAAAATGAGTATGAATATGCTCAAGTAATACCATCGACTTCCTACGGTTTAGCTGTATGATATGACAGTAGTAATATTATTTTAGGACTCCAAGAAAATTTTAAGAGGGACTAATGTTGTATTGGTGATAAATAAAAAATGGGATAGAGCATTAAACTCTATCCCATTTTTGATTACATCGATTGTGCTTTAATCTTATGAATATTGTTGTCTAAATTCAGGTGTTGCAACTTCAGGTTGGAAATCTTCAGGAATTTCTTCTGTACGTACAACTAATACATCACATGGTGCATGACGAACGATAGCCTCAGATACAGAACCTACGATGAATCGTTCTACTGCGTTTAAGCCTGAAGTACCACACATAATTAAATCGGCACCTAATTCACTTGCTAATTTCTTAGGGATGATAGCTTTTGGAGAACCAAATTCTAATCGAGTTTCGACATTAGTTACGCCTGCGCGTGTTGCTACTTCTTGGTAACCTTTCAATAATTCTTCAGAGAAACTTTTAGATTTCTCAGTGAATTGTGCATCATATACTTCATAAGAAGAATATGTTCTTGAATCGATAATGTTCACTATAGTTAATTTAGCGTCATTACGTTTAGCTACGTCTACTGCTTTATTGAAAGCCCACTCAGCTTCGTGTGAACCATCAACTGCGATTAAAATGTTTTTGTATGTTAACATCTTAATAACCCCCTTAGCTTTTCTTACTTATATTTTACCACAAATTTCAGAATATTTATTCTTTATATTTTAACAATAATGTGTACTTTTTCTGATTGCGCTTTCATTGGTTTAGCGTTACGATAGTGATGGAGGTGGATGGAATGAAAATTGGTATTCCAAAAGAGATAAAAAATAACGAAAATAGAGTTGGTTTATCACCAAGTGGTGTACATGCATTAGTAGAACAAGGTCATACTGTACTTGTTGAGAAAGATGCTGGATTAGGTTCATTCTTTGAAGATAAAGACTACAAAGATGCAGGTGCTGAAATTGTATCTGAACAATCATCTGTATGGGATGTAGAAATGGTTATCAAAGTTAAAGAACCATTAGAAGAAGAGTATAAATATTTCAAAGAAGACTTAATCTTATTTACATACTTACATCTTGCTAATGAAGAAAAATTAACTCAAGCGTTAGTTGACAACAAAGTCGTAGGTATTGCCTATGAAACGGTTCAATTACCTGACCGTTCATTACCATTATTAACACCAATGAGTGAAGTTGCAGGACGTATGTCTGCACAAGTTGGATCACAATTCCTACAAAAATTTAACGGTGGAATGGGTATTTTACTTGCCGGTGTACCTGGGGTACCAAAAGGTAAAGTAACTATTATCGGTGGCGGTCAAGCTGGTACAAATGCAGCGAAAATCGCATTAGGTTTAGGTGCCAACGTTACTATTTTAGATGTTAATCCTAAACGTTTAGCTGAATTAGATGATTTATTTGATGGCCGTGTGAACACAATCATGTCTAACCCATTAAATATCGAAAATGCTGTTAAAGAAAGTGATTTAGTTATCGGTGCCGTATTAATTCCTGGTGCCAAAGCACCTAACTTGGTAACTGAAGACATGATCAAACAAATGAAAGATGGTTCAGTTATCGTCGACATTGCTATTGACCAAGGTGGTATTTTTGAAACGACTGACAAAATCACAACACATGATGATCCAACATATGTCAAACATGGTGTTGTTCACTATGCTGTTGCTAATATGCCAGGTGCAGTACCACGTACGTCTACAATTGCATTAAATAATGCAACATTACCATATGCGCAATTATTAGCAAGTAAAGGCTTCCGTGAAGCATTTAAAGCTAACCATGCGTTATCATTAGGTTTAAATACTTACAAAGGACATGTTACACACAAAGGTGTAGCTGAAGCCTTTGGTTTAGAATATACTTCTATCGAAGAAGCACTTAAAGAAGATTAATAAACGATTGTAATAAAAATAATCCAGTTGTTTATAGATTATCATAGTCTATAAGTACAACTGGATTTTTTAAATTTTATTTATCGTAATGTGTCAGAATTTCACAACCATCTTCAGTGACTAATATATCATCCTCAATACGAACGCCTGCAACATTCGGTACGTAAATTCCTGGTTCAATCGTAATAACCATTCCAGCTTCAAGTAAATTCGTATTGCTACTTGAAACATCTTGGTATTCATGTTCTTCTAAGCCAAGACCGTGGCCTAATCGATGTGGGAAATACTCACCATATCCAGCGTTACTGATGATATCTCTAGCAATTTGATCGATATCTTGTAAAGGTACACCTGCTTTAATGGCTTTTATAGCGCTTGTTTCCGCTTCTAAAACAATTTTATAAATGGTTTGTGCTTCTTCAGAAGGGGTACCAAATTTAACTGTGCGTGTCATATCACTGCAATAGTGATTGTATATTACACCTAAATCAAATAATACATATTCATCATTGACTAATTTTCGGTCACCTGGTGTTCCATGAGGTGAAGCAGCGTGATCACCAAATAGTACCATTGTGTCGAAACTCATTTCACTCACACCATATTTTTTGATTTCATTTTCAATGTGATTAACAACTTCTCGTTCTGTTATACCAACTTTTAAGAATGCTGTTCCGATTTCAATACACTTATCGGCTAGTTTTGCAGCTTCACGAATATTTTCGATTTCTGAATCATTTTTAATGTTACGTAAATCTTTGATTGTTTGATCAATATCACCATAGTGTTGTACGCCAAAGTTCTGAGTTAATTCACGTTGACGTTTGACAGTTAAATGTTCGCTTTCAATTAATAATTTATTAAATGAGCGTGGTTCAATTTCAAATGGATTCTCAGTGTCCAAATAACCAATGATTTTTCCATCAAACGAAGAACGTTTCACTTCTTCAACTTCCATCTTAGGACAATATAACGTTTGACTTCCATCTGAAGTAATTAAAAGAGCGAATAATCTCTCATGAGGTTCACTTCTATATCCAGTGAAGTAGAATACATTCAGTGGCGTTGTTATCCATGCCGCATCAGCTTTCGCTTGGTTTAATTGTTCAATTATTGTTTCAATTTTACTCATCTAATCATCTCCATTAAGTATTTAGTTTAATTTTACGTCTAATTGAACGATAATTCAAAATGATTTAATAAAGTAATGGTTTATTTCCAGTTTATGTTATAAGTTTTTATAGCTAGGGTATAATACAATTAATCAAGCTATAGGAGGCTATAATTATGAAACTTTCTTTTCATGGTCAATCAACGATTTATTTTGAAGGTAATGGTAAAAAAGTAATTGTAGATCCATTTATTTCAGGTAATGACAAATGTGATTTAGATGAACAAACCTTAGATGTAGATTATATCATCTTAACGCATGGTCATGCTGATCACTTTGGGGATGTAGTAGAATTAGCAAATCGTAATCACGCAACTGTAATAGGCTCTGCTGAGTTACAAGGGTATTTAAGCACTTATTATGGTGTAGAAGACGTGCATGGCATGAATATTGGTGGGAAAGCAACATTTGATTTTGGTAGTGTAAAATACGTACAAGCTTTCCATAGTTCTAGCTTTACGCATGAAAATGGTATACCGGTATATTTAGGAATGCCTATGGGACTCATTCTAGAAGTAGAAGGTAAAACAATTTATCACATGGGTGATACAGGATTATTTAGTGATATGAAGTTAATCGCTGATAGACACCCAGTTGATGTTTGCTTTGTTCCGATTGGCGATAATTTTACAATGGGTATTGATGATGCGAGCTATGCCATCAATGAATTTGTAAAACCAAACATCTCTGTTCCTGTACATTACAATACATTCCCTTTAATTGAACAAGATCCTCAGCAATTTAAAGATGCAGTTCATGAAGGTGAGGTACAAATATTAGAACCTGGTGAATCAGTCACTTTCTAATTTAATCGTAAATGAACTTATAAATTATTTCATAATGCACACAAAATAGGCTGGGACATAGTCATATGTCTCAGCCTATTTATCATTTTGGCAGTAGGTGGCTGATTTGAAAATAGACTTAAATCAAACTTTTTCAAACTTAGCCCTCTTTAACGGCCATACCCCAGCGAAGAGAACTTCACTAAGAAATTCTACAAACAAAGCCGGATGGGGAGGACAACGAATTTTGTTATTTCTGTCCCGCTCCCTAGTAAATTAATTTTTATTTCAAACAGTTTACTAACTATTTTACAATTAATACAGGGATGGTAGCACGTTTTGCTACTTTGTGGCTTACGCTTCCTAGTACGAATTTTTTCTGTGATTCAGCTTTACGGTTACTTAATACAACAATTTCGTATTTACCGCTATTTGCGTGTTTTACTAATTCATCTTTAGGGTTTCCACGTACAATGATTTGATCGTAATCAATGCCATAATCCTCTAAAGTAGTACGTGTTTTTTCTAATAATCGACTACGTTTCTCAGTCAATTCATTAATATGTGTACCAGCTTTAATTGATGCTTGGGCATCTTGCTCACCAATCGCATTTAAAATAGTTACTACAGTATCTGGACCTGCCAATTTTGATACTTCTTTTAACGCTTTCTCATTTTTTAATTGAGTATCTACACCTAATAAAATATTTTTATACATAGGTCATCCCTCCTCACATTCAATTATATATAAAATATTTTAATTTTACCAATGTATATAATTAAAATAATTAAATATTTAATTTACATAACTTGATTTAATATTTAATAAAAAATCAAACTCATTATGCTTATTTAAGACGGATAAATTTGCATTTTCTAAATCGATTTTTTTGGTTTAAAAAGTTATAATAAATACAACACTGTACATTATAAAGAGGTATTTCAATGACTAAACATGAACAAATCATAGCATACATAGAATCATTAAATGTTGGCCAAAAAATTTCTGTCAGGAAAGTTGCCAAAGTAATGAAGGTATCAGAGGGGACAGCATATAGAGCTATTAAAGATGCAGGTCAACTCGGATTAGTAACTACCATAGATAGAGTTGGTACAGTACGTATTGATAAAAAGAACCGAGAAGAAATTGAAAATTTGACGTTCAAAGAAATATTAAAAATAATTGATGGCGATATCATCGGTGGTAAAAATGGATTATCGAAAAGTGTTTCTAAATTTGCGATTGGCGCTATGGAACTTAAAGATGTCGTTAAGTATTTAAGTCATCATACACTTTTAATTGTTGGGAATAGACCAGATGTTCAATTAGAAGCTTTAAAAAGAGGGAGTGGCGTACTGATAACAGGCGGTTTTAAAACCACTCAAAAGATTATTGATTATGCCAATAAACATGATTTACCAATCCTATCTTCAAATTATGATACATTTCTAGTAGCAAATATTATTAATAGAGCGATGTATAACCAAATGATTCGAAAAGAAATTCTAATCGTAGAAGATATCGTAAAGCCGATTAATGATATGACAGTTGTTTTTGATGAGATGGGAATAAAAGATTATAAATCACGTGCAAAAGTAACTGGACATTCTAGATTTCCTGTTGTAGATAAGGATTGGAGATTAGTTGGTATCGTCACGAGTAAAGAAGTTATACAAATGAATGCCGATGATACGATTGCTAAGGTGATGACTAAACGTCCCATCAATGTGGAATTAAACACAACAGTAGCGAGTTGCGCACATATTATGATTTGGGAAGGTATTGAAATATTACCAGTAACACAAAATAAAAAAGCGATAGGTGTCATTACGAGAGATGATGTTTTGAAAGCAATGCAACTGATTGGCAGACAACCCCAAATCGGTGAGACCATTAATGATCAGATAGCAAAACATATCACAATTGCCCAAAATGCTATTTCAGTGGAAGTATCTCCATTATTGACTAATCAGTACGGTACACTCAGTAAAGCCGTCTTCGTTGCAATTATTGAAGAGACAATTAAACACCAATTACGTAAATATAAAAAAGTCGATGTAATGATTGAAAGTTTAAACATTATTTATATTAAAACAGTGCCTATCGAAGCATCTATAAGCGTAGAATACGATATGCTTGATGTTGGACGTAATTTTGCTAAATTAGAAGTCACGATGTTAAGCGGTAATGATAAAGTAGCGAATGCAATGATTATTTGTCAGATGTTCGAAGATATGCAAAATAATTAATTTTAAAAGAAATATTTTTAGAAGGAGATTTTACAATGGTAGAAATTTTTAATGAGATTATGAACAAAATAAAAGAAGCGAATACAATTATTATTCATAGACACGTAAGACCCGATCCAGATGCTTACGGTTCTCAACTTGGATTAAAGTTGTATCTTGAACGTAAGTTTCCTGAAAAAAATATATACGCAACTGGTGAAGGAGAGCCATCTTTATCATTTATAGGAGAGTTAGATACAGTCGAAGATAATGTATACAACGATGCACTCGTCATTGTCTGTGATACAGCTAATGCGCCTCGTATTGATGATCAAAGATACGCTAACGGACAAGCATTAATTAAAATCGATCATCATCCGGCAATCGATCAATATGGGGAAATCAATTATGTTAATACAGAAGCATCATCAACAAGTGAAATTATATTTGATTTTATTACTCATTTTAATGATCTTAGCATTATCGATGAACATGTCGCACGTGTATTATATCTAGGTATAGTGGGTGATACTGGACGTTTCTTATTCAGTAATACATCGACGCACACGATGGAAGTCGCTAGTCAATTATTAGCATTTCCATTTAATCATAATGCTGAGTTAAATAAGATGTCAGAAAAAGATCCTAAATTAATGCCGTTTCAAGGATATATTTTGCAGCATTTTGAGCTTTCAGATTCCCATGAATATTGTCAAATTCGAATTACAAATGATATATTAAAACAATTTAATATCCAACCCAACGAAGCATCTCAATTTGTAAATACTGTAGCAGATATTAGCGGTTTGAAAATATGGATGTTTGGTGTAGACGAAGGGGATCAAATTAGATGCCGCATTCGCTCAAAAGGGATTACTATTAATGATATCGCTAATCAATTTGGTGGTGGAGGACACCCTAATGCGTCCGGAGTATCTGTATACAGTTGGGACGAATTTGAAGACTTAGCGCAAGCATTACGCCAAAAATTATAAAATTTAGAAAGGAAGTCATCAATGGTTGCACACTTAAATCTTCATACAACCTACGATTTATTGAATTCTAGTTTGAGAATTAATGATGTAGTCAAAAAAGCACAACATAACCACTATGATTCGTTAGCAATTACTGACACTAATGTTTTATATGGCTTCCCTAAATTTTATGATGCTTGTATAAAAGCCAATATTAAACCAATTTTTGGAATGACCGTACACGTAACGGATGGTTTATATACAATAGAAACTGTGATTTTGGCGATGAATAATGATGGCCTAAAGTCACTGTACCAACTCTCTTCTGCAATAAAGATGAAACAAAAAGATGTCATCTCTATTGATTGGTTAAAACGCTATGCAAGCAATTTGGCAATTATTTTTAAACAAGCAGATCAATCACATTATGCCATTATTGAGCAATTCAGTGATCACGACTACGTATATATTAATCATTCAAGTGATATAACTTTTTATAACCAATTAAAAATAGTATGGCTTGAAAATGCGCGTTATTTGAATGAAGAAGATGTAGAAACCATACCTGCGCTTGAGGCGATTAAAAACAACTCTAAATTAGATTTAGTTCATGAAACTGAAAGCATGGGAGAACATTTTCCGAATCAAGATGAGATAGCGTCATTAAATGTATCGACAGAAGTGTGGGATAATACACTCGAATTGGCCAATATGTGTAATGCCAATATAGAATATCATCAAAATTTACTACCTAAATTTGATGCGCCATCAGGTGATTCCTCTAAACAGTATTTATGGTCTCAATTACAATCGCGTTTACAGAAGTTTGGATTACATCAAGATGAACGTTATATACAAAGGTTGAATCATGAATATCAGGTGATTACGGAAATGGGCTTTGAAGACTACTTCTTGATTGTAAGTGATTTAATTCATTATGCTAAAACACATGATGTAATGGTTGGACCTGGACGTGGTTCTTCAGCGGGATCGCTAGTAAGCTATTTGTTAGGTATCACAACCATCGATCCTATTAAATTCAACCTACTATTTGAGCGATTTCTAAATCCAGAACGTGTGACAATGCCAGATATTGATATTGATTTTGAAGATACAAGGAGAGACAAGGTCATCCAATATGTACAAGACAAATATGGACACCATCGTGTCTCAGGCATCGTAACCTTTGGGCATCTATTAGCTAGAGCAGTTGCAAGAGATGTGGGCCGTATTATTGGCTTTGATGATACGACATTAAATGAGATTTCTAAATTAATCCCTCATCAACTTGGAATAACATTAGACAAGGCATATGAAGATGAGCGATTTAAACAGTTTGTACATAGAAATCATAGACATGAGAAATGGTTTGAATTAAGTAAAAAATTAGAAGGATTACCCAGACATACTTCTACGCATGCAGCAGGTATTATTATAAATGATCAACCATTATATGACTATGCACCGTTGACATTAGGAGACACAGGTTTACTAACGCAATGGACGATGACAGAAGCAGAGCGCATTGGTTTACTTAAAATTGACTTTTTAGGATTGAGAAATTTATCTATTATTCATCAAATTGTGACTCAAGTGAAAAAAGATTTAAATATCTCTATTGAGATTGAATCTATACCATTTGATGATGACGATGTGTTTAAACTGTTGTCTAGAGGCGATACAACTGGTATTTTCCAACTTGAATCAGATGGCGTAAGAAAAGTTTTGAAAAGATTACAACCTGAACATTTTGAAGATATCGTTGCAGTTACTTCGCTTTATCGACCAGGGCCTATGGAAGAAATTCCTACATATATTTCACGAAGACATAACGAAAGTGAAATTAACTATTTACATCCTGATTTAGCTCCTATACTTAAAAATACGTATGGCGTTATCATCTATCAAGAACAAATTATGCAAATAGCAAGTAAGTTTGCGAGCTTTAGTTATGGTCAGGCAGATATATTACGCCGTGCAATGAGTAAAAAAAATAGAGCTGTCTTAGAAAGTGAAAGACAACACTTTATCGAAGGTGCGATGAAAAATAATTATGATAAAACAATAAGTAAACAAATCTTTGACTTAATACTCAAATTTGCTGATTATGGGTTCCCTAGAGCACATGCAGTAAGCTATTCTAAAATTGCTTACATTATGGCATATTTAAAAGTACATTATCCTAATTATTTTTATGCAAATATCTTAAGTAATGTAGTTGGAAATGAAGCTAAAACCGCTGCTATCATTGACGAAGCTAAAAATCAACATTTAAAAATTTTACCACCTAATATTAATGAAAGTCATTGGTATTATAAGGCTACTCAATCCAATATTTATCTATCTTTAGGTGCCATTAAAGGTGTTGGTTATCAAAGCGTGAAATCAATTGTAGATGAAAGGTATGAAAATGGTAAATATAAAGATTTCTTTGACTTTGCTAGACGCATACCGAATCGCATTAAAACTAAAAGATTACTTGAATCATTAATACTAGTAGGTGCTTTTGATTCATTTGGAAAGACACGTGCAACATTAGTAGGTGCCATTGATCAAGTGTTAGATGAAGTATCAGATGTAGAACAAAATAATTTATTGTTGGACATGTTAACACCAAAGCAATCTTACACTGACAAAGAAGAATTTAGTGATCAAATGATTAGTAATTATGAAATGGAATATCTAGGTTTTTATATCTCTAATCATCCAGTCGAAAAGCAATTCAAACAAAAGCAATATTTAGGGATCTATACACTAAGTAATGTCCTAAACAACAAACCGATATTAATTCAAGTGGATCAAATTAAACAGATAAGAACAAAAAATGGTCAAAATATGGCGTTTTTAGTTCTAAATGATGGCCGTCATGTTATGGATGCAGTTCTGTTTCCCGATAAATTCAAACGTTATGAAACACAATTAAACGAGAAGGAAATGTATATTGTGTGGGGGAAATTTGAGAAGAGGAACCAACAATTGCAACTCATTATAAATCAAATAGATTCTGTTGAGCATTTTGAATCAACAAAAATTAAAGAAGCCGCACAGATAGTTTTAAGAAACATTCAACACATAGAAGCTATAAAACAGCAACTCAATGCAGAACCTAATGGCCAAATGATTCATGTCAATTTATATAACGAACAGACTGGTGAACTTGATTATTTGGGAAGTTTGACTAAAACACCAGATACGATTACAAACTTTATTAAAGGGTTTGAACCGAGTGATATAAGAATTTTATAACTTTTATGTCTAAAAAAATTATGATATAGTAAACTGATGATTTATAAAATAAAGTCATCAGTTTATTTTATGTTAAAAAATTATAAATAAAGCGTATATAAATTCATTATACTGATTAAATTGTCGGTATATTAGCAAATAAATAGGGGTTGATTTAATGTCTTTAAGAGATGATGCATTACAAATGCACAAAGAAAACCAAGGTAAGTTGGAAATAACACCTAATATTAAAGTTACTAATAAAGAAGAGTTAAGTTTAGCCTACTCACCAGGTGTAGCAGAGCCATGTAAAGAAATCCATGAAGATCCAAGAACGGTATACGATTACACAATTAAAAGAAATACCGTAGCGGTCGTTACTGATGGTACCGCGGTACTAGGTTTAGGTAATATAGGCGCATCAGCGAGTATTCCAGTTATGGAAGGTAAAGCTGTTCTATTTAAAAGCTTTGCCGGAATTAACGGTGTACCTATCGCTTTAGATACGAAAGACCCTGAAGAAATTATTAGAACTGTAAAATTAATTTCACCAAACTACGGCGGTATCAATTTAGAAGATATTTCAGCACCTAGATGTTTTGAAATAGAGGATCGTCTTAAAAAAGAAACAAACATTCCAGTATTTCATGATGATCAACATGGTACAGCAATTGTGACGATGGCAGGTTTAATCAATGCGTTAAGAATTGTAGATAAAGACTTATCCGATATCAAAGTTGTGTTAAATGGCGCAGGTGCAGCAGGCATTGCAATAGTTAAATTGTTAGATTCTTATGGTGTTAGAAACATGATCATGTGCGATTCAAGAGGTGCCATTTTCGAAGGTCGTTCGTATGGTATGAATGATACTAAAGATTATGTTGCTAAATTCACTAACAAAGATAAGATTGAAGGATCATTAAATGATGTAATCAAAGATGCTGATGTATTTATAGGTGTTTCAGTTGCTAACTTACTATCTAAAGACATGGTTAAATCAATGGCTGATGACGCAATTATATTTGCAATGGCCAACCCTGATCCAGAAATTAAACCAAATGATGCAAAAGAAGCGGGTGCTAAAGTTGTAGGTACAGGGCGCTCAGATTTCCCAAATCAGATTAATAATGTATTGGCATTCCCGGGTATTTTTAGAGGCGCCTTAGATACTGAATCAACACATATCAATGAAGATATGAAAAAAGCAGCAGTTGAAGCAATTGCGAACTTAATAGAAGCTGATGAACTCAACCCAGATTATTGTATTCCAGGGCCTTTCGATAAAAGAGTGGCACCTTCAGTTGCACGAGAAGTCGCTAAAGCGGCTATGGAAACAGGTGTAGCAAGAATAGAGGTTGATCCACAAGCGGTTTATGATAAAACAATGCAATTAACAGATTTGAAATAACCTAGAAGGGCAACAATTTTTATATAGAAACATAGACATGTATAATTGAGACATTATGATATAACGTATCCATAATGTCTCGCTCATATTTTATGTTCGATATTATTATTTCAGAATGTAAACAATTAATGTTGTATGGTTAGGTGGAGGTTTAAGAATGTTTAAAGACTTTTTTAATCGCAGTAGTAAAAAGCGAAAATATTTAACAGTCCAAGACTCAAAACAAAATGAAGTACCAGCAGGCATTATGACAAAATGTCCTAAATGTAAAAAAATAATGTATACAAAAGAATTAAATGAAAATCTGAATGTATGCTTTAACTGTGATCATCATATTGCATTGCCTGCATATAAGAGAATTGAAGCAATTACTGATGAGAATAGTTTCGTTGAATTCGATAAAGGTATGACATCAGCTAATCCATTAGACTTCCCTGGTTACCAAGAGAAAATTGAAAAAGATCAACAAAAAACAGATTTAAGTGAGGCAGTTGTGACTGGTACTGCCAAATTAGAGGGTATTGAATTTGCTGTTGCAGTTATGGATGCTAGATTTAGAATGGGAAGTATGGGATCCGTTGTTGGTGAAAAAATATGTCGAATTATAGATTACGCTACAGAACATAGACTACCGTTTATTTTATTTTCTGCAAGTGGTGGTGCAAGAATGCAAGAGGGGATTATTTCGTTAATGCAAATGGGTAAAACGAGTGTTTCCTTAAAACGACATTCAGATGCGGGATTACTTTATATTTCATATCTAACGCATCCAACAACTGGTGGTGTTTCTGCAAGCTTTGCTTCTGTTGGTGACATCAATTTAAGTGAGCCTAAAGCATTAATAGGATTTGCTGGTCGACGTGTCATTGAACAAACTATAAATGAGAAACTTCCAGATGATTTCCAAACTGCAGAGTTTCTACTTGAACATGGACAATTAGATAAAGTTGTTCATCGTAAAGAAATGAAAGATACACTTGCCCAGTTATTAAAAATGCACCAAGAGGTGAAAAAAGATGCTTGATTTTGAAAAACCACTTTTTGAAATAAAAAATAAAATTGAATCACTTAAACAATCTCAAGAAAAAAATGATGTCGATTTACAGGATGAAATTGATTTACTTGAGGCATCACTTGAAAGAGAAACTAAAAAAATATATACCAATCTCAAGCCATGGGATAGAGTACAAATTGCACGTCTTCAAGAAAGACCTACAACATTAGATTATATCCCGTATATTTTTGATTCATTTATTGAATTACATGGTGACCGTAATTTTAGAGACGACCCTGCGATGATAGGTGGGATTGGCTATTTGAATGGAACACCTGTCACAGTAATAGGCCAACAACGAGGTAAAGATACTAAGGATAATATTTATCGTAACTTTGGGATGGCTCATCCTGAAGGATATCGTAAAGCCTTAAGATTAATGAAACAAGCTGAGAAATTTAATAGACCTATCTTCACATTTATAGATACTAAAGGTGCCTATCCAGGTAAAGCTGCTGAAGAGCGAGGGCAAAGTGAATCTATTGCTAGAAATTTAGTAGAGATGGCTTCATTAAAAGTACCTGTTATAGCAATTGTCATCGGTGAAGGTGGTAGTGGTGGCGCACTCGGCATTGGCATTGCAAATAGAATTATGATGCTTGAAAATAGTACCTATTCTGTTATTTCTCCAGAAGGGGCCGCAGCACTATTATGGAAAGATAGTTCATTAGCTAAAATGGCTGCCGAAACGATGAAGATCACTGCAAAAGATTTATATCATTTAAAAGTGATAGACAGCGTTATTGATGAACCATTAGGTGGTGCACATAATAATGTAGAGCAACAAGCGGTTGAAATTAAAAAGGCCTTCATTAATCAATTAGAACAATTGCAATCATTAAGTAGTGATGAACTCGTTGAAAATAGATTTACGAAATTTAGAAATATTGGTTCTTTTATTGAAAATTAATAAAGGAATTAATGACTATAATAACTTTCAAATTTAAATATCAATTTACATCAATTCACTGAGCAATGAAAGAACTTATATAATCTATAATGTTCTTGTCATTCTTAAGCGGGTGGGACGAAAAATTCGTATAGAATTTTGTCCCACCTTTTTTCTGTATCATTATAAATTTTCTTTATAAAACGTTTACATCAATTTTATACACCTATATTGATGGAACACTAAAAAAAATTGTGGTAATTTATTATTAAAGAGAAATCTAGTTAGGAAAGGGAATGTCGTCATGAAGAAAATTGCGGTTTTAACTAGTGGTGGAGATTCACCAGGCATGAATGCTGCTGTAAGAGCAGTTGTACGTAAGGCGATTTATAACAACATTGAAGTTTATGGAATTTATCAAGGTTATCAAGGATTGCTAGATGATAATATTCATAAATTAGAATTGGGTTCAGTAGGGGATACAATTCAACGTGGAGGTACTTTCCTTTACTCTGCAAGATGTCCTCAATTTAAAGAGGCAAGTGTAAGACAAAAAGGTATAGAGAATTTACACAAACGTGGTATTGAAGGACTCGTAGTTGTCGGAGGAGACGGTAGTTACCGAGGTGCCCAACGTATTAGTGAAGAAACTAAAGATATTAAGACAATTGGTATCCCAGGTACAATTGATAATGATATTAATGGTACTGACTTCACTATTGGATTTGACACAGCATTAAATACGATTATTGATAGTGTTGATAAGATCAGAGATACTGCTTCAAGTCATGCAAGAACATTTGTTGTTGAAGTTATGGGTCGTGATTGTGGTGATTTAGCACTTTGGGCTGGATTATCAGTAGGTGCTGAAACAATATTAGTTCCAGAAGCGAATACAGACATTAAAGATATCGCTGAAAAGATAGAAAGTGGTATCAAGCGTGGTAAGAAACACTCAATCGTGATGGTAGCTGAAGGAAGTATGAGTGGTCAAGAATGTGCGGATCAATTGATGAAATATATTAATGTTGATGCACGTGTATCTGTATTAGGTCACATTCAACGTGGCGGTAGCCCATCAGGTGCCGATAGAGTATTAGCATCACGTTTAGGTGGTTATGCTGTTGACCTATTAATGCAAGGTCGTTCTGGACAAGGTGTTGGTATCATGAATAATAAATTGACTGCTACACCATTTGATGAAATCTTCAATGGCAACGACCATAAATTTAATACAGATATTTATGAATTAGCGAAAGAGTTATCTATTTAATTTAGGAGGCTTTTTAAAATGAGAAAGACTAAAATTGTATGTACAATTGGACCTGCATCAGAGTCTGAAGAAATGTTAGAAAAATTAATGAAAGCTGGTATGAACGTAGCGCGTTTGAACTTCTCTCATGGTAGTCATGAAGAACATAAAGCACGTATTGATACGATTCGTAAAGTAGCAGATAGATTAGGTAAAACAATCGGTATCTTATTAGATACAAAAGGACCTGAAATTCGTACTCATGACATGAAAGATGGCTTAATTATGCTTGAAAAAGGCAAAGAAGTAATCGTAAGTATGTCACAAGTTGAAGGTACACCTGAAAAATTCTCAGTAACTTATGAAGACTTAATTAATGATGTACAAGTAGGGTCATACATCTTACTTGATGATGGTTTAGTTGAATTACAAGTTAAAGACATCGATAAAACTAAAGGCGAAGTTAAATGTGATATCTTAAACACTGGTGAATTAAAAAATAAAAAAGGTGTTAACTTACCTGGCGTAAAAGTTAATTTACCTGGTATTACTGATAAAGATGCTGACGATATCTTATTTGGTATCAAAGAAGATGTTGATTATATCGCAGCTAGCTTTGTACGTCGTCCTAGTGATGTTTTAGATATTCGTGAAATTTTAGAAAGAGAAAATAATCATAACATTACTATTTTCCCTAAAATTGAAAACCAAGAAGGTATTGATAATATCGAAGAAATATTAGAAGTATCTGACGGTTTAATGGTAGCTCGTGGTGATATGGGTGTTGAAATACCGCCTGAATCAGTACCAATCGTACAAAAAGATTTAATTAGAAAATGTAATAAATTAGGTAAACCAGTTATTACTGCAACACAAATGTTAGATTCAATGCAACGTAATCCACGTGCAACTAGAGCAGAAGCAAGTGACGTTGCCAACGCGATCTATGATGGTACTGACGCTGTGATGCTTTCAGGTGAAACTGCTGCAGGTTTATATCCTGAAGAAGCTGTTAAAACAATGAGAAATATTGCTGTTTCTGCTGAAGCTGCTCAAGATTACAAAAAATTATTATCAGACCGTACTAAATTAGTAGAAACTTCATTAGTTAACGCTATTGGTGTATCAGTTGCACATACTGCATTAAACTTAAATGTTAAAGCGATTGTTGCGGCAACTGAAAGTGGTTCTACAGCTGTAACAATTTCAAAATATCGTCCTCATTCAGATATTATTGCAGTTACACCAAGTGAACATACTGCGCGTCAATTAGCTTTAGTTTGGGGTGCATATCCTGTCATTAAAAAAGGACGTAAAACTACAGATGACTTATTAAATAATGCAGTTGCAACTGCAGTCGAAACGGGTCGCGTTACAAATGGTGACTTAATCATTATCACTGCTGGTGTACCTACTGGTGAAAAAGGTACAACTAACATGATGAAATTACATTTAGTTGGCGATGAAATTGCTAAAGGGCAAGGTGTAGGTCGTGGATCTGTTGTTGGTAAAACAATAGTTGCAAACAGTGCAAACGATTTAGAAGGTGTAGATTTAAGTGAGTCAATTATTGTAACAAACTCTGTAGATGAAACATTAGTACCTTACATTGAACAAGCGGTTGGCTTAATCACAGAAGAAAATGGTATCACTTCACCAAGTGCAATTATTGGTCTTGAAAAAGGTATTCCAACAATTATTGGTGTTGAAAATGCGACTAAAGAATTAAAAGATGGTATCTTAGTAACCGTCGATGCAGCCCAAGGTAAAATCTTTGAAGGGTATGCAAATGTTCTTTAATCTTTGATGATAAAAGCACAATTGCGTAGTGTATGAGACGCTTAAAGAATCATTATGATTAGTTAAAGTGTACAATATAAAATATATTATTTATGCTACATTGCTAAACCACAGTAGTTGACTAGAATTGGAATATTTTTGCGAAAGATGTTTTTCAACATTTTAGTCTTCGATACGGGAGTGAGACAGTGAACACTGTGCCACTCCCGTTCTGTTTTTGCTTAGAAGTTTAGGAAACTTAGAGAAACTCATTTTGAATAAGTTTATTTTTTATGGTAATATAGCATGGATAAAATTAGAGATATTAATATAAGAAGGTTTAATAATTATGAAAGAAAATTTTTGGAGTGAATTACCACGTCCTTTTTTTATTTTGGCACCAATGGAGGATGTAACTGATATTGTTTTTCGTCACGTTGTAAGTGAAGCTGCAAGGCCTGATGTTTTTTTCACTGAATTCACTAACACTGAAAGTTTTTGTCATCCAGAAGGGATCCATAGTGTACGTGGAAGGTTGACTTTTAGTGAAGATGAACAGCCAATGGTAGCCCATATATGGGGAGATAAACCAGAGCAATTTAGAGAGATGAGCTTTGGTTTAGCGGACATGGGATTTAAAGGTATAGATTTAAATATGGGATGTCCTGTTGCTAATGTGGCTAAGAAAGGAAAGGGGTCTGGTTTAATACTAAGACCAGAAACTGCGGCAGCAATTATTCAAGCAACAAAAGCAGGAGGCTTACCAGTAAGTGTAAAAACACGTCTAGGATATTACGATATCGATGAGTGGAGAGATTGGTTAAAGCATGTCTTTGAACAAGACATTGCAAACTTATCAATCCATCTCAGAACGCGTAAAGAAATGAGTAAAGTAGATGCTCATTGGGAGTTAATTGAAGCGATTAAAGCGTTAAGAGATGAGATTGCCCCAAATACGTTACTAACGATTAATGGTGACATTCCTGATAGACAAACTGGACTAGAACTTGCGACCAAATATGGTGTAGATGGCGTTATGATTGGTAGAGGGATTTTTAATAATCCTTTTGCTTTTGAAAAAGAACCTCGTGAACACTCAAGTAAAGAATTATTGGATTTATTTAGATTACATTTAACATTGTTTGAAAAATATAGTAATGATGAAAGCCAACAATTCAAAAGTTTACGAAGATTTTTCAAGATTTACGTAAAAGGTATTAAAGGTGCTAGCCAATTACGTCATCAATTAATGAGTACAGAGTCTGTTGATGAAGCACGTGCGCTATTGGATGAATTCGAAGCTAATATTAAAGAAACTATAGATTGATCTTCGAGACGACATAGATACTATCTCAACAGTAGTGATAACAATAAAAGGCCAGTAGATGAATTGATAACAATTCATCTACTGGCCTTTTTACGTCGTATTCAATGTTTCAACTATTTAGTACGTTTTGCAACTTGTCTATATCTTAAGTACATTAAACCTAATAGTACAAACCATATAGGAGTTAGGAAGATAGCATTTCTAGTTGTTTCATTTACAAATAATAAACAAAATACTAAGAAGAAGAATACTAAAATCGCATAACCCATGTATTTACCACCAGGAAGTTTATAAGATACAGTTTTATGTAACTCTGGATTTTTTCTGTGATAATTAATATAAGCAATAATAATTAATGCCCATACGATAATAAATAATACAGTCGAAATAGTAGTTACATACGTAAACACTAATGTAGCGTCAGGGAATATATAGTTTAATAACGCTGTAACTAATAATAATGCTGATGAACCAATGATAGCAAAATGAGGAACACCATTTTTATTTGTACTTCTAAAGATTGGTGGTGCTTGGTCTTGTTCAGATAATCCGAATAGCATACGGCTATTTGAGAATATACCACTATTACAAGATGAAGCTGCCGCAGTAAGTACTACAAAGTTGATTAATCCAGCAGCGAAAGGAATACCTATTAATGAGAATAATCTAACAAATGGACTCTCATTAGGATCAACTTTATCCCAAGGGATAATAGACATGATAACTGCTAATGCACCCACATAGAATACTAAAATTCTTAAAGGTACAGCATTAATCGCTTTTGGAATTGTTTTTTCTGGGTCTTTAGTTTCACCGGCAGTAACACCAATCATTTCGATACCTACGAATGAGAATAACGCCATTTGGAATGACATAAAGAAACCAGATGCACCATTAGTAAATATGCCATGTTTATATAAATTTGTGAAACTAGCATGTCCAAATTGTGTTTTATAAGCAATTAAAATCATCACTAAACCTACAACAATTAAAGCAATAATTGTTATGATTTTGATAATAGCGAACCAGAATTCTAATTCGCCAAATAATTTAGCACTTAGTAAATTAAATAGCATTAATATAAGTACACAAAATAGTGCACTGATCCAGTTAGGAATTGCAGGGAACCAGAAACTAACGTACTTAGCAACCGCTGTAACTTCTGCCATACCTGTTATAATCCAACATAACCAATATGTCCAACCAGTAACGAAACCAGCAAACGGTCCTATGTATTCATTTGTCACGTCGGCAAAAGATTTGAAGCGAGTATTTTGAATAATAATCTCACCTAAGCCTCTCATAAACATGAACAACATGAAACCTATAATAATATAAGTTAATAGAATAGATGGACCAGTCATTGCTATGGTTTGACCTGCTCCCAAGAATAACCCAGTACCAATAGCGCCGCCAATAGCAATCAATTGCACATGACGATTACTCAATCCTCTTTGTAATTTTTCTTCAGCCATAAGACAACTCCCTTACATTTAATTAATATTATTATGCACCTATATGTTCAATTCGACAATTATTTTTCTAATATTTTCTAAAAATTCCTTTAAATTTTGATTAAATAATTGTAATCAAGCTTGATAATAAAAATGAAATTTTCAATATTTTCTCATTAATTACATAATTTGAATTGGATTGAATGCTTATATAATGGCGTTTATTGGGTATTTGAGTAAAAATAAGTCTATTAAATTAAAGTTAAATACCATTTATTGAGCGATATATAATCGTTCACAAAAGTTATTTGTTTGGCTATAATGATACTTGAAAGCCATTACATTATGTATAAGAAAAGGGGAATTACTTATGGCAGAATTACAAAAAGGTTTAGAAGGGGTAATTGCAGCTGAAACAAAAATCAGTTCAATTATTGATAGTCAATTAACATATGCGGGATATGATATTGATGATTTAGCAGAAAATGCATTATTTGAAGAAGTCGTGTTCTTATTATGGAACTATAGACTACCAACACAAGATGAATTAGATGCATTGAGAGAAAAATTAAATCATTATATGACTTTAAATCCGAGAGTTTATAAACATTTTGAAGAATATGCGACGGATAATGTGCATCCTATGACGGCATTACGTACATCTGTATCATATATTGCACACTTTGATCCTGATGCTGAAAATGAAACAGAAGAAAATAGAAAAGAAAGAGCCATTCGTATTCAAGCTAAAATTGCTTCTTTAGTTACAGCATTTGCGCGTGTTCGTGAAGGAAAAGAACCTGTTAAACCAAATCCTGATTTAGGGTATGCAGCGAACTTCTTATATATGTTAAGAGGGGAATTACCTACAGATACTGAAGTTGAAGCATTTAATAAAGCTTTAGTATTGCACGCAGACCATGAACTTAATGCTTCTGCATTTACAGCTCGTTGTGCCGTTTCTTCTTTATCTGATATGTATTCAGGCATTGCAGCTGCAGTAGGTTCATTAAAAGGACCATTACATGGTGGTGCGAATGAACAAGTTATGAGCATGCTTTCTGATGTTAAATCAGTAGATGAAGTGGATGCTTACTTAGATGAAAAATTCAAAAACAAAGAAAAAATTATGGGATTCGGTCACAGAGTTTATAAAGACGGAGATCCTAGAGCCAAATATTTACGTGAGATGAGCCGTAAAATTACTTCTGAAACGGGTAGAAGCGAATTATATGATATTTCAATTGCTATTGAAAAACGTATGAAAGAAGAAAAAGGCCTTATTCCTAATGTCGATTTCTTCAGTGCTACGGTATATCATAGTATGGATATCCCACATGATTTATTTACGCCTATATTCGCAGTAAGTCGTACATCAGGTTGGACTGCACATATTCTTGAACAATATCGTGACAATAGAATTATGCGTCCAAGAGCAAATTACATCGGTGAAACAGATCGTAAGTATATACCAATTGAAGAAAGATAAATAATAAAGTCAAATAGATTCACAATATTTGGAGGTAAAATTATGTCAGCTGAAAAAATTACAAGATTAAATGATGGATTAAACGTCCCTAATGAACCAATTATTCCTTTTATAATTGGTGATGGTATTGGACCAGATATTTGGAAAGCAGCAAGCCGTGTTATCGATGCAGCTGTTGAAAAAGCTTATAACGGTGAGAAACGTATTGAATGGAAAGAAGTTCTAGCTGGTCAAAAAGCTTATGACGAAACTGGTGAATGGTTACCTCAAGAAACATTAGATACAATAAAAGAATATTTAATTGCGATTAAAGGACCATTAACTACGCCAATCGGTGGTGGTATTCGTTCATTAAATGTAGCTTTACGTCAAGAGTTAGACTTATTTACGTGCTTACGTCCAGTACGCTGGTTCAAAGGTGTACCTTCACCTGTTAAACGTCCACAAGATGTAGATATGGTAATCTTCCGTGAAAATACTGAAGATATTTATGCTGGTATTGAATTTAAAGAAGGTACTGATGAAGTTAAAAAAATAATTGATTTCCTACAAAATGAAATGGGTGCTACGAATATTCGATTCCCAGAAACTTCAGGTATTGGTGTCAAACCAGTTTCTAAAGAAGGTACTGAGCGATTAGTTAGAGCAGCAATCCAATATGCAATCGATAATGACCGTAAAACGGTAACGCTTGTTCATAAAGGTAATATCATGAAATTTACTGAAGGTGCATTCAAACAATGGGGCTATGATGTAGCACATAATGAATTTGCTGATAAAGTATTTACATGGCAACAATATGACGAAATAGTTGAACAAGATGGTAAAGATGCAGCTAATCAAGCGCAAGAAAAAGCAGAACAAGATGGAAAAATCATTATTAAAGATTCAATTGCTGACATTTTCTTACAACAAA
Organism: Staphylococcus borealis; assembly: GCF_001224225.1. GTDB lineage: Bacteria > Bacillota > Bacilli > Staphylococcales > Staphylococcaceae > Staphylococcus > Staphylococcus borealis. The sequence goes on along the minus strand of NZ_CUEE01000003.1, from coordinate 235,109 downwards.
TTTTAACTCGTCCAGCCGAACATGATGTTGTTGCTACAATGAATCTTAACGGTGACTATATTTCAGATGCTTTAGCCGCTCAAGTAGGTGGTATTGGTATTGCACCTGGTGCCAACATTAACTATGAATCTGGTCACGCTATTTTTGAAGCAACCCATGGTACAGCACCTAAATATGCTGGTTTAAATAAAGTTAACCCATCTTCTGAATTGTTAAGTTCAGTGTTAATGTTAGAACATTTAGGCTGGCAAGAAGCTGCTGATAAGATTACTGATGCAATTGAAGCGACAATCGCATCTAAAGTTGTAACTTATGATTTTGCACGCTTAATGGATGGCGCTACTGAAGTATCTACTTCAGATTTCGCTGATGAATTAATTAAAAACTTAAAATAAGTCAATCAGTGAACAAGGCTTAGTTGTTTATACAAAATAATCTTAGTTAAATCATGATAAATAGATAGTTAGCGATACATTTGAGTGAGGCTTTATTTAAACCCTTTCTCGAAGTTGCTATCACTCAAAGGAGTGGAACTTGGTATTTAAATAAATCCAGTTCCATTCCTTTTTTATTAAAAATTAGTTGAATAATTTTATATTTTCTTAACAATATTTAAATAATAGTAATACAAATACTCAATAATTAGAAAAAGATAATTTGATTGTTAAGATTATGTAAATTTAATATGTTGTATGTTATTTTTGTTTTAACTTCCGTTATAATGAAATTGAAATGTTATATTTATTCAGGGAGGCACATTATGTCACAAAAAGTATTAGTGGTTGACGATGAGCAATCAATTGTAACTTTATTAAAATATAATCTTGAAACGGCTGGTTACATCGTTGAAGTAGCATACGATGGTGAAGAAGCTTTGGAAAAGGTAAACGAAATTCAACCAGAACTTGTCGTTTTGGATGTAATGTTACCTAAAAAAGATGGTATTGAAGTATGTAAAACAATACGTTCTGATAAAAATTTAGTTCCTATTTTAATGCTAACTGCAAAAGATGATGAGTTTGATCGTGTATTAGGATTAGAATTAGGTGCAGATGACTATATGACAAAACCTTTTTCACCGAGAGAAGTAGTTGCAAGAGTGAAGGCTATCTTGAGAAGATCTAAATTTGCTAGTGAAATTGAAAAAGAAGATGTTGATGATGAGGATATATTAATTGAGAACATTCGAATCAGACCTGAGTTCTTTGAAGTTTATAAAGATGATGAGTTATTAGAACTTACGCCTAAAGAGTTTGAATTACTATTATATCTCATAGAGAGACAAGGGCGAGTAATTACCCGTGAACATATGTTAAATTCAGTTTGGAATTATGAATTCGCAGGCGATTCTCGAATTGTTGACGTTCACATTAGCCATTTACGCGATAAGCTCGAAGAGAATCCAAAACAACCTAAATTAATCAAAACTGTTCGTGGACTTGGTTATAAATTAGAAAGACCTAAGGCTTAATGCTCAAATTTCATCATCGGTTATTATTATTATTAAGTACAATTACCATTATCAGTTTTATTGGTTTAGGTATCATTATTCATCATACAATTTATCAAATATTATCAACAGCGCAAGTCACAGAGCTCAAACATGTTTCCGAAAATTTCCTCAAATTAAACAAACAAAATGACAATAAGGAAATAAAGAACATTTCGGCTAATCAAAATCTAATCGTTAAGATTACTAAAAACGGAGAAGTCATTTATCAATCAGGGAATCAACATAAATTTAATGATAACATTGATAATGAAGCTAATCCGTCTAATATTATTTATAATCGAGAAAATGGACAGGTTAGATATACATTCAAAACGGTTATTAATGATAAAACGGTATACATAAGTGGGATGAATACTGAAATTCTTGAATTACAGAAGAGTATGTGGAAGTATTTATCTTTAATTGGAATTATTGTTCTTTTAGCAATATATTTGGCAGTTAGAAGCATTCATCGTACATATATTAGACCGATTAATGAGGTTACATATGCGACTTCATTAATCGCTGATGGCTATTATCATGTTCGCGTGCCTGAAAGTAATGTCAAGGAGACCAAAGCACTGTTTGTTACAACTAATGATTTGGCTAGACGCTTACAAAAGCTTAACAATAAGCAAAAAATGCAATCCAATCGTTTAAAAACTACATTAGAAAATATTCCGAGTTCCGTTTTAATGATTGATAAACATGGCGAAATTGTAGTTGCAAACCACGCCTATTATGATTTGTTTAGACCAAATGGTAAGGTTGAAAATAAAAAGTATACCTCATATTTAGATACTAAAATTCAACAATTGATTTTAGAAAGTTTTAAAACTGAAAAGCCACTCTATGATCAAATTGAAATTGTATTAAATAACGTTCATCATAAATATTTTGATTTATCTTGTGTTCCGATACTTAGTAAATCTAAAAAGAAATTACAAGGTATGGTTGTTGTTATGCATGACATCACAAATCTTAAAAAATTAGAAAACTTACGACGTGAATTTGTGGCAAACGTTTCTCATGAACTTAAAACGCCTATTACATCTATTAAAGGTTTTGCTGAAACATTAATTGAAGGTGCAAAAAACGATGAACAGTCGCTTGATATGTTTTTAAACATCATTTTAAAAGAATCTAATCGTATTGAGTCTCTTGTTGCGGACCTATTAGATTTATCTCATATCGAACAACAAACTGAGATAGAAACATCGTTTGTGAATCTCTCAGAACTTGCTTATACTACAATTGATAATCTACAAAACCAAGCAAGATATAAAAATATTAGCATTTTGCCTGAAATTGAAAAAGATATCATCATAGAAGCACATGAAAATAAAATGGCACAAGTCATTACTAATTTACTTTCAAATGCGATTAATTATTCACTTGAAAATAGTGACGTTATTGTAAGAGTTTATAGAAAAGGACTTGAAGTTAACTTAGAAATTCAAGATTTTGGCATAGGAATTGAGAAGAGTGACCAAAACCATATTTTCGAAAGATTTTATCGTGTAGATAAAGCGAGAAGTAGAGATTCAGGTGGCACAGGATTAGGGTTGTCTATAACGAAACATATTGTCGAAGCACATCATGGTACAATAAATGTTGAAAGCAATATTGGTGAAGGTTCGTTATTTAGAGTTTCATTCATAGATGAACAAAAATAATATTTCATCCATTAAGGCCTTTCGTTCATATTCAATGATTCAATTGATTAATGAAACGAGAGTGCCTTTTTTTATTTGACAGAAATTTTTAACCAAACAAAGACTTTTGAAGAAACCATACATTCGTTAACGAACTCTGAATATGCTAAAATATAATAAAATCACTCTGGAGGTATACGCATTGAATAAACTAGTTTTAATTGATGGTAATAGTTTAAGTTTTCGAGCATTTTATGCATTACCACTTCTTTCTAACAAAGCAGGAATACATACGAATGCTATATATGGTTTTGCGATGTTACTTGAAAAGATTTTAAGAGAAGAACAACCAAGTCATTTTTTAGTTGCGTTTGATGCAGGCAAAACTACATTTAGACATTCAAAATATAGTGAATATAAAGGCGGTAGACAAAGCACGCCACCGGAATTAAGTGAACAATTCCCGTATATTCGACAACTATTGGATACGTATCATATCAAACATTATGAGTTAGAAAACTACGAAGCTGATGATATCATTGGTACATTAAGCAAAGAAGCAAATGAGCAAGGATTTGAAACAATCATTGTTACAGGTGATAGAGACTTAACTCAACTCGCTACTGATCATGTAACCATCTATTACACTAAAAAAGGTGTTACAGATGTCGATCATTATACTCCAGAATTTATTAATGAAAAATATGATGGGCTTGTGCCTAGTCAAATTATTGATATGAAGGGACTCATGGGTGATACATCTGATAACATCCCAGGTGTTGCTGGTGTGGGTGAGAAGACAGCTATCAAGTTATTGAAACAATTTAATACGGTTGAAGGTGTCTATGAAAATTTAGATGCAGTTTCAGGAAAAAAATTAAAAGAAAAACTTGAGAATAGTCGTGATGATGCATTCATGAGTAAAGATTTAGCAACAATAAATAAAGATAGTCCAATTGAAGTAGCACTTAAAGATACTAAATTAGATAATCAAGATGATAATCAAGATAAAATTGAACTATTTAAAAAGTTAGAATTCAAACAATTATTAGCTGATATCGATAGTAATCCATCAGAAGAATCTCAAGAAGACAAAGTATTTGAAGTACACCATGATTTCAACAAGATTAATTTTAATGATTTAAAAGAAGCGGTCATCCATATTGAAGTGGATGGTACCAATTACTTACAAGATGCTATTCTCAAATTTGGCTTCTACAATGGCGTGGATCACATTGTTATTCCTGCTGATCAACTTAAAGATTATCCAGAACTGATTGATTGGCTAGAAAATGAAACTACAGAAAAGGTAGTTTATGATGCTAAAAAGACATACGTTGTTGCGCATAGATTAGACATTGATATTAAAAATATTGTGTTTGATGTTATGTTAGCTAGTTATATTATCGATCCATCAAGAACAATTGAAGATGTTAATTCGGTTGTAAGTAACTATAAACAAAACTATGTTCAAGATGATGTGTCAATCTATGGAAAAGGAAAAAAACGACACATTCCAGAAGATTCGGTTTTAGATAAGCATATTGCATCCATTACTGAGGCAATTTATGCTTGTAAACCTGAAATGGTTGATGAACTAAAATTTCATCAACAAATAGAGTTATTGTTAAACTTAGAACTTCCATTAGCGCGCATCTTGAGTGAAATGGAAGAAACTGGCATTTACACTGATGTAAATGATTTGAAAGAAATGCAGTCTGAAATACAAGGGAAATTAGATTTATTAATCAGTAATATACATGAGGCAGCTGGAGAAGAATTTAATATTAATTCTCCTAAACAACTAGGTGTAGTCCTATTTGAAACATTGGAATTACCAGTCATTAAGAAAACTAAAACAGGTTATTCTACTGCGGTTGATGTGTTAGAACAACTACAAGGTCAACATCCTATCATTGATTACATTTTAGAATATCGTCAATTATCTAAATTACAATCTACCTATGTTGAAGGATTACAAAAAGTGATTAGTGATGATAATCGCATTCATACCCGCTTCAACCAAACGTTAGCACAAACGGGACGTTTATCAAGTGTAGATCCAAACTTACAAAATATACCTGTTCGTCTTGAAGAAGGACGTAAAATTAGAAGAGCCTTCAAACCCACTTCTAATGACAGTGTGATTTTATCAGCAGACTATTCTCAAATTGAATTACGTGTGCTTGCGCATATCACTCAGGATGAAAGTATGAAGGAGGCATTTATTCACGAAAGAGATGTCCATACTGCAACTGCAATGAAAGTATTTGGAGTAGAAGCGGAAGAGGTTGATGCGCTAATGCGTAGACAAGCCAAAGCTGTTAACTTTGGCATCGTTTACGGTATTAGTGATTATGGTTTAAGTCAAAGCTTGAATATTACGCGAAAAAAAGCGAAAGCATTTATCGATGATTATTTAGCTAGTTTTCCAGGTGTAAAACAATATATGTCTGACATCGTTAAAGATGCTAAAGCCGATGGATTTGTGGAAACATTATTGCATCGTCGTAGATATATTCCTGATATTAATAGTCGAAACTTTAATTTAAGAGGATTTGCTGAACGTACAGCTATGAATACGCCAATACAAGGTAGCGCAGCAGATATTATTAAGTTAGCAATGGTTGAATTTGATAAACAAATAAAACAAACGTCATACCATGCGCAATTGTTATTACAAGTACACGATGAGTTGATTTTCGAGGTGCCAGCAAATGAAGTAGAGGATTTCAGTTTGTTTGTTGAAGAAATTATGGAACACGCACTACAATTAGACGTACCGCTAAAAGTAGACTCTAATTACGGAGCTACATGGTATGATGCAAAATAGAAAGAGGAATTAGAAATGCCAGAATTACCAGAGGTTGAACATGTAAAGAGAGGGATTGAACCTTATATCTTAAATACGACAATTAAAAGTGTGACATTTTCGAGTAAAGTGATAGAAGGAAAACAACAAGGAAAAGAGACCATCATTAAAGGTATCAACTTGGATGGGTTCCGATTGAATAGCGAAGGGTATGCTATACAATCTGTTGAACGTAGAAGTAAATATATTGTTTTCACAATTCAAAAAAACCAAACGCAACGTATTATATTAAGTCATTTAGGTATGGCGGGAGGCTTTTTTATCGTTGATAAATTATCAGATATTAGTACACCAAATTATCGAAAACATTGGCATGTTGTATTTCACTTAGATAATGGTAAACAACTAGTATATTCGGATATCAGACGATTTGGTGAGTTAAGAAATTTGGCGTCTTTCCAAGATTACCCTGCTTTTCTTGATATTGCACCTGAACCATTTAATGATGATGCATTAAATCACTTTTTAAATCGTATTAAACTTAAAAAATATCAAAATAAACCCATTAAACAAATGCTACTTGATCATAAGATGGTAGCAGGATGTGGCAATATTTATGCGTGTGAAGCTTTGTTTAGAGCAGGTGTATTACCAGATCGGAAAGTTAAACAAACTTCAGACCAAGAACGTCAAATGTTGTTTTACTATGTTCAAGAAGTGTTAAAAGAGGGTATAAACAACGGTGGTACTAGCATTTCAGATTATCGTCATGCAGATGGTAAAACAGGAGAAATGCAATTACATTTAAATGTATATAAACAAAAGACATGTAACGTTTGTGGGCATGATATTGAGCAAAAGGTAGTGGCTACACGTAATAGTCATTTCTGCCCACATTGTCAGAAATAAAGGTGAGTGAATATTTATGCCAAAAGTAATAGGATTAACAGGTGGTATTGCCACAGGTAAATCAACAGTTTCTGAATTATTGACAGCATATGGTTTTAAGGTTGTAGATGCTGACATTGCTTCAAGGCAAGCTGTTGCAAAAGGAACGAAAGGTTTAGAACAAGTGCGTACTGCTTTTGGTGAACGTGCTATCACAGATGAAGGTGAAATGGATCGTCAATACGTAGGAGAAATTGTGTTTAATCATCCAGAAAAGCGCATCGAGTTAAATGATATCGTGCATCCAATAGTTAGAGAAATAATGGAAAAAGAGAAACAAAACTATCTTAATCAAGGTTATGATGTCATTATGGATATTCCACTCCTTTTTGAAAATGAATTACAGGATACAGTGGATGAAGTATGGTTAGTTTATACATCTGAAAGCATTCAAATAGAGAGATTGATGGAACGTAATCAATTGTCACTTGAAGATGCTAAAGCGCGTGTATATAGCCAAATTTCAATTGATAAAAAAAGCAGAATGGCAGATCATGTTATAGATAACCTAGGAGATAAGTTAGAACTTAAACAAAATTTAGAACAACTATTAACTGAAAAAGGGTTTATCAATAGAGAAATATAAATTCTATGTGACTCAATTTATAAATTATAGCTCTAGTAGGCGAAACGTGCTTAAACTTTAATTTTTGCATTATTACGTTTATTAGAGCTTTTTGCTAATTTAAAATAATCAGCTTAAAAAAATTTTTTAAAATCATCAGAAAACGCTTTCAAATTTCCGTTATTATGTTACACTAATTTTATAAAGTATAACATATAAACAAACAATCAAGGGGTGCTTTAAATGTCAACAAATATAGCAATTAATGGTATGGGTAGAATTGGTAGAATGGTGTTAAGAATCGCTTTACATAAAGAAGACTTAAATATTGTAGCGATTAACGCAAGCTATCCACCTGAAACAATTGCGCATCTAATTAATTATGATACTACTCATGGTAGATTCGATAAGAAGGTTGAACCTATTGAGAATGGTATCCGTGTCGATGGACATGATATTAAACTTGTGTCTGACCGTAACCCTGAAAATTTACCTTGGGAAGCGTTAGATATTGATATCGTTATTGAAGCTACGGGTAAATTTAATCATGGTGACAAAGCGATTGGACATATCAAAGCTGGGGCCAAAAAAGTATTATTAACTGGACCATCTAAAGGTGGACATGTACAAATGGTTGTTAAAGGGGTAAATGATAATCAATTAGATGTTGAAGCGTATGACATTTTTAGTAATGCGTCATGTACAACAAACTGTATTGGACCGGTAGCTAAAGTTTTAAATAATCAATTTGGTATTGTTAATGGACTTATGACAACAGTTCATGCAATTACAAATGATCAAAATAATATAGATAATCCACATAAAGACTTACGTCGCGCACGTTCTTGTAACGAAAGTATTATACCAACGTCAACTGGTGCTGCTAAAGCTTTAAAAGAAGTACTACCAGAATTAGAAGGTAAACTTCATGGTTTAGCTTTACGTGTACCAACTAAAAACGTTTCACTTGTTGATTTAGTGGTTGATTTAAAAGAAAACGTAACAGCAGAACAAGTTAATGATGCATTCCGTAATGCAGGTTTAGATGGTATTCTTGATGTGGAAGATGCACCTTTAGTTTCAATGGACTTTAATACTAACCCTAATTCAGCAGTCATCGATGCTCAAAACACAATTGTAATGGGTGATAATAAAGTAAAAGTGATTGCATGGTATGATAACGAGTGGGGTTATTCAAATAGAGTAGTTGAAGTTGCTCAACAAATTGCCAAATTAATTGGTTCTGAAAATGTTGCGACTGCGAAATAATAAATTTTAACAGTCGAATATCGCGAGACTATTAAATCTTTTAACTAAGATTAAATAGTCTCGCTTTTTGTTTTATATCATTTAGTTACAAACCTTTTACATAGTATTAGAAATTAAGGTATAGGTTATACGTGAATTAGAATTTTTATTAATTTTTTTTAATTTTAGTGTTTTTTTAATGCGCATTGGACTTCTTTTGTCTAGAATGCTTTTATAGTATAATGAATCATAATCTATTCAAGAGGGTGAAAGAAATGAAATGCCCAAAATGTAGTTCAACGCATTCGCGTGTTGTTGATTCAAGACATGCAGATGATGCTAATGCAATTAGACGTAGAAGAGAATGTGAAAATTGTGGCACTCGATTTACGACATTTGAACATATAGAAGTAAGTCCATTAATTGTGGTTAAGAAGGATGGGACGCGAGAACAATTTTTAAGAGAGAAAATATTGAATGGACTTGTTAGATCATGTGAGAAGCGACCTGTACGTTATCAGCAATTAGAGGATATTACGAATAAGGTTGAATGGCAATTACGTGATAGCGGCCAAACAGAAATTTCTTCTAGAGATATCGGAGAACATGTAATGAATTTATTAATGCATGTTGATCAAGTATCTTATGTAAGATTTGCTTCAGTATATAAAGAATTTAAAGATGTTGATCAATTATTAGCATCAATGCAAGGCATCTTGAATGATAATAAACGGAGTGATATATAAATGAGTTTGCACTCATATGAATATGGTTTAAGCCCGCATGACGGTTATAAAGTGTATCGTCAATTCCAATTTAATCATAATCATTTGGAGATACTTAATCGATTGTACATGCCCTTAATAGGCGCACAAGCTATAGGTACATATCACTTTATGAACCAATTTGTGAACAGTGATGAAACATTAACGCATTATACAATCATGAATGAATTAAAATTGAATTTGGCAGAATTTCGTCAATATATGGATTTATTAGAAGCAATTGGTTTGATTAAAACATATGTAAATCACGATGAACAACAATCATTTTTCATTTATGAATTAGTACAGCCACCTACGGCATATCAATTTTTTAATGATCCTATGTTATCTGTTTACTTATATAATCAAGTTGATAAACAACGTTATAAAAGCCTAAAAAATTATTTTAAAAAGCAAGAACCTGATTTAAATGGCTTTCAACAAGTTACGCGCAAATTCACTGATGTATTTAAAGTACCTCATGCTAATGTTCCTGTAGATGCATCATCAATAAAAAAAGAAAAGTCGTACAATGGTATTGATTTATCTAATGTGTCATTTGATTTTGAAATTTTAAAAGAGATGCTACGTAACCATTTTATTAGCGATGAAATTATTACTAAAGAAACCAAAGATTTAATAGTTCAATTAGCGACATTATATGGTTTAACAGAAGATGCTATGAAGCGTATTATTTTAAATTCAATTACAAGTAATCAACAGTTATCGCATGAAGAAATTAGAAAACATGCCCGTTCGTACTATTTGATTGAACATAATCAACAATTACCTAAGTTGGAACCAAAAGGTAGCAGTGAAAGCGAAAGTGAAGCTACTCATATTCGTCAAGCTACATCGTCAGAACAAGTCACTACAGATAATAATTGGTTGCAATTGTTAGAAGAAACGAGCCCGATTGATATGTTGACATCTTGGTCTGGGTCAGAGCCAACATTCCAACAAAAGAAAATGGTTGAAGAATTAATTGAAAGAGAAAAGTTAAACTATGGTGTTATAAATATTTTGCTTCAATTTGTCATGTTAAAAAATGATATGAAATTACCAAAGACATACATTTTAGAAATTGCATCAAACTGGAAGAAATTGGGCATTAAGTCTGCAAAAGAGGCATATGACTACGCATTAAAAGCTAGTGAGCAAAAAGCCGATTACAAAGGCAACGATAAATCTCAATCAAGAAAACGATATGCTAAATCTCGAGAAATCGTATCTAGAGAGAAAACGCCAAAATGGTTGAAAAATAGAGGACAGGAAAAACAGGAAAAAGCACTAACCAAAGAAGAACAGGAACGTTTTGAAAAAGAACGCGCTGCATTCCGTGAACAACTCATACGTGATTGGGAGGAGGATTAAATGAAGTCATTTAATAGTATTATCAAGGCAAATGGAGATTTAGAGAAACGAATTGCTAAGATCAAGCAGCAAGTCATAAATGACCCTGCTGTAAAAGCATTCTTAAATCAGCATCAATCTGAATTGACGAACGACATCATTGATAATGATCTGAATGTATTACAAGAGTATAAAGATCAACAAAAGATTTATGATGGTCATGATTACGAACACTGTCCGAATTTTGTAAAAGGACATGTTCCTGAATTATATGTGGAGAATCATAGAATAAAAATTCGTTATAATATGTGTCCATGTAAAATTAAACATGATGAAGAAAAATTCAATGCGCATTTAATAACTTCACACCATATGCAACGCGATACATTAAACGCTAAGATGAAAGATATCTACGATTCAGATATACATCGACTAGCTATCGCTAAACATGCGAATGATATGTGCAAGCAATTAGTTAATGGCGAGAAGGTAAAAGGTATGTATATTCATGGTCCATTTGGAACAGGTAAGTCTTTTATCTTAGGTGCAATTGCAAACCAACTTAAAGCTAAAAGTATTGCCTCTACGATTGTTTATTTACCTGAATATATTCGTACGCTTAAAAGTGGTTTCAAAGATGGTAGTTACGAAACTAAGTTACAACGCATAAGAGAAGCAAATATATTAATGATAGATGATATTGGCGCAGAAGAAGTGACACCATGGGTGAGAGATGAAGTGATTGGTCCACTGTTACACTATCGAATGGTCCAAGAACTTCCGACATTTTTCTCATCAAATTTAAATTTTGACGAGTTAGAGCATCATTTATCGATTACGCGTGAAGGAGCAGAAGAAACGAAAGCGGCTAGAATTATAGAAAGAATTAAAACATTGTCAACACCATATTATTTAGATGGTAAAAATTTAAGAAATAATTGAAATTTAAAATAACTATTGTATAATTAAGATAAATCTTAATCGTTGAAATAGTTGAAGATATGATAATTTAATCCATGTTATACAGCGAGCTAATATTTAGGATGAGAATTTAGCTAACATATTAAGTTATTACTCCTTCATTATTAGGTATTGGTAATCAATGCCCGGCTCAAGACCGTTATCTTAAGCAGAGATGTTTAGCAATTGCTAAATAACTAGGGTGGTACCACGATAAACTCGTCCCTTTTTTAGGGGGCGAGTTTTTTTATTTCAACGAAAATAGAATTTAATTACGGAGGTTTTATAAATGGATCAAATCAATGTTCAATTTCCAGATGGTAATTCGAAAGCGTTTGATAAAGGAACAACAACTGAAGATATAGCGCAATCAATTAGCCCAGGATTAAGAAAAAAAGCTGTGGCTGGTAAATTTAATAATCAAATGGTGGATTTAACAAGACCATTAGAAGAAGATGGAAGTATTGAAATTGTAACACCTGGTAGTGATGAAGCACTTGAAGTTTTACGCCATTCTACTGCACATTTAATGGCTCAAGCTTTAAAACGTTTATACGGTGATGTGAAATTTGGTGTTGGACCGGTTATAGATGGCGGTTTTTATTATGATTTTGATATGGACGAAAAAGTTTCATCAGATGACTTTGAAAAAATTGAAAAAACAATGAAACAAATTGTTAATGAAAATCATAAAATTGAACGCAAAGTTGTATCTAGAGATGAAGCCAAAGCTTTCTTCAAAGATGATCCATATAAATTAGAATTAATCGATGCTATTCCCGAAGATGAGAGTGTAACGTTATATTCTCAAGGTGAATTTACGGATTTATGTCGCGGTGTGCACGTTCCTTCAACTTCTAAAATCAAAGAATTCAAGTTACTTTCAACTGCTGGTGCCTATTGGCGTGGAGACAGTAATAATAAAATGTTACAACGTATTTATGGTACAGCCTTTTTCGATAAAAAAGATTTAAAAGCACATTTAGAAATGCTTGAAGAACGTCGTGAACGAGATCATCGCCGAATTGGTAAAGATTTAGAACTATTCACTAATAACCAATTAGTAGGGGCTGGATTACCATTATGGTTACCAAACGGTGCTACAATCCGTCGTGAAATTGAACGCTACATTGTTGATAAAGAGGTAAGTATGGGATATGACCATGTTTATACACCTGTATTAGCAAATGTGGAGTTATATAAAACGTCTGGACACTGGGACCATTATAGAGATGATATGTTCCCACCAATGAAATTAGATGAAACAGAAGAGATGGTATTACGACCTATGAACTGTCCGCATCATATGATGGTTTATAACAATCGTCCACATTCTTATCGTGAATTACCTATTCGTATTGCTGAGTTAGGTACTATGCATAGATATGAAGCGAGTGGTGCTGTATCAGGATTACAACGTGTACGTGGAATGACTTTAAATGACTCTCACATTTTTGTAAGACCTGATCAAATCAAAGATGAGTTTAAACGTGTTGTAAATATGATTCAAGAAGTATATAGAGACTTTGGCTTTGAAGATTATACATTTAGATTAAGTTACAGAGATCCTGAAGACAAAGAGAAATATATGGATGACGATGAAATGTGGAATAAAGCTGAAACTATGCTAAAAGAAGCGGTTGATGAGATGGGATTACCATACGTTGAAGCGATTGGCGAAGCGGCATTCTACGGTCCAAAACTAGACGTACAGGTTAAAACTGCTATGGGTAAAGAAGAAACATTATCTACTGCGCAAATTGATTTCTTATTACCAGAAAGATTTGAATTAACTTACATCGGTAGTGATGGTGAAAATCATCGACCAGTCGTTATTCATCGTGGTGTCGTTTCAACTATGGAACGTTTCGTAGCCTTCTTAACTGAGGAAACAAAAGGTGCCTTCCCAACATGGTTAGCACCAAAACAAGTTGAAATTATCCCAGTTAATGTAGACTTACATTATGATTATGCTAGAAATTTACAAGATGAATTAAAATCACAAGGTGTGCGTGTAGAAATTGATGACCGTAATGAAAAAATGGGTTACAAAATACGTGAAGCCCAAATGCAAAAAATACCTTATCAAATTGTAGTAGGCGATAAAGAAGTTGAAAATAACGAGGTTAATGTACGTAAGTATGGTTCTCAAGATCAAGACACAGTTGAAAAAGATGAATTCATTTGGAATTTAGTTGATGAAATTCGTTTGAAAAAACGCAGATAGTCTTGATAAAAAAGACAGCATAATGTATATTACTATATAGTTAAATAAAAAAGAGTTAGAGGTTGCGTCTTTAATGAGTAACACTTCAGAAGTTGTTAGGGAACGTATGTTGAAAGTGTGAAAGGTAAAGATGCCGAAATGAATGATATCCTTAAAGATCATTTGTTGGGACAGTTATCGAACAGAAACTGTACTGTCACAATTTGTGATGTGCTACCGAAATAGATTAAGCAAATGGTTGCATATCTTAAGGTATGCAACCATTTTTATGTGCTTTAAATAGTATGAAAAATGGTTTGAAAGTATTGATTGAATGCGTTCATAATCATCGCATAACACAACAAAACGATTTTAGTTAGCCTCTACTGTAAGAAAGGGAGCTTCTATGAGAAAAGTAGAAAGTCAAAATGACGGTATCAAAAGAGGATTGAAAGATCGCCATATTTCTATGATCGCTATGGGAGGTTGTATAGGAACTGGATTATTCATGACATCTGGTGGTGCAATACATGATGCTGGTGCATTAGGTGCTTTAATTGCGTATGCCATTATAGGTGCGATGGTGTTTTTCCTAATGACATCTCTTGGTGAAATGGCAACTTATCTACCGGTTTCTGGATCATTCAGTACTTATGCAACACGATTCGTAGATCCATCTTTAGGATTTGCGTTAGGATGGAATTATTGGTTTAACTGGGTTATTACAGTTGCAGCGGATGTTACAATTGCTGCTCAAGTTATTCAATATTGGACACCAATGGCTGGCATTCCAGCTTGGATATGGAGTTGTATTTTCTTAGTCATTATATTCGCTTTGAATTCTTTATCAGTGAGAGTTTATGGAGAAAGTGAATATTGGTTCGCATTAATCAAAGTTGTAACAGTTATCATCTTTATCGTCATTGGTTTGTTAACGATATTAGGTATCATGGGTGGCGAATTTGTAGGCTTTGATACATTTACTAAGGGTGAAGGACCTATTTTAGGTGGCAACCTAGGCGGCAGTTTACTATCAATTCTAGGTGTATTCTTAGTTGCTGGATTCTCATTCCAAGGTACTGAATTAATTGGTATAACTGCTGGAGAATCTGAAAATCCAGAGCGCGCAGTACCAAAAGCCATTAAACAAGTGTTTTGGAGAATATTACTATTCTATATTTTAGCGATATTTGTTATTGGTATGTTAATTCCTTATGATAGCAATGCTTTGATGGGTGGCGATGACAATATTGCTACGTCACCTTTTACATTAGTATTCAAAAATGCTGGTTTAGCCTTTGCAGCATCATTTATGAATGCAGTTATTTTAACTTCTGTATTATCTGCAGGTAACTCAGGTATGTATGCATCAACACGAATGTTATATTCTATGAGTAAAGATAAATTAGCTTTCCATTCATTTGGTAAAACGAATAAATATGGTGTGCCATACTTATCATTATTTGCGACAGCAATTTTAGTTGTTATTATTTTCTTAGTCCAAAAACTAAGTGGTGACGCATATGAATATATTGTTGCTGCAAGTGGTATGACAGGCTTTATCGCATGGGTTGGTATTGCGATTAGTCATTATAGATTTAGACGCGCATTTGAAAAACAACATCACAGTAAGAGAGAATTAAAATATAAAGCAAAATGGTTCCCATTCGGTCCAATTTTTGCAGGGATACTTTGTGTGATTGTTATCATTGGCCAAGATGTTGATTTCATTAAAACAGGTCATTTTGATTTAAATCGATTTGTTATCACATACATGGGTATTCCAGTATTCTTAGTGTTCTTTATTTATCATAAATTGAGATATAAAACTAAGATGATTCCATTGGATAAAGTAGACTTAAGACAAGATGTATCAATGGATGAAGTAAAACATCATTAAATTAAAAATATTTGTTGACTTATACCACATACACTGATATGATTAATAACGTTGAATACGAAACGTACCAAGTAGAAACACCCGTTTCTCACCTGTAGCGACGCATCAAGCAGTTGGCAGGTTAATCATGTCACACATTATATGTGTATGAGAGAAGAGCGGGCATTCTATGTTCGCTCTTTTTGCTTGGAAAATTTCGTAAAATTTTGGGAGGTGTCAACCATAGCAAAAGATCAAACGCAAGTTAACGAAAAGATTCGCGCTAAAGAATTACGTTTAATTGGCCAAAATGGTGACCAAATTGGTGTTAAATCAAAACGAGAAGCATTAGAAATGGCTGAACGTGTTGAATTAGATTTAGTAGTTGTAGCACCAAATGCTAAACCACCTGTTGCAAGAATCATGGATTATGGTAAATATAAATTCGAACAACAGAAAAAAGAAAAAGAAATGAAAAAGAAACAAAAAGTTATCAATGTTAAAGAAATACGCTTAAGTCCAACTATTGAGGAACACGATTTCCAAACTAAGTTGAAAAATGGTCGTAAATTCTTATCTAAAGGCGATAAATGTAAAGTTTCTATTCGTTTTAGAGGTCGTGCAATTACGCATAAAGAAATTGGTCAACGCGTATTAGAAAAATTCGCTGACGAATGTAAAGATATTGCCACTGTTGAACAGAAACCTAAAATGGAAGGGCGTCAAATGTTTATCATGTTAGCGCCTGTTAACGAAAAATAATTCATTATTATTAGGAGGAAATGAATCATGCCAAAAATGAAAACTCACCGTGGAGCAGCTAAACGTGTTAAAAGAACTGGTTCAGGTCAATTAAAACGTTCAAGAGCTTTCACATCTCACTTATTCGCAAATAAAAACACTAAACAAAAACGTAAATTACGTAAAGCTAAATTAGTTTCTAAAAGCGATATGAAACGCGTAAAACAATTATTAGCTTATAAAAAATAATTGTCATTAATAAACGAACGATAAATCATTGTTATATCTAAGGAGGAATTTAATATGCCACGAGTTAAAGGTGGAACAGTAACAAGAGCACGTCGTAAAAAAACGATTAAATTAGCTAAAGGTTACTTCGGTGCTAAACACACATTATATAAAGTAGCAAAACAACAAGTAATGAAATCAGGTCAATACGCTTTCCGTGACCGTCGTCAACGTAAACGTGACTTCCGTAAATTATGGATTACACGTATCAATGCAGCTGCACGTCAACATGACATGAGCTATTCAAGATTAATGAACGGCTTGAAAAAAGCAGACATCAATATTAACCGTAAAATGCTTTCTGAAGTAGCTATTTCAGATGAAAAAGCATTCGCTGAATTAGTATCTAAAGCTAAAGAAGCTTTAAAATAATTGATTTATTAAAGATGACTTTAAAGTCATCTTTTTTGTTTTCAAATAATTAATAATTGAAATTATAAATCGTTCATGCACCTTTATTTGTTCTTTGGTGATTGAGTTTGATAAAATGCTAATTAAGAAATTATTGTAAGGAGAACACTATGTCTAAATATGATGAGCAAATTATAGTAGTACCAAGAGATATTCTTTTTGAAGAAGAATCAAATGCCTTTAATGGGTTTTTAACTAAAAATGATCCACAAGGCAAAGCAATATTTAATACTTTTTCTAAATATGAAGTTAAACGACGTGGAGATATGGAAGAGGACCCTTCATATAAACAATTAATTTCATATTGCTTACTAGAAAATGAAAAAAATGAATTGCTAATTTATAAAAGGTTAAGCGGTGGTGGAGAATCACGTTTACACGGTCAATCATCTATTGGTGTGGGTGGACACATGAATGATGTAATAGGCGCGAGTTCGATTAATGAAATTTTAAGAGAAAATGCTCAAAGAGAACTTGAAGAGGAAGTAGGATTAACTGAAGCCAATTCTCAAAACATGGAATATATCGGATTTATAAATGATGATACAAATGATGTTGGCAAAGTACATATTGGTGTAGTTTTTAAAATTAAAGTTAACTCAAATGATATTGAAGTTCGTGAAACAGATACATTAAAAATTCAATGGTTGGAGAAAGAAAGCATTGACAATTATGATGATTTTGAAACATGGAGTGCATTGATTTTAAAAGAGTTATAGGAGGGAGATGAAATGTCTGATATTATCCCTTTTCCGAAATTGCAACAAAAACTATATAAAGATATTAAAGTAGCACATAACAAGCAACAATATGAAATGCTATACCAATTATTTGAAAATTATGAGACACAATTTGAATTAGACCAAACACTAGCTTTAATTAAATGTAATATGCTGTATCATTTAAATTCTTTTTTGGAGTTAAGAGAAGAGGCTATTGTACTCTTGAAAAGAGGGATTCAACAATATGATGAGTTAATGTTATATTACATCAAAGCGTTAAATGGTCTTGGACAGTACTATGAATCCGTCAATGTTATTAATCAGATCATAGATGAAGTTCAAAGTCATAAAACTAGAATGGCGCTATTCCCACTAAAAGAATATGCGCAATCACAGTTGAATGAAGATAAACATATAACTAGTCAAATGTTGACTAAATTCAACACCTTGAACCTAAACGAACAAATTCAATTAATACTTAAATTGATTGATAATGGCCATTATGAATTTAAAGAAACCATTGCCTTTTTGCTAGCCAATGAGGTAGAAGCAGATAATTTAAAGAGTTTAATGATCGAATTCTTAAGGTTTGCTGGATATCATTCAGCGATTTCGATAAATAAGATGGGTCACGCCATTAAAGTTATTCCATCTGAACTTAATGGCCTAGAACATACTGAACTTAAAACTCAAGTCATTCCTAAAGTCATTGATCGATTAGAAAATGGCGCACTAAACATCATAGATGAAGCCATACATGCAATGAATAACCATGCTATATTATTATATCCACTTAATATATATGAATTATTTGATTATGAAGATTGGATTGTGGGATATGATGTTTATTTTAAATCAATGATTGGTATAAAAAGTAAGGAAGCTAATTTAGACGTATTAAGTTTTATTCATCAACTTGATGGTCAACTTTGAGCAAATTATTTTATAATATTAAATGAATTCGTTAAAGTTAGATTATTGAAATTTAAAAGTGTTTTAAAGCCCTATAAAAGACTGTTTGTGTCCGTATTGGACGTGTGCTATAATAGGGAAGTTGAAAAAATAAAAATGTAATCATGGAGGTATTTATACATGACAGCAACTTGGGAAAAAAAGGAAGGTAACGAAGGATTATTAAAAGTTACAGTTCCAGCAGAAAAAGTAGACAAAGCATTAGATCAAGCATTTAAAAAAGTAGTTAAACAAATTAACGTGCCTGGTTTCCGTAAAGGTAAAGTGCCTCGTCCTATCTTTGAACAACGTTTCGGTGTAGAAGCATTATATCAAGATGCAGTAGACATTCTATTACCTGAAGCTTATGGTGAAGCGATTGATGAAACTGGTATTAACCCAGTAGCGCAACCTGAAATTAATGTTACACAAATTGAAAAAGGTAAAGATTTCGAATTTGAAGCTACTGTAACGGTTGAACCAGAAGTTCAATTAGGTGATTACAAAGGTTTAGAAATTGAAAAACAAGATTCAGAATTAACTGACGAAGATTTACAAGAAGCAATTGACCACAGCTTAGGTCACTTAGCTGATATGGTAGTTAAAGAAGATGGCGCTGTTGAAAATGGTGATACAGTGAATATCGACTTTGATGGCTATGTTGACGGTGAACAATTTGAAGGTGGACAAGCTGACGGTTACGATCTTGAAATCGGTTCAGGTTCATTTATCCCTGGATTTGAAGATCAATTAGTAGGCGTTAAAACAGGTGAAGAAAAAGACGTAGTTGTTACATTCCCTGAAGAATATCATGCTGAAGAATTAGCTGGTAAAGAAGCTACTTTCAAAACAAAAGTAAATGAAATTAAATATAAAGAAGTACCAGAATTAGATGACGAAATCGCTAATGAATTAGATTCTGAAGCTAATAGTGTTGATGAATACAAAGAAAACTTACGTAAACGTTTATCAGAACAAAAAGCTGAAGAAGCTAAAAATGTAGAAAAAGAAGAAGCAATTAACAAAGCGACTGATAATGTAACAATTGATATTCCTCAAGCAATGATTGACACTGAATTAGATCGTATGGTTCAAGAATTTGGTCAAAGAATTCAACAACAAGGATTAGACTTACAAACTTATTTCCAAATTTCAGGTCAAGATGAGTCTCAATTAAGAGAACAAATGAAAGATGATGCTGAACAACGCATTAAAACAAACTTAACACTTTCAGCAATTGCAGATAAAGAAAATATTGAAGCAACTGATGAAGATATCGATAAAGAATTAGAAAAAATGAGTAAACAATTTAATATCTCTGTAGAAGATATTAAAAACACTTTAGGTAATACAGACATCATTAAAAATGATGTACGTATTCAAAAAGTTATTGACTTACTTAGAGACAATGCTAAATACGTTGAATCTACAAAAGAAGACAAATAATAATTCATTGTTAAATTAATAATTAAAATTTAAAGTAGCAGGTGCATCAATATATGTAACCTGCTACTCTATGTTTTAAGCATTTTAGTTGTTAACCATGAATTTGCATTGTAGAATGCTATCTAGTATAGTCGTTTAAGAATAGAGGTGTAAATGAATGTTTAAATTCAATGAAGATGAAGAAAATTTAAAATGTTCTTTCTGTGGTAAGGACCAAGACCAAGTTAAGAAATTAGTCGCAGGAAGTGGCGTATATATCTGTAATGAGTGTATCGAATTATGTTCAGAAATTGTGGAAGAAGAGTTGGCTCAAACGACTTCTGAAGAATTTACTGAACTGCCTACACCGAAAGAAATTATGGATCATTTAAATGAGTATGTTATTGGTCAAGAAAAAGCTAAAAAATCTTTAGCAGTAGCTGTATACAATCACTACAAACGTATTCAACAATTAGGACCTAATGAAGACGAAGTCGAGTTACAAAAAAGTAACATTGCGTTAATAGGACCAACTGGTAGCGGTAAAACTTTACTCGCACAAACATTAGCCAAAACGTTAAACGTTCCATTTGCAATTGCAGATGCTACAAGTTTAACAGAAGCTGGCTACGTTGGTGATGACGTAGAGAATATTCTATTACGATTAATTCAAGCAGCCGACTTTGATATTGATAAAGCTGAAAAAGGTATTATCTATGTTGATGAGATTGATAAGATTGCTCGAAAATCTGAAAATACGTCTATTACACGTGATGTATCTGGTGAAGGTGTTCAACAAGCTTTACTTAAAATTCTTGAAGGCACGACTGCTAGCGTGCCACCACAGGGCGGACGTAAACATCCAAACCAAGAATTAATCCAAATTGATACAACGAATATCTTATTCATTTTAGGTGGTGCGTTTGATGGTATCGATGAAGTTATTAAACGTCGCTTAGGTGAAAAAGTAATTGGATTTGCAAGTAATGAGGCGGATAAATATGATGAAGAAGCATTGTTAGAACAAATTCGACCAGAAGATTTACAATCATATGGTTTAATTCCTGAGTTTATCGGACGTGTGCCAATTGTTGCTAACTTGGAAACATTAGATGTAGAGGCGCTTAAAAATATTTTAACGCAACCTAAGAACGCTTTAGTAAAACAATATACTAAAATGTTAGAACTTGATAATGTCGAGTTAGAATTTACAGAAGAAGCATTAGCTGCTGTAAGTGAAAAAGCAATAGAACGTAAAACAGGTGCACGTGGCTTACGTTCTATTATTGAAGAAGCATTAATTGATATCATGTATGATGTGCCATCATCAGAAGATGTAGCTAAAGTCGTAATTACAGATAAAACAATTAATGATGAAGTTGAACCAGAACTATATGACGCTGAAGGCAATTTATTGAATGATAGTAAAACATCTGCTTAATTAAATATATTGCTTAATATGCTTTAATGATTCACAGTTACCAGTGTTAAAGAAATTCAAGACAATTATTAATTGGAGTGGGACCTGGAATTCAATTTGAATTCCGTTCCACTCTTTTTTATTTTGAGTAATTGTTTGTTTAGAAATATCACAATATATATTATAATGAAACAGTTAAAATTAATTCTAAAAGAGAGGATAATCTATGAATATTAATCCTAATAATATTGATTTAATTATTAGTGCAGTTCAAGAAGCACAGTATCCAGATTCAGGTTTATCTGAAGTAGCGTTAAGCGGACGTTCAAATGTCGGTAAATCCTCATTTATAAATAGTATGATAGGTAGAAAGAATATGGCACGTACGTCACAACAACCAGGGAAAACACAAACATTAAATTTCTTTAATATTGATGATCAATTAATATTTGTTGATGTACCTGGATATGGATATGCAAAAGTAAGTAAATCTCAACGTGAGAAATTTGGTAAAATGATAGAAGAGTATCTAACTAAAAGAGAAAGTTTAAAGTTAGTTATTCAATTAGTTGACTTACGCCACAATCCTACGGAAGATGATGTTTTAATGTATAATTATTTAAAACATTTTGATATTCCTACTTTAGTCATCTGTACTAAAGAGGACAAGATTGCTAAAGGCAAAGTTCAAAAGCACATCAAAAATATCAAAGAAAAATTAGATTTAGATCCTGATGACACGATCATTAGTTACTCATCAATTCAAAATACTAAACAACAACAAATATGGGATTTAATTGCTAATTATTTATAATCATTACAATCTAAACAAAGTTGAAACTTTTGTTTAGATTGTTTTATGTTTAAAGTGTCAAAATTTTGACTTTAAATTAGAATCTTTCTAATTTGTTTGAGCAATCAACTTAAAATCGTTAAATTATGTGTTATACTAACAGTATTGTTAGTATTTGGAGGGCGTTATAAATGCATTTTATTGCTTTAAGTATAAATCATCGCACTGCCGATGTAGCACTTAGAGAGCAAGTCGCTTTTAGAGATGATGCCTTACGATTAGCCCATGAAGATTTGTTCGAAACTAAATCTATTTTAGAGAACGTTATTCTATCTACATGTAATCGTACTGAAGTATATGCCATAGTTGATCAAATCCATACAGGTCGTTATTATATACAAAGATTTTTAGCGCGTTCATTTGGATTTGAAGTAGATGATATAAAACACATGTCAGAAGTTAAAGTGGGGGACGAAGCAGTTGAACATTTACTGCGTGTCACTTCTGGCTTAGATTCTATTGTACTGGGTGAAACACAAATTCTTGGACAAATGAGAGACGCATTCTTTTTAGCTCAAGATCTTCAAACAACTGGTACAATGTTCAATCATTTATTTAAGCAGGCTATTACATTTGCTAAAAAAGCGCATAATGAAACTGATATAGCAGATAATGCTGTTAGTGTTTCATATGCTGCGGTTGAATTAGCTAAAAAGGTATTTGGTAAACTAAAAGGTAAACAAGCTATCATCATAGGTGCAGGGGAAATGAGTGAGTTATCACTTTTAAATTTGTTAGGTTCAGGTATTGATGATATTACTGTTGTAAATCGAACTGAAACTAATGCGTATAAATTAGCAAACAAGCACGGCGTGAATTATAATACACTTGAGTCATTACCAACTCTATTGACTGATGCGGATATTGTTATCAGTTCAACAAGTTCACCAGATTTTATTGTTACAAAATCTATGATAGAAGATGTCAATCTTCAAAGAAAAGCTTCATCATTACTGTTAATTGATATTGCAGTTCCTAGAGATATTGAACCAGATGTTAACATTAGTGAGAATATATTCAGTTATGATGTGGATGACCTTAA
Organism: Staphylococcus borealis; assembly: GCF_001224225.1. GTDB lineage: Bacteria > Bacillota > Bacilli > Staphylococcales > Staphylococcaceae > Staphylococcus > Staphylococcus borealis. The sequence continues at coordinate 211,374 of NZ_CUEE01000003.1, read as the reverse complement.
AGGTTTAGTTGATGCAAACTTACGAGAACGTCAAATGGCTGCAGATTTTATAGCTAGTCAGATTCCTGATGAAGTACAAGCACATAACGATTGGGTGAATATGTTAGGTGTTGTACCTGTTATTAGAGCGTTACGTGAAAAAGCAATGACAATCCAATCAGAAACGATGGATAGTATCGACAGAAAGCTTCCTAATCTTACAGATAGAGAACGTACAATAATTTCGAAACACACTAAAAGTATTATCAATCAAATGTTGAAAGATCCAATAAAACAGGCCAAAGAATTGAGTAATGATAAGAGAAGTAATGAAAAATTAGAGCTATTTCAAAACATATTTGATATTGATGCTGAAGATCCTTACGAACATATTAAAGCGCGTAAAGTACAAAAAGAAAAAGAAATGTCTATCCGTCATATCTTTAGTTTTGAATAAGCATATTTATATGGTGATAATATGCAAGAGACCCTGTTTATTAGATTTCATGAAATAATATTAATTATATATTTAATTAGTATTCTCTGTTATTTTATTGACTTCGTTAAAAAGAGTCATAAAATTAGACAATTGGGAATTTATACATTAGGGATTGTTTGGATATTACAAACAATCTCTTTGTCTGTTTATATCACTTCACATAATAGAATTCCTTTAAGTTCGTTATTTGATGTATTTTTCTTTTTATCGTGGATAATCATATGTATTGCATTGATTTTAAATGTTGTCAAAGTATTAAGTTTTTCTGTGTTTTTTCTTAATGTAATAGGATTTATCTTATTAATGATGAATACGTTTCAACCTGAACATTATTCAACAAACGTGCAACGGGTCGCAGTTATTAATGAATTATTGTTAGTGCACATTGGATTAGCAGTATTAAGTTATGCATTTTTTGCTTTATCTTTTGTTAATTCGTTGCTTTATATTATTCAGTACCGAAATTTGAGGGAGAAGAATTTTGATCAAAAGTATTTTAGGATTGGTAGCGTAGCTACACTTGAAACCGTTGTGTTCTACTCATCTTTAGGTGGATTCATCATCTTAATTTTAAGTGTTATCCTAGGTGCTCAGTGGGGCGTGTATGCCATAGGTCATAGTATCTTTGCTGACCCTAAAGTGGTATTATCGTCAATTATTACCATTTTCTACGCTATTTATTTAATAAGTCGTATTAATCACTGGTTTAAAACAATTTATTTAATCTACTTTAACATTGTGTTATTTTGCTTATGTATGGTTAATTTATTTTTTACAACGCATTTCACTTAAATTTTTTAAATGTCATTAGGAGGCAACAAGTATGCGCAAATTAGTTGTAGGCTCACGTAGAAGTAAACTTGCTTTAACACAGAGCCAACAATTTATCGATAAGTTAAAAGAAGTGGATCCAACTCTAGAAATTGAAATTAAAGAGATTGTCACAAAAGGTGATCGCATTGTAAACAAACAACTATCTAAAGTTGGTGGTAAAGGGCTATTCGTCAAAGAGATTCAGCAAGAACTTTTTGATAAAGATATCGACATGGCGATTCACTCACTTAAAGATGTGCCGAGCATCATACCTGAAGGTTTAACCTTAGGTTGTATTCCAGATAGGGAAGTACCGTTTGATGCTTATATTTCAAAAAATCATGTTCCATTACATGAATTACCAGACGGTAGTATAATTGGAACAAGTTCGTTAAGACGTGGTGCTCAAATTTTATCTAAATATCCCAATTTAGAAATAAAATGGATAAGAGGTAATATTGACACGCGCCTTCACAAACTTGAAACTGAAGATTATGATGCCATTATTTTAGCTGCTGCTGGATTGAGACGCATGGGTTGGTCAGATGACATCGTTACAACGTATTTAGATAAAGATGTTTTATTACCAGCTATCGGCCAAGGTGCATTAGGTATTGAATGTCGTAGTGATGATACCGAGTTATTAGAATTATTGCAGAAAGTCCATAATCAATCAGTAGCAGACTGTGTTACTGCTGAAAGAACATTCCTTTCGGCTATGGATGGAAGTTGCCAAGTACCTATTGGTGGTTATGCCACAAACAAAGAAAATGGGGAAATTGAATTTACTGGGCTCATTATGACGCCAGATGGCTCAGAAAGATATGAACATACAGAAGTTGGTAGCAATCCAATTGATTTAGGTGAAAAAGTCAGTCGTGTATTAAAAGAGCAAGGCGCTTATGACATCATAAAAAAATTAAACGAAGAACAATCGCATTAAACCAAATTATAGAGGTGCAATGAATTATGAAACCAGTTGTAGTTATGACGCAATCGAGTGAATTTAATAGTGATTTAGTTGAAATAGTGCATAAGCCATTTATTGAAATTCAATCACTTGAATTTGACACTCAAGTTTTGCATCATAATTATGACTGGATTATTTTTTCCTCTAAAAATGCGGTTCGATTATTTTATCAATATTTAAATCAAGTAGATGTTAACTATGTAGCAGTTATTGGTAAGAAAACAGCAGAGCTATGTGAAACGTTAAATATTAATTTGGACTTTGTTCCTGATGATTACTCTCAAGAAGGGTTGTTAGAACAGTTTAAACAAGAAAATCAATCTATTTTAATACCAAGTAGTGCTATGGCGCGACCTAAACTTCATCAAACGTTAGCACTAACTAATAGTGTGACCAAAATCGATTTATATGAACCTATTGCGAATGATAGACATATTAGTGAAGTGATTCAACAAGTCGAAAGTCATAAGATTGATGCTATAACGTTTTCAAGTTCTTCTGCTGTAAACGCATATGTAAAGCATAATGTGCCGAAACAGTTTAATAACTATTTTGCAATAGGAAAGCAAACTGCGAACACATTACATCAACATGGTTTAAATTCATTGGTAGCAGATAAACAAACTTCAGAATCGCTTATAAATAAAATTATTGAAAGTTGGTATAATAATGAAATTTGATAGACATAGACGATTACGTTCATCAGAATCAATGCGTAATTTAGTTAGAGAAAATCATGTTAGAAAAGAAGATTTAATTTACCCAATATTTGTAGTTGAAAAAGATGATGTAAAAAGTGAAATAAAATCACTTCCTGGCGTTTATCAAATCAGTTTAAATTTGTTAGATGATGAAATTAATGAGGCATATGACTTAGGTATAAGAGCGATTATGTTCTTTGGTGTGCCGAATGCTAAAGATGATGTAGGTTCAGGTGCATATGATCATAATGGCATTATTCAAGAAGCGACTAGAAAAGCGAAAGCATTGCATCAAGATTTATTAATCGTTGCAGATACATGTTTATGTGAATATACAGACCACGGTCATTGTGGTGTAATCGATGAGCATACGCATGATGTAGATAATGATAAATCCTTACCATTGCTTGTTAGAACGGCTCTTTCACAAGTTGAAGCAGGTGCTGATATTATTGCACCAAGTAATATGATGGACGGTTTTGTCGCTGAAATTCGAAGAGGCTTGGATGACGCAGGTTATTATAATGTTCCAATTATGAGTTATGGCATTAAATACGCATCAAGCTTCTTTGGACCATTCAGAGATGCGGCAGACTCTGCACCGTCATTTGGAGATAGAAAAACATATCAAATGGATCCTGCAAATCGTTTAGAAGCATTCCGTGAACTTGAAAGTGACTTAAAAGAAGGCGCAGATATGATGATCGTAAAACCTGCGTTAAGTTACTTAGATATTGTTAGAGATGTTAAAAATAATACAAATATTCCTGTTATCGCTTATAACGTTAGTGGTGAATATGCGATGACGAAAGCTGCAGCTCAAAATGGTTGGATTGATGAAGAACGTGTTGTTATGGAACAAATGGTTTCTATGAAACGCGCTGGCGCAGATATGATTATTACTTACTTTGCTAAAGACATTTGTCGTTATTTAGATAAATAAAATAACTAGTAGGAGGACTTTGATATGGGTTACGAGAAATCGATAGAGGCTATGCAAGTTGCTGAAAATCTAATGCCAGGTGGTGTTAATAGCCCTGTAAGAGCATTTAAATCTGTAGATACACCAGCAATTTTTATGGATCATGCTAAAGGATCAAGAATTTATGATATTGATGGCAATGAATATATTGATTATGTATTAAGTTGGGGGCCATTAATTTTAGGACATAAGAATGAACAAGTCATTAAAAAACTTCATGAAGCTGTAGATAGAGGCACAAGTTTTGGTGCATCTACATTAGAGGAAAATAAACTTGCTGAATTAGTTATCGAACGCGTGCCATCAATTGAAAAGGTACGTATGGTTTCGTCTGGAACTGAAGCAACATTAGCAGCTTTACGATTGGCTCGTGGTTATACAGGACGTAATAAGATCGTTAAATTTGAAGGATGTTATCACGGCCATAGTGATTCATTATTAATTAAAGCGGGTTCTGGTGTTGCAACACTTGGCTTACCTGATTCACCTGGTGTACCTGAAGGCACTGCTAAAAATACAATCACCGTTCCTTATAATGATCTTGATGCAATTAAAGTTGCATTTGAGAATTACGGGGATGATATAGCTGGTATTATTGTAGAGCCTGTTGCAGGTAATATGGGGGTTGTTCCACCTAAAGATGGATTTTTACAAGGATTACGTGATATTACAAATGATTATGGTGCACTTCTTATTTTTGATGAGGTTATGACAGGTTTCCGAGTAGGATACAATTGTGCACAAGGTTACTTTGGTATTACGCCAGATCTTACTTGCTTAGGTAAAGTTATCGGTGGCGGACTACCAGTAGGTGCTTTTGGTGGTAAAAAAGAAATAATGGATAAAATTGCGCCAGTAGGTAATATTTATCAAGCAGGAACACTTTCAGGTAACCCGTTAGCGATGACAAGTGGTTATGAAACACTAAGTCAATTAACACCTGAGTCATATGAATATTTCCAAGAATTAGGTGATATGTTAGAAGAGGGACTTAAAAAAGTCTTCAGTAAACATAACGTCCCAATCACTATAAATAGAGCTGGTTCTATGATTGGATACTTCCTAAATGAAGGACCTGTCACTAATTTTGAAGAAGCAAATAAAAGTGATTTAGAACGATTTAGTCAAATGTATCGTGAAATGGCAAAAGAAGGGGTATTCTTACCACCATCTCAATTTGAAGGTACTTTCTTATCTACAGCACATAGTAAAGAAGACATTGAAAAAACCATCCAAGCATTTGATACTGCTCTAAGTCGTATTGTATAATGTTATGAAATAGAATGAGGTTAGGACTTTCAACTCGATGATGTCTTAACCTCATTTTTAATGAAAGAAGTGGATGCATAATGAAAAAAATATGGATCAATAACTTTATTCTTTTAGTGACAGCAATTGTAATAAGCTTGATACTGCATGTTGCACACATTCTTTTACCATTTATGTTTGGTCCTATTATTGCATCAATAATTGTCATTAAAGTATTTAAATTAGAGGTTAAATGGCCTTTTTGGTTCAGTCAGATTGGTCTTATTTTATTAGGTGTTCAAATCGGATCGACATTCACAACTGAAGTGCTTCATGATATCAATGATGATTGGCTGACAATTATTATTGTTACACTATTACTCATCATTTTATCGCTACTGATAGCATTCTTTTTTAAGAAAATAGCAAATGTTAACACTGAAACGGCGATATTAAGTGTTATACCCGGTGCATTAAGTCAAATGTTAATCATGGCTGAGGAAAATAAAAATGCAAATATACTCGTGGTGAGTTTAACGCAAACGTCTCGAGTCATTTTTGTAGTGATATTAGTACCAATGATTTCATATTTCTTTAGTAGCCATGGTGATAATGGCGTAACGCCTCTAAAAGCACCACCATTAACAGAAGTACTTAACTTATCGCAAGTTATATTACTCGTGTGTTGTATTGCCATTGTTTATAGTTTTATGGCGAAAATTAATTTTCCTACTAAACAATTATTAGCGCCTATATTAGTTTTGGTTATTTGGAATTTGACGACACAACACATATTTACACTGGATAACTATATCCTTGCTTCTGCACAAGTGATCTATATGATTAGAATCGGCCTACAGATTGCCAATTTACTCTCAGATTTAAAAGGTCGTATTGCCGTAGCTATAATTTATCAAAATGTCTTTTTAATCATTGGATCATTTATCATGGTATACGTTGTGCATCTGTTTACAAATAATAATATTAATGAATTATTTTTAGGTGGGGCGCCGGGAGGTATGAGTCAAATAGTTTTAGTCGCAATGGCAACTGGGGCAGATGTGGCAATGATTTCTAGTTTCCATATATTTAGAATCTTTTTTATTTTATTTGTAGTAGCACCTATCATTGGCTTTTTCTTACGTGGTGGTATATCGAAATTTCTGAAAAAAAGATGAGGTTGGAGCAAAATAGTTAGATAATATTACTTGGTAAATTTACAGTAGCCGATTGAACTAAGAAGATGCTTAAATCAAACGTTTAACAAACCTAGTTATCTTTGCTAGCCGGGTCCTAGCTAAGTGAATGTCATCATAAAAAGCTACAAGCTAAGCAAGCTGGGGCGGGACAACGAATGTACTTTATTTCTGTTCCGCCCCCATATTAATTTTATGAAGGTTTAGATGGGCATCCTTTTAAATGAGCGTCATATAACCCAGCCGCTTCTAAAAATGAAAATACAGTTACTGGACCAAGAAACTTAAAGCCATATTTTTTAAAGTCTTTAGACAATTGCTTAGCACGATCATCTACGGTTAATCTTTCCGAAGCATTTGTGTAGTTTAAATCAATGGGTTTGTGATTTACATAAGACCATAGAAAGTGGCTAAAGCTACCATAGTCTTTTTCTATTTCGAAATAGCCCTTGGCTTGTGACACAATGGCTTCTAACTTTTTACGATTATGAACAATATTTGGAAATTCCATTAATGCATCAATATCACTTGGTGTCATTTGTGCAATTTTGCTTGGTTCGAAGTTGTAAAATGCTTCTTCATATGAGTGCTTCTTTTTTAATATAGTGAGCCATGATAGCCCAGCATGTTGAGATTCTAAAGCCATTAGTTTAAATAAGGCTTTACTATCATATATAGGTTGTCCCCAGACATTGTCATGATAATCTAAGTAAGTCGGGTCTATTGTGCTAAATGCACATTCATTCATAAATATACCTCCAAGAGATTGACTTATCACGATTTCCATTATACTATAATTAAGTAATGAAATATATTATTGGGAAGAGTAAGTTTGAATGATAGCACAGAGAGCATATGGTCGGTGTAAATATGTATAACATTCAATCTGAAGGTAGCCCACTAGAACTTTTATTGAACAATTAATAAGTAGATAAAAGCGTGTTTGAGCGTTAATCAAATTAAGTGCAAGTATATGGATATATGCTTGAATTTAGGTGGTACCACGGAACATCCGTCCTATGTTATTTAGGAGGATGTTTTTTTAATTATTAGGAGGTTTTTAATCGATGAACATGGAGCCTAAGTATAATCCACGCGAAGTTGAGGCTGGGCGTTATGAAGAATGGGTAAAGAATGGTTATTTCAAACCCTCAGAAGACAAATCAAAAGAAACATATACAATTGTAATTCCACCACCCAATGTAACAGGTAAATTACATCTTGGACATGCATGGGATACAACGTTACAAGATATCATTACGCGAATGAAACGTATGCAAGGTTATGACACTTTATATTTACCTGGTATGGACCATGCTGGTATTGCTACTCAAGCTAAGGTAGATGCTAAATTAAAAGAACAAGGCATTTCGCGTCACGATATTGGGCGTGAAAAGTTCTTAGAACATGCATGGTCATGGAAAGAGGAGTACGCATCATTTATTCGCCAACAATGGGCTAAATTAGGATTAGGACTTGATTATAGTCGAGAACGATTTACTTTGGATGACGGATTAAGTAAAGCAGTGAGAAAAGTCTTTGTTGACTTATACAATAAAGGTATCATCTATCGTGGAGAACGTATTATTAACTGGGATCCCGAAGCTCGAACTGCGCTATCAGATATTGAAGTCATTCATGAAGATGTTCAAGGTCATTTTTATCATTTTAAATATCCTTATGCTGATGGTGAAGGGTATATTGAAATCGCAACAACAAGACCTGAAACAATGTTAGGAGATACTGCTATAGTAGTAAATCCAAATGATGACCGCTATAAAGATGTAATTGGAAAGACAGTTATATTACCTATTGTTGGTCGTGAATTACCAATATTAGCTGATGAATATGTTGATATTGATTTTGGTAGTGGGGCAATGAAAGTTACACCTGCACACGATCCAAATGACTTTGAAATTGGGCAACGACATGATTTAGAAAATATTATAGTCATGGATGAAAATGGTAAAATGAACGATAAAGCTGGTAAATATGCTGGTTTAGATCGCTTCGAATGCCGTAAACAGTTAGTTGAAGACTTAAAAGCGCAAGATTTAGTTATTAAAATTGAAGAGCACGTTCACTCTGTTGGGCATTCTGAACGTTCTGGTGCTATTGTTGAGCCGTACTTATCTACGCAATGGTTTGTAAAAATGAAACCACTAGCACAACGTTCACTTGATAATCAAAAAACGGATGATCGCATTGATTTTTATCCACCACGTTTTGAGAATACTTTCAATCGCTGGATGGAAGAAATTAGAGACTGGACGATTTCTAGACAATTATGGTGGGGACACCAAATTCCTGCATGGTATCATAAAGAAACAGGAGATATTTATGTTGGAGAAGAAGCACCTAAAGACATTGATAATTGGGAACAAGATGAAGATGTATTAGATACTTGGTTCTCAAGTGCGTTATGGCCGTTCTCAACTTTAGGTTGGCCAAACATCGAAGCCGACGATTACAAACGCTACTATCCTACGAATGCGTTAGTAACGGGTTATGACATTATCTTTTTCTGGGTTGCGAGAATGATATTCCAAGGTCTGGAATTTACAGATAGAAGACCATTCAATGATGTTTTACTTCATGGATTAGTTCGAGCTGAAGACGGTCGAAAAATGAGTAAGTCTTTAGGTAATGGTGTAGACCCTATGGATGTTATTGAAGAATATGGGGCAGACAGTCTCAGATACTTCCTAGCAACAGGATCATCACCTGGTCATGATTTACGTTACTCTACTGAAAAAGTAGAATCCGTTTGGAATTTCATTAATAAAATTTGGAACGGTGCACGTTTCAGTTTAATGAATATTGGAGAAGAATTTAAATTCGAAGATATCGACTTAAGTGGTAATTTATCACTTGCAGATAAATGGATACTAACTCGCTTAAACGAAACAATAGAAACAGTTACAAACTTAAGCGAGAAATATGAATTTGGTGAAGTTGGTCGAGCATTATATAACTTCATTTGGGATGAATTCTGTGATTGGTATATTGAAATGAGTAAAATCCCAATGAATGGTGATGATGAGGTACAAAAACAAACAACACGTTCTGTTTTAAGTTACACACTTGATCAAACGATGAGAATGTTACATCCATTCATGCCATTTGTCACTGAGAAGATATGGCAAAGTCTTCCGCATGAAGGAGAAACAATTGTAAAAGCATCTTGGCCAACTGTTAAAGAAGAATATATCTTTGAAGATAGTAAACAAACGATGCAACAATTAGTTGAAATCATCAAATCTGTAAGACAATCACGTGTTGAAGTGAATACACCACTTTCAAAAGCTATTCCTATTTTCATTCAAGCTAAAGATGAAAATATTAAAGCAACACTTATTGAAAATGCAGATTATATTCATAAATTCTGTAATCCAAGTGAATTAACGATAGATACACATATTGATATACCAGAAAAAGCGATGACTGCAGTAGTAGTTGCTGGTAAAGTTGTATTGCCTTTAGAAGGTTTAATCGATATGGATAAAGAAATTGCACGCTTAGAAAAAGAATTAGATAAATTACAAAAAGAACTAGATCGTGTTGATAAAAAATTATCTAATGAAAATTTTGTTAATAAAGCGCCTGAAAAAATCATCAACGAAGAAAAAGAAAAACAGCAACGTTATCAAGAAAAATATGATGGTGTGAAAAACAGAATTGAACAATTAAAAGCATAGGAGAATCGCCAATGAATTACCTAGAGAGTTTGTATTGGATACATGAGAGAACTAAATTTGGTATCAAACCCGGTGTAAAACGTATGGAATGGATGCTAGATCGTTTGAATAATCCTCAATTAAATATCAGAGGCATACATGTTGGTGGTACAAATGGTAAAGGCTCAACTGTCGCTTATATAAGAGCCGCTTTAGTTGAAAATGGTTATGAAGTAGGAACGTTCACTTCTCCATTTATTGAAACGTTCAACGAAAGAATCAGTTTAAATGGACTTCCAATTACAAATGATGAAATTGTTGAATTAGTTGAAATAGTTAAACCAATTAGTGAAGCTTTAGAACAAGAAACAGAATTAGGTGGCGCTACTGAATTTGAAATCATCACAACGATGATGTTCGTTTACTTTGGTCAAATCCATCCAGTTGATTTCGTTGTTGTTGAAGCGGGATTAGGTATAAAAAATGATTCCACTAATGTGTTTAATCCAATTCTCTCAGTACTTACAAGTATAGGATTAGATCATACAGATATATTAGGTAACACATATTTAGACATTGCAAAAGATAAAGGTGCAATTATCAAGCCGAATACACCTGTCATTTATGCTGTTAAGAATGAGGAAGCACTTAAATATATCCGTGATCTTGCAGAGAGTACTGAAGCAAAACCTATTGAACTTGATCGTGAAATCGTTGTGGTTTCACAGGATGATGAATTTACTTACCGATATAAAGATTATGAGCTCGAAACAATTATTCTAAATATGCTTGGAGAACATCAAAAAGAAAACGCATCTCTTGCCATTACTGCACTGATAGAACTTTACGAGCAAGATGTTATCACTTTGGATTTTAATAAGATGATTGATGCAATTGAGAGTGTTACATGGACCGGTCGCATTGAACAAGTCAAAGAGAATCCACTAATGATTATCGATGGTGCGCATAATAATGAAAGTATTGAAGCGCTAATTGATACTATCAAAAATTATTATGACAATGAAAAAATGGATATTCTTTTCTCAGCCATAAAAGGTAAACCGGTTCACGGTATGCTTAATAAACTTGAAGAAATATCAAATCACTTATATTTCACTGAATTTGATTTCCCTAAAGCACTAACTAAAGAGGAATTGTCCGAACAAGTAAATCTAGAAAATATTGAATTCATCGATGACTATGTGTCGTTCATAAAGAATTACGATGGTGACGGGCTATTAATTACCGGTAGTTTGTATTTTATAAGTGAAGTAAAAAGTAATACTGAGTTTTAAATTTATAGTAGTTTATTCCCAAGTTGTCTAGGTGACTAAAAATACCTAGTTGACTTGGGAATTTTAGTTATAACGATAATTTGAAAAACCGCTTCAATTTTTCCCTGTTTTTTAAATACTATATATTATTTATAATATAAATCACACAACTTATTTACTTTTATAGGGGAAGCGTTATACTTATTATAGGTGATGCTAGTGCTAATAACGTCTTTTGTTTGCAGTGTTCTATTTAGTTTTTTATATCAACTGACAAATATGACGCAATTAAAATTCAATTATCTAATAATGCGTTCTAAATGCGATTATTGTGACTCGAAATTACAATGGTTTGTTCTAATACCTATACTTAGCTTTTTTATTTTAAGAGGGAACACCGCTTGTTGTCACAATAAGTTAAAACGTCATTATATTATAGGAGAATGCTTATCGTTTATACTGATTCCGATAATTATTTATTTCGACGTCCAAGTGCATTTACCGCTTTTCATTTCCACGTATTTATTTTTACTGACCATGGCACTTTATGATATAGAAACATTATCCATTAATGTATTTATGTTAATTCTCTTCGCGATAGTGTGTACGGCACACTCAATATTTTATTTTTCCACATTTATTATTTTTTTCTTCATATTACATGTATTTTATTTTTTATCCCCTAAACACATAGGCTATGGTGATATACTACTTTTAACCATTTTATCCTGCTTTTTCCCTTATCATTTTTACGTAATATTTTTACTCTTTACGCTTTTTATTGCTATTATCGTATCTTCAGTTTTACTCATCACGAAACAGCAAACGTATATTCCATTTGTACCATTTATGTTTATTGGATTTATATTTGCAAGCTGTTTATACCATTCCACACTAATGTATTTATAGAAAGGTTGATAATTATTGAGAATTAAAAGTATGGCAAAGTCTGAATTACCTAGAGAGCGACTCATACATAATGGAGAGAAAAGCTTATCTAATAGTGAGTTGTTGGCAATTCTTATTAATACAGGAAGGCAAGGATTTTCAAGTATAGATATTGCCAATGAATTAATCATACGTTTTGATGGTTTAAAAGCGCTCAAACATTTATCAATAAATGACTTTACAAAAATTAAAGGAATAGGATTATATAAAGCAGTCATTCTTAAAGCTGCTTTTGAACTTGGTGAGAGAATGTATGCTAGAGACCTCAGTGAAAAGATTAAAATAACATCTCCAAGTGACGTTGCAGATATTATGATGTCAAAGATGAAAGATTTGACTCAAGAACATTTTGTTGTACTCTTATTAAATTCTAAAAATATTGTGATTAAAGAAGAAACAATTTATAAAGGAACATTGAATGCATCCGTTATTCATCCACGAGAAGTCTTTAAAGCAGCTATTAGAGCATCTAGTAATGCCATTATCGTATTACATAACCATCCTTCTGGCGATGTCACACCTTCTAAAGAAGATATAGCAACTACTATAAGATTAAAAGATTGCGGTGAATTATTAGGGATTCAAGTCCTTGATCATATTATTATTGGAGATCAGAAATATGCAAGTTTAGTGGAAGAAGGTTATTTTGAATAAGTCAATTTAAAGAATGATTTGTTTTAATGATTAATCATCTTGTATAATTGTGTTTGAAAAATTTTATAGAGGTGCTTTATGACATTATTTTTAATCATTGGGATTTTGATACCAGTTATATATGTATTAAGACTTACAATTAAAGAATACACCATTGGACTTAAAGAAATGCTTGTTACAGTTGTTCTTTCTATGATAGGCATTGCGATATTTACCGTGCTAGGCGTGTTGATTAGTGGCCAAGATATAAATATTGCTACATTAATTTTAGCTTCGTTAATTACAGGGGCTATATGGGGGATATTACTATCTAGCATTTATAAATTATTTAACTATCTAAGACATACATTTCGTAAATAAAAACTAGCCATTGCAATATCAATTATGATAAGTGATAATGCATGGCTAGTTTCCAATTTATTGAATATAGGCGGATAATACTTGGAAATTTTCCATAATCCAAAGTATACCTTGATATCCTAAATATAATCCTAATAGTATTAAGGCTGCAGATATTACAAATCTAAGAATTGCAAAACCAACCCTAAATAGCAATATCACAAGTAATGCAATTAAAATGATACTCACAATACTCATTATCAACACTCCTCATGAATATCCATAAACAATAATATAGTTATATTATAAAACATTCTTGATTAATTTGGTATCATACTTTAGTGCATACCATTTTCATGCTTAAGACTGATGATGTTGTGACAACGGTCATTTATAATAATATGGAATACTATTGGAGGGTATTTAATGCGATTTTTACTTAGTATTATTAAAAATATCATTGCAGTCATAGCTATTATTTGTATTATATATTTTGCATTAAAATACGCACCATTTTTAAGAGATCAAGATTGGAATCCAATTAATCATCCTATTAATAATGAGCAAGTCAGTAACGCACCAAATAATTTGAATCGTCCACAAAATATTCCGGCTAATGGTAAGCATTATGAAATCCAAGATAATGATATTTTACAAAATATACCAGCAAGTCAAACTAGAAATGTATTTAAATATTTGGATAAAAAAGAGTTTATGGCGGTTTCTGGTCTAGGTAGAATGGGATATAATGACAATTATTTAGCAGGTCAACGTGATGATGAATTCATTATTTATAAATTTGGTAGTGATCATATTAAAGTATATCGAACTGAAATAGAAATGGAACAAGATTTAAATGCGCTCGGTCAATATATTGAATTAAGACCTTTTGATGCATATTAATTAAGTTTTCATAATTGAACTCGCTTATTTTCTGCGTTATGGTTATGTTATAAACTAAATTTCGAAGGTTGGTGTGATGAATGTCTGAACAATCTAAAGAAAAACAAGCAAATGAACAAGCTAAAGCGCAAAATCTTTTCGCGAAATGGAGAAAAGATGAAAAACTTTATAGTGATGATGATAAAAAAGATAAAGACAAAAAGTAAAATTAATTTCAAAATGAGTTTGATGAGTAAGATTAGATAATATAGGCTATGTAACACGTTTCGCATTAGTCTAGTTATCTAATCTCTTTTTTATTTTAAGATGATACTATAGAATAAACTTAGTGCTTTATTTAAGACTCCGAGTAATATAAAATAATATAGGATGATTAAAATTAGAATTTATAGAGGTGTTATGAGTGCAAAAGTTTTTCAAAAATAACAAATTAATTGTTGTTTTTTGTGCGGTTATTATTTTTATTGCACTGATTGGTTTGTCATTAAAATCGCAGACGCAATCACCTCCTGAACAATATGTAGGGGATTCCGTTTCTCTTGGACAAAGAGTCGTGAGCTATCCTGTCAATTTTGTTACTGGAGCGATTAATAATCTTTTTAGCTCAAATAAAACAACTGATAATAATAAAGTGAAACAGCTAGAGGCTAAAAATGAAAAGCTAGAAGCGGAAAATAAAGATTTAAAAAAAGAATTAGATATGACTGACATTTCTAAATATGATCCTATTTCTGGTGCAGTAATCGCTAGAAATGCAGATCAGTGGATGAATACAGTTATTATCGATAAAGGTAAAAAAGATGGTGTTAAATCTAATATGGCTGTTATGACCGCTGAAGGTTTAGTTGGAAGGGTAACGAAAGTCAACCAATTTTCAGCTCAAGTAGACTTATTATCAACGAATACAAGAACAGGTAAATTGTCTGTTAATATTCAACATGATTCTAAAAATGTGTTTGGCTTAATTGACCATTACGATAAAAAGAATCAGGAACTTGTGATTGGAAATATTAATAATAAAGATAAGATTTCAAAAGGCGATAAAGTTGTTACAAGCGGATTAGCCGATCAATTGCCAAGTGATTTATACATAGGTGAAGTTACCAAAGTTGAGAATGATGAGTATGGATTAGCAAAAGAAGTGAGCGTTAAGACGGGTGCCAATTTATCAGATATTAGCCACGTTTATATTGCCAAAAAAGATCCTGACAATGGTACGGATGAAAGCAGGGACAATTGATGAGAGTAATGTGGTACTTAATTGTTGGCGTTGTGTTGTTTTACATCGACAGCATCATTGGACTTGTGATACCGATGCATTTTGGTCATTTTGAGTTTAATCTTATCCCACACTTAATGTTATTATACATTTTGTTGTTAACAATTTATCGTGGCTTCGGTATAGGATTAATCTTTGCAGTATTATTTGGAATTGTAACGGATGTTTATACCGGTAGTGTATATGGTTTATATATGTTTGGTTACTTAGCACTCGTGGTTATTTTCGATAAATTCCTTAACGTTTTTTATCGAGATTATACTATGGTTTTTGTACTAAGTATTGCAAGTATCATTGTGTTTGAGATTTATATAGCAATGATATATGGTGTGATTGGGTTCGCAAATATTGATATCATTAATCTTATTTTATTGAGATTAATACCAACAGTCATAATGAATATCTTATTGTTAATGATTCTATTTCCTATATTTATGAAATTAATGAAAAAAACACAAAATCAAGATTGACACATAGATGTAGTAATGGTAAGATGCAGTAGTTGAGTAGTTTTATAGCTACATACAACCGCTCAAATATAGGTTTAAGAACATTTCGATGTCACCTATATATGGCGTGACTTATAATTATAGGAGGTGCAAAGTATGTTTGCTATTATCGAAACAGGCGGTAAACAAATTAAAGTAGAAGAAGGTCAAGAAATCTTCGTTGAAAAATTAGATGTTAATGAAGGTGACTCATTCACATTTGATAAAGTTTTATTTGTAGGTGGCGATTCAGTTAAAGTTGGTGCGCCAACTGTTGAAGGTGCTACAGTTACTGCTACAGTTAATAAACAAGGACGCGGTAAAAAAATCACTGTATTTACGTACAAACGTCGTAAAGACTCTAAACGTAAAAAAGGCCATCGTCAACCATACACTAAATTAACTATTGATAAAATCAACGCTTAATCTATGATTACGGTTGATATTACTATTAATGATAGTGGAAAAGTAACTGACGTTATCATGGATGGTCATGCTAATCATGGTGAATATGGTCATGATATTGTTTGTGCAGGTGCATCAGCGGTTATATTTGGAAGTGTTAATGCGATTCTAGGTTTAACGACTGAGAAACCAGACATTGATTATGAAGATGACGGAGGTCATTTTCATATCAGAAGTGTAGATACAAACAATGAACAAGCGCAACTAATTCTTCAAGCGATGTTAGTTTCTTTACAAACGATTGAAGATGAATATAATGAAAATATCAGATTAAATTACAAGTGAGGTGTATCCCGATGTTAAAATTAAACTTACAGTTCTTCGCATCTAAAAAAGGGGTAAGTTCTACTAAAAACGGTCGTGACTCTGAATCTAAACGTTTAGGTGCTAAACGTGCTGACGGTCAATACGTTACAGGCGGTTCAATTTTATACCGTCAACGTGGTACTAAAATTTATCCTGGTGAAAATGTAGGTCGTGGTGGCGATGATACATTATTCGCTAAAATCGACGGCGTTGTTCGTTTCGAACGTAAAGGTCGTGACAAAAAACAAGTTTCTGTTTATGCAGTAGCTGAATAATTTTGTCTAGTTAACACCAGAAGTGAATGCTTCTGGTGTTTTATTTTGCTTTTATAGAATTTAACTAACTTTATTGTGTTAGTTTTTTATACTTTAATGGATAATGATATAATATTGTCATTGAAGAACAAATCGTAAAAGAGGTGAGATATATGTTTGTCGATCAAGTTACAATATCTCTTAAAGCCGGTGATGGTGGTAATGGTATCACAGCTTATAGAAGAGAGAAGTATGTCCCATTTGGTGGACCTGCTGGTGGTGACGGTGGTAAAGGCGCATCAGTAGTTTTTGAAGTAGATGAAGGTTTAAGAACATTATTAGATTTTAGATATCAACGTCACTTTAAAGCTAAAAAAGGTGAAAATGGACAAAGTAGTAACATGCATGGTAGAGGTGCCGAAGATTTAGTATTAAAAGTACCACCTGGCACGATAATAAAAAGTGTTGAAACGGATGAAGTTTTAGCAGACTTAGTTGAAGATGGCCAACGCGCTATAGTTGCTCGAGGTGGACGAGGCGGACGTGGTAATTCTCGATTCGCAACGCCTAGAAATCCGGCGCCTGATTTTAGTGAAAATGGTGAACCTGGTGAGGAATTAGATGTTACATTAGAACTGAAATTACTTGCTGATGTTGGATTAGTAGGATTCCCTAGTGTAGGAAAATCAACGTTGTTATCAATCGTTTCCAAAGCTAAACCCAAAATTGGTGCCTATCATTTCACTACGATTAAACCGAATTTAGGTGTTGTTTCAACACCAGACAATAGAAGTTTTGTAATGGCTGATTTACCAGGTTTGATTGAAGGTGCTTCCGACGGTGTTGGATTAGGACATCAATTTTTAAGACATGTTGAACGTACAAAAGTAATTGTGCATATGATAGATATGAGTGGATCAGAAGGCAGAGATCCATATGAAGATTATCAAATCATTAATAAGGAATTAGTTAATTATAAGCAAAGATTAGAGGATAGACCTCAAATCGTTGTAGCTAACAAAATGGATATGCCTAACGCAGAAGACAATCTAACGCTATTTAAAGAAGAAGTAGATAAGGATGTTGTAATCATTCCTGTCTCAACGATTACACGTGATAATATTGATCAATTGTTATATGCGATAGCGGATAAATTGGATGAAGTTAAAGATATTGACTTCAGCGTCGATAATGACGAAGAAGTAGGTGTTAACCGCGTACTTTATAAACATACGCCTTCACAAGATAAATTTACTATTACGCGAGATGATGATGGCGCTTATGTTGTCAGTGGTAATGCTATTGAAAGAATGTTCAAAATGACAGACTTCAATAGTGATCCTGCAGTTAGAAGATTTGCTCGACAAATGCGCTCAATGGGTATTGATGATGCATTGAGAGAGCGTGGTTGTAGTAATGGAGACATCGTTAGAATTTTAGGTGGAGAATTTGAATTTGTAGAATAGGAGTGCTAACAGTGGACAACAAAGATTATAAAAAGTTTTATTTGATACGAGAAGATGTTTTACCTGAATCAGTGGTTAAGACATTAAAAATTAAAGATGCTTTAAAAAATAATCCGGAATTGTCCATTTATGAAGCAGTTAAATTATTCGATCTTTCCCGGAGTGCATTTTACAAATATAGAGAAACCATATTTCCTGTAGATGAGAAAATGCTAGACCATCGTGAATTTACACTCATCCTTTATGTAAATGACATTGTAGGAATGCTAGCACAAGTACTGAATACTATTTCTAAACTACAATTATCTGTACTTACAATTCATCAAAGTGTACCTATGGAAGAGAAAGCTACGATAACGCTATCTTTAAGCGCCCAAAATACTACGATTTCAATTGACGAAATAATTAAAGCTTTACGAAATATTGATCATGTTTCTAAAATCGAATTAATCAGTATGAGTATGTAAGGAAGGTTAATAATGTACGCTTATATTAAAGGGAAATTAACACAATTATTTCCAACTCACGTAGTTGTTGAAACATCGAATGGAGTAGGGTACGAAATTCAAACACCTAATTCTTATCGTTTTCAAAAATATTTGGACCAAGAAGTAGTCATATATACTTCTTTGATTGTTAGAGAAGATGCAGAGTTACTTTATGGCTTCATCAATGAAGAAGAAAAAGATATGTTTTTAAGTTTGATTAAAGTAACAGGGATAGGCCCTAAATCTGCATTAGCAATTTTAGCGACAAGCACTCCAAATGAAGTTAAACTAGCCATTGAGAATGAAAATGACGCTTATTTAACGAAGTTTCCAGGTATAGGGAAGAAAACTGCGCGTCAAATTGTGCTTGATTTAAAAGGAAAAGTACAAATTACAACAGAAACAACTGAATCACTACTCAGTATCAATGAAAATAGTTCAAATAATGAGCAACTAGTGAAAGAAGCTTTACTTGCGCTTGAAGCTTTAGGATATTCAAAACGTGAAATAGCTAAAGTTGAAAAAGTATTGAACAAATCATCATTTGATTCAGTTGATGAAGCAGTGAAACTCGGCTTAAAAACACTGGTATCTTGATTTTTTAAAAGCAGAGACGAAACATTAACTAATGTAACTGGGGGAGAAAATATGGATGACAGAATGGTTGATCAATCTTTGCATAATGAAGAAACGTCTTTCGAGCTGTCACTTAGACCAACAAGATTAAAACAGTATATAGGACAATCTTCAATTAAGAATAATCTCGAAGTATTCATTAAAGCGGCTAAACTTCGTGAAGAACCATTAGATCATGTACTTTTATTCGGACCACCAGGACTTGGTAAAACAACACTATCTAATATTATTGCAAATGAAATGGATGTTAATATCAGAACTGTTTCAGGACCATCATTAGATAGACCTGGTGACCTAGCTGCGATACTTTCTGGCTTACAACCTGGCGATGTATTATTTATCGACGAAATTCACCGTTTAAGTAGTACTGTAGAAGAAGTGTTATATTCTGCAATGGAAGATTTCTTCATTGATATTATTATTGGTAAAGGTGACGAGGCGAGAAGTATTAGAATAGACTTACCTCCATTTACGTTAGTTGGTGCAACTACACGAGCTGGAAGTTTAACAGGCCCATTGAGAGATAGATTTGGTGTTCATCTAAGATTGGAATATTATAACGAAAATGATTTAAAAGAAATCATTATCCGTACAGCAGAAGTTTTAAATACTAAAATTGACGATGAAAGTGCGACTGAATTAGCGAAACGTTCGCGAGGTACACCACGTGTTGCCAATCGTTTATTAAAACGTGTCAGAGACTTTCAACAAGTTAATGAAGATGAACAAATTTATATTGAAACAACGAAACAAGCTTTACAATTACTACAAGTAGATGCAGAAGGTTTAGATTATATTGATCATAAAATGATGAGATGTATTATAAATCAATACAATGGAGGACCTGTAGGACTGGATACAATAGCGGTATCTATAGGCGAAGAACGTGTAACCATTGAGGATGTCTACGAGCCTTTTTTAATTCAAAAAGGCTTTATAGAACGTACACCTAGAGGTAGAAAAGCCACTGCATATGCGTATGAACATTTCAAAAATTTTAATAAATGAGGGAATAAAAATGAATGTTGAGGAATTTGATTATGACTTGCCTGAATCATTAATTGCTCAGACCCCTTTGAAAGATAGAGACCAAAGTAAATTATTGGTGTTAGGTAGAAAAGATGGTCACATCACACATAAACATTTCAAGGATGTGATTGATTATTTAGAAGCTGGTGATACGCTTGTCTTAAATGATACGCGTGTTATGCCTGCACGATTATTTGGTTTGAAAGAAGAAACTGGCGCAAAAGTTGAAATGCTAATGCTTACCCGAATTGAGGATAACGATTGGGAAGTATTACTTAAACCTGCAAAACGAATTAAAGTGGGTAATAAATTATCTTTCGGAGACGGTAAGATTGTAGCTGAATGCATCAAAGAATTAGATCAAGGTGGACGTATCATGCGTTTACATTATGAAGGAATATTAGAAGAAAGATTGAATGAACTTGGTGAAATGCCACTACCGCCATATATTAAAGAACGTTTAGATGATCCTGATCGTTATCAAACTGTATATGCCAAAGAAAGCGGCTCAGCAGCAGCGCCAACAGCTGGGCTACATTTTACAGATGAATTGTTAGATGATATTAGAGCTAAAGGAATAAATATTGCATTTATAACCTTACATGTTGGATTAGGTACATTTAGACCTGTGAGTGTTGAAGACATCAATGACCATGAAATGCACAGTGAATATTACCAAATGACACAAGAAACAGCGGACTTATTAAATCAAACTAAAAAAGAAGGCCACAGAATCATTTCTGTAGGTACAACATCTACTAGAACCTTAGAGACGATTCGTAGAGATTATAGTGAATTTGTAGCTGTCAGTGGCTGGACTGATATTTTTATCTATCCAGGATTTACGTACAAAGCGATAGATGGTTTGATTACTAATTTCCATTTACCTAAATCAACGCTTGTCATGCTTGTTTCCGCATTTAGTAGTCGAGAAAACATTTTAAACGCATATAAAGAAGCTGTTAACTTGGAATATAGATTCTTCAGTTTCGGTGATGCGATGTTAATTATTTAATGAATGAGAGGTATTAAATATGCCAGCAGTAACTTATGAACATATAAAGACTTGTAAACAATCAGGCGCACGCTTAGGTATTGTTCACACACCACATGGTTCTTTTGAAACGCCGATGTTTATGCCAGTAGGTACAAAAGCAACCGTTAAAACAATGAGTCCTGAAGAATTACGCCAAATTGAAGCTAAAATTATACTTGGAAATACGTATCATTTGTGGTTACAACCTGGAAATGATATTATCAAACAAGCTGGGGGTCTACATAAGTTTATGAATTGGGATGGCCCAATTCTTACTGACTCAGGTGGTTTCCAAGTATTTAGTTTAAGTAATCTTCGTAAGATCAGTGAAGAAGGCGTTGAGTTTAGACATCATACGAATGGATCGAAATTATTTTTAAGTCCTGAGAAATCGATGGAGATTCAAAATGATTTAGGTTCAGATATTATGATGGCGTTCGATGAATGTCCACCTATGCCTTCAGAATATAAATATGTAAAAGACTCAATTGAACGTACGACACGATGGGCTGAACGTTGCTTAAAAGCGCATAAGCGTCCTGATGATCAAGCGCTCTTTGGTATTATCCAAGGTGGAGAATACAAAGATTTAAGAGAACAAAGTGCGAAAGAATTAGTTGCACTAGATTTCCCTGGATATGCAATCGGTGGCTTATCTGTAGGTGAACCCAAACCAGTAATGTACGAAATGGTTGAACATACTGTGCAATATATGCCAGAAGATAAACCACGTTACCTTATGGGTGTAGGGTCTCCAGATGCGTTAATTGAGTGTAGTATACGTGGAATGGATATGTTTGACTGTGTTTTACCGACGCGTATCGCTAGAAATGGTACATGTATGACATCGAACGGAAGATTAGTGATTAAGAATGCTAAATATGCCAACGATTTTAAACCACTAGATGAAAATTGTGATTGCTACACATGTAAGAATTATTCACGCGCTTATATCAGACATCTGATTAAAGCTGAAGAAACTTTCGGTATCCGTCTTACTACTATTCATAATTTACATTTTCTGCTAAAAATGATGGAAGATATTAGACAAGCGATTCGAGAAGATCGTCTTTTAGATTTTAAAGATGAATTCTTTGAACAATATGGGCTTAATGTAGAGAACCCTAAAAATTTCTAAATAAGGAGACAACATAATGAACGTTTCAGCGTTAATTTTACCTATAATTTTAATTATAGTATTTTATTTCTTTTTAATTCGACCTCAACAAAAACGTGCGAAAGAGCATCGTGAAATGATTAGTCGAATTGAATCAGGTCAACGTATTACTACAATTGGTGGTTTAAAAGGAACTGTTAAAGCTGTGGATGAAACTACAGTTGTTATTACAGTTAATGGTCATGGTACTGAAATGACTTTCGAAAAACCAGCGATTAAACAAGTAGACCCTTCTTAATATTAAGGGAGATAAGAAATGAATTATCTAAAACTGTCGACAGAGATGATCTTTGTTGACAGTTTTTTCAGTTTTAAAGGGTTAGGTGCAATGATCTTAATTTCACTAATAGATGTGGTATGTTAATATAGATAGGTCATGTAATAACTATGTAATTTTTTATTAACTTGCACATGGTTTATTAAAAGATTATTCTTAGTACATAAGTAAACAATGAGGTGTTCATGTGAAGAAATTTAGTAGGATAATTGCATTCATACTAATCGTAGCCGTTCTATTTGTTGGAATGGGGATGACTTACAAAAATGTAGTTAAAAATGTAAATCTCGGACTAGATTTACAAGGTGGATTCGAAGTGCTTTATCAAGTTAAACCACTTGATGGGGATAAAAAAATCGATGAAAAAGCCTTGCAATCTACTGCTAGAACTTTGGAAAACCGTGTCAACGTGCTAGGTGTTTCTGAACCTCACATTCAAGTTGAGGATCCAGATCGTATCAGAGTTCAACTAGCAGGTGTAAAAGATCCTGATGAGGCACGTAAAATATTATCTTCTCAGGCTAATTTAACGATTCGTGATGCTAATGACAAAGTTAAATTAACAGGTAAAGATATTGTACAAGGCTCAGCTAAGCAAGAATTCAAGCAAGGTACAAATGAGCCGGCAGTTACGTTTAAATTAAAAGACCGCGCAAAATTTAAAAAAGTAACAGAAGAAATTTCAAAAAAACAAGAAAACATGATGGTAGTTTGGCTTGATTTTAAAAAAGGAGATAGCTACCATAAAGAATTAGAAAAACCTGAAGACAAACGTAAGTTCGTTTCAGCAGCGTCTGTTGATCAACCAATTAATTCTGATAGCGTTGAAATTTCAGGTGGCTTCCATGGTCAAGAAGGTGTGGAACGTGCTAAACAAATTGCAGAATTGCTTAACGCAGGTTCTTTACCAGTTGACTTAAAAGAAATTTACTCTAATTCAGTAGGTGCACAATTTGGTCAAGACGCACTTGATAAAACTATATTTGCATCTGCAATTGGAGTAGCAATTATATACTTATTTATGGTAGGCTTCTACAGACTTCCAGGTATCGTTGCTATTATCGCATTAACAGTATATATTTACCTTACTTTAGTAGCATTTAACTTTATTTCTGGTGTGCTTACATTACCGGGATTAGCGGCACTTGTGCTTGGTGTAGGTATGGCGGTAGATGCGAATATTATCATGTATGAGCGGATAAAAGATGAATTGCGAATCGGTAGGACATTAAAACAGGCTTACTCTAAAGCAAATAAAAGTTCATTCTTAACTATCTTTGACTCGAACTTAACAACAGTAATTGCAGCAGGTGTGTTATTCTTCTTCGGTGAAAGCTCAGTTAAAGGTTTCGCAACAATGTTACTTTTAGGTATCTTGATGATATTTGTAACAGCCGTATTCTTATCAAGAGGTTTATTATCATTACTCGTATCTTCTAACTACTTTAAGAAGAAATTCTGGTTATTTGGTGTTAGTAAGAAGGATCGACATGATATTAATGAAGGCGTAGATGTTCATGATCTTAAAACCTCATATGAAAAATGGAATTTTGTAAAATTAGCAAAACCATTAATTGGATTTAGTATTTTAATCTTAATCGTTGGTATTGTTATATTGAGTATCTTCAAATTAAACCTAGGTATTGATTTTTCAGCAGGTACTAGAGTAGACATTGATTCTAATATGAAACTATCACAACCTAAAGTTGAACGTACGATGAAAGATTTAGGATTATCACCAGATCAAGTTCAAATTAATGGTAATGACAACAAACAAGCGACTGTTCAATTCAAAAAAGACTTATCTAAAAATAAAGTCGTAGAGTTAAATAAAAAAGTAAATGACGAGTATGGTCATAAACCAACAGTCAATACTGTATCACCTATGATTGGTCAAGAATTAGCTAAAAATGCAATGAAAGCACTTATATACGCTGCAATAGGTATTATTATCTATGTATCACTAAGATTCGAATGGAGAATGGGATTATCATCTGTTTTAGCATTGCTCCATGACGTCTTTATGATTGTTGCTTTATTCAGTTTATTCCGATTAGAAGTTGATATTACATTTATCGCAGCTGTACTAACCATTGTAGGTTATTCAATTAATGATACGATTGTTACATTCGACCGTGTAAGGGAGAACCTTCATAAAATTAAGGTTATTACTAAACCTGAACAAATCGATGAAATCGTCAATCGATCTATACGTCAAACAATGACACGTTCTATCAATACGGTATTAACTGTTATTGTGGTCGTAGTAGCGATTTTAATTTTTGGTGCATCAAGTTTATTTAACTTCTCATTAGCACTATTAATCGGATTAGTTTCTGGTGTGTTCTCTTCAGTATTTATCGCTGTGCCATTATGGGGTATTATGAAAAAACGACAACTTAAGAAATCAGATAATGGTAAGTTAACGGTATACAAAGAGAAAAAATCAAATGATGAAAAAATATTAGTATAGATTATAAGAGTAGAATGTTGAATTCAATTAGAATTCCGTTCTACTCTTTTTTATTGCTTTTAATAACTTAACGTTGATTACTTTTTATTTAGCTCAATTTTCGGTATAATTGCTTTTGGAAAAAGGGAGGATAATGACATGATTAAATCAAAATATAATTGGCTATATGAACCTCCAACACAATACATAGATGAAACATTAGCAAATAAATATCAATTAACACCTATTATAAAAAAAGTACTTGAAAGTAAATCCATTACTGAAGATGCGTCTATTAAAGCGATTTTAAATCAAACAGCCGTCAACCATGAACCTTGGTTATTAAGTGATATGGAAAAAGCGGTCAATCGAATTAATGAAGCTATAGATAAAAATGAACGCATTTTAGTATATGGTGATTATGATGCTGATGGTGTCACGTCTACGACTATATTGGTTAATACGTTAAAGACATTAGGTGCTGAGGTAGGTTGGTATATTCCGAATCGCTTCACAGAAGGTTATGGACCTAATGAACTTGCATTTAGAAATGCACATGACGAAGGTGTATCCCTAATCATAACTGTCGATAATGGTATACAAGGTCATAAAGAGATTGAAATGATACAAGAACTAGGCGTTGACGTTATTGTTACTGACCATCATGAAATTGGTCGAACGTTACCTTCAGCATATTCAATCGTGCACCCAATGCACCCGGAATATGACTATCCATTTCATTATTTGTGTGGTGCTGGTGTGGCGTATAAATTATCTCAAGTATTATTGGATAATCCACCTAATTATTTTATAGGCTTAGCTGCAATAGGAACGATTGCAGATTTAGTTTCATTGACTGACGAAAATCGTTCGATTGTAAAACAAGGATTAGCTTTGTTAAACGAAAGCTGTCCGATACAAATTAAAGCTTTACTTAACCAAGCGGGTTATAATGACACGATTAACGAAGAAACGATAGGTTTCATTATAGGACCCAGACTAAATGCAGTAGGCCGATTAGAAGATGCTTCGTTAGCAGCAGAATTATTAATGACAGAAGATGAAGAAGAAGCGGAATTTCTAGCGGAACAAGTTGAACATTTTAATATTGAACGTAAAGAGATAGTTGCTAAGATTACTGAAGAAGCATTAGCCATAGCCGAGGATAAAGTGAACAAGGGCAAACAATTTTTGTTATTAGCTAAAGAAGATTGGCATGAAGGTGTCCTTGGTATCGTAGCATCTAGAATAGTTGAAACCTATGGACTACCGACTTTGATGCTTAATATTGATTTAGAACAAAACCATGCTAAAGGGTCAGCACGAAGTATAGAGCAAGTATCTATGTTTGAAATTTTAAGTGCACATCAAGATTTAATTTCAAAATTCGGTGGTCACCATATGGCGGCTGGAATGACAATGGAAATTGATTATATTGAGTCGTTAGAGCAAGGATTAAATGAATGGATGCACCAATTATCAGAACATACGTCATTAGAGCCAAACAAACGTGTCGCAGTTAAATTAGAAGAGAATGATATTACGATTAACAATATTCGTGATATTCAAAGACTCAGTCCATTTGGTACGGATTTTGAGAAACCGTTATTAGAATTAGATGACAATGAAGTTGTAGATGTTAAAGCCATTGGCAAAGATAAAAACCACTTAAAATTAATAACTGGGCAATTGAAACTGCAAAGTTTATTTTGGCAAAATGGTGATTTAGCTACGCAAATAGAACTTGGTCAACCAATTAATCTTCTGGGTAATTTGCAAATCAACGAATGGAATGGTAATCAATCACCACAATTTATTATTCAAGATATTGCAACAAATAATGAACAAATATTAGACTATCGAAGTAAACGTAAACAATTGAATTTGGACCCTAGTGATACTAATATTGCATTCTTGATTCATCCTAAAAAAGAAAAATTACATGATAATTACTATTATTATGGTGATAAAATAGATGGGGACCATGAAGTCGTTGTCTTAAGAGATTTACCACTTGATTTAGAGAGTTTAAAAATGAGTCTCGAAGAATTAAATTATTCTCAACTTTATTTAGTGTTACAACATCAACAATCAATCTATTTTGATGGTATGCCGACGACGACGCAATTCAAAAACTGTTATAAAGCACTAATAACTAAAAAAGAAACAAATTTAGAACAAGAAGGCATGTTATTGTGTCAGTTTCTAGATGTAAAGCCTAACATTTTAAAATTTATGTTAAAAGTATTTTTTGAGTTAGGTTTTGTAACAGAGGAAAATGGTATAATTAAAATTAAAGATAATCCTAATAAACAAAATATTGAAACAAGTCGTGTTTATCAACTAAGACAATCAAGAATGGAAGTTGAGAAACTTCTTCTTTATGATGATTTTACGCAACTAAAAACTTGGATTAAATCACAAAAGGGTTAGATTATAGGAGGAAATAGATAAATGGATTTAAAGCAATATGTTTCGGAAGTGCAAGATTGGCCAAAACCGGGAGTAAGTTTCAAAGATATAACTACAATCATGGATAATGGAGAAGCTTATGGTTATGCTACCGATCAAATTGTAAAATATGCTAAAGACAGAGATGTAGATGTTGTTGTAGGTCCTGAAGCTAGAGGATTTATCATTGGATGTCCAGTAGCGTATTCAATGGGTATTGGTTTTGCGCCAGTTAGAAAAGAAGGTAAGTTACCTCGTGAGGTCATTCGCTACGAATATGACTTAGAGTACGGAACAAATGTTTTAACGATGCATAATGATGCAATTAAACCAGGTCAACGTGTGCTTATCACAGATGATTTGTTAGCAACTGGAGGTACGATTGAAGCTGCAATTAAATTAGTTGAAAAGCTTGGCGGTATCGTTGTTGGAATTGCATTTATTATTGAACTTAAATATTTAAATGGTATTGAAAAAATTAAAGATTATGACGTTATGAGCTTAATTTCATACGATGAATAATTGACTAGCGTACGACATAAGCGTTGCGCATGTTGATTAATTCTTGCGTAATAAGTGGGAGTGAGATAATGAATTCGAAAGGAATTCTATCTTATTCCCACTTTTTGTTACTAAAATAAACGACTTGTTTTTGTTTTAGTGTAACACCATTTATTTATTTAAAAACTTGTAGTATCATAGAACTATTATTTATATAATTGTTAAAGCTTTTATAGTTCTTTTAACATTTGATAAAATTAAAGTAATACTCGCATTTCTATATCGAAATAGATGATATACTCGGATTAAAGAAGGACAATGTATGTTTTCTTAATTTTCAAAAATTCGAATATTGGTTGAGTATTTGAAATACAAATGAGTTGGGGTGTCATATATTGAATAACGAGTATCCATATAGCGCTGACGAGGTGCTAAATAAAGCTAAATCATATTTATCAACTGATGATTATCAATATGTCTTAAAAAGTTACCATATCGCTTATGAAGCTCATCAAGGCCAGTTTCGTAAAAATGGTCTTCCGTATATCATGCATCCTATTCAAGTAGCGGGCATACTTACAGAAATGCGTTTAGATGGTCCAACGATTGTTGCTGGATTTCTTCATGATGTTATAGAGGATACACCATATACATTTGATGATGTGAAGGATATGTTTAATGAGGAAATCGCACGAATTGTGGATGGCGTAACTAAACTAAAAAAAGTAAAATATCGTTCTAAAGAAGAACAACAAGCAGAAAATCATCGTAAATTATTTATTGCAATCGCAAAAGATGTTCGAGTCATACTTGTTAAACTAGCAGATAGATTACACAATATGAGAACATTAAAAGCGATGGCCCGAGAAAAACAAGTGCGTATTTCTAAAGAAACATTAGAAATTTATGCACCATTAGCGCATCGTTTAGGAATTAATACAATTAAATGGGAATTAGAAGATACTGCGTTACGATACATAGATAGTGTTCAGTATTTCCGTATTGTTAATTTAATGAAAAAGAAACGTAGCGAAAGAGAAGCATATATCGCAAACGCTATAGATAAAATTCAAACAGAAATGGTGAAAATGGATATCACTGGTGACATTAGTGGTAGACCGAAACATATTTATAGTATTTATCGTAAAATGATGAAACAGAAAAAGCAGTTTGATCAAATATTCGATTTATTAGCTATTCGCGTAATAGTTAATTCAATTAATGATTGTTATGCAATATTAGGATTAGTTCATACGTTATGGAAACCAATGCCTGGACGATTTAAAGATTATATTGCAATGCCTAAACAAAATATGTATCAATCGCTTCATACAACAGTAGTTGGACCAAATGGAGACCCATTGGAAATTCAAATTAGAACGTATGAAATGCATGAAATTGCAGAACATGGTGTTGCTGCGCATTGGGCATATAAAGAGGGTAAAACCGTCAATGAAAAGAACCAAGATTTCCAAAATAAATTGAATTGGTTAAAAGAATTAGCTGAAGCCGACCATACTTCATCTGATGCACAAGAATTTATGGAATCATTGAAGTATGATTTGCAAAGCGATAAAGTATATGCGTTTACACCTGCAAGTGATGTTATCGAATTACCTTATGGTGCTGTTCCAATTGATTTCGCCTATGCCATTCATAGTGAAGTCGGTAATAAAATGATTGGTGCTAAAGTAAACGGTAAAATTGTCCCAATTGATTATGTCCTACAAACTGGAGATATTATTGAAATTCGCACCAGCAAGCATTCGTATGGGCCAAGTAGAGATTGGCTCAAAATAGTTAAATCATCAAGTGCTAAAAGTAAAATTAAAGGATTCTTTAAAAAGCAAGACCGTTCCTCTAATATTGAAAAAGGTAAATTTATGGTTGAAGCTGAAATTAAGGAACAAGGCTTTAGAGTAGATGATATTTTAACGGATAAAAATATTGAAGTCGTCAATGAAAAATATAATTTTGCTAATGACGACGATTTATTTGCTGCTGTTGGTTTTGGTGGTGTAACAGCACTTCAAGTTGTGAATAAATTAACGGAAAGACAACGGATACAAGACAAGCAAAAAGCACTTAACGAAGCACAAGAAGTGATTAAGTCATTACCAATCAAAGAAGATATCATTACGGATAGTGGTGTTTATGTTGAAGGTATTGAGAACGTATTAATCAAACTCTCAAAATGTTGTAATCCAATCCCAGGAGATGATATTGTAGGATATATCACTAAGGGACATGGCATTAAAGTACATCGTACGGATTGTCCAAATGTTAAAAATGAAACAGAGCGATTAATCGCAGTTGAATGGGTTAAATCTAAAGATTCAACACAACGATACCAAGTTGACCTAGAGGTAAGTGCTTATGATCGTAATGGTTTATTAAATGAAGTAATACAAGCTGTTAATTCTACAGTTGGAAGTATTATCAAAATTAATGGACGTTCTGATACAGATAAAAATGCAATTATCACAATTAGTGTTATGGTACGTAACGTTAATGATGTCTTCCGTGTTGTGGAGAAACTTAAACAACTAAGTGATGTATACACTGTAAGTAGAGTATGGAATTAATGAGGTGCTATTAATATGAGAGTAGTTGTACAAAGAGTAAAAAGAGCAGCAGTTACAAATGACAGCATTCATAATGAAATAGACAAAGGTTATTGCTTGCTAGTTGGTATAGGTAAGGAAACAACTGAAGCCGACATAGAAGCAGTTGCTAAAAAAATCATAAATGCACGTTTGTTTGAAGATGATAATGGCAAACTTAATTTAAATATTCAACAGGTGGATGGTCAAATTTTATCTATTTCACAATTTACGTTATATGCTGACGTCCGCAAGGGTAATCGACCTGGATTTTCAAATTCAAAGAACCCTGAAGAAGCCAATGTGTTATATGAAAAATTTAACACTGCCTTAAGATCGTACGATGTTGAAGTGCAAACTGGTGAATTTGGCACGGACATGGAAGTTGAAATTATAAATGATGGTCCAGTTACGATTATTTATGAAAGTCAGGATGGCAAAATAATATGAATAAAATAGATGCATGGTTATCTAAACATGATCTTAAAAATCTAACAACATTGGTTGTTGTATGCGCATTTATATTATTTTTAATTTTATTATATATGCTTATGAATCATAGTGATCAAGGAAGCAATAGAATTACAGTTTCTGAAGATGCTGAATTACGTACTGGTCCAAATGCCGCCTATCCTGTGATTTATCATGTCGATAAAGGCGACACATTCACAAGATTAGGTAAATCTGGTAAATGGATAGAAGTTGAAAGTAGAGATGGCACTGAAAAGGGATGGATAGCTGGATGGCATACAAGCTTAAATATTGAAGCGGATGCTAACAAGAATGAAAACCCTTTGAAAAATAAGGTCATTGTCTTAGACCCTGGACATGGAGGCAATGACCAAGGTGCATCCAGTAATACTACAAAAAAGAGTTTAGAGAAGAATTATACTTTGAAAACTGCAAAAGAATTGAAGCGTGCACTTGAAAAAGCAGGTGCAACAGTAAAGTTAACGAGATCAGATGATACTTATGTTAGTCTAGATGATAGAAAAATGAATGGTGATGTTTTTATCAGTATACATAATGATTCTCTTGATAGTCCTAATGCAAATGGTGCAACGGTTTATTGGTATAAAGATAATCAGGAAACATTAGCAGAGACGTTGAATGCTAATATACAAAAGAAAGCATTATTGTCTAATAGGGGCACACGACAAGAGAACTTCCAAGTACTTAGACAAACGAATAAGCCAGCTGTATTATTAGAGCTTGGTTATATTAGTAATCCAACTGATGAAGTAATGATCAGAGATCAAATCCATAGACAAGTTGTAGAAGAAGCTGTTGTTGATGGATTAAAACAATATTTTGCATCTTAAAGCTTGCAAACTATACATAAACTCGTTATCATAGTTATTGAACTTTATAATTAATACCGATATGATTCTTGAAAGTATAAATGAAAGAGACAACAATTCATATAATTGTGTAGAGATATAATCCTTGGCTGGAAGATTATACTGAGTAATTTATAACTTTGAACACAAGAACAGGTGCTTTAATAGATTAAGCCGATTGACGTACGTTACGCGTTTTGAGTGGTAACTTAGTTTAAGAAATTGACTTCGTTACAATTAGGGTGGCAACACGGCGATTCGTCCCTTGTATAGTAGTTATACTATATAAGGGGCTTTTTTTATTAAAGAGAGTTTAAAAAAGAAAATGAAGGAGTGATTGTGTGATTAGAATTCCTAGAGGTACACAAGACATCTTACCTGAAGAGTCTAGTAAGTGGCGCTATATAGAAAACCAATTAGACGAATTAATGAAATTATACAATTATAAAGAAATACGCACACCTATTTTTGAAAGTACAGATTTATTCGCTCGTGGCGTCGGCGATTCTACAGATGTCGTACAAAAAGAAATGTACACGTTCAAAGATAAAGGTGATAGAAGTATAACATTAAGACCAGAAGGAACAGCAGCAGTTGTGCGTTCTTATATTGAAAATAAAATGCAAGGGTTACCAAATCAACCTGTCAAATTATACTATAATGGCCCAATGTTTAGATACGAACGTAAGCAAAAAGGGCGTTATCGTCAATTTAATCAATTTGGTGTTGAAGCAATTGGTGCTGAAAATCCAAGTATGGATGCCGAAGTTTTAGCAATGGTGATGCATATATATGAATCATTTGGCTTAAAACATCTAAAATTAGTTATCAATAGTATTGGTGATGCTGATTCACGTAAAGAATATAATGAAGCACTTATTCGTCATTTCGAACCAGTTATTGATACGTTTTGTGATGATTGTAAATCAAGACTGCATACTAATCCGATGAGAATATTGGATTGTAAAATAGATAGAGATAAAGAAGCGGTTAAAAATGCGCCGAGAATCACTGACTATTTAAACGAAGAGTCAAAAGCTTATTATAATGAGGTCAAAAGTCATTTGGATCGTTTAGGTATTTCATATGTAGAAGATCCAAATCTTGTACGTGGACTTGATTATTATACACACACTGCTTTTGAATTAATGATGGACAATCCTAATTATGACGGTGCTATAACTACTTTATGTGGCGGTGGTCGTTATAATGGATTACTTGAACTATTAGATGGACCAAGTCAAACAGGTATTGGTTTCGCATTAAGTATCGAAAGATTGTTGTTAGCACTTGAAGAAGAAGGTATTGAACTTAACGTTGAGGATGAGTTTGATTTATTTATTGTTACAATGGGCGAAGAAGCTGAAAGATATAGTGTTAAGCTTTTAAATCAATTGAGAAAAGCCGGTGTAAGAGCCGATAAAGACTATTTGCAACGTAAAATAAAAGGCCAAATGAAACAAGCCGATCGTTTAAATGCTAAATATACAGTTGTCATTGGTGATCAAGAACTCGAGAATGAAACGATTGACGTTAAAGACATGACCACTGGTGAATCTGAAACAATTAAGTTAACAAACTTAGTGAATTATTTTCAAAACAAAAAATAAATGATTATAAAAGGAGAATATAAATGAGTAAAAGAACAACATATTGTGGTTTGGTTACAGAAGAACTTTTAGATCAAAAAGTTACTTTAAAAGGTTGGGTTCATAATCGTCGTGATTTAGGCGGTTTAATCTTTGTAGACTTACGTGACCGTGAAGGTATTGTGCAAATTGTATTTAATCCTGATTTCTCTGAGGAAGCATTGAGTATTGCTGAGACAGTTAGATCTGAATATGTCGTTGAAGTTGAAGGTACAGTAACTAAAAGAGATGAAGATACTGTAAATCCTAAAATTAAAACGGGACAGGTAGAAGTTCAAGTTTCAAAAATTACAATTATTAATAAATCAGACACACCACCATTTTCAATCAATGAAGAAAATCAAAATGTCGATGAAAATATTCGTTTAAAATATCGCTATTTAGATCTTAGACGTCCAGAGTTAGCACAAACATTTAAAATGAGACATCAAACAACACGTTCTATTCGCGAATATTTAGATAATAATGGCTTTTTCGATATCGAAACGCCTGTTTTAACGAAATCTACGCCAGAAGGTGCGAGAGATTATTTAGTACCTTCTCGTGTACATGAAGGTGAATTTTATGCTTTACCACAATCACCACAATTGTTTAAACAATTATTAATGATTAGTGGCTTTGATAAATACTATCAAATCGTTAAATGTTTCCGAGATGAAGATTTACGTGCTGATCGTCAGCCAGAATTCACTCAAGTCGATATTGAAATGAGTTTCGTTGATCAAGAAGACATCATCGAGATGGGTGAAGAGATGTTACGTAAAGTTGTAAAAGATGTTAAAGGTATTGATGTTCAAGGTCCTTTCCCTAGAATGACTTACGAAGAAGCAATGAGACGTTATGGCTCAGATAAGCCAGATACACGTTTTGACATGGAACTTAAAGATGTATCACAATTAGGTCGAGAAATGGACTTTAAAGTATTTAAAGATACTGTTGAAAATAATGGTGAAGTAAAAGCAATAGTAGCAAAAGGTGCTGCTGATAACTATACTCGTAAAGATATGGATGCATTAACAGAGTTTGTTAATATTTATGGTGCAAAAGGGCTCGCATGGGTGAAAGTTGTTGAGGAAGGATTAAGTGGTCCTATTGCGCGTTTCTTTGAAGATGCGAATGTATCAACATTAAAAGAACTTACACAAGCTGAACCAGGAGACTTAGTAATGTTTGTTGCTGATAAGCCAAATGTAGTAGCTCAAAGTTTAGGCGCTTTACGTATTAAAATTGCTAAAGAGCTAAATCTAATTGATGAAACAAAACTTAATTTCCTATGGGTAACAGATTGGCCATTACTAGAATACGATGAAGATGCTAAACGTTATGTTGCAGCGCATCATCCATTTACATCTCCTAAACAAGAGGATATTAGCAAATTAGATTCAGAGCCTGAAAATGCACAAGCGAATGCATATGATATTGTCTTAAATGGTTATGAATTAGGTGGCGGTTCAATCAGAATTGCTGATGGTGAATTACAAGAAAAAATGTTCGAAGTACTAGGATTTACTAAAGAACAAGCAAGAGAACAATTTGGTTTCCTATTAGATGCATTTAAATATGGTGCACCGCCACATGGTGGTATTGCTTTAGGTTTAGACCGTTTAGTTATGTTATTAACGAATCGTACAAACTTACGTGATACAATTGCATTCCCTAAAACTGCGTCTGCAACATGCTTACTAACAGACGCACCAGGTGAAGTTTCTGACAAGCAATTAGAAGAATTATCATTACGTATTCGTCATTAAACTAAATAGTGTTTATTATAGTCATCAAAATCGTTAGCGATTTTGGTGGCTTTTTTAAAATTTAAATTATTTGAGATATACGTTTATTGATTTATAACAACTATAATTATATTATGTAAACTTATAATGTTTAAATTTTTAGGTTCACAAAAAATACATTTCTACACAAGCAATAAGGATTTCCTTATCTTGGTCTCTGTGGTAATATATTCATATAAGGTAGTCATCTGTATTGTTCGTATGTTTGCTTTTTATTTGGGCCTAACACTTTTTGATCAGGGAGCCCAATAGGTTTTCTTGCAGCGCACACGCCTCAATTGGAGGACTTGCAAAACAAGAAACAGGGCACCCACCTGTATATAGCAGGCCGAATGATCAAGCTTTTTATAACTACGGCAATTACGGACTCTACCGGTACGCAAGGCTTTTTAAGTCTTGCGTATTTTTATTTGTCTTTTTCTGTTAATATTAAATTATCGTATTGTTTTTATAAAGGAGTTTAAAATGAAACATCAATTTTCAAGAAATGAATTAGCATATGGACAAGAAGGTTTAGATTTATTAAAAGAGAAAACAGTAGTTGTCCTTGGTGTAGGTGGTGTAGGCTCATTTGCTGCAGAAGCATTAGCACGAACTAATATTGGTCATATCATTTTAATCGACAAAGATGATGTAGATATTACTAATGTCAATCGTCAAATACATGCACTTACAACAACCATTGGACAAAGTAAAGTCACATTGATGGAAGAACGGATTAAATTAATTAATCCTGAATGTAAAGTGACACCACTTCATATGTTTTATACTGAAGAGACATATGAAGAACTGTTCAATAACTATGATATTGATTACTTTATCGATGCGAGTGATACAATTATTTATAAAGTGCATTTAATGAAAGAATGTTTAGAGAGAAATATTAAAGTGATTTCAAGTATGGGTGCAGCTAATAAAACGGATCCTACACGTTTCCGAATTGCTGATATTTCGAAAACATTTATGGATCCTATGGCTAAAATTATTCGAAATAAATTAAAACGTCAAGGGATAAAAAAAGGCGTGCCGGTTGTATTTTCTGATGAAAGTCCAATTGTAATTCGTGAAGATGTTAAGGCTACAGTTGGAGATGCTAACGCTATTAATCGTAAAGGACAAATGCCACCGTCATCTAACGCATTTGTACCTAGCACGGTTGGATTAATTTGTGCTAGTTATGTTGTGAATGATATTTTAAAAAACATTCCTGTTCGACGTATTAAGGATAAAGGTAACTTATAAATATAAAGACTATGAATCAAACGAAATGCCAGTAATACATTGCATTGGCTTCGTGTAATTCATAGTCTTTTGTTATTTTTGATTTCTTAAATTATCATATATAGTTTTAAATTGTTGTTCACTTTTAGAGGTTGTTTTAGGTTGATAATAGATTTTATCTTTCAGTTTATCAGGTAAATACTGTTGGACGACATGCCCATTCTCATAGTTGTGAGGATACTTATAACCAGTGGCGCGACCTAACGCTTTAGCACCAGTATAATGGCCATCTCGTAAATGATTCGGTATTTGACCTATATTTCCTTGGCGGATGTCGCTTAGTGCATTATCAATTGATGTAATAGCTGAATTTGATTTAGGCGATAACGAGAGCTCAATAACTGCTTGACTAAGTGGAATTCTCGCTTCTGGAAATCCTAATCGCTCTGCTGATTGAATAGCTGCAAGGGTTCGTTGTCCTGCATTAGGGGAAGCTAAGCCTACATCTTCGTAACTAATGACTAATAAGCGTCTAACAATTGTTGGTAAATCTCCAGCTTCAATTAACCTTGCCAAATAATGAAGTGCGGCATTAACATCACTACCTCTAATCGATTTTTGAAACGCACTCATAACATCATAATGCATATCTCCATCTTTATCACTGACAAACGCACCTTTTTGAAGACAATCTTTAGCATCCTCAAGTGTGATATGTCTATTTTCATCAACTATTGGTGAGCTTAAGACAGCCAACTCAAGCGCATTCAATGCACTTCTAACATCACCTTGGCTTTGAGTAGCAAAATAGTCTAATGCATCTTCATCAACTACAGGTTTATAGTCAGCTAATCCACGTTCTGAATCACTAAGTGCTCTCTCAATAGCAAGTCGCACATCATTGTGATTTAAAGCGTATAACTCAAATATTTGAGCTCTAGAACGAATAGCGGGATTAATCGCATGGTAAGGGTTAGAGGTTGTCGCTCCAATTAAAACGATTTTGCCATTCTCTAAATGAGGTAATAAAAAATCTTGCTTAGCTTTATCTAATCGGTGAATTTCATCTAATAAAAGAATGACTTGTCCGGACATCTTGGCTTCTTCAACAACCATTTGCATATCTTTTTTTGAATTAGTAACCGCATTTAATTGTCTAAATTTATATTCAGTACTACCAGAAATTGCTTTCGCGATACTTGTTTTACCAATTCCTGGTGGTCCGTAAAATATCATTGAAGATAATCTCTTAGTTTCAACCATACGTCTAATGATGCCTCTAGGTCCCACTAGATGTTGTTGAGAGATTATCTCATCGATATTAGTAGGTCTCATTCTTGAGGCTAAAGGTTCAGTAGTCACGATTTTCACACCTTTCTATTACTATCTTAACTGAAAAAATGCTAGAATGGTATTATATATTATTCGAATTAAGTGAGGTTATGTTATGAAGATATCAACGAAAGGGAGATATGGCTTAACTTTAATGATTTCCCTTGCTAAAAGAGAAGGGCAAGGATGCGTATCTTTAAAGTCAATTGCTGAAGAGAATAGTTTGAGTGATTTATATCTCGAACAATTAGTTGGCCCTTTAAGAAATGCTGGTTTAATTCGAAGTGTTCGTGGTGCTAAAGGTGGTTATCAACTAAGAGTACCAGCTGACGAAATTAAAGCAGGCGATATTATTCGCTTATTAGAAGGTCCTATAACAATAGTAGAAAGTATTGAATCAGAACCACCTGCACAAAAACAGTTATGGTTACGTATGAGAGATGCAGTTAGAGAAGTATTAGATAATACCACTTTAAAATATTTAGCAGATTATGTTGAAACTGATGATAAACTTGATGGTTACATGTTTTATATTTAATTTTAAATAAATGTTTATAATAAGTTGTAAGTGGTAAACAGATATTACAACAGTATAGATACATTGATTTTTTGTATCTCAGAATGCACGCAATACTTGATCGATAATTATTCTTAAATTTGAAAGGAGAATTTCATTATGGGATTCATGGATAAAGCGAAAGATGCAGCAGAAAAATTTAAAAATAGCGATAACGAACAAGTTAATAAAGCTAAAGATAAAATCAATGAATATACTGAAAAAGGCAACGATGATAAAAAAGAAGATAAATAATTAAATTTTTCAAGTACTGGATAACATTCCTAAAAATATAGCCAGTAAAAGCGACATTGTGATGTGCTTTTACTGGCTTATTTATATATGCTACTACGTTTTTGGCATACTTTTTGATAAGGATTTACTTAACGATGTTTCATGATTTATCTTTCGATGCCACACTTTAATCAATTATTTTGGGTTACCTAAAAACATATAAAGAGGGGCACTGAATCCAAATTGATTATTGTCCCACTCGCAAATTACATTCTATATGCCCATAATGATTTTAATTACTTTACGTTACTTTATATACCAACTATTGGTTTAATTTTTCGATTACATTGTGTAAACGTTTAAAGGATTCAAATTGTTTATCCTGATCATAAATATAACTAATGCCCATTAATTCATCAATATCTCCATATTCCTCAATAAATGATTCTAATTTTTCTTTTACAGTTTCTTCAGAACCTATTAATGAATCGTTGAATCTTTGTTGAGCCATTTCATATTCTCTAGGTGTTAAAAGTGCTTGTAAATCATTTGTCGGTGGTTGTACTGGCTGCATTCTACCACGCGCAATGCCAATAAATACTTGTGCTAAAGTACTTGCTAAGTATTCGGCTTCTTCATCGGTTTCGGCTACAATCGCATTTAAACATACAATCATATATGGTTGATCTAACACATCTGAAGGTTCGAACAACTCTTTGTAAATTTGCATAGCTTCTTTCATTTGTTGCGGTGCAAAATGACCTGCAAAAACATAAGGTAATCCTTTACGTGCAGCTAAATGCGCTGAATCTGTAGAAGAACCCAAAATATACAATGGTACATTTTTACCTACTGCAGGATACGCTCTTACATAAGCTTGTTTGTTACCAGGTCCGAAATAAGTTTGTAATTGTTCAACTTCTTCAGGGAATTCGTAAACACCATTATGTTGATCACGTCGTAACGCACTTGCAGTCATCATATCTGTACCTGGTGCTCTTCCTAAACCTAGATCAACTCTATCTGGAAAGAGTGTCTCCATTGTTCCAAATTGTTCAGCAACAATCAATGGCGCATGGTTTGGCAACATGATACCTCCAGATCCAACTTTGATACGGTGTGTGTGTTCAAGTGCATGTTGAATTAATAGAGAAGTAGCAGAACTTACTAAATTAGGTGCATTATGATGTTCTGCAATCCAATAACGTTCATAATTAAGTGAATCTAGTTCTTGAGCTAAACTAACCATGTCCTCAATGGCCTCTTTATCACTTTGACCTTCTCTAATTGGAACTAAATTTAATGCAGATACCTTAATATTACCCACAAATTTCATCTCCTCAAATATATTTAGTATGCTTAAGTTTAACAAGAGCAATGATAGAGTGATATTGAAATGCTCAAAGTTGTAAAAAATTATAAAATTAAGTTAACTTTCGTTAACCACAATACAGAGGCTGGGACATAAATAGTATAAAGAAGCTATTTTGTAAATTCGCAGTAGCTGACTGAACTGAGAAGGCGCTTTAATCAAACTTTTCTCAGTTCTAGTCATCCTTGCGGGCGGGGCCCCAACAAAGAGAATTTTATCAAGAAATTCTACAAGCAAAGTAAGCTGGGAGTCGGAGCCCCAACACAAAAAATCACGAAAGTGATTTTACAAGCTAAGCAAGTTGGGGTCGGGACCCCAGCAAAGAGAATTTTATCAAGAAATTCTACAAGCTAAGCAAGTTGGGAGTCGGGGCCCCAACAAAGAGAATTTCATCAAGAAATTCTACAAGCAAAGTAAGCTGGGGTTACGACGAATAAAATAAATTCTGTTCACTCCCATCTCACTTTATATATTTAAAACGCGTATAGAATATAATTGTTGCGTCTATTCGTATTATTAATTCCATTTTTACAAATTTATTATTGAATGGGTTAAATTTGTTTCTAATTGAATGTTAAAATGAAAATTAATAAAACGTTATATGTTTATAAACAACTATATAGAAAAAATTGTTTACAGGTGCTATTATAGGAACATTGATAATATTGTGAGGAGTGTACTTAATAATGGAAGTATATGCAGATTATGCTGCAACTACACCGGTAAAACCAGAGGTTGTAGAAGAAATGATGGCAATTTACAAGTCGCATTTCGGAAATCCATCATCTATTCATTCAATTGGAAGAGACGCACGTCGTTATTTAGATGAATCAAGAAGAACAGTTGCTAACTTACTCAATGCAAAGCCAAGTGAAGTTATATTTACAAGTGGCGCTACTGAATCAAATAATACCGCTATCAAAGGGTTAGTCTATGCAAATCAACATCTTGGAAATCACATTATCACTACTAAAATCGAGCATCATTCTGTTTTACACGTCTTTGAACAATTAGAAAAAGAAGGCTTTG
This sequence comes from Staphylococcus borealis, assembly GCF_001224225.1. GTDB lineage: Bacteria > Bacillota > Bacilli > Staphylococcales > Staphylococcaceae > Staphylococcus > Staphylococcus borealis. Next base: position 169,760 of record NZ_CUEE01000003.1, on the reverse strand, counting down.
ATGTGACTTATCTAGATGTCGATGATACAGGTACAGTGGATTTAGATCAACTTAAAGAAGCATTAACGAGTGATACAATCTTAGTTTCGATAATGTTTGTTAATAATGAAGTTGGAACTGTAGAACCAATGTATGATATTGAAGATATCGTTAGCGAATCGAATGCTTTGTTGCATGTTGACGCTGTCCAAGCAATTGGACATTTAGATGTCAGCTTTGAAGATTTTAAAATGGATACTTTGAGTTTAACGGCGCATAAATTTGGTGGTCCAAAAGGCGTGGGTGTACTATTAGTTAGAGACCAAACACCAATTGTGTATTCACAGTTAGGTGGGGAACAAGAAACTAAAAGACGTGCCGGCACAGAAAATGTGGCACAAATTGTAGGCTTAACTAAAGCGTTAGCACTAGCAAACGATAATAGAGATCAAAATAATTTACATTTAATGCAGTTAAAGGAATTATTTCTAGTTAGTTTGCAAGAACGAGCAATACCGTTTGAGGTCAATGGTTCAATGGTAGACACAACTGGTCATATACTCAATTTGTATTTCCCATTTATAGATGTGGAAACGATGTTAACACTTCTGGATTTAGCAAATATTTATGTATCGTCGGGTTCAGCTTGTACAGCTGGCTCAACTACACCTTCACATGTTCTAGCAGCAATGTATGAAGATGAAGAGCGTGCGAAACACTCTGTAAGATTTAGTTTTAACGAATTAACAACTGAACAAGAAATAAAATATATCGTTGCTGAAATTCATAAAATATATCATAAATTTAAGGAGGAATAAATGTGTCAAACAAAGATATACGTGTAGTTGTTGGTATGTCTGGTGGAGTTGATAGTTCAGTCACTGCCCATGTTTTAAAAGAACAAGGGTATGATGTTATTGGAATATTTATGAAAAACTGGGACGACACTGATGAGAATGGTGTTTGTACAGCAACTGAAGATTATAATGATGTCATCGCAGTATGTAACCAAATTGGCATCCCATATTATGCGGTTAATTTCGAACAGGAATATTGGGATAAAGTCTTCACTTATTTCCTAGATGAATATAAAAAAGGACGCACACCTAATCCGGATGTTATGTGTAATAAAGAAATTAAATTTAAAGCATTTTTAGAGCATGCACTTAAATTAGGTGCTGATTATGTGGCAACTGGACATTATGCTAGAATACGTCGTCATGACGATGGTCATGTGGAAATGTTAAGAGGTATTGATAATAATAAAGATCAAACCTATTTCTTAAATCAATTGTCACAACAACAATTATCAAAAGTGATGTTCCCAATTGGTGATATTGAGAAAAAAGAAGTTCGAAAAATTGCTGAGGAACAAGATTTAGCAACGGCTAAGAAGAAAGATTCAACAGGCATATGTTTTATTGGAGAACGTAATTTTAAAACATTCCTATCACAATATTTACCGGCTCAATCTGGAGAAATGCGTACATTGGACGGAGAAAAGAAAGGTATGCATAGTGGATTAATGTATTACACAATTGGTCAAAGACATGGTCTTGGAATTGGCGGAGACGGTGATCCATGGTTCGTAGTTGGCAAGAATTTAAAAGATAATATTTTATATGTTGAACAAGGTTTCCATCATGATGCACTCTATAGTGATTATCTTATTGCATCTGATTTCTCATTCGTTAATCCAGTTGATTTAGAAAATGGATTTGAATGTACTGCCAAATTTAGATATCGCCAAAAAGATACTAAGGTGTTTGTTAAACGTGAAAGTCAGGATGCTTTACGTGTAACATTTGATGAACCAGTACGTGCGATAACGCCAGGACAAGCGGTTGTATTTTACGATGAGGAAGTTTGTTTAGGTGGCGCAACAATCGATGATGTATTTAAAACAACAGGTCAATTGAGTTATGTTGTTTAATTAAAAAACAGAGGGTGGAGTGTAATGAAATCGTCTAAGATTTCACATACTACTCCATCTTTATTTTTACGTTTTAAATTAATACAAACGATGATTAAAGAATTGGGTGAAAATATGATAACGAAGCAAGAAACAATTTATAAATGGATTCAGAACGGTCAACTTGAAGATGCATTAAAAGCACTATTCGAAAACATAGAAGAAGAACCGAATACAATTGAAAATTATATTAATGCAGGAATCGTACTCGCTGACGTTAATGAAGTGCAAAAGGCTGAAAGATTTTTCCAAAGAGCACTTGCAATTGATGATAAAAATGGACCTGTATATTATAATTTAGCTAATCTATACTATGATCAAGGTAAATACCGCGATGCCATTAAGCTATATCAATTGGCATCTAAATACGATATGGATAAAATAGATACGAATTACATGATTGGGATGTCATTTAATCAATTAGATGCACCAAAAGAATCGTTACCTTTCTTTATGACTGCAGCAGAACTAGAACCTAATCGTGATGCTGAAGTTCAGTTTCAATATGGTTTAGCATTATGTCATTTAGAAATGTTTGAACAAGCGATTCAACAATTAAAGTTAGTGCTATCAATTGACTTACAACATGTAGATGCACTATATAATCTTGGTTTAGCTATATATATGCATACAGAAGATATTGAATTAGCCATATCATATTTTGATAAGGCTATATCTATTGATCCAGAACATTTATTAAGCCAACATGCTAAGAAGACCTTTGAAGCAATAAAGAAAGAGGAGGACTAATATGTCAGACCCTACACTATTTGATTATTCAATGATTAAAGGTACTGTAGATGCTATTTTATTTCAGAATAATGATAATTTTTATACAGTCATTAAAGTGGATACAATTGAAACAAATGAATCATTTGGTAATTTACCAACAGTTGTAGGGTTCTTTCCAAATATTGTTGAAGGAGACGTCTACACTTTTAAAGGTCAAGTTGTAGAGCATCCACGTTACGGTAAGCAACTGAAGGCTGATACGTTTGAGAAAGAAGTACCACAAACTAAAGATGCAATAATTACATATCTATCAAGTGATTTATTTAAAGGTATAGGAAAAAAGACTGCTCAAAATATAGTGAACACGCTTGGTGAAAATGCGATCAATGATATTATGTCTGATGCATCTGTTTTAGAAAAAGTTTCCAATTTACCTAAAAAGAAACAAAAGCAGATTGCTGATCAAATCAATGCCAATCAAGAGTCTGAAAAAATTATGATTCGACTACATGATTTAGGCTTTGGACCTAAATTATCAATGGCGATTTATCAATTTTATCAATCTGACACCCTTCAAGTACTTGAGAATAATCCATATCAACTCGTATATGATGTTAAAGGAATTGGTTTTCAAAAGGCTGACATTTTAGCGCGTAATAATGGGATTGCCTTTAATGATCAAGAAAGATTAAAAGCAGGATTGTTATATACACTTGAAGAAGAATGCATTAAGCAAGGTCACACGTATTTATCAAACGACTATATCATCGACGTAACGCAACAAATTCTAAGTAACAAACAGCAAGGTGAGGCCATAGAGCAACAACAATTAGAAGATGTTCTACAACAATTATCAGAAGAAAGCAAATTAATTCTCGATAATCATCGTGTTGCTATTCCTAGTTTATATTATTCTGAATTGAAAAGTGTTCAAAATTTATATCGCATTCAAACCTATAAGAACAAGTTAAAAGAAATAGAACAATCTGATTTACAATTGCATATAGGGGAAATAGAAGATAACAATAATGTCAATTATGCACCATCTCAAAAAGAAGCTTTACAAACAGCTATTAATTCTAAAATTATGCTGTTGACAGGAGGTCCTGGTACAGGAAAGACAACGGTGATCAAAGGAATCGTTGAATTATATGCTGAAATACATGGCCTATCGTTAAATTATTCTGATTATCAAGATGATGATTATCCAGTCGTTTTAGCTGCACCAACTGGTCGTGCATCTAAGCGTTTACAAGAGTCAACAGGACTTGAAGCGATGACAATACATCGCTTAATTGGGTGGAATCAGGATACTCAACCTGAAGATATATTAGATAATGAAATAAAAGCTAAACTTATCATTATTGACGAAATGTCGATGGTGGATACTTGGTTATTTCATCAGTTTCTAAGTGCAGTGCCATTAGATGCACAGGTGGTATTTGTTGGTGACGAAGATCAATTGCCATCAGTTGGACCAGGCCAAGTATTTAAAGATCTAATCGATTCTAAAGCAATTCCACGTGTAAATTTAACTGAAGTTTACCGTCAACAAGATGGCTCTAGTATCATTGATTTAGCACATCGAATGAAGCATGGGGAACCTATCGATATTTCACAACGTTATCATGATAGAAGTTTTATTAATTGTGGGGTAGAACAAATACCTTCAGTTGTTGAGAAAGTAGTATCAAGTGCTGTAAATAAAGGATATGACATGAGTGATATTCAGGTGTTAGCACCGATGTATAAAGGTAGTGCAGGTATAAAACGATTAAATCAAGTGTTACAGGATATATTAAACCCTAAGGAAAATGATACGCGAGAAATAGAGTTCGGTGATATCAAATTTCGTAAAGGGGATAAAGTATTACAATTAGTCAATCGACCTAACGATAATATATTTAATGGTGATATTGGTGTTATAGTTGGAATCTTTTGGGCAAAAGAAAATGCACTTAACAAAGATGTGCTTGTAGTAGACTTTGAGGGGAATGAAATCACCTTCACAAGACAGGATTTACTTGAATTAACACATGCTTATTGTACATCTATCCATAAATCACAGGGTTCTGAATTTCCGATAGTCATCATGCCAATTGTAAAGCAATATTTTAGAATGTTGCAGAGACCTATTTTGTATACAGGACTCACTAGGGCAAAACAATCACTTGTTTTACTCGGTGATCCTAAAGCATTTGATATAGGTTTAAACACCCAAGGTCAAATTCGTCAGACGCAACTTTGCCAATTAATTTTAAGCTATTTTGAAATTGAAAATAATAATGCTAACCGTCATCAAAATAACGATAATTCATCAATAGATACAGATGTAAAGTTTAATTTAGAAGTTGAGGAAAAAGAAATTATTTTAAGCGAATCTACAATATATCAAATTAATCCAATGATCAATATGGGTGATGTATCCCCATACGATTTTGCTGAGCGTTGACATTTAGCTTGAAAATACTTAAAATAATCTTAAGTTCGCATGAAGATGAGTAGACAATACATACTTATATAGAGATGTACTGGTTGGTGTAAAGTGCAATGTATATTGTTGAACGCTACTTCATGTTATTTTCATATTGAATTTGAGTGATAATTGTCTTCTGCCTAACGATATTTTATCGGTTAAGGGTAGACCATTTATAACTAGGGTGGTACCGCGAGAACGTTCGTCCCTTTTTGAGGATGAACGTTTTTTGTTTTATTTTCTTAATAAATTGATGAAATAGGAGTGTAAATAATGAAAAATTTAAAGGCTAGTGAAATTCGTCAAAAATATATTGATTTCTTTGTTGAAAAAGGACATATGGTTGAACCTTCAGCACCATTAGTACCGATTGATGATGATTCATTATTATGGATTAATTCAGGTGTAGCAACGTTAAAAAAATATTTTGATGGCAGAGAAACACCTAGAAAGCCTAGAATTGTTAACTCTCAAAAAGCAATCAGAACCAACGATATCGAAAATGTTGGATTTACTGCAAGACATCATACATTTTTTGAAATGCTAGGTAACTTTTCAATCGGCGATTATTTCAAAAAAGAAGCTATTCATTTTGCATGGGAGTTTCTAACAAGTGAAAAATGGATGGGAATGGAACCAGAAAAATTATATGTCACTATTCATCCAGAAGATACAGAAGCTTATCGTATTTGGAATGAAGAAATTGGATTAGAAGAAAGTCGTATTATCAGAATTGAGGGTAACTTCTGGGATATTGGTGAAGGTCCTTCTGGTCCAAATACTGAAATTTTCTATGACCGTGGAGACGACTATGGACAAGATGATCCAGCCGAAGAAATGTATCCAGGTGGAGAAAATGAAAGATATTTAGAAGTATGGAATTTAGTCTTTAGTGAATTTAATCATAATAAAGACAATACGTATACACCACTTCCAAATAAAAACATTGATACTGGTATGGGTCTTGAACGTATGGCATCAGTGTCTCAAAATGTACGTACTAATTACGAAACAGACTTATTCATGCCAATTATTAATGAAGTTGAAAATGTCGCTGGCAAAACGTATTTAGAAAATAGTGAGCATGATATAGCATTTAAAGTCATCGCAGACCATATTCGTACGATTGCATTTGCAATAGCTGATGGCGCATTACCTGCAAACGAAGGAAGAGGCTATGTTTTACGTCGACTTCTACGTAGAGCGGTTCGATTCAGTCAAACATTAGACATTAATGAACCATTTATGTATAAATTGGTTGATATTGTTGCAGACATTATGGAACCTTATTACCCTAATGTTAAAGAAAAAGCAGATTTTATTAAACGTGTAATTAAATCTGAAGAAGAACGTTTCCACGAAACACTTCAAGAAGGTTTAGCAATTTTAAATCATTTACTAGCTAAAGCCAAAGATTCAACAAACGAAATTAACGGATCAGATGCTTTTAAATTATATGATACGTATGGTTTCCCAATTGAATTAACTGAAGAATTAGCTAGTCAAGAAGGCATTTCTGTAGATATGGCTACATTTGAAGTAGAAATGGAGCAACAACGTACACGAGCTCGAGAAGCACGTCAAAGTTCACAATCAATGCAAATTCAAAGTGAAGTGCTCAAAAATATTACTACAAATAGTAAATTCGTTGGCTATGAAACGACAGATTATCAAACAACATTAACAGATTTAATTTATAATGGTGAATCAGTTGAAAGTGCTGATCCTGGAGAAACAGTTTACTTCATTTTGGAAGAAACACCATTTTATGCAGTTAGTGGTGGACAAGTAGCTGATAAAGGAACCGTAGGCAATGAAAACTTTGAAATAGAAGTAACCGAAGTAACTAAAGCACCTAATGGTCAAAACTTACATCAAGGTGTAGTCCAATTCGGCCAAGTTACTATTAATAGTAATGTAGATGCAAGTGTAAATAGAGATGAAAGAAAAGATATTCAAAAAAATCACAGTGCCACTCACTTACTTCACGCTGCTTTAAAAGAGGTACTAGGAGAACATGTTAACCAAGCTGGTTCTTTAGTCGAAAGTGAACGTTTACGCTTTGACTTCTCACATTTTGGTCCTATGAGTCAAGAAGAAATAGATCGTGTTGAGAGACGTGTTAACGAAGAAATTTGGAGAGGTATTTCAGTTAATATTCAAGAAATGCCAATTGATGAAGCTAAACAAATGGGTGCTATGGCTTTATTCGGTGAAAAATACGGTGATATTGTACGCGTTGTAAATATGGCGCCATTTTCAATAGAACTATGTGGTGGAATTCACGTAAGTAACACTGCTGAAATTGGTCTTTTCAAAATTGTTAGCGAGTCAGGAACAGGTGCGGGTGTTAGACGTATTGAAGCATTGACTGGTAAGTCAGCATTCCTTTATTTAGAGGATATTCAAACGAAATTTAATGCTGTTAAAGATCAAGTTAAAGTAAAATCTGACAATCAAGTTTTTGATAAAATTGTGCAGTTACAAGAAGAAGAAAAACAACTTCATAAACAATTAGAGCAACGCAACAAAGAAATTACAGCACTTAAGATGGGTAATATTGAGGAACAAATTGACGATATAAATGGATTTAAAGTATTAGCTACAGAAGTCGAGGTATCAAATGCTAAAGAAATCCGACAAACAATGGATGATTTTAAATCTAAACAACAAGATGCTATCATTATCTTAGCAAGTAATTTAGGAGATAAAGTGTCATTAATCGCAACTGTACCTAAAGAACAAACTGACAGCATCAAAGCTGGGGATATTATTAAAAACATGGCACCTATCGTTGGTGGTAAAGGTGGCGGTCGCCCTGATATGGCTCAAGGTGGCGGTACGCAACCTGAAAATATCTCAGAAGCATTACGCTTTATTAAAGATTACATTAAAAAACTATAACTTTGTAATCAACTAGTGTAAAATTGGTGTATGTAAGATAAACCGTTAAAGAGGAGTGTCGCACCTATGGATAATATTGATAAAACTATGAAGTTTGACTATGAAGAAATTCCTAAAGATAATGTCGAAACTGTGTTAAATAATGTACACCGAACATTAGAAGAACGTGGTTACAATGCTGTCAATCAAATCGTTGGGTATTTACTCTCTGGAGATCCAGCCTATATACCTCGTCAAAATGATGCTAGAAATCAGATTCGACACATTGATCGTGACGTTATTATGGAAGAACTCGTATCAAATTACTTAAAAGAGAACAAGAAATAGTCCATGTTAACGCATAAAATTTTAGGTTTAGATGTAGGTAGTAAAACAGTTGGCATTGCTATTAGCGATTTAATGGGTTGGACTGCCCAAGGATTGGACACTCTGAGAATTAACGAGGAACAAGAAGATTTCGGTATAGACCAATTAGTAGCTATCATTAAAGAACATAATGTTGGTTCTGTAGTGATTGGTTTACCAAAGAATATGAATAATTCTATTGGCTTTCGTGGAGAAGCTTCGTTAAAATACAAGGAGTTACTTCAAGAAAGCTTACCTGATATAGAGATTATCATGTGGGATGAACGATTAAGTACTATGGCAGCAGAGCGTTCATTACTTGAAGCAGATGTTTCAAGACAAAAAAGAAAAAAAGTAATTGATAAAATGGCAGCAGTATTTATATTGCAAGGCTATTTAGACTCAATCCAATAAAGGAGATATAAAGATGACTGAACATAATCATGACCACAACCATGACGTAGAATTAGATATTAGCAATGAAGAAGAATTATTAACTTTATTTGATGAAAATGGTAATGAAGTTTTATATCGCAAAATGTTAGAATTTTACCATCCAGAATTCAAAAAGGAATATGTTATTTTAGCAGAAGAGGGCGCACAATCAGACGACGATGATATGATTGAACTTATTCCAATGATAAATGAACCTGATGAATCAGGCGATGGTGGTAAATTAGTACCAATCGAAACTGATGAAGAATGGGACATGATTGAAGAAGTAGTAAATACAAATATGGAAGAGTAAATGATGCATTCATTCATCACATTTATAGATGAATGGAAGTTAAATTGTCAATTCGAAATTATGAATTAACGGACTTAGCGCATATGTTTAGCTGAGTTAACACAATAATTTTGTAGTGGGAGTGGACAAAGAATTCAAAACGAATTCTTTTCTGCTCCTTTTTGATTGACAAAATCATGTTTTTTTACTTGTTACACCTTAATTTACAATCAAATATGTGATAAAATATTTAAAGTTAAATTCTTATAACTAGACAAGTATTTTAATAAATATTTAAATCAGTCATACAATTATACATATAAGTTGACGTCATTTGATTTAGGTTATTTATAAGTCATCGGTGATTAAAACTTAATTAATAGAGACTGGTTTATTTTTTAATGTCATTTTGTCTTAAAAAAGGAAGTAAGTAAATGGAAGCTAATCAGCAATATTTATTGGAGATACAATCTAAAACAGATAATCAGATTGAATCATTAAGAAGCTATGCAGAAGAGAATGCTGTACCAATTGTAGACAGATTATCTCTAGAAATGATTAAACAATTAATTCGAATCCATGGTGCAAAAAATATATTGGAAATTGGTACTGCGATAGGGTATAGTTCAATGCATTTTGCATCCGTATCAGATGACATTCAAATTACAACAATAGAACGTGATGAGAAAATGATTACGCAAGCTAAAACAAATTTTGAAACTTTTGGCTATTCATCACAAATACGATTAATAGAAGGCAATGCCTTAGAGAAATATAGTCAAGTCGATGACAAAGTATATGATATTATCTTTATTGATGCAGCTAAAGCGCAATCTAAGAAATTTTTTGAATATTATACACCATTATTAAAAAAAGGTGGACTAGTGATTACAGATAATGTTTTATATCACGGTTTTGTATCGAACATAGATATTGTTCGTTCCAGAAATGTTAAGCAAATGGTGAAAAAAGTCCAAAAATTTAATGAATGGTTAATGAATCAAGAAAATTACAGTACAAATTTTATCAATATGGATGATGGGTTAGCTATTTCAATTAAAGGAGAATAATTATGACGGAATTACTCGTTACTCCTAAATCTTTAACACATTTAGAAACACTAATCGATATTGGCGCGGATGCCTTTGTCATTGGTGAGCAAAAATTTGGGTTACGATTACCGGGAGAATTTAATCGAGAAGATATAAAAAAAGCAATTAAATTAGCACATGAACATGATAAAAAAATCTATGTCGCTGTAAATGGTATTTTCCACAACTATCATTTAAACGCATTGGAAGACTACATTAATTTCTTGCACGAAATCAATGTGGATCGTATTATCTTTGGCGATCCTGCAGTTGTTATGTACGTAAAAAATCAACAAAATCCAATACCTTTAAATTGGGATGCCGAAACAATTGTTACCAACTATTTCCAATGTAACTATTGGGGTAAACGCGGTGCGAAACGTGCACTTCTTGCCAGAGAATTAAACTTAGATGAAATTATAAATATTAAAGAGAATGCAAATGTTGAAATTGAAGTTCAAGTCCACGGGATGACATGTATGTTCCAATCTAAACGTATGTTACTTGGAAACTATTATACATTTCAAGATAGACAAATGAAGATTAAACGTGAAAATGATGAACGTGAACTATTACTCTATGACGAAGAACGTAATAATAAATATCCTGTATTTGAGGATTTTAATGGCACACATATCATGTCTCCGAATGACATTTGTTTAATCGAAGAGCTTGAACCATTGTTTGAAGCTGGTATTGATTCATTTAAGATTGACGGTATATTACAGAGTGAAGAATATATCAACGTTGTTACAGCTCAATACAGAGAAGCGATTGATTTATACAATGAAGATCCTGAAGCATATGAAGATGAAAAATTTATGCTAGTAGACCCAATTGAAGACATTCAACCAGAACATCGTCCATTTGACGAAGGATTCTTGTATAAACAAACCGTATATTAAAAGGAGGCGCTAAACTTGAAAACTTTAACTGACGTTCAATCTCAAGTAAAAAGTAAAATCAAAAAACCTGAATTATTAGCGCCTGCTGGTAATTTAGAGAAATTAAAAATTGCTGTTCATTATGGTGCAGATGCCGTATTTTTAGGTGGCCAAGAATATGGTCTACGTTCTAACGCTGATAATTTTACAATGGCTGAAATTAAAGAGGGCGTTGAATTTGCAAATCAATATAATGCTAAAATTTACGTGACTACTAACATTATTGCACATGATGAAAATATTGATGGATTGGAATCGTATCTAATTGAATTAGAAAAAACTGGAGCTACAGGTATTATTGTAGCAGACCCTTTAATCATAGAAACTTGTAAGCAAGTTGCACCAAAATTAGAAATACACTTATCAACACAACAATCATTATCTAATACTAAAGCTGTAGAATTCTGGAAAGAAGAAGGATTAGACCGAGTGGTATTAGCACGTGAAACAGGCGCTATGGAAATGAAGGAAATGAAAGAGAACGTAGATATTGAAATTGAGGCTTTCATCCATGGTGCTATGTGTATTGCCTATTCAGGTCGTTGTACACTTAGTAATCACATGACAGCGAGAGACTCTAATAGAGGAGGATGTTGTCAAAGTTGTCGTTGGGATTATGATTTGTTAGAGGTTGACAATGATGGTGATTTAGATCTTTATTATCAAGAGGACGACGTTATCCCATTCGCTATGAGTCCTAAAGATTTAAAATTAATCGAATCAATACCGCAAATGATGGATATTGGCATTGACTCGCTTAAAATAGAAGGTCGTATGAAATCGATACATTATATTGCTACTGTGGTTTCAGTTTATCGAAAAGTAATTGATGCCTATGCTGAAGATCCAGAACACTTTAAAATAAATCCTGAATGGTTAATCAAATTAGATAAATGTGCTAATAGAGATACAGCGCCAGCTTTCTTTGAAGGTACACCAGGTTATGAAGAGCAAATGTTTGGTGTTCAGCAAAATAAAAAATCACCTTATGATTTTTGTGGATTAGTATTAGATTATGATGAGGCAACGCATATTGCTACTATTCAACAAAGAAATCACTTTAAACCTGGTCAAGAAATTGAATTCTTTGGACCTGAAATAGAAAGCTTTAGACAAGTGATTGATGCCATATACGATGAGGAAGGCAATCAATTAGATGCTGCACGTCATCCACTTCAAATTGTACAAATTAAGGTAGATCATCCAATTTACCCTAAGAACATGATGAGAAAGGAAATTAGATAATGGCAAACACAACAATTATTGGTATTGCCGGTGGCTCTGGATCTGGTAAGACAACAGTTACTAATGAAATCATGAAAAATTTAGAAGGACATAGTGTTGCACTTCTTGCTCAAGATTATTATTATAAAGACCAATCACATTTAACTTTTGAAGAGCGTCTTGAAACAAATTATGACCATCCCTTTGCCTTTGATAATGATTTGCTAATTGAAAATTTAAAGGATTTACGTAATGGTCATGCAGTTGAAGTTCCAACGTACGATTACACAAATCATACACGAAGTAATGAAACCATTGCATTTGAACCTAAAGATGTTATTATCGTAGAAGGTATATTTGCTTTAGAAAATAAAACACTTCGTGATATGATGGATGTCAAAATATACGTTGATACTGATGCAGACTTAAGAATTCTAAGACGACTCGTACGTGATACTAAAGAGCGTGGTCGATCAATGGAATCGGTCATTAACCAATATTTAAATGTTGTTAAACCAATGCACAATCAATTCATTGAACCAACAAAGAAATATGCTGACATTATTATTCCAGAAGGTGGAAGTAATAAAGTAGCAATAGATATTATGACAACAAAAATTCAAACATTGGTTAGTAAACAATAAGTAAGTTACAATGTATATTAAAAATAAATGTATTCAATAAATTTTAATTGACTCAAACATATTAACTGAAAAAGGAAGATGACATAATGGAAAATCAAAAACAATATCCAATGACTCAAGAGGGTTATGAACAATTAGAAAAAGAATTAGAAGAATTAAAAACGGTTAAACGTCCTGAAGTTGTAGAAAAAATTAAAGTGGCACGTTCTTTTGGTGACCTTTCTGAGAACTCTGAGTATGATGCTGCTAAAGATGAACAAGGATTCATTGAACAAGACATTCAACGTATCGAGCATATGCTTAGATATGCATTAATTATTGAAGATACAGGTGATAACAATGTTGTTCAAATTGGTAAAACTGTAACTTTTATTGAATTACCTGGAGATGAAGAAGAAAGTTACCAAATCGTTGGTTCTGCTGAAGCAGATGCCTTTAACGGCAAAATCTCAAACGAATCACCTATGGCTAAAGCACTAATTGGTAAAAGTTTAAAAGATGAAGTACGTGTGCCTTTACCAAACGGTGGAGAAATTAACGTTAAAATCGTAGATATCAAATAATCTCTCTTTATAACAATGATTAATTTGAGTCTGAGACAATAATATACAACTGCTTTTTTCAAAAAGTGCAGTAATTAACTAAACTGGGAGGATGCTTAAATTAAGCTTTTCTCAGTTTTAGTCATTTACCGGGAGTGGGACAATGAATTCAAGAAAAAATTCTGTTCCAGTCCCATTTTTAATGTCAAATTCTGTATCATTTTTGGTTAAGTTCAACTTATTTTTGACAACTAAATGGTTTATCCGGCCGTACTTGCTATCTTGGTTACATTTTAATCTTTTTAATATATAAGTATCATTAAAGTAACGAATATCTATTTATATTTTATCAAATTAATTTGAAAATCTGAACTTTTTCATGACAAATTTTGTTTTATATGCTTAAATAACATTGTGAATACAATTGAATGAATTGTTAAGTATACACAAAAGTAAGCGATTACATCATGCCTTACTTTTTTTATTATTCACAATTTGAAATACTTATTAAACAACTAAGATATGAAAATGTTATAATTTTTTATACATAATAGTAAAATTTGAAAGTTGATACTTTTGTTAAATCAATACTTTTAGAAATACAATATAATCAAATGAAAGTATAAAAGGGAGGCAATGGGTTGGAAGTTAAAGTTATAAATGAGCAATCGCTATTGCTATATTTCAAAGAAGAGATTAGCGAAGATAATTATCAAGAAGTTAATCTAACTACTCAATATATTCTGTCTAAAAATATACCAGACATTAAGGATGTAATCCCGTCTTATCGAGCAATTATGATAAATTTTAATAATGATTTAATTGATTACAAGCAATTAATTGAAAAATTAGAATTAGATAATCTAAAACTTTCAAAAGTTGATTCAACTTCAAATAAGAATATTATACATATTCCTGTACTATATAATACTGAGATGGGCCCAGATTTAGAAGAGGTAGCAAGTCATAATCATTTATCTGTAGAGGAAGTTATCCAAATTCATACAGAAAATGAATATCTTGTTTATATGCTTGGTTTTATGCCAGGTTTCCCATTCTTAGGTGGGTTAGATGAAAGTGTTCATACACCTAGAAGAGCTGAACCACGAGTTAAGATAAATGCCGGTTCTGTAGGAATCGCTAATAATCAAACGGGATTATATCCATCAGATTCACCAGGTGGTTGGCAAATTATTGGTAGAACACCATTAAAAGTGTTCGATCAATATGCTGAACCTATGACATTGTACGAAGCTGGTGATTATATTAAATTTTATGCAATTGACGAGCAAACGTATAGCCAAATTAAAAAAGAAATTAACGACGGTCAATTTAATAAAGAAAAGTGGGTGACGTGTAATGGGCATTAAAATTATAAAACCAGGACTGTTCACCACGGTACAAGACAAAGGACGTTTTGGATTTCAACATTTAGGTTTTTCAGGTTCTGGTGCTATGGATCAATTTAGTTATGATCTAGGACGACAATTGATTGCTAACGATGGTCCAAGTCTGGAATTTACAATTATCGGACCAACAATACAATTCACTCAAAATAACACGTTTGTATTGACAGGCGGTCAGTTCAATGCAAAATTAAACAACGATAAAATAACAAATAACAGTGTTGTCTTGGCAAATAAAGGCGATATCCTTGAGTTAGGACCTGTAATACGTGGTGCACGTGGCTATATTTTCTTTGGTCATTCACTTGATATTGAAAAAGTTGCAGATAGCTATTCAACGCATACTAGAAGTGGCGTGGGTGGTTTTTACGGCAGAGCATTGAAAAAAGATGATCATATTCAAGTCGTCCAAAATAGTAATTATAAAGTAAATCTTGGCAAATCAATTGATTATGATGCAGTTGAACAAGACAATATAATTCACATTATAGAAGGTCCGCAAGTTGATGCCTTTTCTGAAGAGAAACGAAAAAATTTAGTTGAATCTGAATATAAAATATCTGATCAATCTGATCGCATGGGATATAGACTTATAGGCAATCAAATTCCACCTGAAAATGGTGCGGATATCATTTCTGAACCAGTAGGGTTAGGAAGTATTCAAGTACCTAACGATGGGAATCCAATCATTCTATTAAATGACAAACAAACAGTCGGTGGTTATACAAAAATAGCTACAGTAAGTCAATTGGACCTTAAAAAATTAGCACAATTCAAGCCAGGAGATATGATACAGTTCAAATGGACTTCTGTAGATGAAGCAAATGAGATGTTACAGTCATTTAATCAAAAGTTCAGTGACAAATTGGACTCTGTGACAAATGCACCAATATTTAATATGCATTCAATGCGACCAACATCACAAAAATTGGCAAAATTAATTGAAGAGGAGTAATAACAAAATGAATATTAAAAAAATTGAAGAAGTTATTAACTTAGTTAAATCAAATGGCGTAAAACGCTTTAAATTTAAAGATAATAAAAGTGAACTAGAATTAGACTTCACAGAGGGCGCTCAAGTAATCAGTGAATCTGCTAATCAAAGTGTAGCAAGTACAAGTGCTGTGAATAATGATAATCAACAACAAGCGGAATCTAGTTCGAATGAAGATGCTTCTAAAGAAATAGCTTCACCAATGGTTGGTACATTCTTTTTACAAGATAGTAAAGAATTAACTGATCCTCAAATTAAAGTTGGAGATAAAGTTAAATCTGGAGATATCATCGGTTATGTTGAAGCAATGAAAGTTATGAATGAAATTACAAGCGATGTAGATGGAGAAGTCGTTGAAATAGTAGCAGATCATGGTACAAATGTTGAATATGATCAAGTACTAGTTAAACTTAAATAAAGGGGGACAGCTAAATGTACCGTTGTTTAGTAGCAAATAGAGGAGAAATTGCAGTCCGTATTATTAGAGCCTGTCGTGAAATGGGCATAGAGACTGTTGCGATATATGCTAAAGGAGATGAGCAAAGTTTACATGTTAGCTTAGCTGATCAAGCAGTTTGTATTGGAGAAGCCAATCCTTTAGATAGTTATTTAAATATTGAACGTATCATTGGCGCAGCTGAAATAACAGGTGCGAATGCGATCCATCCAGGGTACGGGTTTTTATCAGAAAGTACAACTTTTGCTGAAAAGGTAGAAGAAAATGATATTCATTTCATAGGTCCAAGTAAAAAAACAATGGAGCTGATGGGTGATAAAATAACTGCGCGTCAAACAGTAGACGCTGCAGGAGTACCTGTCATTCCTGGATCAACAGGTGCTATCAATTCAGTGGAAGAAATTAAACAACTTACTGATGAAATTGGTTACCCTGTCGTTTTAAAAGCAGCTAGTGGCGGTGGCGGTAAAGGTATCCGTATCGTTAAAGAACCTGAACAACTTGAAAAATCATTAAAAGAAGCAAAAAGCGAAGGGCAGAAGTACTTTAATGATGACAGAGTATATGTCGAAGCTTTTATACCTGTAGCCAAACACGTGGAAGTTCAAATTATTGGTGATGGAAAAGGTAACTATGTACATTTAGGAGAACGAGATTGCTCTGTACAACGCAAAAATCAAAAGTTAATTGAAGAGTCTCCTTGTGCAGCATTAACAGAGGAAAGACGAAAACAAATTTGTGCAGATGCAGTTGCCGTTGCCAAAGCTTCAAATTATCGAAGTGCAGGTACAATAGAATTTTTAGTTACAAAAGATGCACATTACTTTATAGAAATGAATGCACGTATACAAGTAGAACATACTGTTACAGAAATGCGTGCTGATAGAGACTTATTACAAGCACAACTGTATTTAATGCAACATGGTAAACTTCCATTCGGTCAAGATGACATCGTATTCAATGGTCACGTAATCGAAGCGCGTATCAATGCTGAAAATCCAGAGAAGAAATTCCAACCTACGCCTGGTAAAGTAAAAAAATTACATTTACCTCAAGGATTCAATATTCGTGTTGATTCTTTACTATATCCAGGATACCAAGTATCACCATATTATGACTCACTTGTCGCAAAGGTTATAGTTAAAGATACGGATCGACAAACTGCGATTAACAAATTAAAAGTAGCACTTGATGAAATGGTAATTGAAGGCTTTACAACAACTGCTGACTTTTTATACGCAGTTTTAAATTACCCATTATATGCAGATGATGATGCTAGTGAAGTAGATATTAAATTCCTTGAAAAACATCAAATTATTGAAGGAGTGGAGCTATAATGCGCATAGACTTGAATTGTGACTTAGGCGAAGCATTTGGAAATTATTCATTTGGCGGTGACAATCAAATCATTCCATTAATCACTTCAGCTAATATTGCTTGTGGCTTCCATGCAGGTGATGAAAATGTGATGTATGACACTATTAAACTCGCTAAAGACAATGGTGTAGGAATAGGTGCGCATCCAGGATTACCAGATTTAAAGGGATTTGGTCGCCGAAATATGGATATTTTACCTAAAGAAATTTATAATTTAGTTATCTATCAACTAGGTGCTTTAGATGGTTTCTGTAAAGTACATCAAACGCGCATTAATCATGTAAAACCACATGGCGCACTGTATAACATGGGGGCTAAAGATCAAAATATTGCGCGTGCTATTGCACAAGCAGTTTATGATTTTGATGCTTCACTTGTCTTAGTAGGATTGTCAAATACATTACTAATTACTGAGGCCGAAGCTTTAGGTTTACGCACTGCATCTGAAGTGTTTGCTGATAGACGATATGAAGATAATGGTCAACTCGTTAGTCGTAAAGAGGCAGATGCAGTCATCACTAACACTGAAGAAGCGTTAGATCAAGTTTTAAAAATGGTTATTGAAAACAAAGTGGTTAGCAAAAACGGAAAAGAAATCAATCTAAAAGCGGATACGATTTGTGTGCATGGTGATGGTGCTCATGCTTTAGAATTTGTATCACAAATTAGAGAAAAATTAACGAAAGAAGGCATTGATATTCAATCCTTATAAGGGGGACCAATTATGGGAGAAAACTTTAACCAAAATCCAAATCAAGAAATAAATCCGAATGAGAAGGAATTTAAATTCACGAAGAATCACAGACGATTATTATATGGTTCTGTATTCCTAATGGCAACTTCTGCTATTGGCCCAGCATTCCTTACTCAAACAGCTGTATTCACAGCTGAATTTTATGCTAGTTTTGCATTTGCAATATTAATTTCAATTATCATTGATATAGGCGCACAAATTAATATTTGGCGTGTCCTTGTAGTTACTGGTTTACGTGGACAAGAAGTGTCAAATAAGGTGATGCCTGGTTTAGGAACATTAATTTCAATATTAATTGCATTTGGGGGTCTTGCATTTAATATAGGTAATATTGCTGGTGCAGGCTTAGGTTTAAACGCCATGTTTGGATTAGATATCAAATGGGGTGCTGCAATTACAGCTATTTTCTCTATTTTAATTTTTGTTAGTAGAAGTGGTCAAAAGATCATGGACGTTGTTTCAATGATTTTAGGGGTTGTAATGATACTCGTAGTTGCATATGTTATGGTAGTTTCAAACCCGCCATATGGTGATGCATTAGTACACACATTCGCGCCAGAACAGCCGGTTAAATTAATTTTACCTATTATTACATTAGTCGGAGGTACTGTAGGCGGTTATATTACTTTCGCAGGTGCACATAGACTTTTAGATTCTGGTATGAAAGGTAAAGAGTTCTTACCATTTGTAAACCGCTCTGCAATTGCAGGTATATTAACAACAGGTATTATGAGAACTTTATTATTCTTAGCAGTATTAGGTGTAGTTGTAACTGGTGTAACATTAAGTGCCGATAATCCACCTGCTTCAGTATTTGAACATGCAATTGGACCAATTGGTAAGAATATTTTCGGTGTCGTTATCTTTGCGGCTGCCATGTCTTCTGTTATTGGCTCAGCATACACAAGTGCTACATTCTTAAGAACATTACATAAATCTTTATTAACTAAAAATAATCTAATTGTAATCGTCTTTATCGTAATTTCTACATTAATTTTCCTATTTATTGGTAAACCTATTAGTTTACTTATTATTGCTGGTGCAATTAATGGTTGGATTTTACCTATCACACTTGGAGCGATACTTATTGCAAGTCGTAAAAAAGATATTGTTGGAGATTACAAACATCCAACATGGATGCTAATCTTTGGTGTTGTAGCAGTCATTGTAACTATTGTAACAGGTATCTTCTCATTACAAGATTTAGCTGCACTTTGGAAAGGATAAATAGCTTTTCTACGGTATAAGACATATAGCATTAGATTTGCTTAAAATTCTGAGTTATAGATTAATACTTTTATAAAAATATCTGATTAAATTCACTATGAAATATTGAGCTGAGAAGTTAGTGGTAGTACGCTTTTCTCAATTTAATATACACATAAGAAGGGTGAGATTTTGAATTCAAATTGAATTCCATCTCACTCTTTTTTTGTAGAATTCACTCTCTTTTTCACTAGTAAAATTTATAAAAAGAGATGAATGTGTAACGAATTTATTATTTTAAATACGGAGTGATGAAACATTGTCGTGATGAATGAAATTATATGATAAAATAGCAATTGCTAAGATAAAGACTGAGGTGTAAATATGATAGGAATTATAGGAGCTATGGAAGAAGAAGTAGCTATTTTAAAAGATAAATTAACAGAGATGAATGAAATTTCTGTTGCACATGTTAAATTTTATAGAGGGAAATTAAATACAACAGAAGTTGTTTTAACGCAAAGTGGGATTGGTAAAGTGAATGCCGCTATTTCAACAACATTATTAATTGAGAAATTTAATCCTAGACTCATTATCAATACTGGATCGGCAGGTGCGCTAGATGAAAGCTTATCTGTAGGAGATATGTTGATTAGTAATGATGTACAATATCATGATGTTGATGCAACTGCATTTGGTTACGAATTTGGACAAGTACCTCAAATGCCTTCTAAATTTGAGTCAAATCACGAACTATTAAACTTAGCTGAACAAGTTATTAAACAACAAAATTATACTGCTAAAATAGGCCAAATTGTGAGTGGTGATAGTTTTATTGGAAGTGTTGAGCAACGTTTAACGATTAAACGACAATTTCCAAATGCTATGGCTGTTGAAATGGAGGCAACTGCAATTGCACAGACATGCTATCAATTCCATGTTCCATTTATCGTGACACGTGCAGTATCCGATTTAGCGAATGGTAAAGCAGATATATCTTTCGAGGAATTCCTCGGTAAAGCTGCTAAATCATCAAGTTCAATAGTTGAAGCACTAATTAAAGTTTTATAAATATTAATAAAGGTGATAAATAAATGGGATTAATAAAGAAATATTTTATGCCAAATGATTACGTTAAGTCTGTATTTCAAATCGATATTGAAAAATTAGCTAAGGCTGGTTTTAAAGGTATTATTACAGACTTAGATAATACATTAGTTGGGTGGGATGTAAAATCGCCAACTATAGAAATACAACAATGGTTTAAAAAAGCAAATGAATTAGGTATTACAATAACTATTGTATCTAATAATAATGAAGATAGAGTTTCAAGCTTTTCTAAAGACTTAAATGTAGATTTCATTTTTAGAGCAAGAAAACCTATGGGCAAAGCATTTAAAAAAGCCATCAAACAAATGAATATCAAACCTGAGGAAACCATCGTAATTGGAGACCAAATGTTAACGGATGTTTTTGGTGGTAATCGTAATGGCTTATATACAATTATGGTTGTGCCTGTGAAACGTACAGATGGATTTATTACTAAATTCAACCGTATTATTGAGCGTCGATTATTAAATTACTTTAAAAATAAAGGCTATATCACATGGGAGGAAAATTGATTGGATGACACATTAAAATGTATTGGATGCGGTGCACCACTTCAATCTGATGATAAAAGTGCACCTGGATATGTTCCAGAACATAACCTTTTTAGAGAGGACGTTATTTGTCAACGTTGTTTCAGATTGAAAAATTATAACGAAATTCAAGATGTCGGAATGGATAGTGAAGATTTTTTAAATTTACTCAATGAATTATCTGACCGACAAGGAATAATTGTGAATGTTGTTGACATTTTCGATTTTGAAGGTTCATTTATCAATGCCTTGAAACGAATTGTAGGCAATAAAAAAATAATATTAGCCGCTAATAAATTAGATCTTTTACCTAAGCAAATTAATAAACGTCGTGTAAAAGAGTGGCTCAAAAAAACTGCTAGAAAATATGGTTTAGAAGCTGACGACGTTATACTTATTTCTGCACAAAAAGGTTGGGGAATCGAAGATTTATTAGCATCGATTGATAAGCATAGACATAATCAAGATGTGTATATTGTCGGTACTACGAATGTAGGTAAATCAACACTTATAAATAAATTGATTGAACAAAGTGTGGGCGAAAAAGATGTTGTAACCACTTCTAGATTTCCAGGAACTACATTAGATTTAATCGATATACCTCTAGATGAAAAAACATTCATGTACGATACGCCGGGTATTATTCAGTCTCATCAAATGACACACTATGTATCTGAGAAAGAATTAAAAATAATCGTGCCTAAAAATGAAATAAAACAAAGAGTTTTTCAACTTAATGAAGGACAAACGTTATTCTTTGGTGGACTGTCTAGAATTGATTATGTTTCAGGTGGAAAAAGACCACTCGTTTGTTATTTTTCAAATGATTTGAATATACATCGAACTAAAACGGAAAAGGCAAATGATTTATGGCGTAATCAAATTGGTAATGTTTTGACACCACCAAATAATCCTGACCACTTCGACATGAGTGAAACAAAAGCTGTACGTCTTGAAACTGGTAAGGAAAAGAAAGACATAATGATATCAGGACTAGGATTTATAACGATTGAAGCAGGTGCAAAAGTTATTGTACGTGTCCCTAAAAATGTTGATGTAATCCTAAGAAATTCAATAATGTAAGGTGGGTTATTTATGAAGTATGCAGTAATAGGTGATCCCGTATCGCATTCATTATCTCCAGTCATGCATCAAGTTAATTTTGAATCATTAAATATGGAAGACACATACGAAGCGTTGCACATTCCCACGCAAGACTTCCATGATATTAGACAAATTATTGAAGATAACCATATTAATGGATTCAATGTTACGATTCCGCATAAGGAAAGAATTATTCCTTATCTGGATGAAATTGATGACCAAGCAAAAGCTGTTGGAGCCGTTAATACTGTGAAAATTATTAATAATAAATGGATAGGTTATAATACAGATGGTATTGGTTATGTGATGGGCTTGAAACAAGTTTATCCCGATTTAGAAAATGCTTATGTTTTAATCCTTGGTGCTGGTGGTGCTAGTAAGGGAATTGCAAATGAACTCAGTAAAATTGTACAACCCAAATTAACAATCGCTAACAGAACAATGCGTAGATTTGAGACGTGGGATATGGATATTAATGCAATTTCATTAGAACAAGCAGAACAATATTTAGATGAATTTGATATTATAATCAATACGACATCTGCTGGATTAAATAATAACGAGGATATTGTTATTAGCTTAGATAATTTATCATCAAGTACACTCGTTAGTGATATTATTTATATTCCATATAAGACTAAATTTTTAAAAGAAGCAGAACTCAAAGGCAATACGGTTTATAATGGCTTGGATATGTTCATAAACCAAGGCGCTGAAAGTTTTAAAATTTGGACCGGCAAACAGCCTAATATATTAGAAATGAAATATGCAGTACTAAACAAATTAAAAGGAGTTTAATATGTTAACTGGAAAACAAAAAAGATATTTAAGAAGTTTAGCTCACAATATAGATCCTATTTTTCAAATTGGTAAAGCAGGCATTAATGACAATATGATTGCTCAGATTGATGATACACTTGAAAATCGCGAGTTAATTAAAATACATGTGTTACAAAATAACTTTGATGATAAAAATGAATTAGCGTCAACATTAAGTGATGCAACTAATAGTGAAGTTGTTCAAGTGATTGGTTCGATGATTGTCATTTATAGAGAATCAGTTGATAATAAAGAAATCACATTACCATAAATGATGAATAAGAAATCAATAGTGCTTTATGGTGGTCAATTCAACCCAATTCACACTGCACACTTATTAGTTGCAAATGAAGTCTATCATCAACTTAAACCTGACAAATTTTATTTTTTACCAAGTTATATGGCACCTTTGAAAACGCATGATGACTATTTAGATGCTAAATATCGAATCAAAATGATTCAACTTGCTATTGAAGAATTAGGTTTTGGTGAAATATGTGAAATTGAACTTGAGAGAAAAGGTCAAAGTTACACTTATGAAACGCTAAAAGATATCGTTAATAATGAAAAAGATGCGGATATCTATTTCATTATCGGAACAGATCAGTATAAACAATTAGATAAATGGTATAAAATTGAAAAGTTAAAACAACTCATTACGTTTGTAATTGTGAACAGAGATGTTAATTATCAAGAGGTCGACGAGTCAATGATATCGGTTAATATACCGCGAATGGATATTAGTTCATCATTGATTCGAAATCGTGTAAAAAATAAACAACCAATAAATATCTTGGTTCCTCGTAGTATTCACGACTATATAAGAGAGGAAGGATTTTATGAAAATTGATAAAGCGATTGAACTCGTTAAAGATAAACTACCGGAGAAACGTTTTAAGCACTCATTGAGAGTAGCTGAAACCGCAGTAAAACTTGCAGAAATTTATGATGGTGATAAAGATAAAGCTAACTTAGCGGGTGTATTGCATGATTATTGCAAGTATGATGACCTAAGCACAATGTACCAAATTGTGAGACAACACGATTTAGATAGTGAACTATTAAGTTATGGTGGAGAAATCTTACACGGACCAGTCTGTGCTGCTATCATGCAATCAGAATTTGGTATTGAAGACGAGGAAGTGCTTCTTGCAATCAAGAATCACACAACTGGTCGAAAAGAAATGACTAAAACTGAAAAACTTGTGTTTATTGCTGATTATATCGAGCCTGGAAGAAAAACCCCAGGAGTTGAAGAAATTAGAGATATGGCATACAATCAAGGTAGCTTAGATAAAACAATTTATGAAATTTCTAAGCGAACAGTACTGTTCCTAATTAGTAAGGATATAACCGTTTATGGCACAACGATTTCATGTTTAAACTATTATAATTATAGTGATCAAAGGATAAAGGATGATTAAATGAATTCAGAAGAATTATTAAATATTGCTGTCGATGCGACAGAAAATAAAAAAGCAGAAGATATTGTTTCTCTTAATATGAAAGGTATCAGTGACATGACAGACTATTTCGTTGTTTGTCACGGTAATAATGAGCGTCAAGTTCAATCAATTGCTAGAGCAGTTAAAGAGGCAGCACATGAACAAGCTATTGATGTAAAACGTATGGAAGGGTATCAAAGTGCTAGATGGGTTTTAATTGATTTAGCAGATGTTGTGGTCCACATCTTCCATAAAGATGAACGTAATTATTATAATATTGAGAAGCTATATCAAGATGCGCCAATAGAATCATATGGGCAGGTTGCATATTAGATGGCTCAATATGGTGAAATGAGCTTAGTTTATGATCAACTTACGCAAGATCAACCTTATGACAAGTGGTTTGAAATCGTGAACCATTATACGCAAGATCTCAGTCATAAGCCGAAAATTCTTGATATTGGTTGTGGAACTGGCAGTTTAACTGCTCAACTAAGTACTATTGGTTCGGTTACAGGAATGGATTTAAGCTCAGAGATGCTCTCCATTGCTGCTAATAAATCTAATCAAGTAACATGGTTAGAAGGCGATATGACCGATTTTTCATTCAATACTAAATTTGATGTAATAACAATATTTTGTGATTCACTGAATTATTTACCTGATATCGAAGATGTAAATGAAACATTTATCAATGTTTTTAATCATTTATCAGAAACTGGTGTTTTTATATTTGATGTCCATACTATTCAAAAGATGAATACGTTGTTTCATAATCAATGTTACATTGATGAAAATGAGTCAATCTTTTTAGCATGGGAAGCTATTGTTGGTGATGAACCTTATAGTGTGTATCACGACATGAGTTTCTTTGTAAAAAATACTGATGATACTTATCAGCGATTTGATGAATCGCACTATCAAAGAACCTTTGAAAAAGATACTTACATTAGTTTATTAAAGACAATTGGATTTAAAGCATTCGAAACATTTATCGACTTTAATCGCAATAATCACGATGAAAACGGCGATCGTTTATTTATCGTAGCTTATAAATAAATAAAGTAAACTCATCTCCTTAAACGTTTATATATATAAGGAGATGAATTTTTTGTTTAAAGATAAAATAGAATTATTGGCATTTATCAAGCAATGGAAATTTCAACTGATGATCACTTTGACCATTATAATAGCTATCGCATGTACACTAATGTTTCTTAAACCTGTTAAAGAAACAAGCAATGACATGCCAATCGTTTCATCGCAAAGCAATTCAAAAGAAAAAAATAATACACATCAATCATCTAGACATATTAATGATGCAACTAAGAAAGATGGGTTGAATACTGGTATTGATGAAAATAAAACGGTAATTGTAGATATCAAAGGCGCTGTTGAGCACCCTGATGTATATAAAATGAAAGGGTCAGATAGAATTAAAGATGTATTAGAAAAAGCTAAATTACAAAAAGATGCTGATTTGACACAAGTCAATTTATCTGAAAAATTAACAGATCAAAAATTGATTTACATACCATCCACCAGTGAAATGAAAAATACTATAACGCATAGTGATGATATTAATAAGCGTAGTAATACAAAACCTTTAAATTCATTAACTACTGACAAAATAAATTTGAATACTGCGAGTGAAACTGATTTGCTTAAGATCCCAGGCGTAGGACCGACAAAAGTCAAAGAAATTTTAGATTACAGGTCAAAGAATAACCAGTTTCATTCAATAGAAGATATAAAAAATATCAAGGGCATCGGTGACAAAACTTTCGAAAAGATTAAAGATTATATTACAATCTAACTTTGTTGATTGGCTTAAATATAAAGATATTCTATAATAATGATAATAAATTTGAATCGGAGTGAATTTAATGGAAAGATTAAAATGGGACGAATATTTCATGGCGCAAAGCCATTTACTTGCTCTAAGATCAACTTGCCAAAGATTGTCAGTAGGGGCAACTATAGTAAAAGACAATAGAATTATAGCAGGGGGATATAATGGATCTGTTGCTGGTGAGGTGCATTGTATTGATGAAGGATGCTTAATTGAAGATGGCCATTGTATCAGAACCATACATGCCGAAATGAATGCTTTATTACAATGTGCTAAGCAGGGTGTTTCAACAGATGGTGCTACTATCTATGTCACTCACTTTCCATGTCTTAATTGCACAAAATCTATTATACAAGCAGGCATTAAACAAATATATTATGCTGAAGATTATCACAATCACGAATATGCGCTGCAATTATTAAACCAAGCTGGTATTGAATACAAAAAAATACCTTTTTCAGCTCGAAATGTGGCTCAATATTTAACTAACTAATATATGATTTATTTTGCATTGTCCTTTCTCATAGGTATTCTATGGATACATTTAAAATTAATGTCGTGTTTGATTATTATTTTATTAGTTATCATTTCAACGCAAAGAAGATTTAAAATGCATCATATATTAATAATGATTATTTGTGTATTTTGTGGTGTGAGTTTTGAACATTTTCACTATGAAAACAGTATAAGTAAAGATGATTTCTTCAAGAAAAACCCTAATATATTTACCAAAGTCGAATTTGGATCTAATATCAATCGTCAAGGAAAACAATTAAAAGGTAAATTTACTATCAAAGATCAATCGTACGTCTTTCACTTAAATACCAATCAATTAAGTGAAAAAGACATTGAAAATAAATCATGTGTTATTAAAGGTAAAATTGTTAATGTTTTAAATCACATCCCTTATGTTTCTGTTAACAAAGTAGTCACGAATACGTGCCAAATCACTAAAAATTCAAATGTATTTGAAAAGCATTCGTCGTATATTACTCAAAAATTGGCTCACTCAAGCCTATCGCATCCTGAATATATTACTGCTTTGATTAGTGATGATATCCATGGCATTAGTACTGAATTTATTGATAAGGTCAAGGACATAGGCATTTATCATTTATTAGCAGTGAGTGGGTCGCATATTGCTACTATTTCTTATCTTATATATCAACCTCTAGTTAGACTTAATATACCCAAAGTGATTATTGACGGTTTAATTATCATATTTCTAATTATATTCGCATATTATACCGATTTTGCACCAAGTGCATTGAGAGCAATTTTAGCTACGATAACCGTCATTCTCATTTCTAATAAGTCTAAAATGTCGACCATTGATATTTTAGGTCTAATCTTTATCATTATGATTTTAATAACACCTGACTATTTGTATGATATAGGCTTTCAATTTTCATTTGTTATTTCATTTTTTATTCTAGTTTCCTTTCCACTTATAAGACAGTTATCTTTCTTTAATAATATTATTATCCTTACTTTAATAGCTCAGCTTTCTTCTTCAATCATCTCAATTTTTCATTTTAACCAATTACAATGGATAGGCTTATTTTCTAATATACTATTTGTTCCTTTATATAGTTTTATTATTTTCCCATTAGCAATATTATTATTTTTTACTTATCATTTTGTTAATGATATACCTTTATTTGGTGCAATATTCAATAAAATATATATCTTACACGATTATCTCTTAGAATTATTTTTGAAATTTAAATTTTATCAAGTTTTTATTGCACCAAAATCATCTTTTGAATATGTGCTTTTTGTAGTATTGATAATACTCATATTCATCTTTTTATGCCATAAAAAAATAAAATCACTCGTATTACTATGTGTCTTGTTTATATCTTTATGCATTTTTAATATCCAACCTAACACGAGTACAATTACTTTTTTTAATGTTGGGCAAGGGGATAGTTTAATATTTCAAACAAGTACGAAAGAAACTGTTATGGTTGATACTGGTGGTAAGGAAATTAGAGAAGGTACGATAGATAATCATAATATAGCCAAATATCATATTTTACCTACATTAAAACGTAAAAGGATTACCTCAATAGATCATTTAATTATTACGCATCCACATGCAGATCATATTGGCGAGCTACCTTACATCATTCAACACATAAGAATCAAAAAGTTATATATTCATGTATATAGCTATTCAGAAGTAGAACTAACAAGACTCATACGTTTGTGTAAAAATAACAATATCCAATTAGTAGATGCTAAAGAAATAGATTCTATCCAATTCAATAACGGTAAAATTTCATTCCTTCACGGAGATATTCCTTCAAGTGATGATAAAAATGAGCATAGCATTATCTTACTTATTGAATATCAAAACTACAAAATGCTTTTATTGGGTGACGCGACGAAAAATAATGAAGCTAAATTGATGAAATTATATCAACTTCCTACCGTGGATATATTGAAAGTAGGACATCACGGAAGTAAAACAAGTAGTTCGGAAGTATTTATAAAGTCTATTAAACCGACAATTAGTATTATTTCAAGTGGTAAAAACAATAAATATCATTTGCCAAATAAAGAAACGTTGCAGACGTTAACGTCGGTAAACAGTAAAATTTTGAACACTCAAGACGTTGGAGAAATAACGATAGATTTGGATCACAATATGAATATTACATCTAATCAAATTGATTGAACTGGTGACGCTTTACCCAAGCATGATATAATTATCAATGTTTGATATTTTAAAAGGGAGTTCACAATTATGACAAACAATATTATGGCTATATATGGTGAAGTGCCTGAATTAGTAGAAAAGAAAAGTAATGAACTGACAAATGCATTCTTAAATGAGGACAGAGATGACTTTAATTTTATAAAATTTAACCTTTATGAAACTAATATTTCGACAATTATTGAAGAGGCGTTAACAATGCCATTTATATCTGAAAAGAAAGTAATTGTTGTTAAAAATTCATTTATATTTACTGGCGAAAAAGTTAATAAAGATTTACAGCCGAACAATGAACAAGTTATAGAATTTTTAGAGAAGTATGATGGTGATAATTTAGTCATTTTTGAAATCTATAGCAATAAATTAGATGAAAGAAAGAAATTAACTAAATCATTAAAAAAAACCAGTAAGCTAACCAAAGTAGAACAAATGTCAGAACAAGAAATTAAGTCCTGGATTCAAAATCAACTACATGAGAATTTCAAAGATATAAAGCAAGATGCGCTAAACCTATTTATTGAATTAACTGGTGTGAATTTCAATATCGTTTCTCAAGAGCTAGATAAACTCATTTTATTCTTAGGTGACAGATCTACTATTAATAAAAATGATGTAAGTTTAATTATTAACAGAAGCTTAGAACAAAATGTTTTTCTATTAACAGAATATATTCAAAAAAATGAAAAAGACAAAGCTATACAACTTGTAAAAGATTTAATCGTTATGAAAGAGGAACCTATTAAATTACTTGCACTTATTACAAGTAACTATAGATTGTATTACCAATGTAAAATATTAGCTCAAAAAGGATATAGTGGGCAACAGATTGCTAAAACAATTAATGTTCATCCATATAGAGTTAAGTTAGCATTAAATCAAGTCCGTTATTATGAGTTAAAAGAATTATTAAATATAATAGATAACTGCGCAGAAACAGATTATAAACTAAAGTCGTCATATATGGACAAACAACTAATACTTGAGTTATTTATTCTATCCCTTTAAATTTGTAATCAATCCCTAGTTATATATTTAAATGCAAAAAAGCACGGAACATAGTTCCGCGCTTTTTTACACATTATTTACTTGATGACATTAATTGTGATTTAATGCGATCAGCTTTGTTTGAGTGAATTAAGTTACTTTGTGAAGCTTTATCAACTGATTTGATTGCGAAGTTAACTAATTCAGCTTTGTTATCAGCGTTATTGTTGATTGCTGTTTTAGCATTTTTCACAGCAGTACGCATAGCGTTTTTTTGTGAAATATTACGAGCTTCTGCGTTTTCAGTTGTTTTAACACGTTTAATAGCAGATTTAATATTTGGCATTACTGTCACCTCCTAAAAGTGATCTTAAGCATATCAAATTTTATTTTGATTACAACAAGAAATATTTTATCAAAACTAACATATTTGTGCAATCATTAATTAAATATAGCATAATTAAAATCTCAATTAAATCATAATTACTGTTGGAATGCGCACTTTAACACTTTATAATGAGTATATATTCTAAAATTATATACGACTAACGCAAGTGATTTTATAATCATGTTTTAACATTTAATAGTAAGGATACGTTTGCAATTAATCATTAAAAACGATATCATATCAAAGATGTATACATATACGGGCTAATTTTATGAAAGCGAGAATGATAGGCTATGGATATGCAAGAACGCTATAACAGAAGAGAAAATATACGAAATTTTTCTATTATTGCTCATATTGATCATGGTAAATCAACATTAGCAGATAGAATATTAGAAAATACTAAATCTGTAGAAACAAGAGAAATGCAAGATCAATTATTAGATTCAATGGATCTTGAAAGAGAACGTGGTATTACAATCAAATTAAATGCCGTACGATTAAAATATGAAGCTAGTGATGGACAAACTTATACTTTCCATTTAATTGATACACCAGGACACGTAGACTTTTCATATGAGGTCTCTAGATCCCTAGCTGCATGTGAAGGTGCAATTTTAGTAGTAGATGCAGCACAGGGTATTGAAGCACAAACATTGGCAAATGTCTATCTAGCACTTGATAACGATTTAGAATTATTACCAGTCGTTAACAAAATCGATCTCCCTGCCGCTGAACCTGAAAGGGTTAAACAAGAATTAGAAGATGTGATTGGTTTAGATCAAGATGATGTCGTACTTGCTAGTGCTAAATCAAATATTGGTATCGAAGATATTTTAGAGAAAATTGTAGAAGTAGTGCCACCACCTGAAGGTGACCCAAGCGCCCCATTAAAAGCTTTAATTTTCGATTCAGAATATGATCCTTATAGAGGCGTTATTTCATCAATTCGCGTGATGGAAGGCGTTGTTAAAGCTGGAGATAGAATTAAAATGATGGCAACAGGTAAAGAATTTGAAGTTAGTGAGGTAGGTATCAACACACCTAAACAATTACCTATTGAAGAACTAACTGTAGGTGATGTTGGTTATATTATTGCAAGTATCAAAAATGTCGATGATTCACGTGTAGGTGATACGATAACACATGCAAACAGACCAGCTGAAGCACCGCTAAAAGGATATAAAAAAATGAACCCAATGGTTTATTGTGGTTTGTTCCCAATTGAAAACAAAGACTATAATGATTTAAGAGAAGCTCTTGAAAAGTTACAATTAAATGATGCGTCATTAGAGTTTGAACCAGAATCTTCTCAAGCACTCGGTTTTGGTTTTAGAACTGGATTTTTAGGCATGCTTCACATGGAAATTATTCAAGAGCGCATTGAAAGAGAATTTGGCATTGAATTAATTGCTACTGCGCCATCAGTTATTTATCAATGTGTAATGAAAGATGGTTCAGAAGTCACAGTAGATAATCCCGCACAAATGCCAGAAAGAGACAAAATTGATGCGATTTATGAACCTTATGTGAAAGCGACCATGATGGTTCCGAATGACTATGTAGGAGCAGTAATGGAGTTGTGTCAACGTAAACGTGGTCAATTTATTAATATGGATTATTTAGATGATATTCGAGTGAATATCGTTTATGAAATACCACTTTCTGAAGTTGTTTTTGATTTCTTCGATCAACTTAAATCTAATACTAAAGGATACGCTTCGTTTGATTATGAGTTTATTGAAAATAAAGAAAGTAATTTAGTGAAGATGGATATTTTATTAAATGGTGATAAAGTAGATGCACTAAGCCTTATCGTTCATAAAGATTTTGCTTATGAACGAGGCAAAGCATTAGTTGAAAAATTAAAAACACTTATTCCGCGTCAACAATTTGAAGTTCCAGTGCAAGCTGCAATTGGACAAAAAATCGTTGCAAGAACTAATATTAAATCAATGGGTAAAAATGTTTTATCTAAATGTTATGGTGGGGATATTAGTCGTAAGCGTAAATTACTCGAAAAACAAAAAGCAGGTAAAGCGAAAATGAAAGCAGTTGGTAGTGTTGAAATTCCACAAGATGCATTCCTAGCTGTACTAAAAATGGATGATGAATAGAACATAAAAGAGGTCGAGACGAATATAAATTGGTAGATACCATAACAATAATGAATATTATTGATGAAGAAACTACTAACTTATATTACTAAGTCTCAATCTCTTTTTTTAAGTTATAGAAGGGGTGTAACATTGGAAGTTAAAAGTGCGTACATACACATACCTTTTTGTGTCAGAATTTGTACTTATTGTGATTTTAATAAATATTATATTGATAAACAGCCAGTAGATGAATATTTATCCGCATTAATAAAAGAAATGTCGTTTAGTAAAACAAAACACCTTGAGACAATGTACGTTGGAGGAGGTACGCCAACAGCACTGAATGACATGCAACTTGAAAGATTATTACAAGCTATTACTTCAACTTTTTCAATCAATGGAGAGTTCAGTTTTGAAGCAAATCCAGATGAACTAACTTTTAATAAAGTAAAGTTACTTAAACAGTATGGTGTTAATCGTATTTCAATGGGTGTTCAAACATTTAAACCAGAGCTATTAAAAATATTAGGCCGAACACATAACACTCAAGATATCTATAATGCAGTAAATAATGCTAGGAAAGCTGGTATCAACTCTATAAGCCTTGATTTAATGTATCATTTACCTGAACAAACGATAGAGGATTTTGCAGACAGTTTAAATCAAGCAATCAATATGGATATTGACCATATTTCAAGTTACGGTTTAATACTTGAACCTAAGACACAGTTTTATAATATGTATCGAAAAGGGAAACTAAAATTACCAAATGAAGATTTAGGTGCTGAAATGTACCAATATCTAATGAAAGCATTAAGTCAAACCGACTTTAAGCAATATGAAATTTCTAACTTTGCTAAAACGAATCATGAATCTGAACATAATAAAGTGTATTGGTTAAACGAAGAATATTACGGTTTTGGAGCAGGTGCAAGTGGATACGTTGAAGGCGAACGCTATACAAATTTAAATCCGGTTCAACATTATATTAATGCAATTAATGATGGCAAACGGCCTATACTAACTTCTAATCGACCAACCTTGAATGAAAAGATGGAAGAAGAAATGTTTTTAGGTCTGAGAATGAATCAAGGTGTAAATCGCGAACGTTTCGAGTTGAAATTTGGTCAATCACTTGATGCAATATTTGGAGAAACGGTTAAAGATTTAAAATCAAGACACCTTCTAATTGAAACGAATGGAAATATCTCACTTACCCCAAGAGGAAAGGTTATAGGAAACGAAGTATTTGAGGCTTTCTTACTAAACTAATAAAAAATTAAAAAAGTAAGGCTTTAACGTTGACTTACTTTGACCAATTTGATAAATTATAATTAGCACTTAGGACAAAAGAGTGCTAATGAGGTGAAAACATGATTACACAAAGACAATTAAGCATTTTAAATGCAATTGTTGAAGATTATGTTGATTTAGGACAACCTATAGGTTCTAAAGCTTTAATTGATAGACATCATTTAGATGTCAGTCCTGCAACAATAAGGAATGAGATGAAGCAACTTGAAGATTTGAACTTTTTAGAGAAGACGCATTCTTCTTCAGGGCGTTCACCTTCCGAAGAAGGGTTTAGACTTTATGTCGATCAATTGTTAAAACAAACCTCTCGTCATAACAAAAATAAAATACAACGTTTAAATCAACTATTGATTGAGAATCACTATGATATTTCTTCAGCATTAAGTTACTTTGCAAATGAGTTATCAATGAAATCTCATTATGCAACATTAGTTGTTCGTCCAAAACATAGTGAAGAAATGATTAATAATGTTCATTTAATTAAGGCAAATGATTTAATCATGATTTTAGTAATTATTTATAATTCTGGTCATGTTGAGCATTTTCACTTGAATTCTTCACTTGAGTTATCATCCGATAGATTAATCGCCATTTCTAATTTTATTAGTAATAATAATATAGAAATAAGCGCTAAACTATCAGATAAAATTCGTTCTTTCGCCAACTCAAATGAAGAAAATCAATTCATTAATGACATTGTTAAGATGATAAATTCTCATATTAGCAAACAAAGTAATAGCATTTTCTTAGGTGGAAAGGTTAAACTAATTGATGCGTTAAATGAATCTAATGTTTCGTCAATTCAACCAATTTTGCAATATCTAGAATCTGAAAGAATCACTGAATTACTACAGACAATTTCAACTAATGATATTAACGTTAAGATTGGAAAAGAGATTGATGAAAGCCTTAGTGATATATCGATTGTAACGAGTCAATATCACTTCGACAATTCATTGAAAGGTCAAATTGCGGTTATTGGACCTACAGCAATGCGTTATCAGAATGTGATTCAATTACTTAACCAAATATGGTGATTTTAATTGTAATTATATTGGAGGGTAAAAAATGACAGAAAAAGATGAATCAGTAAAAAGTAATTCTGAATATACTGAAGAACAAGAAGTAAAGAACGAAGAAACATCAACAGTTGAAAATGTTGAAGATACTACTTCTGATAGTGATAATTCATCTAACGACAGTTCGAACGAAGAAAGTTCTGAAGAAACTGCAGTTGATCCTAAAGATGAAGAAATTCAGCAATTACAATTAAAAGCTAATGAAAATGAAGAAAAATATTTAAGATTATACGCTGAATTCGAAAATTATAAAAGACGAATTCAGAAAGAAAATGAAACAAATAAAACTTATCAATCTCAACGTGTTTTAACGGATATTTTACCAACGATTGATAATATTGAACGTGCACTACAAATTGAAGGTGATGATGAATCATTTAAATCACTTCAAAAAGGTGTTCAAATGGTACACGAAAGTTTACTAAGAGCACTTAAAGATAATGGTTTAGAAGAAATTGAAACAGAAGGTCAAGCTTTTGACCCTAACTTCCACCAAGCAGTAGTTCAAGATGATAATCCAGATTTCAAATCTGGTGATATTACTCAAGAATTACAAAAAGGTTATAAGTTAAAAGATAGAGTATTAAGACCATCAATGGTAAAAGTAAATCAATAAATTGACGAAAATACCATATATCAAAATTTTTAAAATTGGAGGAATTTTATTATGAGTAAAGTAATCGGTATTGACTTAGGTACAACAAATTCATGTGTAGCTGTATTAGAAGGCGATGAACCAAAAGTAATTCAAAACCCAGAAGGTGCTAGAACAACACCATCAGTTGTAGCATTTAAAAATGGTGAAACACAAGTTGGTGAAGTAGCAAAACGTCAAGCTATCACTAATCCAAACACTGTTCAATCAATTAAACGTCATATGGGTACTGACTATAAAGTAGATATTGAAGGTAAATCTTATACACCTCAAGAAATTTCAGCTATGGTATTACAAAACCTTAAAAACACTGCTGAAAGTTATTTAGGAGATAAAGTAGATAAAGCTGTTATTACAGTTCCTGCATATTTCAATGATGCTGAACGTCAAGCAACTAAAGATGCTGGTAAAATTGCTGGTTTAGAAGTTGAACGTATTATTAACGAACCTACTGCTGCAGCATTAGCATATGGTTTAGATAAAACTGATCAAGACCAAAAAGTATTAGTATTCGACTTAGGTGGCGGTACGTTTGACGTATCTATCCTTGAATTAGGTGACGGTGTATTCGAAGTACTATCAACTGCTGGTGATAATAAACTTGGCGGTGATGACTTTGACCAAGTAATTATTGACTACCTAGTGTCTGAATTCAAAAAAGAAAATGGCGTAGATTTATCTCAAGATAAAATGGCATTACAACGTTTGAAAGACGCTGCTGAAAAAGCTAAAAAAGACTTATCTGGCGTTTCACAAACTCAAATTTCATTACCATTTATTTCAGCTGGTGAAAGTGGTCCATTACATTTAGAAATTAGCCTAACTCGTTCTAAATTTGAAGAATTAGCTGATTCATTAATCAGAAGAACTATGGAACCAACTCGTCAAGCATTAAAAGACGCTGGTTTATCAACTTCTGAAATTGATGAAGTTATTCTTGTTGGTGGTTCAACACGTATCCCAGCAGTTCAAGAGGCTGTTAAAAAAGAAATCGGTAAAGATCCTCATAAAGGTGTAAACCCAGACGAAGTTGTAGCAATGGGTGCTGCGATTCAAGGTGGCGTTATCACTGGTGATGTTAAAGATGTTGTATTATTAGACGTAACACCATTATCATTAGGTATTGAAATTATGGGTGGACGTATGAATACGTTAATTGAACGTAATACTACAATCCCAACTTCAAAATCTCAAGTTTATTCAACTGCAGCTGATAACCAACCAGCAGTAGATATTCACGTATTACAAGGTGAACGTCCAATGGCAGCTGATAACAAAACATTAGGAAGATTCCAATTAACTGATATTCCACCAGCTCCACGTGGTGTTCCACAAATCGAAGTAACATTTGATATTGATAAAAATGGTATCGTAAATGTTACTGCGAAAGACTTAGGTACTAATAAAGAACAAAATATTACTATTCAATCAAGCTCTGCGCTTTCTGATGAAGAAATCGATCGTATGGTTAAAGATGCCGAAGAAAACGCTGAAGCAGATAAAAAACGTCGTGAAGAAGTAGATTTAAGAAATGAAGCAGATAGCTTAGTATTCCAAGTTGAAAAAACAATTACTGACCTTGGCGACAATATTAGTGAAGAAGATAAATCTAATGCGGAAAGCAAAAAAGATGCTTTAAAATCTGCGCTTGAAGGACAAGACATCGAAGATATTAAAGCGAAAAAAGAAGAACTTGAAAAAGTAATTCAAGATTTATCAGCAAAAGTATATCAACAAGCTCAACAAGCTCAGCAACAAGCACAAGATGGTGCTCAACAAACTCAAAACGATAGTAATGTTGAAGATGCTGAATTTAAAGAAGTTAAAGATGATGAAGATAAAAAATAATTGCTAAGCGTTTATAGTGTATGCTTATATTAGCAAACTATTATGAATGTAAGCCAAAAAGTCAAAGTCAATTGAACATTGGCTTTGACTTTTTCTTTTATAACTTCGTTCTTTTAAACATATTAAATAATTAAGTTAAGGAGAGATGGTCGTGGCTAAAAGAGACTATTATGAAGTCTTAGGTGTAAGTAAAAGCGCATCTAAAGATGAAATCAAAAAAGCATATCGCAAATTATCAAAAAAATATCACCCTGATATCAATAAAGAAGAGGGTGCAGATGAAAAATTCAAAGAGATTTCAGAAGCTTACGAAGTTCTAAGCGACGATAATAAAAGAGCAAATTATGACCAATTTGGCCATGATGGACCTCAAGGTGGTTTTGGTGGCCAAGGATTTAGCGGCCAAGACTTTAATGGATTTGGCGGAGGTGGATTTGAAGACATCTTTAGCTCATTCTTTGGTGGTTCACGTCAAAGAGATCCTAATGCACCTAGAAAAGGTGACGATTTACAATATACGATGACTCTAGAATTTGAAGAAGCTGTCTTTGGAACTAAGAAAGAAATCTCAATTCGTAAAGATGTGACATGCCATACATGTAATGGTGATGGTGCTAAACCAGGTACTAGTAAAAAAACATGTAGTTATTGTAACGGCGCAGGTCACGTATCAGTTGAACAAAATACAATTTTAGGCCGTGTACGCACGCAACAAACATGTCCAAAATGTGATGGAACAGGTCAAGAATTCGAAGAACCATGCCCAACTTGTCATGGTAAAGGTACCGAAAATAAAACAGTTAAATTAGAAGTAACTGTGCCTGAAGGTGTAGATAATGACCAACAAATCAGACTTGCCGGTGAAGGAACACCAGGAGAAAACGGCGGACCTCATGGTGACTTATATGTCGTATTTAGAGTAAAACCGTCTGACAAATTTGAACGTGATGGTGACGATCTTTATTACAAACTTAATGTTAGTTTCCCACAAGCAGCACTTGGTGATGAAATAAAAGTTCCAACACTTAACGGAAACGTAATGTTAACTATTCCTTCTGGCACTCAAACTGGTAAGCAATTCCGCTTAAAAGATAAAGGTGTTAAAAATGTTCATGGATATGGTCATGGTGATTTATTTGTTAATATTAAAGTAGTTACACCTACAAAATTAACAGATAGACAAAAAGAAATTATGAGAGAGTTTGCTGAATTAAATGGTGAGTCAATTGAAGAACAGCCATCTAATTTTAAAGATAGAGCACGCAAATTCTTTAAAGGAGAATAACTAAATGAACTGGACAGAACTTTCGATTGTTGTAAACCATGAAGTTGAACCTTTAGTGACTGATATATTAGAAAGTTATGGATCAAACGGCGTTGTAATTGAAGATTCTAATGATTTAATTAATCAGCCTGCCGATAAATTCGGCGAAATTTATGAACTAAAACAAGAAGATTATCCTGAAAAAGGTGTTCGATTAAAGGCTTATTTCAACGAATTAAAGTTTGATGAATCTCTAAGAAATAAAATTAAAACAGATGTTACAAAACTTGAAAATATTGATTCATCTGTATTGAATTTTTCTGAAAAAACAATAGCTGAAGTAGATTGGGAAAATGAATGGAAAAATTATTTCCATCCCTTTAGAGCATCAGAAAAATTCACAATTGTTCCAAGTTGGGAACAATACAC
The DNA here is from genome assembly GCF_001224225.1 of Staphylococcus borealis. Taxonomy (GTDB): domain Bacteria; phylum Bacillota; class Bacilli; order Staphylococcales; family Staphylococcaceae; genus Staphylococcus; species Staphylococcus borealis. Next base: position 130,344 of record NZ_CUEE01000003.1, on the reverse strand, counting down.
TAAAGAAGATACTTCTGAAATGTGTATTGAATTAGACCCAGGCATGGCATTTGGAACTGGAGATCATCCAACAACAAGCATGTGTCTTAAAGCAATTGAAACCTATGTTAAACCAGAGCATTCCGTTATCGATGTTGGAACAGGTTCAGGTATTTTAAGTATTGCCAGTCATTTACTTGGAGTAAAACGGATTAAAGCTCTGGATATTGATGAGTTAGCTGTTAACGTTGCTAAAGAAAACTTTGCTAAAAATCATTGTGAAGATGCAATTGAAGCTGTACCAGGAAACTTATTAAAAAATGAAACAGAAAAATTTGATATTGTTATTGCAAACATTTTAGCTCATATTATTGAAGATATGATTGAAGATGCTTATAATACTCTAAATGAAGATGGTTATTTTATAACATCAGGAATTATAGAGGAAAAACATGAACAAATATTAAATCAAATGAAACATGTAGGATTTGATATTATATCAGTAAATCATGACAATGGTTGGGTATGTATTGTAGGTCAGAAAGTGAGTGAATAATTTGCAAAGATACTTTATCGATCAAAACGCTGATGACAGTCAGCGTTTTTTTATAACAAATAAGGAAGATATACATCATATTACTAATGTGATGAGAAATACAGTTGGTAACCAGATTATTGTAACGTTTAAAGATAAAACCGTGTTTAAATCGGAAATCATTACTGTTGAGAATGAATCAATTGAAATTAAATTGATTGAGCACATTGATATCAATTCAGAGTTACCTGTACAAGTTACTATATGTAGTGGCTTAATCAAAGCAGACAAATATGAATGGTTAATTCAAAAAGCAACAGAATTAGGTGCTGATAGTTTCATAGCTGTAGAAATGGACAGATCTGTAGTCAAACTTAATTCAAATAAAGTTCAAAAAAAATTAGAACGTTGGCAAAAGATAATTAAAGAAGCAGCTGAACAAAGCTACCGTTTAATTATTCCTAAAATCAATTTTAAGTCGAATTTAAATGAAATTTGTGATACTATAAATCATTATGACTATATTTTGTTAGCATATGAAGATGAAGCAAAACGTGGTGAAGTTAGTCTTTTTAAAGAAACCTTGAAAAAATTTAAGACTAACGATCGTATTTTATTAATATTTGGTCCTGAAGGTGGCTTTTCAGAGAAAGAAATCTCTCTGCTTAAAGAAACGAGTGTTAATGTTGGTTTAGGACCTCGAATTTTACGGGCAGAAACGGCGCCACTTTATGCTTTAAGTGCTATCAGTTATGAAAATGAATTAATGGGGTGAATATTATGTCAACAGTTGCGTTTCACACATTAGGTTGCAAAGTAAACCATTATGAAACTGAAGCAATTTGGCAATTATTTAAAGACGCTGATTACGATAGAGTTGATTTTGAAACGAATGCAGACGTCTTCGTAATCAACACTTGTACAGTAACAAATACTGGAGATAAAAAAAGTAGACAAATCATTAGAAGAGCAATTCGACAAAATCCTGATGCAGTAGTATGTGTGACTGGATGTTATGCGCAAACATCTTCTGCAGAAATTATGGAAATTCCTGGCGTAGACGTAGTGGTAGGTACGCAAGATAGACACAAATTATTAGACTACATCCAACAATTTAGAGAAGAACGCCAACCAATTAATGGTGTTGGTAATATTATGAAAAACCGTACATATGAAGAATTAGATGTACCATATTTTACAGATCGAACAAGAGCTTCACTAAAAATCCAAGAAGGGTGCAATAATTTCTGTACATTTTGTATCATACCATGGGCTCGTGGATTAATGCGTTCACGTGATCCTGAAAAAGTGGTTGAACAAGCTACACAATTAGTTAATGCTGGCTATAAAGAAATTGTTTTAACTGGAATTCATACTGGTGGTTATGGTCAAGATTTAAAAGATTATAATTTAGCACAGTTACTTCGTGATTTAGAAGAAATTGATGGTCTTGAACGAATTAGAATTTCATCTATTGAAGCTAGCCAATTAACTGATGAAGTTATTGATGTTTTAAAACGATCAAATAAAGTTGTTAGACATTTACATGTTCCATTACAATCCGGTTCTGATACTGTATTAAAACGAATGAGACGTAAATATACTATGGAACATTTTTCAGAGAGAATCACAAAATTACATGATGCGTTACCAGACTTAGCTGTTACAAGTGATGTAATTGTAGGATTCCCAGGAGAAACAGAAGAGGAATTCCAAGAAACTTATGACTTTATTGTTAAACATAAATTCTCTGAATTACACGTTTTTCCATATTCAGCTAGAATTGGTACGCCTGCTGCGCGTATGGATGATCAAATTGACGAATCTATCAAAAATGACCGTGTGCACAAATTAATCGCGTTAAGTGATCAATTAGCTAAAGAATATGCATCTAAATTTGAAGACGAAGTTTTAGAAGTGATTCCTGAAGAAGCTGGCGAAGTAGAAGGCACATTAGTTGGTTACGCTGACAACTATATGAAAGTTCAATTTGAGGGTAATGATTCTTTAATCGGACAAATTGTAAAAGTAAAAATCGTTAAAGCTGATTATCCTATTAATACAGGTAAAGTTGTTAGAATTGTAGAACACGCAACAAACAAGTCTGAAGAAGGCGTATTATTATAATTTTTAAAAATTATAATAATTTGGAATTGACCATAATAAATTCATATATTATACTAAGTAAAGCATAGTTGTATATTACTATGTATTGACTTTAAAGTTCCGTTGATATTTGGAGGGAGGGAAATACAGATGTCTAAAACAGTAGTACGTAAAAATGAATCACTTGAAGATGCATTACGTAGATTTAAACGTTCAGTATCTAAAAGTGGTACTATCCAAGAAGTACGTAAACGTGAATTTTACGAAAAACCAAGCGTAAAACGTAAAAAGAAATCAGAAGCTGCACGTAAACGTAAATTCAAATAATTAATAACTCTGTTGACTCCCTCAACAAGAATATTAATTATATATATGCTCTCGATTAGTTAAACTAGTCGAGAGTTTTTTTATATTAAAGCGTCTACTATCACTATTATAACGAAGTGTATTCATGTATAATCGGAATTGAGAGCGAGGTGAAATTGTGAACTATTTCAATGCGATACATACAGTTATCAATTCCATTTTAACTACTAATCATTTATTCAATAATCTATCTCAGATTGTAACGAGTCCATTAATATCACTTATATTAACGTGTATCATTTTTTTAGGCTTTTTATATCAATTGTATTCGAAGCGTATTAATTTTGCAGGAATTATCGCAATGCTTGCACTTTTAATTCTCTTCCTCGGCTTTTTAATTAACGGTGATGTTAATCTTATTTCTGTATTGCTATTCTTCGTTGGAGCAATACTCGTTATTATCGAATTATTTGTCATTGGCGCAGTCATAGGTATTATTGGTATATCATTGATTATACTTAGCATCATTATGTTAGGAGATAACATTCTTTTAATGCTATTAAATGTTGTGATTGCATCAATATTGGCAATTATTGAATGGGTGATATTAGTGAAATGGTTTAAAAGGAAAATTCCATTTTTAGATAAAGTTGTGTTAAAAGATTCTACTAATTCAGAAGCAGGATATAGATCTCACGATGATCGTTCTCATTTAGTTGGTCAAACAGCTCGTACTGTGACAGATTTAAGACCTGCAGGAATTATAACGCTTGATAATGAAAGAATAGATGCCGTATCAGATGGCGCTTTCATTTTAAGAAATAAAGAAGTTAAAATTCTTGAGGTAGAAGGATCTAGAGTTGTTGTTAGAGAAATTGAAAACACATAAAGGAGTGGTTAAATGTTTGGATTAGGCATTATAGTGATTGCAGTTATTATTGTTATTGCATTATTAGTGCTATTCTCATTTGTACCAGTAGGACTTTGGATATCTGCAATTGCTGCTGGAGTTAAAGTAGGTATTGGAACATTGGTAGGTATGAGATTACGTCGAGTATCTCCACGTAAGGTAATTGGTCCATTAATTAAAGCACATAAAGCTGGTTTAAACCTTACAACAAATCAATTAGAATCACATTATTTAGCGGGTGGTAACGTCGATAGAGTCGTTGATGCGAATATAGCTGCTCAACGTGCAGACATTAACTTACCATTCGAACGTGGTGCAGCGATTGACTTGGCTGGACGTGACGTATTAGAAGCTGTTCAAATGTCTGTTAATCCTAAAGTAATTGAAACACCGTTTATAACTGGTGTAGCAATGAATGGTATAGAAGTAAAAGCGAAAGCTAGAATTACAGTACGCGCCAACATCTCTCGTTTAGTTGGTGGTGCAGGAGAAGAAACAATCATTGCTCGTGTAGGTGAAGGTATTGTTTCTACTATTGGTTCAAGTGAGCATCATACACAAGTACTAGAGAACCCTGATAACATTTCTAAGACTGTCTTAAGTAAAGGTCTTGATTCAGGTACTGCGTTCGAAATTTTATCTATCGATATAGCTGACGTAGATATTGGTAAAAATATTGGTGCTGACTTACAAACAGAACAAGCACTTGCAGATAAGAATATTGCGCAAGCGAAAGCCGAAGAACGCCGTGCTATGGCCGTAGCTTCAGAACAAGAAATGAAAGCGCGTGTTCAAGAAATGCGTGCTAAAGTGGTTGAAGCTGAATCTGAAGTTCCACTTGCAATGGCAGAAGCTTTACGTGAAGGTAATATGGGTGTCAAAGATTACTACAACCTAAAAAATGTAGAAGCTGACACTGGTATGAGAAATGCGATAAATAAACGTACTGAACAAAATGAAGATGAATCACCAAAGTAAATGTTAAGGGGTGATTAGATGAATATTGGTATTATAATTTTTATAATATCCATTATTGTAACAGGTATTAGTGCGATGAGGGATAAGAGTCATGAGCAAAGAAAAAATCAGAGACCACCACAACATAAGCCAACAACGTCTGATAAAAAAGAGACGCAAGGGAAAGGTTTCTTTGAGCAAATAGAAGAAGCATTTAGTGAATTAGAAAAAGAATTTACTAATGATGATGAACCCTCTAAACAACAAAAGAAAACCGCACAACAAGAATCAAAACGCGTTTATCAAGATAAAGAACTTGAAAAAGAAATTATTGAGGAAAGTGTACCTGAAGAATTAGAGCGTTCTACTAGGCAACGTAATAGATTTGAAAGGGAAGCGCGCCAATCAACCAATACACGTGAGCGTACTAGAGATGTTAATCATCTGAAAAAAGAACTTGAAAAACAACTCGTAGACGACTTATATAATGTACGCTCAGAAATTGATCGTGAAAAAGAAAAGCAACTTACAAGAATTGAAAATAAAGCAAGAGCGATTATTAATGATAAAAATCTATCTGAACGTACTAAACGTTATAGATTGAAGCAATTGTTAAATAGTAAGTTAATTGAACAAGATATGACACATCAAAAATTTCAATTCGATAATGATCCAGTCGTCAATGGTATTCTTTGGCAAGAAATTCTCAATAAACCTAAGCAATTATAATTAATATTTTAACCCGAAATTCATTTTCACATGATTTTCGGGTTATTTTTCTAATAAGTATTAAAAGCTTATACTACAATTTAATAAAAAAAGCACACTAAGCCAAATAAATTTGTATACTTTAACAGACTTTAGTAAAATTTAAATGAAAGTTAATTTACTAAAGTAACTTAAATCTTAGCTTTTTAAAGATTTAGACATCATGTTTTATTTTTAAAACATAAGTGAACTAATATAATCTAAATATATACATTGTTTTAGTGAAAAGGAGCGCTTATATGCCAGGAATAATTCAAATAGACGACATTAATCATTCTCAAGCACTGTTAGGTAATAATGATGAACATATTAATGCGATTGAGGAAGCGTTTGATGTCGAAATACATGCTCGTGGCCAAGAAGTAGCAGTTAAAGGTCAAAAATTAGAGCTTGTAGAAAAATCAGAATTAGTTCTTAAAAATTTATTAAAAGTCATTGAAATGGGCAACACCATAACTTTAAAAGATGTTGAAGCTGCTATAAAAATGGCTGAAAATGATACGATACATCATCTCATCGATTTATATGATGAAGAGATTACAAAAGATGCTTTTGGAAAGACGATAAGAGCAAAAACGATGGGCCAAAGATTATACATTAATGCTATGAAAAACAATGACCTAGTCTTTGGAATTGGGCCTGCAGGTACGGGTAAAACATTTTTAGCGGTGGTGTATGCAGCTAAACAACTTAGAAAAGGTGCAGTTAAACGTATTGTATTAACAAGACCTGCTGTAGAAGCTGGGGAGTCTCTAGGATTTTTACCTGGTGATTTAAAAGAAAAAGTAGATCCTTATTTGAGACCTCTTTATGATGGATTAAATACAGTATTGGGTAGAGAACAAACTGCAAGATTTATCGAGAGAGGCACAATCGAAATTGCACCATTAGCCTATATGCGTGGCCGTACACTTGATGATGCTTTTGTCATTTTAGATGAAGCTCAAAATACAACGCATGCGCAAATGAAAATGTTCTTAACACGATTAGGATTTGGCTCTAAAATGGTAGTTACAGGAGATCAAACCCAAATTGATTTACCTAAAGGCGTCAAAAGTGGATTAAAAGAAGCAGTCAAAAAATTACATGGGGTTAAAGGAATTAATATTATGCAATTAGATCAAAGTGATGTTGTAAGACACCCATTAGTAAGTAAAATAATTGATCGCTATGAAGGAGACAATTAAATGTTTACAATTGATTTTAATGATCATACAGACCTTGTAGAAGAAACTTGGTATCAACAAATTGATGACTTACTTAATTTTGCTAAAGAACAAGAACAAATCGAAGAAGACGCTGAGCTTTCTGTTACTTTTGTTGATAAGAGTGAAATTCAAGTAATCAATAAAACATATCGAGATAAAGATAAAGTAACTGATGTAATTTCGTTTGCACTTGAAGAAGATGAGCCTGAAATTATTGGTTTAGACATGCCAAGGGTTCTTGGAGATATCATCATCTGTACAGATGTAGCTAAAGACCAAGCTGATTCATATGGCCATTCTTTTGAAAGAGAATTAGGTTTTCTAGCACTACATGGTTTTTTACATTTACTAGGTTATGATCATATGAACGAAGAAGATGAAAAAGAAATGTTTGGACGCCAAGAGACAATATTAAATGCATACGGATTGACTAGAGATTAAGCAATTAAAACGTTTCAAATATACGTTTGATGGGTTTAAGACACTTCTTCTCAAAGATCATAATTATTTACTACATATTGTAATTGCGATTATAACTATCATTTTAGGTTATATCTGCCAATTAAGTGCAACTGAATGGTTATTTATAATATTGGCTATCTTCTTAGTACTTACGATAGAAGCAGTTAATACTGCAATAGAATGTGTAGTTGATTTAGTCACAAGTGACTATCATGAACTTGCTAAGCAAGCTAAAGATATTGCTGCGTTTAGTGTTATGTTAGCATCAATTTTCGCATTAATAACTGGATTAGTTATTTTTTTACCACACATTTTTTAATATTAAAGGGGATGTTTTGATGAGTTATCAATCACATTATTTTCAAGAGGCACGAGAAGCACAAAGTCGGGCATACGTGCCATATAGTCAATTTAAAGTAGGTGCTTATTTAAAGACTAAAGATGGTCGAACATTTTATGGTGCCAACGTTGAAAATGCTGCCTATCCTGCTACAATTTGTGCCGAACGTTCAAGTTTAGTAGCAGCCATATCTGAAGGTTATCGACCTGGTGACTTTGAATCAATAACTGTAACGGTTGATGCTGAAAAGCCATCATCACCTTGTGGAACATGTAGACAAGTTCTTAAAGAATTATGTGATGATGATATGCCAGTATATATGACGTATCATAAAGGGGAATTACTTGAGTCAACTGTGGTCGAACTGTTACCACATGGCTTTTCAGGAAAGGATTTAGAATAGATGACAGAACATAAGTCGGGATTTGTATCAATTATAGGAAGACCCAATGTAGGTAAATCTACATTTATGAATAGAGTAATCGGACATAAAATTGCAATTATGTCTGATAAAGCTCAAACTACACGTAATAAAATCCAAGGTGTAATGACTCGAGACGATGCGCAAATCATCTTCTTAGATACACCTGGCATTCATAAACCTAAACACAAATTAGGTGATTATATGATGCGTGTTGCTAAAAATACATTATCTGAAATTGATGCAATCATGTTCATGGTTAATGTAAATGAAGAAATTGGGCGTGGCGATGAATATATCATGGAAATGCTAAAAAACGTTAAAACGCCAGTTTTCTTAGTGCTAAATAAAATTGATTTAGTACACCCAGATGCTTTAATGCCTAGAATAGAACAATATCAACAATATATGGATTTCACTGAAATCGTGCCAATCTCCGCATTAGAAGGATTGAATGTCGATCACTTTATAGATGTACTGAAACGTTATTTACCTGAAGGTCCAAAGTATTATCCGGACGATCAAATTTCAGATCACCCTGAACAGTTTGTTGTAAGTGAAATTATACGTGAAAAGATTTTACATTTAACGAGTGAAGAAATTCCTCATGCAATCGGCGTTAATGTAGATAGAATGATTAAAGAAAGTGAAGAACGTGTCAGAGTAGAAGCTACTATTTTCGTTGAGAGAGATTCACAAAAAGGTATAGTCATCGGAAAGGGTGGCAAAAAATTAAAAGAAGTAGGTAAAAGAGCAAGACATGATATCGAAATGTTATTAGGCTCAAAAGTGTATTTAGAACTTTGGGTAAAAGTTCAGAAAGATTGGCGTAATAAAGTTAATTTCATCCGTCAAATGGGATATATCGAAGATCAAGATTAATGGATCGAAGTTAGAAGGGTCGTGATACTATGCTCGAAAAACAAAAGGGAATCATTATAAAATCCGTAGATTACGGAGAATCTGATAAAATTATTACAATTTTAAACGAGCATGGTGCCAAAATACCATTGATGGTTAGACGAGCCAAAAAATCAAAAACAGGTTTACAAGCCCATACGCAACTCTTTGTGTATGGCTTATTTATTTATAATAAATGGAAAGGTATGGGGACTTTAAGTTCAGTGGATGTAATTAATCAATATTACGATTTACGGTTGGATATATTTAATAGTAGTTATGCAACATTGTGTGTTGAGGCCATTGAGCGTTCAATGGATAGTGATGACATTTCTCCATTCCATTATAAACTGTTACACTTTGTACTCGAAAAAATTTCATCTGGAAATTCAGCGCAACTTATGTCCATTATAGTAATGTTAAAATGTATGAATCGCTTCGGTTTTACAGCATTTTTTAATCATTCAGCTATTTCAGGTAGTTATGATCAATCACAATTAGCTGCATATAGTTTTGTTTATGATGGAACGATTCTTGAATCAGAATTATATAAAGATCCACATGCTTTACGTATATCTAACAAAACATTATATTTATTAGATGTCTTACAGAAATTACCTATAGATAAAATGAATCAATTTAATATTAGTCAAGGTATTCTGGATGAAATGTCGGAACTGCTTCTATTAATATACAAAGAATATGCAGGTATGTACTTTAAAGGTCAAAAGTTAATCAATCAATTGAAACGAATTGAATATTGATAAATCTTCCAATATAAATACAAAAACCCACCTCAAAAAAATGATTTGAGGTGGGTTTTGTACTTTATATAATTATAGTTAGAAAGCAACTTTTTCGGCTAAGAACGTTTCCAATTCAGAAATAGGCATACGTACTTGTTCCATAGAGTCACGGTCACGCACTGTTACTTGATTATCTTCTAATGAATCAAAGTCAAATGTAATACAATATGGCGTACCAATTTCATCTTGTCTACGGTAACGTTTACCAATTGATTGAGATTCATCGAAGTCTATTGCAAATTTAGAACTTAATTGTTCGAAGATTTTAATTGCATCTTCAGATAATTTTTTGCTTAATGGTAAAACTGCAGCTTTATATGGTGCAAGGGCAGGGTGGAAGTGCAATACTGTTCGTGAATCTTTACTTCCTTCAACGCCTTCTTCTTCATATGCGTCACATAAGAATGCTAATGTAACACGGTCTGCACCTAATGATGGTTCAATACAATATGGCACATATTTTTCATTTGTTTCAGGATCATGGTATTTGAAATCTTCGCCTGAATGTTCACTGTGTTTTTTCAAGTCAAAATCAGTACGGCTTGCGATACCCCATAATTCACCCCAACCAAATGGGAAGCGATATTCAATATCTGTAGTTGCGTTTGAATAGTGTGATAATTCTTCTTCATCATGATCACGTAGACGCATATTATCTTCGTTAATATTTAAATCTTTTAACCATTGGCTAGCAAATGTTTTCCAATAATTTTGCCATTCAATTTCTTCACCTGGTTTACAGAAGAATTCCAATTCCATTTGTTCAAATTCTCTAGTTCTGAAGATGAAGTTACCTGGTGTAATTTCATTACGGAATGATTTACCAATTTGACCAATACCAAATGGTAGTTTTTTACGCATTGAACGTTGAACATTTTTGTAATTTACAAAAATACCTTGTGCAGTTTCAGGTCGTAAGAAAATTTCATTTGTAGAATCTTCGGTAACACCTTGGAAAGTTTTGAACATAAGATTGAATTGACGAATATCTGTCCAATTAGCAGTACCACTTACAGGACAAACTATACCTTCATCGTCAATAATACGTTTCATTTCATCAAAACTTAAACCATCGGCGATAAAGTTTTCATCACCTTTTTCTTTTTGCATGTAATCTTCAATTAACTTATCGGCACGATAACGGATTTTACTATCTTTATTATCAATCATAGGATCATTAAAGTTACCTAAATGACCTGATGCTTCCCATGTTTTTGGGTTCATTAAAATCGCTGCATCAATACCTACGTTAAATGGTGATTGTGTGATGAACTTTTGCCACCATGCTTTTTTAACATTATTTTTTAATTCAACACCTAATGGGCCATAATCCCACGTGTTTGATAATCCACCATAAATATCACTACCAGGAAAAACAAATCCTCTGTGTTTTGCTAATGATACAATTGTTTCCATATCTTTAACCATATAATCTCTCCTTATTAAATACATAAAAACGCCCCAAGACAATAAATAAATGAAAATATCACATTTATCATTATCTTGGGACGAGTTAATTTATTTCACTATATCAATTAAATATAGTTGATAACTTAATAACCCGCGGTTCCACCCAATTTAGTGTAGCCACTCACTTTTATCAAATTTTACGATTAGCCAAATTGAATTTGTTAAGCTTACACCATCCTTAACTCGCTTACCATTAGTTTAATAGATTGATTATTTAATAGCAAGAAATTATATGTATTTGTAGGTACAATAATAAATAGGTATAATAGACGTGAACAATAAAGGGGTGAAGACCTATAGAACTTAGTAAAAGACAAGAACAAATTATTGAGATAGTCAAAAGTGGAGGACCTATTACCGGGGAACACATTGCCGAAAAACTAGACTTAACACGTGCTACTTTGAGACCTGATTTAGCAATTTTAACAATGTCAGGATTTTTAGAGGCTAGACCTCGAGTGGGGTATTATTATTCTGGCAAATCTAAAAACAAGTTAATGACTGATAAATTACGTCAATATGTTGTTAAAGACTATATGTCTCCACCAGTCATTGTAAAAGAGGATATGTCTGTTTATGATGCTATTTGTACGATCTTCTTAGAAGATGCTAGTACATTATTTATTATTAATGAACACAATGATTTTATTGGTGTTTGTTCTAGAAAAGACTTGTTACGTGCTTCTATGATTGGTGAAGATATTCATACCATGCCAATCAGTGTTAACATGTCGAGAATGCCAAATTTAACTTATCTTGAAGAAGATGAACTTATCATTTATGCAGCAGATCAAATGATAGAAAAAGAAATTGATTCAATACCAATTGTTAAAAGTAAAGGTAATCATAAATATCAAGTAACAGGTAGAGTATCAAAAACAACAATCGCAAATTTATTTGTATCATTATTTAAAGAATAGGTGGTAAAACGATGGAAAATATAAAGATAATCATCGCATCTGATTCAATTGGAGAAACTGCTGAATTAGTAGCTAGAGCGTGTATTTCACAATTTAATCCAAAAGAATGCAAACATGATTTTTTAAGATATCCATATATTGAAACTAAGGAAGATATAGATGAGGTTATTCAAGTAGCGAATGATAGAGAAGCAATTATCGTTTATACATTAGTAAAACCAGAAATGAAAACATATATGGAAAGCAAAATCGATTCCAATCAGTTACGCTCTATTGATATTATGGGACCATTAATGGAATATTTGAAAGAAGCATTTGAAGAAAATCCATATAATCAACCTGGTAGAGTACATCGTTTGGATGATGCTTACTTCAAAAAAATTGATGCGATTGAATTTGCCGTAAAGTATGACGATGGCAAAGATCCTAAGGGTCTACCTAAAGCTGATATCGTATTAATTGGTGTTTCTAGAACCTCAAAAACGCCGTTATCACAATACTTAGCCCATAAGAGTTATAAAGTGATGAATGTCCCAATAGTACCTGAAATAACACCTCCAGACATGTTATTTGAGATAGATCCAGCGAAATGTATCGCGTTAAGAATTAGCGAAGAAAAGTTAAATCGTATAAGAAAACAACGTTTAAAACAACTGGGACTAGGAGATTCAGCGAGATATGCAAATGAGTTGCGTATTAAAGAAGAGATTAAATATTTCGAAGATATCGTCAACAAAATCGGATGCACTGTGATTGATGTTTCCGATAAAGCAATTGAAGAAACTGCCAATGACGTTATTAATATAATAGAACGTCAATCAAAATAGTTTCAATTTAAACTTTAAAAATGTATAATATTATGATAAATATTTATGGGTGATGTACTTTGCGCATTGAACAATCAGTAATTAATGAAATTAAAGATAAAACAGATATTTTGGATTTAGTAAGTGAATATGTAAAATTAGAAAAAAGAGGACGCAATTACATCGGTTTGTGTCCTTTTCATGATGAAAAGACCCCTTCATTCACTGTTTCTGAAGATAAACAAATTTGCCATTGTTTTGGGTGTAAAAAAGGTGGTAACGTCTTTCAATTTACACAAGAAATTAAAGATTTATCATTCGTAGAGGCTGTTAAAGAACTAGGTGAACGTCTAAATATATCTGTTGACATTGGTAATTCAAGTGACTATACAAGTCAAATTGCGTCTGATGACTTAGCTATGATAGAGATGCATGAATTAATGAATGAGTATTATCAGTATGCTCTACTTAAAACGGTTGAAGGTGAAGACGCCTTAAGCTATTTGACAAATAGAGGCTTTACTGAAGAACTTATTAAAGCGCGTGGAATAGGTTATGCACCGAATCACACGCATTTCTGTCATGACTTTTTACAACAAAAAAGTTATGATATTGAACTCGCATATGAAGCAGGCCTTCTATCTCGAAACGAAGAAAATTTCAGCTATTTTGATCGTTTTAGAGATCGCATTATGTTTCCATTAAAAAATGCGCAAGGTCGTATCGTTGGCTATTCTGGCAGAACTCACAATAATCAAGAACCTAAATATTTAAACAGTCCGGAAACACCGATATTTCAAAAAAGACGATTATTGTATAATCTTGATCAAGCTAGAAAATATATACGTAAAAATGACGAAGCCATTTTACTTGAAGGGTTTATGGATGTTATAAAATCTGATTCCTCCGGCTTAAAACCTGTTATTGCTAGTATGGGTACAGCGCTATCAGATGAACACATTACCGTTCTCAAGAAATTAACATCTCATATAACACTAATGTTTGATGGTGATTTCGCAGGGCAAGAAGCAACGATTAAAACAGGACAACACCTTCTTCAACAAGGGTTAAATGTTTTTGTGGTTCAATTACCTAAAGACATGGACCCAGATGAATATATTACAAAATATGGTAATGAAAAATTTCTAGAATATGTTAATAATGAAAAGAAATCATTTATTTTATATAAAGTAAATAGACATAAAGATGAAATTACTAATAATGATTTAGCTTATGAACGTTACCTTAAAGAAGTTACACAAGACATTGCAATGATGAATTCACAAATATTACAAAATAAAGTCATCAGAGATGTTGCTAATATATTTAACGTAGATCCTAGTACATTAAATGGTAATGTATTAGGCCAACAGCAATATGTTCATAATGATCCTTATTTTAACGATTATCAATCGTATAATAGTGAGATTCAACAAAACGTAAATGCAATGTTCTCAAATTTATCGAAGCAAGAGAGTGCTGAGAGAGCGCTACTTAAACATTTTATGCACGATAAAGATTTGTTTTTAAATTATCATAAGCAACTTGAAAGCGACGATTTTAGCAATCAATTTTTCAAGCGCATCTATAGTATTTTAGAAGAATTTTACGCAGAAAATGACAAATATTCGATAAGTGATATGATATTATACACAGACAACGATGATTTAAGAGATGCAATTATTGCATTAGACAATTATGATTTAAATGAAGAACCATATGATAGCGAAATTGAAGATTATATGAATGTTATAAATGAAGCTAAATATGGTGACACCATTGAAGAATTAAATCATAAGTTGCGCGAAGCATCGCGACTAGGTGATGTAGAATTACAAAAATATTATTTAGAGCAAATCGTTAATAAAAATAAAGCAAGAATGTAACATCATTATTAAAATAAATACGTATTTGAAGCATACAGGTTTTAACAAATCATATAAATTGTATTTCTATTTAATAACCATTATTGTATAATGGTTATTATGCGTTTTTAACGGGTAGAAATGGAACATAAGTAATATTTAACGAATGTAGTAGTTTTGAAAACAAATTAGTATTTAACATTCAAATATTGAATATGAAATGTTACCATTGTTATGAATTTTTATTAATACTTTTCTTATTATATTGAAATATTATATAATTAAATATCTTGTTTGAAAGCATATATTACTATTGGGAGGCCTTTTCATGTCTGATAACCAAGTTAAAATTAAAAAACAAACAATAGATCCGACATTAACATTAGAAGATGTTAAAAAACAATTAATTGAAAAAGGGAAAAAGGAAGGTCACCTTAGCCATGAAGAAATAGCCGAAAAATTGCAAAATTTCGACATGGATTCTGATCAAATGGACGATTTCTTTGACCAATTAAATGATAATGATATCAGTTTAGTAAATGAGAAAGATAGCTCAGATACTGATGAGAAATTAAATCCTAATGATTTAAGTGCCCCTCCTGGCGTTAAAATAAATGACCCTGTCAGAATGTATCTAAAAGAAATCGGGCGAGTAAATCTACTTAGTGCTCAAGAAGAAATTGAACTCGCGAAACGTATTGAGCAAGGTGATGAAATTGCTAAGTCTCGTTTAGCAGAAGCTAACCTACGTCTTGTTGTAAGTATTGCAAAAAGATATGTAGGCCGTGGCATGTTATTCCTTGATTTAATTCAGGAAGGTAATATGGGATTAATCAAAGCAGTAGAGAAATTCGACTTTAGTAAAGGGTTTAAATTCTCAACATATGCTACTTGGTGGATTAGACAAGCAATTACTAGAGCGATTGCTGACCAAGCCCGTACAATCAGAATTCCAGTACACATGGTTGAAACTATCAATAAATTAATTCGTGTTCAAAGACAATTATTACAAGATTTAGGTCGTGATCCAGCACCTGAAGAAATTGGGGAAGAAATGGACTTACCACCAGAAAAGGTACGCGAAATTCTTAAAATTGCTCAAGAACCGGTATCTCTTGAAACACCAATTGGCGAAGAAGATGATAGTCATTTAGGTGATTTCATCGAAGACCAAGAAGCGCAAAGTCCATCTGATCATGCTGCATATGAACTATTAAAAGAACAACTTGAAGATGTATTAGATACACTTACTGATCGTGAAGAGAATGTTCTACGATTACGTTTCGGCTTAGATGATGGTAGAACGCGAACACTTGAAGAAGTTGGTAAAGTCTTTGGAGTTACGCGTGAAAGAATTCGTCAAATTGAAGCGAAAGCTTTAAGAAAGCTTAGACACCCAAGTCGTAGCAAGCGACTAAAAGACTTTATGGATTAATAAATAAAATAATTCGAGTTTAAATTGATTTATTTTTCATTGCTCATTATAGATTGAACACTTATAAACGCGTTGGATTAGTAATGATTACACTTTGTTATAGGTGTTACTATAATGTGCTTTAGAAAAATGCTAGACTGAGACACTTAACTTTGTCCCAGTCTCTTTTTATAGTAAAGGAGATATCTATGATAACTTTAAACCAAAGATTAACTACTGTGTGCAACTATCTTGTTCCAGGAAACTTAGCCGACATTGGTTCAGACCATGCCTATCTTCCTATCTATGCGATTCAACATGGTCTAATTACACATGCTATTGCTGGTGAAGTCATAAAAGGGCCTTTTGAAGCAGCGAAAAAGAATGTGTCAGAAAATCAGCTCAATGATGTTATCGATGTTCGATTAGGGGACGGATTAAGTGTACTTCGTCAGAATGAATCTATTCAAAATATAACCATTTGTGGCATGGGTGGTCCGCTTATAGCAAGAATATTGAATGAAGGGCGCATTCATTTAGCAAATGGTCCTAGATTAATCTTACAAAGTAATATTCAAACTGAAGTATTAAGATACACGCTCATGACACTGAATTACCAAATCATAGAAGAAGTCATTATGGAAGAGAAAGGACATATCTATGAAATTGTGGTTGCAGCGCATATGGGTCATCAGGATCATTTAGACAAAAAAGAATTAAAATTTGGGCCGAAATTATTACAAAATAAAAATGAAATATTTTATAAAAAATGGCGTCATGAATTAGAAGCTTTAAATCACATTCGTAATCAATTGAATTCAGAGTTACATCATGAGAGACTTAAAGAGATAGATAAGGATATATCATTAATTACAGAGGTGTTAAATAATGAAAATTAAACAATTAATGTCTATTATCGATACACATGTGCCATTAGAGACAGCTGAGAATTGGGATAATGTTGGATTACTAATAGGTAATCATGAATCTGAAATCAATGGTATATTAACGACGTTGGATTGTACAGATGCAATCGTTAACCAAGCTATCGACAAAGGCTATAATACGATTATCGCTCACCATCCTTTGATTTTTAAAGGGGTAAAATCAATCATTGATGATGGCTATGGTCAATTAATTCAAAAAATAATTCGTCACAATATCAACCTTATTGCGTTGCACACAAATCTTGACAATTACGTTTACGGTGTTAACCAAATGTTGGCTAATAAATTAAAATTGCAAGATATACAATTTTTAAATCAAGAGAATGAAACGTATTATAAAGTTCAAACATATATACCTAAGGATAATGTAGAAAACTTTAAAGATCGTCTTGATCAACATGGACTTGCCAAAGAAGGTAATTATGAGTATTGTTTTTATGAAACTGAAGGTAAAGGCCAATTTAAACCTGTAGGAAATGCTAATCCACATCTAGGTCAGCTGAATAACATAGAATATGTGAATGAAGTTAAAATTGAATTCATGATTAAAGCTAGCCAATATGCATTAGCTGAAAAAGCAATTATCGACAATCATCCTTATGAAACGCCTGTCTATGATTTTATTAAAATGACTAAAACGGCAAATTATGGTCTTGGCAAAATTGGCATTTTAGAAGATGCGATGTCATTAACAGACTTTGTAAAATTTGTAAAACATGAACTTGATATCCCAAGTGTTCGATACACAGGCGATGCTAATAAACGTATCCAAAAAGTAGCTATCATCGGCGGTGCGGGAATTGGTTATGAGGCACTTGCATTTAACAAAGGCGCAGACATCTTTATAACTGGAGATGTTAAACACCACGATGCACTTGATGCACAAACGTATGGTATGACCATTTTAGATATCAATCATTACAGTGAGTATGTGATGAGAGAGGGACTTAAAGAATTATTAGAACAATGGCTATATGATGAAAGTATAGATTTTCCAATTGATGCTTCTAATATCAATACCGATCCATTCAACTACATGTAAATTGGACTAAAACAACTTCAACTGAATATTTTAAGGAGGCCAAATCGATGGCAACTCACCCATTTGAATTATTTAATTTAGACTCAAAACTTATAGAAGCAATTAAAGACTTGAAATTTGATAAACCAACTGAAATACAAAATAGAATAATTCCAAGAATTAAAAAAGGCGTCAATTTAATAGGTCAATCCCAAACAGGTACAGGAAAATCACATGCATTTTTATTACCACTTATGGATAAAATAGACGAAGAAAACAAAGAACCTCAATCTATTGTGGTAGCGCCAACTAGAGAATTAGCGCAGCAATTATATCAAGCAGCTAGTCATTTAGCTCGTTTTAAACAAGGGGTTAAGGTAAGCCTTTTTATAGGTGGTACAGATATTGAAAAAGATAGACAACGAACTAATAATCAACCTCAATTAGTCATTGGAACACCGACTAGAATTAATGATTTAGCTCAAAGTGGTCATTTACATGCGCATTTGGCATCATACCTCGTTGTTGACGAGGCTGATTTAATGATTGACTTAGGCCTTATCGAAGATGTAGATTTAATTGCTTCACGCCTAGATGAAAATGCACATATAGCAGTTTTCAGTGCTACGATTCCTAAATCATTACAACCATTTTTAAATAAATATCTAAGTAATCCGGAATATGTAGAAGTGGATTCCAAGTCTCAAAATAAAAAAAATATTGAATTCTATTTAATTCCAACTAAAGGAACTGAAAAAGTAGATAAAACACTTCAATTAATCGATATTTTAAATCCATACCTATGTATCGTTTTCTGTAATAGTAGAGATAATGCGGATGAACTGGCAAATTCACTCAATGCTGCTGGAATTAAAGTTGGCATGATACACGGAGGTTTAACACCAAGAGAGCGTAAGCAACAAATGAAACGTATACGTAATTTAGAGTTTCAATTTGTAATCGCAAGTGATTTAGCTTCTCGAGGTATAGACATTGAAGGCGTTAGTCATGTTATTAATTTTGACGTACCTAAAGATATTGACTTTTTCACTCACCGTGTTGGTAGAACAGGTAGAGGTAACTATAAAGGTGTAGCAATCACACTTTATAGTCCTGATGAAGAGAATCTAATTACGTTAATTGAGGATAAAGGCTACCATTTTGAAAATGTTGATGTAAAACATAATGAATTAACACCAATTAAAGCGCATAACACACGACGTAAACGTGAAAGAAAAGATGACCACTTAACAAACGAAGTCAAACATAAAGTACGTAGTAAGACTAAAAATAAAGTAAAACCAGGTTATAAGAAGAAATTTAAACAAGAAGTTGAACGAGTGAAAAGACAAGAAAGAAAACAATTTAGTAAGAGACAAAATAGACAGCAACGAAAAAATAATAAAAAAGGTTAGGTGAACATCATGTTAATTGGATCACATGTATCAATGAGTGGGAAAAAAATGTTAGAAGGCTCTGCTGAAGAAGCGCATAAATTAGGTGAATCAACATTTATGATTTATACAGGTGCACCTCAAAACACGCGACGAAAAAGCATTGAAGATCTAAATATTGAAAAAGGCCACGAAGTTATGAATAAATATGGTTTATCTAATCTAGTGGTTCATGCACCATACATTATCAACATTGCAAACACTACAAAGCCCGAAGTTTTTCAGTTAGGTGTAGACTTCCTTCAAAATGAAATAGAACGTACACAAGCACTTGGTGCCAAAGACATCGTTCTGCATCCAGGTGCCCATGTTGGTGCTGGTGCTGAGAAGGGCATTCAACAAATTATCAAAGGGTTAAATGAAGTTTTAACTCATGATAATGATGTGCGTATTGCATTAGAAACTATGGCTGGAAAAGGTTCTGAAGTAGGACGCACGTTCGAAGAAATTGCTCAAATCATTGATGGTGTCACACATAATGATCGATTATCAATCTGTTTTGATACATGTCATACTCATGATGCAGGGTATAATATCAAAGATGATTTTGATGGCGTATTAAATGAATTTGATAAAATTATTGGTTTAGACCGAATAAAAGTGGTTCATGTCAATGACAGTAAAAATGAACAAGGTGCGCATAAAGATAGACATGAAAATATCGGTTTCGGACACATTGGTTTCGATGCACTTAATTATGTAGTGCATCATGATGCTTTTAAAGATATTCCTAAAATTTTAGAAACGCCTTATGTCGGTGAAGATAAGAAAAATAAGAAAGCACCTTATAAATTTGAAATTGAAATGTTAAAGGCACAACAATTCGATTCTGAGTTAAAAAATAAAATTCTTCAGCAATAGTTGATTTTACTGATTTGTAGTTAGCGATAGTATTAAGCATATACTTTGTCATTGCTTTATACCTAACTAACTCTAAAAATAAAACTTTATTGCTCTAGTTAGCCATATGGGTGGTACAATCAATTCTAAATGAATTTTGTATCACCCTTTTATAAACAACAAAAACAAGTCGTAAACATTACTATTTACAATATATGAAGTTAATTGTATAGTATTAAACGAGGTGAAATAATGAGCCAACCTGTATTTGAATTAAAAAACATAGATTATTATTTTGAAAATAAGCAAGTATTAGATAACATCAACATTCACATAAATAAAGGTGAATTTTTGGCAATTGTCGGCCCTAATGGCGCTGGTAAGTCAACTTTACTTAAAATCATATTAGGATTACTGCCTTTACAAAAAGGCGAAATATATATTGATGGCAAATCATATAAGAAGCAAAATCAATCGGAATTAAAAATTAGTTATGTTTCACAAAAAGCTACAGCTTTCAATGCTGGATTTCCAGCTAGCGTTAAAGAAGTTGTTCTCAGTGGACTTACAAAAACGAAGAAGTTATTTCAAAGATTCAATAAAAAGGATGAAGCATTAGTTGATACCGTATTAACGAGATTGAATATTCAACATCTTATCAATAAAAATATTGCAGAACTTTCAGGTGGACAACAACAACGTGTATTAATTGCTAGGGCATTAATATCTAATCCCTCCGTACTTGTATTAGATGAACCTACAAATGGTATCGATGCTAAACATGTTAGTGAATTCTATGAAACACTTGAGCAATTAAAGCATGAGGGCATTACAATTATACTAGTTACTCATGATATTGGTGTTGTAGCAGATACAGCAACAGAAGTAGCATGCTTAAATAAACATTTACATTTCCATGGATCGACTGAAGAATTTAAAAAGTTAGATGAAGTTGAAATTTCGAAAATATATGGTCATCCCGTTAAATTTGTAGATCATCAACACAATAGAGAATGTTGCGAAGCTTAAAATTTAATATATTAGGAGTTTAAAAATGAACAGTTTTATCAAACAAGTTAGTGGTGATATCCATGATTGATGTGTTATTAAATTTTGACTTCATGAGATATTCATTACTTAGTGGGATTTTAATAGGGTTTATTGCACCTTTGATTGGTGCTTTTATTGTTGTAAGAAGATTATCTTTGATTGCAGACGCATTAAGTCATGTCACATTAGGCGGCATTTCCTTTGGTATGTTTGTATTGACTTTATCACCTGCACTCGCTATTATCAATCCAATGTGGTTTGGAATATTATTTGCCATTATAGGTGCAATACTAATCGAAAAGTTAAGAACATCATACTCTAATTATCAAGAGATTGCTATTCCTATTATTATGAGTGCTGGGATAGCGCTCAGTGCCATTTTCATCTCCCTTGCTGACGGATTCAACCAAGAGATCGTAGGCTTATTATTTGGTTCAATAAGTGCAGTAAGTCTTAGCGATTTATTAACGGTTGTCGTTATTGCTATAGTTGTCGTGTTATTCATCGTATTATTCTATAAAGAACTATTTATTCTTTCATTTGATGAAGAGTATAGCAAAGTTATAAATATTCCCAAATGGATTCAATTCCTATTTATAGTTATCGTTGCTATGGTTATTTCAGCTTCAATGAGAGTCGTTGGGATTTTATTAGTCAGTGCTTTAATAACATTACCAATTGCTATAGCTATGCGAATTACTAAAGGTTTCAAACAATTAATCATTTTAAGTGTTATAATTGGTGAATTCTCAGTAATTTTAGGACTTATACTTGCATTTTATATGAATATTTCACCTGGTGGTGTTATTGTAGTACTATTAGTTTTATTATTAGGACTTACAATGTTATTCCAAAAATCAACCGTAAGACTTAAAAAGGGGAAATAACTTATGAATACAAATGATGCAATTAAAATTTTAAAAGATAACGGTTTGAAATATACAAAAAAACGTGAAGATATGATAAATATTTTTGTTAATGAAGATAAATATATCAATGCTAAGCATATCCAAAAACAATTAGATAAAAATTATCCAGGCATATCTTTTGATACTATTTACCGTAACTTACACTTATTTAAAGATTTGAAAATTATTGAAAGTACTGAATTAGATGGAGAAATGAAATTTAGAATCGCTTGCATGAATCATCATCATCATCATTTTATTTGTGAAAATTGTGGTGACACTAAAGTTATTGACTATTGCCCAATCGATCAAATTAAATCTTATTTACCAAATGTTGATATTCATACGCATAAGTTAGAAGTTTATGGTGTGTGTGAAGCATGTCAAAAATCAAAATAAATTTTAAATTAATACATTCTATAAACTAAGCAAGCCGTGAGTGGACGACGAATTGAAAAATTCTGTCCACTCCGTTTTTTTAATCTATTTAAGTGGGAAACCAATTGAAATATAGGTCAAAAGTAGGATTTATCTAAAAATGACGAAATATTGACTCGTATTATGCTTAAAAGCTACCTTTTTGAGATATATTATATAAGTAAGTTGATAATAAGCGTATTAATATTAGTTGCAAGCAAATATTTTGTTGCTTTGTTAATAACTTGTTATTATAAATGTAACGAATTTTTAGGAGGATGATTAAATATGGCTTTTGAATTACCAAATTTACCATATGCAGCAGATGCATTAGAACCACACATTGACAAACAAACTATGGAAATCCATCATGACAAACACCACAACACTTATGTTACTAAATTAAATTCTGCAGTTGAGGGTACAGATCTTGAATCTAAATCAATTGAAGAAATTGTTGCTAACTTAGATAGTGTACCTGAAGATATTCAAACAGCTGTTCGTAATAATGGTGGCGGACACTTAAATCACTCATTATTCTGGGAATTATTAACTCCTAATTCTGAAGAAAAAGGTACTGTTGTTGATAAAATTAAAGAACAATGGGGCTCTTTAGACGAATTCAAAAAAGAATTTGCTGATAAAGCAGCAGCTCGTTTCGGTTCAGGTTGGGCTTGGTTAGTAGTTAATAATGGTCAATTAGAAATTGTTACTACACCAAACCAAGATAACCCATTAACTGAAGGTAAAACACCTATCTTAGGCTTAGATGTTTGGGAACACGCTTATTACCTTAAATATCAAAACAAACGTCCAGATTATATCAGTGCTTTCTGGAATGTTGTTAACTGGGAAAAAGTTGACGAATTATATAATGCAACAAAATAATTCTGCTTTTTCAATTTAGCAAGTGGTCTCTTTATGAGGCCACTTTTTTTATGAAAATGATGGTAATATGTCTCATTTTCATATATCATTTATGAGTAAACATGTTTAATAATTGAGGTAGGTTATCTTGCTTAAAAGATTAAAAGAAAAGTCAAATGATGAAAAAATAAAGCACACAATGAATAAACGAATTAGCTTCGTATTTGGTGCTATTATAGTTATATTTGGAATTATAGTTTTAAGATTAGGATATTTACAGATTGCACAAGGTTCACATTACAGTCAATTAGTTAAAAATGACGAGAACATAACTGTAAATGAATCCGTACCTAGAGGGCGAATTCTAGATAGAAATGGAAAAGTCTTAGTAGATAACGCATCTAAACTAACGATTACATACACTAGATCTCGAAAAACAAGTCAAAAAGATATGTTAGATACTGCTAAAAAATTGTCATCTTTAATTTCTATGAAGACAAATAAAATCACTGAAAGAGATAAACAAGATTTTTGGATTCAGAAACATCCTGATGAAGTTGATACATTGATGAAAAAAGAAATGTCGATGCTAAATGAAGGTAGTATCACTCAAGATCAATATGATAAACAGTTATATAAGAAAGTCGGCGATAAACAAATTGAAAGTTTATCAAAAAAAGACTTACAGATTTTAGCAATTTATCGTGAAATGGCTGCTGGTTCTACAATGAATCCACAAACAATTAAAAACGAAGATGTAAGTGAAAAAGAATATGCTGCAGTATCACAACAGTTAGATAATCTTCCAGGTGTCAATACAACAATGGATTGGGATCGTCGCTATCCATATGGAGATACTTTGAGAAGTATATTTGGAAGCGTCTCTACGTCAAGTGAAGGTATTCCTAAAGAATTAACTGAACAATATTTAGCTAAAGGCTATTCTAGAAATGACAGAGTCGGAAAATCTTATTTAGAGTATCAATATGAAGATATTTTACGTGGTAAAAAGAAAGAAATGAAATATACAACTGATAAATCTGGCAAAGTTATCAATTCTGAAGTCATCAATCCTGGATCTAGAGGTGATGATTTACAATTAACAATCGATATAGATTTACAGAAAAAAGTTGAATCATTATTAGAAAATCAAATTAAAACGTTACGTAGCCAAGGTGCTAAAGATATGGATAATGCGCTAATTGTGGTCCAAAATCCTAAAAATGGTGATATTTTAGCAATGGCAGGAAAACAAATTGATAAAAATGGTAATCTTACTGATTATGATTTAGGTAACTTTACCGGCCAATTTGCAGTTGGATCTTCTGTCAAAGGTGGAACTTTACTAGCAGGATATCAAAATAACGCTATAAAAGTAGGCGAAGAAATGATAGATGAGCCATTGCATTTCAAAGGCGGATTAACTAAGCGTTCATACTTTAATAAAAATGATAAAGTTAGAATTAATGATAAAGAGGCTTTAATGCATTCATCTAACGTTTATATGTTTAAAACCGCACTGAAATTAGCTGGTGATCCTTATTATAGTGGTATGGGCTTACCTTCAGATATAAAGGAAGCTGGTCAGAAATTAAGAAAAGGGTTAAACCAAGTTGGATTAGGTGTTAAGACAGGTATTGATTTACCGAATGAAACAATAGGTCAAATTGAACCCTTAACCAATAATTCAGGAAATTACCTTGATTTGTCAATTGGACAATATGATACGTATAGTCCAATCCAGTTATCACAATACGTTTCTACAATTGCAAATGATGGATATAGAATCCAACCACATATAGGTTTGGCAATTCATGATGCTACAAATAGTGATGATATCGGTCCAGTTAAACAAAAAATTAAAGGCAATGTCTTAAACAAAGTAAATAATTCAGAAGATGAAATTAAAGAAGTACAAAAAGGATTTGAAATGGCATTCAATGAAAAAGATGGAACAGGCTATTCAAGTTTCCACAAAACAAAAGTACCTTCTGCAGGGAAAACTGGTACTGCCGAAGTATTCCAAGATGGTGAATCAAGAGTTAATTCAACTTATATAGGTTATGCACCAATCAAAAATCCTAAACTATCATTTTCAATTGTTTACACGAATCAACCCGTTCCACCACCATGGTTAAATGGTGGAGATTTAGGTAGAGACGTCATTAATTATTATTTTGATGATAAAAAGTAACTCATTCACTTTTAATTGATTGAAATTATTAATGTATAAAAAATAATACTTTTCAATTATTGTACTAAGTGGTATGATAATAAAGTCGTATTTAGAAAAGGTAAGGAGGATTTAACATGCGCGTAAATGTAACATTAGCTTGTACAGAATGTGGAGATAGAAACTATATTTCTACTAAAAACAAAAGAACTAATCCTGAACGTGTTGAAATGAAAAAATATTGTTCACGTGATAATAAACACACTTTACACCGTGAAACTAAATAATAGCTAACAAAAGCTTTATTAAAATAATTTAAGGCTACAATGCAAATTTGTAGTAGCTAACTAAGCTGATAAGAACTTGTTTAGAGTTTTTATCAGCTTTTATTACTTTAAGGAGGCAAGACAATCATTCATAAGAATGCCGTCTAGCTCCTTTTTTATTTCATCTAAATGACATCACCTTTTAATAACGTTATAATATATATAGTGTTAAAAGGGTGGGGATTTTATGAGTAAAAAAGAGATTAGAAAAGATATATTATCTCGAATGAAACAATTAAACAAAGAACACAAACAACATGCAGACACTTGGTTAAAAAATCAATTGATTAATAGTCAAGTATATAAAAATGCTAATAGGATAGGTATTGTCTTATCTATGCCTCATGAGGTTGATACATACCCAATTATCGAATCAATGTTAGCTGAAAATAAACATGTCTTCGTTCCTGACACAAACTATAAGTTGAAAGAAATGAAGTTTAAAGAAATATTATCTTTTAATAGTCTTGAAAAAGATGAAAAAGGCTTATTATATGTTAATGAAGATACTGAAATCACTGATAACCTAGATTTGATAGTTGTTCCTGGTGTAGCATTTAGAAATGATGGCTATCGTATAGGCTATGGTGGGGGATATTATGATCGGTTTTTAAGTCAGTCTGAAGCTAGTACTGTTAGCTTACTCTATGACTTGCAACTATCACAGTTCGATATTGAGTCTCATGACCAACCTGTTGACGAACTAATCATCTTTAATACTTAATTATATTTGGAGGAATTAATGGATACAGAAAAATACTTCTGGAAGTCTATCTATTATTTTATTAAATATTATAACTTTGACTTTGTTAATATTGATAAAAATGATAGTGAAGTCTGGCTAATACATAAAAAAAAGAATACGCTAGCGATATTTAGAAAAGAGATCGTCTCTAACCAAGAAATTCAGTTTGATAAAGCGAAAATGATTGATAATTACAAGCAATTTGAAAATGAGCTTAATTGCAAACTAAAAAACATTAATTACTATTATTTTACTGAACAAGCATTTCAGTATGATGAATTCGCTGAATCTAGTCCAATTAAAATAGATTGTGTACGCATCGCTAATAACAATGATTTACACAAATTGATTCATCAACACTTATTAACTAAGTTATTATTCAAAAAAGATAACAAGCTTTCTACTTATTATAAAAGGCGCGTATTATCAAATAATCCAATTGATAAACATATGTTACGTTTCACCCCAATGACATATGGCTTAATCACAGTCAATGTATTGATATGGTTAATTATGATACTCTATTTAAACCATTTTTCAGACGTTAAATTATTAGATTTAGGTGGTTTAGTACACTTTAATGTCGTTCATGGCGAATGGTATCGACTGATTACCTCCATGTTTTTACATTTTAATTTTGAACATATTTTAATGAATATGTTGTCATTATTTATTTTCGGGAAAATTGTTGAATCAATCGTTGGTCCATTGAAAATGTTAGGCATATATATTATTTCTGGTTTACTTGGTAATTTTATATCCCTATCATTTAATATTCATACTGTTTCAGTTGGAGCGAGTGGCGCAATTTTTGGTCTAATAGGCGCTATTTTCGCGATGATGTTTGTTAGTAAGACGTTTACTCGAAAGGTAATTGGCCAAATGTTAATCGCCTTATTAGTGTTGATAGTCTTATCATTATTTATGTCTAATATTAATATAATGGCACATCTTGGCGGATTTATTGGTGGCGTTTTAATTACCTTAATTGGCTATTATTTTTGGACAAATCGAAATTTATTTTGGGTTTTCTTAATTATATTACTTGTTTTATTTGTAGCTTTACAAGTAAGAATTTTTACTATTAAAGAACAAAATATATATGATAAATTAATCGAAGATGCCATCTTAGATTATGATTATAAAGAGGCTAGTTCAATCGTTAATCATACGATTGATAAAGGTTATGATGATGATCGAACTTATTATTTAAAAGGATTAATAACCGCTACAACAAGTTCAAGAGCAGAAGGAATGGCAGATTGGGAACGCGGACTAAAAAATCATCCTAATTCCGGTCTTTTAAATTATGAATTGGCAATAGCTAATAGAGCGCTTGATGATAATGAAAAAGCACTCACTTATGTAAAAAAAGCTTTAGCTATTGATTCGAATAATAATAATTATCAAAATTTAAAAAAAGAGTTGGAAAAGACAAATGAATCGAGAAATTAATAATTTCTATGATGTATTACAACTTCTGAAACGTTATGGTTTTATAATTTATTTTAAAAATCCAAACGATATGTATGAAATGATGTTACAAGAAATCAAATCATTACATCATTACGAATTATTATCTAAAGATGAATATCTAAAATGTATTTTACTAATTAACCAAAGAAGGAATGAGCATAAATGAAAAATATTATTTTAGCAGCTGATATTGGTGGGACAACTTGTAAACTTGGTATATTCGACGGTGAGCTTGAGCAACTACACAAATGGTCAATCAAAACAGATACGTCTGACCATACGGGTAAAACCTTATTAAAGAATATCTATGATTCATTTATAGAAACACTTGCAACACATCAATTAAATATCGATGATGTGATCGGTGTCGGGATAGGTGTGCCTGGTCCTGTTGATTTCGAAACAGGTATTGTTAATGGGGCAGTCAATTTACATTGGCCTGGAAATGTTAATGTTCGTCAAATATTTAGTGAATTTGTTAACTGTCCAGTTTATGTAGATAATGATGCTAACGTAGCAGCCTTAGGAGAAAAGCATAAAGGTGCAGGTCAAGGTGCTGATGACGTCGTTGCAATCACTTTAGGTACAGGTTTAGGTGGCGGTATTATCTCAAACGGTGAACTTGTACATGGTCATAATGGTTCTGGCGCAGAAATAGGTCATATCCGAACTGATTTTGACCAACGCTTTAATTGTAATTGTGGTAAATCTGGTTGTATAGAGACCGTTGCCTCAGCTACGGGAGTTGTTAATTTAATTGATTTCTATTATCCTAAATTAACATTTAAATCATCAATATTACCGTTAATTAAAGAAAATAAAGTGACAGCTAAAGCTGTATTTGATGCAGCTAAAGCAGGAGACCAATTCTGTATTTTTATTACTGAAAAAGTTGCAAATCATATTGCATACTTATGTAGTATTATTAGCGCAACAAGTAATCCAAAATATATTGTTTTAGGTGGTGGTATGTCTACTGCTGGATTAATTTTAATTGAAAATATTAAAACAGAGTATCACAACTTAACATTCACTCCTGCTCAGAAGGATACAGAAATTGTACAAGCACAACTAGGTAACGACGCTGGCATCACTGGTGCAGCAGGACTTATTAAAACATATATACTAGAAAAGGATGGTGTTAAATAATGGCAATTGTCGATGTTGTTATTATTCCAGTTGGAACTGAAGGTCCAAGTGTTAGTAAATATATTGCAGAAATACAAATGAAGCTTGAATCATTTAAGCAAGAAGGTAAAATTGATTATCAATTAACACCTATGAATACACTTATTGAAGGTGATCTAAAAGACTTGTTTGAAGTAGTACAAGCAATTCATGAATTACCATTCAACAAAGGTATAGATAGAGTATGCACAAACTTGCGAATAGACGATAGACGAGACAAAACACGTAAAATGAACGACAAATTAAAGTCTGTGCAGAAACATATCGATAAACAAGGAGAATAATATGAGAATCTCAAGCTTGAGTTTAGGATTAGTAGATACTAATGCGTACTTTGTCGAGAATGAAGACAGCGTTATTTTAATTGATCCGGCTGGTGAATCAGATAAAATCTTTAAAAAATTAAATCAAATTAACAAGCCATTAAAAGCAATTTTATTAACACATGCGCACTTTGATCATATTGCAGCTTTAGATGAAGTAATTAATAAATATGATGTTCCATTGTACATGCATAAAGAAGAATTCAGTTTTCTGACTGATTCTGAAAAAAATGGTTCTGCTAAGTTTAAACAGTATGGTATGCCTTTAATCACTAGCGAAGCCAAACCATTAGAATTAGACGAAGGAAAACATCACATTGCTGATTTTGAGTTTAATGTACTTCATACACCTGGTCATTCTCCAGGAAGTTTGACGTATGTGTTTAAGGAATTCGCAGTAGTTGGTGATACTTTGTTCAATAATGGAATTGGACGTACAGATTTATATCGTGGCGATTATGAAACACTTGTTGATTCAATTAAAGATAAATTATTTGAATTAGAAGGTGATTTACCATTATTCCCTGGTCATGGCCCGTATACAACTGTGGATGATGAACAGTTAAATCCATTTTTAGATGGACAATAAAATAAAGTAATTTCTTTTCCTCCTACGTTTATATATGTAGGAGGTGTTTTTTTGAAGTTACTATTCAGAGAAATTGTAAATAAGGCCATTTCAAAAAATGCGAGTGATATACATTTCATCCCTTCAGTAGATGAAGTACATATTAAATTTAGAATTAATGACTCACTTGAACTATATGAAACCTTTAACTTAGATGTATATCAGAAATTACTCGTATTTATGAAATTCAGATCTGGTTTAGATGTTTCTTCACAACAAATTGCTCAAAGTGGTCGATATACCTATCAAGCTAAATCTACTTACTATTTAAGAATTTCAACTTTACCATTATCATTAGGGCTAGAAAGCTGTGTAATAAGGATAATCCCTCAATATTTTAAAGCTAAGAAAGAATATAAAGCGTTTGAAGATTTTAAGCATTTAGTAAATAAGAAGCAAGGTTTAATTTTATTCACTGGTCCAACAGGATCTGGTAAAAGTACATTGATGTATCAGATGGTGCTACACGCTTATAAAGAACTAAATTTGAACGTCATCACTATTGAAAACCCGGTAGAACAATTACTTAAAGGCATTACTCAAGTATCCATTAATAAAA
Organism: Staphylococcus borealis; assembly: GCF_001224225.1. GTDB lineage: Bacteria > Bacillota > Bacilli > Staphylococcales > Staphylococcaceae > Staphylococcus > Staphylococcus borealis. Next base: position 99,249 of record NZ_CUEE01000003.1, on the reverse strand, counting down.
AAGCAGGAATTGATTATGTTAGTTCATTCAAAGCAATATTGAGGTGTGATCCAGATATAATTTTAATAGGGGAAATACGAGATGCTGAAGTAGCTAAATGTGTAATTCAAGCAAGTTTAAGCGGTCACCTAGTTCTATCGACAATGCATTCTGCTAATTGCAAAGGCGCTCTATTAAGGTTAATTGAAATGGGAATTTCAAAACAAGAATTAACGCAATCTATCAATATTATTTCAAATCAAAGGTTAATTACAACAACACAGAACGAACGACGTCTAATTTGTGAAACGATTGATAGGCATCAAATTGAATATTTTTTTGATCATAAACAAACTTTACCGCATAATTTTAATGATTTAGAACATCAATTAAATTTACTATCCAAAGAAGGAACGATTTGTGAAGATACTGCAAACAAATATTTTTAATTTTCCATCAAAGAATTTAACTAGTGCTCAAATGATACATTTACTAGAAACGCTGACGAACTTATTAAAAAGTGGGTTTACATTACTTGAAAGTTTTGAATTTATCAATCTATATTTTAAATACAGCGATAAAGAATTAAATAATAAAATTATGACATCTATTAAAACAGGTAAAACATGCTATGATATTTTACAATTAATAGGTTATCCTAATTCAATCACCACTCAAGTATATTTTTCACAAAAATATGGAACTCTAGAAGATGCTTTAGAAGAGTCTATAAAATATATGAAAACGAACTTATCTGCAAAACAAAAAGTGATTAAAGCTGTTCAATATCCATTGTTATTATGCGCCGTTTTCATGTGTATGGTTGTTGTTTTGAATTATACTGTAATCCCTCAATTTGAACAATTATACGTATCTATGGATGTCAATTTATCATTTTATCAAAGATTTTTAACATCTATGATTACCTCTTTACCAACAATTATCTTTATAAGTTTCATCATCTTACTTATAACGATTTCATCGTTCATCATCATTCTATTTCGCTTGAATACCTCCAAAAAAGTACTTATTTTATCGTCATTACCATTAATCAACAATTATTATAAAATTTTTAAAACGTATCAACTCTCTAATGATTTAAGTTTATTTTATAAGAACGGTGTGAGTTTACAGGACATCGTTACAACTTACTTAGCTCAAAAAGAGAATGACTATTTAACTTATCTTGGAGGGTTTCTAATGGATAAAACTAATAATGGCGTTTCTTTAGCAAATAGCTTGGCTATGATGCCTTGCTTTCAAGATGACTTGATTAAATTTATACAGCAGGGAGAAAAAAGTGGCAAATTAGATGTTGAACTAAAAATTTACGCAACTATACTAATTGACCGATTTCAGGAAAAATCTGTCCAACATACTAAAGTGATTCAACCCATTATTTTTCTATTCTTAGGCATATTCATTGTTAGTTTGTACTTAGTTATAATGCTACCTATGTTTCAATTAATGCAAAATATTAAATAATAAGGAGTTTTATATGAAGAGAACCGTTAAAAATATGAAGAAGTTAAAAGCCTTTACACTTATTGAAATGTTATTAGTATTGCTCATTATTAGCGTTCTATTAATATTAATCATTCCCAATATTGCTAAACAAACTGCTCATATACAGTCCACAGGCTGTGAAGCACAAGTAAAAATGGTAAATAGTCAGATAGAAGCCTATACTCTAAAGCATAATCGTGCCCCAACTAATATAAATGAACTTGTTGCAGAAGGTTTAATAAAAGACGGACAAAAACAATGTCGCTCTGGAGAAACTATATCTATATCAAATGGTGAGGCAATTGCGAATTAATAAATTGCCTGGATTTACACTACTTGAAACATTACTCACTTTAATTATTTTAATCATTTTCTTAAACATTTCCCCATATATTTATAAAACAAATCATTTAAATTTATTTGAGAGTAGATTAAAAATCAATAATATTATTGCTCAATTTGAATATCTTAAATCAAAAGCAATTGCCGAAAATCAATCTATCACAATAGTACTTAATAAGAATGCTTCAGAAATGAAAGTGATAGAACAGAACGGAAAAAAGTACACATTAAGTTTATTTGGAGCAAAGATAACCTCTGTTGCAAAAGTACAAACACTCACATTTAATAATGAAGGGAAAATAAATCATTTTGGATCAATTATTTTGAAGTATAAAACACACTTTTACAGAATAATTTTCCATATAGATAAAGGAAGGATACGTTTTGTCAAATTATCAAGTTAAAGGAAGTCTATTAATTGATAGTTTATTTAGTTTTATGGTGATGTCAGTCATCACTTTAACTTTTTTGCCACTATTGCAACAATTCAATGTCAATTTGCGAAACCAATACGATATGCTAGATATGAAACATGCAATCATGACTAGTCATAAATATTACAGCCTTAATGAACTAAAAAAAGGAATTAACATAGGGAAATATGAAATTAAACTTTACAAAAATACGATATGTAATAACAATAATTCAGCAAAGAGAAAAGTTTGCATCCGACTTAGTAATTAAAGGTTTTACATTTATTGAAATGCTTATTTCTTTATTCATTACGATCCTCATTTTAACTGTAATGCCAAATTTAATTCGTTTGACCGATACATATTTAATTAACGCTTATGAATTTGATCAGTCAGAATATTCTTTTTTTCAAGTAGACCTAAATAAAATGACTAATTCTAAAACAATTACTATGAAATTGATAAACAATCATACTATTATGATTCAACGACAACATCAAAATGACTATATTAAGTTCCACAATCATAAGATTATTTTTGAAAGCAATAGTAAAGGAAATATCACGCTCTTAAATAATGTACTAGACGCGAATTTTATATCTAGGCAACGAGGAATTATAGAAGTAATTTTAAGAATTGGAAATGAGGTGAATTATTATGACAAAACACTCTTTATATAAGTTTAGAGGGTTCATGAGCACTTACACTTTGCTAATTTTTATTATTTATTTGTCAGTCATCACTTTTTATACAACTCAATATAGTTTAAAATCGAAGACAATTCATAACATGAGTAGTTATTATGACCAACAAATTAATCAACTATTTGACAAAAGGTGAGGCTATTGAATAAGAAAAATTCACCAATAATACTTATTGGCTTTATGGGTACAGGTAAAAGCACTATAGGAGAATATTTATCATTAGAGGAACAATTGAGTTTCATAGATTTAGATATTTACATTGAAATCAGAGAAAATAAAACAATTCCTGACATTTTTAAAGAAGTCGGAGAAATAGGATTTAGAGAATTAGAGTATAAATATTTATCGGAATGTACACAAAAATATGATGTCATTGCTACTGGTGGTGGTATTATCGAATACTCTAAATCATTAAATTATTTAAAACAGTATAAATACATTTTTTGGCTAGATTGTGACATAGATATTATCTTCAAAAGAGTTTTGAACGATAAACATAGACCAAATGCAATTGATAAATCTAAAAAACAGTTAAATAACTTGTATTTATCAAGGATTTCAAGATATAATGAAATCGCATTCATGAAAGTGAATAGTGATAAAACAATCAAAGAAATTTATAATGATATTATAAATTATCTATCTTGCGGTTGATCAGTATTAGAGAGAATAAAAATATTTTACTTAATTTAAAGTATCATCATTTTTATCGCCGAAGGTGCAAGTTAACTACTAAACTCTCAGGCAAAAGGATAATACTGTTACGCATTCCTGGATTAAGTGTATAAACAGGGTAGCTATTTGCTACTCTGTTTTTTATAAAAAATATAGGGGGTTTTCTAATGACAAGCGAATTAAAAAAAACACCATTGTATCAAAATTATGTAGATAGTGGTGCAAAAATTGTAGAATTCGGTGGATGGGCAATGCCTGTTCAATTTACAAGTATCAAAGAAGAACATAACGCAGTTAGATATGAAATAGGTATGTTCGATGTAAGCCACATGGGAGAAATCTCTATTAAAGGCAATGATGCTAGTAAATTTGTCCAATACTTACTTTCAAACGATACTAATAACCTAACTGACACTAAAGCTCAATATACTGCTTTATGTAATGAAGAGGGTGGTATTATTGATGATTTAGTAACATATAAAGTTGGCGATAATGATTATTTATTAATCGTTAATGCTGCTAACACAGATAAAGACTTTGCTTGGGTTGAAAAACATGCATCAAAATTCGATGTTGAAGTGTCAAATGTTTCTGATCAATTTGGTCAATTAGCAGTTCAAGGACCTAAAGCAAGAGATTTAGTTAGTGAATTAGTCGATATTGATGTAAGTGAAATGAAACCATTTGATTTCCAACAAGATGTTACTTTATTTGGAAAAAATGTTATTTTATCTCAATCTGGTTATACAGGTGAAGACGGATTCGAAATCTACTGTGATGCAAAAGATACTGTAGATATTTGGAACGGCTTTATTGAACATAAAGTAGTACCATGTGGTCTTGGTGCACGTGATACTTTAAGATTAGAAGCTGGCTTACCTTTACATGGTCAAGATTTAACTGAATCTATTACACCTTATGAAGGCGGAATTGCCTTTGCTGCTAAACCATTAATCGAAGAAGATTTCATTGGTAAATCAGTATTAAAAGACCAAAAAGAAAATGGTTCAGAACGTAGAACTGTTGGTTTAGAATTGCTTGATAAAGGTATTGCTAGAACTGGCTATCCAGTATTAGACCTTGACGGTAATGAAATTGGTGAAGTTACTTCAGGTACACAAGCACCATCTTCAGGTAAATCTATCGCAATGGCAATCATTAAGCGAGATGAGTTTGAAATGGGTCGTGAACTATTAGTTCAAGTACGTAAAAGACAACTCAAAGCTAAAATTGTTAAGAAAAACCAAATTGAAAAATAATTAAGGGGTGTGTATTGTGAGTCATCGTTATATACCATTAACAGAAAAAGATAAAAAAGAAATGTTAGATAAAATTGGTGCAAGTTCAATTAATGAATTATTTGGAGATGTGCCAGAGGATATCTTATTAAATAGAGACTTAAATATTGCTAGTGGTGAAGCTGAAACTTCACTTTTAAGAAGATTGAATACAATTGCTAATAAAAACGTAACAAAAGAAACTCATACGTCTTTCTTAGGTGCAGGTGTGTATGACCACTATGCTCCAGCAGTTGTAGATGCTATGATTTCTCGTTCAGAATTCTATACAGCTTATACGCCGTATCAACCTGAAATATCTCAAGGTGAGTTACAAGCTATTTTTGAATTCCAAACATTAATTTGTGAATTAACAGATATGGATGTAGCAAACTCATCTATGTATGACGGCATCACAAGTTTTGCTGAGGCTTGTATCTTAGCATTTAATCACACTAAGAAAAATAAAATCGTAGTTTCTAAAGGACTTCATTATCAAGCACTTCAAGTACTAAAAACTTACGTTAAAGTTAGAGAAGAATTTGAAATAGTAGAAGTTGACTTAGATGGTACAATTACAGACTTAGAAAAATTAGAACAAGCAGTAGATGATGAAACTGCAGCAGTTGCAGTTCAATATCCAAACTTCTATGGTTCTATTGAAGATTTAGAAAAAATCCAATCATTTATCGAAGGTAAAAAAGCATTATTTATCGTTTATGCTAATCCATTAGCTTTAGGATTATTAACACCTCCAGGTTCATTCGGAGCAGATATCGTAGTCGGAGACACACAACCATTTGGTATCCCAACACAATTTGGTGGACCTCATTGTGGTTACTTTGCTACAACTAAAAAATTAATGCGTAAAGTTCCTGGTAGATTAGTAGGACAAACTCAAGATGATGAAGGTAACCGCGGATTTGTTCTTACTTTACAAGCTCGTGAACAACATATCCGTCGTGATAAAGCTACTTCAAATATTTGTTCTAACCAAGCCTTAAACGCACTTGCATCATCAATTGCTATGTCAGCACTTGGTAAACAAGGTATTTATGATATTGCAGTTCAAAACTTAGAACACGCAAATTATGCTAAAAAACAATTTAAAGACAACGGTTTTGAAGTTCTTGATGGTACTTCATTCAATGAATTTGTTGTTAAATTCGACCAACCAATCAAAGAGATAAATAAAAAGCTAGCTGAGGAAGGTTTCATTGGAGGCTTTGACTTAGGAGAAGCTTCAACAGACTTCGAAAACCATATGCTAATTGCTGTTACTGAATTAAGAACTAAAGATGAAATTGATACATTTGTTAAGAAAGCTGGTGAGCTAAATGGTAGTAAGTAAATCAAGTCCATTAATTTTTGAAAGATCAAGAGCAGGTAGATATGCATACTCATTACCTCAAAGCGATATTAAAACAGATTCAGTTGAGAGTATTCTTGACGATAAATTTATCCGTAAAAATAAAGCGGAATTCCCTGAAGTTGCTGAATTAGATTTAGTACGTCACTATACTGAATTATCTAATAAAAACTTCGGTGTTGATTCAGGTTTCTACCCATTAGGATCATGTACTATGAAATATAATCCAAAAATCAACGAGAAAGTAGCTCGTATTCCTGGATTTGCTGAATCACATCCATTACAAGAAGAAGATCAAGTTCAAGGTTCTTTAGAAGTTGTATACAGTTTACAAGAAGAACTTAAAGAAATTACTGGTATGGATGAAGTGACATTACAACCAGCTGCAGGTGCGCATGGTGAATGGACGGCTTTAATGATTTTCAAAGCATACCATTTAGATAATGGTGAAGGTCACCGTGATGAAGTAATCGTTCCTGACTCAGCACACGGTACAAACCCTGCATCTGCGTCATTTGCTGGATTTAAAGCTGTTACTGTTAAATCAAATGAACGTGGCGAAGTTGATATCGAAGACTTAAAACGTGTTGTTAACGAAAACACTGCTGCGATCATGTTAACAAACCCAAATACACTAGGTATTTTCGAGAAAAACATCATGGAAATCCGAGAAATTGTGCATGAAGCTGGCGGATTATTATACTATGATGGTGCAAACTTAAATGCCATCATGGATAAAGTACGTCCAGGAGACATGGGATTTGACGCAGTACACTTAAACTTACACAAAACATTCACTGGCCCTCACGGTGGCGGTGGCCCTGGTTCAGGACCAGTTGGTGTAAAAAAAGAATTAGCTAGTTATTTACCAAAACCAATGGTAATCAAAGATGGAGATACATTCAAATATGATAATGATATTAAAAACTCTATCGGAAGAGTTAAACCATTCTATGGTAACTTTGGTATCTATTTAAGAGCATACACATATATTAGAACAATGGGTGCGGAAGGTTTAAGAGAGGTTTCTGAAGCAGCAGTTCTAAATGCTAACTATATTAAAGCTAGCTTAAAAGACCACTATGAAATTCCATATGAACAATATTGTAAACATGAATTCGTATTAAGTGGATCTAAACAAAAAGAACATGGTGTTCGTACTTTAGATATGGCTAAACGTTTATTAGACTTCGGCGTACATCCACCAACAATTTACTTCCCATTAAATGTAGAGGAAGGTATGATGATTGAACCAACTGAGACAGAATCTAAAGAAACATTAGATTACTTTATTGATTCAATGATTCAAATTGCTGAAGAAGCTAAAAATGAACCTGATACAGTCTTAGAAGCACCACACAGTACAATCATTGATAGATTAGATGAAACTACTGCTGCACGTAAGCCTGTATTGAAATTTGAAAACCTTCACGAAGAAAAAGAATAATATTCAATTCTTGTCCCTGTAACCTTATAAATGGTTATAGGGACTATTTATATACATAAATTTGTACTTTGAAATTATACGTATTGTTAACACAATTTAAGAGAAATTATTATAATACGCATAGATTTGTTCAATTAAAGGCGTAAAAAAACTCTTAAAGATTTTATCTTTAAGAGTTCATAACAGACATACGATTATTTTTTTGTTTTAATCTTACCAGTCCATTTTTTGTATCCGCCTTTTAACATATAAATATCTTTATAGCCATTCTTTTTAAGAATACGGGCTGCACGATAACCTGCAACACCATTTGCATCACAAAGATAAATTGGTTGATCTTTACGTAAACCTTGATATCTTTGACTAAACATTGATATTGGAATGTTACGAGCGCCGTTTATATGGCCGTAATCATAGTCTACTTTTTCACGAACATCAATCACTTGAGCTTTTCTTAAACCTTTATGAAATTCATTTTGCTCAAGTTCAGTTACTGCTCGTTTATTCATAAACCAATTTCCAAGCATATATAAAATAATAATGACTATAATAGCTAAAGCTATAATCAAAGATACATTCATATTGCATCCTCCCTAATTAACCGATATTATAATTATAAGACTGTTAGCTAAATTTATCAAAATTTTTTATTAGCTATTTTTATCAAAGTTTTATATGTAAAATTTAATATTTTCTTTAGTTAATTATATATTGTGATTGGAGTTTGTTTTATGACAGAGACATGGAATTTTATAAATACAGGAAGTCACGATCCATATTATAATATGGCAATGGATGAAGCGCTTTTAAACTTTGTATCAAGAGGGGAAATCGATCCTGTTGTTAGATTTTACACTTGGAATCCCGCAACATTATCAGTGGGATATTTTCAAAGATTAAAAAAAGAAATCGACATTGATAAAGTAAAAGAAAAAGGATTCGGATTAGTTCGAAGACAAACGGGTGGTAGAGGTGTACTTCATGATAAAGAATTAACATATAGTGTTATTGTGTCAGAAGAACATCCTAATATGCCTTCTACTGTAACTGAAGCGTATCGTGTTATTTCTGAAGGGTTACTTGAAGGATTTAAATTGCTAGGATTTGAAGCATATTTTGCGATTCCGCGGTCAAAAGAAGAACGAGAAAAATTAAAACAACCAAGAAGTGCCGTATGTTTTGACGCGCCAAGTTGGTATGAATTAGTTGTTGAGGGTAGAAAAATTGCAGGAAGTGCTCAAACTAGACAAAAAGGCGTCATTTTACAGCATGGTTCTTTATTACAAGATGTTGATGTTGATGAACTTTTCGACATGTTCACTTTTAAAAATGATCGTCTTAAAGATAAAATGAAAAAAGCATTTGTAGATAAAGCAGTGGCAATCAACGATATTGCTGATAGACATATAACAATTGAGGAAATGGAAAAAGCATTTGAAGAAGGCTTTAAAAAAGGATTAAATATTGAATTTAAACCACTTATTTTATCTGATAAGCAAATGGAAGAAGTAAAAGAATTAGAAGAAAAATATCGTTCTGATGAATGGTTATATAAAAAATAAAAAGCCAGTAAATATGTTTTTAAATTGATGTGCACTCTAAAAATTGGAATTTAATTCTGACTTTATAGGGTGCACTTTTATTTTAGTCAACCACTGCCAATATATATTTATAGGGAGTGGGACAGAATTCATTTTAAATTCGTCGTCCCACTCCCAGCTTGCTTTGCTTGTGGAATTTCTTAATGAAATTCTCTCTGCTGTGGCCCCGACTCCCAACTTGCTTTGCTTGTAGAATTTCTTAGTGAAATTCTCTTTGCTGGGGCCCCAAGGATGACTAGATCTGAGAAAAGCTTGAATTAAGTGCCTTCTCAGTACAGTCAGCTACTGCGAATGTGCAAAATAGCATTATGATATTATTTATGTCCCAGCCTCGTATTATTTACGATGTTTCTTTTTATATTTTCTTGCAGCTCTTCTATATTTACGTTGATCTTCAGTCAAGAAGAAGAAATAGTATATTAAATAAATTATGATTGCGATGATTATAAAAGTAAAAATAGTTTTAGCAAATGACATCATAAACGCATTCAGATTTAAGATTAAGCCAATTGCTGCAATAATTAATACTAAATAAAACAATATATTTTTCAAAACAAAAACTCCTATATTTATGAATTATTGGACATGTTAACTTGAGATAGCTTTGTCTTACCTTTATTTAATTTATTAGAATTGTTAGTTTCATATCCACTCTTTATATCTTTAAATGCTGATTGTAATTCTTTATTCATTTGTCTGATATTCTTATCTTCGTTTTTATTGGCACTTGATAAATCTTTAGTTGAAATCGTGCCTTTATATTTACTATACGCATCATCAATATCGTTTGTTATAGTATTTAATTTTTCAAGATTTTGCTTTTTATCCTCTTTTTTCTTTTTAGTTAAATCTAGTTGATTATAATTACTAATCACTTTAGTAATATCCTGATAATATTTTGAAGAAGCATCTAGAAATTTAGCTTCTTTATTGTTATCAACAGTTTTAGATACATTCTTTTTATCTTTATTAAGAGCTTCAACTTGTGCTTTTTGATTACTAATATCTTGATTTAGCTGTTGGATATCTAACTTCAAGTTATGGTTTTCATCTCTTAATTTGGTTGTCTTGTCTTCCAAAGGTCCTAAATTTTGAGAGCCACAACCAACCAATAAACATGAAGCTCCTAGAATAACGATTAATTTTTTCATTAAAATCTCCCTAAACCAAAATCTCTTTATTTCTAAAATAATTATGCTATTATTTTAATGTAAATAGAGCAAATGTACAAACGTTATACTAGGAGTGATTTGTATGAATAAATTAGCAAAAGTTCAAGAACTACTCAATCATCATCAAATAGATGCTTTAGTTATCTTATCAGATTATAATCGAAGATATTTATCTGATTTTACTGGTACAAGTGGTGCATTAGTTATTTCAAAAGATCGTTATCAATTAATAACAGACTTCCGTTATATTGAACAAGCTACCGAACAGGCTACTCATTTCGAAATTATCAAGCGTAGTGGTGGATTAATTGAAGAAATCGTTGAAATTATCAATCATAACCAATTTAAGTCAATTGGGTTTGAAGGTCACTTAGTAAGTTACGATACTTACCAAACGTTAAATCAATCAAGCGCAAATTTAGTTTCAATTGGTGACGACATTGAAAAAATAAGAGAAGTAAAAACACCTGAGGAAATTGAGAAAATTAAATTTGCTGCTAAAATAGTTGATGATACATATAATTATATCTTAGAAATTGCCGAAGCTGGCATGACTGAAAGAACATTAAAGGCGAAATTAGAGAGCAAAATGTTAGAATTAGGTGCAGATGGACCTTCATTCGACACAATTGTAGCATCGGGTTATAGAGGCGCCTTACCACACGGCGTAGCAAGTGATAAAGTTATTGAACAAGGGGATATGATCACGTTAGACTTTGGTGCATACTACAGAGGATATTGCTCTGATATTACAAGAACATTTGCTATAGGTGAACCTGATCCAAAGATGAAAGACATTTATAATATTGTTCTTGAATCCCAAATAAAAGCCATCAATGAAATTAAAGCTGGCATGACTGTGGCAGAAGCAGACGCTTTATCAAGAGATTATATTGCTTCTCATGGATATGGTGAAGCATTTGGTCATTCACTTGGTCATGGTATTGGATTAGATATACACGAAGGGCCATTATTGTCTAAAAATGCAAAGGGTACGATTCAAGTAAATAATTGTGTTACTATTGAACCAGGTATTTATGTAGATGGTCTTGGCGGTGTACGTATAGAAGATGATATTTTAATCACTGAAAATGGCTGCGAAGTCTTTACTAAATGTACAAAAGACCTTATTATTTTATAGAAAGCGCATATTTGAGGAGGAAACTGAATGATTTCGGTTAATGATTTTAAAACAGGTTTAACAATTTCTGTAGATAATGGCATTTGGAAAGTAATTGATTTCCAACATGTAAAACCAGGTAAAGGTTCTGCCTTTGTTCGTTCTAAATTACGTAATTTAAGAACAGGTGCAATCCAAGAAAAAACATTTAGAGCTGGAGAAAAAGTTGAACAAGCAATGATTGAAAATCGTCGTATGCAATATTTATATGCAGATGGTGATAATCATGTGTTCATGGATAATGAAACGTTTGATCAAACTGAATTATCAGCAGATTATTTAAAAGATGAATTAAAATTCTTAAAAGCAAACATGGAAGTTCAAATTCAATCATATGAAGGTGAAACAATCGGTGTTGAATTGCCTAAGACAGTTGAATTAGAAGTTACTGAAACTGAACCTGGTATTAAAGGTGATACTGCTACTGGTGCAACTAAATCAGCTACAGTTGAAACTGGTTATACATTAAATGTACCTTTATTTGTTAATGAAGGTGATGTATTAGTAATTAATACTGGTGATGGAAGCTATATTTCAAGAGCCTAATTTATTATGAACGATAACTAGAGTCTTTCTGATTACCAATTAGAAAGACTTTTTTTAATACTCAAATCATGCAAACAAAAAATTATAAAATATTAGGAGGCTGGGACATAAATAATATAATGGAGCTATTTTGCAAATTCGCAGTAGCTGACTGAACTGAGAAGGCGCTTAATTCAAGCTTTTCTCAGTTCTAGTCACCCTTGCGGGGGTGTGACGACGAATTCAAAAAGAATTCTGTCCCACTCCCAACTATTTGCCATAAAATGACACATGCTTGAATTGGCAAGTTGAGTCAAGTAAAATAGATTGGTAGATGAAAACTAAGTCGAGGAGTCAGTAACTTATGAATTTTAAAGAAATAAAAGAATTAATCGAAATTCTTGATCAATCAAGTTTAACTGAAATTAATATTGAAGATAATAAAGGTAGTGTAGTTAATCTAAAAAAACAAAAAGAAACTGAAATAATTACACCACAATATACACAACAAGCACCTTTAGCATCTGCTGCACCAACAATGTCAACACCAAATCAAAGTGTGTCAGAAGCACCTGTTGAAGAAAATAAAAGTCATGATGATGAATCATCATATCAAACGATTAATGCACCAATGGTTGGTACATTTTATAAATCTCCATCACCTGAGGAAGATGCTTATGTTCAAGTTGGTGATAAAGTTACAAATGAATCAACTGTATGTATTTTAGAAGCAATGAAATTATTTAATGAAATTCAAGCAGAAGTTTCTGGAGAAATCGTTGAAATATTAGTAGAAGACGGACAAATGGTAGAGTATGGCCAACCGTTATTTAAGGTGAAATAATGAAAAAAATCTTAATCGCTAACCGTGGAGAAATAGCGGTTAGAATTATCAGAGCTTGCCATGATTTAGGCATACAAACCGTTGCTATTTATTCTGAGGGAGATAAAGACGCATTACATACTCAAATTGCTGATGAAGCATATTGCGTTGGTCCTACTCAGTCTAAAGATTCATATTTAAATATTCCTAATATCTTATCTATAGCAACATCAACAGGGTGTGATGGCATTCATCCGGGTTATGGCTTTTTAGCTGAGAACGGTGACTTTGCGGAACTATGCGAAGCTTGCCAATTGAAATTCATTGGTCCTAGCTATGAATCTATTCAAAAAATGGGTATTAAAGACGTTGCAAAAGCTGAAATGATTGCTGCCAATGTACCAGTTGTACCAGGAAGCGATGGTCTTGTCACATCTATAGAGGATGCTAAACAAATCGCTGAAGAAATCGGCTATCCTGTAATTATTAAAGCGACAGCAGGCGGTGGCGGTAAAGGGATTCGAGTAGCCAGAACAGAGAAAGAACTTGAAAATGGCTATCGAATGACCCAACAAGAGGCAGAAACTGCTTTCGGTAATGGGGGACTTTATCTTGAAAAATTTATCGAGAACTTCCGCCATATAGAAATTCAAATCATTGGTGACCAATACGGAAATGTAATTCATCTCGGAGAAAGGGATTGCACGATTCAGAGACGTATGCAAAAGTTAGTTGAAGAATCACCATCACCTATATTAACGAATGAACAACGTGAAGAAATGGGAAATGCTGCAATTAGAGCTGCTAAAGCAGTAAATTATGAGAACGCAGGTACAATTGAATTTATTTATGACTTAAATGACAATCAATTTTACTTTATGGAAATGAACACGCGTATCCAAGTTGAACATCCGGTTACTGAAATGGTTACGGGAATAGACTTAGTTAAATTGCAATTAAAAGTTGCGATGGGTGAAACATTACCATATACGCAAGATGATATTACGATTAATGGGCATGCGATTGAATATCGTATAAATGCTGAAAATCCATATAAGAATTTCATGCCTTCTCCTGGTAAAATTACCCAATACCTTGCGCCTGGAGGTTATGGTGTGAGAATCGAATCAGCTTGCTATACGAATTATACAATCCCTCCATATTACGATTCTATGGTTGCTAAGTTAATTGTACATGAACCTACTCGTGAAGAAGCGATTATGACTGGAATCAGAGCATTAAGCGAGTATTTAATTTTAGGAATCGACACAACAATTCCGTTCCACTTGAAATTAATGAATAATGATATTTTTAGAAGTGGATCATTTAATACAAATTTCTTAGAGCAATATAATATTATGAATGATAATGAGTAGGAGGTAGTCTAAATGGTTAAAGTGGCAGATTATTCAAATTCAAATTTAGGTAAAATTGAAATTGCACCAGAAGTTATCTCTGTAGTTGCAAGTATTGCAGTATCAGAGGTAAACGGTGTTACCGGACATTTTGCAGAATTAAAAAATAGTAATATTGAGAAAATGAGTCGAAAAAATCTCAATAGAAATTTAAAAATTGATGTTAAAGAAGATGGCATTCAAATCGATGTATATTGCTCTATTAAACATGGTATCAATATTTCTAAATTTGCGAGCAAAATTCAAACATCCATTTTCAACTCAATTAAAACAATGACTGCAATTGAGCCTAAAGAAATTAACGTTCATATCATGCATATCACTGTCGAATAATATAAAGATTACATTAACAAGGAGTTATTTATGAGTCGAAAAGAATCAAGAAAGCAATCATTTCAAACTTTGTTTCAGTTAGAAATGAAAGATACAGAATTAACTATCAATGAAGCAATCAATTTTATTAAAGATGATGAGCCAGATTTAGACTTTGAATTTATACACTGGTTAGTGACTGGTGTAAAAGATCATGAACCAGTTTTAGATGATACGATCAAACCATATCTTAAAGATTGGTCACTTCAACGTTTGCTAAAAACAGACCGTATTATACTACGTATGGCTACATTTGAATTATTACACAGTGATACACCACCGAAAGTAATCATCAATGAAGCTGTAGAATTGGCAAAACAGTTTAGTGACGATGAACATTATAAATTTATTAACGGTGTGCTAAGTAACATAAAATAATTAATTTGAGTGATGACTATGTCTGAATACTTAAGTGTAACAACATTAACAAAATATATTAAATACAAATTTGACCAAGACCCACATTTACAGTCTATTTTGCTTAAAGGCGAACTATCTAACTTTAAAAGGCATTCTAGCGGACACCTTTATTTCAATGTTAAAGATAAAGATAGCGTCATTAGTGCAATGATGTTTAAAGGCAATGCTAGCAAACTTACTTTTGATCCTAAAGAAGGTGACGAAGTTCACTTAGAAGCACGTGTTTCTGTATATGAGCGACGTGGAAACTATCAAATTTATGTAAATAAGATGGAATTAGATGGTATAGGGAACTTGTATCAAAAGTTAGAACAATTAAAGATAAAATTAAAAAAAGAAGGCTATTTTAGTAATGAATATAAAAAGCCTATTCCTCGATTTCCTAAAAAAATTGCAATTTTAACTGCAAGTACCGGTGCAGCAATTAGGGATATTGTGTCTACAATGAATAGCAGATATCCTTTAGTTGAAAAAATTCAATTAAGTACTTTGGTGCAAGGAACTCAAGCAAAAGAAGATATTATCGAAAAAATAAAACACGCTGACGCGCTTGGCGTCGATACCATTATAGTTGGTCGTGGTGGTGGTTCTATAGAAGACTTATGGAACTTTAACGAAGAGGATGTTGTGAAAGCCATCTTTGAATGTCAAACACCTATTATTTCAGCTGTCGGACATGAAACTGATTTTACTTTGAGTGATTTTGTCGCTGATGTAAGGGCAGCAACACCTACTCAAGCTGCGGTCATCGCTACACCCGATCAGTACGAATTGATGCAACAAATTAAACAATATCAATTTTCGCTTTCAAGATATATAAAGCAATATCTTGAAAAACAACATAAACAGCTCGACCATTTATCATCGTATTATAAATTTAAACAACCTTCATTATTATATGATCAACAAATTCAACGAAAAGATGATTTAGAAAAGCAATTATCTCAATTAATATCATCTAAAATTGAAAGTAAAAAGTATCAAATTAAAGTACTTCGTCAAAATTTTAATTTAAAAGCTTTAAAGCAATCCATTACGCAAAATAATAAACACTTAATGAACATTAATAGTCGATTAACAAACTTAACCAAGAAAAGTATTCAAAATAATCAATTAGAGCTCAAAAATAAAATTGAACTATTAAATAACTTAAGTCCGACTAATACAATGCTAAGAGGCTATACTATTATTAATAAGAACGACCAAGTGGTTACAAGTACACAAGACTTAAATGAAAATGATGAAATTACATTATCAATGAAAGATGGTAGCGTTGATGCTATTGTTAAAAAGGTTAGGTGTGAACATGAGTAAAGATCAACAAAGTTTTGAAGAAATGATGCAAGAATTGGAAAAAATCGTTCAAAAGTTAGATAATGAAACTGTATCTCTTGAAGAATCACTAGAGTTATATCAGCGAGGTATGAAACTTTCAGCCACATGTGATGCAACGCTGAAAGATGCAGAAAATAAAGTTAATCAACTTATTAAAGATGAAGCAGAGGATGAAGATAATGACAAAGATGTCAATGAATGAGTTAATTGAACAAATTAATAACGCTCTTGACGGTGTAATTAAACCTTCACCATTAAATACCAATCTTGAAGAAAGTATGCAGTATTCACTTAATGCAGGTGGTAAAAGAATAAGACCACTACTTGTTTTCTTAACGTTGGATGTATTAAATCAAGATTATACCAAAGGTAAACAAACGGCTTTAGCATTGGAAATGATTCACACATATTCTTTAATACATGATGATTTACCTCCTATGGATAATGATGATTATCGTCGTGGAAAATTAACAAATCATAAAGTTTATGGTGAATGGAAAGCTATTTTAGCTGGAGACGCACTTTTAACGAAGGCTTTTGAAATCGTTGCTGACGATGATTTATTAGAACCAGAGGTTAAAGTGAAGGTGCTTTCAAGATTAGCTCACAATAGCGGTCACTTAGGTATGGTGGGTGGCCAAACATTAGACATGCAAAGCGAGGATAAACCTGTTGATTTGGAAACCCTCGAACAAATACATAAGGCTAAAACAGGTGCATTATTAAAATTTGCGATATTAAGTGCTGCCGATATTGCAAAAGTCGATCAATCGACGTCACAATTACTTGAATCATTTAGCGATCATCTAGGTTTAATGTTCCAGATTAAAGATGATTTACTAGATGTGTATGGTGATGAATCTAAGTTAGGTAAAAAAGTAGGTAGTGATATTGAAAACCACAAAAGCACTTATGTTTCATTATTAGGAAAACAAGGTGCAGAAGACAAACTTGATTTTCATAAAAATGCTGCCACTGAATCAATTGAAAAGCTCTCTAAGCAATACGATATTAAGCCTTTACTAGATGTCATTGATTTATTTTACACTCGTGATCATTAAGTTGAACGAATAAGAACCCTTTAAAGTTATTGTTTTAAACAGCAGCTTTGAAGGGTGTTTTAATACTTTATTTTAATGACTAGGTGCTCGTGATCATTATTATTAAAAATTTACATAATTATTTATAAATATATACATTTTTTCAAACAAAATCATTCAATAATAGCGCTATGTCATTAATTTAAACAATTTACGATTATTGAGTTATCAGTTACTTATGCATAATAGCAATAGTAGTAGTAAAAATTATGTTGTGTTAAAATCATTGTATAATTATTCGAAACTAGGAGTGTTCATAATGGCAAAAAAATCAGTGAGACACATAAAAATAAGAGAAATTATCTCAAGCGAAAAGATAGAAACGCAAGACGAACTCGTCAAACGTCTAAATGAATACGACCTTAATGTGACTCAAGCAACCGTATCTCGTGATATTAAAGAATTACAATTAATCAAAGTACCCGCACCAACAGGTCAATATGTTTATAGCTTGCCGAATGATCGAAAATATCATCCACTTGAAAAATTGGGACGTTATCTTATGGACTCATTTGTTAACATTGAAGGAACTGGAAATTTATTAGTCTTAAAAACATTACCAGGTAACGCTCAATCTATAGGTGCTATACTAGACCAAATCGATTGGGACGAAGTGCTCGGTACTATTTGTGGAGATGACACTTGTCTTTTAATTTGTAAAGATGAAGAAGCAAGTAATACAATTAAAACTAGAATTTTCAATTTATTATAAGGATGCGATGAATTCATGTTACAAACCTTATCAATAAAACAATTTGCAATTATTGATGAATTAGAAATTCATTTTTCAGATGGCCTTACAGTACTGAGTGGTGAAACTGGTTCAGGTAAGTCAATCATCATAGATGCTATTGGCCAGTTAATTGGAGTGCGTGCTTCATCAGACTATGTTAGACATGGTGAAAAAAAGGCAATTATTGAAGGTATCTTTGACATAGACGAAAGTAAAGATGTTATTCATATCCTTCAGGACCTAGATATAGATATTGATGAAGACTTTTTATTAGTAAAAAGAGAAATTTTTAGTACTGGTAAGAGTATTTGTAGATTAAACAATCAAATCGTAACACTTCAAGATTTACGTAAAGTCATGCAAGAGTTATTAGATATTCATGGTCAACATGAAACTCAAACACTTCTTAAACAAAAGTACCATTTAAAATTATTAGATGACTATGCAGAGGATAAATATTCAACTACAAAAGAACAATATCAAAACGTGTTTAACCAATATAAAAGTAAAACAAAGGAATTAGAAGAATTAGAGTCTGCAGATCAAGCGTTACTTCAACGTTTAGATTTAATGAAATTTCAATATGAAGAACTAGAAGAAGCTTCTTTAAAAGAAGGCGAAATTGAACAATTAGAAGTTGATATTCGTAGAATTCAAAATTCTGAGAAGCTAAGCTTAGCGCTCAATAATGCCCATGTTACTTTAACCGATGAACACGCGATTACAGATAGACTTTACGAATTAAGTAATCATTTACAATCCATTGATGAAATTCTGCCGGATAAATATAGTAAACTTAAAGAGGATATCGACCAATTTTATTATACGCTTGAGGATGCTAAACACGAGATATATGACGAAATGTCGAACAACGAATTTGATGAACAAATGCTCAATGAATTAGAATCCCGAATGAATTTATTAAATAATCTCAAAAGAAAATATGGCAAAGATATTAATGAATTAATGACTTACAAAGACAAGCTCCAAAATGAAATTGCTAAAATTGAAAATTATGAGGAAAGTACATCTCAATTACGTGAGGAAATTAATCGATTATATGAAGAAGTCATGTCTCAAGGCAAGTTATTATCTAAGGCGCGTCGTACCGTAGCACGCACATTAAGAGACCATATCGTTTCCGAAATTCAAAATTTACAAATGAAAGATGCTAATTTAGAAATTTCTTTCCAATTATTAGAAAAGCCAACGATTGATGGTATAGAATTCGTTGAGTTCCTAATTAGTCCAAATAAAGGAGAACCACTTAAGAGTTTAAATAAAATCGCCTCTGGTGGTGAACTATCTCGTATTATGCTCGCTTTAAAAAGTATATTTGTACAATCACGAGGACAAACAGCAATTCTATTTGATGAGGTTGATTCGGGCGTGTCTGGTCAAGCTGCCCAAAAAATGGCTGAAAAAATGAGAGATATCGCAGAATATATCCAAGTTATTTGTATCTCTCACTTACCACAAGTCGCATCAATGAGCGATCATCATTTATTAATAAGCAAAGCTTCCAATGATGACCGTACAACAACTCAAGTTAAAGAATTAAAAGATGATGATAAAATTGATGAAATTGCACGTATGATTTCTGGCGCTAGTGTGACGGAATTAACTAGAGAAAATGCAAAAGAAATGATTAGCCAAAACCAAAGAAAAAAATAGGGTGCGGTACAGCAATTAAAGTTAATCGTTGTCCCGCCCCAGCATGCTTAGCTTGTAGAATTTTTTGATAAAATTCTCTTTGCTTGGCAACGCATAGGTAAGAATGACTAGGTTTGAAAAAAAGCTTGATTTAAGCGCGTTTTCAAACGAGTCGGCTACTGCTAAAATAATAAATTAGGCTGAGACTTATATTTTGTCCCAACCTCTTATGTAATTTATTAGTTTTATTACTATTAAATTTTGATGTAAAATGTATAATAAATCACTAATTTAAATAAATTGATTTTTATGAGCTATGCTCATTGCGTTATAAATGACATTAGACATTTAAAATCTATTTATATTGAATATTGTTGCACCATACTATTGATAAATAAATTGTAAATGCGTTAGGAGTAAAAAAATGAGTGAAAAGCAATATGACCTAGTCGTTTTAGGTGGAGGAACCGCTGGATATGTGGCGGCCATACGAGCATCTCAACTGGGTAAAAAGGTAGCTATTGTAGAGAAATCATTATTAGGTGGAACTTGTTTACATAAAGGATGTATCCCTACAAAAGCATTATTAAAATCTGCTGAAGTATTAAGAACGGTGAAAGAATCCGCTGACTTTGGGGTGAATATAGATCATTTTTCATTTGACTTAAAAACAATGATGGAACGTAAAGACAATATTGTTAGCCAAATGCATCATGGTATAGATAGTTTAATGCAAAAAAATCACATTGATGTTTTTAATGGTACTGGAAGAATAATGGGTACATCTATTTTTTCACCACAAAGTGGTACAATCTCAGTTGAATACGAAGATGGTGAATCTGATCTTTTACCTAATCAATATGTCTTAATTGCTACAGGATCATACCCAACACAATTACCATTTTTACCTTTCAATCATAAAACCGTATTATCTAGCAGTGACATGCTTGAACTCACTGATTTACCCACAAAGATAGCAATCATAGGCGGTGGCGTGATTGGACTTGAATTCGCTTCTTTATTAATAGACTTAGGTGTAGAGGTTAGTGTAATTGAGGCTGGCGAACGAATTCTACCTGCTGAAAGTGCTCAAATTGCAAAATGTCTTAAAACCGCTCTTAGCGAAAGAGGCGTTGCATTTTATGAAAATTGTGCCTTAAGTGATGCATCAGTAACCGTTAATGCTAATTCCGTAACCATTCAAGTCAATGAGGAAAAAACATTAGAATTAGACAAAGTTTTAGTAGCGATTGGACGTACTCCTAACACCAATGATATTGGGTTAAACAATACTAAAATTCAAACAGATCAATTAGGTAACATTTTAGTTAATGAATGCTTACAAACAGAAGATAAACATATCTATGCTGCTGGTGATTGTATAGGCAAATTACAATTAGCTCATGTGTCTTCAAAAGAAGGTATTTTAGCTGTCGAACATATGTTTAATGAATCTAGCTTACCTTTAAACTATAACAAAATGCCTAAATGTATATATACACATCCTGAAGTTGCTTCCATTGGTTATAATAAGGAGTCTGCCAAAGCACAAAATATTAAATCTAAATCATTTAAAGTAGGGTTTAATGCAATTGGTAAAGCTGTGATAGAGACTAATGCTAAGGATAAAGGCTTTTGCGAAATGGTGATTGATCAAGAAACAAATGAAATTATCGGTATTAGCATGATAGGACCACAGGTTACTGAATTAATCAATGAAGCGTCATTATTACAATTTATGAATGGCTCAGCAATTGAATTAGGTCTGACAACACACGCACATCCTTCAATATCTGAAGTATTAATGGAATTGGGATTGAAAGTAGAAAATAGAGCGATACATGTTTAATAGGAGGAATATTTAAAATGATTGATTATAAATCTGTCGGACTTTTAGAAGATGACCTCAAAGAAATCTATAAATGGATGGATTTAGGCAGAAAAGTAGATGAACGATTATGGTTACTAAACCGTGCGGGTAAAATTCCCTTTGTCGTAAGTGGACAAGGACAGGAAGCCACTCAAATAGGAATGGCTTATGCTATGAAAGAAGGAGATATTTCATCTCCATATTATAGAGATTTAGCATTTGTAACTTATATGGGTATTTCTCCTTATGATACAATGCTAGCTTCATTCGGTAAAAAGGATGATATTAATTCTGGTGGCAAGCAGATGCCATCTCACTTCAGTCATCGTGAAAAAGGTATATTATCTCAAAGTTCTCCTGTTGCAACTCAAATACCTCATTCAGTAGGTGCTGCTTTAGCATTGAAAATGGATAAAAAACCTAATATCGCTACAGCCACTGTAGGTGAAGGAAGTTCAAATCAAGGAGATTTTCACGAAGGCTTAAACTTTGCAGGTGTACACAAACTACCATTTGTTTGCGTCATTATTAATAATAAATACGCGATATCAGTTCCAAATTCACTACAATATGCCGCCGAAAAACTTTCTGATAGAGCTTTAGGCTATGGTATCCACGGTGAAACTGTAGATGGTAACGATCCTATTGCTATGTATAAAGCGATGAAAGAAGCTAGAACGCGTGCATTAAATGGTGAAGGTGCTACCTTAATTGAGGCCGTTACAAATCGTATGACACCACATTCATCAGATGATGATGATACATATCGTACTAAAGAAGAACGAGAAGCTTTAAAAACGTATGATTGCAATCTTAAATTTAAAGATTATTTACTCGAACAAGGTATCATCGATCAAGCATGGTTAGATCAGTTAGAGCAAGCACATAAAGAAATTATTACTAAAGCCACAAAAGACGCAGAACAAGCGCCATATCCATCTGTAGATGAAACATATCAATTTGTGTATGATCCAGAAGGAGGTATTGGCAATGAGTAAAATGACGTATATTGAAGCGATACAACAAGCACAAGATTTAGCCATGGAACAAGATAACAATGTATTTATACTTGGTGAAGATGTTGGGAAAAAAGGTGGCGTATTTGGCGCTACACGTGGTTTACAAGAAAAATACGGTGTTGAAAGAGTAATTGATACCCCGTTAGCCGAATCTAATATCGTTGGTACTGCTATTGGCGCTGCAATGATTGGCAAACGACCAATTGCAGAAATTCAATTTGCAGATTTTATCTTGCCAGCAGTTAATCAAATTATAAGTGAAGCAGCAAAAATGCGTTATCGTTCAAATAATGACTGGCAATGCCCGATTACAATAAGAGCACCTTTTGGTGGTGGTGTTCATGGTGGTTTATATCATTCTCAAAGTATCGAAAGTATTTTCGCTTCTACACCTGGACTTACAATCGTCATTCCATCATCACCTTATGATGCTAAAGGGTTATTATTATCTTCTATTGAATCTAATGATCCAGTACTATTTTTTGAACATAAAAAGGCCTATCGTTTCTTAAAAGAAGAAGTACCAGAGGAATATTATACTGTTCCTCTTGGAAAAGCTGATGTTAAACGAGAAGGCAACGATATTGCAGTATTTACATATGGATTATGTGTAAATTATTGTATGCAAGCTGCTGATATTTTAGCCGCTGATGGTATCAGTGTAGAAATTGTCGATTTAAGAACAGTTTACCCTTTAGATAAAGAGACAATTATTGAACGCGCCAAAATCAATGGCAAGATTTTACTCGTTACTGAAGATAATCTTGAAGGTAGTATCATGTCAGAAGTTTCAGCAATTATTGCTGAAAACTGTTTATTTGAACTTGATGCACCGATTATGAGGTTAGCTGGACCAGATGTACCTTCAATGCCATTTTCTCCGAATTTAGAAAATGAAGTTATGATGAATCCTGATAAAATCTTAGAAAAAATGAGAGAGCTTGCACAATTTTAAGGAGGCAAAATTATGGATGTTAAAATGCCTAAACTAGGCGAAAGTGTTCATGAAGGTACAATCGAGCAATGGCTTATTTCTGTAGGAGACTATGTAGACGAATATGAACCCTTATGTGAAGTCGTTACTGATAAAGTAACCGCTGAGGTACCTTCAACGGTTTCTGGTACTATTACTGAAATCTTAGTTTCTGAAGGAGAAACAGTTCAAATAGATCATGTTATATGTAAAATTGAATCTTCTGAGTCAAATCAATCAACGAACACGCATAATCATAAACAAGGAACAGATGATAATAAGAATGAAACAACTGTTAATACAAACAATATGGATGTCTTAACTGATAAAACGTCAAAATCAGACTCAAGTGTTCACACTGATCAGAACGTTCGTCAAAATGAACAATCAAATACAGAATCAGCATCGTCACCACTAAATAATGGTCGCTATTCTCCTGTCGTATTTAAAATTGCTTCTGAAAATAATGTTGATTTATCACGTGTACGTGGCACAGGTTTCGAAGGAAGAGTAACTAAAAAAGATATTGAATCTTATGTGGATTCTGAGAAACAAATTTCTAAACTTAATAACAAAACAGAGCCATCTTTTGAAAATCAAGTGGCCAGCACTGATTCAAATCACACGCAATCAGGTCAGTCTATTCCAGTAAAAGGCGTACGAAAAGCAATTGCCCAAAACATGGTAACAAGTGTTACTGAAATTCCACATGGATGGATGTTGGTTGAAGTTGATGCAACTAACTTGGTTAAAACGAGAAACCATCATAAAAACACATTCAAAGAAAATGAAGGATATAATTTAACCTTCTTTGCATTCTTTGTAAAAGCAGTTGCAGAAGCGCTCAAATCAAACCCACTCTTAAATAGTAGTTGGGACGGTGAGGAAATTATCCTTCATAAAGACATTAATATTTCGATTGCAGTTGCAGATGAAGATAAATTATATGTTCCAGTTATCAAACATGCTGATGAGAAATCTATTAAAGGCATTGCTAGAGAAATCAATGAATTAGCACGAAAAGCTAGAAATAAACAATTAACTCAAGAGGACATGTCAGGTGGAACGTTTACGGTTAATAACACTGGTACATTCGGTTCTGTTTCGTCAATGGGTATTATTAACCATCCACAAGCTGCAATATTACAAGTAGAATCAATTGTAAAAAAACCTGTCGTGATTGATGACATGATAGCAATTAGAAGCATGGTTAATTTATGTATTTCGATTGATCACCGTATATTAGATGGTGTCCAAACAGGTCGCTTCATGTCGCAAGTAAAACAACGAATTGAGCAATTTACAGTTGAAAATACAAGTATTTATTAGTATTTAATAAGATGGCATAGCCTTGGACAACCTATTTGAACTCTATCGTTTAAATTAGTAGAATAAAATTGAATAAATAAAAGATTGAAAGGTGATTCAAAATGGATTTAAATTTTGATTTATATATGAATGGTGTGGTTGAACAAGCTCGTAACGAAATTGAAAGTGCAGGTTACGAGCAATTAAGATCAGCAGAAGACGTTGATAAAGTATTACAACAAAATGGTACATCATTAGTAATGGTTAATTCTGTATGTGGGTGTGCAGGTGGAATTGCGCGTCCAGCAGCATCACATGCATTACATTATGATAAGTTACCAGATCGATTAGTTACTGTATTTGCTGGTCAAGATAAAGAAGCTACGCAACAGGCTAGAGATTACTTTGAAGGATATGCACCTTCAAGCCCATCTTTTGCTCTAATTAAAGATGGTAAAATTACCGAAATGATCGAACGTC
Source organism: Staphylococcus borealis (assembly GCF_001224225.1). GTDB lineage: Bacteria > Bacillota > Bacilli > Staphylococcales > Staphylococcaceae > Staphylococcus > Staphylococcus borealis. Next base: position 73,558 of record NZ_CUEE01000003.1, on the reverse strand, counting down.
ATCAAATAGAAGGCCATGATGTAATGGATGTTATTAATCAATTACAAAGCCTATTTGATAAGTATTGCGACGAGAGATAAGAGGATTTACCGATGCTAAAGTTAAATCCGTATAAGATTGGATTTAGAACACTTAAAACTGCGGTAGGTATAACGCTAGGTGTCATTTTAGCCAAATGGATAGGACTTGATAATTATGCATCAAGTGCTATCCTCATTGTATTGTGTATCAAACATACAAAAGTTCATTCAGTACAAGCTATCGTATCACGATTTGTATCTTGTATTTTAATTCTACTATTCGGTTCACTTGTATTTAGCCTATTAGGCCAGAGTGCACTTGTTCTAGGATTAATTGTTTTATTATTTATTCCTATAACTGTCATGCTCAAGGTTCAAGAGGGTGTTGTAACGAGTTGCGTTATATTATTACATGTTTTTAATGCAACAACGATTAATTTACATTTAATCATCAACGAACTACTCTTATTAACTATTGGGCTAGGAATTGCATTCATTATGAATTTAATTATGCCGAGTTTAGATAAAACACTCGTTTCTTTCAAGAAAGAAATTGAAAAAGGATTTAAAGACATATTTATGGCATACAGTGAAGCGTGCTCGGATTATAGTAATGATTTGTCATTATCTTTCGAGAAACTTCAATTGGATATTCGTAAAGCGAAATCAATTGCATTTAGAGATGTTAAAAACCATTTTATTCGAAATGAAAACTCTTATTATCACTACTTTGATATGAGACAAGAACAACTTGAATTACTTCGTAGAATTAAACCTTTATTAAATCAAGTTACTGTCGACGATCCTCTATTGGCAGATGTATCACATTTAATGACAGAAATTGGTAATAATGTAAATAGTAACGACTATACTGCACTCCGTTTACATTCATTATATGAAATCCGTTTGTCATTAGATGAATTACCACTTCCTAAATCTCATCAATCTTTAAAATCACGTTCAAGTATGATGCAAATATTAAATGAGTTAGAAGAATATCTAAATATTAAATCTCAGTTTGGTTCATTAAGATTGCATAATGAATTATAATAAGTTATTAAATAGAAAAGAGGGTAAGACGAGATGTTCGTCTTACCCTCTTTTCTTTAAAGATTAATGCATCAATGGCACTAAACTTGTGAGTAGTAATGCTGCTATAATAGCGACTAACATTACAATAATTATAATTCTTAGTACTTTATTATTCACTATTTGACGCTCCTTATTAAAGTACTTAATAACATGTACTTTACCAAATATATAAATTAACCATAAATGATTTTAATACAAATGGCAATCAATTTATTTTTGATATTGTAGAAAGTTAGTTAAAATAGAAATTAAATAAGAAAGGGGTTTTATCACAATGATAAACAGTCAACGATTACTTGAAACATTTCTAGAATTAGTGAAAATAAATTCTGAAACAGGTCATGAGGAAGTCATCCAACCCATTCTAAAAAAGAAATTTGAAGCATTAGGTTTACATGTTGCTGAAGACAGAGCTTCAGAAAAGTCATGGTTAGGTGCTAATAATCTTATATGTACATTGCCCGCAACAAGTGATAACCAAGACGTAGCTAAAATTTATTTCACGAGCCATATGGATACCGTAGTGCCAGGTTTAAATATTCAACCTCAAATTAATGATGATGGCTATATATACTCAGATGGAACAACCATCTTAGGTGCGGATGACAAAGCAGGATTAGCAGCAATTATTGAGACAATACAGTATCTTAATGACAATAAAATACCACATGGTCAAATTCAATTCATAATTACTGTTGGTGAAGAGTCAGGTCTTAAAGGTGTAAAAGAATTAGATAAATCACTCATAGACGCTGAATTTGGTTATGCTGTCGATGCTAGTCAACCTGTTGGTACAACAGTCGTAGGTGCACCAACTCAAATGGTCATCAATTCGACTATTTTAGGGAAAACTGCTCATGCTAGTACGCCTTCAGAAGGGATTAGTGCAATTAATATTGCCGCAAAAGCAATAAGTCGTATGAAATTAGGTCAAATTGATCAATATACAACTGCAAATATAGGTAAATTTCACGGTGGTTCTGCAACTAATATTGTTGCAGATGAAGTCGTGCTAGAAGCTGAAGCACGTTCTCATAATGATCAAAGTATTGAGCAACAAGTAGCACATATGAAAGAAATATTTGAGTCAACTGCACAAGAATTTGGTGGAGAAGCCAAAGTAATAATTGAGAAAAGCTATCCTGGCTTTAAATTAAATGATGAAGATAAAGTTACGCAATATGCTATAAATAGTGCGAAAGAATTAGGATTAACTGGTGATACTGTTATTGCTGGAGGTGGCTCAGATGGTAGTATTATTAATACATTTGGAATCCCTACAGTCATTTTAGGTGTTGGCTATGAACACATTCACACTACATCAGAACGCATTTCAATTAAGTCTCTCAACGACTTAGCAACACAAATTGTCAAAATTATTGAATTAGTAGCTAAATCGTAATTTAGTTTAGTGAAGTACATTCTAGTTTTATGATACAATACTATTGAAAAATTGAATGAGAGAGGTAAGTAATATGACTCAACAAATAGGTGTAGTAGGTTTAGCTGTAATGGGAAAAAACCTGGCTTGGAATATCGAATCACGTGGGTATAGCGTATCTGTATTCAACCGTTCAAGTGAAAAAACAGATGAGATGGTGAATGAATCTAAAGGTAAACAAATTCACCCAACATATTCTTTGGAAGAATTTGTGAATTCATTAGAAAAACCACGTAAAATTTTATTAATGGTCAAAGCTGGTCCTGCAACAGATGCAACAATTGACAGTTTACTGCCATTATTAGATGATGATGACATTTTAATTGATGGTGGTAACACTAATTATCAAGATACAATCCGTCGAAATAAAGCCTTAGCTGAAAGTGGTATTAACTTTATCGGTATGGGCGTATCTGGTGGTGAAGTAGGTGCCCTTACTGGTCCTTCATTAATGCCAGGCGGTCAAGAAGCAGCTTACAATAAAGTAAGTGATATATTAGATGCCATAGCTGCAAAAGCTAAAGATGGTGCATCATGTGTAGAATATATAGGACCAAATGGTGCAGGCCACTATGTTAAAATGGTTCATAATGGTATTGAATATGCAGATATGCAACTTATCGCAGAAAGTTATGCAATGATGAAAGATTTATTAGGCATGTCACATGAAGACATCTCTAAAACGTTTAAAGAATGGAATGCCGGTGAGTTAGAAAGTTATTTAATTGAAATCACAGGTGATATCTTTACTAAATTAGACGATGACAATGAAGCACTTGTTGAAAAAATCTTAGATACTGCAGGTCAAAAAGGCACAGGTAAATGGACTTCTATCAATGCTTTAGAATTAGGTATTCCTTTAACAATTATTACTGAATCTGTATTTGCGCGTTTCATTTCATCAATTAAACAAGAACGTGTAATTGCTTCTAAAGAATTAAATGGCCCTAAAGCAGAATTTACTGGTGATAAAGAAGCATTCTTAGAAAAAATCCGCAAAGCTTTATACATGAGTAAAATTTGTTCATACGCACAAGGATTTGCGCAAATGCGTAAAGCTAGCGAAGAAAATGAATGGAATTTAAAACTGGGCGATTTAGCAATGATATGGCGTGAAGGTTGTATTATTCGTGCTCAATTCTTACAAAAAATTAAAGACGCTTATGATAATAACTCAGAATTACAAAACCTTTTATTAGATCCTTATTTCAAAGGTATTGTCACAGAATATCAAGATGCGTTGAGAGACGTAGTAGCAACAGGTGTGCGTAACGGTGTACCAACACCCGGATTCTCTGCCAGCGTAAACTACTATGATAGTTATCGTTCTGAAGATTTACCAGCAAACTTAATTCAAGCGCAACGTGATTACTTCGGGGCACATACGTATGAACGTAAAGATAAAGAAGGTATCTTCCATACACAATGGGTTGAGGAATAATCACTAATACTTTAGAGAAGCGCCTAAGACTTAAATAATATATTGATGCTATTTTGCAAAATCAAAGTAGCTGACTGTATTAAAAATGAACTTGTAACAAGCTTCTTTCAAACCAACTCGAGGCTCTTGAAAACAGCATTTCATCAAGAAATGCGACAAGCTAAGCAAGCTGGGAGTGAGACAGAAATATATTTTGAAACAATACTATTTCTGTTTCACTCCTCTTTTTTTGCATTTAGTGCAAACGATTGCACAAAATGATTGACTTACAATAATGAATTCTATACGATAAAAATATAGATGAATATGAAAGCGTTTACTATAAAATCTTAGTGAGGTGATATACGACGGTTACAATTAAAGATGTTGCAAAAGAGGCTAATGTAGCTACATCTACAGTATCAAGAGTCATACAAAACAATCCGAAAATTAGTGATTCGACTACTATTAAAGTCAAAACAGCTATGGCCAAATTAGGATACATTCCTAATCAAGCGGCGAGAACATTAATAACAAATAAAACATTGACTATTGGATTAATACAAAAAAGTTCTGCACCTGAAATACGTCAAAATCCGTTTAATAGCGATGTTCTCAACGGTATCAATCAGGCATGTAATCGAAGAGGCTATTCAACTAGAATGACTGTATCAGAGAAAAGCGCTGACCTATACGAAGAAGTAAAGACAATGATTCAATCTAAAAGTGTAGATGGCTTTATTCTTTTGTATTCTTTGCAAGATGATCCTGTAGAACGACTACTTCATGAGTTTAATGTGCCTTATCTTATCATTGGGAAATCTTTAAACTATGATCAAGTCATACACATCGATAATGATAATGTCGATGCAGCTTATCAATTAGCAAAGTATTTGTATCAATTAGGTCATCGGTCAATGTTATTTTTACAAGAATCTGGACATTATGCAGTTACAGAAGATCGTACAGAAGGATTTAAACAATACTGTAACAACGTTAACATTCCTATTAACTACGCCGTAATAGCGTCTATCAAAGATTTGCGTGATTGTATAAAACACTTTTGTATTAATGTTCGTCATAAGCCTACAGTGATTATAACGTCTGATGCTATGTTGAATATGCAATTATTGAATGTGCTGTATGAATATCAAATCCGCATTCCAGATGATATACAAACTGCTACATTTAATACATCTTTTCTCACTGAAAACGCAACGCCATCACAAACAAGTGTAAATATTAACCCAGATATACTAGGCCTAACAGCAGGTAATACAATCATTGATGTATTAGGGAATAAAGCTATTTCTTTTACTGCAAAAATGATTTCAACTCAAATAGTAGAGAGGGTATCAACTACAAAACGATAAAGGAGCATACTTATGACAAAAAATTGGTGGAAAGAAGCAGTAGCGTATCAAGTTTATCCAAGAAGTTTTAATGATAGTAATAATGATGGTATTGGTGATTTACCAGGTGTAATCGAAAAATTAGATTATCTCAAAGAATTAGGTATAGATGTTATTTGGCTAAGTCCAATGTATAAATCGCCTAACGATGATAATGGTTATGACATCAGTGATTATCAAGATATTATGGATGAATTTGGTACAATGGAAGATTTTGACCGCTTATTAAAAGGGGTACATGATCGTGGTATGAAACTCATATTAGATTTAGTCGTTAACCATACATCTGATGAGCATCCATGGTTTATTGAATCTAAATCTAGTAAAGATAATCCAAAAAGAGACTGGTACATTTGGGCAGACCCTAAAGAGGATGGTTCTGAACCTAATAATTGGGAAAGTATCTTTAATGGGTCAACTTGGCAATTTGATGAGACAACGAACCAATATTACTTCCATTTATTTAGTAAAAAACAACCAGACTTAAATTGGGATAACCCAGATGTACGTGAAGCAGTATTTAACATGATGAACTGGTGGTTTGAAAAAGGTATTGACGGCTTCCGTGTCGATGCTATAACCCATATTAAGAAAACATTTGAAGCTGGCGACTTACCTGTACCAGAAGGAAAGACATATGCTCCAGCCTTTGATGTAGATATGAATCAACCAGGTATTCAGAATTGGTTACAAGAAATGAAAGATGCGTCACTTAGTAAATATGACATTATGACTGTTGGAGAAGCGAATGGTGTTAATCCAGATAATGCAGAAGACTGGGTAGGCGAAGATAAAGGGAAATTCAATATGATTTTCCAATTTGAACATTTAGGCTTGTGGAGTACTGGTGATTCTCAATTTGATGTTAAATCATATAAAACGGTTTTAAATCGTTGGCAAAAGAGACTAGAAGGAATTGGTTGGAATGCACTCTTCATAGAAAACCATGATCAACCTCGACGTGTGTCTACTTGGGGTAATGATAAAGATTACTGGTTTGAATCCGCTACAAGTCATGCAGTTGTCTATTTCTTACAACAAGGTACACCGTTTATCTATCAAGGACAAGAAATCGGTATGACTAATTATCCTTTCGAAAGTATTGAAACATTTAATGATGTTGCTGTTAGAAATGAATATCAAATTGTCAAAGCGCAAGGTGGAGATGTTGATCAATTACTAGATAAGTATAAAATGGAAAATCGAGATAACTCACGTACACCTATGCAATGGGATGATAGTCCAAATGGTGGATTCACGGAAGGTGAACCTTGGTTCCCAGTTAACCCGAATTATAAAAAAATCAATGTTGCTCAGCAATTAGAAGATTCGGACTCTGTACTTAACTTCTACAAACAATTAATACAATTAAAAAAATCTCATGATATCTATACGTATGGCCAATTTGATTTGATTGATGCTGATAATGAAAATGTATTTGCATATACAAGACAATTAGATGGCAAAACTGTAGTAGTTGCAGGTAATTTAACTGATAAACAAAGTTCATTAACATTACCTTTTGCTATCGATGATGAAGCAATCAAACTACACAATTACACAAGTCAATTAGACGTAGCAGCACTCAAACCATTTGAAGCATTTGTCGCAGAAATTTAATTTAATAAAGACGAGGCTGTGACATAAATAATATCATAATGCTATTTAGCAAATTCGCAGTAGCTGACTGAACTGAGAAGGCGCTTAAATCAAGCTTTTCTCAGTTCTAGTCATCCTTGCGGGGGTGGGACGACGAATTCAAAAAGAATTCTGTCCCACTCCCGTCTTTTTAATTAGACTATATTCCTCGTTATTTAAGAAATGTAAGTAGATAAAAAGTACTCATTAATACTTATTATCGCATGACTTACATGTCATAAGTTTCTTGTTCAATAGGCAACCATAATTGAATTTTAGTGAATGGGTCCTCAAATGAGATATCAAAAGGATAAATCTCTACATATAAGCTATCTCTTTCATATGGTAAAGTGAGTTGTAGACTGGATTCAATATAATACCAAGCTTCATTTACAGCATAATCGATTTCGCCTTGAAGATTAAATTTTGCATAATGTCTACCAGGCAACACTCTACTTTCTAAATGAGAAGGGTATCTATCACTTGGAACACCTATGAATAATTCTAAACCACGATCTAATGGGCAAGTAATTACAAATAACTCATATGGACTTATATTATTATACCTTTTCAAATCTTTAATTTTACCATCAAGAATTAAATCTTCTAAAAAATCGGGAACTTTATAAGGATTAGATAAATCGTTTGCTTCAATATAACGAACATAACCTACTAATGCTATATCTTCTGTAGTATCTAGTCTATATGGATAAGGCGCTCGTTCAGTCGTTGTTAACTTTATATATAAACGTTCTTGTAATTTTAATTCATCTTTTTTGGTAGATGCTTGAATTGGTGAAATGCCATGGAAATCACTAAAGTCATTCGCAAAATCATTAGAACTATTGTAGTTATACTTTTTTGCGACATCTACTAACCTTGAAGAACTTTGAACCATTTCTTTAGCAGCTGCAGTCATTTTTCTAGCATGCGCATAGTGTTCAGGTGATTGTCCAACAATCATTTTAAATGATTGATCAAGATGGTAAGGAGAAAGACCAACGTAATCACTCAAATCTTGCAAATTAAACGGCTCTAACAAACGATCTTCGATAAATACAATTGCCTGTTGTATCTGCTTGATAACGTCCAAAACTCTCACTCCAATAAATATACAATCATTAACTTTTATTTTACCTTATTTTTTGAAAATATACATCTTAACATGTGCTATATAAAAAATTTTTTGAGAAGAATAGAAAAGGGGAGTGGACAGAATTCTAGAAAAATTCATTCATCCACTCCCAACTTGCTTATTAAAGAAATGTCTTTATGCCGTAACTCTCGCGCTCACAGTTGCTGAGAACCAAGTAAAAGCCTAATTTAAGTACATTCTCAACTCTGTGTACTTGCTCAGAAATCTCAAAATATTATCTTTGCTCCAGACGCATAGTCATAGTTATAAATTGATGATTTATTGAATATCATCCCACCAGTGATTACCGTCTCTACTTAACAATAAATCACTTTCTAATGGGCCATTTGTACCAGACGCATAGTTAGGGAAATTAGGTTCATTCATTGTCCATTCATCTTGAATAACATCCACAAATTTCCAAGTTGATTTTAATTCTTCCCAATGTGTAAAGTTTGTTGCATCACCTTTTAAACAGTCAAAAAGTAAATTTTCATAGGCGTCTACTGTGTTCATTTTATCTTGAGCACTCATAGCATAAGATAGTTGTACAGGTTCAGTATCAATACCTTGAATATTCTTTTTCGCGTTTAAATGTAAAGATATGCCTTCATTAGGTTGAATATTGATAACTAATAAGTTCGAGTCTAATAATTTATCTGTTTGATAATACAGGTTCATTGGCACTTCTTTAAATTCAACTACAACTTGAATCGATTTCGACTTCATTCGTTTACCAGTTCTAATATAGAATGGTACGCCTGCCCAACGGAAATTATCAATAGTTAATCTGCCTGAAACAAATGTAGGTGTGTTTGAATCTTCAGCAACACGATCTTCATCTCGATAAGCGATGACTTTTTGACCATCAATAAATCCTTCATCGTATTGACCGCGTACAAAATTTTGTTTTACTTCTTGTGGGTCTAGTTGTCTAAGTGACTTCAATACTTTAACTTTTTCAGCACGAATATCTTCACTGTTCAAACTAATTGGCGCTTCCATCGCAAGAAGTGCAACCATTTGTAACATATGGTTTTGAACCATGTCCTTCAATGCACCACTAGATTCATAATAACCTCCACGATCCTCAACTCCGAGCACCTCTGAAGACGTTACTTGAATATTTGAAATATATTTGTTGTTCCATAACGGTTCAAACATCGCATTTGAAAAACGTAAAACTTCAATATTTTGCACCATATCTTTACCTAAGTAATGGTCTATTCTATATATTTCTTCTTCTTTAAATGATCGTCTTAATTGATTATTTAATTGCTCCGCTGATTTCAAATCACTGCCAAATGGTTTTTCTATGACTAATCGTTTAAATCCATTTGTATCAGTTAAACCTGATGATTTTAAGTAATCTGAAATAATACCGAAGAATTGAGGTGCCATTGCTAAGTAAAATAAGCGATTACCTTTTAATTGATATTTTGAATCTAATTCATTAGAGAAGTTCAATAATGAATTATAACTTTGTTCATCACTTACGTCATGTTTAAAATAGTATACGTGTTCCATAAACGCATCGATCTGTGATGTATCTTTAACATGCTTTTGAATAGAACTTTTAACTTGTTCACGAAATACTTCATTCGTGTAATCTCTACGTCCAATTCCTATGATAGCGATATGTTCGTCTAAATTATCTTGTTGAAATAAGTGAAATAATGATGGAAATAGCTTTCTATGACTTAAATCTCCGGTTGCACCGAAAATAGTAATTAAACAAGGAATATGTTTAGAATGTTTACTCAAGTTCAAAACCTCAATTCTTTTAATACTATGATTGTATTATTATAAAATATATTTGCACCGCTTCAAACTTATTTGCCTAATTTTATTGTTTCTACAAAGGCACTTGAATTATGGAATGATGCACAATTTAATATCATTATAACTCAAAATGAAACACATGCATTTATTTTATGACTTTTTATAGCAAAATAAATCACATATGATAAAATATAATGAAAGAAAAGGAGGCATATGCATGGAAGTTACATTCTTCGGAACAAGTGCGGGGTTACCTACCAAAGAGAGAAATACGCAAGCGATTGCTTTAAACCTTGAACCTTTTTCGAATAGTATATGGCTATTTGATGTCGGAGAGGGCACACAACATCAAATTTTACATCATTCAATTAAACTTGGAAAAGTTGACCACATTTTTATAACGCATATGCACGGAGATCACATTTTCGGATTACCTGGTTTATTAACGAGTCGTTCTTTTCAAGGTGGGGAAGATAAACCATTAACAGTTATTGGCCCTAAAGGATTACAACAATACATTGAGACTTCTTTAAGATTATCCGAATCTCATCTAAATTATCCAATCACATATATTGAAATTGATAATCAGTTTACATATCATCATAAAGGCTTTACAGTTAGTGCCAAATTATTAAATCATGGTATTCCTTCTTATGGTTATCGCATTGAATCACCAACAACGCCAGGGACTATTGATGTCGAAGCACTCAAATCAATAGGTTTATATCCTGGGCCTAAGTACCAAGAAGTAAAGGCTTATGATAATTTTGAACATGAAGGCCAAATTTACAATTCTGAAGATTTCAAAGGACCAGCTAAACCTGGACCAATCATCTCTATCTTTGGAGATACGAAACCTTGTCAATCAGAGTTAAGCATTGCAAGAGATTCTGATGTAATGATTCATGAGGCTACTTATATTGAAGGCGAAAAAACATTAGCCAATAACTATCACCATAGTCATATTGAAGATGTATTTTGTTTGATAAAGCAAGCTAATGTTAAGAGAAGTTTAATTACGCATTTGAGTAATCGTTATAATTATGATGAGATAGATACTATTAGACATCAATTAAAAGCTAATGAAAATGTTCCTCACTTTGAATTTGTTAAGGATTTTGATACATTTAAAATTTAAAACAATATATTTTTAAAATACTAGGTGCAATTTTATTTCATATAAAAGACTGGGGCAATGTAACGCCTCAGTCTTTTCTCTATATATTAATTTAATTATCTTCATTTTTTGATAATTCAACACTACGTTGAACTGCTGCATTTAAACAATCTTTAAATATTGCCTCAATATCATGTTGTGATAGGGCATTTAAACCTGCTTGTGTCGTTCCACCTTTAGAGGTAATATTTTTACGCAATTGTTCCATACTTAAATCTGATCTTTCAATCATTTTACTTGTACCGATAATTAAATTTTTAATTGATTCTTCAACTTGATCCTTTCCAAGCCCTAAATCTGTTCCTGCTTTAACATACTGTTCAAAAACATGATATAAGAAAGCTGGACCGCTTCCTGTAATGGCTGTTACTTGGTGTAAATGGTCTTCGTTTACTTCAATTACCGAACCAAACGCGTTAACTAAATCAATAACTTCTTCCTTTGATTTTGGTCCGAAATTTCCAGAAAAACTAATACCTGTCACTGAATGACCCACTTGGGCATTCGTATTAGGCATGATTCGAGCGATTGGATTTTCAACTTGTAATTGTTCTTGGATATAGTTAATAGGTAAACCAGCCATGATAGAAATAAAACGATTGTTTTCACTAATAAACGGTTGAATACGTTGAGCTACTTTTTCGAAATCATAAGGTTTAGATCCTAAAAATACATAATCGGCATCTTGGAGTAACTTTTCATCATCATAACTATATTCAACACCTAATTCTTCAGCGAAATTTTTCAAAGCTTCCTCATTAGATTTATTCGTTAAGTAGATATCATGTGACTTCAATTTTTTAGAATTAATAATTCCTTTAAAAATTGCTTGTGCCATATTACCTGCACCATAAAAAACTAATTTCATTGACAACATCATCCTCACTCTTTAATTTATAAACCCATAGTAACATATAAGTAGCACTTCTTTTTGAAAAAAAGTTAGTGCTACTATACGCATGAGCTTTAGCTCAGGTGATCCTTATGGCACTTCTTTTTGAAACAAAGTTAGTGCTACTATACGCATAAGCTTTAGCTTAGGTGATCCTTTGGGGAATTTTTTACAATTCGTCGTCCGCTCCCAGCTTGCTTTGCTTGTAGAATTTCTTAATGAAATTCTCTCTGCTGGGGCCCCGCCCGCAAGGATGACTAGGACTGAAAAAAGCTTGATTTAAGCGCCTTTTCAGTTCAGTCAGCTACTGCGAATATCAAAATAGTATCATTGTATCATTTATATCTTCATTTTTTACGCATGAGCTTTAGCTCAGGTGATCCTTATGGCACTTCTTTTTATAAAAGTTAGTGCCACTATACGCATAAGCTTTAGCTTAGATGATTCTTTGGATGATTTGTTATAAAAGTTAGTGCATGCAATTAGATTTAAACTCAATTACTAGAAAACTTTATACACTAAATAGTTTAAGGTAATATAAAATTATTCAAAGTTAGAGAGGAAATGTCTATGATAGGTAAACACTATGTGGTAACTGGTGGTACAAGTGGCTTAGGTCTCGAAATCACTAAACAGCTTATTCAAAAGGGCGCGCATGTTACATTAATTGCTAGAAGCAAACAAAAATATAAACACATTGACTTCTCACCATATGAACATAATGTTCAAATGATTCCGTGTGATATGCAAGACAAACATGCAATTAGCCAATTACCTCAATATATCGATACGCAAATAGATGGCATTATTTATAGTTCTGGTTTAGGGTATTTTAAATCAATCAACCAACACACACCTGATGAAATGACTGAAACGTATGAAGTTAATATTATCGGGTTTAATTTATTATTACATGCTTTAATGAACCAATTGTCTCCACACGCGAGTATTGTTGGAATCTCTAGTCAAGCTGCTTTTGTCACACAAGCTAATGCCGCGCATTACGGTGCGTCTAAAGCGGCTCTGAATGCGGTATTAAATGCACTACGACTGGAACATCCATTTTTTCATGTAATGTCTGTGAATACTGGTCCGATTAGAACAGCATTTCATAAAAAGGCAGACCCAAGTCTCGCTTATGCACACAAGTATGACGCAATGATGTTAGATCCAACTTTATTAGCTAATGATATTATTAATGGGATAATTAAACATAAATGTGAAATCAATCAACCTAAATGGATGCACACCACTTTAAAATTTTATCAATTATTCCCTAGGTTGCTTGAATCACTTTTTCCATTTTTATTCAAAAACAAACAATAGATCGGAGTGATTGTATGTTATGTTGTGTGAACCATAACGTTAAACAATGTATTGAGAATATGAATGCATTACCACCACATTCCATTTTTACAATTGTAGATTTAATAGGGGAGAATAATTATGACTTACTAAATGCTGACGAACAATCATTCATAGATTTCAAATTTCATGAATTAATTTTGAGAGGTGAGATCATGAATGTGACGATCAAAGACGAAAATCACAATGGTCATTACACTTACTATAAGCAGTATTAAAGTTAGATTTGAGTTGTAATAAAAAGGCGGGAGTGGGTCAAAATTCTTTTATAAATTCTTAGTCCCATCCCGCACTGTGGTTTAGCAAAACAGTATTTATACATCATTTATGTCTCAAAAGCTTCTGTATTATAACAACATTATTTTAAATGCTGTGTGTATTCTAAGTTTTTCACTCTGTCACGAGCTGCTTTTACTTGATCTAGGCTTACATGTTTATTGTAATTATTAACATTTTCTTCTAATTGTTGTGGTGAGCTAGCACCAACGATGATTGCACCAAGTGCATCGTGAGATTTTAAATATTCAAATGATAAAGCACTAAGATTACTTTCTATTTCTTTAACTGAAGCAATCGTTTCGCCTAAATCATGATGTGTATAATCAAATATGCCCTCACTGAATTTATGATCTAGGGCATCAATACTATTAGAAGTTAATAGCCCTTTAAACACAGGGCCACGTGCTAATACTTTAACACCATTGGCATGTATGTCATTTAATAATTGTTCTGGTCGATTATCAATTAAATTGAATTGAGACATAATTGTCTCGATTTCACTATGTTTTAAATAATAATCGATAACATTAGGACGGATTGAAGAAATACCATAGGCTTTAATAATACCTTCTTGTTTTAACTCATTAAATGCACTGATTGTTTCATCTAATGGATCATCTATCGTTCCACCATGTAATTGATATAAATCGATATGGTCCAATCCTAATCGTTGTAAAGAACCTTTAACACTTTCCTTAATATATTGTTTAGATGGATCCCATGTAGTCCCGCCATCTTCAGTAGGACGATTTCCTACCTTCGTTCCAATTATAATATCATCCCGATTTTGATATTTTTTTAAAGCTTTGCCTACAATTTCTTCGTTAATGCCTCTGTCATAAATATCTGCAGTATCAAAATACGTAATACCACTTTCAATTGCTTTTTCAATGATAGGTTCAGCCTTGGCAAAATCTGTGCCTAGACTCATACATCCTAATCCTAATTCTGAAATTTCGATGCCACTCTTTAAAATATTCTTTTGCATGTCCAATCTCCTTTCGATACACTTTAAGTAACGCATTCATCTTACCAATTTATATACTGAATTAAAAGGGACGTGAATTTTTTGGAATTTAATGAGAAAACTTTCGATAGAACTGTTATTTACAATGGTAAAATTATTGATTTAGAAATACATGATGTAGAATTGCCTGATGGGAATACATCTAGAAGAGAATTAGTTTATCATAACGGTGCGGTAGCAGTTTGTGCAATAACGCCAAATGATGAGGTATTACTTGTTAAACAATTTCGTAAACCAGTTGAAAAAGCATTATTAGAAATTCCAGCTGGAAAATTAGAACAAGATGAAATACGTGAAGAAGCTGCTAAACGCGAATTAGAAGAAGAGACAGGTTATGTTGCAAATAACTTAGAATTTGTTACTGACATGTATGGTTGCCCTGGGTTCACCAATGAGAAACTTACGATTTATTTCAGCAGTAACCTAAGTGAAGGTCAACTCAATTTAGATGAAGATGAGTTTGTAGAATTGCATAAAGTGCCTATTTCAGAAATAAAAGCATTACTTGATAATCATGAAATCGAGGATGCTAAAACAATCATTGGGTTGCAGCATATATTATTAAATTATAATCATTCTAATTAAGTACTGTAAATAGCTTGCATTTAATTGAAAATATTGGTAATTTAGTAATTGAAATGTTTTCAATTTAAAATGATTATAATTATTAATAGAGGAGTGTCGCTCCCATGGAAGAACGATTAAATCGCGTAAAACAACAATTACAACAATCTTCATATAAATTAACACCACAAAGAGAAGCTACTGTCCGTGTTCTAATTGAAAATGAAAAAGACCATCTTAGTGCTGAAGATGTATATTTGAAAGTAAAAGACAAAGCACCTGAAATAGGTTTAGCTACTGTCTATAGAACGTTAGAACTTCTAGCCGAAATAAAAGTCGTCGATAAAATTAATTTTGGTGATGGTGTTGCTCGTTTCGATTTAAGAAAAGAGGGCGCTAAACATTTCCATCACCATTTAGTGTGCATGGAATGTGGTAAAGTAGATGAAATCCATGAAGATTTACTACCACAAGTTGAAGAAAGAGTCGAAACAGAATATAACTTCAAAATTTTAGATCACAGATTAACGTTTCACGGTGTTTGTGATGAATGCCAAGCAAAAGGAAAATAAACAAATAATAGGCTAGGACAATTTCAAATGATTGTCTTAGTCTTTCTTAATATCACATCATAGTTTAATGTGAGTCTATTCAAATAGAGGTGTTGTAATGGAAACAATTATTGAAGAATATTTAAAATTTATACAAATCGAAAAAGGCTTAAGCGAAAATACGATAGGTGCCTATCGCCGAGACTTAAAAAAATATCAAATATATATGCAAGAAAACAAAATTGCGCATATTGATTTTATTGATAGACAAACGATTCAAGAATGTCTAGGTCATTTAATAGATCAGGGGGCTTCTGCTAAATCTATTGCGCGATTTATTTCAACGATTCGCAGTTTCCATCAATTTGCGCTACGTGAGAAATATGCAGCGAAAGATCCTACAGTTCTTATTGAAACGCCTAAGTACGAGAAGAAACTTCCAGATGTATTAGATGTTGAAGAAGTGATTCAGTTACTTGAAACACCAGATTTAAATAAAAATAATGGATACCGTGACCGTACAATTCTCGAATTATTATATGCGACTGGAATGCGTGTGACTGAATTAATACAAATCGAGATAGACGATGTTAATTTAATTATGGGGTTTGTAAAAGTGTTTGGTAAAGGGAACAAAGAACGTATCATCCCATTAGGCGATACTGTAATCGAATATCTAGACTCATATATCAATTCTGTTAGACCTCAATTACTTAAAAAAACAGTCACTAACGTGCTTTTTTTAAATATGCATGGACGACCATTGACACGTCAGGGTATTTGGAAACTAATTAAACAGTATGGTTTAAAGGCAAATATCAATAAAACATTGACACCTCATACGTTAAGACACTCATTTGCAACACACCTATTGGAGAATGGTGCAGATTTACGTGCAGTTCAAGAAATGTTAGGTCATTCTGATATTTCGACTACACAATTATATACACATGTTTCTAAAACTCAGATTAGACAGATGTATAATCAATTCCACCCAAGAGCTTAAAAGAATTAAGTATTTATGGTTATGATTAATATTAGATAGAGGATTACTCAAAAGGAGATTGGTTTATATTAAGGAATGAGGAGAGGGGCGTAGAGACTGACTATTTCTGTATCCCCAGCTTGCTTTGATTGTAGAATTTCTTTTTGAAATTCTCTTTGCTAGGGGCTCTACCTTAAATGACGACTAGAACTAAAAGCAACTTAACTTAAGTGTATTCATCAATCAGTCAACTATTGGGAAAATCCCAAATAGTATTACTTTATTATTTTTGACTCAGACTTTAATAGAATACGCTTTATTTCTACAGTAAAGCGAGTTATTTAGTGGCAGTTTGAATTTTAACTAATCATCCATCCAACTCCTCATCCTCTTTTTATACATCAATGCTTGTTGTCTGGCATTGATCACATCGCTTCTATCTCTAAGTTTGTGATAATTAACAATATAATTATCTTCAGTAGAAAGAAATGTAAATGAATAATCTGGATACCTATCTATTATTTGTTTTTCAAAGGTTGAATTGATAGGCAAATATACCGGTTTGAATGGTTTCAAGTCATCTATAGCTTTAATCTCATTCACAATTAATGTTTGAAATGCGTGTTCACTAAGATTTAGCACAGTTTTATCATATGCGCCATTAAAAGTATTTAATGACTTCTCAAAAGTTATCCGCGCACCTTTGGTATTTCCTCTTCTATAATGATACATGGCAGTAGAAAATAAAATTAGGCTTACAATGCCATCCTTTTTAGAAAACTGACTATTTGCTTTCCATGCATCCTCTAAAATATCATGACATAAGAAATAATGTTGCTGTTTATGAAAATAATAATAAAAATCGATTAAGGCTTTTTCCAATCCGACTCATCCTTAATTTAATGTTTGTAATATTCATGCTATAATACTTTAGTAAATTATGCACGATTTAGATTCAGTATAAGGACGATTAACATGTATGAAGTAAAATTAGATGCCTTCAATGGCCCCTTAGATTTATTACTACACCTAATTCAAAAATATGAAATTGATATTTATGATATACCTATGAAATCATTAACAGAACAATATATGCAATATGTTCACGCTATGAAACAATTAGAAATCAATATAGCGAGTGAATATTTAGTTATGGCATCTGAGTTATTAATGATAAAAAGCAAATTATTGCTACCGCAACATGATGTTGATGAATATTTAGAGGAAGATCCACGAGAAGATTTAGTAGGTCGACTTATTGAATATCAAAATTATAAAGAATATACAGAATTATTAGCCGAAAAGAAAGAAGAACGCGAGCACTATTTCACTAAGCACCCAACTGATTTATCCCATCTTGAAAAAGACGTCACATGGGATCAAAGTCAAACATTAGATTTAACTGATTTAATTGTTGCTTATCAACGTGTTAAAAATAGACTAGCACTTAATACACCTAAGACTGTTGACATCGTTAAAGAAAGCTTTACGATTCAACAAGCAACTGAAAAAGTAACGACACAATTAAAACATCATACATCGTTTAACTTCTTTAGTTTGTTTACTTTTAGTGAACCATTAGAACAAGTGGTTACTCACTTCTTAGCAATATTAGAAATGTCTAAATCTGGACAAATCAATATTGAACAAGTTAAAAATTTTGATGATATACGTATCGTTAGAGGAGTGAATTTTAATCTTGGATAAACATGGAATCATAGAGGCATTGCTATATACAGCGGGAGATGAGGGTCTTGAAGAAAAGCAAATTTTAGAGATTCTAGATATTAATCAAGCAAAATTAGCTGAATTAGTGTCATCGTATACTTCAAGTGGTTTAATGATTCAAAAATTTGGTTCAACTTATATCTTAACTTCAAAGAAAGAAGCATCACCTTATATTGAACAACTCATTGAACAAAAATCAAATATGAAGTTATCACAGGCAGCAATGGAAACATTATCGATTATTGCATATAATCAACCATTAACGCGGAGTGATATCGAATTAATTAGAGGCATTAATTCCGATGGTGCAGTTAGAACTTTAATTGCCCGTGGTTTAATTGAAGCAAAAGATGTTGAAAATTCTCGTAGTCATGCTTTACAAACAACAGATTTATTTTTAAATGTATTCGGAATAGAAAAAATTGAAGATTTACCAACGACTGAAGAAGATGAAGAAGAGATGGAAGATTTCTTTAGTAATTTAGTAAATCAAAAAGGAGATACGAAATGAGCAAAGAATTAGAAAGGCTTCAAAAACGCATTGCTAATAGTGGGTATACGTCACGCAGAAAAGCTGAAACTTTAATTTCAGAAGGAAAAGTAAAAGTCAACGGTGAAACTGTGACTGAACTAGGTACTAAAGTTAAAAGTTCTGATACTGTTGAAGTAGAAGGCATTAAAATAGAACAAGAAGACAAAATGTATATATTATTCTACAAACCAACGCAAGTGATCACAAGTGTGTCTGATGATAGAGGACGTACAGTAGTCACAGACTATTTTAAAGATTTAGAGACTAGAATTTATCCAGTTGGCAGATTGGATTATGATACTTCAGGCCTATTACTACTAACAAATGATGGTGAATTTACGAATTTAATGACACACCCTAGATACCACATTCAGAAAAAGTATGTTGCTAAATTAAAAGGATATCTCATGCGAGAGGAAGTCAAAGCTTTAGAAAAAGGAATCGAACTGGAAGATGGGTTTACGCAACCAGCACAAGTGAAAGTAAAAAAACAAGATAAAGATAAAAACACTACACTTGTAGAAATTACTATAAGTGAAGGTAGAAATCGTCAAGTTCGTCGTATGTTTGAACACTTTGGTCACCAAGTTGATAAATTAACAAGAATTGAGTTCGGTAACTTAAATCTTAAAGGTTTAAATGCAGGTGAAGGTAGAGTCCTAACACCACATGAAGTTAAAGTATTAAGACACATGGCAGAAAATGGAAAATAAATAAATAATATTTTACAATAGTAAGAGAATTTAATTTAACTTAATTTCTCTTGCTATTTTTTTCACAAAGTTAACTTTAAAGTAAAGCTTTCAATCATGCTATATGCTATAATATTGAGTGTATTCAGCATGTGTAGGAGGTATAAACAAAATGACAAACGAAATTTTAATTGTAGACGATGAGGATAGAATTAGAAGATTACTTAAACTCTACCTAGAGAGAGAATCGTTTACGATTCATGAAGCAAGTGATGGTAAAGAAGCCTATGATCTTGCAATGGAGAATGACTATGCGTGCATACTTTTAGACTTGATGCTACCAGAGATGGATGGAATTGAAGTGGCATCTAAATTACGTGAACATAAAGACACACCTATTATTATGCTTACTGCTAAAGGTGAAGAAACAAATAGGGTTGAGGGGTTTGAATCAGGCGCTGATGACTATATCGTTAAACCATTCTCTCCAAGAGAAGTTGTATTAAGAGTTAAAGCATTATTGCGTAGAACGCAATCTTCTAAACCTGAACAAAGTGAACCTCACGCAAGAGATGTTATAGAATTTAATCATTTAATCATTGATAATGATGCGCATCGCGTTTTAGCTGATAATCAACAAGTGAATTTAACGCCTAAAGAATATGAGTTACTTATTTATTTAGCTAAGACACCTAATAAAGTTTTTGATCGTGAACAACTATTAAAAGAAGTATGGCATTATGAGTTTTACGGAGACTTAAGAACGGTAGACACTCATGTAAAACGCCTTCGTGAGAAACTTAATCGTGTATCTGAAGATGCTGCACATATGATTCAAACTGTATGGGGTGTTGGTTACAAATTCGAGGTAAAGTCTAATGACGAACCGACTAAATAGTGTGGTAATAAAACTGTGGTTAACTATACTTTTCATAGTAACGACAGTTTTAATTTTATTAAGTGCAGCTTTAATTACATTTATACAGTATTATTACACTCAACAAACTGAAAATGCTATAAGGGAAGACGCGTCTAGAATTAGTCACTTAGTTGAACAAGCTGATAATAAGACGTTAGCCATTCAACATAGCCAACAATTAATTGATGGCTCAGGTGGCGTGATTATTATGGCAAATAAATCTTCAAGTCTTAATCATTCTAATAGTGAAACTAAAAATAAAATGCTTGAAGCAATACACAATAATGCCAAATTCCAACAAGTCTTTTCAAAGGGTAAATCTACTACCCAAAATATAACCATTAGTAATAATGGTAACTCGCACTCTTATATTCTATTGGGCTATCCAATGAAAGCACAAGACAATGCAAACTCAAAGTATAGTGCTGTATTTATATATCAAGATTTAAAATCTATTGAAGATACGAATAATGCAATTACAATTATCATACTAATTACTGCGATTATCTTTATTGCTATTTCAACTGTATTTGCTTTCTTTTTATCAAATAGAATTACGAAACCTTTGAGACAACTTAGAACGCAAGCATTAAATATATCTAAAGGGGACTATTCTAAACAGACAAGCGTCTCAACTAAAGATGAAATAGGTGAATTATCACATACTTTCAATCATATGAGTTCTGAAATACAAGAGAATATTGAAGCACTTTCAACTCAAAAAAATATTAGAGATAGTCTAATCAATTCTATGATAGAAGGTGTACTAGGCCTAAATGACAAAAGAGAAGTTATTCTTTCAAATAAAATGGCTGATGATATTACTAAATCACTTAGTGCACCTGTATATAAAGATATTGAAAAGCAAATCGAAAAAACATTTGTTTCAAAGAATACAGAATTCCAAGAATACGAAATTAATAACAAATATTATGTCATTATCATGAGTTATATCGAGCGAATCCAACAAGATGGCCGTAGTGGTCTAGTAGTCATTATTAGAGATATGACCAACGAACATAATCTTGATCAAATGAAAAAAGACTTCATTGCTAACGTTTCACATGAATTAAGAACTCCTATTTCTTTACTACAAGGGTATACAGAGTCCATTGTAGATGGCATTGTAACAGAGCCCGATGAAATTCGAGACTCTTTATCTATCGTGCTTGATGAAACAAAACGTTTAAATCGTCTAGTCAATGAATTATTGAATGTAGCGCGTATGGATGCAGAAGGTTTAACTGTTAATAAAGAGAAACAACCCATTAAACCTTTATTAACTAAAATGCAAATGAAGTATAAACAACAGGCACAAGATTTAGAGTTAGACATGTCACTCGCGCCAGAAATGACTGATGAATTGTGGGATTATGATGCCGATCGTATTGATCAAGTACTTACAAATCTGATTGATAATGCCACACGTTATACTCAACCAGGTGATTCAATTACAATCACTTCATCATCTGTTGACACATATCAGACACTGTACATTAGCGATACCGGAAGTGGTATATCTCCGGAACATCTTGAACTTGTTTTTGATAGATTTTATAAAGTCGAAGCATCAAGAACGAGAGGGAAACAAGGTACTGGTTTAGGATTATTTATTTGCAAAATGATTATCGAAGAACATGGTGGTTCTATTCAAGTAGAAAGCGAAGTAAACAAAGGTACAACATTTATCATTAAATTACCTAAACCTAAGTGCTAATATGATTACAATCTTACGCCTTATCTATCAAGCGCTTTAATTTAAGTTACATTAGAAACTCGTACATCACGAGGTTTTACTTAACGTACTAGCTTTTATTCTAAAAAATGAAATTGCTAGACCAAGAGTGGGTCAGAATTCATGTTGAATCTGATTTCACTCTTTTTTTATCTAATCAGTTTAAGCACCATTATTGCGCAATGTGATCACTTAAGGTAATATAAAAATTAAATTAATATATAGTTATAATTCATCTTCGGGGTAGGGTGTAAGTCCCAACCGGCAGTAATTCAAGCCTGCGACCCGCTTCTTATGAAGTGGCTGATTCAGTGAAAGTCTGAAGCCGACAGTATAGTCTGGATGGGAGAAGATGGAGATTTTTTGTTGTGCAAAATTATCTCCTATTCTAAGTAAGATGAATGGAAGGAGATAATTCAATATGCAACAAAACAAACGTCTTATCACGATAAGTATGTTAAGTGCGATAGCGTTCATTTTAACATTTATCAAATTTCCGCTACCATTTTTACCGCCATACTTAACATTAGACTTTAGTGATGTACCAACATTATTAGCAACATTCCTTTTGGGTCCCGTTGCTGGTATTATCGTAGCACTCATAAAAAATATACTTAACTTTTTATTTAACATGGGCGATCCAGTGGGCCCAGTTGCTAACTTTTTAGCAGGTGTAAGTTTCTTATTATCCGCTTACTATGTTACAAAACGTCAAAGAAAACATGCACATACGCCACGTACTTTAGTTATAGGACTCGCAATCGGTACTATAGTTATGACGATTGTGTTAAGTGTATTAAACTACTTTGTGTTGCTTCCATTATATGGGATGATTTTTAATTTAGGAGATGTATTTAATAATTTAAAAATTGTCATTTTATCTGGTGTTATACCTTTTAATATTATTAAAGGTGTTGTGATTTCAATTATATTTGTACTATTATACAATCGATTAAAACGCGTTTTATCATAAAAAATCTCCTATTGTTGGATTAAGTACTCAGCAATAGGAGATTTAACATTTATTTGATTGTGCCATAAACTATTCAAATTTAAGGGCATCACCATCAAATGGTTCTTCTTCAATTTTAATTGAATCAGTTGGACAACCTTCAAGCGCATCTTCCATATCTTCATATAATTCTTCTGGTACTTCTGCAGTACCTTGATTATCATCAAGGATTACGAAAGCAATACCTTCGTCGTCATAATCGTAAATGTCTGGCGCCGCAGCACCACATGCGCCACAAGCAATACATGTATCCATATCAACGATTGTATACTTTGCCAAATTCTTCGCCTCCTTTGATAAAAATGCTACACTAGTATAACAAATGTTAACTAACACTTCGATTAATTTAT
Organism: Staphylococcus borealis; assembly: GCF_001224225.1. Classification (GTDB taxonomy): domain Bacteria; phylum Bacillota; class Bacilli; order Staphylococcales; family Staphylococcaceae; genus Staphylococcus; species Staphylococcus borealis. The sequence continues at coordinate 49,810 of NZ_CUEE01000003.1, read as the reverse complement.
TTACTATTTTATTAGTTACATAAAGTGAGGAATCATTAATGCATTCTATTATTACCTATGCATCAAATCATTCATTCGAATATAAAACCAATAAAAGTATCTATAATATTTTAATTGGGAAAAAATCACATCAAACTTTTTTTGATGCATGTTCCCAACAACTTTTATCATTATATCACAGTTTACCTAAATTAAAATATCCGTCTTTTGAGCGATTTTTGAATAGTAATGATGACCAAGATATCACCATTACTATTCATCCAAGGTTTACATACGATAGTATCATTCAAACATTTAGTTGTATTCAATTACTTATACAAACGATGACGCATTACAAAAATAATCATTTAGACTTTATACCTATTACGCAACAAGTCACAGTTCAAAATAAAGTAAAGCAATTATATTCAACTATCATCGAGAGTGACTTAATTAATGATTTAGAAAATGAAATTGAGCAACTTTTTCATATCATTAATGAAACGTGCAATGGCAACTGTTTGATTCATTATTATCTACAAGGATATGAAGAACCAATGTATACGCGTCAACAAGTTTCTCTCATTGAAGACATACCAGTAACCGAATTATTTGTCCATGAATTGAATAATTTAGTTCAAATGATGTTTGCATTAGAGCATAAAGAACAATTTCCAATATTATCTCAAACCATTATTTTACCCACATTACTAAATAAAACTACAATTACATATCATCAATTACTCAAAGGACTTTCAATGAATGAAGCTGCAGTGACTCAAAATGTTAAAATCAATACGATTGAAGACCATGTACTTGAATTATTTATTAAAGGTTATTTTACAGCGTATCAACAATATGTAAGTACGACAGATTATAATTCGTTCATAGAATTTTATCACCAGAATAGAGGACATCGATTAAAAATATATAAAGAGCAATTCAATCAATTGTCTTATTTTCAAATCAAATTATTAATTATTGGAATTGAAAGAGGTGAGTTAAGTGCTTGAAGATAAATTAAAAGAATGGTTCGGTTTCTCCTCATTTAATCCGGGTCAGAAAGAAATTATTGAAAGCGTATTGAGTGATAAAGATACGTTAGGAATTCTTCCAACAGGTAGTGGCAAAAGTTTATGTTATCAAATGCCAACTTATATAAAAGAAAAGCCAACTCTCATCATTTCACCTTTAATCTCTCTTATGGATGACCAAGTCATGCAATTGAAATCTCAAGGAGAGAAATTAGTTGCTTCTATTCACTCAGGTATGGATGAAAATGAAAAAAGGCAAAATATAAATTTACTACAAAAAAGTCGATTTGTGTTTTTAAGTCCAGAATTTATGTTACAATCTCAAAATTTCAAATTAATTAAGAACATAGATTTCGGTTTAATAGTACTCGATGAGGCACATTGTCTATCAGAATGGGGATATGATTTTCGACCACACTATGCAATTATTGGAGAAATTACATCTTATTACAAGAATGCAACCATATTAGCCCTAACGGCGACAGCGCCACCTCATCTCGAAAAAGATTTAAATCTTATTTTATCTAAGGAATTAACTGTTATTAAGACTTCTATGAATCGACAAAATATTGCTTTTTCACATCTCAATTTTGATGATGATGATAGTAAAATCCAGTGGTTATTAAACTTTTTAGAACAATCTGGACCTACAATCATTTATGTTTCATCCAAAAAAGTATGCTTAGAATTAGCGACCATGATCTATCACCATGGTTATTTAACTGGTATATACCACGGTGATCTATCTTATCAAGAACGCCATACCGTTCAAAATCAATTTATGGAAAACTTTATACCCGTTATTGTGGCCACAAGCGCTTTCGGTATGGGGGTCAATAAAAAAGATATTAGAACAGTGATTCACTTTCATTTATCGACAAGTCCATCAAACTATTTACAAGAAATAGGTAGAGCAGGTAGAGATAATTTACCAAGCCAAGCGATAAGCCTATATCAACCTGATGATAGCTTCATTTTGGAAACATTACTTTTTAGTGATGCGATTACAACTGAAGATATCGACGCTTATGATATTGGCGCATTTCTACCACCACAAAAGGAAGAAATTCTATCCATTTTAAGCCAAAGGTATTCATCCAAAGTGCTTAAATCAATTTTCAACAACGCTTTAATACGTAAAAAATTAGGTTATCAAAGGATGATTGGATATACATCTTTAGATCAATGTAGACGCCGCTATTTATTAGAATTTTTTGGCGATACACCACTTCAACCTAAACAATGCTGTGACATTGATTCGGATTTAGAATCCATTCACGTTACAAACCGAAAAAAAGTTAAAAGAAAATTAAATTATAGCGAAAAGTTAAAATATTTATTTAAAGTATAGTTGCTTTTCTTTACTAAAATTATTTTAAGAGGATATAATTAAAATACTTAAAGTTTTTTCAAGAAATATCGTGATACTATACATATTTCACACTTTGTGGGGTATATGGTATGTGATATTAAAATATTTAATTAAGAGAGGATGATGACCGTGTCTAAAAATAATTTTAGAGATGATTTCGAAAAAAATCGTCAGTCTATCAATTCTGATGACCAATTCGAAGAAAACACAAATGAGTTTGATGATAACTTAAATCATTCAGATGAATTTGAGAATCAATCAGATCAACAATTCCCACCTAGAAATGCACAAAGACGTCAAAGAAGACGTAATCAAGCTACAAATAAAAACAGAAAATTCGATAATCAAACTTCTGATTCAAATGCTACTGGTTCACTTGATGATCGACACGATGAAGACTCTTTAAATGAGTTACAACACAACCAAAAAGAGAATCAATTAGATAAAGCATCAATACATAAGGATGATGAACACTCACCCGATAGAGACTTTAATAATCAATCGTCTCGAGAAAATCATCGTCATGAAGCATCAAGCAGAAAGCATGATAAAGACTATGATAATGAAAGTTTAAATGATGATGATCGTCACCGTCGTGATCAACAAGAGCATATCGATGCAAATAAACATGATAAGTCAAAACATGGTAAAGATGCTGCACTTGCTGGTGGTGCTGGTGTCGCTGGTGCTGCTGGTGCCAAAGCTGCTAAGGATAAACGAAATAAAGACACAAATCATCGTTCAAATCATAATGAACATAAAGATGACGATCATTTAAATCATGATCATAAGCGTGATCGCAATAAAAAACATAACAATGAAAAGCAACTAGATGACAATCAAGAACATCTTTCTAAAGATGAATCAAAAAAAGGTAATAAAGGGAAAAAAGCTGCAGTCGGTGCTGGTGCTGCAGGTGCCGCTGGTGCTACTGGTGTAGCAGCCGCAAAACATAAAAAAGATAATAAAGACCATCACAATCATAAAGATAATCATACGAATGAAGAGCACGATGATAAAAAATATCAAGAGGATAATGATGGATTCCAAGCTCACAATGGTAAAAAGAAACGTGGTTTAGCAGGTCTTTTACTTCCATTAATTGCGTTATTACTAATTCTAGCAGCACTTGCTATCTTTATTGGTATGTATTTAAACAATGATAAAAAAGATAGCGACCAAGCTGATAATAACAAAACTGAACAAACTGCAAACAAAGATAATGACAAAGATAGCAAAGACAAAGCTAGCGACGACAGTGACAAGAATAAAGATAATGCCACTAAAGATGATGACTCAAGTGACAAAGCTACAACTGATAATGAATCATCAAGTAATTCAAGCGATGATAATAGTAGTACTTCTGACAACAATGATTCATCAAACGCATCTGACAACAGTTCATCATCAGATAGCGATGCTTATAATTCAAATAGCAACAGTGATAATGCTAATTCACAAGCCACTCAGAACAGTGGTAACCAAAATAATAGTAATAACAATCAATCAAATAATACTAATTCAGGACAACAAACGCATGTCGTATCAGGTAACGAGAACCTATATCGCATCGCGATTCAATACTACGGAGAAGGTACTGTTGAAAATGTTAACAAACTGAAACAAGCGAACGGCTTATCTAGTAATAACATTTCAAATGGCCAAAGATTAGTAATTCCACAATAAGTACATTAAAAAAAGACCATAGGATAAAAATTAGAAAATAATGCTACGTTATTCATTCATCGTAGCTGACTAAAATTGAAAGGGCGCTTAAATTAAGCAGATTTCTCATTTAGTTAACCTTGCAGGGGTAGGACAATGGATTCAAAAAGAATTCAGTCCTATCCCTGTTTTCTTTATAAAACTTATAATCTCATTAAATTGTAAATAATATAGGTGCGATTCTATTTAGAAATCATGTTACAACTGCTATAATTAATGGGTGATTAAAGGAGGCCAATGACATGCAAAGCATAGAAAGTATTATAATCGGCGGAGGCCCATGCGGTTTAAGTGCTGCTATCGAACAAAAAAGAAAGGGTATTGAAACATTAGTCATCGAAAAAGGGAATGTTGTAGATGCTATATATAAATATCCAACACACCAAACATTCTTCTCATCTAGTGATAAATTGAGTATTGGCGATATACCATTTATCGTTGAAGAAAGTAAACCTCGACGTAATCAAGCGTTAGTTTATTATAGAGAAGTTGTTAAACATCACCAATTAAATGTTCATGCATTTGAAGAAGTGTTAACTGTAAAAAAGATTGATAATAAATTCACTATAACAACTACCAAAGATGTATATGAATGTAAATTCTTAACTGTTGCAACTGGATATTATGGTCAACATAATACATTAGAGGTTAAAGGTGCAGAACTTCCTAAAGTACAACATTACTTCAAAGAAGCACATCCTTATTTCAATTTAAATGTAACTGTAATTGGTGGTAAAAACTCTGCAGTCGACGCAGCATTAGAATTAGAAAAAGCTGGCGCAAATGTAACTGTATTATATAGAGGCGATCGTTATTCATCTGCTATTAAACCATGGATTTTACCTAACTTTGAATCATTAGTTAATCATGAAAAAATCAAAATGGAATTTAATGCTAATGTAACTGAAATTACTGAAAATAGTGTGGTTTATGAAAAAGAAGGTAAATTGATTGAAATACCTAATGATCATGTATTCGCGATGATAGGATACCATCCTGATTATGACTTTTTAGAATCAATTGGAATAGAAATCAATACAAATGAATTCGGTACTGCACCCGTTCATAATAAAGAAACGTTTGAGACAAATGTAGAGAATTGTTATATTGCTGGCGTCATTGCTGCTGGTAATGATAATAATGCAATCTTCATTGAAAACGGTAAATATCATGGAGGCATTATTACCCAAAGCATTTTAAGTAAAAAGCAAACACCTCTCGAAAGTTAAGGTGTAATCATAAAATGCTAAACGCAACGAGATAAATATTTCAAAGCTACAATGTACTTTCATAGTAGCTAAATAGAAGAGTCTGGAACAAAAATAATCTAATGAAGCTATTTTGCAAATTCGCAGTAGCTGACTGAACTGAGAAGGCGCTTTAATCAAGCTTTTCTCAGTTTTAGTCATCCTTGCGGGCGGGGCCCCAGCAAAGAGAATTTCACTAAGAAATTCTACAAGCAAAGCAAGTTGGGAGTCGGGGCCCCAACAAAGAGAATTTCATCAAGAAATTCTACAAGCAAAGCAAGCTGGGAGTCGGGGCCCCAGCAAAGAGAATTTCATCAAGAAATTCTACAAGCAAAGCAAGTTGGGAGTGGGACGACGAATTTAAAAAGAATTCTGTCCCACTCCCTTATCATCTTATTTTATGCTCATCAGATTCAATTCAATACGTCTTTTTTCGGCCCTTGCTAATTTTGCTTTTCAAAATAATGCTTCAATTCTGACGTATTAAGATGATTACTTAAACCGATTAATAATTTTAGTCTCGCTTTCGGACCATTTAATCCATTCGAAAATATTAAACCTTTATTTGATAATTGGAATCCACCGCCATCATAGGCATATACAGGGCTTACAATACCATTAAAGGATCTTGAAACTAACACAATTGGTATATTATTGTCCAAGCATGATTGAACGCCATTTAAGCAACTTGGTGGCAAGTTACCTTGACCCAAAGCTTCAATGACAATACCATCTACATGCTGTTGTGAATAGAAATTAAATATGTCACTGTCCATCCCCATATAGGCTTTAATCAATGGCACGCTTAACTCATGATTGACTGTATCAAAAGACTGTTGTTGATAGGGCTGATTATAAAATTGAACATTATCTTTGGTTAAAATACCTAATGGACCTTGATTAGGACTTTGGAAGGTATTAATGTTAGACGTATGCGTCTTAGTGACATTTCTGGCAGTATGTATTTCATCATTGAATACGACCATTACACCTTTGTCTTGCGCATCACTGGATGAAGCTACACGAATGGCCGAAATAAAATTATATAAACCATCGGAACCAATTTCATTTGAAGATCTCATCGCTCCAGTAATCACAACTGGATATCGAATATCTATTAATAAATCAAGAAGATATGCAGTTTCTTCAAGCGTGTCTGTTCCGTGTGTAATCACATAACCATCGTATTGATTTGTCTTATTTGCATCAATAATGATATCTCTCAATTGTTCAACGTTTTGAATTGTTATGTGTGGAGACGGAATGTTAAATGGATGTATTTCATCTACGTCAGCGTATTGACCAATAATGTCTGTATGTAAAGATATTGGATTTACATCATTTGTTACTACTTGATTGGATTGATTTTGAGACATGCTAATCGTTCCACCAGTATGTATAACTAATAATCGCTTCATTGCGTTCCTCCTATTTTTAATTTACATATTTATGATAAAATAATACAAACAAAACAACAAGGAAGGATAAAATAATATGGACTTAATAAATATTGCCTTGGATGGTCCTGCAGCAGCAGGTAAAAGTACAATTGCTCGACAAGTTGCTAGTAAATTATCAATGATATACGTTGATACTGGTGCAATGTATCGCGCAATAACTTATAAATATCTTCAAAATAATAAACCTGAAGATTTTAAGGCACTCGTTGATCAAACTACTTTAGAATTAACTTATGATAAAAGTAAAGGACAACGTATCTTACTAGATGATCAAGACGTTACCGATTTTTTAAGAGAAAATGATGTGACTCAAAATGTATCCTATGTCGCTTCTAAAGCGCCTGTTAGAACATTTGCAGTTGAAAAACAAAAAGACCTAGCAGCAAAAAAAGGGATCGTCATGGATGGACGCGATATTGGCACAGTAGTGCTACCAAATGCAGAATTAAAGGTGTACATGATTGCTTCAGTTGAGGAGAGAGCTGAAAGACGACAAAAAGAAAATGAACAATGTGGTATTCCTTCAACATTATCGCAACTAAAAAAAGAAATCGAAGAAAGAGACCACTATGATATGAATCGTGACATTTCACCTTTAAAAAAAGCAGACGATGCGATTACAGTGGATACAACTGGCAAAACGATTGAAGAAGTAACTGAAGAAATAATGAACTTAGTTAACAATTTATAAATGAGCAATAATAGCTATATAGAATAATTTGTACTTAATTTAGAATAAAGTGCGAATTATTTTAAATAGCTATTTTTATTCTATATAATTAAAAGTGGTAATAATTAATCACTGTTTAAATCGTATAACATTTATTAAGGTTCATTAAAATTATAAATCTTTAAAAGTTACAAATCAGTTAAATTTCTATTTAATAATTTTGATAATTGATAATTTTTTTAAGAACTTATGAAACTAAAGGGGAATTTCTTGACAATTCTACTGGTTTATAAGATGTTATATGTATGTAGTGTATAAGGAGGCAAATAAGATGACTGAAGAATTCAATGAATCAATGATTAATGATATTAAAGAAGGTGACAAAGTCACTGGTGAGGTTCAACAAGTTGAAGACAAACAAGTCGTAGTTCATATTAATGGTGGCAAATTCAATGGAATTATTCCAATTAGCCAACTTTCAACTCATCATATTGAAAACCCTAGTGAGGTTGTTAAACAAGGTGATGAAATAGAAGCATATGTTACTAAAATAGAAGTTGATGAAGAAAATGACTCAGGTGCGTATATTCTTTCTAAACGTCAACTTGAAACTGAAAAATCATATGAATATTTACAAGAAAAATTAGATAATGATGAAATAATTGAAGCAAAAGTTACAGAAGTAGTTAAAGGGGGCCTAGTTGTAGATGTAGGTCAACGTGGTTTCGTACCTGCTTCACTCATTTCAACTGATTTCATTGAAGATTTCTCTGTATTTGAAGGACAAACTATTCGTATCAAAGTAGAAGAATTAGATCCTGAAAATAATAGAGTCATTTTAAGCCGTAAAGCAGTAGAGCAAGCTGAAAATGATGTTAAAAAAGCTTCTTTACTAGAATCATTAAATGCAGGCGATGTTATTAAAGGTAAAGTAGCTCGTCTAACTAACTTTGGTGCTTTCGTTGATATCGGTGGCGTAGATGGCTTAGTCCACGTTTCAGAACTTTCACACGAACATGTTGATTCTCCAGAAGATGTTGTTTCTGTAGGACAAGAAGTAGATGTGAAAGTTAAATCTGTAGAGAAAGATGCAGAACGTATCTCACTCTCTATTAAAGACACTTTACCAACACCATTTGAAAGTATAAAAGGACAATTCCACGAAGATGATGTTGTCGAAGGTAAAGTTGTACGTTTAGCTAACTTTGGTGCTTTCGTTGAAATCGCACCAGGTGTACAAGGCTTAGTTCATATTTCAGAAATTGCACATGAACATATCGGTACACCAGGTGAAAAGCTTGAGCCAGGTCAACAAGTTAATGTTAAAATTTTAGGTATTGATGAAGAAAATGAACGTATTTCACTTTCAATCAAAGCTACTTTACCTAAAGAAGATGTCGTTGAAAGCGATGATGCTACAACTCAATCTTATTTAAGTAATGATTCAAACGAAGATAATCCAACACTTGGCGATGTCTTTGGTGATAAATTCAAAAACTTAAAATTCTAATCTAAAGTTAGGATAGAAATACATGAGGCTGGGACAAAATAAAATGTCTCAGTCTATTTTATTGTTCTGGCAGTAACTGACAGATGTGAATCAATTTGATTTAAGCGTGCTATCAACGTGATAGGTTGCATGGATTTTGATGATTGACCTTAACAAAATAGTGATGCCAACCTGATTACCAATCTTAGTATTATCTTTTAAGCAAAACATTTAATGAATCGTTCTCTATTTAATTAAGGTGTTATCATTCAAATTTAAATTATCAATTCATTATAATGTAACTTAACTTATATACTTTGTTTGAAATAAATAGGTCATATGATAAAATTATAGAGATTTTAGAAAGAGAGGAAGTTAGCTTATGACGAAACCTATTGTAGCGATTGTAGGAAGACCAAATGTAGGGAAATCTACAATCTTTAATAGAGTAGTAGGTGAACGTGTTTCAATAGTCGAAGACACATCTGGTGTTACTCGTGATAGAATTTATTCATCAGGCGAATGGTTAACACATGAATTTAACATTATTGATACTGGTGGAATTGAAATCGGTGACGCGCCATTCCAAACACAAATTAGAGCACAAGCTGAAATTGCAATAGATGAAGCAGATGTTATTATTTTTATGGTAAATGTGCGTGAAGGTTTAACTCAAAGTGATGAAATGGTTGCACAGATGTTATATAAATCTAAAAAACCCGTTGTGTTAGCCGTTAATAAAGTAGATAATCCTGAAATGCGAAACGACATTTTTGATTTTTACGCATTAGGTTTTGGAGATCCATATCCTATCTCAGGCTCCCATGGCTTAGGATTAGGTGATTTGTTAGATGAAGTAGTTAAACATTTTCCAGAGGATTATGAAGACCCTTACGACGAAGACACAATACGATTATCAATCATCGGACGTCCTAATGTTGGAAAATCTAGTTTAGTAAATGCCATTCTTGGCGAGGACCGTGTTATTGTATCGAATGTTGCTGGAACGACTAGGGATGCCATTGATACTGAATATAGTTATGATGGTCAAGATTATGTTTTAATCGACACTGCCGGAATGCGTAAAAAGGGTAAAGTGTATGAGTCTACTGAGAAATATTCCGTATTACGTGCGCTTAAAGCCATCGAACGTTCTAATGTAGTACTAATCGTTATAGATGCAGAGGAAGGTATAATAGAACAAGATAAACGTGTAGCAGGTTATGCTCATGAAGAAGGTAAAGCCGTAGTAATTGTAGTGAATAAGTGGGACACAGTCGATAAAGATAGTAACACAATGAAGAAATTTGCAGATGATGTTAGAAACCAATTTCAATTTTTAGATTATGCTCAAATCGCTTTCGTTTCTGCCAAAGAAGGTACACGCCTACGCACGCTATTCCCTTATATTAATGAAGCAAGCGAAAATCATAAGAAACGTGTTCAAAGTTCTACATTAAATGAAGTAGTGACAGACGCTATATCTATGAATCCTACGCCAACAGATAAGGGTCGTCGTTTAAATGTATTTTATACTACACAAGTAGCTATCGAACCTCCTACGTTTGTTGTATTCGTAAATGATGTCGAATTAATGCACTTTTCTTATAAACGTTACCTTGAGAATCAAATTCGTCATGCATTTGGTTTTGAAGGAACACCCATTCACATCATTCCGAGAAGAAGAAACTAAAAAGGAGATAATACTATGACTAAAATTACTGTTTTTGGTATGGGAAGTTTTGGTACTGCATTAGCCAATGTGTTAGCAGAAAATGGACATACTGTTCTAATGTGGGGTAAAAACGAAGATAGTGTCAAAGAATTAAATGATCACCATCAAAATAACCGTTATTTAAAAGATGTCGTACTCAATAGTAGTATTAAAGCCACTAGCGATATCAATGAGGCTGTGAATTTTACCGATATTTATTTAATGGCTTTACCTACTAAAGCTATGCGTGAAGTAACTAGTCAAATTGATGGTTTGATCAACACAAAGAAAACCTTCATCCATGTAGCTAAAGGTATTGAAAATGATACATTCAAACGTGTTTCAGAAATGATTGAAGATTCTATATCTGAAGAACATAATGGTGGCATAGGTGTATTATCAGGTCCTAGCCATGCTGAGGAAGTAGTAATTAAACAACCAACAACTGTGGCTGCATCATCAAAAGATGAAAAAGTTAGTGAACTCATTCAAGATTTATTTATGAATGATTATTTACGTGTCTATACTAATAACGATTTAGTTGGTGTTGAATTAGGTGGCGCGTTAAAAAATATAATAGCAGTCGCAAGTGGTATTGTGGCAGGTATGGGCTATGGAGATAACGCTAAAGCTGCTTTAATGACACGTGGTTTAGCTGAAATAAGCAGATTAGGTGAAAAATTAGGTGCTGATCCTATGACGTTTTTAGGACTTGGCGGAATTGGTGACTTAATTGTTACGTGTACATCTACACATTCCCGTAACTACACATTGGGATATAAGTTAGGACAGGGCCAAACTATGGATGAAGCATTAAATGAGATGAATATGGTTGTAGAAGGTATTTACACTACTAATTCTGTATATCATTTAGCCAAACAACAAAATGTGGATATGCCTATAACAAATGCACTTTACAAGGTTTTATTCGAAGATAAACCAGTTAAAGATAGTGTTAAAGACTTGATGGGAAGAGATAAAAAATCTGAATAGAGTGTAATATTACTCTATTTCAAAAAATTTTCGCAGATTTGCACTTAAAATACTGATATTTCAGTGTTTTAAGTGCATAAATTATTGCGGTAACATTAATTGTTGTGTTAAAGTCATAGCATAATGATATAAAGATATCATTATCATTCATCTGGAGGTGAACTCGTAATGAATAAAACTGACTTAATTAACGCAGTTGCAGAACAAGCTGATTTAACTAAAAAAGAAGCTGGTTCAGCTGTAGATGCTGTTTTCGAATCAATCCAACAATCACTTTCTAAAGGTGAAAAAGTACAATTAATTGGTTTCGGAAACTTCGAGGTACGTGAACGTGCTGCACGTAAAGGACGTAACCCTCAAACAGGTAAAGAAATCGAAATTCCTGCAAGTAAAGTTCCAGCATTTAAAGCTGGTAAAGCATTAAAAGATGCTGTTAAATAATTTACTTAAAAGCCCTATAAAGGGCTTTTTTTATACATATATCATTTTAATAGACTTAATTTGTCCTATGTAATTTAACTTGACTATTACAAATGTCTCATTAGTGCATATATTCAAATAAGTAAAGTAACATCCACTTAAGTCACTGTATTTTATTTTTATTCATATAATGTTAAGATGTATAGTGATAATAACGTGAGGTGTGAACATGGAAACAACAATAAGCAAATTAAATAGACAAATTAATCAAAAGCTTACAGGAATTCATGACTATGAAACGATTCATATAAATGCTAATTTGAGTGCATTACTCGATACTTATGACATTCCTGAAAATGCTAAACTTGCTTGCCTCACTATCGATACTTCAATGAAACATCTTGATGAGATAACACAAAACCAAAAGTCAAAAAAATCTATTTTAATTGGTGATTTACTAAGCGCTCATTTTTATACGCTTTTAGCTGAAATAAATGATCCAACGTTTCAATTAGCAATGAGCAAAGCGATAGTCAAATCGAATGAATTAAAATCATCATTACATCATCAAGTATTAGAGTCTGAAGCTATCTATGATGCAATTATTGAAATTGAAACAATCTTCCCATATATAACTTTGTCTCATTTCAGTAAAGAACAAGTAACGCCTTTAGATTTATATCAACAATTAATCTCCGAGGGTGATGACTATTATCCATCTTACCTTAAGATGTACCAACCATCTGATGTACGTCAGTTTTTACAAAATATCAATCAAAGTTATATAGAGAAAAGTAGAGGTAATATTAATGACTGAAAATAATGCAAAAAAAGAACAAGTTCATACAGTCTTCCAAAATATTTCAAGTAAGTATGATCGTTTAAACAACATTATTAGTTTTGAGCAACACAAAGTGTGGCGAAAACATGTAATGAAAGATATGCACGTTAAAGTTGATAGTAAAGCACTTGACGTGTGTTGCGGTACTGCTGACTGGACTATTGCACTTAGTAAAGCAGTAGGTGCGCATGGTGAAGTAACTGGTTTAGACTTCAGTGAAAACATGCTAGAAGTGGGTAAAGAGAAAACAAAGCATATGGATAATATTCATTTAGTTCATGGAGATGCAATGAATTTACCGTTCGAAGATAATTCATTTGATTATGTTACAATTGGTTTCGGTCTCCGTAATGTACCTGATTATTTAGTTGCATTAAAAGAAATGAATAGAGTCTTAAAACCAGGTGGAATGGTCGTTTGTCTTGAAACAAGTCAACCAACAATGCCGGTATTTAAACAAATTTATAAGTTATACTTTAAATTCATAATGCCAATTTTCGGTAAATTATTCGCTAAATCTAAGGAAGAATATGAGTGGTTACAACAATCTACGTTCGATTTTCCAGATAAAGACAAATTAAAACAATTATTTGAACAAGCTGGCTTCACTAAAATTAAAATCCGTAGCTTTACAGGTGGCGTTGCTGCAATGCATCTAGGCTATAAACAAAAAAGTTAGACAAAATAAAAGGTGATTAACGTGGCAAAGTTAAACATGAATAGCGAAATTAAGAACGTAGAAAAACGCCTTCAAAAAGCTATCGAAAGCAATGATCCAATTTTACATGAAGCATCATCTCATTTGCTTTCTTCAGGAGGCAAAAGAGTTAGACCTGCATTCGTTATCTTGAGTAGTCAGTTCGGACCACAAAAGCAAACTGAAGATACGTATCGTGTTGCAGTTGCCCTTGAATTAATTCATATGGCAACACTAGTACATGATGATGTTATCGATAAAAGCGACAAACGACGTGGACGTTTAACCATAGTTAAAAAGTGGGACGTTACTACCGCAATATTAACTGGAAACTTCTTACTTGCATTGGGTCTTGAACATTTATCTGAAATTCGTGATAACCGAATTCATCATATTATTTCAAATTCGATTGTAAACGTAGGACTTGGTGAATTATTCCAGTTTCAAGACCAATTCAATAGTGCGCAAAGTATTACCAATTATTTGAGACGCATCAATAGAAAGACCGCTTTGTTAATTCAATTAGCAACTGAAGTCGGTGCGATTACTTCTGAGGCTGATGATGAAACTATTCGAAAGCTTAAAATGATAGGCCACTATATTGGCATGAGTTTCCAAATTGTTGATGATATTTTGGACTTCACTAGCACTGAAAAGAAATTGGGCAAACCTGTAGGTAGTGATTTAATGAATGGACATATTACATTACCAGTGCTACTTGAAATGAAAAAAGATATATCATTCAAGCGTCAAATTGCTTCACTCAACCATCAATCTAAATCTCAAGACTTTGAACCTTTGATTGAGCAGATTAGAAACTCTAATAGCATTAAAGAATCTAAAGCAATTAGTGATAAATATTTAGCTAAAGCACTCAAGTTAATTAATGAACTTGATGAACCCAATGCTCAAAGTCTTTTTATTAAATTAATAAAGAAAATGGGATCACGTAACGTTTAAAACGAAAAAATATTGAAAGCGCTTTAACAACCTGTTACTATTGAATAGTAGCAGGTTTTTTGTTACGCCAAAGTACGATACATATTTAAATATTCATCATTTAAGTCTTATGTTTATATCATTGAGACTTCACACACAGGGGGATAATTTACGATGGAAAGAACATTTTTAATGATTAAACCAGATGCAGTTCAACGTAATTTAGTGGGAGAAATTATTTCACGCATTGAGAGAAAAGGTTTAAAACTAGTAGGTGGTAAATTGATGACTGTTCCTCAATCATTAGCTGAAGAACATTATTCTGAACACACAGATAAACCATTCTACGGCAAATTAATTTCATTTATTACTTCTGCACCTGTTTTTGCAATGGTTGTTGAAGGCGAAGATGCCGTTGATGTATCAAGACACATTATAGGTAAAACAAACCCATCTGAAGCAACACCAGGTTCTATTAGAGGCGATCTCGGCTTAACTGTAGGACGAAATGTAATTCATGGTTCAGATTCAGTTGAATCAGCACAACGTGAAATTGCACTATGGTTTAATGAAGACGAATTAAGTAGCTATGCGTCACCTAGAGATGCTTGGTTATACGAATAGAAATTTAATACACATATTGTACTGATAAGGGTAGTCTAGACAATTACGTTGAGGCTTACCTTTTAGATAAATCACAAAGACTGACAAAATAGTGAAGCCGTTAATAATACGTTGCCCATCACTTGTCATCCTTTAGAGGGCGAACTAGAATGCATTATGAATACTAGTTCGCTCTCTTTCTATTTTTTTTAAGATGAAATATCATCATTTCGTTTTTCACTCTTTAATTATTGAAATATTCTAATAAATTCAAATTTACTATTGCACACTAGTTATGTTATACGGTTGAATGTGATATGATAACACATATCACAATTTAACGTAGTAAAGGGAAAGGAGCGTATTCTCATGAGATATTTAACGTCAGGAGAATCACATGGTCCTCAATTAACAGTAATTATTGAAGGTGTACCTGCGAATTTAGAAATTAAAGCAGAAGATATTAATACGGAAATGTTTAAGCGTCAAGGTGGCTACGGTAGAGGGCGACGTATGCAAATTGAGAAAGATGCTGTAGAAATTGTATCAGGTGTCAGAAATGGCTATACACTTGGCAGTCCAATCACACTTGTTGTCACAAACGATGATTTCACACATTGGAGAAACATTATGGGTGTTGCGCCTATTACAGATGAAGAAAGAGAGAATATGAAACGTACTATTACAAAACCACGTCCGGGACATGCGGATTTAATTGGTGGTATGAAGTACAATCATAGAGATTTAAGAAACGTTTTAGAACGTTCTTCTGCTCGCGAAACAGCAGCGCGTGTTGCAGTTGGGGCAGTATCTAAAATACTGTTAGAACAATTAGATATTCATATGTATAGTCGTGTAGTTGAAATTGGCGGTATTAAAGACGAGGGGTTATATGATACTGAAACTTTCAAACAAAATATAGATAAGAATGATGTACGTGTTATCGATGAATCTATCGCACAGAAAATGAGAGATAAGATAGATGCCTCTAAAAAAGAAGGCGATTCAATTGGTGGCGTTGTTCAGGTAATGGTCGAGAATATGCCTGTGGCTGTTGGTAGTTACGTACAATATGATCGTAAACTAGATGGTCGTATTGCTCAAGGTGTTGTTAGTATTAATGCATTTAAAGGAGTTAGCTTCGGTGAAGGTTTTAAAGCTGCAGAAAAACCAGGAAGCGAAATACAAGATGAAATCTTATATAATAGCGAATCAGGCTTCTACCGTGGTTCTAATCACCTAGGTGGCTTTGAAGGTGGTATGACAAATGGTATGCCAATTATCGTAAATGGCGTTATGAAACCAATCCCAACTTTATACAAACCGCTTAATTCTGTTGATATCAACACTAAAGAGGACTTCAAAGCTACGATTGAACGTTCTGATAGTTGTGCTGTACCTGCAGCAAGTGTAGTTTGTGAACATGTTGTTGCTTTTGAAGTAGCCAAAGCGATTACAGAAGAGTTTCAATCCAACCATATTGATCAATTAAAAGCCCAAATTGAGGAACGAAGACGTCTGAACATTGAATTTTAAATCAATGTACGTTTAGAAACGAGGTATTTTGAATGCAATTACAAACAACGTATCCAAATAATAATTATCCAATTATCGTCGAACATAATGCGTTTGAAACATTATCTGACTATATACAAGACTATGATAAAGTCTTTCTCATCGTTGATGAATTTGTTGATTTTAATTTTAAACATAAGTTCACTTCACTACTTAACGCATCAAACACTTATAAGATCGTTGTACCTGCCGGTGAGAAAATGAAAACATTTGAGCACTATCAACAAACATTAGAACAATTACTTGAATATAACTTAACGCGCAACACGTGTTTAGTTGCGATAGGTGGCGGTGCTACAGGTGATTTTACTGGATTTCTAGCTTCATCTTTATTAAGAGGTGTTGATTTCATACAAGTACCTACGACGATACTTGCGCATGATTCAAGTGTTGGAGGCAAAGTGGGTATTAATTCTATTCATGGAAAGAATTTAATCGGTGCATTTTATCGACCAAAAGCTGTCATATATGATTTGAACTTTTTAAATACTTTACCTTATGAAGAAATTTTAAGTGGCTATGCTGAAGTTTATAAACATGCTTTATTAACAGGACAAGTCGCTACAGATGATATTGAGAAGCACTTTTCTACTAGAGAAAAGCTGAATTCTCTAAAAGATATGGATCAGTTTATCTTCAAAGGCATTAAGACGAAATTGAACGTCATCGTTAAAGATGAAAAAGAGCATAATATGCGAAAATATTTGAATTTAGGGCATACGTTCGGCCATGCTGTTGAGTATAAGACTAAAATACCACATGGTCACGCCATAATGATTGGTATTATCTATCAATTTATTATCGCCAACAGACTGTTTGAATCACAATTTGATGTTTCACATTATGCTAATTATTTAAAAACATTATGTTATCCAGTTGAATTGGTTCAACAATTAAACTTTAATGATATGTATCAATATATGTTAACGGATAAAAAGAATAATGGTGAAGGTATTCAAATGGTCTTACTAGAAGAGCTTGGTAAACCACGTGTCTGCCACGTTGAAAAAGACATATTAATTCAAGCATTTGAGGATTTGCAATTCGTATTGAAGTAGGTGGATGATAGCATGTCAAATGAACAAATGATCGATATTAAGGGACCATTAGTTGGTGAAATTGAAGTACCTGGAGATAAATCCATGACGCACAGAGCCATCATGTTGGCTTCTTTAGCAACTGGCCAATCAACGATATTTAAACCGTTATTAGGCGAAGATTGTTTACGTACAATCGAAATATTTAAATTATTGGGTGTTGACATACAAATTGCGGATGACAAAATCGTTGTTAATTCACCAGGCTATAATAAATTTAAAACACCACATCAAACTTTATACACAGGTAATTCGGGAACTACGACACGCTTATTAGCAGGTTTGCTAAGTGGTCTCAACCTTAATTGTGTGTTATCTGGTGATGCGTCAATAGGTAAGCGGCCTATGGATAGAGTGATGAAACCACTCAGATTGATGGGTGCTAATATTTCAGGAATAGATGATAACTATACGCCTTTAATTATTGAACCCGCTTCACTAAAAGGTATTACCTATGAAATGGAAGTAGCGAGTGCACAAGTTAAAAGTGCGTTATTGTTTGCTAGTCTATTTTCAAATGAAGTTTCAGAAATTACTGAGTTAGATATAAGTCGAAATCATACCGAAACAATGTTTGAACATTATGGCATTCCAATTAGCATTTCTGGTAAGGTAATTACTACGCAGGCAAACGCTATCCAACATATCAAAGCTACAGACTTTAATGTTCCGGGAGATATTTCTTCAGCAGCATTCTTTATTGTAGCAGCACTTATTACGCCTGGAAGCGATATAATAATTCATAATGTTGGCATCAATCCAACTCGTTCAGGTATTATAGATATCGTTGAACAAATGGGAGGGCGTATTGAGTGCTTTAATGTCACGCAAACGTCAGAACCAACTGCATCGATTCGTGTAAAATATACACCAAACTTAAAACCAGTCCATATTGAAGGCGATTTAGTACCGAAAGCGATTGACGAATTACCTATCATTGCACTATTGTGTACACAAGCAACTGGTACAAGTATCATTAAAGATGCAGAAGAATTAAAAGTGAAAGAAACAAATCGAATTGATACAACTGCAGACATGCTTGGGTTATTAGGCTTCGAATTACAACCAACTGAAGATGGATTAATCATTCATCCTTCAGAATTCAAAAAATCAGCAACCGTAGATAGTTTAACTGACCATAGAATTGGGATGATGTTAGCTATAGCTTCATTATTGAGTGATGAACCGCTTAATATCCGACAATTTGATGCTGTTAATGTATCATTCCCTGGTTTCCTTCCTAAATTAAAGCTTTTAGAAAATGAGGGATAAAATAAAATGGAAGATATCTATAAATTAATAGACGATATCAATCTTCAAAAACTAGATCATTTAGATACACGCGTAAATGATGCATTGAACTCTAATAATGATGATGCATTATTTATTCTTGGTGAAACCTTATATAATTTTGGATTAACACCTCAAGGACTAGAGGTGTTTAGAACTTTATATCATAAGTATCCAGATGAGAGTGAATTACTAATATACTTTATTGAAGGCTTAATGTCAGAGAACCAAACTGATGAAGCGTTAGAATATTTAAGTCAAGTTGCAATATCAACTGAAAAACTAATGTTAGAAGCTGATTTATATCAACAAATTAATATGAATGAAGTTGCTATTGATAAATTATTAGAAGCAAGAGAATTAGAACCTAACGACCCAATCATCCATTTTGCATTAGCTGAATTGTTGTATTTTGATGGTCAATACTTACGTGCGACTCGTGAATATGAAGTCGTATTAGATACAGGTGAGTACGAAGTAAATGGCATCAATTTGTTTGCTCGAATGGCAGATTGCGCATTACAAAGTGGTAACTATAGTGATGCGATTAATTTATATGATGAAATTAATGAAGATGAAATGACTTCTGAAGATTTCTTCAAAAAAGCCATCGCATATGAAAAAAATGATATCACTCAAGAAGCCATTAAAATCACGAAAAATCTTCTATCTAAAGATCCTGACTTTATACAAGGATACTTCTATTTACAATCACTTTATGAAAATGAAAAAAATTATCCTGATGCAATTGAAACTGGTAAAGAAGGCTTACGCTTAAATCAATTTTATAAAGAATTGATGGTTTCAACAGGAAGTTTAGAAATTGAGCATGGCGATGCTAATGAAGGTGTTGAATTACTCAAACAAGCGCTTGAAGTGGACAACGCTTATCATGAGCCATTATTAATTTTGAGTGATTTATTCCGAAACGAAGAAGACTATGAAGCAATTATTGCATTGTTATCATATGTTGATGAAGATGATTTAGATCCTGTTTTCATGTGGCATTTAGCGCATGCATTTGGTCAAGAAGAACGTGATAAAGAAGCACAACATTTCTTTGAACTTGCTTATCCAACAATGAAAACGCAAAGCGCATTCTTAAGTGACTATTACTATTATTTAATTGAAATCGGTAATAAAGAGAAGGCAATGACACTCTTACAACAATTACTAGAAATGGATCCTAGTAATGAGACTTGGCAAGAAGAAGCCAATCGTCTTGATTATTAATGAAGGTGATTTACTTGAATCAAACCCTTAATCAGATGAAACAAAGTTATATTGAATATGCTTTGTTTCATTATCATTTTAAATCGCGTATTAGTGTATGGATTTTAAACTATATTAAATCTCATTACGATCTACTTGAACACGTTCATTTTGTTAATCAAAAAATATCTAATCATAAAACGCTAGAAACGAGTTTAAGTAATGCAGATGCTCCAGCAATTAAGTTGGTTAATAATCATCACATACTCATAAACACAAATGAGATTTTCAATTATATTATATCTCATCATTGTGAATTTGATATTCTGATTCATTTTTCAGACGAACACACTACCGATTTTAAATTAAATGACTTGATGATTCATCAATTAATGTATTCAACTCAATATATGGCTTATCTAAATACGATTTACAATTTAACTCTTGATTCGACAAGTGTCTACTCACTCATTGAGCACTTGCGCCATAATATTGATTTAAGCCTTCAATTTAATGATCGAGAACAATTCTATCAATTAACTCAAATTTTAGAGGTGCTTGAAAATCGATAAAAGTCATTAAAGGAAATAAAACGTATGCTAACATTTAAACAAATGTGGGAGTTAACATTATATCGTCAATCCTGCTTAATCTTTTTACTTGTTTGTAACTTACTTGGCACGTTGTATGGGTTCATTTGGTATGGTGATCAATTAGTTCAAACACCTTGGTATTTCTTACCTTTTATACCTGATAGTCCAATTGCTTCGCTTTTTTTATGTATTGTTATTTTTTGTTTAATTATCAATAAACACATTCCGTTTATTGAAGCCCTTGCTTTCGTTACTTTATTAAAATATGGGCTATGGGCTGTAATAATGAATCTTCAAATGATTCATTTAAATCATAATATAACAATCATGAATATATTTTTAATTTTGAGTCATGGTATTATGGCGATACAAGCAATTTACTTTTATCCTCGCTTAAAGATTAGAATAAGTAGTTTGCTAATTGCGATGGTGTGGGTGTTTCATAATGATTTCATTGATTATGTTTTAAATAAGTATCCGTACTATGACATTATTGAGCAACATAAAGTTATGGTTGGCTATATCGCGTTTTGGTTAAGTTCATTGGCATTATGCTTATATTATTATTTACAAAAGATAATACCAATTAAATTATTTGATTAAATCAAGGATTCTCAGTAGAATATGGATAAAGGAGAGTGGAATTATTGTCTATAATGTCTTATATAATATATATCGTCATTATTATGCTCATTCCAATGTGGGCACAACACAAAGTAAAATCGAATTATGAAAAATATGCACAAGTGAGATCAACAAGTGGTAAGACTGGCCGTGAGGTAGCTGAAGAAATCCTTCATGCGAATGGCATCTATGATGTTGACGTTGTTAAAGGTGAAGGTTTCCTAACTGACCATTATGATCCTAAAAAGAAAGTTGTTTGTTTATCTCCTGCAAACTTCGATAGACCTTCAGTAGCTGGTACAGCTATTGCTGCACACGAAGTTGGACACGCGATTCAACATCAACAAGGTTATGTATTTTTAAGATTCAGAAGTGCGTTAGTACCATTTGCCAATTTAGGTAGTTCTTTAAGTTACATGATTATCATGTTAGGAATTATCCTTACAGCTATGGGAAGTGCATTTGGGTCAACAGCATTATGGATTGGCGCTGGATTAATGTCACTCGCTGTCCTGTTCTCGATTGTAACGTTACCTGTTGAGTTCGACGCAAGTTCAAGAGCAATGAAACAAATAACTGCTTTGAATATTGTCAATGAAAAAGAATATAAACATGCTAAAAAAGTTCTTTCAGCAGCTGCAATGACGTATGTTGCCGCAACTGCAACAGCTGTCGCAGAATTAGTAAGAATTATTCTTATCGCTAAAGCGAGTGATAATTAATTGAGCTTATAAATATTTAGCATAAAACAACATCATTTTTATGCTACTAGCATTAATCGCTCACTAAAGTTGAGTAAGTAATTATAATATGCTTTTCAATCTTAGATAGCGACGTGGGAGTAGGACATTGAATTCGTATAGAATTCTGTTCTACTCCCAATTTTTTATTTTATTTTTCTTGAAAATTTAATTAAAATATAATCCGTTCTTTTCATATTCATAAAATGCATGATTGTTTAATATGATATATACTTATTAAGTATCAATAATAAAGGAGAAAGTGAACACAATGAAATCTATGAAAGAGATGCAAAATGAAGTGGATGCATACATTGGACAATTCAAAGCTGGGTATTTTTCTCCACTTGCAAATTTAGCACGTTTGACAGAAGAAGTCGGAGAACTTGCTAGAGAAATCAATCATTATCACGGTGAAAAGAAAAAGAAAGAAACTGAAGATGAAAATACAATTAAAGCCGAATTAGGAGACAATTTATTTGTTTTACTTTGCTTAGCAAACTCACTCGATATCGACATGACTGAAAGCTTTAATGAAACAATGGAAAAATTCAACACTAGAGATAAAAATCGTTTTGAACGAAAATAATCATTTTTAAAAAGGAGGATAGTGTAACATGAAAATAGGTATTACATGTTATCCATCAATGGGCGGTTCTGGTATCATCGCTACTGAGTTAGGCATTAAAATGGCTGAGAGAGGTCATGAAGTACATTTTATAACGTCGAATATTCCTTTTAGAATTCGCAAACCTTTACCTAATATTACGTTTCATCAAGTTGAAGTAAATCAGTATGCCGTCTTTCAATATCCTCCATATGATATCACTTTGAGTACTAAAATTTCTGAAGTGATAAAAGAATATGATTTAGATGTATTGCACATGCACTATGCCGTGCCTCATGCTGTTTGTGGCATTTTAGCACGTCAAATGTCTGGTAAAGATATTAAAATAATGACGACGTTACACGGCACTGATATTACCGTATTAGGTTACGATCACTCACTTAAAGGTGCTATCAAATTCGGAATTGAGCAAAGTGATATTGTTACAAGCGTGAGTCATTCATTAGCACGTCAAACAAAGTCCATCATTGAAACTGAGAAAGAAATTATCCCTATTTATAATTTTGTTCGTGAAAATGAATTTCCAACACGTCATGATGAAAAACTTAAAGAAGTCTATGGCATCAAACCAAATGAAAAGGTACTGATTCACGTATCTAATTTCAGAAAAGTAAAACGTATTGATACTATTTTAGAAACGTTTGCGAAAGTTCATCATCATATACCAAGTAAACTCATTTTATTAGGAGACGGTCCAGAATTATTAGATATGCGAAAGTTAGCACGTCAATTAGATATCGAAAATGATGTGTTATTTTTAGGCAAACAAGATCAAGTGAGTGAATTCTATCAAATGTCTGATTTAGTGCTTCTATTAAGTGAAAAAGAGAGCTTTGGATTGACATTACTAGAAGCAATGAAAACAGGTGTTGTGCCTATCGGTTCTAATGCAGGTGGTATAAAAGAGGTTATCAAGCATAATGAGACAGGTTATATCGTAGATATTGGTGATAGTACTAGCGCAAGTGATTATGCCATACAACTTCTTACTAACCCTGATTTATACCAACACATGCAAACTGCTATGTTAAATGACATAGAAGAACGATTTGGTTCAGAATTAATTACAGATCAATACGAACACTACTATAGAAAAATGTTAAATCAAAAAGAGGATTAGTATGGGAACAAAACTATTTACTCAAGCAAAACCTATTTTAGAAAAAATAGAACACCATGGCTTTGAAGCATACTTCGTCGGAGGGTCTGTGCGTGATTATTTAATGGATAGACCCATCCATGATATCGATATTACAACCAGCGCAACACCAGATGAAATAGAATCGATATTTGATAAAACAATCCCAATTGGAAAAGAGCACGGAACGATTAATGTCGTGTACGAAGGAACGAATTACGAAGTGACAACTTTCAGAGCTGAATCAGATTATGTTGATCATCGCAGACCTAATGAAGTGTATTTTGTACGTGATTTAAAAGAAGATTTACAACGTCGTGACTTTACAATTAATGCTATTGCTATGGATAAAGATTTTAAAATTTATGACTATTTTGATGGTCAAACGGCATTACAGCAACAGATTATAACTACCGTTGGTACACCACACGAGCGTTTCGATGAAGATGCTTTACGCATTTTGAGAGGCGTACGCTTTCAATCACAATTAAATTTCACGATCTCACATCATACGTTTGAGGCAATGCAACATCATATTGCAGATATCGAATTTTTATCTATAGAACGTATCGTTGTAGAACTTAAAAAATTAATACAAGGTCAAAATGTTAGTGAAAGCTACACAACTTTATTGACATTGAACTTCTTTAATTATGTTCCATTTTTTAAAGATCTAGATATGAAAGCAACAAGGATTAATGCACCGATAAGCTTTGAATTATGGCTAGCAATCTTAAAGACCATTGAGCAATCAGACACGCCGCTTTCAAGCTTGAAAATAAGCAATAAAGAGAAAGCTAAAATAAATCAATATCATAAACTATTATTAGAGATGCCAAAAATCTCAACTAAAAATCAATTACAGTTATTTGTTTATGATTATGGCGCAAGTAATATTTTGGACATCATTGACATCATTCCTTTACTTAAAGAAAATAATATTAAAGTAGCGTCACCTCTAATCTTCAATTATCAATCGATTAAAGAAATTAATCATCAATTACCAATTGAAAGTCGTAAAGCGCTTAATATCAATGGTGGCGATATACTCAAAGTTGTGCCTAAAAAAAGTGGTCCTTGGTTAAAAGAGGTGTTACGACAAATCGAAAGTGAAGTTGTTACACATAAAGTTTCAAATTCTAAAGATGAATTATTGAAGTGGGTGAAAGAGAATGTCAAAATATAGTCAAGACGTTATTCGTATACTATATAAGCATCAATCTGAATATATTTCAGGACAATATATTGCTGATCAATTAAATATTTCTAGAGCAGCTGTAAAAAAAGTCATCGATCAACTTAAAAAAGATGGGTGTAAAATAGACTCCATCAATCATAAAGGCCATCAATTAAATGAACTACCAGATTGTTGGTATCAAGGTATCGTAGCTTATATTTTAAAAGATTCGCAATTAGCCTCAGAAATAAAGGTATTCGAGAGTGTTGCGTCAACTCAAACGATTGCTAAGCAAGAATTAGTTGGCAATAGTGCATCAATGATTATTTTAAGTGATGAACAAACACAAGGACGTGGGCGATTTAATCGTAATTGGGCATCTTCAAAAGGTAAAGGTTTATGGATGTCATTAGTATTACGTCCTAATGTACCTTTTTCAATGATTCCAAAATTCAATTTGTTTGCTGCTTTAGGAATTAGAGATGCTATACAGTCATTTACAAATGACAAAGTAGAAATTAAATGGCCGAATGATGTTTATATCGCTGACAAAAAAGTATGCGGTTTTTTGACTGAAATGATAGCAAATTATGATTCAATTGACGCCATCATTTGTGGTATTGGCATCAATTTAAACCATGAAGATAGTGATTTCTCAGATGAGATTAAACATAGCGCGACAAGTGTCGGTTTACATAGTGATACTAAAATCAATCGATATACATTTTTAGAAGCGCTCATTTCATCAATTGAAAAACGTTATACTCAATTTTTAACTCAGCCATTTGCAGAAATTAGAAATGAGTATATTCAAGCTTCTAATATTTGGCAACGCCAATTACGTTTCACTGAGAATAATACACAATTTATTGGTGAAGCGATTGATATTGACCGTGATGGTTTCTTAATTGTAAAAGATGAGAATAATGAAGTTAGACGCCTTATTAGTGCGGATATAGATATATAAAGCGTATGACAAGAAGATAAGGAGAGTTAGTTATGGGACACACAAGTTATGCAGTTGTCGACTTAGAAACAACTGGCAATCAACTTGATTATGATGAAATTATACAAATTGGTATAACCTTTGTAAGTAATAATAAAATATCTGGGACTTATCATTCTATGATTCGTACTGATTTGGAAATTCCACCATTCATCCAAGCATTGACCTCAATTGAAGATACAATGTTAGAACAAGCCCCTTATTTTCATGAAATCGCAAAAGATATTTATCAACAACTAAAAGATTGTGTATTTGTGGCGCATAACGTAGATTTTGACTTGAATTTTATTAAGAAGGCTTTTAAAAACTGTAATATACATTTCGAACCTAAAAAAGTCATCGATACATTAGAGTTATTTAAAATTGCTTATCCAACAGATAAAAGTTATCAACTTAGTGAATTAGCGGAGTCTCATGATATCCCTTTAGATAATGCACATAGAGCTGATGAGGATGCTACAACAACTGCATTATTAATGATTAAAGCCTTTCAAAAATTCGAACAACTTCCAATAGATACGTTAAAACAACTCTATTATTTAAGTAAAAATTTAAAATACGATTTATATAATATCTTGTTTGAAATGGTTCGTCAGCATCCATCAATACCTTTAGATAATACGCTTGGACAATTTGAACAAATTATTTATAAAAAGCAAGTGGATTTAAAAGCACCAAAAACTCAATTTAATGGATCACTTAAAGATCTGTATCGTGATGCAGTTAAAGCACTCAATCTTACATATCGTCCTCAACAATTATATTTATCTGAAATTATATTAGAACAATTGATGCACAACGATAAAGCAATGATAGAAGCACCTTTAGGTAGTGGGAAGTCATTAGCATATCTATTAGCAGCGCTAATGTATAATATTGAAACAGGACGTCATGTCATGATTTCAACAAATACTAAATTATTGCAGAATCAGCTTTTATTAAAAGACATACCTAGTTTAAATCAAGCGCTAAACTTTAAAATTAATGCAACACTTATTAAAAGTAAAACAGAATATATTTCACTTGGTCTAATTAGTCAAATATTAAAAGATGAAACTACTAACTATGAAGTTAATATTTTAAAAATGCAATTATTGACATGGATTATCGAAACTGAAACAGGGGATATTCAAGATTTAAATCTAAAAGGTGGTCAAAAAATGTATTTTGACCAAAAAGTTGAAACCTATGTGCCCGTTAGACATGATATTCATTATTACAATTACATCAAACGAAATGCACAACACATCCAAATCGGTATCACTAATCATGCGCATCTTATACATTCAGATCAAGAGAACTCAATTTACCAACTGTTCGATGATTGTATCATTGATGAGGCCCATCGTTTGCCTGATTATGCATTAAATCAAGTTACAAATGAACTTGATTACTCAGATTTAAAATATCAACTTGGCTTAATAGGGAAGAATGAAAATGAAAAATTGTTGAAAGCAATCGATCATCTTGAACAACAACGTATATTAGAACGTTTAGATATTGCACCAATTGATGTATTTGGACTGAAGATGAACATCTCAGAAATACATGATTTAAATGAGCGTTTATTCAATCATATATTTGAAATAATTCAAAATTCGGACGTTCACGATGATGACATTCATCGACACCATTATGTATTTGAATTTGATTCAACACAGATACTTAAAGATTTACATTTAATTGTTGATAAAATAAATAAAACATTAGAAATATTTAATGGCATGACGCATAAAACGATTAAGACTTTACGTAAACAATTGCTATATATTAACGATACTTATCGAAACATAGAACAAAGCCTTAAAGATCATCATACAGCTTATTTATCTATTAGAAATTTGACTCAGAAATCAACAATTAAATTAATTGTTAAAGATTACGCTGTCCGAGATATACTTACAACACGCGTCTTAGATAAATTTAACTCATTAACCTTTATTTCAGGGACGTTAACTTTTAATCATAAGTTCGATGCCTTCAAAAATTGGTTCAAAGAGGATGTGCAATTTAACACTTATCAAGTTCCTTCGACATTATCAAATCGTATGAATACAAATGTGTATATTCCTAGCGATGTAAGTGCTTATAACTTCAAAAATATCGATGATTATGTAGCATCTATTGTCGATTATATACAGGAATATGTCACAATCACGCAGTCGAAATGTTTAGTACTATTTACAAGTTATCGCATGATGCATATGGTTCAAGAGTTATTAAATGAACTACCCGCATTTGAGGACTATGTTGTGCTCACACAACAGCAAAATCAAAATTATAAAATCGTTCAACAATTTAATAGTTTCGATAAAACGATATTGCTTGGTACGTCTACCTTTTTTGAAGGCTTTGATTATCAATCAAATGGAATTAAATGTGTCATGATTGCCAAACTACCATTTATGAATAAATATAATACAAAACATTGGCTCATGGATTCAGAGTTTGAGTCCACCTTTAAAGACTATGTATTACCTGATGCAGTTACACGTTTTAGACAGGGACTCGGTCGATTAATTCGAAATGAGGATGATCAAGGACTTATTGTTTCATTTGATGACCGTTTAATTAGCAGTAACTATAAGAACTTTTTTGCTCAAACGCTAGAAAATTATAAACAGAAAAAAGGGGATATCAAACAGTTTGGTAAACTCATTAAAAAAATCCAGCAAAATATTGATAAGAAACAATAATTTATACGATTCAACGATGAAACAACATCGTCACATGCTAGAACTTCACAATTTATTTTGTTAAAATAAATAAGTATTGACTATATAGAATGACAATTAGGAGATTGGTTATGAAAACAACGATTAAACAAGCTAAACAACACCTTAACCAAGAAGTGACTATTGGTGCTTGGTTAACGAATAAACGTTCAAGTGGCAAGATTGCCTTTTTACAATTACGTGATGGTAGTGGCTTTATGCAAGGCGTGGTAGTTAAATCAGAAGTGGATGAAGAAACTTTCCAACTTGCAAAAGAAATCACACAAGAATCATCACTTTATGTGACTGGAGTTATTACTGAAGATAACCGCTCAGATTTAGGATATGAAATGCAAGTGAAATCAATCGAAGTTATACACGAAGCACATGATTATCCAATTACACCTAAAAATCACGGTACTGAATTTTTAATGGATCACCGTCATTTATGGTTACGTTCTAAAAAACAACATGCTGTTATGAAAATTAGAAATGAAATTATTAGAGCAACATATGAATTCTTCAATGAGAATGGATTTACTAAGATTGATCCACCAATTTTAACTGCAAGTGCGCCAGAGGGAACAAGTGAACTATTCCATACGAAATACTTTGATGAAGATGCTTTCCTCTCTCAAAGTGGCCAATTATATATGGAAGCAGCTGCAATGGCTCATGGTCGCGTATTCTCATTTGGTCCAACTTTTAGAGCAGAGAAATCTAAAACAAGACGCCATTTAATTGAATTTTGGATGATTGAACCAGAAATGGCATTTACTAATCATGCTGAAAGTTTAGAAGTACAAGAACAATACGTTACACATGTCGTTCAATCTGTACTTAAAAATTGTCAATTAGACCTTAAAGCATTGGATAGAGATACAAGTAAACTTGAAAAAGTATCAACACCTTTCCCAAGAATTTCATATGATGACGCAATTAAATTCTTAAAAGAAGAAGGTTTCGATGATATCGAGTGGGGCGAAGATTTTGGTGCACCACATGAAACTGCAATTGCAAATCATTATGATTTACCTGTATTTATTACAAATTATCCAACTAAAATTAAGCCATTCTATATGCAACCAAATCCAGATAATGAAGACACTGTACTCTGTGCTGATTTAATTGCACCAGAGGGTTATGGTGAAATCATCGGCGGTTCTGAACGTATTAATGACTTAGAATTATTAGAACAACGTATTGATGAACATCAATTGGACGCAGAAAGTTACAATTATTATTTAGATTTACGTCGTTATGGTAGTGTGCCACATAGTGGATTTGGATTGGGCTTAGAAAGAACAGTTGCTTGGATTTCAGGTGTAGAACACGTAAGAGAAACTGCACCATTCCCACGATTATTAAATCGTTTATATCCATAGGTTTTATGATTACTTTTCATACACAGTTATTTACTAGAGCCTGGGACATAATAATATGATGGTGCTATTTTGCAAATTCGCAGTAGCTGACTGAACTGAAAATGCGCTTAAATCAAGCTTTTTTCAGTTCTAGTCATCCTTGCGGGGGTGGGACGACGAATTTAAAAAGAATTCTGTCCCACTCCCGCTTTTTCAACTTTAAAGAGGGAGGAATATCAATTTGAATAAATTTCAACTTAAAAAACGTCCTGTCGTCATTAGAAGAGAATTATTTGATCATTATAGTGAATTAGGACTAACTGAAAAAGATTTAATCATTTTAATTAAATTGATTTATGCCTCTGAATCATCAAATAAGCAACCATCCGTCGATGAATTAAAATTAGGGTCTAACATGGAGCCAAGGGAAATTACTAGTATTATTCAACATTTAATTCAAAAAGATTTGTTACAACTTCAAGTGAAAAAGGATGAAGAAGGTAAATTTACTGAATATATGGATTTGGATGGCTTTTTTGAGAAATTAAGTACTATTTTATCTCAGGAACAAACAAATCAAAAAACGAATCAAACGCAGCAAGATTTCAAAGATTTGTTTCAATACATTGAAACTTTGTTCGCTAGACCTATTTCTCCTTATGAAATCGAAACGCTTAATCAATGGATTGATGTAGACCAACATGATTTTGCTTTAATACGAGCTGCATTAGATGAAGCATATAGCCATGATAAGCTTAGCTTTAAATATGTTGACCGTATTTTATTGAACTGGAAAAAGAACAACGTAACAACGACTGAAGAATCTAAGAAAGTTAGAGAACAATTTAACAAACCAACTATGACACATACGGTTAAACATATACCAAAGTTTGATTGGTTAAATGGGGAGAAATTAGATGATAAGTAAAAAGAAAGCACTTGAAATGATTGATGTCATAGCTGAAATGTTTCCAGATGCAGAATGTGAACTTAAACATGATAATGCTTTTGAATTAACGATTGCGGTATTATTATCTGCACAGTGTACAGACAACTTAGTGAATAAGGTCACGCGTACACTTTTTCAGAAATATAAAACGCCTCAAGATTATTTAAACGTTGATATCGAAGAATTGCAAAATGACATACGTTCCATTGGTTTGTATCGTAATAAAGCTAAAAACATTCAAAAGCTATGTCAGTCACTTATCGACCAATTTAATGGTGACATTCCTAATACGCATAAAGCGTTAGAAAGTTTAGCGGGTGTTGGACGTAAAACAGCAAATGTTGTAATGAGCGTAGCATTTGACGAACCTTCATTAGCAGTTGATACACATGTTGAGCGTGTTTCTAAGCGACTTGGTATCAATAGATGGAAAGATAATGTTACCCAAGTGGAAGAGCGATTATGCAGTATTATTCCTAGGGAAAGATGGAGTAAAAGTCATCACCAACTTATTTTCTTTGGTCGTTATCATTGCTTAGCTAGAAAGCCTAAGTGTGACATTTGTCCTTTACTAGATGATTGTAGAGAAGGGCAAAAACGTATGAAAGCACAAACAAAATAATAATTTAGAAAGCTTGATTAAATGATTAATAAACAGGATTTTATAGAAATTGAAGAACAACTTGATGAATTTGCTAATCAGCGCAGATTAAATTCAAATGAAGCTAAAAAGTTTATTGATAAATATTTTGACTTAATCATTCAATTCTTTAAAGAGATAAATGAAATTGAGACGATTGATTTCAAATTATTAGATCAATATCCAGTGGTACCTATGAACTTTGAGGAACGCTATCAGTATATGTTAGCTAGAAAGTATCATTTTATGGGCTATAGTCAAATGAAGACGCTAAAAAGTGAGTTAATTAAAATGAATGCTTCGTATCAAATTAGAAGGAAGCGTTTGGACTAAAGTTAAGATAATAGCCGTTGAGATTGAGACGTTATTTTAAGATATAGGTCATAAAATATGGTCATAATTTAATGTTCTCAATTTCTTGCAATACGCTTTTTTTAAAGGCCCTTAAAATAAACGCGTCTCAGTTCTAGTCATTCTTGCGGCCGGGCCTCAACAAAAAGCATTTCATTAAGAAATTTTACAAGCAAAATAAGTTGGGCAAGCACTCCAACAATACTAATTATTATAAATAAACAAGCCAGTAAATGAATTTATCAAAACTCATTTACTGGCTATTTTACTAGGAATGATGTCCCAGTCTTTCATTTAAATATTTAACACTTCAAAAACACTATGAAGCTTTTTTAAAGTCGAAAATACTATTTAAATTAAAAATATTTGAAAGGGTACTTCCGAAACTATTTGAACTTTGTGTTGATGAATTGTTATTCGTATTTCCTGAATTAGTGTTACTACTATTGTTACTATTACTACTATTTGAACTGTTAGCGTTAGTTGATGTACTTGAGCCACTGCTTCCGTTTACTTCACGATTAGTCGTGTTGTTATCAGGATGACCACTAACTGATAAATTATCAGGACTAGAACCGTTAACTGAATCTGGTTTTTCAAAGTCACCATCATTACTAGAAGATATGTCTGACATCACATCTTCATATAAGAATTGTGGATATTCTTGTTCTGTGTGACCTAAGAATGAGTTAACGCCACCTTCTTTAATTTCACTGAAGCCCATCCAGATAGACATCGTATATTTAGGTGTAAAGCCATTAATCCAAACGTCTTTCGCAGCGTTATCAGGTAGGTTATATTGCTGGTTAATTTCCGTACCATAAGTACTTGTACCAGTTTTAGCACCCATTGTAACGCCTGAAACGCCGTGTCCATAAGCTGAACCATAGGCTTTAAATGTACCTGTGAGCATTTCAGCTAACATGTAAGCTGTGTAGTCTTCCATCGCTTTATGACTCGTATGATCAAACTCAATTGTATCATCGTCAGCTGTTACAACTTTCTGAATCGAATGCGCATTATTATAAGTACCACCATTAGCAATTGCTGCGAATGCAGATGCTAATTGAGTAGGTGAGAACTCAGAAGCGCCACCACCAAGTACTTCAGAAGGACCAATATCACTTTGATAATCTAATCCAACTTTGGATGCAAATTTCTTAACTGCATTGTCACCAGCTTGTGCATTCACTTGTTGCCAAGTTTTAAGTGCTGGGATATTGAAACTTTGTCTTAATGCATCATACGCAGTTACAGTTCCATGACCACTTCCATCATAGTTTTGGAATGTACCGCCATCAATTGAATAACTAGATTCATCTTGAATTGCATGATTTGTAGCCCATTGCATATTTTCGATTGCTGGACCATAAGATAAGAATGGTTTCAATGATGAACCAGTTAAGTGTGCATCTGTTGCAGCATTATTATCTACAACGTCTTTGAAGTTACGTCCTCCAGAGATTGCAACTAGACCACCCGTTTTACTATCAAGAATTGTTGAACCAACTCGTTGGTCATCATTTTTGTAGTAATTACCATTATCTATACGATTTTGTAATGTTTGTTGAACATCTTTATCCATATTAGTGTAAATTTTGATTCCACTTTGAAGAACATCAGCCAAGTTTTTATCCTTGAATTCTTTGTTGTTCATCAATTCAGATTTAACAAAGTTTACATATGAATCGTATTCTGAATCAGAATCATCTGTGCCAATTTGACGTTCCTTAGCTGTACGATCAACTAAATTAGCTTTTAAGTTAATTTTCTTAGCATCATTATATTCTTTATCAGAAATTCTATTATGATAATGCATTAAGTAAAGTACAGTGTTCTTACGATTTTCTGCCTGTTTAGGATTATCGTAAATGTTATAAAGGTTAGGCACCTGTGGTAAACCTGCTAAATATGCTTCTTCAGCAAGATTTAAATCTTTCAAATCTTTATCGAAGTAATATTTAGCTGCAGCTTTAACACCGTATACACCGTCTGAGTAATAAATTTTATTTAAGTACATTTCAAAAATTTCATCTTTACTGTACTCTTGCTCTAGACGATAAGATAGGTAAGCTTCTTGGGCTTTACGTCCGATAGATTTCTCTTCACTTAGAAATGCTCGCTTAACTACTTGTTGCGTTAAGGTAGATGCACCTTGTGAACCAAATCCACCAGTTAAGTTTTTACCAATAGCACCAAATAAACGTTTATAGTCAATTGCACCATGTTCATAGAATCGATTATCTTCAGTTGCTAGCACGGCATTTCTCATATTTTTAGGAACATCTTTTAATTCAACATGTTCTCGTCTTGCGCCATTATCTAATTTTTTAACCAAGTCACCATTTTTGTCGTAAATTTCTGCCGGTTTAGGATCTTGTAATTTAGATTCGGTAAATGCAGGTGCTTTCCATGCATAGTACGCAAATAATAAAATGCCTAGTAGAACTAAAACGATAAAGGCGATTAATAAAAAGCCAATAATCTTAATAATCGTTCTTTTCACATTCTTATTCTTTTTTGCTTTGGACTTCCCATTTTTACCATTTTTAGGTTGAGAAGATCCTTTATTTTCCGTCATACGCGGTCCTCACTTTCATCTAATATCAACTTATCAACTGCATTGAGGTAATTTAATCTTGGTTGATACTGATAAGGAATATAGTAACTATTTTTTCTTATTTCTTCAACTGTTATTGATTTTTTTATTTCATTTTTATATCTTTCCCAAAATTTTTGGAATTTGGAAAATGGCAATAGATATACTTCATCAAGTATTTTAAATCTTATAATTAAAAATACAATTCCTTTTTGAAGAAATGCTTTTTTCATATGTTCTACTTGATGATCATGAATGTTATTCAAAGGAAAAGAAGTTTTATTCTTAGTCTCCTTTGCTTCAAAATCAATATAATGACCATTATACACGCCATTATAATCCGTAGTTGAAGGTGTACGAAAGTAAGCTTCATTAATAACTGCTTTACTTCGTTTCGGATAATGAACATTAACGATTTGAACCGGTGTCGGCTTTTTATGTATAACCGCTTTGCCATGGTTTAAATAATAATCGTTAGAACGTTCAATATCTTTTTCAAGAGTCATACCACGGCCACCATATTCTATATTACTAGAATTCGATTTGCCATTTCTTCCGACCTTAGTCGTATTTCCCTTAAAAGGTTTGCCATTAGGGTAATTCATTAGATTCACCACACAAGTTTGAATACATTTAATAGTGGATATGTAACACTAATACCAACTAATCCTTAAGTGATTACGGATTGTAATTTCAAACTAGGATAGATAATAATGAAGCATAAACAAATAAGCACTTATACTCATAAGTGACTTCATTATTAATCTTCTTCATTTTAACGTTATTTATCTGGTAAAACAATATTTCAATGTATTTATCCTATTAATGAAGCTATCAATTAAATGACGGTCGGTTTAAATTATGATAAATTAAATTGGATATAAGGAGGGCGTCTTCATGGATACAAAAACAATAAATGACTTACTCAATGAACTAGAAACAATTGAAGAACGCTTTAATAACGTGAAAGTTTCACAAAATGATTATGATTTTTACAATGTGGTTTATCCATACACACAAATGATAGATGCTAAATTAGAAAGCCTAATCAAATTAAAATCACAGATTATTCAACTAAGTTATATGAACGCCAACAAATTTGATTTACTTATCAAGTCTTATAAAGAATTATCTGTCGACTGCCATTTTCATAGAACGAGTAAAAAGTTGTTCACTGAAAAGGTAAAAGCAGTCAATTACGATTTAAAATATATTTATCAAACTATTGAAGGGTGATGTCGCACAAATGAAAACTGTGTATGTTACAGGATATAAATCATTTGAGTTAAATATATTTAAAGATGATGCACATGAAGTCTATTATTTAAAAGCATTTCTCAAGCACAAATTAGTACAATATATTGATGAAGGCCTTGAATGGGTCCTCATACAAGGTCAACTTGGCATTGAATTATGGACTGCTGAGGTTGTTATCGATTTACGTTCTGATTATCCAGAATTGAAATTAGGCATTATAACACCGTTTTACGGACATACGTCGAAGTGGAATGAACAAAATCAAATGAAGTATAATAAGATTGCGCAAGAAGCTGATTTTATGGAAAGTGTTCATCATTCAGAATATGAGGGGCCGTATCAGTTCAAACAAACAGATCAATTTATGCTAGATCACTCTGATATGTCTTTACTTATATATGATGATGAGCAAGAAGGAAGCCCGAAATTCTTTAAAAGGATGTTAGTTGATTTTATAGATAAAACAAACTATACTTGTGATATTGTGGCATTTGATGAACTCACTGATTTTATTAATGACATGCAGTGGGAGCAAGATCAAAGTTTCGAATGAGGTGGAAAAAATGGCAGATGTTTCTTTAAAGCTTTCAGCAAAAGATATCTATGAAAAAGATTTCGAAAAAACTATGGCCCGTGGTTATCGTCGTGAGGAAGTAGATGCTTTCCTAGATGATATCATTACAGACTATCAAAAAATGGCTGATATGAATAATGAAGTTGTAAAATTGTCTGAAGAAAATAACAAACTAAAAAAAGAAGTTGAAGAATTAAGACTAAGAGTGGCAACATCAAGACCTTCTGACAATAAATCATTTTCTTCAAACAACGCTAATTCATCAAACAATAATGTTGATATTTTAAAACGAATTTCTAACTTAGAAAAAGCTGTATTTGGAAAGTAATGTAAGCGTCTTTAGATTTAATGAATGTAATAATAGATAACTATTGTGTAGCGTCATTTTCACTAAACAATAGTCAATCTACAAAAATATCTGTAATAGTATAGATAATTATGATATAATCGCAAAAGTGATATTTTGGGTAATCGCTATAGCAATATAGAGGAAAGTCCATGCTCACACAATCTGAGATGATTGTAGTGTTCGTGCTTGATGAAACAATAAATCAAGGCATTAATTTGACGGCAACGAAATAACCTAAGTCTAATGATACGGTTAAAGTAGTTTGAAAGTGCCACAGTGACGTAGCCTTCTTAGAAATAAGAAGGGTGGAACGCGGTAAACCCCTCGAGTGAGCAATCCAAATTTGGTAGGAGCACTTGTTTAGCGGAATTCAACGTATAAACGAGACGTCTTTATTCGAAATATAAAGATATGTAGACAGATGGTTACCACCGACGTACCAGTACAACTAGTGTACGATATGAGTACAACGGTACAGAACATGGCTTACAGAAATATCATGAACTAGTTTAGCTCTCCCATTGATTGGAGAGCTTTTATTTTTTTCTAATCATACATAAAATTTTAAATATTTGTTAACATATAAATGTAATTATAAAAAAGGAGATCACGTCATGTTCCAATTATTAGCAGTTTGTCCTATGGGATTAGAGGCTGTTGTTGCCAAAGAAATTCAAGAACTCGGATATGAAACACAAGTTGAAAATGGGCGCATCTTTTTCGAAGGTGATGCTAAAGCGATTGTAAAATGTAATTTATGGTTACGTACAGCTGATCGTATTAAAATCGTAGTGGGCCGCTTCAATGCCAAAACATTTGATGAACTTTTTGAGAAGACGAAATCATTACCTTGGGAAGACATTATTGATAAAGAAGGTCAATTTCCTGTTCAAGGTAGAAGTGTTAAATCTACACTTTATAGCGTGCCAGACTGCCAAGCAATCACAAAAAAAGCAATTGTGGAACGCTTAAAGAAAGCATACGATGAAAAAGGTTGGTTAAACGAAAGTGGTGCGAAATATCCTGTTGAAGTAGCTATTTTAAAAGATAACGTCTTACTAACCATTGATACATCAGGCTCTGGTTTGAATCGACGTGGCTACCGAATTGCTCAAGGGGAAGCACCTATTAAAGAAACATTAGCTGCAAGTTTAGTTCGATTAGCAAATTGGAAAGGAGATACACCTTTCATTGATCCATTCTGTGGTTCAGGTACCATTGCGATAGAAGCTTGTTTAATTGCGCAAAATATCGCACCTGGATTCAATCGTGATTTCGTTTCTGAAGAATGGAATATTATGCCACCTAATATATATGATGAAATGAGAGACGAAGCTGATCAGCAAGCAGATTATGATAAAGATATTCAAGTATTTGCATCCGATATAGATCCTGAAATGGTTGAAATTGCTAAACGTAATGCTGAAGAAGTCGGCTTAGCAGATATTATTCAATTTAGTGTGAAAGATGTTAATACATTAACGATTGATACGGATAGCCCTGTTGCTTTAGTTGGGAACCCTCCGTATGGCGAACGTATTGGGGATAGAGAAGAAGTTGAAGAAATGTATCGCTATATTGGTAAGTTGATGAATCAACATGCACATCTATCAACCTACATTCTTACTAGCAACAAAGAATTCGAATTCTTAGTTAATCGAAAAGCGACTAAGAGAAGAAAATTATTCAATGGTTATATTGAATGTACGTATTATCAATATTGGGGTAAAAAACCAACTACTATATAATTTTTATTAAATTTGTAAATTTTTCTTGATGTATCTAATAATATTTAATTAATTTAATCAATTCATTAGCGCTCTTATTATTACTGATGTAAAGTGATAGTAAGAGTGTTAAATTTAGATACAACTACATATATTTTAAACATCATAGTTAGGAGAGAAATCATATGCAAACAGTTTTAATTATTGGCGCAAACGGTAAGGTCTCTATCGAGGCTACTAAAATATTTTTAGAGGATTCAAATTTTAATGTTGATTTATTTTTAAGAAATGCACATCGAATTCCTGATTATGCATCAAATCGAGTGACAGTATATGAAGGCGATGCAAAAAATGCGGAAGATTTAGAACAAGCATTAGATAAAGTTGATGTTGTCTTTGCGAGCCTATCTGGTTCATTAGATGTTGAAGCACAAGCGATTGTAGATGCAATGTCTAAAAAAGATGTAAAACGTCTAATCTTTGTAGCTGCCCCTGGGATTTATGATGAATTACCACCTAAATTTAATGCATTTAATAAATCTCAATTTGGAGAAAAATTAACTAAATATCGTAAAGCAGCAGACATTATTGAAGCGTCAACACTAGATTATACAATTATACGTCCTGCTTGGCTTACATTTAAGAATGAAACAGATTACGAAGTTACTTCAAAAGACGCTCAATTTAAAGGAACAGAAGTTTCACGTCGAAGTGTTGCAAGTTTAGCTGTCCGCATTGCTAAAAACCCAGAACTGTACTCAAAAGAAAATATTGGTGTTAATAAACCAAACACTGGTGGGGATAAACCTGCTTGGTTTAATTAACAATTCTTTATATTTGTTTCAAACTAGTGTTGTGATAAAATTTAATAAATAGGTAGCTTGGCAGAATTGATATTGTAATGCCGTTCATTCTATTCTATAGAATACTACCACTTTTAAAATAGCCTGTTACATTTAGTATGTCTCAGGCTCTTACTTTTTTTATTAGAATGTTTGAAATAAAGGGGACTTAGCATGGCTAATAATGAACAACTGGATATTTTATATAAATTAAAAAAAGAAGTTGAAAAATCTAAAAACTCAACTTTAGTACATACCATTAATCAAGTCATTAAAAAAGTATATTTAAATCAATATACCGCTTCGTTTGTAGGGCACTTTTCAGCGGGTAAATCAACTTTAATCAACTTATTATTAGAACAAGATATTCTTCCAAGTTCACCAGTACCAACAACAAGTAATACTGCAATTGTATCTGTTTCAGATAAACAAGGTATTATAGCTAATTTAGAAAATCAACAATATTCTAAATTAAAAACTTATGATGAAGTTAAAAAAATGAACCGTTTAAATGTAGATGTAGAATCTGTTGAGATTAATTTTCCATCTACAAAATTTAAAAACGGCTTTACTTTGCAAGATACACCTGGCGTAGATTCAAACGTTGCTACACATCAATCCACTACTGAACAATTCATGTACACAAGTAATATTCTATTCTATACAGTAGATTATAATCATGTACAATCGGCGTTAAATTTTCAATTTATTAAACGAATGAATGATGTAGGCATTCCTGTCATCTTTATCATTAATCAAATTGATAAACATAATGAAGATGAAATTACATTTGAAACTTTTAAAGAGAGAGTCAATAAGTCAATTGAGGATTGGGAGATTAATCTAACAGATATCTTTTATGTATCTAAATTCGATCACCCTGAAAATGAACTATCACGCCTCTCTCAGTATTTAGTAGAGAAAGATAATAACAGAGAAGCTATTGAAGATTATGTCAATCGTACAGTGAAATTCATTACAGAAGCACAATTAGGATATATTCAAAATGAGCTACAAGATATATTGGAACAACTTAACATTAATGAAGATGAATTTGAACAAGCTTATGCCAAGTTTCAACAAAATCAAGCTGTTAGCGAAGAAGCTAGACTATTGAATAATCCTGATCAATTATTAAGCTTTTTAAAACAAAAGCGTAAAGATGTATTAGATAATGCATATATAATGACGCATGACATGCGTGAAGAAATTAGACAATACCTTGAAAGTATGAGCGATGATTTTAAAGTTGGAGGCTTCTTAAACAAAAAGAAGAAAAAGCAAGAAGAACAAGAAGCGCGCCTACAAAATGTTGTAACTAAATTACAAGATAAGATGAATCAACAAATTCGACAACCTCTAAGAGAGGATATGTCGTTCTTAACTCGCTTTATTAATAATTCCGAGGTGAATCATGACATTCTAAATCAGCATTATGATATTGATTCAAGTTTAATCTCAAATTTATATCAACCTCAAACGAGTATAAGTAATACGTATGTACTTACTTTCAGTGATGACGTGCTAAAAGCAATCAGAAATGATGTAGAAAAACAATCTAATCCATTGTTTGATAAAGCAATTAAGTATACACAAGCGCAAGATCTAACTGAGGAGACGACTGATGACTTACAAATCTATGAGCATTATCTAGAGTTACAAAATTTAAAATCATCTCTAACTACTAAGAATTATTTACATTATTATATCCATATGGAAGATTCTTTAGATAAATTAATAGGTAGAACTGAGGCAAATTATGTTCTCGAGGATACCGAACAGGTTATCACAAACGATGAGGACGCATCTAATCATCATTCGAATGTTAATCACATTAATGAAGTTAATATTCAAGCAGCATTGGATATTATTAATCCTGTACCTTTATTTGAAAGAACGAAAAAAGATATTAAAGATACATTAGAGCGATTAGACAATAAGTTAGTTAAAATTGGTGTGTTCGGCACATTCAGCGCAGGTAAAAGTAGTTTAATTAACGCTTTATTAGGTGGACAATATTTAGTAAGTTCACCAAATCCAACTACAGCAGCGACGACTGAATTATCATATGGAGAGAATAGTCAGATTACACTTAAAACTGAAGAACAATTATTAAACGAACTTAATCAACTAATTGAATATCACGATGTTTCTTTTGAAACACTTGACTCATTTATCCATTCTGATATTCAACGTTTAAAGCGTAAATTAGAAAAGAACCAACTTGCCTTTGTAAGCGCAGTTCAAAAACATTATTCGATGTATAAAGATATGTTAGCAGAAGGTACCAAACATGTGATTTCTCGAGAAGAAATTAAGAAATGGAGTGCCGAAGATGAATTCGCTACATTTGTTAAGACTGTCCATATCAATTTACCGATAGAATGGCTTAAAGGTAAAATCATTGTTGATTCTCTAGGTCTACATTCTAATAATCAACGACATACAAATGAAACTGAACAAATTTTAACTTCATCTGACTTAATTTTATATGTGAGTTATTTTAATCATTCCTTTACTGATAACGATAAGCATTTTATTGAACATATGAAAGAAATGAATCAACTTAATGAAAATCAAGCGTTTAAAATGGTCATCAATGCGGTAGACTTAGCAGAAAGCTCTGATGATTTAAACGCTGTGAAACATTATGTTAAAGATGCACTCACTCAAGTCAACCTAAAATCGGATATCTTTGGCGTTTCAAGTAGACAAGCACTGAAACAAAGCGATGAAGGCATTGATCAATTGCGACAAAGTATTGATCAATTTGTAGAAATAGATTCAAATCGTATATTAGAACAACAAATGGTTAAGCAGCTTGAACAAATCAATCTTTCTTTTGAAGAAATGATTCATGACTATCAAACAAACCAATCTCATATTGAGCAACGTCAACAGCAATTAAAGCACTATCAAAATAAGCAAAGATTATCAAATCAATTGTTAATGACTACGGAACAACATACTAATAATGAGGTTGAAGATCAGATTTATCATTTAAATGGAAGATTAAAGTTACAATTATTAGATGATGTTAAACGTGTTTATAATAGTCAAATGACTCAAAATAGTGATTTTAATGATGAAAAGAAAATTTCTTCTAAAACATTTTTAGACCAAATTCACCAACGCCTGTATTTGGAACAAAGTCTATTAGTTGAGCGTATAAAAAAATATTATAATCATCAACTTAGCGATCAAGTCGCACCAATACTACAAAAATTAAACCAATTGCATGTGTTTATTAATCCTGAGTTTAATGTCACGCCTGAATTTACTGAGAAAGCATTTTTACGTATAGATTTAAATGATATGCTTGCTGCATTACCTAAACAATTAACTAAACGAAGAATTCTTAATCCTAATACTCAAAGAGCATTGCAAGAACAAATTAGTATAAGCACACTTGAATTATTACAAAATCAAATGAGTGAATTCAGACAAGCATTAATTCAATTTGTTGCCTCAATGAATGAGGAGGCAGAAGATAAATTTGCGCAACTTGAAGGTGCGATTCAAAGCCAAATTGATGAATTAGTATCATTTAATTTGGACAATACTTTAATTGAACAATTACAAACAGCGCATCAAAAATTAAATGCACTATTAAAATAGAAAGAAGGCACAATCTATGGAAAATCGTGTCCTATTAGTGGATGGAATGGCTTTACTTTTTAGACATTTCTATGCAACTAGTTTACACAAACAATTTATGTATAATTCAAAAGGGGTACCAACCAATGGTATCCAAGGATTTGTCAGACATATTTTTACAGCAATTAATGAGATTAAACCTAGCCATGTTGCAGTTTGCTGGGATATGGGACAATCAACATTTAGAAATGAGATGTATAGCGCTTATAAGCAAAACCGTCCAGAGCCTCCAGAAGAACTCATACCTCAATTTGATTATGTCAAAGACATTTCAGATCAATTTGGTTTCATTAATGTAGGTATGACAAATTATGAAGCTGATGATGTTATAGGTACGCTTGCAAAATCTTTTTCAAAAAATAATGAAGTTCACATCATCACTGGAGACAAAGACATCTTACAATGCATCAATGAAAAAGTAGAAGTATGGCTCATTAAAAAAGGATTTAACATATATAATCGCTATACCTTAACACGTTTCAATGATGAATATCAGCTAAATCCGCAACAACTGATTGATATTAAAGCATTTATGGGTGATAGTGCAGACGGATATCCCGGTGTAAAAGGGATAGGCGAGAAAACAGCTCTCAAATTAATTCAAACCTATGGAAGTGTCGAAAATGTGCTTTCTAATATTGATAAATTAACACCTGCACAACGCAAGAAAATTGAAAGTGATAAAGATAACTTAACTTTATCCAAACGCCTAGCCGAAATATATACTGAAGTACCACTTAATAGTATAGAAATATATAAAGATATGGCTTACGCACATTCAATTAATCACATACTTTCAATTTGTAATGAACATGAACTATATGTATCAGGTAAATATATTTCATCGAAGTTATAACGGACGCAATGAGTCTGGAACATATATAAAATAATGATGTATTTTGGAAATTTGCAGTAGCTGACTGAACTGAGAAGGCGCTTAAATCGAGCTTTTCTCAGTTCTAGGCATCCTTGCGGGCGGGGGGCCCAACAAAGAGAATTTCACTAAGAAATTCTACTAGCAAAGCAAGTTGGGCGTCGGGGTCCCAGCAAAGCGTATTTTACTAAGACATTTTATAAACAAAGCAAGATAGGAGTGGATGACGAATTTAAAAAGAATTCTGTCCCACTCTTTATTTTTTATTAATTTTAAATGCCACTCAATTCATAAATTAATTTATTTTATTGATAAAAATTCTAATTCACAGTGAATTGAATTAGTGCTACAATTAAAGAGAACAACAATTGAATTGTTCATTTCATAATGATAATTGAAATTTAATACCCGAGAGGAGTTGTAAAACTTTTGTCGAGTAATTTTTTTGTGTTAAAGTGACACTTAAAATTTTGACAATAATAACGGTAACTTAATTATCAACCTTTTTGATATTGAGCTATGTGTTATCGGAATTACTTTTCAATCATGCTCATAACATCAACATCAAGAATATACAACATAGAATAGGAGAGACGCGCATCAATGAATCATCGAGATAAATTGCAGAAATTCAGTATCCGAAAGTATGCAGTGGGAACATTCTCAACTTTAATTGCCACGC
Source organism: Staphylococcus borealis (assembly GCF_001224225.1). Lineage (GTDB taxonomy): Bacteria > Bacillota > Bacilli > Staphylococcales > Staphylococcaceae > Staphylococcus > Staphylococcus borealis. The sequence continues at coordinate 4,968 of NZ_CUEE01000003.1, read as the reverse complement.
TCGTATTTCTAGGGACGCATACGGATCAAGCGCATGCAAGTGAGAATGCTAATGCTACCGTAGAAAAAGCTAAGACAAATACTGATACACAAGCAACCCGAGACATAAATAGTTCTCAAAATGATGCAATAACAATTCAAAATGATCAAACTTCTGATCAAGCTGCAGAAATCAATAAGCAGTCAAAACAAGATGACAAGATAACGACAGAAAAAAATACTTTAGAAACTCAAACAAGCAAAAAAGAAATTACTAATTCGACATCTTCACCAATTAAAGAAAAGATAGAGGAATCTCCGACAGTCGGTAAAGATGAAAAAAATAAAGAGCTGGAGAAAAAATCTTCATTAAACGTTGAGAAAGAATCATCGAATCAAAGTAAACAATCAGTTGAATACTCTAACTCAAAATCATCTAAACAATTAGCAGACAATCCGGACATGCTTAAAGCATCTAAGGTGGATAACGTACAGAAGAGTGATAGTAAAAACGTATCTAAATTGACTAACCTGACAAATGAAATTCAAAGTAAATTGCCAGAAGTTGAAAGTTTAGAACCTTCAAATCCTCATATTGAAGAAGCTAAAAAGTTAATAGTTGAAAGTCATCATATTATTCAATCTAGCGATGTATCACAACAATCACTTTTAGATTTAGCTAAGAGATTAGAGCGAACTCGCAATTCATTAGCCAATGTGATTACTCGATCACATTCAGGTAAACGTGACCCAAGAAATGGTCAACAAATCGATAAAGGAACGAACTTTAGATTCACTACATTGAATAGCCGTTGGAATGCTGGAAGAAACGTTATTGTATATCAACGAAACTATGCTTCTTTACCTGATGGTAGAGCGCTTGGTACTGGTCAACAAAGAAACGGTGTGGAAAGTATTACTTCTAGAAAGACCGTAATGCGTGCTTATTATAAAAATGAAGGTAATTCAAAATACTTAGTTTATGATGTATTCTTCAATAATGACGGCGTTAACTTTATATCACCTGGGTCACAACAACGTTTAGGGATGGCCTTACTATTACCATATAAAGTAATGAAATTGAACTCAGATGGTTCATTTGCGAGCGATTCAGTTAGAAATCTATCTTACGCAGCTTATGAAAAAAGAAGTGGTAGAAATAGTCTATTAAGTGAATCACCTAGCGATTTTATTATCGATCCAGATAATAGTACACAAATGATTGATATGTTAAGAAGTAATCAACGCGATTTTGGTCATACAACATTTTATCTTAGTTTCGGTGTTCGTCCAGGCAGAAGCTTTAATAGTGATGCAAACGAATATTTCCATTCAAATAGAAATAATCCTGACTTGAGAAGAGCAGTTGAAGATCAACGAGGCATTTACAGTGGATGGAACTATGGTATTGGTATTCAAGTAGATCCTAACCATCCAGAAGGCGCAAATCGTGCGTATCATATGCATCTTGAAGTTAAATTAAGAGATAATGTTACAAATGCCGAACTAGAAAATGCTTGGTCATATGCTAATACAGCTGCTATGGGTGGTGTAAGTAAATCTGCTTATACAGTTTTATCAGGTCGTATATTACCTGAAGATAGTGCACTGCCATCTATCGAGAACCAACCACCAGTGAAACCAACAATTAACTCTGATTTAGTAGGTAAAGCAACAACGACAACAGTTATTGATGTATCTACTGATCCGAATACTAAAGTAGAAATTTTCGATAAAAACGGTAATAAAATTGGTACAGGTACGACAGGTTCTAATGGACATGCTTACATTACGCCAACTAGTCCTATACCTGAAGGTAATGTCACTGCAAAAGCATATAATCACAGTGATGAATCAAAAGTTTCAACATCTGATCCTAAATTTGCAACTGACACAACACCACCTACAACACCTGTAATTAACACACGACTAGTTTACAAAGCTGGTACATTAACACCGATTGATGTTTCTACTGATCCAAATACGCATGTTGCATTAATAGATAAAAATGGCCGTATTTTTGGTGCTGGTACAACAGATAGTAGTGGTCACGTAGTAATTACTCCAGATCGTGTTATCCCAGAAGGTAATGTTACTGCGAAAGCAACTGATAATGCTTTACATCCAAATAGTTCGGTTTCAATACCTGTTCAAGCGACAACGCTTATTCCTGTAATGAAACCAGTAATTAATACAAATGTTGCGGGTAAAGCTTTCTCTACACCAGTTATCGACATTACATCTACTCCAAATACGCGAGTTGAACTATTAGATAAAAATAATAATGTCATTGGACGTGGTATTACAGGCTCTAACGGACATGTTAATATTACCCCTGATCATTATCTTTTCGAGGGTAATATCACTGCGAAAGCATATGATCAAACTGATGAAACTAATAATGCAACATCTGATCCTAGACATGTTACCGATACAACACCACCTAGAAAACCAGTAATTAATACAAATTTAGTTAATAAAGTAGGTACAAGAACGCCTATTGATGTTTCTACGGATGTATTGACTAGAGTAGAGATCTTTGATGAAAATGGTAAAAGTTATGGTGTAGTTCTTACTGGAATGGACGGTCACGGTATAATTACGCCAAGAGAGCCACTACCTTTAGGAAAAATCTATGCACGTGCTACAGATGGTGCAGAAACACCAAACTCAATCGATTCTGATCATGTACCAGTAACAGATACCATTCCACCAACTGTTCCAACTGTAGATACAGATTTAACAGGAAAAGCAACAACCTTAACGCCAATTACCGTTACAACGGATCCGAATACGAGAGTTGATTTAATCGACAAAAATGGGCGTGTTATAGGTACTGGTACAACTGACGGAAATGGGCATGTAATTATCACTCCTACAACTCCTATTGTAGAGGGTAATGTCATTGCGAAAGCTTATGACCCAGCTAACAATGTTTCAACGTCTGCACCTAGAAAAGCGACGGATACGACGCCACCAACTAAACCTAGAGTTACTTCACCTTTAGGTGGAAAAGCAGGTACGACTGACCCTGTTACAGTTACAACAGATCCGAATACGAATGTTCAATTATTAGATAAAAATGGGCAAATCATAGGAACTGGAACTACGGATAGTTCAGGTCGTGTCAATATTACACCGACAAGACCTATTCCAGAAGGTAATGTTACAGCTAAAGCAATTGATAATGCGGAACATCCTAATAGCTCTACATCTGATCCAGTCAAAGCAACCGATACGACGCCACCGACTAAACCTAGGGTCACTACACCTTTAGGTGGAAAGGCGACTACTTTAACACCGGTTGAAGTAACTACGGATCCAAATACAAACGTACAACTTTTAGACAAAGATGGTAATGTCATTGGTTCAGGTACGACTGGTGCTAATGGACGTGTTACAATCACACCAACTCGTCCTATTCCGGAAGGTAATGTCACTGCCAAGGCTATAGATAATGCAGAACATCCAAATAGTTCTACGTCTGATCCAGTCAAAGCGACGGATACGACGCCACCAACTAAACCTAGAGTTACTACACCTTTAGGTGGAAAGGCGACTACTTTAACACCGGTTGAAGTAATTACGGATCCAAATACAAACGTACAACTTTTAGACAAAGATGGTAATGTCATTGGAACTGGAACTACGGCAGCGAATGGTCATGTTACAATCACACCAACTCGTCCTATTCCGGAAGGTAATGTCACTGCCAAGGCAACAGATAATGCAGAACATCCGAATAGTTCTATGTCTGATCCAGTCAAAGCAACCGATACGACGCCACCAACTAAACCTAGAGTTACTACACCTTTAGGTGGAAAGGCGACTACTTTAACACCGGTTGAAGTAATTACGGATCCAAATACAAACGTACAACTTTTAGACAAAGATGGTAATGTCATTGGTTCGGGTACGACTGGTACTAATGGACGTGTTACAATCACACCAACTCGTCCTATTCCAGAAGGGAATGTTACTGCCAAGGCTATTGATAATGCGGAACATCCGAATAGTTCTATGTCTGATCCAGTCAAAGCAACCGATACTACGCCACCTAGGGAACCAGTTGTTACGAATGATTTAACTGGTAAAGCAACGACTAAAACGCCAATTACAGTAACGACAGACCCGAATACACGTGTTGAGTTACTTGATAAAGATAATCATGTAATTGGTTCGGGTACGACAGATAGTAATGGTCGAGTTACAATTACACCAACAGTGCCTATCCCTGAAGGTAATGTACGTGCTAAAGCGACTGATAATGCAGAACATCCGAACAGTTCACTTTCTCAACCAAAGAAAGCGACTGATACAACGCCTCCAGGTAGTCCAATCGTTAATACTGATTTAACTGGTAAGGCGACTACTCGAACACCTGTTGATGTGTCTTCTGATCCAAATACTCGTATTGAGTTATTAGATAAAGATAATCACGTAATTGGAACAGGGACTACTGGTGCTAATGGTCATGTCATCATTACGCCAACTCAACCTATACCGGAAGGTAATGTAACTGCGAAAGCTTACGATAATGCGGAACATCCAAATGTCTCAACTTCTGCACCTAAGAAAGCAACAGATACTACACCTCCGACGGAACCAGTTGTGACAAATGATTTAACTGGTAAAGCAACGACTAAAACACCAATTACAGTAACGACAGACCCGAATACACGTGTTGAGTTACTTGATAAAGATAACAACGTGATTGGTTCGGGTACGACAGATAGTACTGGTCGAGTTACAATTACACCAACGGTGCCTATCCCTGAAGGTAATGTACGTGCTAAAGCGACTGATAATGCAGAACATCCAAATAGTTCTATGTCACAACCGAAAAAAGCGACTGACACCACACCTCCAGGTAGCCCAATCGTTAATACTGACTTAACTGGTAAGGCGACTACTCGAACACCTGTTGATGTGTCTTCTGATCCGAATACTCGTATTGAGTTATTAGATAAAGATAATCACGTAATTGGAA
>NZ_CUEE01000002.1 GCF_001224225.1 Staphylococcus borealis | reverse complement strand
GAGCCTTTCCCACAGGAAAGCGTCGCAACTATAATGAGTGAATATTCATCTAAGAATTTCTTTAGAGGACTACAGGCTGAAGCTGTCCCCTAAGAAAGCGAGCCAACAATACGAAGTATTGTATATAAAGAAGCCAGTAAATGAATTTATAAAAAACTCATTTACTGGCATTTTTGCTAGGAATTATGTCCCAGCCTCTTTTATTTTATTTAAATTTCAAGATCGCTTGGTTGTGTCACTTCAAAATCTTTTTCTTCTTGATTCAATTTATCAACGTGACTATATGTTTTATGCCATTCTGGAAAATAGCGATCTAACCTTATTGGACGAAAATTACTTGATTTCATACAAATTAATTGTGTAGATCCCGTTGTCGCAAGTTCCCCATTTTCATTATAAACTTCATAACAATAAACTGATTTAAGCCTTGAATATTGTTCAACCCATGTTTTGATTGTTACTTTTTCAGGATAAAAAATTGATTTTTTATATTTAATTTGAAGGTCTACAACCGGAGAAATGATACCCTCTCTCTCCATGTCTGCATAACTAAAGCCTAGCTTACGAATATAATCTGTTCGTGCAACTTCAAACCATGTAGCGTAATTCCCATGGTAAATCACACCCATTTTATCTGTTTCTTGATATCTAGCTTCAATTTCAGTCATACTGTATATCATTCATTCGTACCTCTTTCCTATATCATTCACAATTCATATTAACATAAAAAAACCATGCCAACATAAAGTCAGCATGGCTTCCCATATTAATTTATTGTGCTAATTTGTTTCTTAAAACCATTTGCAAAATACCACCATGACGATAGTAATCTAATTCAACTAGAGAATCGAAGCGGACGATTGCTTCAAAATCAACAACGTCGCCATTTTCTTTTTTAGCGTGAACTTTAACAATATCATGAGGACGAACAGTTTCATCGATGTCTACTGAAATTGCTTCTCTACCATCTAAACCAAGTGAATCAGCTGAATCACCATCTTTAAATTGTAAAGGTAATACACCCATCATAACTAAGTTAGAACGGTGAATACGTTCATAACTTTGAGCGATAACTGTTTTAACGCCTAATAAGTTTGTACCTTTAGCAGCCCAGTCACGAGAAGAACCCATACCGTAATCATTTCCTGCTAAAACAGCTAAACCAGTACCGTCTTCTTTATATTTCATAGCAGCATCATAAATTGGCATTACTTCATCAGTTGGCCAATATGTTGTGAATCCACCTTCAGTACCTGGCGCTAATTGGTTTTTAATACGAATATTCGCAAATGTACCTCTTACCATTACTTCATGGTTACCACGACGAGAACCATATGAATTAAAGTTTCTAATAGGTACATCGTGATCTAATAAATATTTACCTGCTGGTGTATCTTTACCGATAGCACCTGCTGGAGAGATGTGGTCAGTCGTTACTGAGTCACCAAATTTACCCATTACTCTTAAGTCTTTAAGCGGTTCAATTGTACCCGGTTCTTTAGATAAACCTTGGAAGAATGATGGATTTTGGATATATGTTGAGTTTGGATCGAAATCATATAAAGGAGCATCTGTTACATCGATTTCATTCCACATTTCATTGTTGTTATATACATTTTTATATTCTTCTAAGAATAGTTCAGGTGTTACAACACTATCTACAGTATCCGCAACTTCTTGAATAGTAGGCCAAATATCATTTAAGTATACATCTTCACCATCTTTACCTTTACCGATAGGTTCATTTTGTAAATCAATATCAACTGTACCAGCTAATGCATAAGCTACTACTAATTGAGGTGAAGCTAAATAGTTTGCTTTAACTAATGGATGAATACGACCTTCAAAGTTACGGTTACCAGATAATACGGATGTTACTAATAAATCTTCTTCAGCCACTGCTTTTTCAATTTCTGGTAATAACGGTCCAGAGTTACCAATACATGTTGTACAACCGTAACCAACTAAGTTGAAACCTAAATCATCAAGGTATTCTTGTAAACCAGAATCACGTAAGTAACCAGTTACAACTTTTGAACCCGGTGCTAATGACGTCTTAACAAATTCAGGTACTTTTAGGCCTTTTTCAACAGCTTTTTTAGCAACTAATCCTGCACCTAACATAACATATGGGTTAGATGTATTTGTACATGATGTTATCGCTGCAATAGCTATATCACCTGTTTTCATTGTTGCAGTAGATCCATCTGTAAATTGAATATCTGCTTTTTTATCAAATTCACTTTGATCTAATCCGTGTCCTTGGTTACCAGCTGGTGCAGTAACAGATTTTTCAAATTCTTTCTTCATATCACTTAAGAAAATTAAATCTTGTGGACGCTTTGGACCTGATAGTGAAGCTTCAACAGTTGATAAATCTAAATCGATAACATCTGTGTATTCTGGATCCTCTTTATCTACAGTGAAGAACATATTATTTTGCTCTAAGTATGCTTTTACTAATTCAACATGTTCTTCTTTACGTCCAGTTAATCTCATATATTTAAGTGATTCTTCGTCAACCGGGAAGAAACCACAAGTTGCACCATATTCAGGCGCCATGTTGGCAATTGTTGCACGGTCTGCTAAAGGTAGATCCGTTACACCTGGTCCAAAGAATTCAACAAATTTGCCTACTACACCTTTTTTACGTAGTTCTTGTGTTACACGTAAGGCTAAATCAGTAGCTGTTGAACCTTGAGGTAATGAATTAGTTAAACGTACACCAATTACTTCAGGAATTGGGAAATATGATGGTTGGCCTAACATCCCCGCTTCAGCTTCGATACCACCAACACCCCAACCAAGTACACCAATACCATTAATCATCGTTGTATGAGAGTCAGTTCCTACTAGTGTGTCTGGAAATGCCGTTTGTTCTCCATCAACGTCACGAACGTGTACCACATTTGCAAGATATTCTAGGTTTACTTGGTGAACAATACCTGTCGCAGGGGGAACAGCATTATAGTTATCAAATGCTTTAGTTGCCCAATTTAAAAATTGATAACGTTCATAGTTACGTTCAAATTCTAATTTCATGTTTCTTTCTAATGCATCTGGATTAGCATAGCTATCAACTTGAACAGAGTGGTCAATAACTAAGTCTACTGGTACTTCTGGGTTGATTTTATTAATATCCCCACCAACATCGTTCATTGCTTTACGTAATGATGCCAAGTCTACTACTGCAGGAACACCTGTGAAGTCTTGTAAAATAACACGAGATGGTTTAAAAGGTACTTCACCTTCGTTCCCTTCCTTACCAAAGTTACCCAAAGCTTTAATATGTTCATCTGTAATGACAAATTCATCTTCTTGTCTTAAAACAGATTCTAATAAAACACGAATTGAATAAGGTAATTTACTTACTTTCGTTAAGCCTTGGTCTTCTAAACTCTTTAAATCATAATACGTATATGACTGTCCATTCGCTTCAAATGTCTTTTTAGCTTGTTGCTTAATGTTTGAAGTCATTTGTATATCCCCCTTGAATATTAAAAATTCATATTTATATGCCTTTAAATAAATTGTATAATTATATGATTTTCAAAACAACTCTATATACTTATATTTCACGTGATTTAGCTTTCGCATTTTTAATCAGTGTATATAATTTATTCTTATCATATAAGCAACCTACTATAAGTAAATATTATTAATTGAGAATGATTTTCATTGATATACAAATTATTGTAACTGCCTCAATAAAAAAATTGCCTTCAAGCACTGGTTATGTGCTTAAAGGCAATAAACTTAAATTACGATTACCTAATATTATTTTTCAGCGTTTCTTCTTGATTCACGCTTTTCTAAAATATCAGATTCATAATCTTGTTGTTGATATTTAACATAATCTTCAAGTCTATGTTTATTTGGTTGTAGTGTTAATCCTAAGAATTTACGTTCTTTATTTGCATCCTTATAGAAACTAATCATCATCATTATTACTACAAAGGAGAATGGGAAGGCACTTATGATTGCCGCACTTTGAATCGCATTTAATGCGTCAGCACCATTTCCTCCACCTGCTAATAATAAGATGAACGCGATTAATGATTGCGCAACACCCCAAGTTACTTTAACAGTACCAGAAGGTTCAAGTGAACCAAATGTTGTTTGCATACCTAGTACGAATGTTGCTGAATCGGCAGATGTAATAAAGAATGAAGCAATTAACACTAATGCTATAAGTGATAATGCCATTCCTAATGGAACGTGGTGGAATACACCAAATAGTTGAGTTTCAGGTGTCATATCAAATAACTCTGGATGTTTTTTACCTGTTTCGATACCTAATACACCAAATACACTGAACCATAAGAAACTTATGATAGCAGGTACAAGTAATACACCTGAAATAAATTCACGAATTGAGCGTCCTTTAGAAACACGTGCGATGAACACACCTACGAATGGACTCCAGCTTAACCACCAACCCCAATAGTAAAGTGTCCAAGAAGACATCCATTCACGTTTTTGGCCATTTAGCGCTGCAGTATCAAAACTGTTGAATAAGAATGTATTGAGTAAGCTACCAGTTGAACTAGTAAACATATTAAAGATTAGTACAGTAGGTCCAATTATTAAAGCAATAATCATTAAAAGTGTACCTAATCCAATATTTAAGTTACTTAAATATTGAATACCTTTACTTAAACCTGACCATGCACTAGCAATAAATAAAACTGTTACTACTACGATAATAATTGATTGAACCCATACATTATTTGGAATGCCAAATAAGTAATTAAGTCCACCATTAATTTGTAGCGCGCCCATACCAAGTGATACAGCTACACCTACAACAGTTGCGAAAACTGAAAGAACGTCAATAACTGTTCCGATAGGTCCTTCAACTTTATCACCTAAAATTGGACGTAATGTTCTTGAAATTAATCCTGGTTCATCTTTTCTAAATTGTGCATAGGCTAATGCTAATGCAACTACGCCATATACTGCCCAAGCATGGAATCCCCAGTGGAAGAATGTAGAACGCAATGCTTCCGTGTATGCTTCAGTAGTTTTAGGATCCGCATTAGGTGGTGAAGCAAAATCTGCCATAGGTTCAGCTGCGCCGTAGAACACTAAACCTATACCCATGCCGGCACTAAATAACATTGCAAACCAAGATACAGTATTAAATTCTGGTTTATCGTTTGGTTTACCTAGCTTAAGTTTACCGATTGGACTAAAGATTAAAAAGATACAAAAGAACACAATTACTGTAGTCAAAATCATGTAATACCATCCAAGCTTTTCAGTAATCCAACTACTGATATTGCCTGTTATTGTACCGAATTGATCCGGTAAAAACGCACCGATTAATACCACAATAGCTACTACAATAGCACTATAGATAAAAACCGATGAAAACTTCTTATTATGCTTTGTTTCTTCTGAAGAAGAATTCATAATTTACTTACTCCTTTCCTTTACTATATTTTAATCTACATATGATAATATTCTATGAAGTAATTTAAGACGCTATATTAAAGGATAACAAAGGCTTTATACAATAGCAAATTTCTTTTAAATAAAACATTTACTAAAATATTTATATGTTGTATAATATATTTTATTATTATGTGGGGGTATTGAGTTTATGTTTAAAGAATTTAAAGAGTTTGCACTTAAAGGTAACGTGTTGGATTTAGCAATCGCTGTAGTTATGGGTGCAGCGTTCAACAAAATTGTTACATCTTTAGTTACATACATTATTATGCCATTAATTGGTAAAATTTTCGGTTCAGTTGATTTTGCTAAAGATTGGGAATTCTGGGGAATTAAATATGGCCTATTTATTCAATCGATTATTGATTTTATAATTGTGGCAATTGCACTATTTATATTTGTAAAAATAGCAAATACATTAGTGAAAAAAGAAGAGCCTGAAGAAGAAATCGAAGAAAATACTGTTTTATTAACAGAAATTCGCGATTTATTAAGAGCAAAATAATGATAATTAAATACAATATGGCAACGATAGTACTGATATTAAGTTGCCATATTGTATTTTTTTAATTCCATTTAAATCTGGTTTGACTTTGATATTGATTTGACGTTACTTCGAGAATTAATGGTATGCGTTGTTTCAGTTCACTCACATGAGATATAATTCCAACCATTCTACCTGTCGTTTTTAGTTTAACGATAGTGTCTAGCGCCGTTTCTAATGTTTCTTGGTCTAACGTACCAAACCCTTCATCAATAAACATTGATTCTAATGTAATACCGCCAGATTCCTGTTGGACCACTTCACTTAAACCTAATGCTAAAGCGAGTGATGCTTGGAATGTTTCACCACCAGATAACGAACTAATGTGTCTTGATTTATTTGAATGAAAATCAAACACTTCAATTTCTAAACCACTATAACCATGAGATATTGATTCTCTTCGTTTTAATTGATATCTTTCTCCACTCATACGCTCTAAACGTATATTTGCTTGATGGATGATTCGTTCTAAATAGTAAATAAGTACATAATTTTCTAATGTCAATTTCTTACTATTTTTGCCTGATAATACCTCAGATAATTCAAATATTTCTTGTTGCTCTTTTAATTCTTTGTCTAAATAATTAATGTGGTTCGTTATACTATTGAATTTTTCTTTATTACTTTGTACTTTATATTGAACTGTAGCACTCATTTCCATGTAATGATTATACTTTCTTTCAATCTCAGTCTTAGTAGCGTCTAACTGATCAACCGCTTCAGGTACTTGACCTTTCGTAATATTAGATAAACGCTCAATTTCTAATGTGAATTTTTGGTGATCTTGTTCATATTGCTTAATCTTCATTTCAATTTGTTCTTTGCTATTTAACTTAGCAAGTAAAGATGCAACATCTTCATATGAATTTAATCCTATACGTTCCATTTCTTGATTAATCTTGTCGCTATAATCATTTAGCTCTTGTTTAAGTTCCTCGATACCTTGCTGATTATTATTTAAATTATTAGATTCAATTTCTATTTGTTGCTTTGTTTGATTTAATTCTGACTCTAAAGTTTCTTTCTTCGTTACATATTCACTAACAATTTGATCATATTGCATGTAGCATTGTTCAAAATTTGATATGTCTTCGTAGTCGGTATTATCTTTAAAATCCAATATTAATGTTTCGTAATATTGCTTCAAAGATTGTAATTTTTCATGTTTAATCTGTAAACTATGATAGATGTCTTTTTGCTTTTCGAGTTCTTTTTTTAATTGCTCAAGTTCTTTTAATTGAAGCTGCAGATTTTCTTTTTCTTTACTTTTTACTGTTAATTGGACTTCTATTTCACCAATGTCGTTAATTTCATCCTCATTAAACTCTAATTCATTCATTTGTTTACTAATATGTTCAGAAGTCGTTTCAAGTTTTGTTAACTCATTCACTTTAGAATTTAAGTCATTATTCACATTTTTTATTAAACTTTGATTTCTAGCGATTTCATTAAAGTTGATATGCTCATTAAGTGATTCAATCTCATTCCCACATATTGGACATGTGTCTCCAACATGAAGCGCATTTTGAATCTCTTGAATAAACGTTTGCTTATCATTCAAATCAATATTTGTTTTATCTATTTTCTCTAATTCAACTTTCAAATCTGAGATTTGTTCTTTAACCTTACTAATTTTAATTTCAGTTTCGTTATATTTTTGATTTAATAATTGAAATTTATCTTTATTCTGTTTTAAAGCCATTTTTTTATCATATGACATTTTTAATTCAAATATAACTTGGTTAAGTTTTTCAATATTTTCACTACTAACATCTATTTGAGCTATTTCCTTATTTAAATTATTGATTAACCCTCTATTTTCTTCTTGTGTTTGATGATTACTTTTAAGATGCGCATCATTTTGTTTAATTTCTTCAAATGCTTTCTGATATTTATTCAAATTCATATAAAATTGTTTTGTTTTTTCAACGTATGCTGTTTTACCACTAACCATTTCAGACTGTTCATTTAAATTATTCTGTTCTTTTTGGAGTTTCTTCAAATTTGCATTAAGCTCTTCCAAATATTTTAAAATAGTATTTAACTTCTGTTGCGTATCTTTTAGCTTTTGTTCTTTAGCGTTTTTTTGATCGTATAAATGACTTAAGGGTTTAACTTCCATTATTTTATGTAATTCACTTTTTAATTCTTCAATATACGCTTTATTTTTTTCAAGTTGAATTTTTTCATTTTTATTACGTTCTAGTTCTTTTAATGAATCAATTAAATTATGATTTGACTCTATCTTGCGTTTGATAGATTCAAGTGATTCGTAATGCTGTAATTTTAGATGTTCATATTCCTCATCTAAGCGTTGACCTACTTGTTCAAATTGAGGTATTGCATTAACAATTTCTTTAGTTTGCATACTATTTAGATCTTTAAATTGAATTAATGTATCATCTTCAAATGTTTCAACATCATCCCAAAGCATCTGAATTTGATCATAACGTGATTCAATTTGCTTTTTCTCATCTTTAACTTGATTCATTAATAAATTCTGCATCTCTTCAAAACGTATACTGTTAAATAGCGTTCTTAAAATACTCTGTTTATCAGAACTATTTGAAACTAAAAATTTCTTAAATTCGCCCTGTGGTAATATAAATAATTGTCTAAATTGCTCCGCATTTATACCTAATAGTTCTTTGATATAACTATTACCTGAACTAATTTTACTCTCGCGCAATTCATATGACTGACTATCTTCATCAAATTCAAATACATCAAGTTTCCCCGCTGTTGGCGATGAATTTCCATCTTTAACGAAGCCAGCTTGTCTATATATTTTAAACTTCTTATCATTGATATTAAATTCATACTCTACACTCATTGGTGATTTACCATCAGCGAAATGACTTCGCAACTCACCCTCATTTCTTCCTTCTGTTGATGCCTTTCCAAATAATGCATAAACAATAGCATCAAACAACATCGTCTTACCCGAACCAGTTTTCCCGCTAATTAAAAATAACTGTTCCTTATTTATTTGTTGAAAATCAATCACTTCATGTATAAATGGTCCGAAGTTATTAAGTATTAATTTAGATGGTCTCAATGATTTAATCCTCCTTATAAATAACTTGGTTTAATAATTGGTGTATCTTTTTCTCTTGATAGTCTGTTAAATCTTCATCTGTAATCGTTTTATAGAAATTTTTAATGATTGTAGGATCATCAGTTGTTTTAAAATTTGCATAAGTGGTATCATTTCGACTTTCAAATGTGATATTACTTAAAGATAATGTATTCGGAAATAGTTGTTTAAGGTGGATAATTGGATCGGTAACATGTGACATATTTTTTAATTTAAAATGGAAATAGTTGTCTTTATTCTTCACAGGAACATTTCCTTGTACGACATCCATATAGTCCCCTTCAATTTCTTCTAATTCTCGCAATGGCTTCAATTGAACAAACTTAGTTTCAATGTTGTTTTTTGATTTTATTGTTAATCTCTTATAACCTTTAGCTTGATTAACCTCTGAAAATGAATATTGTAATAGTGAGCCACTATAATCAATGACATTATCGGTGATACTAAACGGATGATGCAAATGTCCTAAGAGCACTCTATCGAACATTTTAAAATTAGACTTTTCTACACTCTCAACTGTCCCAATTGTAAGAGGTCTCTCAGACTCTGACGTTTTACCACCTTTAATGGTTAAATGGCCAATTAATATATTGATTTGATTTTGATCTAAATGCGCTGACATATGTTCGATACATTTTTGAGTTGCTTGCTCATATGTCTTTATCTCATCGTCATCAAAAAAGGCTTTAATTTCACTAATTGTGGCAAATGGGAGTGTGTAAAAGTTGATGTCATTAATCGTTATGGGTGTAGACATTGAATGAAGTTGCGTTCGAATATATAAATGTGAAAATTCAAACCAAGTAGAACCATAGTTTAATCTTTCTCTACCATCATGATTTCCATTCGTTATAATCGTCGGAATCTCCATGATTACATTGATTGTTTTAATCGTTTCTTCAAAAAGTTTAATTGTTTCCTTACTAGGATAAGACGTATCATAAATATCACCTGAAATGATTAAAACATCTGGTTTCTCGTCTTTCAAATTCTCAATAAACTGATTTAGTATGTATCGTTGATCTTCTAAAAATTGCTTACCATTTAAAATCTTACCTAAATGCCAATCAGCAGTATGAATAATCTTCATTTTAACTCCTCCATCAAGAACATTTGTTCGTATTTATTATATCCTGAATTACATCATAGTTCAAACTAAAAAAAGGTGGAACGATATCATTAAGAAGTCGTCTTCCACCTATCTTTATATACTTTCAAACACGCTATGCTAACCCTAGCTTATTTTACAATTTTACTTTTCAATTTTTTATATTTATACAACATAGCTAATCTCCAAGGTACAATCATGCTAAAGGCTAATAAGAAGAACATACCGCCAATTTCACCTGGATCAATTTGACTACTAATAAATATTTTAATTACAGTTCGTATAATTAACAATGATATTAAAATAATTGGAAATGCTTTAGAACGCTTCATGTAAATATCAGTACCATGTATCTCAAAATGACTTGTCCATATTAGAACTGTAGAGAATAAAACGCCGAGTATGATTGATTCTAAGATTTCCATCCCAGTTAATCTAAAGTACGGAATCACATACATCAATGCACCTGTAGCCATAAAAAATGGTGGTAAAATGATTTTCTTTTCATTAACAGGAAAGTTTTGTGCTTTCATGCGAATAAAAATTACCACGATTCCCATAAATAATGCAAATACAATTGAAAAAATTAAATATGCCAACGTTACACCCTCTTATATTCATAAACTCTTACTAGAGATTACTTAATTAAAAGTAATTTGATATTTTAAATCTTTTTAAATTTTTTAAATAACACTAAAGATGTTTTACTATAAAAATAAAGGATTGTAAACCTTAAAGGTCTTACAATCCGTTAGAAGATTATTTTTTTGAACTTTTCATGTTTTGATCCATGTTTTTATTCATCATTGTCATCATTTGATTGATTTTCTTTTGCGATGGTTTTTGACCCATTTGCATCATCATCATACGTAACATTTCTTCATTAATAGGTGGGTTTTTTTTCAGATAATCCATCATGTATTTACGTGCTAAAAAGAAACCACCAACTAGTCCACCGATAAGCGCTACAATGATTAATAAAATTGCTAACCACGTTGCCATTGTTTCACCCACTTTCTATATCCTACTGAATTTTACTAAATTACGATTCTATTTTCAAGAGCTAGTTAGTAAATCTATATCCAAATGTTATCATAACAAATACTTACTCAAATGTAAGTCTTATTTTTAAACTTACACATAAAAATTTAAGATCAATCATATATTTTCACAAATAAATGAAGCGGGACAAAATTCAATTTGAATTCATTGTCCCGCCCCTACGACTAAGAAAGCATGTTCAAACGCCGTCTTAGATTAGTTAACTTCTAGGCATTAACTAAATATTTCCACTATCTTTTTGTACAAAGATTTAATGTTTCTATCATTAAAGTGTACGAATTTGATTTAATACATTTTCTTTAGTGAAACCATATTTTTCGACAACTAAATCACCAGGGGCACTTGCACCAAACTGATCAATACCAATCACTTTACCTTCTGTTCCAACATATTTATGCCATCCTAATGGTGATGCCATTTCAATTGCCACACGTTTAGTGATTTCTTTAGGAATTACAGATGCTTTATATTCATCTGATTGTTGTTCAAAAGCAAACCAGTTTGGCATTGATACTACACGTACACCTTTACCTTGTTTATCTAAATCTTTAGCTGCTTGAATAGCTAAGCTAACTTCTGAACCAGTTGCTAGTAACAAGTATTCAGGCTTAGTTTCTGTTTCAAAAACAACATAAGCACCTTTACGAACACCTTGTTCAACTGTATCTTCATCAACGTCTAAATATGGTAGATTTTGACGTGTAAGTACTAATGAAGTAGGTGTTTGTTCTGATTCTAGCGCAACTTCCCATGCTACTCTTGTTTCGTTTCCATCAGCGGGACGTATAACATTCATATTTGGAATAGATCTTAATCCAGCTAATTGTTCAATTGGTTCATGAGTAGGACCATCTTCACCTACTGCAATTGAATCATGTGTAAAGATAAATGTTGAATTTAATCCCATAATAGCTGATAAGCGTAACGCAGGTTTTAAGTAGTCACTAAATACAAAGAATGTTGCACCATATGGGTGTAAACCACCGTGTGCTGCCATACCATTTACAGCTGCACCCATTGCGAATTCACGCACGCCAAACCATATATTTTTACCTTCAGGTGTATTTCTATCATAATCAGTTGCTTCTTTTACATTAGATTTATTTGAACCCGCTAAGTCAGCTGAGCCACCAAAGAATGAAGGAACAGATTTACTTAACGCTTGGATGATTTCTCCTGAATCAGCACGAGTTGCAGCATTATGATCGCTATCAAAGCGTGGTAATTCATCTCTATAATTTGTTGGTAATTTACCGCTAATAGCCAATTTAAATTCATCAGCTAATTCTGGATATTTATTTGAATACGTTTCTAATAATGCTTTCCATGCGTCTTCATGTTCATTTGCACGTTTTAGCATTGTAGTTTGGAAAATTTCATATACTTCTTCTGGAACGTTGAAACGTTTTTCTGGATCTAAACCATATGCTTCAAATGTTAATTTTCTTTCATCTGAACCTAGTGGTGCACCATGAACTCCATTCGTTCCGCTAACATTAGGCGCACCATAACCAATAATTGTCTTAACTTCAATCATCGTTGGTCCATGTTGTGATTTAGCTTTCGTAATCGCTTGATCAATGGCATCAAGATCATTACCATCTTTAACTAAAATGTGATTCCAACCATAACTTTCAAAACGCTCTTTTACATCCTCTGAAAATGCTTTGTTTAATTCCCCGTCTAATGAGATATCATTTGAATCATATAATACGATTAATTTATCTAATTGGTTGTGACCTGCAAATGAAGCAGCTTCATGAGAAATACCTTCCATTAAGTCACCATCAGATGCTAGTACGTAAGTATAGTGATCAACAATATTGAAGTCATCTTTATTAAATTTACCAGCTAAATGATCTTCAGCTAATGCCATACCTACTGACATAGCAAAACCTTGTCCTAGAGGACCAGTCGTAACTTCAACCCCATCAGTGTGTCTGAATTCAGGGTGTCCAGGTGTTTTAGAGCCCCATTGTCTAAATTGCTTTAATTCTTCTAATTCAAGACTACCTGAAACATGTAATAAACTATATAATAGCGCAGAACCATGGCCTGCTGACAATACAAAGCGGTCTCTATTAAAATAGTCTTTAGATTGAGGGTTAAAATTTAAATGGCGTGTCCATAACGTGTAAGCCATTGGTGCAGCGCCCATTGGTAACCCAGGGTGACCTGAATTAGCTTCTTCTATTGCATCGATACTTAAAGCTCTAATAGTATCTATCGCTAGTTGATCTTTCTCGTTAAACATCTCTAATACTTCCCTTCTATTTAAATCATATTTGTTATATTATAACTTAAAAATAGTGTAATTGATAATCGTTTAGTCTCAAAGAACCTTACTTTAAATTTACTACTTTTTATTTTGTGCTTGAATTTTTTTTAATTTTTCAGGCGTAACATCATTGCCTTCTGGATCAATTACTTTTGTACTTTCAATTTGTTGTTTAAATCCTTTTCTAAATGCTTCTAAATATTTTTTACGTAATTTTGATTGTTCTTTAGCTTCAGCTTCCGTCAAGCCCTGCTCTTTTTTCTTTTTAGCTAGTTCATTAATTCTATCTATATTCAAATTATCTTTAGGCATCTTTATCACTCTTTCTTTATTTTCCTATTTCATTCTCTTTTACTTCATAGAATATAACAAAAAAGAGGCCTAGGCAAAAGCTATAGACATTTCAATAGCTTCGATAGACCTCAAAATTGATACTTATCTGACAAAGGCGAACACTTTGTAGTCATCTTGTTCCCCATTTGTATTATTTACGTTCTTATTATCATCTTTAATTATTGCCTGTTTAGAAATTGTATGATCAGTGATTTCGTACGTTTGTTCCGTTTGAGCGTTATGATATAAATTCATGAAAAATACTATAAAAACAACACAAGATATTGATACAACAGCTATATTCGTTATTAATTTATTTTTATATTTATTAAACATTACTTCCACCTCTAGAACATTTGTTTGTATACACACTTTAACAGAACATCTGTTCCTAGTCAACACAAAAACGAACAAATGTTTGTTCATTAAATAAATAAATGCTATACTATAGTTAAATAAAACTAGGGAGTGCCTATATATGAGAGAATTAACTAAACGTCAAAGCGAAATATATGATTATATTAAACATGTAGTACAAACGAAAGGATATCCACCTAGTGTTCGAGAAATTGGTGAAGCTGTTGGATTAGCGTCAAGTTCTACTGTCCACGGCCATTTATCACGACTAGAAGAAAAAGGATATATTAAAAGAGACCCTACTAAACCAAGAGCGATTGAAATTGTTAGCGAACAAACGAATGATTCAGTTAACATGGAAGAAACGATTTACGTTCCTGTAATCGGTAAAGTTACTGCTGGTATTCCAATTACTGCAGTAGAAAATATTGAAGAATATTTCCCATTACCAGAGCATTTAACATCTACACACAATAGTGACATTTTCATTTTAAATGTTGTTGGTGAAAGTATGATTGAAGCTGGCATTTTAGACGGAGACAAAGTTATCGTTAGAAGTCAAACCATTGCTGAAAATGGAGACATTATTGTTGCTATGACTGAAGATGATGAGGCAACGGTTAAACGTTTCTATAAAGAGAAAACACGTTATAGATTACAACCTGAAAATAGTACAATGAGCCCAATTTATCTTGATAACGTAACCGTTATTGGTAAAGTGATTGGTTTATATAGAGAATTGTAGTTCTAAATTTTAAAATTTACGTTTACCTCTCTCTTATATATCGAAATAAATAAAGAACTAGCAAAGTTTACAATGTAGACTTTGCTAGTTCTTTTGCTTTTCATTTTCTTTTTTATTCAAAATTTCTTTAACTTTGTCTAGAATATCTAGTTTTTTTGCATTTTTAGTTGTCATAATATCAACTTCCTTATCAACTAAAAGATACCCTAAATAAGTTGGCTTAAAACACTTAGCCAGTATAATTTTCTGTCCAATATGGCTGACGCTCATCATTAAAATCAACGCCTACACCTAGTGTTTTAAAATTAGAATTCAATATATTTTTTCTATGACCAAGTGAATTCATTAATCCCTCATGTGCAAATATACTGTTTTGTTGACCGTAAGCTAGATTTTCACCTGCAGCGTTAAAGTCAATGTTATCAGCCTTTAATCTATCAAATGGGGATGCCCCATCTAAATTGTTATGATCAAAATAATTCTGTTTTACCATGTCTTCACTATGCTTCCTCGCAGTATTAGACACATCTTTGGCATAACTTAATGTATTCAGTCCATGTTGTTTTCGCTCTGCATTAACTAAATCATAATTTTGATATTCAAAACTCTGCTCTAACGTTGAGGATGGTGCACCATAATGTTGAGTCAATCTTTTTTCCATTGCATCACTAACTTGAAGTAATGCGGTAACACCATTGTCATTATGTTTATCATAAAAAACAGTTGTATAAATATTATCCTTATGGAAAACATCATATTCATCACTACTGATATCAATTCGAAATCTGCCTTTAACCATTTCTTTTAACGGCTTACCTAGTCGTTCTTTTACGACATCTTTAGGTGTATTATATTTCACTTTAGATTTAGAAGTAATGACATTCTGATTACTATACAATGCATTGACCTTATTATCAATATAGCTAACCATAATAAAGTTTTCGTAATCATTGTTGTAATAGGCATACCATTTCGTTCCATATTCGTTAGATGTTATTCTTTTAGGTTGACCTAATTGACGCTCAACTTTGCCTTTGGACATATTCATTTGAATATTATTGATTGCAAAGTCTTGATCTTTAGGTGTCTTTAGTGCATTGTTTTTAACACTTGAGTCTTGGTTCATTACTTGTTGAACTTTACTTCTTACGTCATTTTGAACATTAATTAATGTTTGATTTTCTTTTAATGGTATTAATAAAGTTACAGCTAACAATACCAATGAAAGTAAAAAGAATTTTTTGATAATGTACACCTGCCACTCAAATTTTAATCTTTGTCCCCATTAAAAATTGAATTTCGTACGATAACATAATCTACAGTTGTTAATGATTTTAAATCTTTTCCACCTGCGTATGAAATTGAACTTTGTAAATCTTGTTGCATTTCAGTCAAAGTATCTTTTAATGACCCTTTATGTTCAACAAACATTTTTTTGCCTTCTACATTCTTATGTTCGCCTTTTTGGAATTCAGATGCACTACCAAAATATTCTTTATAACGTTTACCGTCTAATTCAACTGTTTCACCTGGTGACTCTTCGTGAGCAGCAAATAATGAACCAATCATCACCATACTCGCACCAAAACGAATTGATTTGGCTATATCACCATGTGTTCTTAAACCACCATCAGCAATAATAGGTTTACGTGCTGCTTTACTACAAATGTTTAAGGCTGCTAATTGCCAGCCACCAGTACCAAAACCAGTCTTAATCTTAGTAATACAAACTCTACCTGGCCCAATTCCAACTTTAGTGGCGTCGGCGCCTGCATTTTCAAGTTCTCGAACACCTTCTGGCGTACCTACATTCCCAGCAATTACAAATGATGAAGGAATATGCTTTTTAATATGCTTGATCATTTTAATAACTGAATCTGAGTGTCCATGAGCGATATCAATCGTAATATACTCAGGTGTCAATTGTTTGTCAGCTAAATCTTCAATAAATTTAAATTCATTTGCTTTAACACCTACTGATATAGAAGCAAATAAACCTTCTTTTTGCATATTTTGAATAAATGGAATACGAGCTTCTTCATCAAAGCGATGCATTATATAAAAGTAATCATTTTTGGCAAACCAATGCGCTAATTCTTCACTCATTACAGTCTGCATATTTGCAGGAACTACAGGTAACTTGAATGTTTTAGGTCCGAATTGGACAGTTGTATCACATTCAGAACGACTTTCAACGATACATTTATTTGGAATTAATTGAATATCTTCATAATCAAAAATTTTCATACTTTTTAGCCCCTATACAATCATATTTATTAAGTAAAAACGAACGTTTAGTATATCAAAACTAAAAATCATTCATTTTCTCACCCTTATATACTTTACAATGTTTTAATTGTCTTGTAAATGGACTAAAGTACTAGATTTGAATTTTACCAGCTTGATTTTTTAACACCAGGAATTTGTCCTTTATGTGCGTGTTCTCTAAATGCGATTCTAGACATTTCGAATTTTCTCATGACACCTCTTGGACGGCCTGTCACTTTACATCTACGAGTTAAACGTGTTGGTGAAGAATCACGTGGTAATTTACGTAATGCTTCATAATCTCCTTTTGCTTTTAATTCTTGACGTAATTCATAATATTGATTTACTAATTTTTCTCTTTTCATTTCTTTAGCAATTTTAGATTTTTTGCCATTTGAGTCACTCCTATTTTTATAAATCGTAATTATTACGTTTTATATAATAACATATGATTTTAAATTTACAAGACGAATAACTCAATTTAATCAATTAATTGCAAACATACGTGATTATTAAAAACGAGAAAACGTTTATTTTGAGTGATCATGACTATTATAAATGGACAGTATTCTTACGATCATCATCCTATCAATTATTACGTCAAATTAAGAAAGCAGCCTAATGAGAACCCTCATAAGACTGCCATATTATAAGTATTTAACTAATCGTAGAAAAGAGGCTAAGACAAAATAAAATGTCTCAGCCTCTTTTATCATTTTGGCAATAGTTGATGATTTGAAAATATGCTTAAACCAAGCTATTTCAAAGCTAGTCAACCTAGCCTGGGGAGGACAATGAAATAAATTTGAGAAAATATTGTTTATGTCCTACTTCCCATTGTTAACTTTATCTTTATTGTCGTATTTAAAAGATAAGATATTATTTAGTTTCACGGTGTAGCGTGTATTTATTTAATCTTGGGCAATATTTTTTCATTTCAATACGCTCAGGATTGTTACGTTTGTTTTTAGTAGTAATATAATTACGATAGCCACATTCTGTGCAAGCTAATGTTACATTAACGCGCATAATTAACATCCTTTCTTGTTTAACTAGGAATACTTACGATTTAAAATTTTACCATAATACAATGCTCAACGCAATTGAATTTTTTCAGTACTATTTAAAATTTTCGTAAGTTTCGTCGTTAGTACCTTCTAAATCAACATCATTAATATCAATTTCTAAGGCTTTGGCAACACCTTTACCATATTCTGGATCAGCTTTATAGCAATGACGGATATGTCTATGTTTAACATCTTCACTCACACCATCCATTGCATTTGCTGTGTTTGTAAAGATTCTTTCTTTCGCATCATCTGATTGTAAACGGAATAATTTACCTGGTTGTTCGAAGTAATTGTCATCGTCTTGTCTTTGATTATATTCGTAGCCATCACCGTCTACAGGGAATGCTGGTTTTTTATATTCAGGTTGTGATTGATACACACCTTTATTATTTGGATAGTAATGTGGGCCTCCACCTTGGTTACCATCAAGGAATCTCATTTGGCCATCACGACTAAATGGACACATGTTTTCAACACCAACACCTTTAGGTTGGTTTACAGGTATTTGCCAGTGGTTAACACCTAATCTATAACGTTGTGCATCACCGTATGAGAATAGTCGACCTTGTAACATTTTATCTGGTGAGAAATCTAAACCAGGAATAATGTTTGTTGGTGCGAACGCTGCTTGTTCTACATCCATGAAATAGTTTTCAGGGTTTCTGTTAAGTTCAAATTCACCGACTTCAATTAATGGATAATCACCTTTGTACCATACTTTAGTTAAATCAAATGGATTATCTGGGTGATTTTTAGCTTGTTCTTCTGTCATGACTTGGATATACATTTTCCATTTAGGATAATCGCCGTTTTCGATTGCATCATATAAGTCACGTTGAGAAGATTCTCTGTCTTGACCTACAATTTCAGCCGCTTCATCATCAGTATAATTTTCGATACCTTGTTGCGTTCTGAAATGATATTTAACCCATACACGTTCACCTTCATCATTGTACATAGAATATGTGTGCGAACCGAAACCATGCATATGGCGGAAGTCTTTTGGCATACCTCTATCAGACATCAAAATAGTAACTTGGTGTAACGCTTCAGGTAAACCAGTCCAGAAGTCCCAGTTATTTTGTGGACTTCTCATATTAGTACGTGGATCTCTTTTAACGGCACGGTTTAAACTCACAAATAATTTAGGATCTCTAAAGAAGAATACAGGTGTATTGTTACCTACTAAATCCCAGTTACCTTCTTCAGTGTAGAATTTTAGTGCAAATCCTCGGATATCCCTTTCTAAATCGGCAGCGCCACGTTCACCTGCTACTGTTGAGAAACGTGCAAACATTTCTGTTTGTTTCCCTACTTCTGAAAAGATTTTAGCATTTGTATACTTTGTAATATCATTTGTAACAGTAAACGTACCAAATGCACCTGAACCTTTCGCGTGCATACGACGTTCTGGAATGACCTCACGATCAAAGTGAGACATTTGCTCTAAGAAATAAGCATCTTGCATTAATAGAGGACCTCGCGGACCAGCTGTCATACTGTTTTCTCTATCTGAAACTGGGTGCCCAAACAAACCAGTCAATCTTTTATCATCTTTCGCCATAGTTAATTCCCCTTTCACTTATTTATAATAATTATAATTTAGAATCTACTATTAATAAACCCATAAGCCCTATAATTAAAACATTTTCAATAATCTGTAAAAAGTCAGAAAATTTAAAATTTTTAAGCTAAATTGTTCAAAAGTTATTGAATACTGTCTTCAAAAGGATTAAAATGGTTTGTATATTTTAAATTTTAGAATTAGGAGTCATCATATGGAAGATAACAATATGAAACGTGGTCTTAACTCAAGACACATATCTATGATTGCTATAGGTGGCGCAATTGGTACAGGGCTTTTTGTAGCAACAGGTAGTGTTGTTGCTCAAGCGGGTCCTGGGGGCGCTATTTTAGCTTATTTATTAATCGGAGTAATGCTTTACTTTTTAATGTCATCAATCGGTGAACTAGCAACTTTTTACCCTGTTTCAGGATCATTCAGTTCTTACGCAACGCGATTTGTAGACCCTTCTCTTGGCTTCACTATGGGATGGTTATATTACATTATGTGGTCATTAGTATCTAGCGTAGATGTAATGGTAGCTTCAAATGTGCTTTATTATTGGGATGTATTCAAATTCTTTAGTCCACTTACTTGGAGCTTAATTTTTATA
This sequence comes from Staphylococcus borealis, assembly GCF_001224225.1. GTDB lineage: Bacteria > Bacillota > Bacilli > Staphylococcales > Staphylococcaceae > Staphylococcus > Staphylococcus borealis. The sequence goes on along the minus strand of NZ_CUEE01000002.1, from coordinate 336,950 downwards.
ACTGTTGTATTTTTATTAAATATTTTTACGGTTAAAGCCTTTGGAGAAACTGAATTTTGGTTATCACTCATAAAAGTTGTAACTATTATTATATTTATCATTGTTGGCTTCTTGATGATTTTCGGTATTTTAGGTGGTCACACGTATGGTTTTGAAAATTATACAAAAGGTGATGCCCCATTCGTAGGCGGTCTATCTGGTTTCTTAGGCGTACTATTAGTAGCCGGCTTCTCAGTTGGTGGTACTGAAGTTGTTGCAGTAACTGCTGGTGAATCTGACAATCCACAAAAGACAATGCCTAAAGCTGTTAAACAAGTATTCTGGAGAATTCTATTATTCTACGTTTTATCTATAGGTGTCATTGCGGCTATTATTCCATATACAGATCCATTATTATTAAATGAGAATGAATCCGTTTCACAAAGTCCTTTTACAATTGTATTTGATAGAATTGGTGTTGCATTTGCCGCTTCAGTTATCAATGCTGTTATTTTGACATCATTATTATCAGCGACAAATTCAGGTGTCTACACTACAAGCAGAATGTTATTCTCTTTAAGTGATGAGAAACAAGCACCTAAATTCTTAAGTAAATTGAATGATAAATCTAAACTACCATTACGTGCATTGGTAACAACATACATTTTAATTGTCGCAATTATCATTATTGCTAATTTCTATTCAAATGCTGTGTTTAGCTTATTGAATATTATAGGTTCATTGGTAATTATTGTATGGGCAGCTAGTTCGTGGGCTCAAGTTAGATTACGTAGGGCAATTAAACGCCAAGGTCAAGATATTAATGAACTATTACCTTACAAATCACCTTTATATCCACTAGGACCAATTTTAGTATTTGCAACTTTAATTTTCTTATATTTTGGTAATTCTATTGGAGATTTATTTGATGGTAATATAGGCAAATTCTTCGTTAATATTCTGCCAATCATTATCTTAGGGCTTATTTTCTTAGCTCATAAAATAATCAGAAAAACAAAATTTGTAAAATTAAATGATATGGATATTACACCACATCATTATCATAACGATTAATTAAATCATTGAGTGCGAGAAACTAAAAGTGGATTAACCGCTTTTTGTTTCTCGCATTTTTTATAGTTACAATATATTGATTATTTTCGAAAAATCAGTTATCTAGTATAATAATAGTAAAGATGATGACTTAGAGGTGAATAGCAAAATGGTTGGTCAAACAAACTTATTTGATGATGTCATTAAAAGTGAAGAACGTTTCGTTATCGTTGTACAATCTCTCGAAGAAAAAAATGGTCAATTGCTAAAACGTACTTTAAGAGAGTACCCTAGTCTTGAACATGACCAAATGGAGAATTTGTTCACGCATTTAAAGGATGTATTTAGTACAGAGCCATTTGGTGAAAATCAGTCTGCGTTTACTATTACAGTCTATACCAATTTAGATTATGCTGCGGACCAAGTTTATGCTTATGTTAAGCGCTATAAAGGTAAACATGAATGGACACATACTGCTAAATAAATATAAAACGGCATGAGAATAAGCATGGCTTGTTCGTCATAGTTTTAATGATGAACATACACCACACTCATTTCTCATGCCTTATTTTGTACTATAAAAGTTCTTTCAATGCCTTTGGTATGCCGTTAGAATCGTTATCTAACGTTATTTTATCCGCAATCGCTTTAAGTTCTTCATTGGCATTTCCCATTGCAATCGCACAACCAACGACTTCAAACATAGATTGATCATTCAAACTATCTCCAAAACAAATCACGTCAGATAATGATATATTCATTTTCTCACATAAAGCTTTTATCGCATTACCTTTAGAAACATCTTTAGCCATAAATTCTAAAAAGAATGGTTTACTTGTAGTCACGTCTATTTCCGAATTAAAACGTCCATGCAGGTCGTCACGTACTTTAGAGATATTCGAAGCATAATCAACACCCATTGCTTTAGGTACATCTTCTTTGATATATGCTTTAATATCTTCGACGCGCTTCATAGGTAATCCCGTAAGTTCAGATTCAATATCTCTATATTCGTGATCACCATCATGAATGATGTATCCGTCTTGATAAGTCAATATTAAGAAATGGTGTTTACGACAAAAATCTGCAATAAGGTCAAAATTTTTCTTCGATACACTTTGACTCACTTCTACTTCTTCTGTAGACACTTTGATTGTTTTGCCACCATTGTAACTAATGATGTAACTATCATGTACATCTAATTGAAGTTCTTTAGCAATGGGCAACATACCTTCAGTAGGTCTTCCTGAAGCTAGCACTACTTTATATCCTTGGTTCTGAATATCTATTAAATAATCTTTTGTTTCTTGACTTACTTTATTTTCACTATTAATTAATGTATCGTCCATATCCATGACAACCATTTTATAATTACTCATATCTGAAGTGTACTCCTTTCGACATTTTACTCTTTTATATTTTACAATAAAATTTATGAAGGATACACAATTTCTTCTACAACACCTATTTCATTAATAGTAGCTAGTTCAGAATGACATGACGCAACTTGTTGTCTCAACGCTCTAACTAATTGCCCACTCTTCTCTTTACGACTCAATGTCAATATTGTAGGCCCTGCACCACTTATCACTGTCGCATAGGCATCGTATTGTTGAGCTAATGCTTTAACCTCTTTAAATTCAGGTATTAAATGCTGACGAAATGGCTCATGAAAGCCATCCTGTGACATCATTTTTCCAGCAAGTTCATAATTATGTTGAATTAATGCACATAGCATCGTGTTACTAATTGCACTACTTTGAACCGCACGCTTGTGAGAAAATTGATCAGGTAATACATTACGAGAATCCTCAGTCTTTAATTCATAAGGAGGTATAGTTAAAATGATATCAACGTTTGGTACATCAATATGTGCTACGTTCGTTTCGTTAGTTTCGGGATTATAATAACCTGCTAACAAACCACCATATATTGTAGGTGCTACATTATCGGGGTGACCCTCAATTTCTGTTGCTAATTGAAGTAGTTCGTATTTAGATAGTTGTATATTGCCAAAATAGTTAGCAATATATAATGCACCTACTAACGCTGATGCTGATGATCCTAAACCTCGTGCTAAAGGAATATCACTTCTCATTGAAATACTTAAGCTAGGCAATTGAACATTATATTTTGATGCAACCTGTTGCGCTACTTTATAAACATAATTCTCCTTACTATTAGGAAGTGACGCTAATTCAGAATTCAGATACGTAAATTCCCAATTATCCCCTTCAATTCGTTTCACATAGAGATGCAAATATTTATCTATAGCCATACCTATTGAATCGAAACCAACGCCTAGATTAGCCGTAGACGCTGGTATCTTTAAGTGCAATTGTTCGCTCATTTTACAAAGCCCCTTTTATGTAATCGATAATACTTGATTTATCGTTAGGAAGCGGTTGAATTGGATTATCTAAAATTGAAATAGCAGTGTCAGGATCTTTTAATCCATTACCAGTTAAAATTGCCACTACTTTCTTACCTTTAGGTAGTTGACCTGCACGATGTAATTTAATTAATCCAGCAATTGAAGCATTACTAGCTGGCTCACTAAACACACCTTCTTTAGATGTCATTAATTGATAAGCTTCTAATATCTCTTCATCTGTAACACTATCAATTAATCCTTTAGACTCATCTAACGCTTTAGTAGCTTTAGTCCAACTAGCTGGATTACCAATTCGAATAGCTGTAGCAATTGTTTCAGGGTTTTTAATCACTTTATTTTGTACTATTGGTGAAGCACCTTCTGCTTGGAAACCAAATAATCGCGGTAATTGACTACCTTTTTTCTCATGATATTCTTTAAACCCTTTCCAGTAAGCAGTAATGTTACCAGCATTACCAACTGGAATTGCAAGTATGTCAGGCGCTTGTTCTAATTGCTCAACAATTTCAAATGCACCTGTTTTTTGTCCTTCAATACGATAAGGATTTACAGAATTAACTAGTTCAATCTCTTCGTCATTTTCGGCAATTTCCTTTACTATTTCCAACGCTTCATCAAAGTTTCCTTCAATTGAAACGATTTCAGCACCGTACATTACAGCTTGTGACAATTTACCAAGTGCAATCTTTCCTTCTGGAATAACCACAATTGCTTTTAGTCCAGCTCTTGCTGCATACGCAGCTGCGGAAGCTGAAGTGTTACCAGTAGATGCACAAATGACGACTTTCTTCCCTTGTTCTTTCGCTTTAGTAACAGCCATAACCATTCCTCTATCTTTGAAAGAACCTGTTGGATTTGCACCTTCATATTTTACATATAAATCAATATCTAACATGTCCGATAAATTCTCACAATGAATCAATGGTGTATGACCTTCATTTAAAGTTAACTTTGGTGTGTCGCTATTAACTGGTAAATATGCTTTAAACTCATCTACTAAACCTTGCCATCTTTTCATAAACATTAAACCCCTTCAACTGGATAAATTTTCTCGATATTAAAATCAGCTTTACTTAAAACGTCTTCCGGTGATTGATCTAGACCAACTATAACTACACCATAAGATTGATCATCGCGCTGTTCAACCTGTAGTGATTTGTGGAATGGTAACGTTTCTTTCAATAATGATTCAAATTTTTCTTTTGATAAGTCACTTTTTAGAACGACATAATAATTTAACTTCTCTTGAATGGATACTACATCTTCCGTATCCATCAGTTCTCGTGTTGCATCCGTTTTCAGTTCAAAGTGTGGCGGTAATGTATGTGTATTTGATTCAAAGAATAATGCAACGTTTAATAAGTCACTTACAACGGCACTACCAGTAGCTAGGCTACCTGCGCCTTTCCCATAGAACATTGTGTCACCTACTGCATCTCCTACGACATAAATAGCATTATATTCATCTTCAACTGTAGCTAGTTGGTGGGATTTATGTATTAATGTTGGTTCAACTGATGCGTTCACTTTACTATTTTGATAAGTTCCCTTACCAATTAGTTTGATTTTATAGCCTAATTTATCAGCTACATTGATATCAGATAGCGTTGTTTGGCTGATACCTCGAACCTTAACATCATTTAATTTAATAACTTGGTTAAATGATAAATAAGACGTAATAACAACTTTGCGCGCTGCGTCAATACCTTCTACATCATCAGTTGGGTCTGCTTCAGCAAATCCTAATCGTTGTGCTTCATCTAGCGCTTCTTCAAACGTTGTTTGTTCGCGCGTCATTTTAGAAAGAATGAAGTTAGAAGTACCATTAAGTATTCCCATAAACTTAGAAATATTATTCGCATTCAATCCATTATTAATTGCATTTACAATAGGAATACCGCCAGCAACACTCGCTTCAAACTTCAACGCAAGTCCTTTCTCTTCAGCTAAATCTTCTAATAATTTTAAATGTACTGCTAATAAATCTTTATTTGCAGTGATGACATGTTTCCCGCTCTTTAACGCATCTCTCAACCAATCTACAGTCGGTTCGATACCACCCATAACTTCAATGACAATATCAATGGAATCATCATTTAAAATTTCATTAACATCTTCAGTTAAATGATATCGGCTAATATTAATAGGTCTTTTCTTAGTTTTATCACGTACTAAAATATGTTTAATAACAATATCTTTGTTTAACGTATCAATGATTTGTTGTCGATTTTCTTCAATTATTTTAACTACGCCTGATCCAACTGTTCCTAGACCAAGTAAAGCAATATTTAATTCTTTCATATTTTTATCTTCCCCCATTTGTATAATTGAGAAATACAATTGTCTTGTTGAAATATACTTTATTTTAGTATACTATTAAACCATATTAAATTGATAGGACTTTTTAGCATAAAATGTAAATACTTAGCTATATATTATCACGTGATATCAGAAAAATAAATAGAATTTTCTGATTTTTTAGAAAGGTTGATTAGGTATATGAAAGTGGCAAAATTCGGCGGTAGTTCAGTTTCAAATGCAACACAAATTAAAAAAGTCCTAGATATCGTAAATAGTGACCCAGAACGTAAAATTATCATTGTATCTGCACCAGGAAAGCGACACAAAGATGATGTTAAAACGACAGACCTTCTTGTTCGTTTATACGAAAAAGTGCTAAATAACCTTAATTATCAGGATAAAAAGAAAGAAATTATTCAACGATATGCTGATATCTTACAAGAATTGGATATGGATACGTCGTTATTAACTGTGATTGACGAGACATTAGAAGAGATTATTTCAACTTTAAAAGAAGAACCTTTAAGATTGTATGATGCACTTCTATCTTGTGGCGAAAATTTTAATGCACAATTAATTGCGTCATATAATGATTCACAAGGTTTTAAAACAACTTATCTTTCACCTAAAGATGCAGGTATTCTAGTAACAGATTTACCACAGCAAGCACAAATTTTAGAAGAAGCATATGAACAGATAAGTAAATTAAGAGATATTGAAGGTAAAATTATTATCCCTGGATTCTTTGGTGTATCAAAGAATAACTACGTTGTTACCTTCCCTAGAGGTGGTTCTGACATTACGGGTGCAATTATTGCTAGAGGAATTAGAGCATCTCTATACGAGAACTTCACTGATGTATCAGGTATTTTCAAAGCGAATCCAAATATTATTCAAAACCCCGATCTTATTGAAGAGATTACCTATCGTGAAATGCGTGAATTGTCTTATGCAGGATTTAGCGTCTTCCATGATGAAGCCTTGCAACCACTTTATAAACATAGAATTCCAGTGGTTATTAAAAATACCAATCGTCCTCAAGATAAAGGAACATTTATTCGTCATGATAGAGATGTAAGTGATAAAAATGTCATTATTGGTATTAGTTGTGATAAAGGATTTACTGTAATTAACATTAAAAAATATTTAATGAACAGACAAGTTGGCTTCACTCGTAAGGTACTTGAAATATTAGAAGACTATAATATTTCATTCGACCATATGCCTTCAGGGATTGACAGCATCAGTATCATTCTCCGTACACATCAATTAAAAGGTAAAGAGAAAGATGTACTCAATGCGATTCGTAAACGTTGTGATGTCGATGAATTAAGTATCGAGCATGATCTAGCCATATTAATGATTGTTGGCGAAGGTATGAATAAAGCGATTGGCACAGCGAACACGATCACGCATGCCTTAGCAGAATCCAATATCAATTTAAAAATGATTAACCAAGGGTCATCAGAAATTTCAATGATGTTTGGTATTTCAATTGAAGATGCAGATAAAGCTGTTTTGTCTACATATGAATATTGTTATCACGGCGTTTGTTTAAAAAACTTAAATAAGCGAGCATAATTAAAAACATCTAGTATTTAAGTAATCATGTTCATTTACATTTTACTTAAATATTAGATGTTTTTTATGAATGATTATTGGCTAAAGCTTCTTTTATACGTTGCTCACCGACAACTACTTTCAAAATTACAAATTGATAATAGCTTAAAGAGTCTAAAACCATTTTGTAGTTAGGTAATTGATGATAGTTTTGGTTATCTAATAAATCATACATTAATACAATTTCTGGCTTAATATAATCTACGCCCCACGTCAATGAATGAAAGTATATGCTATTCATAGGAATACGAATATTATTATCAAGTCTAAATATCCATTCTTCATTCACCACATCATAAATGAAGATATTTATTAGCAATTGCTGGTTAAACGTAATATCAATGTGCGCAATTTCTGGCACACTTAGTTGATCACGATCCATTAACTCATTATTTTTATCATAATAATTTAATTGATATGTGGAAGGAATTACTTTTAGTACTTCGACGAGTTGCTTGCGCTCTACACAAATGTCGACTCTAGAAGGTAGAATAAAATTGTCACTTAAAAATAACTGCATTGCGACTTCCCCGTGAAATTTGAATGAAGTACGACATTTATTTTTTAATATTTTAACTAGCTCTTCTACATGTTGTTGATGTTCCATATTACTACCTCCAAAGGAAACGCTTTCATACACTAATTATACATATACTGATTTGAGTTTTCAATTTACGAATTGTGAAGTATCGTTAAAATTGATGTTAAAAAAATGATTGATATGACTAATAATTAGATTATTTTTATTAATTTAACAATTTAACTTAATTGATATTTTGTTGAACTACGCAAATATAATAGATATAATTTATATGTTATTTCATATCACTCACATCTTTAAGATTACAATAAATGAGTGATATAAAATGAAAAATTCGAACATAGGTGATGAATTATGACATTAACAATTATCTTGGTTGTTATCATCGTTATTCTTATTTTAGCGTTCATCTTAAATCAACGCTATATGCAAGATAGAGTTGATACAGAAGTTTACGCGAGAAATCAGATGGTAACAAAGAATGCGTCGCTTCGTAATGAAAATTTAGAACTCAAAAATCAAATGCTTAGTTCTAATAATGACGTAAGTTCACATGCTAAACGAAACGCAAAGCACGTTTTAACTGGCATTCTTGATAAGTATAAAGACGAAGGAAAGTTAAAATTCTATGATATTATAACGACAAGTAATTTAGCTACTAAGCATCCTTTCTTTGAATATGCTAGAACGTTTGATTATATCGTCGTTTCAGATGTTGGTTTAATCAATATTGATGTCAAAAACTGGAAACAAAAGACATTTTATCACTTTGATGCACCAGTTGACGATGATATGCAAATCGACACAACTGATGTCAATCAAATTGTTGGTCATTATGTTAGCAAACAATATCATAGTCAGTTCGATTCACCACGAAGTGAGATTTATACTTTCATCGAAAAAATCCAAAGTAACCGTGTCATTTATGAATTTTATGATCATGATCCATATGAACAGGCAGCGATTAATTCTAAAATTCTAAAAGACGGTATTGAAAATCACTTTAACCATAAAGTACAAAGTATCGGTGTCGTTTACTTTAGTGATGGTAGTGTCAATATCATTGAAGGTTCAGATGAAAGAGCTCAATATGTGGATACTGTTTCGACTAAGTCATCTCTTGAAGCGGTAATCAAAAATGCAATTGATTTATCTAAGCATCCGCTTTCTGAAGAACAAGTGACTAAAATTGTAAATAGCTTTAATAATTAATGCATTAAACAAGCGATTGACATTCCATCTTTTTACAGATACACGTGTCAATCGCTTAAATTTTTAACTCCATAAATTCACTTTATCTTTTTTAGCTTGTTGTTCGCCTTGTTCGAATATATGACGATATTTGCCATTTGGTGAGAAGTACTTTTCACGTGCTAATCCTTTTTTTACTAATTCTTCGTTGTACATCGTGTTGTCATTCAACCACACATACGCCAGTGTTCGTCCATAACGATCCTCTTTTTCTTTATCATATTCTAAGTATACATCTTTTCCGTTTAGATGTTGTTTACTATAATTTGACGCTTCTTTACCATAAGGTTGAACTGGTGTGTTAGGTTTTACTGTTTCTGGTGTATCTACACCTATAAGCCTAACTTTAATTTCTTTGCCGTCTTCATTAGTTGCCACAAAGGTATCACCATCTACCACACGTTCTACATGTACTTTTTCTTTATCTTTTATATTAGTAGAAGTTGATGAAGATTGCGTGCCACTATTTTTAAATGGACCTGTATGATTAATAAATTGAAAAGCTAAAACGCCTATTACTAAAACTGCTAATACTATGATGCTAAGGGATTTTTTCGAATTCACAGTTGTCACCTACACTTTTAATTTCGATAATAAATATCATATAGAAATTAAAATTAATCGTCAATGGCTTCTTAATTTTATTGAACAAAGTTAGACTCAACCTTACACGCAATAAGTGAATTGTTGAGTCATACCATGCTATAATAAATGCGTTAGGAGTGACATAGATGTCTGAGAAAAATGAAAATTTAGTGACAGTTATAGCTGTTATTATAGCTATTATTGTCGGTGTGATTCTTCAAATCGTCTATAAATTACCTATTATTGTATCTGTCGTAGTAGCAATATTATTAGGCGTGTTAGTAGGATTTATTGCTTATATTATTCAATCGATCGTACGTAAAAGAAAAAACAAATAATAACAACAATGACAACACTATTATTTTTAAGGCGACGTATCATATTTGAAATGGCTAATTAAATTGAGAAAGCTATTATATTCGTTTTTCTCAACTTTAGTTATCATTTCGAGCATGGCACAACAAAGAATTACATGAAACATTTTAGAGTTAAAGCTAATTGGGAGCGAGACTATGAATTCAAATTAAATTCTGTCTAACTCCCACATTTTTTTATATTTAAGGTTAATTTTTAAAATTAGTGGTATGTATAAGAAATACCTTAATTGTATAAAATTAATTATAAAATTGGATGGATTTTTAAGTAGCTACAAAAGCCTCATCATCAAATCAATTAGCGAGGTGTCATTATGGAAATTATAGACGTCATTATAGATCATCACGGTCTAATATATAAAGTTCAAACACAAAATGGCAATGTATTCGAACATACCTTGTCAAAAGACACCCCTCCAGATAAAGTAGCGCAAGTGTTACGTTTATTAGCTACTCATGTCGACAATTTAGAAGAGCAAGAAAAGAATAAGTAATATATTTAAAATGTCGCGCTCAACTTCAACGTACGCGATTATTTGTAAACAAAATGCAGAACATAAAATCATCTGTTTTCGGTTACTGAAGTATAGTAACCTAAACAAAGTTTTATGTTCTGCACTTTTATGCAGTCTATTTGATGAAATTAATCCAATACTATATCCAACCTTTATCGTTCGCTTTTTTCCAAGCATCAAAACGATTCTCCGCTTCGAGCTTATCAATAATGTTAGACATATAATTTCTTACTGTCCCATTTGAAAGATAAAGCTTATCTGCAATTTCTTTATTACTTAACCCTTCTCCAATCTCACGTAGTACTACTTGCTCTTTATGCGTTAGAGGATTGGCCTCTTTAAATAAAGATGTCATTAAAGATGTACTATATTCTTTTTCGCCATTTAAAACTTTGTGAATGGTGGTAACTAAATCGTCGACTGAGCGTTCTTTTAAGACATATGCGTCGACATCGTTCGCAACTGCTCTTTCGAAATAACCAGGCCTTTTGAAAGTCGTAACAATAATTACCTTTGTTTTAACTTTGTGTTCTCTTAATTGCGACAATACCTCTAAGCCTGTCATCCCTGGTATTTCAATATCGAGAATAGCGATGTCGGGCTGATTATGCGTAATGCATTCCAATGCATCAACACCATTATCAAAATCATTGATTACTTTTAAATCATCATGAAATTCAATTAATTGTATCATTGCTTTACGTAACATGTTTTGATCTTCTGCAATCACGATTGAAATCATTGTATACCTTCTCTCGGAATCTTTATATCGATGGTCGTACCCTGTTTAGAAGTGATATGAATAGTACCGTTTAATAACGCTACCCTATCATTAATACTTTTTAAATTCACTTTATTAGGTTGTTTCAAACCTATACCATTATCACTGATGGTGAATTGAATACCTATGTCATTACTTTCTATTTTCCCGTTAATTTCAGTGGCTTGTGCATGCTTAATCACATTGTTAACTGCTTCTCTAAGTATCATAGACAATATGGTTTGTTTAGTTGGATTAAGAGAACTCGCGCCTCTTTTATTTTCAAAATGAAAGTGAATATTCGCATCCTGTAATATTTGCGCTATTGATTGAATTTCCTCTTCAAAACTTTGTACTTTTAAATTTTCGATAATGTGCCTTACTTTCTCCAATGTTTCTTTCGACATTTCATTTATATTTAAAATTTCTTTCTTAGCGGCTTGAGGATCTTTATCAATCAGTTTCGCTGCTAACTCTGATTTCACACTTAAACTTGCAAATACATGACCTAATGTATCATGCAAATCTTGACCGATTCTGTTGCGTTCTTTCTCAGCAATTAAAATATTAATATATTTATTCTTTTCCTCAATTTGTTGACGATATTGTCTTTCTTTCACAATTTTAAAATTACCAAACAATATCGCTAAAATGACAACATAATATATAATAATACTCACAACATATAAATGATTAGAATGTAAAGTTGTGATGATGATACAAGCAATCATTGAACTTATTAATAAAACAAATTCGATTGATTTAATCCCTTTTTTAAATAAAAATGGTATTGCAAAAGCACTGAAGAAGAAAAATAAGCTCAATGACGGATTGTATGCATATACAAAATAGATAATCGCTAAAAAGTGAATAATGAACAAAATTAAGTTCATTCGGTGGCTCAATGTTTCATGAAATAGAATTAACCCTGCATATGCAATCGTAAAAATGATGACTATACAAAGATTAATGAAAAAGCTTTCATGTCTCCACGTTAAATATAAACCATAATAAGGAAATATTAAGTAAATTAAAGATGAAATTTCTCCCATTTTAGCGCCTAAACTACGTTTCATTTAATCCACCTCTTTCTTCTTATTAATTAATAATGCAATACCTAAAAAAATAATGCTATAAATACCTAAAATAAGGAACGATTGAAGATTAAAGCCATGACCTTTACCTAGTTCAAGTGCCAAATGACGTAAATGATACGTTGGTGTTAACTTAGTAATGGTTTGCATCCAATCTGGAAAAGTACTTACTGGGAACCATAAACCGCCAATAATCGCTAAAACAATATTAAGTAAATTTGCTATACTACTCGCTTTCTGTGTTTCATTAAATTGCGTAATAATTAAACCTAAAGTTAGAAACATGCTAGCACCTAACCATAGTGTTACACCAGATAAGAGCCATTCACTTGGTTTAAGTGATACACCTTTATAGAAATGGGCCACACTATATAAAAGTACAATTGAAATAAAAAATAAAGTCATTGTTTTAAGTATTTTAGCTAAATAATAATTTAGTACAGTGATGGGTGTAGATATTATTTTTTTATACCATCCATTGTTCCTTTCATCTATAATTTCTAATGGAAATTGCATTAAACAGAAGCCCATTAAACTAAATACGGTCATACTATACATATATTCTTTATAAAAAACTTTTTTTGCATCTTCTGGCATATCAATTAAAGATGTAAATAGTAAGTAGAACACAAGCGGAAAAACAAATGCCATAAATGACGAAAATTTACGTCGCAACAATAATTTATATTCAAAATTGAGTAAAGTCATTGTCTTTAACATAAGCTATTGCACCACACTTTCTTCATTTGAAAACATATGTTCCAGTAAAGATTTCTTATAAATTGTAATTTGGTTTAAATCTATTTGGATTTTAATTAAGTTCATAATGACTGACTCAACATTTTCTGAATGTATTTTTAAATTATTATTCATAATATCTATATGGTATATTTCTGAAAGTTGATGATATTGGTCTTCTGTATATTTCATGACTTCAATAATAGAATTATTTTGACTAAACAAGATATTATGCGGTGTATCATTAAGTTTAACCTTACCGTGCTCTAAATACACAACTTTGTCAGCCATCCTTTCGACTTCTTCAATATAATGAGACGTATACAATATGGTCATTCCATCTTGTTTGAGATGACTAATCAAATTCCAAAAATGTTCCCTCGTTTCAATATCCATTGAAGTGGTGGGTTCATCTAATATTAAGAATTGAGGCTTTCCTATTAAAATGAGTACAAAATCTAATATTCTTCTTTGCCCTCCTGATAATTTATTAGCATATTGATTCATTTGGACATCCGAAAAATGCGTTAATCTTTGAAACGTTTCAAATGTCATAGGATTTGGATATAATTGTGCATATAAATGATATAACTCTTTCACTTTAATGAGCTTAGGCAAATGTGTAGTTTGAAATAATATCCCCATATTCTTCGACGAAATTAGGTTTGATGTATCCTCAATTGATCCACTATTCGCATGTTTATGACCAATTAGTATATCTATTAATGTTGACTTGCCTGCGCCATTCTTCCCGATTAAAGCTGTACATTTTCCTTCTTCGATATTTAAAGTAATGTTATCTAATATAGTCTTCAGGCCAAACGATTTATTCAATTGGTTGATATTTATCATTACGAACTCACATCCTTATCATTTATACATCTATCTTATTCTTTTATCGAAGCTGAAATTAGTTCATAATGTCATGACTTTACTATGACATTTGTCATAGTAAAATGATGACAAAATAGCAAAAAAGATTAAGCAACTCAGTGTCGCTTAATCTCATAAATAGCTTAATCCATTAGATTTAATAGAGAAACAAAATGTCTTCTCCATTTAACCGGCAATGACCGACAAGTAATCTTATTAGATTAGTTTGTGTATGTTCTTATTCTGAATACTATAAAATTGGTGATACTAATTTTGCTATATCTTCTTTTATTTTAATTGAAAGTGAACGTTTATTATATGCGTCTAATGTTAATAATTTAGATTTTTTAATATCTTCTTCATAAGCATTTCTAATTTGTTTGGCGATATTTTCATCATAGATAAATGCATTCACTTCAAAATTTAATGCGAAACTACGATAGTCCATGTTAGCGGAACCAACACTGCATATTTCATCATCAATTATCATAACTTTAGAGTGGATAAAACCATTTTGATACGTATAAATTTTCACACCACTATTTAATAGTTCAGCAGCATTTGAAAACGTCGCCCAATATACGAATGGATGATCTGGTTTACATGGAATCATTAAATGTACATCTACGCCAGCATTCGCTGCCATTTTCAGTGCATTGATATAGGATTGATCTGGAATAAAGTAAGGACTTTGCATATAAATAGATTTTTTGGCGCTCATAATCATTTTAGTATAGCCGTACTCTATTTGATGTAACTCAAAAGCAGGTCCACTTGAAGCAATTTGTATAGCTGATTTACCTTTATGCTGATTCTTTGCAGGGAAATATTTCTCATCATATTCAAATTGTGGTCGATGCGCTTGTGAATTCCAATCTAAAATGAAACGTATTTGTAATGCATCGATGGCATTACCTTCAACACGAATATGCGTATCTCTCCAGTACCCTAACTTACCAAGTCCTAAATAATCATCACCAATATTAAATCCTCCGATGTATCCTACTTGTCCATCAATAATTATAATCTTTCTATGATTCCGGTTATTCATTCTAAAATTGATAAGTGGAAACTTAGAAGCAAAAAAGGCTTCAACTTCGCCACCTAGTGATTGGAAATGATGAAATTTTGACATCCTTACTTTCTTAGAACCCACATCATCATATAATATTTTAACTTCCAAACCTTCTTTAAGTTTTGTTTCTAATGCATCTATTATACGATGACCTAAGCCATCAAGTTCAAATGTATAATATTCTAAATGAATGTAGTCTTTCGCATTATAAATATCTTCAATCACTTTGTCGTAAAGCTTGTGGCCATCCGTAAATAAATCAATATGATTATCTTCTGTTAGAAATGCATCTTGCTTGTTTAATAACATTCTAATAAGATCCCTATGTTTTGTTACTTGCTGATTATGAGTTTGATAACGATATGCATCGAATTGTTTAACTTGTTCATCTACTACACCTTTAAATGTATCCAATTCTTTACCATTATTTTTCTCCATTTTCCTTTTTGAAACTGTTCTTCCAAAAAATAAATAGAGTATAAACCCGATTAATGGTAAGACAAATAATACAAAGAGCCATGCCCATGTTGATGATGCACTACGTCTATTTCTTTCTAAAAAAATGATAATAAACGCTAATATTAGATTTATCACAAACCCTAGTGCTAATATAATCGTAAAAAACGTCCCCAAATCTGGGCCGAACATAAATTTCATAATATAATACTCCTATTTAATTCCATAATTTGGATTTATCTATTCAATCAATATATTACTTGGCATTTAATATTATAATTGCGTTAAGTACTTCTTCATTATTGGGGAATTTACGTTCTTCTACTTTATCAATCGAAATATTCAAAACTTCATATTGGCTACCTTCATCACTTTCAAGAAATACATTAATCTCTTTTTCTAGCTCATCCAAAGTTTTTTCTTGAATTTTTTTAAATTTGATTTTGCTCATTTTATAACACTCCATTTCAACTTATTTGTTTAAATCATAGTCTTTTTACATTTAAATCGCAAATAAATTTACACTTCACCTTTTTAATTGAAACGCTTACAATTTTATATTTAAAATATTAAATTCACATAAGTGCTAAATTATTGTATACTAAAGTCATTCTATTAAATTTTCAGAATAATTAAACTATTTAGATTGTGGGGTATTATATGATTTCTTTTGAAAATGACTACCTTGAGGGTGCACATGAAAACGTGTTACAACGATTACTTGATACCAATTTAATCCAGGCCTCTGGTTATGGTGATGATCAATTTTCAAAGCAAGCAGCAAAAAAAATTAAATCAGCCATTAAGTGTCCAGAAGCGACTGTACGATTCTTAGTTGGCGGTACGCAAACCAATCAAGTTGTGATTAATTCAGTATTAGAGCCATATGAAGGTGTAATTTCAGCGGATACAGGTCATGTCGCCGTACACGAGGGAGGTGCGATTGAATTTAGTGGTCATAAAGTGTTAGCGATACCATCGCATGAAGGTAAAATCAGACCAAAAGAAGTGAATGAATATTTAGATACATTTTACAATGATTTCAAACGCGAACACATGGTCTTTCCTGGAATGGTCTACATTTCACACCCTACAGAATACGGTACTTTATATACTAAAGAGGAATTGAAAAATCTTGCTGACGTGTGTAAAGAACATAATGTACCTTTATTTATGGATGGTGCGCGTTTAGGCTATGGTTTAATGAGTGATCAAAGTGATTTAAAATTTGAAGATATTGCTAAATACTGCGATATCTTTTATATAGGTGGTACTAAAATAGGTGCGCTATGTGGTGAAGCCATCGTATTTACTAAAAATAATGAGCCAAAACACTTTACCACTCGAATCAAACAACATGGTGCATTACTTGCTAAAGGTCGCTTAGTAGGCGTACAATTTCTAGAATTATTCACTAATAATTTATACTTAGATATTAGCCGCCATGCCATCAATATGGCTAATAAAATGAAAAAAGGATTCCTTGAAAAAGGCTATCAACTTTACTTCGATTCACCTACCAATCAACAATTTTTTGTACTTAGTGAAGAAAAGATTAAAGAATTGAAACAAAAAGTGAAGTTCGCGATTTGGGAGAAATATGACGATAATCATCGTGTTGTTAGATTTGCTACGAGCTGGGCTACTACCGAAGAAAATGTAGATAAGTTATTAGAGTTAATTTGATAATAGAGAAACAGGACTTCCTGAAAAGGAAATCCTGTTTTTTAATGTAGCTTATAATAAATACCGGCTATAATTACAATTAATCCAAAGAGTGCTATAATTTTTTCTTTTTTAGATGGTTCTCGTTTTTCTATAGTGACTTTAATATTAAATTCCACTTTTTTTATTCTCCTTATAAAAGTTTAAGCAATCATGTTAATCTCATTCACTACCACGTTAACATTGAATTTTAAGTAGTATAATACAATATTATACTTTGTTTTATTATATTAGTCACCAATAGTTTAGAGTACTGCCCTTTATCATACGCCTATTCTATTAATAACTTTTTGATAAGCTTCAAGCACTTGTGGATAAAGATAAATTACTCTAGATCCAACCCGGCGAGTTACTTCGACAATTTCAGGTTCACAGACTATTTTATTTTGAAGCGTTGATTTACTTAATCCAGTTAAAGTTACTAAATCTTTAATTCCTACTGAAGCATATTGTCTCTTATAATTTTGCAATATATTATCTAGGTTCTCTTCAATCAATTTATGCATAAAATCTTCGTCAATATGGATTGTTATATTACTCATACTGTTCACTCCATCTATTTTAAATTACTCATTGTTTTAAGTTAATTTATAAAGCTGGTTATTAAAGTCAGTAATACTAATATAAATATACCTATAGTTAAATATAGAGATATTTGCTCCCTGTTGAATTTCATGTTTTTAAACACTCCTTTTATTTCTTAAAAAAATTAACCATAGCTAACAATAAAGTAACTACATTAATATAAAAAGTTAACTTTCTTCTCATATCTCTACTCATAAAATTCATCTCCTTATAAATTATTAACTATTTCATACGTCTTACTTGAGTCGATAGTTCTCAGATTTTTAGACCAACTTTTTTTATTTAATTATATTATATTAATTTTATAATATAACACACAAGTGTAAATTTAAGTTTTATCGAAAGATATTGAAGTGCATTTTAGTTCAGCAATTAAATTAGGGTTTCCTACAATGTCTATGATTTGATCATCAAAGTTTTCTTCACCTGATTCACTAAGCATTGAACGTGTTTCATTTCTCATTTGAGATAATGCCTTTTCAACTTCTTGAATGGGAGTGGGACAGAATTCTTTTAAATTCGACGTAAACTCCCAGCTTGCTTTGCTTGTAGAATTTCTTAATGAAATTCTCTTTGCTGGGGCCCCGACCCCAACTTGCTTAGCTTGTAAAATCACTTTCGTGATTTTTTGTGTTGGGGCCCCGCCCACCTCCGCAATGATGACTAGAACTGAGAAAAGCTTGATTTAAGCGCCTTCTCAGTTCAGTCAGCTACTGCAAATTTGCTTAATAGCATTATTATATTATTTATGTCCCAGACTGCATCAGATTTCTTCTTTCTCTAGCTATACGGTCTTTAATCATTTGAGATACTTCTTCTTGGGAAATTGTTTTCTCATATTGTCGGGCTTGTTCATTAGGTGTTACTAAATTCACATTGCTTTTTGTTTCTTCAGTAATATTACTTTGGTTGTTTTCCATGAGATATACCTCCGTTTATAGTCTGTCGACTTTTCATTCCATACTTGCTTTTATAAAGTCATCAGCACGTTTTGAACATAAAAAATAACCTTCAGTAGAAGGTTAAAAAAGTGTATAAAAATAGCATCACTTTCTATTTATGTAGAAAGGATGCTACTCTTTAGATTTTTGATTTTTAGTTTTAGCTTCTAATTCTTTTGCTAATTCCTTAAAAGATTCACTTAATTCTTTTGCAGTTACTTTTCCATCTAACTTTGAAGGTAACATTATTAAAATCATCTCACTTTAAATTTAATCATATTCATATTATAAATTTGCTTCAGTAAATTTTCAATGTGATTTTCAGTATATACATTAAGATTAGAAAAATATTTAGCACATAACTTTCTAACCTCTATATCATTAATATTATCTGTTTTAGTTATAAATTTAATTTGCCCTCTATTAGTGACAATTGTAATCGTTTTTATTGATTGATGCTTAAAAAATGTATATATATCATATGCAGAAAAGCTAGATTGTCCAGGATGGTTGTGTAGCATGGTTATAGAATTTTCTTTACTGTTTAATAATAAATTATTCGCCTTACTTCCTGGTTCAAATGAAACACTGTTTTGATTTCCATATACTTTTATAACTTTGCCATCTTTTAGCAAATATGCAACTTCATTGTTTTCTTTGGCATCTTTTAGAAGTGCTTTATGTTGTTCTTGTATAAATTTATTATCTTCTTTTGTATGTGTAGGAATATCAATATACCTTACTTTATCAATTGCTTGATTAGTAATATTACTTTGGTTGTTTTCCATGAGATATACCTCCGTTTATAGTCTGTCGACTTTTCATTCCATACTTGCTTTTATAACGTCATCAGCACGTTTTGGACATAAAAAATAACCTTCCGTTGAAGGTTAAAAAAGTGTATAAAAATAGCACCTTAAGCTTTATATTTAATAGGTGCTCTATCCCCAAGCTACAAGTTCAGACTTTGGAAAAATTTTTTTACTGGTATTTAATTCTATTCTATCGATAGCATGTATAAAATAGTTATCTTTTTCTTTATCTTCTATCTCAGATTTTCTAGCATTGATAATCTGAAGACTGTTGATATCCATCTGAATAACACCTGGTTTAATGTTCTCATCATCATTTGGATAATATTTATATATTACAGAATGACTATTTTTTTCTTGAAATTTTAAAATGAGCAATTAATCTCACCTCTATTTAACAAATGAACTATAATTATATTTTTTTCATATAATATATGTACTTCTTTATAACTTAAATTATACTTATTCATTAAAAAGTGTTCAAGTGCTTCGTGCTTTAGCATTATTATATCCATAGCTTCAATATTTTTTCCTACTCTCAATCTTTGCCAACTTTGAGCCATATAAAAATCAGGATCAAATTGTTTAATTCCATCGTCTAGTAAATACTTATTCTCAAATAGATGTTCATAAACTCTTTTAATAGCTTTTTCTTTCATATTCGTATTTTTAGCAATAGTTTTAATTTCAACCTGTCTATCTCGATTTTTTACAGAATTATATTATGTTTTAGCTTGCCTGCTTCTTTTTACATCGTATTCATCATTTATGTTAGTATGTGCACCTGACTTGCTAAGATAATCTTTAATCTGATATTTATCTTTAAGCTCAGTAAAGAATTTATCCCGCCAGTTTCCCACATGGGGTACTGTAGTACTCCTACACCAAGGATGCATAGGTGGAGCATTAACTCTAGGTATCATATCTTTAACTTTAATTACTTTACCATTTAAAGAGTGACATATTTTAGATGTTTTTTTGTCTATTTTGGTCACTTATTTATATTCGCCATCTTCGCCCAATTCTTTTAGATAAGTTAGCTTCTGTGATTCAGCCTGAACACGTGCTAATTCAGTAAGTTAGTAAATGATTCCATATTTTTCTTTGTTGTTTCAGCATCAGAGTTCACTAATACATTAATGATTTGATCATCAAAGTTTTCTACACCTGATTCACTAAGCATTGAACGCGTTTCATTCCTTATTTGAGATAATGCCTTTTCAGCTTTTAATGCTTCATTCTCTTTCAAAAGTTTTTCTATCTCATATTGGCTTTTTTGGTCTTTATTCATCTTGGCCAGTTTTTCAGCTTCTTGAATGGGAGTGGGACAGAATTCTTTTAAATTCGTCGTCTCACCCCCGCAATGATGACTAGAACTGAGAAAAGCTTGATTTAAGCGCCTTCTCAGTTCAGTCAGCTACTGCGAATTTGCTAGATAGCATTATTATATTATTTATGTCCCAGACTGCATCAGATTTTCTTCTTTCTCTAGCTAGACAGTCTTTAATCATTTGAGATACTTCTTCTTGGGAAAATTTTTTCTCATTTTGTTGTGCTTGTTCATTAGGTGTTTCTAAATTCTCATTGCTTTTTGCTTCTTCAGTAATATTACTTTGGTTGTTTTCCATGAGATATACCTCCGTTTATAGTCTGTCGACTTTTCATTCCATACTTGCTTTTATAACGTCATCAGCACGTTTTGGACAAAAAACTAACCTTCAGTGGAAGGTTAAAAAAGTGTATAAAAATAGCACCACTTTCTATTTATATAGGTAGAAAGGATGCTATTTTTAATACCACGCATATAAATATTTAATAGGAAATTTATCTTCCTCAATAAAATTTAAGATTGCAAGAAACGATTTATTTCTATAAGTTAAAATATTTTTTTAATTTCTAATTTAGACAATTTATATTCTTTTACTTCTGAACTTAATTTATTAACAACTATCTCGCCTTTACCGTTTTTGATGTCATCTTGTGGTACATATTCATATCTAATAATTTGTTCATCTTCATATAATTTTCTTAATATAAGCACCTGTTTCACCTTACTTATTCAATATATCTTGAGTAATAATATTTTCTTTCCACAATTTTATGAGCGTCAATATACTTTTAATCATACTTATTCATTAAATAATGTTCAAGGGATTCATGACGTAATAGAACCAAGTCTTGCTCTTCAATATTTTTACCTTCTCTCAAACGTTGCCAACTTACAGCAATATAATAATCTAGATGAAATCTATTAATACCACTTTCTAAACTATATATGTTTTAAAAAGATGCTCATATGCTCTTTTCACTATATTTTATTTAATTTGGTATTTCTAGAAATAATATCAATTTCTATTTTCTTATTTCTTCGACGTATTGACTGATAATATGCATTAGCATGCTTATTTCTCTTTTTTTGATAAGGATCATTAGTATCATTTAACGCTCCTGAAGGTTTTGGTATTCTTTCTATTTGTTCTACCTGATACGTATATGTATTTTCTTTATAGAATTTATCTCGCCAGTTTCCCACATGTGGTACTGTAGTACTCCTACACCAAGGATCCATAGGTGGAGCATTTACTCCAGGTATCATATCTTTAACTTTAAATACTTTGCCATTTAAAGAGTGACATATTTTAGATGTTGTCTATTTTGGCTACATATTTATATTCGCCATCTTCACCTAATTCTTTTAGATAAGTTAACTTCTGTGATTCAGCCTGAACACGTGCTAATTCAGTAACTAGTAATCTACTAGCATTATAAGTAGTGGAATTTGTTTGCTTTTTAAATTCAGACACATACTCATTAGGATGTCTCCCTCTAAGTAATACATTGTTTGTTGTTCTTTCCACTTCTTTTTGAACTACAGCCATATCTTGCCATAATCTTGTAGACCATTTCACACCTTTAAAGTTACTGTTAACAACCGCTTTTACTTCAGTGTCATCAATTTTCACATGTTCCCCAAGTATATGTGCTTGTCTTTCAACTTCTCTATCCACTGCCTCAACTAACTTATTTTCTAGCTTATCTTGAATATCCAAAGTAGAATCTTTGACTATCAAATCTAATTGTTGCTTTAATAATTTTTCTCTAGATACTTTCATAGTCAAGTTATAAAGTTTAAGTGCTTTGTTTGCTTCATTGCTAAAATCTCTACGCTTCACATATTTTTTAGCTTTGTTTCGAAACGCATATACATCAAAGTCATCTGCTTTTTTCATGACTTCTTGAATGGTTAATCCAGTATTCGTTGCATATTTTGCATAAAAGGCGAGTAGTTCCCTCATTATTTCTGCATACATTAGCATAATTATGCGTTCTATTTCTGAAGTAGCTTGGGTATAACAAATTAATGTTTAGTAATATACCTATGAAATTGATTGGAATGGTAAAAACAAAAAATCAAAAGTATTACTAATAAAACCTTATAGCATCAATGTTTACCCAGCTATACGTTTTATAGTTAGCTAAATTTAGTTGCCCATTTAGTTGCCCATTTAGTTGCCCAATATACTAAAACTTACAAAATAGGCAACTAACTAGGATCTATCCCTTATGTATCAAGAGATAGATCCTTATTTTATATTTCTTCACTTTGTTCTAATTCTTTTTTATAATTATATAGCTTTATAATCGTTCTAAATCTAGCATCTTCAATTGATGTTTTACCATTCTTCAAATCTTGAACGGTTTGATAAGGCAGACCACTTCCTTTTGATATTTTATAAACTGTATTTTTATTTAATAGCTCTCTTAAACATTTAATAATATTAGTTATTCCGTCCATTCTTGTCCCTCTTTAATAAATTGATTAATACTAATGTTGTTAATAATGAGATAATACCTTGACTTATATCATTGCCTAAAAACAAGTTTAACCAAATCAGTACAATTAAAATAATGTAAATTGTTTTCATATCATTTAAGTGTTAGAATTTAATTAGACAAGTCCTTTCGGGCTTTGTCTCTACTCATCGTCTTTTGTTAATGTCTTAATTATGGTTAAGGTAGACATTATATAAAAGGCGATTTCTGTTATTGTCTTAATATTTTCTAACACTTTCTTTCCTCCTCTCAATTGGTATATTTCATTTTTCACGATTAAACGTGATAAACAATAGTTTTTATCTCTTTTTTGAAATTTAGGCATAAAAAAATAACCTTCAGTGGAATATTAAAAAAGTGTATAAAAATAGCACCACTTTCTATTTATATAGGTAGAAAGGATGCTGTTAAGATATTATTCTTATTTCTTTAATTTCTGTATCATCAAATGAATAAAAACCCTTTTCTGTTTCTAAATCCAAGCAATAGTTTCCAGTATCACTTTCTAATGGATTTTCATAATCAAACACAAAGCCTTTAAACTTTTCATTATTTTTTTAGTGTGACAATAACATTTTTACGATAAGCATCTTTAATTAACATTTTATTTCTCCTTACTTACGAAAGGTACTATATGAGAGCCTGTTTTTGAATAATGCACTTTACCAAATGTTATCTCAATATATTTTCCATCTATAAATGCCTTTCCTGTAATTCTCTCGAAATTTATTATTTCTTTATGGTTAATACTATTTTTATTTATTAAGATTTTACCAGAAGTTGAGTATTGTTATACTAATCTATTTGATTCATTAATAGATAACGTAGTATAACTTGGTAATCTTTCATTATTTATTTATGCAAAATTTTATTTTTCAAATATAAATTATGATTTAAAGAATGTCTATTTTGTTTTTCTGGGTTAATATCTAATTTTATTTTACCATTACGTATCATATCAAGCATTTCTTTTTTGCTTTTTCTTGTATTTTTTCTTTTCCTGATTCTTTATTCTCTGTCTGATACTTACCTTTTCGCTCATTAAAGAATTTATCCCGCCAGTTTCCCACATGCGGCACTGTAGTACTTCCACACCAAGGGTGCATAGGTGGAGCATTTATGCCAGGTATCATATCTTTAACTTTAAATACTTTGCCATTTAATGAGTGCCAAATTCTAGATGTTTTTTTTATCTATTTTGGCCACATATTTATATTCGCCATCTTCACCTAATTCTTTTAGATATCAGCCTGAACACGTGCTGATTCAGTAACTAATAATCTACCAGCATTATAAGTAGTGGAATTTGTTTGCTTTTTAAACTCAGATACATACTCATTAGGATGTCTCCCTATAAGTAATACATTGCTCGTCGTTTTTTCCACTTCTTTTTGAACTAAAGCCATATCTTGCCATAATCTAGTTGCCCAATAGTTGCCCATTTTAGTATAATAGGAAACTATTTTATCTATTAGTTGCCCACTTTTTAAACAAAAAAAGAAGCTAAGGCACAATGCCTTAACTCCTTATACCACTAAGTCTTTCCCCGATTTGCTTAGCGAATTAATATTGTTTCATGTATTGATCGCGTTCCCATTCAGACACTTGAGTTCTATAATAATCCCATTCAATTGATTTAGAGTTTATAAATTGATTGTAAATGTGATTACCTAACGCTTGTTTAACTGTGTCATTTTCACGCATAGCTTTTAAAGCAGTGTAAAGTGTTGAAGGTAAGTCTTGGATACCTACAGCTTCACGTTCTTCACGGTTCATTTCATAAATATTTTGGTTAACTGGTTCTGGAACTTTAGTTTTGTTCTTAATACCATCTAAACCAGCTTGTAGGATTGTTGCTAATGCCATGTAAGGGTTAGCAGCTGGGTCTACTGAACGTACTTCAATACGAGTTGATAATCCTCTTGAAGATGGTACACGTACTAATGGCGAACGGTTTTTACCACTCCAAGCGATATAACAAGGTGCTTCGTAACCAGGAACTAAACGTTTATAAGAGTTTACTAATGGGTTACACACAGCTGTAAATCCACGTGCATTATTTAAGATACCTGCAGTAAAGTGATAAGCATCTTCAGTTAATTGCATTTCATCATTTGGATCGTAGAATGCATTTTCTTTACCTTTAAATAATGATACGTTGAAGTGCATTCCGCTTCCGTTAACACCGAATAATGGTTTTGGCATGAATGTTGCATGTAAATTATGCTTACGAGCAATTGTTTTAACAACTAATTTAAATGTTTGGATGTTATCACAAGCAGTAATCGCATCTGCATATTTAAAGTCGATTTCATGTTGTCCTGGCGCAACTTCGTGGTGACTTGCTTCGATATCGAATCCCATATCTTCAAGTTCTAATACGATGTCACGACGGCAATTTTCACCTAAGTCTGTTGGTGCTAAATCGAAGTAACCACCATTATCATTTAGTTCTAATGTTGGTTCACCTTTTTCGTCTAATTTAAATAAGAAGAATTCAGGTTCAGGCCCTAAGTTGAAATCTGTATAGCCCATATCTTCCATTTCTTTTAACACACGTTTTAAGTTGTTACGTGGGTCACCAGCAAATGGTTCACCATCAGTCGTATATACATCACAAATTAAACGAGCTACTTTACCTTGACCAGCAGTCCAAGGGAAGATAACCCAAGTGTCTAAATCTGGGCATAAATACATGTCAGATTCTTCGATACGTACGAAACCTTCGATTGATGAACCATCAAACATCATTTCGTTATCTAATACTTTTTCTAATTGGCTAACTGGTACTTCAACGTTTTTGATTGTACCTAAGATATCTGTAAATTGTAATCTTAAGTATCTAACGTTTTCTTCTTTTGCAAACTTACGAATATCGTCTTTACTAAATGTACGTTTAGGCATGGTAGAAATCCTCCAAAAATTTATTTAATAAACCGTGATAAATCGCCACGATTTATTGGCAAAGCTTCACCGTGTGGTTTCTGCGTTGCGTCAACAATCATTCTTTTTCTAATCTCTTGTTCATCTGATGTAAGATGCCCTTGATTATTAGTTATGATTTGCTTGATCCCTTTAAGGTTAAATCCTTTCTCAATCAAAGATTTAATTTCAAGAAGACGTTCTAAATCATTTAACGAAAATAATCGCTTGTTTCCTTCTGTACGCTCGGGCATAACAAGTTCATGTGTTTCATAGTAGCGGATTTGTCTTGCAGTGAGTTCTGTTAATTTACAAACAACACTCATAGAGAACACGGCCATATTACGTCTGATTTTATCGTTAGACATTCATAACCTCACCTCTACTTTTGAACTTGATATTAATTTAGCATAGTTTTAATCGTATTACAAAAATATGTTAGGTTTTCTTACATAGAAACTTCAAATCTATATTTAATATTAATTTCAAGCTCTTTTCAATAAGTAATATAGACTCAATTTATATAATATTTTTTAAAAAAGAGGCTGTGACATAAATAATATAATGGTGCTACTTCGCAAATTCGCAGTAGCTGACTGAACTGAGAAAAGCTTAATTTAAGCGCCTTCTCAGTTCTAGTCATCCTTGCGGGCGGTGCCCCAACAAAGAGAATTTCATTAAGAAATTCCACAAGTAAAGCAAGATGGGAGCGGACGACGAATGTAAAAAATTCTGTACCACTCCCATTAAGCATCTATATTAAGCTTTGTTCCTTCAAATTAGTAACTGCACGAGTAACAGCTAGTTTAACATGTTCATAAGTTAATCCACCTTGAACATAGGCTTCATATGGCGGTCTTATCGGTCCATCTGCTGACAATTCAATTGAAGACCCTTGAACAAAAGTACCAGCAGCCATAATTACATCATCTTCATAACCCGGCATATAGCTTGGTTCCGGGCTGAAATGTGCATTGATTGGTGAAGCGTGTTGTATACTTTGGCAAAATGCTATCATTTGTTCTTTCGTATCAAATTGTACGGTCTGTATTAAATCCGTACGTTTGACATTATATTTAGGAACTGTTTGCATATTCATTTTTTCTAATAATAAGCTCGTAAACAATGCACCTTTCAAGCTTTGACTAACTACATGCGGTGCTAAGAAGAAGCCTTGATACATCTCTTGTAACGAATACAATGATGCACCTGCTTCTTTACCAATTCCTGGCGCTGTTAATCGATAGCCACAACGTTCGATTAAATCTTTACGTCCTGCGATATAACCACCTATCTTAGCTAAACCGCCACCTGGATTCTTAATTAATGAACCTGCTATCAAGTCTGCACCAACTTCAATAGGTTCACGTTCTTCGACAAATTCTCCGTAACAATTATCCACAAAGATTATAATATTTGGGTATCGTGCTTTAATAGCTTGAATTGCTGTCTCAATTTCTTTGATAGCGATGGAAGGTCTTTGGTCATAGCCTTTGGAACGTTGAATGGCTACTACTTTTGTCTTTTCTGAAATTGCTTCAAGTGTGGACTGAATATCTATTTGTCCTTCTTTTAAAGGTACTTCATTATATTCAATTCCATGTTCTTTTAAACTTTCAATACCATTACCATTTACACCAATCACTTCAAGTAACGTATCGTATGGACTTCCAGTAATATACAATAGTTCATCGCCGTATTTAAGTGTACTTTGCAGCGCTAAAGTAATCGCATGTGTGCCTGAAATTATTTGTGGGCGTACAATCGCATCTTCAGCTTTAAATGTATGGGCATAGATATCTTCAAGATGATCCCGACCAAAATCATCATATCCATAGCCTGTACTCCCTACTAAATCACTTTCTGTAGCTTTAACGTAATGAAAGGCATTTAAAACTTTTTCTTGATTTAAATATGCAATTTCTTCTATTTGTTTAAAATATGGTGATAACGTTTCCTCTACGTCTTTAACCAATGATGAAATATCTGACATTCTTACATACTTCCTTTTATTGTTTTTTATATCCAGTAATCACATAATCCTCATTTTTAGGATCAAAATTCATTTCTTCAATTAGCGTATGTTGCTTCAAGAAATAAAGTCTATCTGCATTTGTACTAGGAACCTTCTCTTCATAATAAGACAATGCGGCTTTCACTTGCGCGATTAAAAATGCCTTAACCTTTGATTTATCCCCTTCAACTCGACTAGAGACAAAAATGGATGGTGATGCAGATACTGGACTATCATCACTGTCACTACATTGATCTTTCTTGTTAAATATAACTGCTTGAGGTATGTGACTCATATCTAAATCATTAATTAATTGATTAACTGTATCATATTGAGAACGGTACTCTGAATGACTCGCATCTACGACATGTAATAATAAATCTGCACCTTTTGCTTCTTCTAACGTAGATTTAAAGGCAGCGATTAATGTCGTTGGTAATTTTTGAATAAATCCAACAGTATCTGAAATAATTAAATTAAATCCTTCATTAATTTGAATTTGACGTGTTTTAGGATCTAACGTCGCAAAGAGTAAATCTTTCTCAAATGTTTCTTCACCTGATAATACATTAAACCACGATGACTTACCTGCATTCGTATAACCAACGAGCGCAATTTGAAAGACTTGATTTTGTTCGCGTTTATTACGGTAACGTTCCCTGTGTTCTACTACAGTTTGTAATTGATGTTTAATTTCATTCATACGTGTACGAATGTGACGTCTATCCATTTCTAATTTCGTCTCACCAGGACCTCGTGTACCTATGCCACCACCAAGTCGTGATAAGCTTTTACCATGCCCCTGAAGTCTTGGTAATAAATAATCTAATTGCGCTAACTCTACTTGTAATTTACCTTCACGACTACTTGCTCTCAATGCAAAAATTTCTAAAATCAACTGTGTTCTATCGATAATTTTTATGCCCAAATTATCATTTAATGTTTTTGATTGTGCGGTAGTTAACTCATCATTGGTCACTACGACATCTATATCATGGAACTCAATAAAAGCTTTTAATTCGTCAATTTTACCTTTACCAACGTAATACTTATGATCGACTTGTTCTCTATTTTGAGTGACCTGTCCTTTAACATCAAGCTGACAAGTTAATGATAAAGCTTTTAATTCTTCCATTGTTGAATCGAAATTAAATTCATTATCATTTTGAGCATGTACACCGACTAATACAGCAGTTTCCAACTTTTTCTTTGTCGCGTGTGTCATACGCTGTGTCACGTTATACATCTCCTTCTAATGTGTTTCTCAAATATTCTATCACAGTGTCTATTCAAAGACTATCTACTAAAATTATGTTACATTATTCTTATATCGAAAGGGTGATACTATGGAAAATATATATGACTTTGTGGTACAAAAATCTAATGGTGAAGATTATAAATTAGAAGAATACAAAGGCAAAGTAATGCTAATTGTTAACACTGCAAGTGAATGTGGTTTCACGCCACAATTTGAGGGTTTACAAGCATTGTATGAGAAATATAAAGACCAAGGTTTTGTTATTTTAGGTTTTCCATGTAATCAATTTGGTGGGCAAGAACCTGGTTCAGGTGCTGAAGCTAACCAAAATTGTAAAATTAACTATGGCGTAACATTCCCAATCCATGAAAAAGTGGACGTCAAAGGGGAAAATCAACATCCTTTATTCCGCTTCTTAACTGACGCAGCTAAAGGTATGTTAAGCGAAAAAATTAAATGGAACTTCACAAAATTTTTAGTTGATCGTGAAGGAAATGTCGTGAGTCGTTTCTCTCCTCAAAAGAAACCAGCTCAAATTGAAAAAGATATCGAAAAATTATTATAGATTAACATTTAATTAAACTACGATAAAAAGCTACATTATAGAGTTATCATTTCACTCTATAATGTAGCTTTTTATATTACAAACATTCCTCTATTTGTCAAAAGTGCTAAAATATGATGAGTTTATTACAAGTCACACTGTCATTAAGACCGTTGTCTACGCTCTTAAGAACTTGCAACGTTGCACTTTAATTACAACTTATTCTTCACTATTTACTGGTTCATTAGAATCTGTAACTTCAGTTTCCACAGTAAATGTGCTGATCGCATGTTTGTATATCAAATGTTGTTTACCTTGAGAAACTAAGCTGACAACATATTTGTCAAAGTCTTCAATAACACCTTTCATTTGAAAGCCGTTTAAAAAGAAAACTGTAACTTCTGTTTGTTGTGCTTTAAAGTTCTCTAGTGCTTGATCTTGGATGTTGTGGTTTGCAATCATGTTTAGAACTCCTTTTATTTATTTGGGTTGTAATCTCATCTAACATCATTTGAAGTGTCATTGTCTCTCTATCAAACCATTGAACATGTAATTTATTCTTGAACCATGTCAATTGTCGCTTAGCATATTGTCTTGAATGTTGTTTTAATGTTTCAACTGCTTGGTCTATTGATAACTCACCATTTACAACAGGTACCAGCTCTTTATATCCAATTGCTTGCATACTTTGAGTAGATTCATAACCCTGTTCTACTAGGTTCTTCACTTCATTAAATAATCCGTGGCCCAACATAATATCTACACGTTTATTTATTCTTGAATATAATGTTTTGCGCGACATTTCAATCCCTATTAATAATGTATCATAATTTTCTATAAATTGTTGCACTTTCTTGCGAGAACTTATAAGTTTTTTTGTATTTAAGTAATATTCAATCGCTCTATACACCCTTTTTCTATTATTGGGATGTATATCTTGTGCTGATTGTGGATCGAATGTCGCCAAATAATCATGCACTTCTTGATTAGTCAATGATTCTAATGCTTGCAATTTAGACTTGGTTTGCTTTTCAACTTCTTTTGAAACGCTCTCATCTTCGAATGGATAATCATAAATTAATGATTGAATATATAATCCCGTACCTCCAGCTATAATAGGAACCTTGCCCCTAGCAGTTATATCTTTAATCAAACTTTGTGCTTGTTGTTTGAAATCATACGCTGAAAATGAGTCATCTGGATTTAAAATATCAATCATATAATGGGGGATGCTATCCATTTCTTCATTCGTCACCTTAGCTGTACCGATATCCATCTGTTTATATACTTGCATAGAATCCCCACTAATGATTTCACCATTGATGCGTTTTGCTAATTCAATACTCAATTCTGTCTTACCAGACGCGGTTGGTCCTACTATAACCACTAAAAATGGTTTATTGACGTCGTTCAATCGTTATCCCTCACTTCAATTTTTCTTTATTACTTGTTTCTGAATCCAGTCAAACATATGCGTCCATATCATTTCCTTATCATCTTCAAATAAAATTTCATGTCTTCTATTCGCATAAAGTTGAACTGTTATATGGTTGATACCTGCACGTTTGAATTTTTTTCCCAACTTCCGTATACCTTTACCATAGTCACCAAATGGATCCTCCTTACCAGAGATAAGTAATATTGGTAACTGGGCGTTCATTTTTTTGAGTTGCTTATTATTAGCCGTACTTATCATATGTTTCACTGTTTGATAGATTAATTGGTTAGATACTAAGAAACCCGTATAATCATCGTTAACAAATTTGTTAATTTCATCACGCTTAGAGGATAGCCAATCACTCTTTGTTTCAGGTTGATCTATTTTCTTATTAAATGATTTATAAACAAATTGATTCACCCATTCTAATCGGTTACGCTTTCCACAAATAAGTGTGATTAATTTTAATGCAATTATAGCTGGAATTCCTTTGTATTTAGGATACTGACCAGTACCTGTAAGTATTAAGCCTTGTGCAACATCTGGATATTTCTCTACAAACAAACGAGCAATAATTGAACCCATTGAATGTCCTAAAATGATATATGGAATATTGCTATCTGAACTATGGAGTGTTTGTGCTATTTCATAAGCATCTTGGGCTATGGTATGCATGTCATTGTAATGACCTCTTTCACTTTCATCTATATCGATTCCGTGACCTCGATGATTGTGTCGTATCACATCGTATCCTTGATGCGTTAATGCCTGCACAAGTGATTCATAACGATCCATATGCTCAGCCATTCCGTGAAAGATATGAACGACACCAAATGTTGCTATCTTCGCTTTATCTACTTTAACTTCTATCATAGTGCCGTCTTCAACGGTAATTTTGAATGATTGTTGACTCACGCATATGCCTCCTTGCAAAATTAATTACTTAACCTTAATGTCCTATATTCCTTTAAATATACCTGTCATTCTTAATGTTATCAAATTGTTAGACTCATTTTAACAACTTCAATTGCATCTTTATAGGAGCAAGTCTGAATTCATCTTGAAATCGTTGTCCTACCCATCTTACTTTGCCTGTAAAATCACACTCTATATTAGTGACCTTTCCCAATGAAATTCTCTTAGGTGAGATGTCTCCGCCAATAATCTTACTTTTGAAACACTAAAGCGGGAGTAGAACAGAATTCTTTTTAAAATCGTTGTCCTACCCCCGCAAGGATGACTTGAACTGAGAAACCTTAATTTAAGTACGCGCTCAGTTCAGTCAGTTACTAAATATTCATATTTTTAATGACTTTGATGTTTCATTTAATACACGCATATATGTGTTAAATTCTCAAAACATCCATTTTAAATTTTATTTTAGAACTGCAAGTTGTTCATTGCCGTGTGTTGCTTCTTCAATCGCAATATTAATTTCTTTAGTAAATTCATTGCGTTGACTTTGAGTATAATTCAGTAATTTAGCAAGCTCTTCAACGACTGCATCTTTATATTGTTTTACTTGGTTAATATTGAAATACAATTTACCTGTTCTACGAATTAAGAAATCTGTTGGTTTATAAACCATTTCATTTTGAACGCTATATACTAATTCAACGTACATTTCTAGTGGTAAATTTAATGTTTTGTCTTGTGCTATTTGTGCAATGTTAAATAATTTATCAACGTTAGAACCATATTTAGAAGCTAAACGTTCAGCAACATCAGCTTGAAGACCAATTGCCTTACCTTCTTCAACTTTACGTGCTACGTAATTTTCAAAGTTTGCACTTCCGCCTACATCACCACCAGAAATCGGTGTATGTTTCGTTTTACAATCATCAAATGTTAATTTGTATTCTTGTTTTAAACGTTTTGCTAATAAATCGACAATTTCTAAAGCCATGTGACGGTAACCTGTTAATTTACCACCAGCAATTGTTAAAAGACCTGATTTACCTTCCCATATTTCATCTTTACGTGAAATTTCAGAAGGATCTTTTCCATCTTCTAATATTAACGGTCTAACTCCGGCCCAAGTTGATTCGATATCTTCATCTTTTACATTTACGTCTGGGAACATATAGTTAATCGCATCAATAAGATAGTCTCTATCTTCTTGTGTTGTTAATGGTTTTGTTTTGTCATTATCATAGAACGTGTCAGTTGTTCCGACATACGCTTTACCTTCACGTGGAATAGCAAAAATCATTCGTCCATCTTTTTCAGTATCGAAATAAACCGCTTGTCTTAACGGGAATTTAGATTGATCAATGACAACATGAACACCTTTAGTTAAACGTAATTGTTTATTGTTACGCGTGTAATCTTTTTTACGAACTTCATCTACCCAAGGACCTGCAGCGTTAATAACTTTTTTAGCATTGATTTGGTACATTTCACCAGTTAGTAAATCTTGAACTTCAATACCTCTCACTTTAGATTTTGCATCATAAATGAAATCGGTTGATTTCGTATGATTTAAAACTTCCGCACCATTTTCTTCGGCACGTTTCATAACTTCAATTGTTAAACGCGCATCATCAGTACGGTATTCAACATAATAACCGCCACCTTTTAAACCATCTTTTTTCACTAATGGTTCTTTGTTTAATGTTTGTTTTTTACTCAACATTTTTTTACGTTCGTATTTTTTTACACCGGCTAAGCGATCGTAAGCTGTTAAACCTAAGTTTGTTGTGAATTTACCGAAAGTACCACCTTTGTGCATTGGTAGTAACATCCATTCTGGTGTCGTTACGTGTGGACCATTTTCATAAACAATCGCACGTTCTTTACCAGTTTCAGCTACAACTTTGATTTGTGCTTGTTTTAAATATCTTAATCCACCATGAACTAATTTAGTAGAACGTGAACTTGTACCTTGAGCAAAATCTTGCATTTCTACTAATGCTACTTTCATACCGCGTTGAGACGCATCTAACGCAATCCCTGCACCTGTGATACCGCCTCCGATGATTACGACATCATATTCTTCATTTTGCAAATTTTTCTTAATTACTTCTCTATTTAAAGTTGATAAAGCCATAAATATACCCCTCCGATATTTTATTTTTGTGAAAAAAGAGAGACCTATCCATACAGAATCAAACTGTATGAAACAGGTCTCTCAAATCTCGACTAATTTATTAACTTAATTTAATCATATCACACTTCAATAAACTAAGCCATGTTTAGAGATTAATCTTCTAATTTAAAGACCTGAGTAGCTTCAACTGCTTTTTTCCAACCTTTATATAACTTAGTTCTGTCTTCTTCAGACATCTGTGGTGTAAATTCTGTTTCTAATTGCCATCTATTTGCGATTTCATCTTTACTATCCCAGAAACCAACTGCTAATCCCGCTAAATAAGCAGCGCCTAATGCTGTAGTTTCTTGAATTTCTGGGCGCTCTACTGCAGTATTAACAATATCTGCTTGGAATTGCATGATAAAGTTATTTTTAACTGCACCGCCATCAACACGTAAATTGTTCACTTCAATTTTAGAATCTTTAGACATCGCTTCCATAACATCACGTGTTTGATAACATAATGATTCTAATGTTGCTCGAATGAAGTGTTCTTTTTCAGTACCACGGCTCAAACCGAAGATGGCACCTCTTGCTTCTGAATCCCAGTAAGGCGTACCTAATCCAACGAATGCTGGTACGAAATAAACATTATCAGTAGAGTCAACGCGTGTCGCATAGTTCTCAGATTGAGGCGCTGAATTTATAATTCTTAAACCATCACGTAGCCATTGGATTGCTGATCCTGAAACAAAGATAGAGCCTTCAAGTGCATAATTAACTTTACCATCTAAACCATACGCAATAGTAGTTAATAATCCACTTTCAGATTTAACTGGTTCTTCGCCAGTATTCATTAACATAAAGCCACCAGTACCATAAGTGTTTTTCACATCTCCACGTTCGAAACATGCTTGTCCAAATAGTGCAGCTTGTTGGTCACCAGCGATACCTGAAATCGGTACTTTTTGGCCAAAGAAATGATAGTCTCTTGTATGTGCGTAAATTTCACTAGATGGTTTAACTTCTGGTAACAATTGTTTAGGTACACTTAATAATTCAAGAAGTTCTTCATCCCATTTTAAATCATAAATATTATACATTAGTGTACGACTCGCATTTGAATAGTCTGTAATATGTGCTTCTCCACCAGACAATTTCCACACGAGCCAAGTATCAATTGTACCAAATAATAAGTCGCCATTTTCAGCTTTTTCTCTAGCGCCATCAACGTTATCAAGAATCCATTTAACCTTTGTTCCAGCAAAGTATGGGTCTAATAATAAACCTGTTTTATTACGGAACGTTTCTTCATGTCCTTGCTCTTTTAATTCATGACAGATTGCTTGTGTTTGACGAGATTGCCATACAATTGCATGATAAATTGGACGTCCTGTATTTTTATCCCAAATAACTGTCGTTTCACGTTGGTTTGTGATACCAATACCCTCAACTTGATCAGCGTTAATTTCATTTTCATTTAACACTTCTGCCATAACTGCTAATACTGAAGTCCAAATTTCATTAGCGTCGTGTTCTACCCAACCTGATTTAGGGAAGTATTGTTTGAATTCTCTTTGTGCAACACCTTTGATGTCGCCTTCTTTATCAAATAAGATAGCTCTTGAACTTGTTGTTCCTTGGTCTATCGACATGATGTATTTTTCCATAAATTTTCTCCCTTTCTGCTATATGAATAAACAATTGTTAAAGAATTTAAATATTAAGGAAGTGTACTATAGTTATAGCACTTTTCCAAAAAAATAATCATAAATGTAAGATATTAATTAATAAATTGATTCAATATCATTTGATTTATTAGCTTTATTCAGTGCCAAACCAAGCACTAATGTAACGATAACTAGTAAAATACCAACTGCACAAATCAAATCAAATTGTCCTTTGTAGAAGACTTTATAAATAACTGCTCCTAACATACCTCCTGCAATAGGCCCCAATACAGGTACTATTGCATAGCCCCAGTTAGAACCACCTTTACCAGCTATTGGTAGCATTGCATGTGCAATTCTTGGTCCTAAATCACGTGCAGGATTGATGGCATATCCAGTAGGACCACCTAAACTTAGTCCAATTGCAACGATTAAGGCACCAACGATAAGCGGATTTAATCCATCGGCAATTTTATTAACACCAATAAATAAAATACCTAAGCAAAGAATCGCTGTACCAATAATTTCACTCAAAAAGTTTGCAAAATAGTTCTTAATTGCTGGTGCTGTAGAAAATACACCTAACTTCGCACCTTTATCTTCTGTTGCTTTCCAATGTGGTAAATACATTAACCAAACGAGCACACCACCTACAATACCTCCAAGCATTTGACAGATTATGTAACCTGGTACTTGCGCCCAACTAAAACCGCCATCCATCGCTAAAGCAATAGTCACCGCTGGATTTAAATGTGCTCCTGAAAATTTCCCAACTGCGTAAACACCCATTGATACAGCTAGTCCCCAACCTGCTGCAATAACGATCCAGTCAGAGTCCTGACCAGCGCTTCGCTTCAAATTAACGTTAGCACAAACGCCACCACCGAAAAGAATTAGAATAGCAGTACCTAAAAATTCTGCTAAATAAACATTCATGATGAATCCTCCTATAAGACAAAAAGATTCCTACAAAAGCGCTAATAAAGGCATTGCAGAAATCTCTTCGTCTCTTAATCTTAATATTAACTTGTTTAAATCATACAGAAAGTTTGTAAGCGTTGTCAATACTTTCGTTGAAATTTTGTCACATTTAAGTAATCCTAAAATTGATTGTTCTCATTTTTATAAAATTAAGAAAGAAGTTGGATTGATGGCGGTACGAATTACCATAATGCACGGTTACTGGTTGTAACGTAGCTCGCACCGCTATTAAGTGCCTGAGTTATTTCGCTTTCTTCATTAATCAAACCACCAGCAATGACTTTTGAAGCAGTTTCTTCATCAATAATTTTAACAACTTTATGCGCTATACCAGGTAATACTTCTACATAATCAGGCTCAACTTTCTTAATTAAGTTAATACTTCTACTTAAGGCTTGACTATCTATAATAAACACCCTGAAAATCGTTAACTTATTTAACGATTTAGCTTTTTGAATTACCTTAGATTTGGTAGAAACGATTCCTTTAGGACTATATGTTTGAATGATATATTCACAAGCATATTCATCAACAGCCATACCCTTAATTAAATCGATATGAATATAGGCTTCAATTTGATTCGCCTTTAACAGCGCCATAACACTTTTCAAATGACCAATATGCATATCTAATAGCACACATATTTTATAATCTGTTTTTATTAATTTCTCTAAGTCTTTCATATTCCGTATCGCAGGTAAAACGTATTCTTTCATAAGCATTTTCCTCTCTACATGACGCGTTTAAATAGTTTTTCTAGTTCATAATTCGAGAAGTTGATGATAATAGGTCTGCCGTGCGGACATGTGAATGGATCTTCCGCTTCACGTAATTGATCAATCAAATCCGCCATCTCATTATTTTTTAAATAATGATTTGCCTTAATAGATTTCTTACAACTCATCATGATCGCAGCATCTTCACGCATTTTTTTTACACTTATTTTTTTATCATTTAATACCAATTCAACCATATCTTGAATAATTTCTTCCGCTTCCGCTTTTGGGAACCAAACAGGGTAACTATTCACGATATAATCATGACCGCCAAAGTGCTCTAAATGAACGCCTACTTTGTCTAATTCTTCCTGATATTGATCTATAATCATTTGTTCATCTTTTGAAAAGTGAAAGGTTAATGGTATCAACAAATCTTGGACTTCATTCGTCACTTCGCCAATTTTTTCTCTAAAATATTCATATTTAATACGTTCTTGAGCAGCATGCTGATCAATCATAAACATGCCGTTTTCATTTTGGGCAATAATATAAGTTCCATGTACCTGGCCGACAACTTCCATATATGGAACACGTCGCGATGGTGTGTTGCTTACCTTTCCTTTAATATCATTGCTATCTTGTGGTTGATATAGTGTTTGTTGATCTTTTGGCGCTATTTCATCACTCATATTGGCTTCTGATGCGCCTTTTGTTGCGTAATTTATATCCTGATTATCTGGGTTAGTCGTATCACTATCCATTTCATTCAAAATTTCTTTTTGAATTTGGAAGTAATCTTTGTCATCGGCGCGTTTATTATTGTGAACGATGCTTTCCGTACTTTCATTTATGCTCTCTTTATTATCTGGAGCATCGTACTCATAATTTGCTTCATTTAAGTTATCGTCATTAGAATCACTAGATGTCTTATAGGTTGGAGTCGCAGTCTCTTGATTCAATTTCTGTTGACGTCTCTCAAAGTCTATTTTTTGCTGTTCAAATTGATTTAATACTTTATTTTTTTTAGGTCTTCTATCCAAATTATTTTGCGGAATTAAAATTCTATCCTTGAAAGCCTCTCGAATTTTCTCAACAATTAATTGATATAATTGTTCTTCTTTTGATAATCTGACTTCTAATTTCGTTGGATGAACATTCACATCTACGAGTATTGGATCCATTTCGATATTTAAGTAACAAATCGGATAACGTCCAATTGTAAGTAGTGTATGATACCCTTCAATAATTGCCTTATTGAGTACAAAGTTTTTAATATATCTGCCATTAATAAATATTGAAATATAATGCTTATTACTTCTTGAGTGTTCTGGTTTAGCTACGAAACCTTCTAAGTGATAATCACTCGTATCACCTTGAATATGTACTAAATCTTTTGCAACTTTTATACCATAGATTTCAGCCATAACTTCATTTGTTTTACCGGAACCGTTAGTTTTTAACAATGTTTTTCCATCTGATATTAAAGAAATACGTATATCGGGATGACTCATTGCCATACGATTGACGATATCTGTAATTTTGCCTAACTCTGTATATAAACTTTTTATATATTTTAGGCGAGCTGGTGTATTGTAGAATAATGATGCTACTGTGATGTCGGTACCTTTTTTAGCTTTAGCTGGTTTACGACTTAAAATTTCGCCATTTTCGGCATAGATTTCATGACCATTCTCACTATCTGTACACGTCTTAAGCGTAACTTTAGCTACTGAAGATATACTTGCTAATGCCTCACCACGAAAACCTAATGTTCTAATGTGAAATAAATCATCATCTGCATCTAACTTACTTGTTGCATGTCTATGAAATACTAAATCTAAGTCATCTTGTTCAATACCAGTACCATTATCTACGACTCTAATAGAAGAAATGCCTGATTGTTCTACTTCAATATTAATTTCAGTAGATTGTGCATCGATTGCATTTTCTAACAATTCTTTCACAACTGAGCTTGGACGCTCTACTACTTCACCAGCTGCTATTTTATTCGCAAGAGACGTTTGTAGTTCCTTAATTTTGCCCATTTTCCAACACCTCTATCTCAATTGATTTTGTAATTCACTTAGTTTAAGTAATGCTTCAATCGGTGTCATATTTGATATATTAAGTTTTTTAATCTCTTCTTCGATTTCACTTACTGTTGGTTCTGAATCAAATAGATTAAATGATGCTTGTTCAAATTCATTGCTAGGTGCATGATTGTTAGTTTGTGCTTTTTTATCGCTATCTTTTTTATTTTGTGTACCGTTAATATCGTGGTTATCGACTGACACCGATTCCTTAAGCACTGAATTACTAGTTTCTTCATAATCATTGGCGTTTTGATGTTGTTCGAAAGCATCTAAAATAACTTGCGCACGATTAATCACTTCGTCTGGTAGGTTAGCCAGTTTAGCTACTTGAATACCATAACTATCATCAACAGCCCCATCTTTTACTTTATGTAAGAAGATTAACTCTCCTTGATATTCATCAGCGGCAACATGTACATTTTTAAGGCTTGGTAGTTCTTGATCTAATGTAGTTAATTCATGATAATGCGTTGAAAATAACGTTTTTGCGTGAGACGTTTGAGCAACATACTCAATCATGGCTTGGGCTAAAGCTAAGCCATCATACGTCGAAGTACCTCTACCAATTTCATCGAAAATGATTAGACTATTTTCAGTCGCATATGTTAATGCTTTTTGTGCTTCTAACATCTCTACCATAAATGTACTTTTCCCTGATACTAAATCATCCGCAGCACCAATTCGAGTAAAGATTTGATCAAATATTGGCAATGTTGCCTTATCACATGGAACATATGCCCCCATTTGAGCCATAATACTGATGATTGCAACCTGTCTCATGTAAGTTGACTTACCTGACATATTAGGCCCAGTGATAAGATAAATAAAGTTTTCTTTGTCTAATTTACAATCATTAGGAACATAGTCATTATAGTCCATTACACGTTCAACCACAGGGTGACGTGAATTTTCTAATTTTAATGTTTTATTATCACTAAATTCAGGTCTAACATAGTTGTATTTTTGTGCAATTTCAGCAAAACTTTGCAAGCAATCAAGTTCAGAAATAATTTTAGCCTGCTTTTGAAGTCTTTCCGTATAAGTTTTAATGTGTTCTCTTAAACGAACAAAAAGTTGATACTCAAGTTCTACTGCTTTATCTTCAGCACCTAAAATAATATCTTCTTTTTCTTTTAACTCATCTGTTATAAAACGCTCAGCATTAGATAAAGTTTGCTTACGGTGATAACCATATTCATTCGGTTCAAATCCTTGTAAGTTTGCTCGTGTAATTTCTATAAAATATCCAAATACTTTGTTGTAGCTAATTTTAAGTGATTTAATTCCTGTCCGCTCTCGTTCTTTAGCTTGTAACTGTGCCAACCAATCTTTACCATTCTTAGAGGCCTCTAAGAATTCATCTAATTGTTTACTAAAGCCATGTTTAAACAGACCACCATCCTTAATGGAAATAGGTGGTTCTTCAATTAAACTGTCTTCTAATACCTGCAATAAATCTTCTAATGGTTCAAGAGAACTAAATTGGTTTGTTGCAACATCATTCATACTTTCGAGAAGTGCTTTAATATTAGGAATCT
The DNA here is from genome assembly GCF_001224225.1 of Staphylococcus borealis. GTDB lineage: Bacteria > Bacillota > Bacilli > Staphylococcales > Staphylococcaceae > Staphylococcus > Staphylococcus borealis. The sequence goes on along the minus strand of NZ_CUEE01000002.1, from coordinate 295,235 downwards.
CAGAAATTGAATGTTTAAGTTGAATTAAATCACGTGCATTGACGTTACCATAACTTACGCGACCAACTAATCGTTCTATATCATAAACTTGATTTAAATAACCTCTTAACGTATCTCTTTCAATGAAGTGATTCATGAATGATTCAACTATATTTAGTCTCTCTTCTACTCTTTCTTTATTAATTAAAGGTCTGTCTATCCATTGCTTAAGTCGACGCGCCCCCATTGGTGTTTTCGTTTCATCCATTAACCATAAAAGCGTGCCTTTTTTAGATTTTAATCTTATACTTTCAGTTAATTCTAAATTTCTTTTAGCGTAGTAATCCATCTTCATGAAATCAACTGCAGCATATGTGATTGCACTCTCTAAATGAGATAGATCTCTCTTTTGTGTATGATATACATAGTCGAGTAATAATTGAGTAGCTTGATACGTATGATGATCAGTTAGTTGATTAACCTCATATGAAGCATCCGAAATTGTTTCTCTAACAGTTATTGTTTCTGTTGTTAAATAGATTTGTTTTTTAAGGCTTTCATTAATTTCTTGATTAACAACGATTTCGTTAGGATTTATCGTTACAATTTCATTAATTAAAGTATCTTCATCTTCAATTTGAGTAGCTTTTAATTCACCAGTTGAAATATCACAATAACTTAAGGCATAGTTACTATCTTGTTTAATAAAACTTAAAATATAGTTATTTTGGTTCTCATCCATACCACCTTGTTCCATTACTGTTCCAGGTGTTACTACTCTAACTACTTCTCGTTTTACCATACCTTTCGTTTGCTTAGGATCTTCCATTTGTTCACATATTGCTACTTTGTAGCCATTATTTATTAACGTTTCAATGTAGCTATTCGCAGAGTGATAAGGTACGCCACACATAGGAATTGGGTTTTCTTTTTTAGCATCTCTTTTAGTCAATGTAATTTCTAATACTCTAGACGCTTCTTTTGCATCCTCAAAAAACATTTCATAAAAATCGCCTAATCTAAAGAATAATAAACAATCTTGGTATTGCGATTTAATTTTCAAATATTGTTGCATCATCGGTGTCGTATTCGACATATTTTCACAACCTTACTATATTTTTCCGAATTATAACGTACTTTTAACTTATATATTTTAACATATGAAATGTTACAACGCTCGTGAGTTCATTTAATTTAACTTTATATACTATTGCAAAATTTATTTATCACAATAATCAATAAAAAAAGATTATCATAACAAAATTAAGAATATAGACATTTTTTAAACGTCTGCCTCTTTCTTTTGAAAATGATAATCTCAAATTAATTAAAACAACTCTTCATTCACAAACTATTATTTTTTAAACTTATCCAGTAATCCTCGTTTTTTCAACATAAAAAGTAAGAAATAACTAATCGCAGCACCTATAAAACTTGAAATAATAAACGCTATCATTAATGGTTTAACAAAGAAATCTTGCATGCCTAAGAACCATGCCATTGGAATACATAACAAACTTCCTATTATACCAGTACCAATTACTTCACCAACAGCAGCCATAAAAATATGTTTCCTGTACATATAAAACACACTGGCTAAAAGTACACCAATCATACTTCCTGGAAATGCGAAAAAGCTACCAGTGCCAAATAAATTTCTTAAGATCGATGAGATGAGTGCTTGAGCTAAACCATACCATGGTCCCACAAATACTGCACATAATACATTGATAAAATGTTGCACAGGTGCTGCTTTTATAGGTCCCAATGGAATGATAATAAAACTACTTAACACAACGTTAGTGGCAATCAACAATGCTGTAAGTGTTAGTTTTCTATTGTTCATAGTGCTTATCCCTTTCTTATATTATTCCTTATGTTCATCTTCATTATGTTCGTTTAAACGATCTTCCATAGTACTTATCATCAGTTGTAATAAATCATTCGCTTCATATTGTGCAGAGCGAAATTCCTCAACTATTGGTAATTCATTAATTTCATGTTCTAAAGCTTCAATCTCATCTTCTGATTTTTGATAGGCATGTTGTTTACCGTAATTTTGAAAATTAACTGACTGCTTTTGTTGTTTTTTTAAACGGTTCATTTTATTTTCAATATTATGATTTTCATGAATTTGTTTTTCTATATTTTGATATGATTTTATAAGGTCTAAATCTTTAATTTTATTTGTGAGTTGATCGGCTTGTTTTAAAATTTCATCCTTGCTATACATTTAATTAGTCACCATTGGCGCACTATGAAATTCTTTGAATGTACCATTTAATGAATATTGTTTTGTTTCATCAATTTCAACGTATACTAATTTTCCGATTGCCTCACGTGGACCTTTAAAGTTTACTAATTTATTCTTCTCAGTATAACCGGCTAGAACCGTATCATCTTTCTTACTAACACCTTCACATAAGACAGTTACTGTGTGCCCTTCATATTGATTCATCGCTTTTTCAGAATAATGACCTACTTTTTTATTTAAACGTTGCAAGCGCTCTTTTTTCACATCTTCAGGTACATTATCTTTCATTTTAGCAGCTGGCGTACCATCTCTTTGAGAATATAGGTACGTATATGCATGTTCAAATTGGACCTCATCATATAATGATAGTGTTTCTTGGAATTGTTCTTCGGTTTCGTTAGGATATCCAACAATTATATCTGTCGTTAATGCGACATTCGGAATGGCATTTTTAATTCTATGTACCAAATCTAAATAACTTTCTCTCGTATATTTACGTCCCATAATTTTTAATACAGCATTATTTCCAGATTGCACAGGCAGATGGATATGTGGCACTATATTTCCACCTTGAGCTATAACTTCAATCATTCTATCCGTAAAGTCCCATGGATGACTTGTAGTAAAACGTACTCTTGGGATATCAATTTTAGAAATATCTTCTAATAAATCTCCTAATCCATAATCTAGATCCTTAATATCTTTACCATATGAATTCACATTCTGACCAAGCAAAGTGATTTCTTTATAACCATCTCGTGCTAAACCACGAACTTCGTCAATGATATCTTCTGGTCTACGACTACGTTCTTTTCCTCTAGTAAATGGCACAATGCAATATGTACAGAATTTATCACAACCATACATAATATTAACCCATGCTTTCGTACTACCTTCACGAACTTTTGGTAAGTTTTCAATAATGTCGCCTTCTTTAGACCAAACTTCTACAACCATTGCTTTAGAAAGATATGCTTCTTCTAAAATTTCTGGTAATTTATGGATATTGTGTGTACCAAAAATCATATCTACATTTTGATATGATTTAAGTATCTTATTTACGACCGACTCTTCTTGAGACATGCATCCACAAACACCGATTAATGCTTCAGGTCTATTCTTTTTTAAATGTTTTAGGTTACCAATTTCACTAAAAACTTTATTCTCAGCATTTTCACGAATTGCACAAGTATTAATCAAAATAACATCCGCTTCATTTATATCATCTGTAGCTGTATAGTCTAAAGCTTGTAAAATCCCAGCCATTACTTCTGTATCGTGTGCATTCATTTGACAACCATATGTTTTAATTAAGAATGTACGCCCTTTTCCCATTCCTTGGTATTTGTCTTCTATATGAAAATCGCGATTATAATTAATATCTTGTTTACCTCGTTTACGTGCTTCTTTTAAACTAGGTGGTTGATAAATTTTTTCGAAGTATTTACTATAATCTTTTTCTACTTTCTTATCGCGTTCATTTAAGATATTTATCGTACCAGCTTTTCTTTGTTCTTCATTCACTTTAAAAAATTCCTTTCTATATGCACTAATATCATTAGTTCATTATATTAAAATAAATTATAAAGTGCAAAAAGAGTTAAAATAGTTAATAAATTTGTCATTTTAAAAAAGGAGCGAGTCAGAATTCTTTTAAAATTCATCGTCCACTCCTAGTTTACTTTGCTTGTAGTATTCTTAATGATGCTCTACTTGTTGGGGCCCTTGACTAGAACTGAGAAAAGGCTTGATTTAAGCGCCTTATCAGTTCAGTTAGCTACTGCGAATTTACAAAAGTATTATTTATGTCCTAGCCCCTTCAAAAGCCATTTATTCACTATCATATTTTCCTGTTAACGTTTCAATTGTGATACCAGCTGGTACATGATAAAACTTAACTTGACTAATAATACTTGGACATTCTAATTCAACCATTCGTTCATGTAATTTCTGAATTAGGATTAAACATTCACTCATATCGCCTTGAACTGTCGTTTCGAGAGGACCCACTCTAAAATGCAGACCAGAATCATTTATGATTTTGATAGCCTCATCTACATACGGTATAACGTCTTCGTTGTTAGGCGTTTTTGGAACGATTTGAATACTCATTAATGTATCTTGCATTAATAATCACCTCAGTCTATTCTATTACCTTAATTTTACCACTCATTAATTAAAATTGCCTTCAGTAATTGCTATATTAATTGCTTTACTAAAATCAAACATCTTATCGTCCCAATTCGATTCGTCCAACCTACTTTTGCGGTTACTCTTATTATTTTTGAATAAAGATTTTCTCAAACTAGACGTTAACTCTATTTGCACACCTACACCATTTTTTGTACAATTCACGATATTATTATCTTGAGTACCAGACATATGACTAGGTGCTTCTTTTACTTCTATACCAATTTGACTTAATTCTTCAACAATACGCTCTTTTAAATGATTATCTTTACCACCGATATAAGCGATTTCATCTTCACCAAGACATCCATGAATTGTGATTGCACGTTCACTTGTTTTTACTAAATCCATAGCAATGTCATTATCATAATTAATAGATGTTACGTGCAACTCATTGTTTCCTTTTGTTCGCATACCATTAAATGCAAAATAATTAAATTGTCCATCATTAGCAATAACACGCGCAAGTTCAGTAGTAGCAGGTTCTATTCCACCGCCATGTATCGCTAGAATTGTTATTTCGCTATCTCTATTATCAGTGACAATTTCCCAATCTTCATTCTCAATCGTTTCACTTTGCAATTCTCTCATAGACTGATATTTATCCATTTTGAAACCTCACTTAAGTAAATTATTATTACTTTTCTTTTCCCTTCATTTTATTCCTAAAAAGTATTTATCTAAAATTTAATAATGATTACTTAAACTAAATACTTTTAATAGTATCTAAATACTAATGTATGATGCAAAAAATATATAATGAATAGGTCGTAATACAAAAAACTCACCTCCAAACATACGTTGTTTAGAAGTGAGGAATTAAATTTTTATACAAATTGAGAAGTTAAGTTGTTGAAATCTTCTTCAGTTATATGAATATCTCGCTTAGATAATGCACTTTCATTTAGTTCTTCTATTTGAGATTCATATGACGGGGTTTCAGTGTCTTGATACACGATACCTTTGACTAAAGACTCATGATCTAAAACGGTCTTCATAGCTAATTGTTTATCAGACGTATCATAGCCTTCTATGTCATCTAAGCTTGTTAAATGTTCTTTAAACCAATCATACGTATTTACTTTGTTATAAGTAACACATGGTGAAAAGACATTTACAAATGAAAAGCCATCATGATTAATCGCATCTTCAATGAGCTTAGTTAGCGCTTTAATATCACTCGAGAACCCTTGGGCTACAAATGTTGCACCTGATGATAATGCTAATTCAAGTGGTGCAACATTCTTCTCGATATTACCTTTAGGCGTAGATTTTGTTATGAAACCTACTGCAGATGATGGAGAGGTTTGCCCTTTAGTTAAGCCATAAATTTGATTATCCATAACAATATACGTCATGTTCATATTACGTCTTAATGCATGAATAGTATGTCCCATACCAATAGCGTATCCATCACCATCACCACCAGAGGCAATGACAGTTAAATCCTTGTTCGCCATTTTAACCCCTTGTGCTAGTGGTAATGCGCGTCCATGTATACCATGTACGCCGTATGAATTAATATAACCAGATAATCGGCCTGAACAGCCAATACCAGTAATGATTGCTACTTCCTCAGGCTCTAATCCGACGTTGGCAGCTGCTTTTTGAATAGCTGCTTGAACTGAGAAATCACCACAACCTGGACACCAATTTGGCTTCACATTATTACGAAAATCTTTAAATGTAGCCAATTATACCAACTCCTTAATTTCACTTACTACTTCTTGCCCTTTAGATTCAATTTCATGAGGTAAGAAAGGTGTACCATCATATTTAGTTTGATTAATCAATTTATCTTGAATTGTTGTATTCATTTTAAGGATATTTGAAAGTTGCCCTTGATAATTATGTTCAACAACAATGACTTTAGATGCTTTATTAATAGCTGATTGAATAACATCTTTCGGCATAGGATGAAGTTGACGAATCTGCATAGTATTCACTTTTAAACCTTGCGCATTAAGTCTTTCAGCACCTTCTTGAATCGCACCTTTACTAGATATAAATCCAATAAATAAAATATCGGCTTCTTCGTGTTGTTCATTTAATTCAACTGGTTTTTCAATTAATAGATTTGCTGTTTTACGCATTCTCTTGTCCATTTGTTGACGTCTATTTTCAGCCGCTTCACTTGGTTTACCTTCTTCATTGTGTTCTACGCCAGTTACATGATGTATACCACCTTTAACTCCAGGTATAGGTCTAGGTGATACACCATTTCCTGTTAACGCATATCTTCTAAAGTATTGTTTGTCATCCTCTTCACGTTCAATATCAGATTGCAATAATTCGCCTCGTTGAATGTGAATTTTATTATAATCAAGATGTTCAACCGTTTGTTTACCTAATGATAATTGTAAATCACTCAATACTATTACTGGACATTGATATGCTTCAGCTAAGTTGAACGCTTCAATCGTTAAATAGAAAGCATCTTCAGCATCAGTAGGGGCTACGACAATCTTTGGTATATCCCCATGCGTACCATAAATCATTTGCATTAGATCAGATTGTTCTTGTTTAGTTGGTAAACCCGTTGATGGTCCACCACGTTGTGTATTAATAATTACTAATGGTGTTTCCGTCATACCTGAAAGGCCTATAGCTTCCATCATAAGTGAAAGACCTGGTCCTGCACTGGCAGTAAATGCTCTAACACCTGCATAATTAGCACCAATTGCCATATTAGCTGCAGCAATTTCATCTTCAGTTTGTACTACTGTACCGCCTACTTTAGGTACGTTCGCAATCATATATTCCATTATTTCAGATGCAGGTGTAATTGGATAGGCAGCCATGAAGCGAGAGCCCGCTGAAATAGCACCTAACCCTATTGCATCATTACCAATCATATATAAATGAGGATCTTTATCCGTTGGTTGCAATTTAAAATCTAACTGCAAATCATTCATTTGCGCTTTCATCAATGCATAACCTTGATTTAAAGCTTCAATATTCATTGCTACAACGTTTTCACCTTTTTTGGTAAACATATTTGTTATAAGCGTTTCGAATGTAGTTGTATCTAAATCCATGATGGCACACGTTGCACCAACAGCAACCATATTCTTCATAAGTGCAGTACCTAATTCTTTAGCTGTGCTAGTAAATGGTAATTCAATAAGTTGAGCACGACACGCTTCAGGTTTCGTCGGTTTTGCCTTTGCATCAGCAATAATAATACTATCCTCGCGCATTTCATGATGGTTCAATTCAATTGTTTCTTGGTCAAAAGCCACCAAAATGTCCAAATCATCACTAATTGCATGTACAGGTGTAGTGGATACTCTAATTTTATTATTAGTGTGTCCGCCTTTAATACGGCTTGAGAAATGTCTATATCCGTATAAATAATATCCTTTACGGTTCATCGCTGTGGCAAAAATTTCACCTGTCGATTCGATACCTTCACCTTGTTGTCCGCCCACTTTCCATGATATTTGTGATTTCATATCATATGCCTCCTGTGGAATTAATTCATAATAAATCATAACAAAAATAACCACCGTCTTACTATGACAACAGTGGCAATTATTTAAATTCATACTAATGGACTATATCCAATCGTCTATGAATGGTTTCAAATTATTTATTAAAAGGATGATCGTCGTTGATGAGTATTCTTTCAATATGCTTAGTTTTTCCTTCTTTATCTAAATCTATAATAACACCTGAAAGAACACTTCTGCCATCATTCGGCACAACATGACGTTGTGGCAAGCTTGTGATAAATCGTTCAATGACTTCATCACGATTAATTCCGAGTATTCCGTCATAATACCCTGTCATACCTACATCTGTGATATAACCCGTACCATTAGGAAGCACACGTTCATCCGATGTTTGAATATGTGTATGCGTTCCAACTACCGCACTGACTCTGCCATCTAAATACCATCCCATTGCGTTTTTTTCTGATGTCGTTTCCGCGTGGAAATCTACAAAAATGTAATTCGTTTCTTTTTTAGCTTCTTCAATTAGTTGATCAGCTTTTTTAAAAGGGTCATCTATATCTTGCATAAATGAACGTCCCTGTAAATTTATAATCGCTAATTTAATATCATTAATTTGAATAAATCTCATACCTACACCAGGTGCTTCACTAGGAAAATTTGCTGGTCTAACCATTCTATTTGCATTATCAATAAAATCATAAATTTCACGTTGTCCATATGTATGATTGCCCATTGTCATGAAATCTACACCATCTCTTAATAATTGCTTATACAATTTTTCAGTTAAACCTTTACCATGTGCTGCATTTTCAGCATTAACGATACTTACAGTCGGTCTATAAGATTGTTTAATTTTAGGTAAATATTCAGCAATCGCATTTCTTCCAACTTTTCCTACGATATCGCCAATAAATAATATTCTCATTGAATGTTCATCCTCTCATAAAAATAGTTTAATTCATATAGGGCTATAATAAAAGAGGATATTCTCACTCTTTTTAAATTAGATATCTATTTACTTTAGCATGTATACAACATATGTTAAGATAGATTTAACAAAAATAATAGGAGTTGTAAAATTTACATGTCAATTAATATTGATCCAGAGAAGTTTGCAGAATTAGTGGTAAAATCTAATCCGTCTAAATCAGAAGATGCAGAAGACATTGCTAAAGAAAGTCTTGAATTATACATCAATGCTTATCGTTTAGCGGAAAGATACTCAAATATTGCTACTAATTGTTATGATACAGCAGAAATTATTTCTGAATTGAAAAAAACTGATTTACAACTTAAATAATTTATTAAATCATCAATTAAGTAAAACACAAAAATATTTTAAGTTTACATTTAACAATTATTATAAGCGATTGAATTTTAAGTGTTAAGTTGTACATTTGCATTAATGTTCAATCATTGGCTCGGAGTGAGATAAAGAAATTTATCTTGCTCCTTTTTATATCTTAAAATTGAAGTATGACAAATGGTCATTTAATTTTCAAGTTCTCCCTTTCATATATTAAAGTTCACCTGATACTTCTTTTACGGTATGGCCTCATTTTTAACTATTAAATGACACTTTAAAGGCACAAAAAAACAGATCCAAAAATTGGATCTGTTAAAAATTATTTCGCATACTCTACTGCTCTTGTCTCTCTTACAACTGTCACTTTGATGTGACCAGGATATTGTAGTTCATCTTCAATTTGTGATTTAATGTCTCTAGCCAACCTGTGTGACTTCAAGTCGTCTATTTCCTCAGGTGATACAATGACTCTTATTTCTCGACCTGCTTGGATTGCGAATGCTTTTTCAACACCATCATAACCTTCAGAAAGTGTTTCTAAACGTTCCAATCTACGTATATAATTCTCTAATGTCTCTTTACGAGCACCTGGTCTTGCTGCAGATAATGCATCAGCAGCTGCTACCAAAATAGATATGATTGACGTAGGTTCTACATCACCGTGATGTGAATGAATTGCATTAATGACAGTGTCATTTTCTGCATATTTCTTAGCTAGTTCAACACCAATTTCTACGTGACTTCCTTCAACTTCATGATCGATGGCTTTACCTACATCATGAAGCAATCCAGCACGTTTGGCTAAGCTGACATCTTCCCCTAGTTCAGCAGCTAACATTCCTGATAAATGCGCTACTTCAATTGAATGTTTTAAGACGTTTTGACCATAGCTTGTTCTATAATTAAGACGACCTAAAACTTTAACTAAGTCTGGGTGCATGTTATGAACATTAATTTCAAATGTGGCTTGTTCACCAGCATCTCTTATAATGTCATCTACTTCTTTTCTAGCTTTATCAACCATTTCTTCTATTCTGCCTGGATGGATACGTCCATCTGAGACTAAATTAACTAATGCAGTACGCGCGATTTCACGTCTAATTGGATCAAAACCAGATAAAATGACTGCTTCTGGTGTATCATCAATGATTAAATCAATACCTGTTAATGTTTCTAAAGTTCTAATATTTCTACCTTCTCTACCAATTATGCGACCTTTCATCTCATCATTTGGTAAATTAACTACTGAAACTGTTGATTCTGTCGTATGATCAGCAGCTAAACGTTGTACGGTAGTAGCCAATAATTCTTTTGCTTTTTTATCAACTTTTTCTTTAGCTTCTTTTTCTTTTTCTTTAACAAGTACAGCAATATCTTGTGACAGTTCTTGTTCAACCCTTTGAAGTTGTTCATTAACAGCTTCTTCTTGAGTGAGACCGGAGATGCGTTCTAATTCTTGTTCATGCTTCATTATTAATGTTTGAACACTACTCTCTTTTGCATCTACTTGTTGTTGTCTTTCTTCAAGTTTAGATTCCTTTTGTTCTAAAATCTCATCTTTTTTATCAAGAAGATCAGATTTTCGATCTAAATTTTCCTCTTTTTGAAGAAGTCGGGCTTCTTGTCTTTGAAGCTCACCACGTCTTTCACGTAGTTCTGATTCAGTTTGTTCTCTTATGATTTGGTTTTCTTCTTTTGCCTCTAATAATTTTTCTTTTTTGATATTATCAGCTTCTTTATGACCTTGCTTAATAATATCATCAGCAGTTTGTCTAGCTTGTAATTGCTTTTGATGCAATAAATTTCGGGCTACAATATACCCCACAACAACCCCTAGAATAATCCCCAGCAAAATGAGTAGGAGGTTTAATAAATTCACATAAACACCTCCTTTTTCTAGGTATTTGCTTTGTATATCAAAATCTCTTCATGATTTTTATGAATGTATAATAATTATACATATCAATTGTACGTTTATTAACTTGTTAGTGTCAAGATATGAAATTGCACTGGTGTGATGGTCATTCATTCCAAGCCCCGATCCCCAGCTTGCTTTGCTTGTTGAATTTCTTATGGAAATTCTCTTTGCTGGGGCCCCAATCCCCACCTTGCTTTGCTTGTTGAATTTCTTATGGAAATTCTCTTTGCTGGGGCCCCGATCCCCAACTTGCTTTGCTTGTTGAATTTCTTGGTGTGATTTCTTGTGTTGGGTCATGTACAACCGGGATATCTATTTAATTGAATTCATTTTATTTAAGTGTTTGTTAAATTCTATGCCATATAGTAAATTGCTATCACTATTTATAACGTTTTCTCAAACTATGTATTCATTGAAAGTTCTATTTTTATATAACAAAAAAGTCTACTACATTTTACTAATACACTACTTCTGTTGACACTTTTTTCATTGTCCATAACGAAAGTAGCTTATCAAATGTAGAAGACTCTTATCATGTTTCAAGCAACTATTTAAATGAATCGTTTTGTTTACTCATACGTTTCAAGTAAATTAATATACATGTGTTTAATTCAAAATTAAAGTTTTAAACGCTATTCTTCATCAAATAATGTTTGAGGCGCATCTTCTTCTTTATCCTCAACATCACCATCAAAAATACCAAGTTTTTCTCGTAATTTACGATCAATTTCTTCTTTAACTTGTGGATTTTCTTTAAGATACGTTTTTACATTTTCTTTACCTTGACCCATGCGATCACCGTTATAAGAGTACCATGCACCTGACTTATCTACGATATCATTTTCAACACCTAGATCAATCAATTCACCTTCTTTAGAGATACCTTGACCATACATGATGTCTACTTCGGCAACTCTAAATGGAGGTGCAACTTTATTTTTTACAACTTTAATCTTAGTTCTATTACCAACAATTTCTTGTCCTTGTTTTAACTGTTCAGCACGACGAACTTCTAAACGTACAGAGCTATAGAATTTTAACGCACGTCCACCTGGTGTAGTTTCAGGGTTACCAAACATAACACCAACTTTTTCACGTATTTGGTTAATGAATATAGCCGTAGTATTCGATTTTGAAATGGCACCAGATAATTTACGTAGTGCTTGTGACATTAAACGGGCTTGAAGTCCTACATGTGTGTCACCCATCTCACCTTCAATTTCTGCTTTAGGTGTTAATGCTGCAACAGAGTCAACTACTACTATATCTACTGCACCACTTCGAACAAAAGCTTCGGCAATTTCTAAACCTTGTTCACCATGGTCTGGTTGTGATAGATATAAATTATCAATATCTACACCTAGTGCTTCAGCATATACTGGATCCAATGCGTGTTCGGCATCGATGAATGCAGCAACGCCACCATTCTTCTGTACTTCAGCAATAGCATGTAAAGCTACTGTAGTTTTACCAGAACTTTCTGGACCATAAATCTCAATGATTCTACCTTTAGGATAACCTCCTACACCAAGTGCATTATCTAAAGTAACTGAGCCACTTGATACACTTGAAACACGACGTCCTTTGTTGTCGCCTAGTTTCATAACGGCACCTTTACCGAAAGATTTTTCCATATTTTTTATAACTGTATCTAAAGCTTTTTGACGATCATTATCCAAAGCGAAACCTCCTATTAATGAGTTAATCCTCGTATTAATATCTTAATTAATACTATACATTCATTTGAATCTAATTACAAGTTTTTTTGCGAATATTTGTTCGCTTTTATTGAAGTGTCTAATCACAAAATCGAACAAACGTACTCAATAAGTGCTCATATTTTCACAAAGAAACATTATTTAAACCAATTTAATAATTATATCATGGCATAATTTTGACTTCTGTTTTGTAATATATTTCGTTTTAACGGCATTTTAAATGTTTCAAATATAAATACACGTTCATCGCTATATCCAAGATAAACTTGCTCTTGATCATGTAATAACGCTATACCCAATTTAGTTTTATATAAATCTTTTACATATTGTGTTGCGTTTTTGAGTTTATCTTCAATATTATCTATCTCAGAGATAAAGACACGGGAATCTGGCAATTGTCCCTCTAAAAGATGATTGGTATCATAATTTTTTAATCGTGTGTACAGTGCGCCATTAGTCACACCATCATATAGACTAAAGCGTGTATCCATAGCATTCATTAGTGCTTGTTCAATTACAATATCATCTGAACCATAATAATATTTCCCAATTCTATCAAGAATTGCATTCTTAGTAGGTTCAATTAAGTTTTTACATTCATTTTTCGTATCGGCATTGGCAGTTAATCTTATATATACTTCATGCGTACCAGCTAACGGTGCGATGGTTGGGTTATCTTGATGATCGATTAAATCCATTAATTCAGTTTCAACTTTAGATTCTCCAATTCCAGCAAATCTCAATTGTTCTGAAAAAATAACGCTATCGTCATCCATTAAACAAGGTAATAATTCATTTTTGGCCATTGGTTTCATTTCACTTGGCGGACCAGGTAACAAAATAACTTTCTTATCTTCTATTTCCACTAACATACCTGGTGCCATTCCATAGTGATTCTGTAATACTTTAGCACCTTCAATAACTAACGCTTGTTGTTTATTATTCGGCGTCATTTCTTGACCTTGTTCTTTAAAATAATTTTCTATATATTCTAATGCTGTAGCATCAGTTACTAGATTTTTACCAAGCACTTTTGCAACAGTATGCTTTGTTAAATCGTCTTTCGTAGGTCCTAATCCTCCAGTGAACACAATTGTGTCATATCGTTTTAACCCGTCTTTAATTACACGTTCTAATCTTTGCGGATTGTCTCCAATAACCGTATGTTCAACGACACTTTTTCCAATACTGTTAAATAATCTTGATAAATATTGTCCATTTGTATTGGCAATTTGGCCCAATAAAAGTTCTGAACCTACAGCAATAATTGAAATATTCATGTTCATTTCTCCCTATAGTGATAATTCTTACACGACATCTATTATTATAATGCATCGAATGGCGCTTATTCTAAAATTTAAACTTAAAAAACCAAGAATAACTAGGAATAGCGTTGTCTTTCTATTCACTAGTATTCTTGGTTATATTTTCACTAATTTAATGTTTAAAAACATCTCTACCTTTATAAAAGTATTCAATACCAGATAAAATCGTAAATAAAACACCAATATAAAGTAATACTTGGCCTATTTGAATGCCAATCCATGTTGCTAATAAATCACCCAGTAAAATCCAGATAATTGCAACCATAGTCACAGCAGTTTTAATTTTGCCTAATTGTCCTGCCGCACTTACAAAACCTTGCTCAATTTGTAATAATCGTAATCCTGTAACTGCAAATTCACGTGCGATAATAATAATGGCTACGACAGAATTCGTAAGTCCTAATTGGACCATAACAATTAATGCACTTGAAACGAGTAATTTGTCGGCTAAAGGATCTAAAAATTTACCCATATTCGTTACAAGTTGCCATTTTCTAGCTAAGTATCCATCAAGAAAGTCACTTAAAGAAGCTACAATAAAGATAATTGCAGCAATAAGTTGCTCAATGCGGATGTCAAATCCACCTAAAATAGATACATTGCCAAATCCAAAGTTCACTAGAGCAAATAAAATGAAAACTGGAATTAATATTACCCTAAAAATCGTGATTTGATTTGGTATATTCATGTTAAAGCCTCATTTCTAATTTTATCTCTTATTTTATAATAGTAACACAGCTAAGACCCATAAGATAAACGTAATTACAATAATACCGCCAATTAATATCATTAATTGTAGAGGTTCTTTATCTTTAGTGCGATATGTAGGCGCTTCATTATTATGGTATCTGTTCAGAAGTTCATTTAATTGATGTTGACTATCCGGTATTTCCTCACGATGCGCTTGTATCAATTGATATGAATCTATATTTACTACACTCGCATATCGGCGAATAAATCCCTCTGCATAGTCCACTTTCGCTAATTCATCAAAGCGGTTTTCTTCGATTAATTTAAGCGTATCACGTTTAATTTGAGTACGCTCTTCTAACTCTGCTAAAGTCATACCTAATCTTTCGCGTCTACCTTTCAATGTTTCACCAATTGTCTTCACTTTCAAAAGCCTCCACAACCACTATTCAAAAAATCCAAAACCTCCGCCAAACATATCTTCTCCAAAGTCTAGCGAATTTTTACTTTTAACCGTTTGTTGCTTCATTTGATCATATTCAATTTCTTGATTTTCATTCTCTCGCAATTCAATAATATAATCAAAATCATCCATGCTATAGTTCCCTGATTCTACAAATAAATCAGGATGTTCAACCACCTTAATTGATGGTAATGTCATGACTTCACGAACTAATTCTTGATGCTTAGGATTTGATTCTCTAGCAGTGACAGCGCCATCAATAATATAGACATGATTTGAATCATATTCCCCTTTAATAAGTGAACTGCGTACAGTTTGCTTAATTAAAGTAGAGCTTATAAATAACCAACGTTTGTGAGCACATACGCTTCCAGCTACTATAGATTCGGTTTTTCCTACACGTGGCATACCTCTGATACCAATCAACTTATGACCTTCCTCTTTGAAAAGTTCAGCCAAAAAATCAACTAATAATCCTAAATCTTCACGTTCAAAACGAAATGTCTTTTTATCATCAGCGTCTTGTTCAATATAACGTCCATGCCTTACAGCTAATCTATCACGCAATTCAGGCACTCTTAATTTGGTTATTTCTATTTCACTAAGTTCATTGATTATATGTTCAAAGCGATTAACTTTTTCAAGACTATCTGTTTTAATTAATAAACCTCGTCGGCCTTGATCTACCCCATTAATCGTAACAATGCTTATGCCTAACATGCCAAGTAAACTTGAAATATCTCCTAGTAAACCTGCTCGGTTAACCGTGATTTCATACTCAAGATACCATTCTTTTTTTTCGGCTACTGTCATCAATATCCGCCCCTCGTTTTAAAATGGTAACCTACCATTGGAATATTAAAAATTAGTAATCATATTATAGCATTTAGAACTTAATACAAACACAAATTTTTTTATTCTTCGTTTTCAATCTGTCTGAAATTAGATATACCAAGCACCATTGACTTTTTGAATTGTTCCAGTAACACTTTTTGCAAGTGGACTCCACAAATAAGCACATGTATGAGCAATTTCATCAGGAGTTATCATTCGCTGTTGTGGTAACTCTGCTAAAATAGACGCCATATCGTCTGAATTAAATGATTGTGCCATATTACCACTTACAAAACCAGGCGTAACTGCATTGACAGTGACATTCGTCATTGCTAATTCCTGGCTTAGCGCTTTAACAAAGCCAATTTGAGCACTCTTCATTGTAGAATAAATGGTCTCCATGCTTGCACCTGTTTCCCCCCAAATGGACGAAATAACAATAATTCGACCAAATTCACTATGACGTATTGTGTCTATAAAGTAACGACAACATCGTATTAATTGCTTAACATGAAGATTGTAGCTATGATCAATATCTTTATCTGACATATCTTGTAGTAAGCCGTACAAAGCTGTACCACTACTATAAATCAAGCAATCAATATGTTTCACATGGCCAAACGTTTCTTCCAAATCAATATCTTGTGATAAATCAGCTTGTATAAATTCAACAGCTTCTCCTTCATACTTAGCTTGTAACGTATTTATATCAGATTGAAAATATTGAACAATGACTTCGTTACCTTCCTCTAATAACCGTTCTACAATTGCTGTACCAATACTTCCTGAGCCACCAAGTACTAATGCTCTCATTAAGATTTAAGCTCCAAACGACTATCAACCATATTATCAATATTTAAAAACTTAGATGCTGTTTCATTAATACTATCTAATGTTATATTCTCAATAATATCTAACATATCGAACACACTAACACCCTCAAAATATAATTTAGCATATTGATTCGCTATATATTCAGGAGAATTTAAACTTGAAATATATTCACCAATAAATTGTTTTTTCAATAAATCAAATGCTTCTTGGTCTTTCAATTTACCGCGATGCATGTTGAGTTCATTTAATAACACTTCTTTCAACTTATTTGGATGTTGTGTCGCACTCGTAATGATTGAGAAACAATAGGTAGGTTCGAGCACAAATTGATAGCCAAATGATTCATCAATCAAATCTTCATTCAATAATGTTTGATAGAAATCCGTTTCTTCACCAAATACTAATTCGAAAAATAGCGTCATTTCTAAATCATGTTGTACATATTGTTGTGGTGATGCCTTAGTTGGTTCATTTTTAAATCCTAACATTAACCTAGGTGACTGTAGCTTCATTTCTTCAGTTACAAAAGGTGTTATCACTTTAGTTGGCTCATCAATAGTCGCTCTTTCAATACTAGGTTGATTCGTTTTATCTCTTTTATTTTCATGCGTTTCAACAATATCGCGTATATTTTCTGGATTCACATCGCCAACTACAAATAACACCATATTCGATGGATGATAAAATGTTTCATAACATAGATATAAGTCATCTTTTGTAATATTATAGATACTCTCTACGCTACCAGCTATATCCACTTTAATTGGATGATTTTGATACATCGCACGTAGCGTATTAAACATAATTTTATAGCCAGGTTGTTCTTGATACATTTTTATTTCTTCAGCGATAATACCTTTTTCTTTATCAACCGTTTCCTTCGAAAAGAATGGTGTCTCTACCATTTCTAATAATCTTAGAATATTACTTTCAACATTATCTGTGGCACTGAATAAATAACTAGTACGATCAAAACTAGTAAATGCATTGACTTGCGCATTATCACTTGCAAATGCAGTAAATAAATCTTCAGTGTCATCCTTTTCAAATAGTTTATGCTCTAAAAAGTGAGCAACGCCATCTGGTACAGTTACAAACGCATCTTGATTATGTGGTTTAAAAGTATTATCTAGAGAGCCAAATTGAGTTGTATACGTTACGAATGTTTTTTGAAACCCTTTTTTTGGAATAACGAATAAACGTAACCCATTAGCTAATTCATGTTCAAATACACGCTCATCAATGAGTTCATAATATGTTTCTTTCATTAAGAATGACCACCCTTCGTAAGTGCATAAATCGTATCAAGTTTTGCTTTATTGGCCATAGTTACCACATCTTCTTTAGTAACTTTTTGGATGTGATTAATATAGTTTTCATCAGTTTGCACACGTTCTAAAAGTAACTGATTTTGCATAACTTCGATAATACTTTTAGGTCGATCGGCAATCTCATGTCTATGAGAGATGATAATTTTTTTGGCGAGTTCTAATTTATCCTCGTCAAACTCACCACGTTTAAATTTATCAAACTCTTCCAAGATTGTATCTTTAGCAAGTTCAAATTTATCTGCTGATACACCACTTAATACAAAGAGATAACCATTTTTACCATCTAATTGTGAATGGATTGAATAGGCTAGACTTTGTTTTTCACGTACTTCATTAAATAAAACGGATGATGGGTCCCCACCAAACATCGTATTTAATACTACTAATGCATAATAATCTTGTGCCCCAAAACGCGTTGGAAAGCGATAACCCATATTTAATTTTGCTTGGTCCACTTCATCCTCTTCAACAATATATTGTGGTTCTGAGTTTGAATTCATTAAATACGGTTCATTAGATTGCGTCATTTCAAATGGTTTAATTATAAATTTCGATTTGATTAATTGCTTAACCTCTTGTTCATCTACATTGCCAACAACATAAACCGAACATTGATCATTGTTAATCATATTTTGATATGTATGATATAAGCTTTCAGGTGTAATTGTATTTATTTTCTCAATTTGCCCTGTCGCTAAGTAGCGATACGGTTCATCTTTAAACATGTATTTTAATAAATTTAAAAATGAATATTGCGCCTTATTATCGATAATAGCTTCAATTTTTTTAGTTAGTAAAGATTTTTCTTGATTAACAAATGTTTCGTTAAACGCACTATTTTCAATGAGTGGTTTATTGATTACTTCATATAAGACATTCAATCCTTTTTCAAAAAGTGGTGTTGAATCTTTGAGGTAACGTTCATTAACAATTTCTAATGAGATAGTGATCACATGTTTATCTTTAAATTTAGAAACAAAACTATGTATGTAAGCACCATATAATTCTGACAGTTGTTTACTAAACGCTTTATCAGTTGACCATTTTTGTGTAGCACGAACTAATAATTTACTAAGTAAAGATCGTGCTGTGATGGTTTCGTAATTTAAAGGTGCCATAAATTTGAAAGTAATCATAGTTGTCTTAAATTTATCTGTAGGTAACACATCGATATGTATGTGTTGGTCTTGATTGATTTGTTGTTCTAACATTCATCCACACTCCTTAATATCAAATCTATATTTTTGTACGTGTCAGTTTAAATTTAACTAAACTGCTCTTCACATAATTTAAAGAATATAAAATAGGTTTACCCAATTCATCATAGTGTACAACCTTTAATAGCATTAAACCTTCATGTGGAGAAGCGTTCAGAATATCAGAAATATGTGGCTCATAACTAATTGCTTCAACTTCTGTTTCAGCAGAAGCAACTTTATGACCGGTATTCGTCTCAATTGCATTTAGCATGGAACCATCACTGATTTGATAATCAGTACAGGTAAGATAATCTTTTGAAATTTTATCCAAACAATAAATAACTGGCTGATGATTTGCAGTGCGTAGACGCTCGATAATTGTAATTGGTTGTTTATCTTCAATGCCTAACATTTGTGCATCTAATATGGAGGCAGGTTGTTCCTCTAAACTCAAATATTCAGTTCCTGAGTGGTAACCTGCTTCTTGAATCATATCGTTAATGCTGAATAATTTATTTAATGGATAGAAGAAGGGGTGTAATGACTTTACACTTGGTCCTTCTTCAAAGTTATCAGTCAAAACTTGTTCAGTAATGAGTTCACCAATTGCATCATAGACATCGTCTGTTTTCACATTCAATTCTCTGGCAATAGATAAATTGCTAGGTAGTTTATCACCAGGTTTTAAAGATTGTTCTTTAATTTGCTTAAGAATATACTCCTTAACTTTAAAAGCTGCATTTGTCTCTGTCATCATTTACACCTCTTCATCATCTAAATTTACTAATACTTGTCTTGGTTTACTACCTTTTTGCGGTCCGATAACTTGGTTTCGTTCTAAATCATCCATTAATCTAGAAGCACGATTATAGCCAATTCTAAATTGGCGCTGTAATAGCGACGTACTTGCTTTTTGCTGCTCAATAACAAATATATAGGCATCATCATATAGAGCATCTTCACTCTTCATTTCTGATTTGTCTACAGGTGCATCTGGTTCCATTTCTTTCACATAATTCACTTTTTGTTGTTCAACAACATAATTAACAACATCTTGAACTTCTTGGTCACTTAAGAAAGCACCTTGTACACGCGTTTGAGATGACTCTCCATTACCTACATAGAGCATATCACCTTTGCCGAGTAGCTTTTCGGCTCCACCAGAGCCAATAATTGTTCTAGAGTCAGTTTGAGAACTTACGGCAAATGCAATACGTGAAGGAATGTTGTTTTTAATAATACCAGTGATTACATCTACTGATGGTCTTTGTGTTGCAACGATTAAATGAATGCCTGCTGCTCTGGCCATTTGAGTAATACGTTGAATGGCATTCTCAACTTCTTTACCTGCAACCATCATCAAATCAGCTAATTCATCTACAATAACTACGATATATGGTAATTCTGCTTGTTTCTCATCGAGTTCTTCATTTTGACGTCGTATAAATTTATTATACCCTTCAATGTTACGTGTAGACGAATGTTGGAATAAATCATAGCGTCGTTCCATTTCTGCCACTACCTTTTCTAAGGCTTGAGAGGCTTTATGTGGATTGGTCACTACTGGTATTAGTAAATGTGGCACCCCATTATACACATTTAATTCTACCATCTTAGGGTCAATCAACATGAGCTTAACCTCATGTGGTTTAGCGTTTAATAGAATACTAGTAATAATACCGTTAATACATACAGACTTACCACTACCTGTTGAACCGGCGACAAGAAGGTGTGGCATTTCATTCAATTGAATTGTCATTGGTTCACCAGAAATATCTCTACCAAGACCTACTTCTAATTTGTTACTTGCTGGAAATTTAGATTCAAGCACTTCCTTAAGGGTAACTAATGAAATCTTATCATTTGGCACTTCAATGCCTACTGCTGAACGTCCAGGTATTGGCGCTTCAATACGTACATCTTTTGCTGCTAATGCAAGTGCAATATCATTATGTAAGTTCACAATTTTGCTTACTTTAACGCCTTGAGCAGGTTGAATTTCATATTGTGTTACGGCTGGCCCAATTTTAATCTGTTTCACTTTAGCATTAACACCAAAGTTTTTCATTGTAGATTCAAGTATTTGGCCTTTACGTTGAACTTCAGCCTTAGACGTTGTTTGTTGTTTAGCTGGCTGATTAAGTAATGATAATGGCGGAATGTGATATGCAGCATTAGCCTCTTCTCCCGCTTCAGAAATTGAACCGTTCATTTGATGATCATCATTAGAAGCTGAATCTGACTTTGTATTATGATGTTGATGCTTGTCGTTATTTTGATTTTCTTCTTTAGCATGATCTTCGTTATTAATACCAAATTGTCTTTTCTTGCGCTTGTTAACAGGAGGTTGTTTATTTTCTTGCGACTCACTATGACCATAAATAGGAATGTCTTCCGGTTCTGGATTAACTTCCGGAAAATCACTTACATCTTTAATTTGCTCTGACTCAAGTTGTTCTTGCTCAAATTCATTTTGTCTTTGACGCTCACGCTCTGCTTCTTTTTCACGTTGACGCGCTTCTTTTTTTAGTTTATTTTGTGCTCTTTTTTCTTTCAAATTAGAAGACGCACTTTGACTCGAATTTTTCATTTTATCAATTAAAGATTTGACAACATCTCTATGTCTAAGTTTAAGCAATAGTATAATACTTGAACTTAATAAAACTAATGTGAGGATGATGACACCTGCAATGGAAATAAGTGGAATAAATATTTTAAGTAAATAGAATCCTATTAAACCACCACCGAAATTTGGAAAATGACTATGTTCATAAGCCTTGTATACATAAGATAGAACTGGCTCTCTTTCAGACACCGCCCCTTTTTGAAAATGGTAAATAATTTGTGTTGTAATCAATAACACAAATTGTAGCGATATCAATCCGAAAGTACGTCTTGTCTTAGGGAATTGCTTTTGCATTGCAATATAAACCGTAATTAAACTGAGTA
Source organism: Staphylococcus borealis (assembly GCF_001224225.1). Classification (GTDB taxonomy): domain Bacteria; phylum Bacillota; class Bacilli; order Staphylococcales; family Staphylococcaceae; genus Staphylococcus; species Staphylococcus borealis. Next base: position 272,787 of record NZ_CUEE01000002.1, on the reverse strand, counting down.
ATATGTATGTTAAATAGCGACTCATTCCAAACAAATAATTGAAAAAGCTATCTATCATTCGACCCACAATGCCTAATTGGAACATTCCTAAAATCGACAAAATGACTATTATGATTGCAATAACATAGCGTAAAGAACTGTCCTTCTTCTGTTGCTTTTTTTTAGTCGATTTACGGGTTGTTGCGCCCTTTTTACGGGTTGTAGTTTTTTTCTTAGTTTGTGGCAAAATCGTACACCTTCTTTATTTCTCACTTAGTAACTCTTTGTAAAACATCTAATTCTCATTTTTCCGATATGTATTATTAATATTTTTAAAAGTACGAAAGAGGTTGGAACAATACATACCACATTTAGACTCAAAGCGTCATAAAATAAAGTGAATAATTAAGGCTATTCTCAAACGTTGCCTTTAAAATTATTACACAACTGTGATGTTGTCCCGACCTCTTTTTGATTGAATATATCTTATATTTCAGAAATGACTGGTATAATCATTGGACGACGTTTCGTACTTTCAAATAGCAATTTACTGATTTGATCTCGCATATTTTGTTTAATGTCAGACCATTCAATACGTTTTTCTTGAAGACCTGCTTCAACAATTTCACGAACCTTTTCTTCTGCTTCCTTCATTAATTCTTCACTCTCACGGACATATACAAATCCACGTGATTGAATTTCTGGACCAGCAGCAATTCGTCTGTTTTTCGGATCCAATGTAACAACTGCGATAAAAATACCGTCTTCTGCAAGTAAATGACGATCTCTTAAAACGATATTACCAACATCTCCTACACCGATACCATCGATGAGAATATTGCCAGAATTAACTTTTTCGTTTAATACCATGTCTTTACCGTCGTAGTGTATAACGTCACCTTTTTCAACTAAGAAAATTTTCTCCGGTGCTACGCCAGTTTCATTAGCTAATTTAGCATGTGCAATCTGCATTTTAAATTCACCTTGAACAGGGATAAAGTATTCAGGTTTCATGATATTAATCATCATTTTTAATTCTTCCATGCAACCATGACTAGATGCATGAATTTTTTTATTATTAGGAATAATATATGCACCTGCACGCACTAATTCATTTAATGTATCAGCAATAATTACTTCCATATTCGCTGATGCAGTAATTGCTAAATATACAGAATCTCCTTCTTCGATATTCATAATTTTATGCTTATGTTGCGCCATTTGACTCAATGCCTCGATAGGTTCGCCTTCCATACCAGTGGCTATAATTACGACTTCATTTTTAGGGTAATTTCCTACTTCATTAATTGGAATTAATAAGTCTTTAGGAATATCAAAATATCCCATTTTACGTGCAATATTAAAAGAACTTTCTAATGAACGACCTAAAAATGAAACTTTACGGTTCAATTTACTTGCTGTATTTAATACTTGTTGAATTCTAATAAAATTAGAAGCATAACAAGATACAATTAAACGACCTTTCACTTTCGCAAACGCATCATAAATATGCGATTCAATTACATTCTCAGGTGTATTATAGCCTGGTTTCTCAGCTTCTGTAGAATCACTAATTAATGCGAAGACACCCTCTTCACCAATTTCAGCCATACGTTTGATATCAGGTGCATAGTGTCCTTGTAAACTTTGGTCAAATTTAAATTCACCAGTATATACGATAGAACCGTATGACGTGTGAATGCAAATACCTAAACTATCAGGAATACTATGGGTAGTATTAAAGAACGTAATATTAACATTTTTAAATCGCATAACTGAATCGTGATTAACTGTATAATAACGAACTTTCTTCTTAACGTTACGAGACTTCATATTTTCTTTAACAAGCGCTAACGTTAATTTAGAACCATACACAGGTGCATCAATTTGTTCTAAAATATAGCTAACCGCACCGATAGCATGTTCATGACCATGGCTTAAAAAGATTCCTTTTAATTTATCTTTATTATCAATGACATATTGGATGTCAGGAATAACGATATCTACACCTAACATTTCATCTTCTGGGAACATTAACCCCGCATCTAACATAAACATTTCATCGTCTACTTCAACGATATACATATTTTTTGCGATTTCGCCCACACCACCAAGTGGGATGATACGAATATCGTCATTCTTTTTTTTCACTAAACTCAAAATGTTACCTCCTATTATAAAAATCCCCGTCCATATAAACTCATAATTTATTATAATTTAATTTATGTTGGATGTACACTATTAAAGTGTTTCTCAGGGCATTATAGTCATGATTGAATTTAGTATTTAATAAAAAAATAGGGATTGATTTATTAAATCGCGCAAAACAAAAGAAAGTGGGACAGAATTTTTCTTAAATTCGTGTCCCACCCTCGTATGGATGACTAGAACAGAGAAAAATTTGATCTAAATGCCTTCTCAGTTCTGTCAGCTACTTTAATTTGCAAAATAGCATTATTATATTTTTTATATCCTAGACTCTCATACTAGTAAAATAACAGTTATTGACTAAGTTAAACATGCGTTTCTAACAAGCACTTTACTGTTTATTTATTTTCATCTAATACTTTGTGAGATGCGTTAACGCGACCTTGTTTATCAATTTCAGTAATTTTAACTTCGATTGTATCTCCAATACTCAATACATCTTCTACTTTATTAATGCGTTCTTTTGAAATTTGAGAAATGTGTAATAACGCATCTTTACCAGCAAATAATTCAACAAATGCTCCATATTTTTCAATACGTTTAACTTTTGCGTTATAAACTTGACCTACTTCAGCCTCACGTGTAATTTCTTCAATAATTTCACGCGCACGATTGATCATGTCTTGATCAACTGCACCAATAAAGATTGTACCATCTTGCTCAATGTCTAATTTAACACCAGTTTCATCGATGATTTCGTTAATTTTCTTACCACCTGGTCCAATAACGTCTCTAATCTTTTCAGGTTTAATATGCATGATTTCCACTTTAGGTGCATAGGCACTTAGTTCTTTACGTGGTTGATCAATCGTTTGTAGCATGTGATCCATAATTGCTAAACGACCTTGTCTAGCTTGCTCTAAAGCCTCTTCAATGACTTCACGTGTTAAACCGTCAATTTTAATATCCATTTGAATCGCAGTGATACCATCTTTTGTACCAGCCACTTTGAAATCCATATCGCCTAATGCATCTTCCATGCCTTGAATATCTGTAAGTATTGTATAACTATCTTCTCGTGTTACTAACCCCATAGCTATACCAGCAACAGGTGCTTTAATTGGCACACCTGCATCCATTAAAGCTAATGTTGAACCACAAATAGATGCTTGTGATGATGAACCATTAGATTCTAATACTTCACTTACAATACGAACAGTATATGGGAATTCAGATGTATCTGGAATAATGTATTTTAATGCTCTTTCACCTAAAGCACCATGTCCAATTTCTCGACGACCTGGTGCTCTCACTGGACCAGTTTCACCTACTGAGAAATTAGGGAAATTATAATGATGCATGAAACGTTTTTCTTGTTCTGGTCCTAAACCATCAATTAATTGATAATCGCCTAAGGCACCCAATGTGAGCACAGATAAAGCTTGTGTTTGTCCACGTGTGAACAGCCCTGAACCATGTGCACGTGGTAATAATCCAACTTCTGATTCAAGCGGTCTAATTTCATCTGGTTTTCGTCCATCTGGTCTAATCTTTTCATCAGCGATAAGACGACGCACTTCTTCTTTAACTAAATCATTTAAAATTGCATAAACTTCATCAATTAACAATTCATTCTCAGGATCTGCTTCGTCAATAAATTCAGTTGCAATCTCAGCTTTTAACGTGTCTAAATTTTCATCACGTTGTTGCTTATCAAAAGTCAAAACAGTTTCTTTTAGACCTTTTTCTTCGGTTAATGCTTTAACTCTTGATACTAATGCTTCATCACGTTCTACAGGAACGAATTCTTTCTTAACTGGTTGAATGTGTGCTATCACTTCTTCTTGGAATGCTACTAAACGTTTGATTTCGTCATGACCAAAGAAGATGGCTTCTAACATTTCTTTCTCAGTTATTTCGCTTGCACCAGCTTCTACCATGTTTACTGCATCTTTATGTCCAGCAACTTCTAAATCTAGGCGCGAAACTTCTTTCTCTGCAACGGTAGGATTAATGACATATTTACCATCAACATAACCTACGTTCACACCAGCAATTGGTCCTTGGAATGGGATATCTGAAACACTTAATGCCATTGAAGAACCTATCATTGCTGCCATTTCTGGTGAACAATCTGGGTCTGCACTAAGCACCGTGTTCATAATTTGAACATCATGACGGTATCCTTTTGGGAATAGTGGTCGAATCGGTCTATCGATTAGACGTGCTGTTAATGTTGCTTCATCCCCTGGACGACCTTCACGTTTTTTAAATCCTCCTGGAATTTTACCAGCAGCATACATTTTTTCTTCATAGTTAACTGTTAATGGGAAAAAGTCACCATCACGTGGTTCTTTAGATGCAACGGCAGTTGATAATACGACAGTATCTCCGTAGCGTACTAGCACTGCACCATTAGCTTGTTTAGCTAGTTGCCCTGTCTCAATCGTTAACGATCTTCCAGCCCACTCAGTTTTAAATACCTTTTTTTCTTGAGACATTATGAATCTCCTCTCTGAAATCTATTAACTACATCATATCATTTATTTTTAAAATTTTATATTAGTGTTTAATATTAAACGATAAAAAAAGGAAAGTACCAAACTAAATGGTGCTTTCCTCTTAATATATTAGAATTAACGACGAATACCTAATGATTTAATTAATTCACGGTAACGTTGAATATCTTTACTACGTAAGTAGTTTAATAAGTGACGACGACGACCTACCATTTTTAATAATCCACGACGTGAATGGTGATCTTTTTTGTGTTCACGTAAATGTTCGTTTAATGCAGCGATTTCTGCAGTTAAAACAGCGATTTGTACTTCTGGTGAACCAGTGTCAGTTTCGTGCACGCGATATTCTTTGATAATTTCGTTTTTACGTTCTTGTGTAATTGCCATAATTAAATTCCTCCTAAAATTTGTATACACCTTAATCTGAGCTAGGCGTCGGAGTCTCAACCCGCCAAGATAAAGGAATAATAGTAGTGAATTCCATTTCTTAGAACTCAACTTTAGATATTATACGATACATCATCACCAAAATCAACCGATAGTAGGTATTTAGCTTTTTCTTTATCATTGTTCATTTGTTCAACTAAAGGATCGATACCATCGAATTTCACTTCTGGTCTCAAGTAATGATGCCAATATACTATGACACGTTCACCATATATATTGTCATTAAAATCAAAAATGTTAACTTCAATTACTACTTCAGCTTTTGATGGGTCATGGAAAGTAGGTTTCACACCAACATTAGCGACACCACGATAGATTTTATTTTCGGCACCAATTGCCATACTTACAGCGTAAACACCTTTTTTAGGTAATACATAGTCATCACTTGGTTGAACATTTGCGGTTGGGAATCCAATAGTACGACCTCGTTTTTCCCCTTGTACTACTGTCCCTTTAATTCTGTATAGATAACCTAATTGCTCATTGGCTTTTTTTAAATTACCTTCTTTCAAAGCTTCCCTAATCGCTGTAGTGGAAATTTTTTCGGTTTCCATCTCTTGTTTACCAACAATGGTTGTGCTAAATTCATTCATTTCATTTAATACAGACATGTTACCTTTTCCGAATTTACCATATGTAAAATCAAATCCAGCAACTACTTCTTGCACATGATTATTAATAATATAATCTTGGACAAATTCTTCTGCGGTTACACTCGCAAAGCGTGATGAAAAATTGATTACAATACAATAATCTACATCATGTTGTTCAATCATCTCAAGTTTATCTGAAAGTGGTGTTAAATAGTCCGTACGTTTACGTTCTGGATTTAACACGACAGAAGGGTGAGGATCAAATGTTGTAACTGCCTTTTTTAGATTTCGCGCTGCAGCACGCTCATCCAACGCTTCGAACACTTTATGATGACCACGATGCATGCCATCAAAAAAGCCAAATGCCATCGCAACGTCTTCTTTTATCAATTGATCTTCTTGAATTGGATGGGTTACTTCTATCACTTTCATAACTTTTGACTCCTTTAATTAAATACTTTTTTAGGTTTAATTTCATATTTTTTATCTGGATGTTGAACATAAATTGCCATTACTTTCTGAGTTTCAGAATCAACAAAAACTAATTGTTCATCAATGATTTGATTAAAAAGTCTTTTATTAAACTTTTGTCCATTTAATATTCTTTTTTTCATATTCTCATCAGAAATGTTGATTTTCGGCAAACTTTTCAAACCATATTCTATAGGAAAAAGCTGCGATTGTAATGCGTCTTGCTCATGTAATTGAGAAATTTGCTCTAATGTGAGACTATCCTCAACATCAAAACCACCTGAATTCGTTCGCGTTAATAAAGACATGTGTGCCGGATAACCTAATTGTTTACCGATGTCCGTAGCGAGTGTACGAATATAAGTTCCTTTACCACATTTCACCTTAATATTAAAATGACATTTCTTATTTTCAAATTGGAGATCAGATGTACGCTCAATTAAATCAATTTTCACTTGACGCACTGGCCTTTCAACTGTTTCACCATTTCTTGCGTATTCATATAACTTTTTCCCATTGACTTTAACAGATGAATACATGGGTGGAATTTGTTCTATAAGGCCTTCAAAAGTTCTCAAAACGTCATCTATGTCGGTTGTATTAACCTCATTTTCAAGAACCTCAACTTTATCTATAACTTCACCCGTCTGGTCTTCAGTAGTAGTACTTTCTCCTAATGTAATGGTCGCATGATAGGATTTACCCATGTCCATGACGTAATCACTTACACGCGTTGCAGGACCAATACATATAGGCAATACACCTGACACTTCAGGATCTAAGGTTCCAGTATGACCAATCTTCTTAGTTTTTAAAATCTTTCTTAGTTTGAAGACGACATCATGACTCGTCAATCCACGTTCTTTATAAACGGGTAAAATACCGTTATACATTTTTTCACGTCCTTCATTTTAACTACCTCTATGTATCATAACTTATCTGACTGAATATGTGTTATGAAAATTAATTGTTATAACTTAAATTGACTTAGCAAATCACACTTTTCACTTACTATCAATATTCCCTTGAAACTCAAAATGAGACGGGAGTGGAACATCATTCGATTTGAATTTATTGTCCCACCCCCGTATAGGCGACGATTATTTTGAATAGCTTAAAAATTAGTGTTTATTCTATTTCTCGTTCAATTTGTATTTGTAATGTTAATAAAATAACAAAGTATATTGCTATAACTTAGTTAATAGACAATTATCTATCTTGCTTATGCAAATCTTGAATCATTTTCTCAATTTTATTACCATACTCAATAGATTCATCATATTCAAAGAATAATTCTGGAATAATTCGTAGTCTCATTCTTGAACCTAATTCAGATTTAATGAATCCTTTCGCTTTATCTAATGCTTTAAATGTATCATTAACCTCTTTTTCACTACCTAACACAGTAAGGTACACTTTGGCTTGTGATAAGTCGTTTGTTAATTCAACATCTGTAATTGTGATAAAGCCCACTCTAGGATCTTTAACTTTATTATTTACGATATCCATAATTTCTTTCTTCATTTGTTCGCCAACGCGTTCTGCTCTCATGTTACTCATGGATATTTCACCTCTTTAAAAAATTTGTCTTTTCATTATACCCTTATAACTATGCTCGTAAAGACATAGAAACTAAATTTATCATAAAAATTTATTCACTATTTTATTATATCTTATTAGCGCTAAAAACAAAATTTCTAATGTTCTTTTTCAATTGAAATCGTTGTGTTTTTGCTTCCTTTAATATCTTTTAATCGTTTTTGACCATAAATTTTCTCAAATTTATCATAAAGTGGGTTCTTCCAAGTGTGGCCTTCAAAATCTTTATATTCAGAAACAATAAACTTATATGTTTCAATATCTTTATCATCTTTTAAATTAAATATTTCTTTCTTACTATCTCCATGGCCGGTCAAATTAATTTCTTCATCTACGTAATTGTTAATATAAGAATCACCACTAAGAGCCATAGCAAACTCAGGTTTAACCGGTAAACCGTTTTTGTCCCATGCTGCTACTGCTACAGTCACTTCTTTAATATCTTTATTACTCTCATTTACTATAATTGGATTTAATTGATCAAACGCACGTACATATCCATCATTAGTGTCTTTATCAATAAACTTTACTGTCCCGACGTGCACATCTTGATTATTTAATTTTTTATCAAGTGATGTTGCATTATATGAAGTTAACATTCCACCTTCTTTTCCAGCTTTTACAGAACTACATCCTGATAATAGTATAACCCCACTCAAGCAACAGCCTATTGTTAAATTTGCAAATTTTTTCATAAGTTTCCCCTTTGAAATCTCAAAATTTTAATTTTTATAATGAATATATAATATCAAAATTTTCATTATGATTATTATATAACTTTTTCTTTTTTATTTACTTTTTTGTCTTAAAATATAAATAGATAAAAAAGTTTTAAAGCACTTTTTTATTTTGAGATTTGAGAACTTAGATTTTGTCTATGCATAAAGAAGCATTTTGTCGAGACTGTTTTTTAGGAGCATTAATTTCATGAAAAGAAGCACACTAGTACTTAAGTAAGTAAATCTAAAAGGATAATGAAATGTAGTTGAACGCGAGATCCAATATAAAAAATCTTGAAAAGAGATTTCACAAACTAAGCAAGTTGGGCAAGCGCGCCTCTCATACGAGGTATTGTAAAATGAAAAAGCCAGTAAATGAATTTATAAAAACTCATTTACTGGCTATATTGATGAAATTATGTCCCAGACTCAGTCCACTTCATAACTCATCGTTTTATCTTTCGATTTCAACCATCTCGAATGCTTCGATAATGTCGCCTTCTTTAATATCATTGAATTTTTCAATTGTGATACCACATTCATAACCTTGGGCTACTTCTTTAGCATCATCTTTGAAACGTTTCAATGTGTCTAATTCACCTTCGAATAACACAATACCGTCTCTAATAATACGTACACCTGCGTTACGAGTAATCTTACCTTCAGTAACATAACTACCTGCAATTGTACCAACTTTAGACACTTTGAATGTTTGACGTACTTCAGCTTGTCCGATGACTTGTTCTTCAAATTCAGGATCAAGTAAACCTTTCATAGCTGATTCAATTTCTTCAATAACGTTATAAATAACACGATGAAGTCTCATATCAACATTTTCAGCTTCTGCAGCACGTTTAGCACCTGCGTCAGGACGCACATTGAAACCAATGATAATACCATTTGACGCATTAGCTAATGTAACGTCTGATTCATTAATTGCACCAACTGCTGTATGAATAATGCGCACGTTAACGCCTTCAACATCAATCTTCATAAGGGAAGCGGCAAGTGCTTCAACTGAACCTTGAACGTCACCTTTGATAATAACATTGAGGTCTTTCATTTCACCTTGTTTCATTTGTTCGAATAAATTATCTAATGATACATTTTTGCTTTCTTGACGTTGTTGAATAACGCTAGCTTCATGACGCGCTTCACCAATACGACGCGCTTGTTTCTCATCTTTGAAGACAACGAAGCGGTCCCCGGCTAACGGTACATCGTTAATTCCTGTAATTTCAACAGGCGTAGAAGGACCAGCTGATTTAATTCTTTGGCCCAAATCGTTAACCATTGCACGAATTCGTCCAAATGTATTACCTACTACGATAGAATCTCCAACGTTTAAAGTACCATTTTGAACTAATAATGAAGCGGCAGGACCACGAGATTTATCTAATTCTGCTTCAATTACTGTACCAATCGCTTGTTTATTAGGATTCGCTTTTAATTCTTGTACTTCAGCAACTAAACCAATCATTTCTAATAAATCATCAATACCGTCACCACTTAATGCTGAAAGTGGAACAAAGATTGTTTCACCGCCCCAATCTTCAGGAATTAAACCATATTCGGTTAATTCTTGCATTACACGATCAGGGTTTGCAGTTGGTTTATCAATTTTATTCACTGCTACAATTGTAGGAACATTAGCTTCTTTAGCATGGTTAATTGCTTCAATGGTTTGTGGCATTACACCATCATCGGCTGCAACAACTAGAATTGTGATATCTGTTACTTGTGCACCACGCGCACGCATTGTAGTAAATGCTGCGTGTCCTGGCGTATCAAGGAATGTGATTTTTTTGCCTGCATTTTCAATTTGATAAGCACCGATATGTTGTGTGATTCCACCCGCTTCTCCTGCTGTTACTTTAGTGTGGCGAATTGAATCAAGTAATGTTGTTTTACCATGGTCAACGTGTCCCATAATAGTAACTACCGCTGGACGTTCAATTGCATCAGGATCATCTTCTTCTTCATCAAAATAAATTGATAAATCTTCTTCGTTCACTACGACTTCTTTCTCAAGTTCAACACCATAATCGTCGGCAATTAATTCTAATGTTTCTTCATCTAACGCTTGGTTAATATTGGCAACAATACCTAATAAGAATAACTTTTTAATAATTCCTGCTGATTCAATATTAAGTTTATCAGCTAATTCGCCAACTGTGATACCTTCTTCATATGTGATTTTAGAAGGCATTTCTTTTGGTTCTGCTGCCGGCTTGTTGTTTTTGTTACCTTTATTATTTTTATTGTTTTTGTTATTCTTGTTGTTTTTATTATTTTTGTTATTGCCTTTGTTATTGTTATTTTTGTTGTTATGATTGCCTTTTTGATTCGCGTTACCTTTGTTATTTTGTTTATTATTTTTATTATTGTTATTGTTTTGTTGTTTTTGGTGATTATTTTGAGTGTTTTGTTTCGTATCATTACCACTTTCTTGTGGTTTAAACTTTTTATCAAGCGATTTAATTTGATCGTCCTCTAACGCTTGCATATGGTTAGAAACTTCAACATTCATACTTTTTAACTCATCTATAATCTCTTTACTCTTAACATTTAATTCTTTCGCATATTCGTAAATTCTTTTTTTACTCATATAATCACTCCTTACAATATTCATCTATCATCGACGTAAGCTTAGACGCAAACCCAGAGTCTATAACTCCTATGTTTACACGTTCCGACTTACCTAAAGATTGTCCTAATTCTGCTCTTGTACTAAAAATCCTAAATGGGACATGATACGTTTCACATTTATTTTTTATATTTTTCAAAGTGTTTTCTGAGGCATCCGATGCCATGATAACAAGTTTAATATTATTTTTCTTAATCTCAGTAAGCAATACAGATTCGCCAGATTTCACTTTACGCGCTCTCATTGCTAAACCTAAAAAATTTAAAATTTGTTCTTTATTCATTTAGGAATCTCTTCTCTATAAATCAAACGTATAATTTCTTTATAAACAGGGTCTAGCTTTGCAGAATCTGCATTAAAATATCTTTCAAGTACGCCCTTTTCTTGAGCTGCTTCTACACTTTGTACATCTTTTGAAACATAAGCGCCTCTACCTTGTTGTTTGCCAGTACCATCTGCAAAAATGTCGCCTTCTTTGTTAATTACAACGCGAATCATATCTTTCTTGGGACGCATTTCATTTGTAATAATACATTTGCGCATTGGAATCTTTTTCTTCTTCACTTAATTACTCACCCCAATTATTTGCTTATACGTCTTTGTCTTCACTGTCTACTTCATCAGTATTTTCAGAAGGTTCATCGATTTCTGCTGCTAATTCTGCAGTAGTTAAATTCGATTCTTCTAAATCAACATCATCAATTTCAATATCTTCATCATTAGAATCAGATAAAACAATATCATCTGCTAATGCTTCTGATTCAATCACAGGGTAAATTCCCGCTTCGCGCGCATCAGTTTCAGATTTAATGTCAATTTTCCATCCAGTCAATTTCGCAGCTAATCGTGCATTTTGACCTCTTTTACCAATAGCTAATGATAATTGATAGTCAGGAACAACAACAACAGTAGATTGATTGTCTTCGTCAACGATAACTTCTAATACTTGTGAAGGACTTAAAGCATTACGTACAAATACTTTTGGATCTTCATTCCATTGAACAATATCAATTTTTTCTCCACCAAGTTCTTCAACTACAGCTTCAACACGCGCACCTTTAGCACCTACACATGCGCCTACTGCATCAATGTCTGGATTATCAGAATAAACACTAATCTTAGAACGATCACCGGCTTCACGAGCTACTGATTTTACAATCACTGTACCATCATAAATTTCAGGTACTTCTTGTTCAAATAAACGTTTTAATAAGCCAGGATGACTTCTAGAAACATAAATTTGTGGTCCTTTAGTTGTTTGTTCTACTTTGTTAACATAAACTTTGATGCGTTCGTTAGGAATATATTTTTCATTTGGACTTCTTTCAGCTTCAGATAAAACCGCTTCAATTCTCCCTAAATTTACATATACATAACGATGATCAACTCGGTCGATAACACCTGTTAAAATATCGTCTTCTTTGTCAATAAATTCAGTGTATAAAATTTCTCTTTCCGCATCACGTAATCGTTGCATTACAGCTTGTTTAGCTGCTTGTGCACCAACACGGCCAAAATCTTTTGGTGTAACATCTTCTTCGTAAATATCGCCAACTTCATAAGCTGGATTTTTAACGAGTGCAGTACTTAAATCTACTTCATCTCTATCATCAAATACTTCTTCGACAACATCTTTACGTGCAATAACTTTAAATGTACCTTCATCCATATTTAACTCTACACGTACGTTTCTAGCACTATCATAGTTCTTTTTATATGCAGTAATTAAAGCTGCTTCAATCGCATCAATTAATACTTCTCTTGGAATTTTCTTTTCTTTTTCTAAATATTCAGTTGCTAATAAAAGTTCATTACTTGCCACAATTATTCCTCCTCATCACGTTAAATCATAACAGTGTGACGTGCTTTTGCAATTTTATTTCTTGGTATTTCAATTTGTTTTGTTTTAGCTTTCTCTTTAACTTCCATCGTAATTACATCATCATTAACAGCTTTTAAAATACCGAGCCATTCTTTATCGCCTTCAATTGGCGCATATAATGATACAAACACTGGTTTTTCAATTGCATTTTGATAATCTTTTTCTTTTTTTATTGGACGTTCTGCACCCGGTGATGCAACGTCTAAGTAGTACATTTCTGGAATTGGATCATTTTCATCCATTACTTCGCTGATTTTTTCAGAGGCAAGTGTGCAATCATTTAAATCGACACCGCCTTCTTTATCAATTGAGATTCTTAAGAAATGATCTTTCCCCTCTTTAGTGTATTCAACTTCTACTAATTCAAAATTCAATTCGTCTAAAACAGGAGTTATGATTGTTTCTACTTCCTCAGTGATTTTACTCATACAGGCCTCCTTTTTCGGCAAATAGAAAAGAGCGGGTATATGCCCACTCTTTCTGCCTGAGTCTAATTTTTTACGCACAATAAGTATATCACACTTTAATTCCTTAAACAAATGTATACTCACTGTGTCAATAGGATTGACGAAATGAAATCAAATGTTCACAACATAAGTTCGTTTACATATCAAAGATAGATAACTGTGCTTTGTCTGGTAGGTCAGGTAACGAACCTAAATCATCAAGGTACTCGATGATTTTTTGAGATAATCCAGCTTTCTTATTTAAATCTTCTTTAGATAAGAAAGGACCATCTTCTCGTGCTTCTACAATACGTTTAGCAACGTTCTCTCCAAGTCCAGGCACAGAAATAAATGGCGGGATTAACGTATCTCCTTCAATAATAAAGTCAAATGCCTGACTTTTCTCGAGACTAATCGGTTGCATACGGAACCCACGATGCGCCATTTCATTCATGATTTCTAACACAGTAAGCACATCTTTCTCTTTTTTACCGAGGTCCATGTATCTAGAATACATATCTTTCACTGTATTCTTAATACTTTCTTTATCTTTAATCATCGTAATCAAATCAAAGTCTGAAGCACGAATTGTAAAGTATGCTGCGTAATAATAAAGTGGATGATGCACTTTAAAGTATGCAATTCTCACTGCCATTAATACATATGCAGCCGCATGGGCTTTAGGGAACATGTATTTAATTTTTAAGCAAGAATCTAAATACCAGTCTGGTACATCATTCTCTTTCATAGCGTCTATCATTTCATCAGTTAACCCTTTACCTTTACGCACTGACTCCATCGTTTTGAAGGCCATAGAGGGTTCTAATCCTGCATACATTAAATAAACCATTATATCGTCACGACAGCCTATAACGCTTGATAAATCACAAATACCTGTTCGGATTAATTCTTGTGCATTACCTAACCATACATCGGTACCATGAGATAATCCTGAGATTTGAACTAATTCTGAAAACGTCGTTGGCTTAGTATCTTCCAGCATTTGTCGAACAAACCCTGTCCCAAATTCAGGCACACCAAATGTCCCTGTCTTACAAAGAATATCTTCTTCAGTTACACCCAATGATTCCGGACTACTAAAGATTTGCATCGTTTCTTTATCATCGACCGGAATGGTCTTTGGATCTATACCAGATAAATCTTGTAGCATACGAATCATTGTAGGATCATCGTGTCCAAGTATATCTAGTTTCAACACATTATCGTGGATAGAATGGAAGTCAAAATGTGTCGTCATCCAAGAAGCACTTTGATCATCTGCTGGAAATTGGATTGGCGTGAAATCATAAATGTCCATATAATCTGGAACAACAATAATACCACCCGGGTGTTGACCGGTTGTACGTTTGACACCTGTACATCCTTTAACAAGGCGATCGATTTCAGCACCACGTTTGTGGATACCTTGATCATTTAAATAACCTTTAACATAACCGAATGCTGTTTTTTCAGCAACAGTACCTATTGTTCCAGCACGGAATACCTTGTCTTCTCCGAACAGCACTTTAGTGTAGTTATGTGCGTTAGGTTGATATTCACCACTAAAGTTCAAGTCAATATCAGGTACTTTATCCCCTTTAAATCCTAAGAACGTTTCGAACGGAATATCTTGCCCTTCTTTGATAAGATCGGCACCACAAGTGCTACATTTTTTATCAGGTAAATCAAATCCTGAACCTACAGAACCATCATCAAAGAACTCACTTGTTTTACAATTAGGGCAAATGTAGTGAGGTGGAAGCGGATTAACTTCAGTAATTTCTGTCATCGTCGCCACAAAACTTGAGCCTACCGAACCACGTGAACCTACTAAATAACCATCATCCAATGATTTTTTCACAAGACGTTGAGAGATCAAATAAATAACTGAGAATCCATTCCCGATAATACTTGCAAGTTCTTTTTCAAGTCGATCAATTACAATTTGTGGTAAATCCTCACCATATAATTTTTTAGCATTTGTATAGCTTAATTCACGTATCTCTTCATTCGCACCATCCATGCGTGGTGTGAATAGCTGATCTTTAATCGGAATAACTTTATCTATTCGGTCTGCTAAGTCATTGGTGTTTTTAACTACAATTTCGTGTGCTTTTTCTTCACCTAAGAAGTGGAACTCATCTAGCATCTCATCTGTTGTTCTAAAATGTGCTTCAGGTAATGTTGAGCGATTTAAAGGATTACCGGGTTGTGAGGCAATCAATATTTTACGTGCAATGGCATCATGCTCATATAAATAATGTGCGTTACCTGTTGCTAAAACAGGAATACCAGTACTTTCTCCAGCTTTCAAGATACGGTCATAGATTTCGTATAGTGTTTCTGTATCTCTAATCAGCTCTCTATCAATCAAATCTTGATAAAGTTTTGGTGGTTGGACTTCAATAAAGTCATAATACTTAGCAATTTTTTCAACTTCTGACTGATCTCTTTGCATAACAGCCGTGAATAATTCACCTTCATCACATGCAGTTCCTACCAAGATACCTTCACGATATTCATTTAATAATGATCGTGGAATTCTTGGTGTACGATAGTAATATTTAACTAAAGAAGCACTTACAATCTTAAATAAGTTTTTTAGACCTTCTTGTGTTTGAACAATTAATGTTACATGTGTTGGTCGTGCACGTTTATATGCATCCTCATTCGATAGTTTTTGGTTGATGTCTTTGTGGTTTGTTACGCCTAATTCTTTCATTTGTTGAACCATTTTAATGAAAATATATGCCGTAGCTTCAGTATCATAAATGGCTCTATGGTGCTGTGTTAGTTCTACACCATATTTTTTAGCTAAAAAGTTTAAACCGTGTTTACCATATTCAGTATTAATCGTACGTGATAATTCCAATGTATCAATGACACCATTCGTTGATGGGCCAAACCCTAGTCTTTCATATCCTGTGTCGATGAAGCCCATATCGAATGATGCATTATGCGCTACAAATATAGCGTCGCCAACCCACGTTTTAAATTCTGTTAGTACTTCATCAATTTCAGGCGCATCTGTTAACATATCATCAGTAATATGCGTTAAATTTATAATCGTTTCTGATAATTTCTCATGTGGATTACTGAAACGTTCAAATTTATCAATAATTTCTCCATCTTTTACTTTAACAGCAGCCAATTCTATAATTTGGTCATATTGGTTTGACAGTCCTGTCGTTTCAACGTCAAACACGACATATGTAACTTCTTTAAGATCTCGGTCTGTAGGTTTATAAGCAATAGGTACTCCATCGTCTACAAGCATACCTTCCATACCATAAATCATTTTGATGCCGTTTTTTTCAGCTGCGCCGTGAGCATCAGGAAATGCTTGCACGACGTTATGGTCAGTAACTGCTATCGCTTTATGTCCCCATTTAGCAGCTTGATCAACATACGCACTTATGTTAGGAATGCCATCCATTTGGCTCATTGATGTATGCAAATGAAACTCTACTCGTTTTTCTTCTGCTTTATCTTGCTTTGGCGCCTTTTTGATTTCTTCAATATCAGACATCATCATAACCAAATCTCTGACAAATGTGTCTTCTTCAATACGTCCTTGAGCACGAACCCATTTACCAACACTAAGTGCCTTAAAGTGATCTAAATCGTCTTTATTTTTTCGTGTAAACATTTTAAGCACTAAAGAGTCCGTATAGTCTGTCACTTTTAATTCAACAATGTGACGGCCACTCTTCAATTCTTTAAGGTTAATATCAAATATAACACCCTCAATTGCAACTTTGAATTCTTCTTCAACAATTGACTCAATAGGTTTAATATTTTCAACTTGTATTGGTTTACCAATTTGGCATTTTTCAACATTGCTTTCGTTATTATCTTGTTGTTTCGCTTTCTCAGCTTTCATTTTTTCGATTTTTTCGGTAGCTTCACGCGCACTCTTCTCATCTTCCTCTTGAATATGCGCTTCAAGTGAGGCTAAATCATCATAAGAACTTGAGTCATCTGTTTCAAATACGACTTTATCTATATCAAAACCACATTTACGAAATGCTTTTACTAAGCTACCATTACATACTTTATCAAAGTGATTTCTTTCGATGTCATTTGAGGTCATTACTTTGAGCACGTTGCCTGACATAATTAAACGTTTCTGTTTAAGCTGACCCTTCACTTTAGGCGATAGTGCAGTGTGTTCAATACAATGACCAAAATATTTAATGGCATGTTCATCTTGGTTACTTGTATCTTGAATTATAAAATGCCAATCAACTTTGGCAATGTCTTTAAATTCTTCAGTAATTGCATTTGTAAAAATTAAATAATCTTCGTGTGATAGAAAATATGGCAATGTAATTTGAAATTCCCACGTTCTATTTTTATTTGACACATCTACTCGCGTTAATTCACCTTGTTCAATAATTGTTTGATCAAGTTGATTGGAAACTTTAATTTGGTCCGCAAGTACTTTAAATTTTTCTTGATTCGTCATTGCCATGACAGATAACCACCCTTATATTTAACTCTTTTCTCAATTTTGTTTTAACGTAAAGTGTTATGTTCTAACTACAAACTTGATATCTATTATACTACTTTGAGTGATGCATTTCATTTGCTGCGTTTAATTCTTTTAATAAAAAAGAGGCTTAGACAACTATGAAATTGTCCTAACCTCATTTCGATTAGTGCATTGATTGCTCTATTAACTCAGTAATGACTTAGACGCTTAAATCATACGTCTAAGCGTTCACCATATTATAATTGACTGTATAATGTAGCGATATAGTCATTTAAATCATTTATATGAACATCTTCACTCTCACCAGTTTGACGCACTTTGACTTCGACGATACCATCACTCGCATTTTTACCTACGACAATTCGTATAGGTAAACCAATTAAATCTGCATCGTTGAATTTAACGCCTGCACGATCTTTACGGTCATCATAAAGTACATCATATTGTTGTTGCAATGTTTCATACAATTGATTACCTAATTCAAGTTGTTCATCTTTTTTAGGATTTATTGTTATTAAGTGTAAATCAAACGGTGTCACTGATTTTGGCCAAATAATACCATTTTCATCATTATTTTGTTCGACAATAGCACTTAATGTTCTTGATACACCAATACCGTAACATCCCATGATTAATGGTTTAGCTTTACCTTGATTATCTAAGAATGTTGCGTTCATTGCTTCTGAGTATTTTGTTCCCAATTTGAATACTTGACCAACTTCAATACCTTCAGCAAATTTCGCTTCACCAGAGCCATCACTTAATGGTTCACCTTCTAAGATAAAGCGGAAATCACCATATTCATCAACATTAAAGTCGCGTCCAATATTGGCATTTACATAATGGTAGCCATTTTCATTTGCACCTACCACTAAATTATTTAAATCTTTAACAAAATTATCAGCGTAAATTTTAATTTCTTTATCATGAATTGGTCCTAATGATCCTGGACTTGCACTTAATAAATTAATAATTTCATCTTCAGTTGCCATCTCAACATGATCTGTTCCGAAGTACGCTTTAACTTTGACATCATTTAACTCATGGTGACCTCTGATTAAGAACATGATAAATTCACCATCAATTTTGAATATCATCGTTTTCACAATTTCATCCAATGGACGATTTAAAAAGTCTGCTAATTCTTGAGCAGTTTTAACATTAGGTGTTTCAATCTTTTCAAGTGGTGCAACTTCAGCATGTTTTTCATTTGGATAATATGCAACTTCAGCTTTTTCAATGTTAGCTGCATAATCACTATGTTCACTATAAACAATCGTATCTTCACCAATTTCACTTAGCGCCATAAATTCATGTGTATGATTACCGCCAATTGCACCTGAATCTGCAACTACTGGACGCGCATTAATACCAACGCGTTTGAATATACGACCGTAAGCGTTGTACATATCTTGATACGTATCATCAAGTGATGCTTCATCAGCATGGAATGAATAAGCATCTTTCATAATAAACTCTCTACCACGTAATAACCCGAAACGTGGACGCTTTTCATCACGGAATTTAGACTGAATTTGGAATAAAGTTAATGGTAATTGTTTATATGACTTAAGTTCATCTCTCACGATAGAAGTGACTACTTCCTCATGCGTTGGTCCTAGTGCAAATTCACGACCATTGCGGTCTTTTAATCGCATAAGTTCTGGACCATAGGCACCCCAACGACCTGACTCTTCCCAAAGTTCTGCTTGTTGAAGCGCAGGCATTAAAATTTCAACAGCATCTATACGTTCCATTTCTTCACGAATAATTTTAGAAATATTATTTAAGACACGAGAAGCGAGTGGCAAATAGCTATAAATACCACTTGTGCTTTGTTTAATTAACCCTGCTTTTAATAATAATTGATGACTTAATGCTTCTGCTTCAGCAGGTACATCTCTCATTGTTGGAATGAAAACTTTCGATTGTTTCATCACTTACTCCTCCTTAATTTATAAGAAATAACGTTGTATGTCGTTCCAAGTTACTAGAACCATGATAATTAAGACAAATATAGCACCAGCTGCTATTATCATTGTTTCAGCTTTCTTATTCACTGGTCTTCTAAAGATGGCTTCATAAAGTACGAATAAGATTCGACCACCATCAAGTGCTGGGATTGGTAACAAGTTCATTATACCTAAGTTAACACTTAACAGTGCAGTGTAATACGTTAATGCAATAACACCCTGTTTCACAACAGAATCGACATTATGATAAATACCCACTGGACCATTTAACATGTCTAAAGAAAATTGACCAGTAAATATACTTGCAATCATTGTGCCTACTGCTTTAAATATTAACGTACTCGCACTTACAAACTGATCAAACCCTAAAGCTATTGGTTTAATTAATGTATGTTCTTTTTCCGGCTGGAAACCTAAAATGTATGTCGTTTCAGAATTTAATTTCGTTTGTTTAATTACTTGTTTCTTAGGTGTTATATCAACTGACTTGATTTGGTTATCTCTTTCAAATTTTATCGTTGTTTTGTTATCTTTAATTTTATTCGCAGCAGATTGTATATCGTCAAAATCCTTTGTTTTATATGGACCTACTTGAACAATTTTATCCCCAGCTTTTAATCCTGCTTGTTGTGCAGGGTAGTTATCAGCTAATTGCGCTACTGAAGTAGTAGGTGTACCTTGGAAATAAGCTAATGCAATAAATAGAACCAAAGCCAATATAAAGTTAAACAAAGGTCCTGCAAATAATGTTAAAAATTTTGGTAATGGCTTCTTGTGTGCAAATTGGCGATGTCGTGGTGCAATTTGGATTAAGCTTCCATTTTCAACGAAATAGGCCTTCTCAGCAATGTTAAAGTGATGGCGCTCATTGTCATATGATGTAATACCTTCTATATATAAATCATCTTTAAAGTCACATTTTTTGACTTCGATTGCTTCTATTTTTTGGAATTTATGTTGATCATCTAAAATAATATGCGTAATTTCATCTTTATCATTAAGCTTAACTTTAACATTCATGCCTGGTTCAACTGGCGGTTCTTCTAAACCATCTCCAGCCATTCTTACATATCCACCGACTGGTAATAGACGGATTGTGTATAACGTTTCATTCTTTCGGAAACTAAAGATTTTGGGTCCCATACCTATCGCAAATTCAGGACACATTATTCCTGCACGCTTAGCAAAGAACATGTGACCATATTCATGTACTGTAACCAGTACACCAAACACGATTATAAATGAGACAATAGTGATTAAATAACTCACGTGTCACACCTCAATTAAATTAATTTTCTACTTTATTCATAAGAATGATGTAGATTATCTATGATTTAGTTAAATTATTCAAGAATTTTACTTTTAATAAAAGGAGTTAAGAATTACATCATCTACTATATCTAGTCAAATGTGCACTCAATAACTCCTCAATTATAGCACTATACATTTTTCATATATAAATAAAACATTAAAATCATACTACATTTGTATTAATAAAATGTTGAGTAATGGTAAAACAAACATAAAGCTATCAAAGCGGTCTAATATGCCGCCATGACCTGGTAAAATTCGTCCAGAATCTTTAACACCAAAATGACGTTTAAATCCTGATTCAACTAAATCACCTAGTTGACCAAAAATACTTAAGATGATTGTTACTAATAATAGTAACCAAATGTTTAAATTAAAATCAACAAACCATAACATAACAATTGGTACTATTAAACTACAAATTAAGCCACCAATAAAGCCTTCGATTGTTTTATTTGGACTGATAACTGGCCACAATTTATGTTTCCCCATCAAACGACCGAAAATATAAGCCCCTGTATCAGTTAACCATACCACTAAAAATGCATAAAGTATGTAATGTAAACCATCTGAACGTGTTGCATAGAAATACATAAATCCAATGCCTACGTATGCAACTGACATCAGACAAAATGCTGCGTCCATAAAACTAAATCTATTCTTAGACAATACAGTATAACTTAATAAAATAAAACTCATTGCGATTAAACTTTTTAACTGAATATCACTAACCCAGTCACCTGCTGATTGAGGCAACATAATAATGATTAATGCTAATGCACTAAAAATGCCAGGGACTGAAAGTAATTTAATCATATTCATATTTAAGAGTTCTTTTAAAGCAATTAAAGCGAGTAAGTACGCAAACAACATGAGTGTTGTTCCACCCATTAATAAAATTGGGAGAAATATTATCAAAGCAATAATTGCGGTTAAAGTTCTAACTTTCATACGCTACTCCTTACTTAACCCTCCAAAGCGTCTTTGGCGAGATTGATATATTTTTAAACAATTTTTAAATTCTTCACCGTCAAAGTCTGGCCATAATTTCTCATTGAATATAAATTCACTATAAGAAGACTGCCAAATAAGGAAATTACTAATACGTTGTTCGCCAGAAGTACGAATTAATAATTCAGGATCTGGGTATGAATGTGTCATTAAATGCTTGGTTACCATTGATTCGTCAATATCTTTACTGCCTTGACCGTTATGTTGAAGTTCATCATAAATTGATTTCATACTTTGTACAATTTCAGCACGTCCACCGTAATTAATAGCAAATATCAATTTTAATCCTGTATTATTTTTAGTTTTTTCTTTTGCGTGTTCAATCGCTTCTATCGTCGATTTAGGAACGGCTTCCAGAAATCCAATTGTTTCAATTTGAACATTTTTTTCAATGAGTTCTGGTAAGAATGTTTTCAAAAAATTTACAGGCAAATTCATGATATAATTCACTTCATTTTCAGGTCTAGACCAGTTTTCAGTTGAAAAAGCGTATAAGGTTAAGTATTTAATGCCCAAATCACTTGCTTCTCGCGTTACCGTTTTAATCGTTTGCATACCTTCATAGTGACCTTTTATTCTAGGCATTTTACGCTTTTTGGCCCAACGTCCATTGCCATCCATGATAATCGCTACATGTTCAGGTAAATTATGTAAATCTAAATCATCGTTCTGACTGATTTTAGTCTTATTTCTTTTTATTAGCTTTTTAAACATGGTCTTTCCTCCGAGCCTGATCATCTCTATTATATTATATTAGTTATTTAAGAAATCATCTATCATTTTATCATACTCGATAATGGCATTGAATAAGCAAATGAAAAAACTGTACCAAAGTCTGAATTGGCACAGTTTAGACTAAAATAATTTATAGTAATGTATAAAGTACACTTTAAATACAACTTACACATTATTAAATGAATTAATTTATTGTCGAACTCATTAAACAGACATAATGTCTTTTTCTTTGTCTTCTACTAATTGATCAATTTCCTTAATAGAATTATCAGTTGCTTTTTGTACATCTTCTGTTTGACTTCTTAAGTCGTCTTCAGTAATGTCTCCATTTTTTTCATCTTTTTTCAATTGGTCGTTAATATCGCGACGAATGTTTCGAATTGAAACTTTCGCATCTTCACCAATTTTCTTAACATTTTTCACTAACTCTTTACGACGTTCTTCAGTTAAAGCAGGAACTGTGATACGAATAACTTCGCCATCACTTGTAGGATTTACACCTAAGTTCGCAGCGTTAATTGCTTTTTCGATATCAGCCACTGAAGTTTTATCATATGGAGAAATAACTAATAAACGTGCTTCTGGCACATTGATACTAGCTAATTGTTGAACTGGAGTTGGAGCTCCATAATAATCAACTGTTACGCCACTTAATAAATTTGAATTTGCTCTTCCAGCACTGATATTTGCTAATTCACGTGATAAATTATCGATAGATTTACTCATTCTAGCTTTAGTGTCTTGAATAATGTCACTCATACTAATTACACCTCTAATTATTTAGTTATTAATGTACCTATTTTCTCGCCCATAACTGCACGTTTAATATTTCCTTCTTCCATAATTGAGAATACATTTAATGGAATATTATTATCCATGCAGAATGATGAAGCTGTTGAATCCATCACTTGTAATCCTTCTTGTAACATTTGGATATGTGTTAAGTGATCATATTTAACCGCATTCTTATCTACTTTAGGGTCTGCTGAATATACACCATCAACATTATTTTTACCCATTAAAATAACATCGGCTTCGACTTCTGCTGCACGTAACGCTGCAGTTGTATCTGTAGAGAAGTAAGGATTGCCAATACCTGCTGCGAAAATTACAACACGTTTCTTCTCTAAATGTCTAATAGCTCGTCGACGAATATAAGGTTCAGCTACTTGTTTCATTTCAATAGAAGTTAACACGCGAGTGTCACATTCTAATTGTTCTAAACTGTCTTGAAGTGCAAGAGCGTTCATAACTGTAGCAAGCATACCCATGTAATCCGCTGTACCGCGGTCCATACCTAAGTCACTACCAGTTTTCCCTCTCCAAATATTACCGCCACCAACGATAACTGCGATTTCACAATCCATCTTAGCAACTTCAGCTACTTGCTGTGCTACACTTTTAATAATGATTGGATTAATACCAAAACCTTTGTCTCCTGCGAGTGCTTCACCACTAAGTTTTAATACTACACGTTTATATTTAGAAGTTTGCGCCATTGTTTTTTCCTCTCTATTGTAAAAATATGTAATATATACAAGTAAAGAAGACACTGACGCGCCTTCTAACATAAAGTATGACTTTATAATAGAAAACCTCAAAGGTGTCTTCTTTCTTGTAAATCCTGTCGACAGATTATTTCATTTGACCTTTAACTTCATCTGCGAAGTTTTCTTCACGTTTTTCCATACCTTCGCCTACTTCATAGCGAACGAAGTCAACAAGTTTACCACCTTTAGATTTTAAGAAAGCTTCAACTGTTTGATCTGGATCTTTAACAAAGTTTTGATCAACTGCACAAATTTCTTGAAGATATTTACGTAAACGACCTTCAACCATTTTTTCAACGATTTTTTCTGGTTTACCTTCATTTAATGCTTGTTGTTTTAATACTTCTTTTTCGTGGTTGATTTCTTCTTCTTTAACTTGTTCAGAAGAAACATATTTTGGATTGATAGCTGCGATGTGCATTGCTACATCTTTAGCAGCTTCTTCATCAGTAGAACCTTCAACTACAGTTAACACACCAATGCGTCCACCCATGTGTAAGTATGCACCAAATGCATCGTTATCAGATTTAGTTCTGATTTCGAAACGACGGATGCTTAATTTTTCACCGATTGTTGAGATTGCTTCTTTCATTCTTTCATCAACTGTTTTACCACTTGATAATTTAGTTTCTAATAAAGCATCTACTGTTTCAGCTTTGCTATCAAGAATTTGATTAGCAATTTCTTTAACTAATTCTTGGAAGCCTTCATTACGAGCTACGAAGTCAGTTTCAGAATTGATTTCAACGATAGCAGCTTCGTTTCCTTTAACTTCAACATGTACTAAACCTTCAGCTGCAATACGGTCTGCTTTTTTAGCTGCTTTAGCGATACCTTTTTCACGTAAGTAATCAATCGCTTTATCGATGTCACCATCAGTTTCTGTTAGCGCTTTTTTACAATCCATCATACCAGCGCCAGTTCTTTCACGTAATTCTTTAACAAGTTTTGCTGAAATTGCCATTAATTATTCCTCCAATATTTCTAATTGTAATAATAGATGATACCTAAATATTACCATTAAAGTCACTATAATTTCCAATACTCTAGTTAACTTTAATTATTATTTTTTATTATTTGAAAAAAGGGCGATAAGCATTACATCTTATCACCCATTTAAACTATATCTTAGTTTGATTCAACAGTAGTATTTTCTTCAGTTGATTCTGCTTCTTGAGATTCTTCTTTTTCATCTAAATTGATGTTTTGCTCTGCAGCTACTTCATCGTTAGAAACACCTTGTTGACCTTCTAAGACAGCGTCAGCCATTTTACCAGTTAATAATTTAACGGCACGAATAGCGTCGTCGTTCGCTGGGATAACATAATCAATTTCATCTGGATCACAGTTAGTGTCAACAATACCAACGATTGGAATATTTAATTTACGTGCTTCAGCAATCGCGTTGCGCTCTTTACGAGGGTCAACTACGAATAATGCTTGAGGCATTGATTTCATATCACGAATACCGCCTAAGAATTTGATTAAACGGTCGTATTCTTTTTTAAGTTCAACAACTTCTTTTTTAGGTAAAACGTCGAATAAACCGTCTTCTTCCATTTTCTCGATTTCAGAAATACGTTTAATACGTTTAGAAATTGTTTTATAGTTAGTTAAAATTCCGCCTAACCATCTTTGGTTAACGTAGAATTGACCAGCACGTTCTGCTTCAGCTTTAACTGATTCTTGTGCTTGTTTTTTAGTACCAACGAATAAGACTCTACCGCCATCTTCTGATACTTGTTTGATGAAGTTATACGCTTCTTCAACTTTTTTCACTGTTTTTTGTAAGTCAATGATATAGATACCATTTCTTTCAGTGAAGATATATTTTTTCATTTTTGGGTTCCAACGGCGTGTTTGGTGACCGAAGTGAACACCGGCTTCTAGTAATTGTTTCATTGAAATTACTGCCATTTTAAATTCCTCCTAGTGGTTATTTACCTCCATAATAAACTCATATAAAGACAATGATTGAATTGCACCCTCTACATGTGCGTTTATTATGTGTGTATTGGCTTTATAGCCGACAATAATAATATCATACTTTTAATTGCCGTGCAACGTTAATTTATTGATTACGTCAATACGTAACTCTTTCGATATTTCGAGCAATTAAAAAACTGCTGCAGATACATGTTTTAGCCTCGCAGCAGTTAAACTTCAATTTATTAGAATAATTATGCTAATACTAATTATTTATTACGTTCTAATTCTTCAAGAAATTTTTCTTTTTTAACTTTAATAAAGGTACCTTTCATCCCTAAGGATCGTGATTCGATTACACCAGCACTTTCAAGTTTACGTAATGCGTTAACGATAACTGAACGTGTGATACCTACTCTATCTGCTACTTTAGAAGCAATAAGTAAGCCTTCATTACCACCTAATTCTTCAAAGATATGCTCAATAGCTTCTTTTTCTGAATAAGATAATGAATTAATAGCCATTGTAATAGCTGCTTTATCACGCGCTTCTTTTTCAACTTCATTATGCTTCTCACGTAAAATTTCCATTCCAATTACTGTAGCAGCATATTCACCTAATACTAAATCATTTTCGTTAAAGTCATCTTTAACACGACCAAGTACTAATGCACCTAATCTTTCTCCCCCACCAAGAATAGGAAATACAGTCGTACGACTATCGTTAAATAATTCTTTGTCTTCTGGAGGGAATACTGTTAATTCATTATTAATATCAATATTTGATTCAGTTTGTCTAACATCCATTAATAGTTCAGTATACTCACTAGGAATATGTTTACTTTCTAACATGTCATTGATTCTTTGACTCTTTAAAAGTTCATTTAAACTTGAACCTAAAATTTTGCCTCTACGTGAAACAATAAATACGTTCGTTACAGTAACGCTACTAATTGTTTGAGCAACGTCTTTAAAGTCAACGGCAATACCCTTATGTTTTTGTAATAGTGTATTTAATTCTCTAGTTTTAGATAATAAGCTCATAAAATTTCTCCTTTATTTATATTATAAAATAAATGCACTTAAATCTTTATTTGTTGAAATAGATTTCAACTTATCATCAACATATTGTGGTGTTATATCTACTACAGCATTTGGCATGCTAGGTGCCTCAAATGATAAATCTTCAAGCATTTTTTCTAGGATTGTGTGTAAACGACGCGCACCAATGTTATCAGTGTCTTGGTTTACTTGATAAGCCATTTCAGCCAATCTTGTAATCGCTTCCTCGGTAAAGTTCACAGTGACCTCTTCAGTTTGGAGTAGTGCCTCATATTGCTTAATAAGTGATAGTTTAGGTTCTGTTAATATTCTGTAGAAATCATCCACAGTTAAGCTTTCTAATTCTACTCTAATCGGGAAACGACCTTGCAATTCAGGTATTAAATCGCTAGGTTTAGATACATGGAATGCCCCCGCACCAATAAATAGCATATGTTCAGTATTTACAGTACCATACTTAGTTTGAATCATGCTACCTTCTAAGATTGGCAAGATATCTCGTTGAACACCTTGTCTTGAAACATCTTGACCACTATTAGCATTATTCGTTGCTACTTTGTCAATTTCATCAATGAAGATAATACCCATTTGTTCTGCCAGCTCTAATGCTTCTTGATTCGCCGTCTCTTGGTCTATTAACTCATCCGCGAAATCATCAGCTAAAATCTTACGCGCTGTTTTAACAGGCACTTCACGTTCAACCTTACGTTTAGGCATGAGTTGATTCATCATATCTTGCATTTGCTGATTTTGATTAGTACCTAGCATTCCAAGCGCACCTGGATCTTGTTCAACTTTAATTCTAACTTTCTCTTCTTCAAGTTTACCATCTAATAATTGTTTTTTGATTTCTGAACGCTTCGTTTTAATTTCTTCAGTTGGTGTTTCTTCTTCCTCATCATCATTATTACCAAAGTTTGGAATTGCGCCACCAAATAATGACTCTAATGGATTGTTGTTATTTGATGCTTTTTTCTTCATACTTGGCACTAATAATTTAACTAATTTTTCATTTGCTTTATTAAGCGCTTCATCTTTGACCAAGTCTTTCTTTTGATCTTTAACAAGTCTTACTGCCACATCCACTAAATCACGAACCATACTCTCAACATCTCGTCCAACGTAACCTACTTCAGTAAACTTAGTGGCCTCCACTTTGATAAATGGGGCGCCAACAACCTTAGCCATACGTCTAGCTATTTCCGTTTTACCAACACCAGTTGGGCCAATCATTAAAATATTCTTAGGCGCGATTTCTTGTTTAGTTTCTTCGTCAAGCAAACTTCTTCTATAACGATTTCTTAACGCAATGGCAACTTTACGTTTAGCATCATCTTGCCCAACTATATATTCATTTAATTTAGATACGATATCTTTAGGTGTTAATTTTATACCATTTGCATCCATATCTTTTACCTCCAACCTAATATACGTCCATTTATATTCATTTCCATTTGTTTAACGTTAAAGTGTTTCCACTATAATATTATCATTAGTGAACACACAAATGTCAGATGCAACTTTCAAACTTTCATAAGCCATTTCTTTTGCTGACAAATGACTAGCATGGCGTTTCAACGCTCTTCCAGCACTTAATGCGTAGTTTCCACCTGAACCAATTGCAATTAAATCATCATCTGGCGCAATCACTTCTCCAGTTCCGCTCACCACTAATATTGCATCTTTGTCCATTACAATTAGCATTGCTTCTAATTGACGCAGTTGTTTATCCCCACGCCATTCTTGTGCTAGCTCAACAGCTGCACGTTCTAAGTTACCACTAAATTGTTGTAACTTTGTTTCGAATTTCTCGAACAATGTGAAAGCATCTGCAACACTTCCAGCAAATCCAGCAAGCACTTTCCCTTCGTATAATCTACGAACCTTACGTGCTGTTTGTTTCATAATGACTTGCTCACCAAGTGTCACTTGTCCATCACCAGCCATTGCCGCTTCACCATTGTGTCTAACAGCATAAATCGTTGTTGCATGTAATGATGTTTTACTCATTTATTTACTCTCCTTTTTCGCTCGAGGATGTGCATTTAAATACACTTTACGTAATTGTTGATTAGATACATGTGTATATCGTCCAGTGGTTGATAGATTTACATGTCCTAATAAAGATTGTACCGTTCTCAAATCCGCTCCTTGATTGAGTAAGTGTGTTGCAAACGTATGTCTAAGTTTATGGGGATGAATTTCTGTCACTCCTGCTGTACGTTTTACAACATCATTTAATACATACCTAACGCCCCTTTCAGTTATAGGTGCGCCATTCATATTAACTAACAAATATGAATGTTTGGCATGTTGTATCGGTTTGAATTCACTTAAATATTGTTCAATACTTTGGCGACAAAATTCTCCAAACGGAACGAATCGCTCTTTGTTTCCCTTTCCTAGTACCTTGACACCAGGTAAAGACATATCAATATCTTTAAGTTGTATATTTACTAGTTCTGAAACACGTATACCAGTTGCATACAATAATTCTAAAATAACTCGATCACGTAATCCCTTTTTAGAATCTTGAGCTACAGTTTTAAATAAAGCCTCCATCTCTTCTTCATAAAAAAACTGTGGTAAATAGTTTTCCTTCTTAGGATGAACCAGTTGAACAAAAGGATTGATGATTGTCTCATCTTGTGTCATCCAAAACTCATAGAAAGTTCTTAGCGTTGAAATCTTCCTTGATACAGTAGTACGTTTCAAATTTTGCGAATATAAATAACTTAAATAATTTCGAGCATCTTTATATTCAAAGTTTCTTAGGCTTAATAACTCTTGATCTAAAAAACGATTAAATTGTACTAAATCATCATGATATGATTTTAAAGTATGGTCGGAGAAATTCCTTTCAACTTTGAGCATATTTAAGAATGTAACTTGGATTTCTTCCACTTAAAAATCCCCTCCATCATATGCATTGTAGCATATAACATGAAAGGGACTAAAACAATTAGCTATAGAATTCAAAATCTTTTGAGAATTCTTTAAAACTTTGAATTGACACATTTTCTATCAATTATAAAGTTTATATTATTTTTAAAGTGTTTTCTTATAATTTTCTAAATATTCGAGTGCTCTATTTGCTTGTGCCTCGTAACGTTCTTTTTTATCTTTGATACGTTTTTCAAGTGATGGGAGTAAACCAAAATTAGCATTCATAGGTTGGAAATTCTTTTCATTTTTGGCATGTGAGATGTAATATGCCATACTACCTATCATTGTTTCTCTTGGGAATATTACTTCACCTTTATCTAATATTTTATGAGCTAGATTGATGCCAGCAACAAGGCCACTTGCTGCACTCTCAACATAGCCTTCAACACCTGTCATTTGACCTGCAAATTGAATTCGATCTTCTTTAATCAATTCATACTTTTCATTTAACACGTCAGGAGAGTTAATAAAAGTATTTCGATGCATGACACCATATCGAACGATATCTACATTTTCTAAACCAGGGATAAGGCGAATGACTTCTTTTTGAGCACCCCATTTTAAGTGCGTTTGGAAACCAACAATATTATATAGTGTGCCTGCAGCATCATCTTGTCTTAATTGAACAACAGCAAATGGACGTTTGCCTGTTTTGGGGTCTTCAAGTCCCACTGGTTTCATGGGTCCAAATAATAATGTTTTACGTCCACGTTCAGCCATTACTTCAAAAGGCATACATCCTTCAAAGTATTTTTCTTTTTCGAATTCATTTGTTGGTGCAACCTCTGCTTCAAGTACTGCATCATAAAAGCGATTGAATTCTTCTTCTGTCATTGGACAATTCAGATAAGCTGCTTCACCTTTATCATAACGTGATTTCAAATACACTTTATCCATATCTATGGATTCTTTTTCTATTATTGGAGCGGCAGCATCATAAAAATAAAGTTGATCTTTACCAGTTATGTCTACGATTTCTTTAGCTAAATTTTCAGTAGTTAATGGGCCCGTAGCAATAATCGTATACCCTTCAGGAATACTATTTATTTCTTCATTAATTACTGTAACGTTTGGATGATTTCTTAAAGTTTCAGTAATGTAACCAGAAAAATCATGTCGATCAACTGCTAATGCACCACCGGCAGGCACTCTCGCTTTATCAGCAGCAGAAATAATTAACGAGTCTAATCGTCTCATTTCTTCTTTTAGTACACCTACACCATTTGTTAAAGCATTACCACGAAGTGAGTTAGAACATACTAGTTCTGCAAATTTATCAGTATGATGCGCTGGTGTTTGTTTAACAGGACGCATTTCAATCAAATTAACCTTGATTCCTCGTTGAGCTAATTGGTAAGCAGCTTCTGAACCAGCTAAGCCTGCGCCAACAATATTTACAGTTTGACTCATGGTTTTCCTCCTTATAATTTCTATCTATTTTTGAACTTCTTCTTTGTAATCACAGTTAGAACATATAACTTGTGAGCTACGTCCTTTTTTATGTTCCATTAAGTAATGATTACACTTAGGACAATCACGGCCAACAGGTTTATCCCAAGAAATAAAATCACATTCGGGATAATTTGAGCAACCATAGAACAATCTATTTTTCTTAGATTTTCTTTCAACAACATCTCCATCTTTACATTTAGGACATGTAACGCCAATCGTTTTAATAATCGCTTTCGTATTTCTACAATCTGGGAAGTTTGAACATGCCATGAATTTACCATAGCGTCCCATTTTAATTACCATAGGCGAACCACAAACTTCGCAATCTTCACCGGCTGGTTCATCTTTAATTTCAACTTTTTCCATTTCTTCCTCAGCACGTTCAACGTCTAATTTGAAACTTCCATAAAAGTTATCAATTACTTTTCTCCACCCGATATCTCCTTCAGCAATTTTATCCAATAATGTTTCCATATTAACCGTAAATTCCACATCAATAATTTCTGGGAAATAGTCCTTTACTTGTTCGTAAACGATTTCACCTAATTCTGTAGGAATAAATCGTTTGCTTTCAAGTTTGACGTAATTACGTTTTTGGATTGTATCAATAGTAGGTGCGTAAGTTGATGGTCTACCGATTTTTAGTTCTTCTAATGTTTTGACTAAACGTGCTTCTGTATATCGTGGCGGTGGTTGTGTGAAGTGTTGTGCTGGCTCAATTTGCGTCGCAGTTACTTCATCACCTTTACTTAAATTTGGTAATTTGTTTTCTTTTTCATTATCTTTATCGTCTTTGGCCTCAACATAAAGTGTCATGAAACCTTTAAATTTAATTGTTTGACCGTTCGCTCTAAATTTAATGTTATTTTGAGTAACATCTAAAGCAACCGTGTCTAGGATTGCTGGTGCCATTTGACTTGCCACAAAACGTTCCCAAATCAATTTATATAAACGATGCTGATCTCTCGTTAAGTACGATTTCATTTCATCAGGTGTACGTAAAGTACTCGTTGGACGAATTGCCTCATGGGCATCTTGGTCACCTTGTTTACCTTTCGCTGTTCGATTAGAAATATAATCTTTACCATACTTATCTTCAATATATTTTTTTGCTTCGTCTTTTGCTGTTTGTGAAATACGAGTAGAGTCCGTTCGCATATATGTGATTAATCCAACTGTGCCTTGTCGTTTTAGATCAATACCTTCATATAATTGTTGCGCAAGCATCATTGTTTTTCGCGCTTTAAAGTTCAACTTACGCGCGGCTTCTTGTTGTAATGTTGATGTTGTAAACGGATTAGCAGGATTTCTAGTTTTTTCCTTTTTATTCACATTTGTTATTTCAAATTTATCGCTGTCTAGTTCAGTTGTGATTTTTTCAACATCTTTTTTAGTTTTTAACTTAAATGGTTTGTTTTTATAATGAAGAAACTTAGCAGTAAATTTTGATTTTTTATATCTAAATTCACCTTCTATAGACCAATATTCTTCAGGGTTAAAGTTACGAATCTCGTTTTCTCTATCGATAACTAATCTTAAAGCAACAGATTGAACACGTCCTGCTGAAAGTCCTTTTTTCACTTTCTTCCATAAAACTGGTGAAATGTTATAACCAACTAATCTATCTAAAATACGGCGTGCCTGTTGTGCATCTACTAAATTCATTTCAATGCCACGAGGGTGTTTGAAACTTTCTTTTACCGCATCTTTTGTAATTTCATTAAATACTACTCTGTTTTCTTTTGTATCATCTAGTTCTAAAATTTTTGATAAATGCCAAGCAATCGCTTCACCTTCACGGTCAGGGTCACTCGCAAGAAAGACATTTTTAGCTTTCTTAGCGTATTTTTTTAAATCTTTTACTACTGGTCCTTTACCGCGAATTGTAATATATTTCGGTTCAAAATTATCTTCTACATCGACACCCATTTGACTTCTTGGTAAATCTCTAACGTGTCCCATAGAAGCTATCACTTTATACTTTTTACCTAAATATTTTTCAATGGTTTTAGCTTTTGCAGGCGACTCAACTATGACTAAATTATCTGCCAAAGTGAATTCCCCCTTGCTATTTCAATTACTAAAGATAAATGATAAACGGTCAATTTTGATTTTGTCAATGTTTAAATTCTATTTATGTGTTTTTTAAACTTATTTTAATAATATTTTTAGCTATATATTAGAAATAAATGTACATTATTTATACAATAAAACGGCTATATTTATGTATGTTAATAATCACAAGTGATATCATCTGCTTTAGTAACAATCATCGCTCCTTCTTGTGCACGTCTCAAATTCCCTTTCGTTAATGGGTTGAAAAGTGAGCCTGGCAGTACGTATACATTTCTATTTTGTTCTAGTGCACAATCAATAGTAATTTGACTACCACTCTTAACCCGAGCTTCAGTAATTAATACACCTTTAGAAAGACCACTTATCAATCGATTGCGTTGCGGAAAGTAATAGCGTCTGATACGTTCAAAGGGTGGATATTCACTTATGACTAATCCTTTTTCTTCAATTATATTGCGTAATTCTTGAGTTTCTTTGGGATAATGATGTAAATGGCCATAACCTAAGATAGCTATAGTTGGAATATGGTATTTCAACGCGAATTGATGCGCCATACTATCGGCACCTTTCGCCAAACCAGAAATGATTGTTAAAGGAATATGCGTAAATTGTGGAAATAAGTATTGAATTGCTTTAGCAGAATACTGTGTTGCGCTTCTTGAGCCTACAACGCCTAATGTATTTAACGATGTTAGCAAGTTAATCTTACCGCGGTAAAATAATACAAATGGATAATCGTAAATTTCTTTTAATAGTTTAGGATAGTTCCCATGAAATATTGTTATAAAATTTATATTATATTGGTTAAGAAATGATAGAATATCTTTCTCGTCTAGATCATAGAATTTATTGTAACAATGGCCCTGGTGATATAAAGTGTCCCAGATTTTAATTGTGCCAATTTGGTCATTATTAGAGTAGCTAAAAAAGTCAGGATACAATCTTAATAAATGATGAAGATGTTGTGTCGTATATCCCGCCCATATCAATTTCAAAAGTATCATATCGTTGTTAATCATGAAGTCGTCTCCTTTGATAACATTATAGAATAAATATGTCTTGGCGCACATTTCAATTACAATACAATTTAGCACAAATATTCATTAACACTTAATGAGTAATTTCTACATTGAATTATGTAAACTATCCAATATAGATTAAAACAAATAAAATAATCTGAAACTTAAAAGTCTCAGATTATTTTGAAGTTATCATGTTACATGTGTCCGCAGACGAAAGGTTCAAGTTGACGTTAATTTAGTTGTTCCCAATTAGTTTTACTCATTTTCGGTATAGCTTGTATAAAAATTTATTGACTGGCTTAATAAAATCCCCTACGTATTCCTCAATAAAGGCATTAAATCCTTTTTTAAACTGTTGCACACCATAATCTTCTGCTTCATTGCCAAAGTCACCAGTAATTCCATAAAAATTGTACCGATGAATACCTAGTTGTTTCGCGTGACATATCATATCCCATTGTAATCGATATGCCCCCATAAATTCATTATATTTAGGATTTGAGCCACTTGATAAATAATACATTTCATGCGCATTATGAATAAATAATGCCGCTGCTAAATCTAATAATGTACCATCTGTAATGATTAACTGCTCAGTATTTCTAATTTTATTATGCGTGCTATCTAATTGCTGTTTAATTTGTTGATATTTCACTTTTGTCTTTTTTGAATTGACATTGACATCTAGCATTTGTTTGATTTCAGTCATCGCACATTCTAAATCATTAGCTTTGGACTTTAAGGTTCTTAAATAATGATTTAAATCAATATAAGCTAGTTTCAAACACGCATTGTCTCCATAAGTGTCTAACATCTTTCTAAAATAGGGTTCTTCTTGAAAATGGAAACCATGTTTTTCTTCAGCCATGTGAAATAATCTATAAAATCTATTCGTATCTTCAATAGACAATGTTTTAATTTGTACATTCATTTCTATTGTTTTTAAGATATTGCGTCGCGTTTGATACGACATCTCTTTTAACAATTGTTGTTCGCTTTTATCTTTTAAATTTAAAATAGAATGCCATCTAATTTGACTCATTCCTGAGTAACCAGTAGTAAATCCTTGATGTTGATAACCAAGTCGATTCATCACTTCAAACCAGTTATCGTTATTAATGTGTTCAATTATGTCGCCATCAGCAGTTCTAACATTCTCAACTATATATGGATCAACCTGTATAAAAATGCCTCTTCGACGACGTACATATTGTGTTAATTTTTTAAAGAAAAATTCAACTAATGACAAATTAGAATAATCCATGACTGGCCCACGATGTGTATAAAAATATTTGAATGCCTTTAACACTCGAGCATCTGTCAATAAACATGCTGCAATAACAGTGTTATTTTCCTTCACTCCGACAAGGTGAGCACCTAAATGTCGTTCCTTACGATAAATATATAAATCTTTTACCTGTGTATAATGTGAAAAATGATGATCTACGAATGTATTAAATTCTTCTATGCTAAGCTTTGTAAAAATCATATTTAAAACCCACTTCCAATCATTTATGATGGCCCTAATATAAGATACGTCTTCAGTGCAAATCACAAATTCAAAGCGGTCTTATTATTGAATGTTGTCGTTTCATGTTGTTCTCCCCTATCATTCATACACTATAAATATAATATCGCTATTAAATAAAAAAAACAAATATATTTCTCGAAAATTTATTATAAAAAGAGACGTATTTTAAAACAAAATAACTCCGTTCAAAGTATTTAGAAGTTATAATACTTTGGACGGAGTATAGTGGATCATTTATTGATTTACAATCTCATTATTTAATTGTTAATAATTCTTCATAGATACCAGCGTCTTTAGCTGCTTCGATTAATGTTGTACCGATTTCTGAAGGTGTATCAGCAGTTTTTACACCACAATCATTTAATGTTTTAATCTTTTCGGCTGCTGTACCTTTACCACCAGAGATGATTGCACCAGCGTGACCCATACGTTTGCCTGGAGGCGCTGTTTGACCGCCAATAAATCCAACAACTGGTTTATTCATATTAGCTTTAATCCATTCAGCAGCTTCTTCTTCCGCTGTACCACCGATTTCACCAATCATTACTACAGCTTTCGTATCTTCATCTTCATTAAATGCTTTAAGCACGTCGATAAAGTTTGTACCGTTGACTGGGTCGCCACCAATACCTACAGCTGTAGTTTGACCAATACCTTCTTCAGTCAATTGATGAACTGCTTCATATGTTAATGTACCAGAACGAGATACAACACCAACGTGACCTTTTTTATGAATATAGCCTGGCATAATACCAATTTTACATTCATCAGCAGTAATAACACCTGGACAGTTAGGTCCTACTAAACGTGTTTTTCTACCTTCTAAATAACGTTTAACTTTGACCATGTCTACAACAGGAATATGTTCAGTGATGCAAATTACCATATCTAAATCTGCATCCGCAGCTTCTAAAATAGAGTCCGCAGCAAATGGCGCTGGAACATAAACTACAGATACATTAGCACCTGTTTCTTCTTTAGCTTCAGCAACAGTGTTATAAACAGGCACGCCTTCAACAACTTGTCCACCTTTACCTGGTGTTACCCCTGCGACAATTTGTGTGCCATAATCAAGCATTTGTTTTGTATGGAAAAGGGCAGTAGACCCTGTAATACCTTGTACCATTACTTTAGTATTCTTATCTATAAATACACTCATCTTAGTGTTCCCATCCTTTCCTTACGCTTCTTTAACAAGCTTAACAATTTTTTGTGCACCTTCAGCCATTGTAGCTGCTGGTTCAATTGCTAAACCTGATTCATTTAAGATTTCTTTACCGCGTTCTACATTTGTTCCTTCTAAACGGACAACTAGTGGTAAAGTTAATTCAACTTCTTTAACTGCTGCCACAATACCTTCAGCGATAACATCACATTTCATGATTCCACCGAAGATGTTTACAAAGATACCTTTAACATTGTCGTCACCTAAGATGATTTTGAATGCTTCAGTAACTTTTTCTTTTGTAGCACCGCCCCCTACGTCTAGGAAGTTAGCTGGATTTCCACCAAAATGATTAATTGTATCCATTGTAGCCATAGCTAAACCAGCACCATTAACCATACAACCAATATCTCCATCTAATGCAATGTATGATAAGTCATATTTAGATGCTTCGATTTCTTTCGGATCTTCTTCTTCTAAGTCTCGTAATTCTTGAATATCTTTATGTCTAAATAATGCGTTATCATCGAAATTAATTTTAGCATCTAACGCTAAAACGTCACCGTCTCCAGTAGTAACTAATGGGTTAATTTCAACGATTGAGCAGTCTTTTTCAATAAATACATTGTATAGAGAAATTAAGAATTTCGCTGCTTTGTTAATTGATTCTTTTGGAATATTAATATTGAAAGCAATACGACGCGCTTGATATGGTGATAAACCAACAACTGGATCGATTGTTTCTTTGAATATTTTTTCTGGTGTTTTAGCAGCAACTTCTTCAATTTCAGTACCGCCTTCTTCTGAAGCCATTAAAGTAATGCGGTCAGTTGCACGATCAATAACAAAACCTACGTAATATTCTTTTTGAATATCGCAACCTTGTTCGATGTACAAACGTTTTACTTCTTTACCTTCAGGACCAGTTTGATGTGTGACTAATTGCTTACCTAATAATTCATTGGCATAAGTTTCAACCTCAGATAATGATTTAGCAATTTTAACTCCACCTGCTTTACCTCTACCCCCAGCGTGGATTTGTGCTTTAACCACATAAACCTCAGTGTCTAATTCTTTTGCCTTCTCCACTGCTTCTTCAGCAGTAAATGCAACTCGTCCTTCTGGAACGGCTACGCCCATAGAACGAAATATTTCTTTACCTTGATACTCGTGGATATTCATCTTCCATCCTCCTACTTCTTAGGTTAAGTTCAGTTATAATTATAGAAAATGAAAGCGCTATTGTAAACTGAAAGTATTCTACTTTTTGCAATTAATTTAAAATTCAAATAATTACGTCATAGATTTGATTGGTTCGAAGTTACGTCGATGATGAGGCGTAACGCCATAGTTATCTAAACCTTCTAAGTGTGCTTTCGTTCCATAACCAACATTTTTTTCAAATTCATAACCTGGATATTCCTCAGCAATTTCTCTCATCAAATCATCTCGATACTCTTTTGCCATTATACTCGCTGCTGCAATTGATACACTCTTAGCGTCACCTTTAATAATCGATGTTTGAGGGATTTGAGTGTCTAAAGCCATTGCATCTATGAGTAAATGGTCTGGCTGATTTACCAGTTGAGTCAAAGCTCGATTCATTGCTATTTTAGTTGCATTATAAATATTGAATTCATCAATTTCTTTAGGACTTGCTATACCATAGGCGTATTCAAGTACACCCTCTTTAAGTTTTGCATTAAGCACTCGTCTTTTAGTCGCCGAAACTTTCTTAGAGTCATCTAAACCTAAATAGCGATGACCTTGATTTAATATAACCGCACATGCAACCACGGGCCCTGCAAGCGGACCGCGACCCACTTCGTCAATCCCACAGATTAATGCTTCGGGATGGGTAGCTAACAACGCATCCTCAAATTGATTCATTTGATAATAGTGGTCGACAATGTCTTGTTCTTTAAGCAGTTGTTTACGACGTCTTGATATAGCTTGGTGTACACCTTTACGGGTGTCTTGGTTGAATTCATGCTGCTCTAATTCATCTAATGAATGTATGTCAGCTAATATACGTTTAATTTCATTTATTGTCTGTGTCATTTTCTAATTCACACTTCATTTCTGAATATAAGTCGAAACAATATGTACCAATTTTAGCATTGCGTACATCGTTTATGATAAGTTCAATAACCGCTTCATAATCCACTTCATTTCCTCTTTGTAAAAGACCGCGTCGACGACCAATCGCATCAAACCATTCTAATATTTCGGCATCTGCAGGTACATCAATTTTATAATGTTGTTTAAATCCATCTAAATCATGATGAATTAAAAATTGTAGACCATAGATTGCAACTTCATCTAAATGTACGATGCTATCTTTAATCGCACCCGTTAGACTTAATTTCTTACCAACCGTTTCATCTTCAAATTTAGGCCATAAGATACCAGGTGTATCTAACAATTGTAGCGACTGTCCTACTTTAATCCATTGTTGTTGTTTTGTCACACCAGGTTTATTACCAGTTTGAGCAATATTCTTTCTTGCTAATTTATTAATTAATGTCGATTTACCCACGTTAGGTATCCCCACAATCATAGCTCTAATGGCCCTTGGTTTAAGACCTTTAGCTTTCTCACGCTCAAATTTTTCTTTTGTTGCAGCAATCGCCGCAGTTTCGACGCCCTTTAAATTTTTACCATGTTTTGCATCTACTGCAACAGGATAATATCCTTTGTCTATAAAGAAGCTTTCCCATTTCTGCATCTCATTTAAATTAGCCATATCTTTTTTATTGAGAATAACCACACGTGGTTTCTGTTTAATTACTTCATCAATCATTGGATTACGAGAACTATATGGAATTCGTGCATCAACTAATTCAAATACAACGTCTACTTTCTTCAGTTGTTCTGTAACTTCTCTTTTAGCTTTTGCCATATGTCCTGGATACCATTGTATTGCCATTGATTGTCACCTTACTTTCTTTATATTTTACTTTAACTTGTTGATTATAATTGAAATTATAAATAAGAGCCACTGTTTAATTGGTTCACCCATTATTTTAGCATTCATCATTTAAAACGAGAAAGTGTAATAAAAGGAATCATGCTAAAAAGCATAATTACTTTTATTCATATGAACTATCCCCTACAATTTAAATGTACTATTTAAATTTCAATCCGATTATTAGAGGTAAGTTATGAAGAAAATATTTATATATATAGGTATATTTTTTACTTTGTCACTCTTAGGACATAGCTATATTATTTACCGCTTCATTCATGACGGTATATTATTTACAGGGCCAAATGATGGTATTGAACAGATGGTACCGATTCAGATGTTTTTATTTGAAAAGTGGAGTCACGGTAACCTCTTTTATGCTTCTGATTTTGGATTAGGTGGAGACTTTTTCACTGATTTAAGTTATTACTTTTCAACGAACATCCTATTTATTATCAATGTTCTATGTATCATACTATTAAAAACGATTATACATATAAACACACAAGGCTTACTATTTTGGATGGTAAATGCACTCGTTATCTCTATAATTAAAGCTACAATTGCAATGTATTGTACCTATCTTTATAGCAAATATTTATCACGTAATACGTGGATAAGTATTATTATGGCGTTTTTATTTGTCATGTCGCCACTATATTATCGCTTTACAGTGTATTGGCCATTCTTTAGTGATGTCTTCATTTGGTTGCCGTTACTCTTGCTCTCGATTGAACGCGTGCTTCAAAAACAGAAATTGTGTCTTTTCATTGTTACAGTCACACTGATCATGATAAATAATTTCTATTTTGCATATTACCTTTGTCTAATAGGTGCAGGTTACATACTTATTCGTATCGTCTTTAGACATTCAAAAGATATTATTTCACGCGGTAAAGCGATAATATTATTTGTAATTAGTGCTATTTTAGGATTAGGTAACAGTTTATTTATGTTTTTCCATGGTGTTCAAAGTTTCCTAAACAATCGTCGTGTCCCCTTCTCTGGAACGGTGGATACCTTTGAAAAGCTGAATATTAACACAAATATCTTCTTTGATAACTATTTAATTGTGTTACTCTTCTTAACAATTCAAGCGCTATTGTGCTTTAAGCTTTATAAACATTACTACTATCGCTTATTCGCCATGTTAACACTAGTGTTTATCTTACTCAGCTTTGTGCCATTTATTGATCAGGTGTTTAATGGATTTTCCGCACCACAAAAACGCTGGCATTTTATACTTTCATTCAATTCAGCAATGTTAATTGGGTTATTCATGAAATATTTTAGAACATTAAAAATTAAAACTTACGTATTTAGTAATATTATTGCTGAACTCATCATTTTCGCCAGTGCGATTACGTATCATAAATTTGTAGCTTGGCTTATCCTTGTACCAATCGTTTCAATCATAGGTTTACTTATTTTAATTTTAAAAGACAGACATTACCGTATTAATTTAAGTTATATTTTTGGAATATCTATTCTCTTACTTAATATAATGGTTTCTTTCGTCTTTATTAAAAATCAAATTTATTTTAAAGATCATGAAGAACGTGCGAATACGTTTTATATTAACTCAAGTTTATATAGTTCAGATTTACAACGTTCTTTAGTCAATATAATGAATAACAGTAAACGGGAAGATGAACGTATTGATTGGCGTGTAAATGAACAGGATAATACACCGATGTATCAACATTTTAAGGGATTGAGTTTGTATTCTAGCATCTTCCATCATCATATTCTGGATTACTATTACGATGCCCTTAAAATCAATCTTGCCGAAGAGTCGTTAAGTCGCTATCAATCAACGAATGGTCGACAAAATATCGCAAGCCTTTTCTCGGTACGCTATATGATGTTGAAAGATTACCAAGGCAATTTGCCTGCTTATTTTAAAAAAATTAAAACAAGTGGACAATACACTATATATGAAAATTCACTTAACTTACCAAGCGTAAAAGTAACAAATAACATCTATGATTCTAAATCTTTAAACACAGCTATCGATCGAGAACATGCAATGTTGAACGGTGTCGTAATGGATAATAAAGGTACGTCTTATAAATCATCGTCGCCAAATTTATTATCGAAAGTCGATATGCAACATCAGAATATAAAACTTAATGGTAAACATCGCTATAAAGTTACCGGTGAGCAAGGTGGCACAATAAAACTACATTTACCGAAACATTTACGTGATAAATACGATGACTTTTATTTAACTATGAAGATTAAGCGAGGCAATCCTGATAGTAATTACACAGTTGCGATTAATAATTATGCTAATCATCGCTTGTTTAACAACTCTACTTATCGTACAGGGGTAGATACGCAACTTTATCGAGCACAACCAGATAAAAATGGTGATATTACGATAACCCTTTCACCTGATGGCGAATTTTATATCGATTTGCAACAATTAAATGGCGAGAATTATGATACGCTTAAAAAGGCACATCGGGATGCTCATTTTAGTGCTGGTTATAAGGATATTAAAAATGGTGTTCAAGTCAATCTTAATCATCATGATGGTGGTATTGCTGCCATTAATATTCCTTACCGTAAAGGTATGCATGCGTACGTAGATGGTGCACCTGCCAAAGTTCAGAAAGTTAATTATATGATGACTGGTGTTTCAGTCAATAAAAATGCTAAGCAGATTGTCATCAAATATCAACCACCTTACTGGAATACTATGATTATCACATCACTCATAAGCATGCTTTTAAGTGCTATATTTATTAAAAATTATAATTTAAAAAAACGAAAGATGAGGAAGTAAATTGATTAAAAAAATATGGTCGAAACCTTTATGGACATTTGGTTTTATTTTTATCATAGCTAATATCGTAACACTAGCGATTTATTATCCGTTTATACGTGATTATCTTAAAGATGGTGTAGTGTTTAGTGGATCTGGCGATGGCTTTAGACAAATGATGCCATTTCAATTATATTTATATGAACATTACACACACTTAAAAGGATTTTACGATCACTCATTTGGACTGGGTGGGGATTATGTAAAAGGTTTAGCATACTATTATTCCCTATCCCCCATCATGTGGGTCAATTTTATTTTTGTATGGATTGGCGAGCAATTATTTCATTGGCAACCGCACAATATCCGCTTTTGGCCAACAAACCAACTCATTGTAGCTTATGTCCGTACGATAATCACTTTTATTTGTGCATTTTATTATTTTAGATATTTAAGATTAAAATCTGTACCTCTATTAATAGCAACACTACTATATGGTGCATCAACAGTCGTATTATATTACAATTTCACATGGTCATTTTATGGTGACCTATTAATTGTATTACCATTATCTTTATGGGGAATGGAACGCTTTTTCCAACGTAAGAAGATTGGTTTGTTTATTTTTGCAGTAGCGATTACACTCTTTTCAAATTTCTATTTTACTTATTATCAAGCCATTGTGTTAGGTATTTATTTCATATTGCGAGTTGTGTTTCAATATCGCTATGATATCGTATCACGCTGGCAGAAATGTTACTTATTAATTATTGGTGCTATGTTTGCGCTTTTATCAAGTATATTAGGATTTTACACTGGTGTATCATCATTCTTAAATAATGATCGTCAACAAAATTCAGAATTTAATATTTCTTTGTTTACTGATTTAACCAAAAATAATTATTACATATTTTCAAGTGGTTTCTATGTCACAATTTCAC
Source organism: Staphylococcus borealis (assembly GCF_001224225.1). Lineage (GTDB taxonomy): Bacteria > Bacillota > Bacilli > Staphylococcales > Staphylococcaceae > Staphylococcus > Staphylococcus borealis. The sequence goes on along the minus strand of NZ_CUEE01000002.1, from coordinate 228,404 downwards.
TTGTCGCACTCGTGGCATTGTTAACGCCTAAATTATATAAACACTACTACTATAAAGTTTTTGCGATTATAACTTGGTTCTTACTTATTGGTTCCTTATCACAATACTTTGATAGTGCTTTTAACGGATTCTCTTTACCGCAACGTCGCTGGGTTTATTTCTTAGTGTTATCTACAAGTGGACTTATTGCGTTATATATTCATCACTTATCTGAAATAACAATGAAACAGTATTTAGTTGCTGCTATACCTGTATTTATTGCAGGATTGTGCCGATACATCATTGCCGATGATTTTGTGGATTGGATGCCTATAGCATTATTTATCATCATTGTATTAGGTTTATTCATTTATCGTAAACCTCTACTTAAGCAACCAATAATCATGTTATCGTTGATTGTGCTCTTTTTCGGCCAGCAAATTGTAATGACACATGATTCAAGACAAAGAACAATAGATCCATATGCAACGACAATCCATACTTTAAATGATCCATCATACTTTGATGACACAATTGCCAAAAAAATCGATACGATCAAACAGCATCAAAATGACCCATTTCACCGTATCGATTATATGTCAGCATACGCACTAAATTCACCATTTATTTATCACTATAATGGTATATCGCTATATTCTAGCATTTTTGATGGCGATATATTGAAATATTATGATAAATTAATGCAAATCAATATGCCTGTGGATAAAAATAGCACGTATCGCTTTTTGGGAAATCGTGCGAACTTAGCTGCGCTATGGAATGTTCAAGATCGTTTACGTCATCCTGAAGATCAAAATATGCCCTACGGATTTAAAAAGAAAGATACCATTTTGAATGGTAAAGATACGCTCATCCACTCCGAAAATACGATTGACTACCCAGCAGCTCATGTGACGAATCGAATTTATAATTCTAATGACTTAAAGTCACCATTAGATCGTGAGCAAGCAATGTTAAAAGGCATCGTCTTAAATGGTCAGCCAGAGAAAGCGAATACTTCATTTAAATCAAATCAAAACTTGTTAGACAAAGCGAACATGTCGACAAATGATTCATCATGGCACAATCAAAACCATCTTACTGTGCAAAAGGATAATGGTGGTGTTACGTTATCTTTACCTAAATCAGTCGCTAATCAATATAAAGATATGTATGTGGAAATGGATGTCGAATTGCTGTCGCCTGACAAAGCGCATTCAGTCGGTGTTAACGAATATTCACAAAGCCGAAATAAACTAAGTTATAAATATCGACGTTTTGTCACTCCTGTTACAATGCGCGTAAAAGCATCTAATAAACTTAATATTCAACTATCTAAAGGTAATTATCGTTTATCTGTTAAAGGCATCTATGGTGAAGATTACAGTACTTTACAAAAAGCATCTAAAGACGTTACACCTGTGAAGGTTAAAAGCATGCGAAATGGTTATATTGTTCATAAACCCAAAAATGCATCAGGCTATGTTGTCCTACCAACTGTATATGCAAAAGGCATGCATGCACACGTAGATGGTAAAGAGGTACCTGTACAACAAGCAAATGGTATGATGACGGCAATACCGGTAAATAAAGGTGATATGGTGATTAAAGTCTCTTATACCCCGCCACATTTCTATCTACTTACCATTTTAAGTATCATCGGTGTTATAGGTAGCGTACTATTTAGCTTATGGGTAAAAAGAAAACAATAAACTGAAATAAACAACTACGTCTAAGGTCAGACTTCAAAATTTTAAATACAATAAATAAAAGCTTCCAATCTCAACTTGAAAAAGAAGATGATTGGAAGCTTTGTTAGTAAGACAAACGTTGTAACTAACCTTTATCTTATTCATATACTCAATTTGCTGATTAACGAATTTCTTGGATTCTAGCAGCTTTACCACGTAAACTACGTAAGTAGTATAATTTAGCACGACGTACTTTACCACGACGTTTAACTTCGATTTTTTCGATTTTTGGAGTGTGTAATGGGAATGTACGTTCCACACCTACACCTGAAGAAATTTTACGAACTGTGAAAGTTTCAGAAATTCCTCCACCACGGCGTTTGATTACAACACCTTCGAATACTTGGATACGTTCACGTGAACCCTCAACGATACGTACGTGTACACGTAAAGTGTCACCAGTACGGAATGTTGGTAAGTCTGTACGTAATTGTGATTTAGTAACTGCTTCGATTAACTTATGATTACTCATTGATATACTCTCCTTCAACCTATGTTCTTGCCTAGACATTCATATAGCAGCGGACCATAGTGATATTTAGTGTCTTTTCACACTTGATATATATTAGCATAATACTACTAGTTTTTCAATTGCTTTTTATAGCTTTCTATTATTTTTTTATCTTCTTCTGTTAGAGGATAATGATCAAGTAAGTCCGGTCGCTTATTAAACGTCCGAATTAATTTTTGTTCATGTCGCCATTGTTCGATATTTGCATGATTACCTGACAACAATACATCTGGAACAGTCATATCCTCAAATACTCTAGGGCGTGTATATTGTGGAAACTCTAGAAGTCCATCTGAAAAAGAATCATCTTGGTGCGACTGTTGATTACCTAATACGCCAGGAATTAATCGTACAATTGCATCTGTCATTGTCATGGCAGGCAATTCGCCTCCAGTTAACACATAATCTCCCATTGAAATTTCATCTGTCACAAGATGTTCTCTGATACGTTCATCATAACCTTCATAATGTCCGCAAATAAATACAATATGTTCTGCTTCACTTAGCTCTTGTGCAATACTTTGAGAGAATGGTCTACCTTGAGGACACATTAAAATCACACGCGTCTCTTCAGTGCGTTGCAAGTCTTTCATAGCATTGAAAACCGGCTCTGGCTTTAATACCATACCTTGCCCACCACCAAATGGATAATCATCTACTTGATTATGTTTATTGATAGCGTAATCTCTGAAATTAATTGTATTTACACTAATAATTTCTTTATCTTGTGCTCGTTTTAAAATGGAGTGATTGAGTACGCCATCAAACATCTCTGGAAATAAAGTTAAATAGTCAATTTTCATTAGTCTAACAACCCTTCCATAGGTGTTATGTGAATTGTTTTATTTTCAATGTCAATGACCTTAACAACATCAGCTATATAAGGAATTAGGTATTCTTTATCACCTTTAACGACCCAAACATCATTTGCGCCAGTTTCAAAAATATTGATGACTCGCCCAATAGGCGTCTCTTCATCATCAAACACAGTGCATCCTATAATATCTGAATAGTAAAACTCATTCTCTGCTAATTCAATATCTTCGTGATCGCGTTCTTGATATAAGAAGTCACCTTTATACTGTTCAACTTCATTAATATTATTAATGTCATTAAATTTAAGCATATGGAATCCTTTGTGTACACGATACGATGTGACAGTTAATTGAATTTCATTGTTATTATGTTTTACTGTTAATACTTCACCAGGTTGAAAACGCGTTTCTGTAAAGTCAGAATTCGATTTGACTTTGACTTCACCTTTAATACCGTGAGTGTTTACAATTTGACCCACTTCAACTTGCATAGTCGCACCTCTCTTAATACATTAATTTATTTCTTTCATATTAACATGAATATTTCAGTATTGAAAAAGGCGCCACGTAATGGCGCCTTAAGAAACTTTATATTAAAGTTTAAGCTAAATTATTTAGCGTGTTTTTGTTCATCAAAAGTTTTTAAAATACCTTGTTTAGATAAGATATTATGAACTGTATCAGTTGGTTTAGCACCGTCTTTTAACCATTTTAATGCTAATTCTTCGTCAATTTTAACTTCTGGAGCATTAACACTAGCTGGGTTGTAAGTACCGATTTGTTCGATAATACGACCATCACGTGGTGAACGTGCGTCTGCAACTACGATACGATAGAATGGATTTCTTTTTGAACCTAAACGAGTTAAACGAATTTTAACTGCCATATATAAAACTCTCCTTTAAATCTTTTACTTTTTATTTTCTACAAGAAATAATATTAACAGTAACTTGATTATTTGTAAAGACTTTTTTCTTTACCAAATCTAGGTTTATGAAATAAACCGTAGATTTGGTTATGCATGAGCTTTAGCTCAGGCGAACCTTATTATTTTCTAAATTTATTTAGTTAGTGGGACTTACGCACTAGCTTTAGCTAGGGTGTTCCTTTAACTAGGTTTATGAAATAAACCGTAGATTTGGTTATGGGAGTGAGATAGAATTTTAAATTCGTCCACCCCAGCTTGCGTAGCTTGTAGAATTTCTTTGCGAAATTCTCTGTGCTGGGGCCCCGCCCCCCTCGCACAGTTGATTAGGTGCTTGAAATATTTTATTTCAAGTCCAATCAACCACTGCGTTAAAGCTTCAGCTCAGGCGATCCTTTAGTTAGATTTATGAAATAAACCGACATAAAAATATCGAGCGCTTATCAAAAAGCGTCCGATATTTTTAAATCATTAAAATGGTAAGTTCATGCCTTTTAACATATTTTCCATTTGACTTCGTTTACCTTTTTTACCTTTACGACCAGCACCACTAAATTGTTTCATCATTTTCTTCATATCATTAAATTGTTTCATTAAGCGATTCACTTCTTGTAATGAACGACCTGAACCTTTAGCAATACGTTTTTTTCTAGAAACATTTAAGACTGCTGGATTTTCTCTTTCACTTGGTGTCATAGACTGGATAATCGCCTTAATATGGTCAATTTGTTTTTCATCCATATTAAGCTTATCCATACCTTTCATTTTGTTCATTCCAGGAATCATTTTCATAATATCATCCAGTGGGCCAAGGTTTTTAACTTGATCCAATTGTTCAAGAAAATCATCCAATGTAAATGTTGAATTACGCATTTTTTGTTCTAAGTCTTTAGCTTTTTCTTGGTCAACATCTTGTTGTGCCTTTTCGATAAGACTTAGTACATCTCCCATACCAAGTATACGAGAAGCCATTCGCTCTGGGTGGAAGAGTTCAAGTCCATCCATCTTCTCACTCATACCAACAAACTTAATTGGCTTTTGTGTTACTGAACGAATTGATAACGCTGCACCACCACGCGTATCGCCATCTAATTTAGTCAATGTAACGCCAGTCACATCTAATTGATCATCGAATGATTGTGCAACATTAACTGCGTCTTGACCAGTCATTGCATCCACAACCAACATAATTTCATTTGGTTTAGAAATTTCTTTAACTTCTTGTAATTCATTCATCAATGCTTCATCAATATGCAAACGACCTGCTGTATCAATGATTACAAAATCTAAATGTTCTTCTTTAGCGTGCTTTAATGCGTTTTCCACGATTTGTTGTGGTTTGACTTGATCCCCTTCACTATACACAGGAACATCAAGTTGTTTACCTACAGTTTGTAATTGATTAATTGCAGCTGGACGATAAATATCTGCAGCTACTAACATAGGTTTTTTATTGTATTTTTTACGCATTAATAATGCTAATTTACCGGCAGTAGTCGTTTTACCTGCACCTTGTAAACCAACCATCATCACAACAGTTGGTGGCTTGTTCGCCATTTTAATCGTTGCGTTTTCGCCACCCATTAATTGTGTTAATTCGTCTTGTACAATTTTAATGACTTGTTGACCAGGTGTTAATGATTGCATTACATCTGATCCTAAGGCACGTTCTGACACAGTTTTCACAAATTCTTTAACTACTTTAAAGTTCACATCGGCTTCTAATAATGCTAATCGTACTTCTCTCATCATAGCTTTAATATCAGCTTCTGTGACTTTACCCTTACCACGCATTCTTTGCATCGTAGCTTGTAAGCGATCGGATAATCCTTCAAATGCCATACCAAATGCCCTCCTTTATATATCTGTTTATTCTAATTCTTCTAATTGATTAATATATTGTTCTAACGCTGTAGCATCATTTAAAGATTGTTTCATTGCTTCATAAATGTTACGACGTTGTTCGAATTTTTCATATAAATTCAACTTAGATTCATAATCTTCAACTAAATCGCCAGTTCTTCTTATATTATCATAAACTGCTTGTCTACTCACATCAAATGTCTCTGCAATTTCACTTAATGAATAGTCTTTTAAATAGAATAGCTCTAAATAATTTCTCTGCTTATCAGTTAATAACGTTTGATAGAAATCAAACAAATAATTCATTCGTAATGTTTTAACTAAATCATTTTTCCCCATGTGGATGATCCTCGTTATTAAAATCTAATTCAGCAACTTCATCTGGAATATCTTCATTTTGTTCTATCATATCTGCAAATAATCCATAAACGTAGCTTTCTGGGTTAAATGGTTGCAAGTCGTCAAGTTTTTCACCTAAGCCTACATATTTAACTGGGATATGAAGTTCATTTCTAATTGCAAGCACAATACCACCTTTAGCCGTACCATCCAATTTAGTTAATACGATACCTGATACGTTTGTAACTTCTTTAAATGAACGTGCTTGAGATAAGGCGTTTTGACCTGTTGTTGCATCTAAACACAATAAAGCTTCATGAGGAGCATCTGGTACAGCTCTGCTAATAACACGTTTCATTTTATCTAGTTCTTGCATTAAGTTTGATTTATTTTGTAAACGTCCTGCAGTATCACAAATTAAAATATCGACGCCTTTATTTTTAGCCGCATTGATTGCATCATAAACAACTGCTGCAGGGTCAGATCCCTCACTTTGGCGTATAACTTCAACACCTACTCGGTCACCCCACACTTGTAATTGATCAATAGCACCAGCTCTGAATGTATCTCCAGCTGCAAGCATTACTTTTTTGCCTTCCATTTTATATCTATGTGCAAGTTTACCGATAGTAGTTGTTTTACCTACGCCGTTTACACCAACCATTAAAATGACGTTTAATCGGCCATCTTCAAGATTCATAGCTTCAGATTGGTCGTCTTCTTGATGGTATATTTCAACAATCTTTTCGACAATGACTTCACGTAAATCTTCCGTTTCCTTAATATTACGACGTTGTGCCTCCGTACGTAATTCTTCTGTTAATTGCATCACTGTGTTGAAACCAACGTCGGCAGTAATTAACATTTCTTCAAGTGCTTCGAAGAAATCTTCATCAACCGTTCTATAACGCGCAATTAAATTATTAAGTTGTTCTTGGAAGTTCTGACGTGATTTTTCAAGACCTGCTTTAAACTTAGCACCCATTTTTTGTGCTTCAATTTCTTCAAAATCTTCAATCGAGATTAAACCATCATCATCAAAATCTGCTTCACTTAACTTACGTGGTTTCTTCTTAGGTGCCGGTTGTGATACTTCTTCATTATCATCACGTGGTGTGCTACTCTGCTCACTTTCATCTTGTGATAATTCTTGTTCTATATCTTCCGTTGATTTCGTAGAAAATTTATCTTTTAAACGTTTAAAGAAACTCATGCTTGTTCCTCCTTCATGACCTCATCAATAGTATTTAAGTTAACACTTACTAATTTTGAAACCCCTGATTCTTGCATTGTCACACCATACAAACGATCTGAATATTCCATTGTCCCTTTTCGATGCGTAATCACAATAAATTGAGTTTGCATTGATAACTCTTTTAGAAATTGTGCGTATCGAATGACATTTGCTTCATCAAGTGCCGCTTCTACTTCATCCAGTATAACAAATGGTGCAGATCGTACTTTCAAGATAGCAAATAGCAATGCGATTGCACTTAAGGCACGTTCACCACCACTTAACAACGACAAGTGTTGTAATTTTTTGCCTGGCGGTTGAACAATAATATCGACACCAGCTGATAAATAATCATCATCTGTTAATTCTAATTTAGCATGTCCTCCACCAAATAACGACTGAAATACTGTCGTAAAATGAGATTGAACCTGTAAAAATGTCTCTTTAAAACGACCCTTCACTTCTTGATCCATCTCATTAATAATTTGCTCAAGTGTCTGTTTCGCTTCACGCAAGTCTGTGCGTTGTTCATCTAAGAAAGTATAGCGCTCATTTAACTCTTCAAATTGTTCAATCGCATTAATATTAACAGGGCCTAATTCATCGATTGACATTTTAGTTAATTTAACTTTCTTTCTTAGCGACTCAATTGGTGTTTCCGAGAAGAATTCATCTCTGGCACGTTCGACTGTTAATTGATATTCATCATTTAAATGATCAATGGCATGATGAATTAATACATCTAATTTTGATTGTTGCGCTTTGATATCCTGATAGAAACTTTCTATTGATAATAAATCTTGATGGCATTCTTGTAACTGTGCTTCATGTATTTCCACATCTTCATTGACATCTACACGTTGCTTTTTCAAATCTTTTAATTGATTAGTAATCGATTGTCGTGAATTTTCCTTAGATTTAATCTCTTGTTGTAATTTATCAAATGCTTGTTCACCCATCATTTCGTCAGAATTAAAGAGTTTAATCTTGTCTTCAACGTTCGTTAACTGTTGATGAATCGTTGCAATCTGTTTATCTGTACGGGTTAATGCCCCTTTTTGCGCATGTATTCGTTCTTTAATAACTGCTAAATCAGAGCGTTTTTGGTTTAATTGTTGTTGTACTTGCGTAGTCGTCTCTTTACCTTCCTTAGATAATTGCGTATAACGTTCAATGTCCGTTTCAAGTTGTTTTAACTTACCTTGAATAATAGATAAACGTGCTTGCTTTTCATTTAAAGTAACACGACTATTTTCACTTTGGTAACCGTCATTCTTTTCAAACTCAAATTCTTCATGCTCATCTTTAATATGTGCTTCTTGTGTTTTAAGACGGTCTAATACTAACGCTTCGTTATGTGATTGTTCTTTCACTTCATTATATTGTTGACTCAAATTAAAATATGTTTCACTTAACTGCTCGACGTCATCTTTTTGATTTTGCAATTGTTTTTCAAAATCTTTAGTTTGCGATTCATAATTTTTTAATTGGTCACGCATTGTAGTCAGTTCATCTTTTTGTGATAAAATGCTCTTCGTCTTACGCGCACCACCACCAGTCATAGAACCTCCAGGATTAACAATATCGCCTTCTAAAGTAACGATACGTGTTTTATATTGAATCGCTCTCGCCAGTTCATTCGCATGTTTTAGATTATCTACAATAATAGTCGTACCAATTAAATTTTCAACTACGGCTTGATATTGCGCATTCACTGTAATTGCATCAGAAGCAACATTAATATAACCTGCTGTACTTTCAGCAATTTGACGAATATGATGAGATAGCTGTCTTGATTTAATAACATTTAATGGTAAAAATGTTGCTCTACCAAGTCCTTTTTGCTTTAAGAATTGGATTGCTTGGCGACCATCTTTTTCGTTGTCAACGATGATATGTTGCAATGAAGCGCCTAATGCGGTCTCAATTGCCTGTGTCAATTCTGATGGTACAGAAATCACTTCTGCAACTGCACCATGAATACCTTGTAAGCTATCGTTTTTAGCTTTTAACACATGCTTAACGCCATTAAAGAAGTACGTATAGTCTTCCTCTTGTGTTTCCAAACTTTCAATTCGAGCTCTCATTTTATCCGTATAACGATATGCTTGATACAATTTATCTTCGTATTCAGTTTGAATTTGTTTCGCTTTTGATAATTGTTGCTCTATTCGACTTATTTGGTCTTCTATATTGCTCAATTGTTTAACTGTAGCTTTATGATGTTGTTCTGTAGAAGCAATTTCGCTTTGTAACGCCTTGAGTTGATTAAATGCTTCAACTAAACGTGAATCTAAGCGTGATTTCTTCGCTTCATTTTCTTTAATGGTATGCTCTAGGAAACGAATGTCATTATTGACATCTGATTGTTCAGACATTAATTCATAGTATTCATTTTTAATAGATTCGAGTTTTTCATCATGTTGTTCATCAGAAACGTAAAGTTGTGATTCTAGTTCATGAATATCATTATTTAACGTTTTCTGTTTTTCTTTTAACGTCTCAATTTGTTGCGTAATCTCATTTTTTTCATCTTGAGCGTTCTTTAATTCGTGATTTAAATTATCTAATTCTTCTTCAAAGCGCGCATTCGTTTCTGATTGATTACGTTTTCTTTCTTCTAAGACATTTAATTGACCTGTAAACTTCTCATATGCTTCTGTAGCTTTAATCAAATCATAATTTAATTGTTCAATGTCATTATCAATATGTTGACGTTGAGACTTTTGTTTTTGAATATATTGATTTATTTGTGCTTGTTTCGCCTCTTTATCTGCTTGTTGGCTTTTTAGGTAATTAAGTTTGACGTCTAATTCACGATTATCTTCCGAATACTGATCGATATCATGTACAGTAACAATGACATCGCTTTGTTTCATTTCTTCAGAGAGTTTCAAATATTCTTTTGCGCTGGACGCTTCTGCTTTTAATGGTTCTACGCGCCCTTCCAAGTCATATAAGATATCTTCAACTCGTGTAAGATTGTCTTCTGTTTGATCTAATTTTTGTAGTGATTCAGCTTTTCGTTTTTTGTATTTTAATACGCCAGCAGATTCTTCAAGAATTTGACGACGATCAATCGGTTTAGCGTTTAAAATTTCATCAACTCTACCTTGAGATATAATGCTAAATGCTTCTTTTCCCAAACCAGAATCCAAAAACAATTCAGTAATATCTCTTAAGCGTGCTTTATCATTATTAAGATAATATTCACTCTCACCACTGCGGTACAAGCGACGCGTCACGACAATATCATCTGAATCAACTTGTAATTTTCTGGCTTTATTATCAAGTTTCAATTGTACTTCTGCATAATTCTGAGCATTTCGATGTTCAGCTCCTGAAAAGATAATATCTTCCATTTTAGAGCCACGTAATGATTTTGCGGACTGTTCACCTAATACCCATTTGATAGCATCGGTAATGTTACTCTTGCCGCTACCATTAGGCCCAACTATTGCTGTCACACCTTTATCAAATTGGACATCTGTGTGATCTGCAAATGATTTAAAACCTATGGCATCAATTGATTTTAAATACACCATACTATTCTCCTTGCTAATCATTCCACTCATTCTAGTTGAGAGGAGGACAATATTTTAAAGATGATTGGTCATCTTAAACACTGCTATTATTCTTAAGTTCTGAGTAAGCACGCTCTGCTGCTTTTTGTTCAGATTCTTTTTTAGTTTTACCTTGACCTGTTGCAACTGCATTATTTTCCAAAATAACTTCCGATGTAAATAAACGATGATGCGCTGGGCCTTCTTCCTTAATTAATCGATAAGTTACATCTCCACGATTTTGACTGTGAACATACTCTTGAAATTGTGTTTTAAAGTCGACAACACCAACTAATTCATCATCTTCTACATATGGGAAAATGACTTTCTCAGCAAATTGCCATACGACATCTAATCCTTGATCGAGATATAAAGCCCCAACAAAGGCTTCAAATGCGTCAGACACAAGTGAAGGGCGCGTTCTTCCACCCGTTTTTTCTTCACCTTTACCTAATAGGATGAGTTGATTTAGCTCGATTTTATTAGCAAATATTACAAGTGAGGGCTCACATACAATTGTTGCACGCATTTTTGTTAAGTTACCTTCAGGAAGATCTGGATGTTTATCAAAAAGGTAGCGTGATACCGTCAATTCTAATACCGCATCGCCTAAAAATTCGAGTCGCTCATTATGCGCTAAACGATCCATATTAAAGTCATTGATAAAACTTGAATGAGAAAATGCTTGTTGATATAACTCGATATTTGAATATGTAAATCCTAATTCATTCATTTTCTTCGCAAACTGTTGTTGAAAATCATTAACCATTTCTATTTTTTTTGGATTAGCCACATTAGAACCTCCCATATATTTATGCTTTGTTTGATTCTTAAGAAAAAAATCTGAGCCATCTTGTAGACGACTCAGATGTAAGTTTTTTATTTTTCAAGACTATTGATGTATTTAACTGCATCACCAACAGTGTTGATTTTTTCAGCTTCTTCATCAGGAATTTCAGTACCAAATTCATCTTCTAATTCCATCACTAATTCAGCGATATCAAGTGAGTCAGCGCCTAAATCATCTTTGAAAGATGCGTCTTCAGTTACTTTGTCAGCATCTACACCTAAACGGTCAACGATGATATCTTTTACTTTATCGAAGTTTTCCACGTCGATTCACCTCCTTTGAAAGTGTCTATCCATAGACTATTATATTTTCCCATTTTAATGGGTAAAATACAAGCATTTCTTAAATACTCATTATAAATAGTATTTTGTTTAACAAAGCGATTTCTCATCAAAGTGTTATCGAAATAAAACTTATTTCAACTAACTAACTTTAGATGATTACATGTACATACCACCATTAACATGAATGGTTTGGCCAGTAATGTATTTTGCTCTATCAGATGCTAAAAATGCAACTGTATTCGCTATATCTGTATCTTGACCAAATCGAGATAATGGAATTTGTTCTAACATTTGTGCTTTTAATTCATCACTAAGTGCGTCTGTCATATCTGAAACGATAAATCCTGGTGCTACAGCATTTACAGTAATACCACGTGATGCAAGTTCACGTGCACTTGATTTAGTTAATCCTTCTATACCTGCTTTCGTAGCGACATAGTTTGCTTGACCTGGATTACCCATTGCACCAACTATACTTGATAAGTTAATAATTGCACCACCACGTTGACGAAGCATTTGTGGCGTCGCCTTTTGAATACAATTGAAAGTGCCTTTTAAGTTTGTATTAATTACATCATCCCATTCATGCTCTTTCATACGCATTAACAAATTATCACGTGTGATACCAGCATTATTTACAAGGACATCTAATGAACCAAATTGACTAACGACTTCTTTAATCATCGCTTTAACTTCGTCGCCTTCAGCTACATTAGCTTGAATTGCAAAACTTTCAACGCCTTTTGCTTTAATTTCAGACACAACCGCTTCAGCCTTTTCTTTATTACCAGCATAGTTAACAGCTACATTGAAACCATCTTCAGCTAATTGTAATGCAATACTACGACCTATACCTCTTGAAGCACCAGTTACTAATGCATTTTTATTCGTCATGATTATTCCAACCTTTCACATCTTCTAATGTTTGAATTGATGTTAATTTAACATCACGATTGATTTTCTTAATTAAACCAGATAACACTTTGCCTGGACCAATTTCTATAAAATGATCGACGCCTTGCTCAATTAACCATTCTGCAGAATTGATAAATTCAACTGGTGAATATAACTGCTTAATCATATTTTGCTTAATAGTTGTTGCGTCCGTTTCACCTTGCGCATTCACATTTTGCACAATAGGGAATGCTGCATCATGCCACTCAAATTGATTAATATACGACTCGAAGTCTTTTTCAATCACTTGCATCATTGACGAATGGAATGGGCCAGAAACTGCTAAAGGCAAGACACGTTTAGCGCCTAATGATTTACCTTCTTCAACTAATTTATCAATGAGTGATTTATGACCTGACACTACAATTTGTCCAGGGGAGTTAATATTCGCAGGTTCAATCAGTTCTTCAGATGTTGATAAGTCTTTGCAAATTTTATCTACTTCTTCATAGCTTAAACCTAATACAGCTGCCATACTACCTACACCGTTTGGAAAAGCTTGAGCCATGAGTTGACCACGTTTACGAACAATCTTAACTGCATCCTCAAACTTTAATACGCCTGCAGCGACTAAACTAGAGTATTCACCTAGACTATGTCCCATCGTATAGTCAGCATTAATAGAATTTAAGGCACGATATAAGGCGATGCTATGTGTTAATAAAGCTGGTTGTGTATGTTCAGTTTCGCCTAATTTGTTGTCACTATCCGTAAACATTGTTTCTAATAAATCGAAGTCTACGGCTTCTTGTGCTATGTTTAGAATCTCTGTTGCTTTTGTATCTTCATTATATAAATCGCTAGCCATACCAACTTTTTGTGCACCTTGACCCGGGAAAATAATTGCTACTTTACTCATCCTTTTCACCTACCGTCTCTCTCATAATTTCGACAATTTTCTCATCACCGGCAATTTTAGCTTGTCGGATTGCAGAATAAAACGCGCGAGCATTAGAACCACCATGTGCTTTAACAACTGTACCATCCAGACCTAATAATACCGAACCACCGTATTCTGCATAATCCATTTTTTTAGTAAATGTGTCTAAGTCCTTTTTTAACACTAATGCAGCAAGTTTGTTTTTTAAACTTCCTAAAAATGTCTCTTTCAACATTTTACCAATGGATTTTGCAGTACCTTCGATATTTTTTAGCACCATATTTCCAGTGTAGCCATCAGTTACAACAACGTCAGTGTTACCTTCCATTAATGTTTTAGCTTCAATGTTACCATCAAAATTAAAGCTTTGATCATCTTTTAGTAATTGATATGCTTTTTTAGTCAATGTATTACCTTTAGCTGGTTCTGTACCGATATTTAATAATGAGACCTTAGGGTTTTGAATGCCTCGAATTTTTTTAGCGTAGATATTACCAAGTTGCGCATACTGTAATAAATGTTCAGGTTTTGCATCAGCATTGGCACCAACATCTAAAAATACAAAACCTTTACCATCAATTGTTGGTAATGTTACTACAAGGGCTGGTCTGGCAACACCTTTAATACGACCGACAATAAACAATCCAGCTGACATAAGCGCGCCTGTATTACCCGCAGAAACACATCCGTCCGCTTCGCCATTTTTCACTGCTTCAGCCATTCTGACCATTGAGCTATCTTTTTTACGTTTAATCGCTCTCACTGGTTCGTCTTCCATCTCTATTTTTTCAGAACAATGTCTAAATTCAATTCGTTCATGATTGAGTGTATATTGGTTTTTATCTCCAAATAAAATTATTTCTAAATCTTTAAAATCATTTACTGCTTTTTCAACAGCCTCTAACACGATACCAGGCGCGTCATCTCCGCCCATCATATCAATAGCAATCTTAACCATGTTATTCATCCTCGCTTATATAAAACATTTTAAACGTTCCTTTAAACACCATTGTATCTCTTACATATGAATTCACTTCAATAATATAATGTTGCGCTGTTTTATTAACAACGCGTGCTTCAGCTCTTACAGTGTCATCCAGTTTTACTTTCTCGATAAAAGCGACATTACTTTCTTGTGTTAATACGGTTGATTTATGTATTAGAGCGACACAAAGCGAATTCGCTTGAGCAAATAAAACATGACCTCGTGCAATCTGTGTCTTTGCAAAGACTGATTCTTCAGTGATTTCAATGAGTGATTGTGCAGTTCTGTCTGGCTCAACTTGAATTAAATCTCCAACCACTTCATTTGCTTCAAGCGCACGAATTTGTTCATAGTTTTGCTCAGCTACTATTTTAATACGCTTACGTAGTTCTGGAATATTTAGATTTGTTCTATCTAAACGTATCGTTTGAATACTTACTTCAAACTGTTCACATAATTCACTATCCGTAATAAAGGGGTTTTGCTCAATTGCTTTTTGAATCGCCTCACGACGTTCTGCTTTTTTTAATTTCATATATATCCCCCTTTAAATGCGAAATTAGTACCAAGTCTTAAACATTCCTCACATATCATAACACTTTCCGTTTAATAAGCTCAACAAATATCATAGTGCTATATTTTACTTTTTAAAAATAATTACCTTTAAACACTAATCAAAACTCATATGTAGTAAATTCTGATCAATAAAATCACGTAAATGTTGATATGCTTCTGTAAAGAATTCTCCCGATTGAATCAACTCTGCCGCTTCATCTCGAGCGACTTCAAGCATTCGATAATCTTCCACAATATTCGCTACCATGAAATCCGGTAAACCACTTTGTTTAACACCGAAGAAATCTCCGGGTCCACGCATTTCTAAATCACGTTCACTCAACTCAAAACCATCCGTTGTTTGCGTCATTATAGTCATTCGTTCTATTCCTGTTTCCGTCTTAGGTGACGCAATAAGTACGCAATAACTTTGATGTTCGCTTCGTCCAACACGACCTCTTAACTGATGTAAAGTAGATAGTCCAAATCGATCTGCATCATAAATCATCATAAACGTTGCGTTCGGTACATTGACACCAACTTCTACTACAGTTGTAGAGACAAGAATGTCTATATCATGTTGACTAAAACGCGTCATAACTTCATCTTTCTCTTCAGCCGACATTTTGCCGTGTAATAAACCGACGCTCCCCTCTCCATAATAGGCTTGAAGTGAGTCGTACAACTCAACTACATTTTGTACATCATCTAAATGTTCCGAACTTTCAATGAGCGGACAAATCACATAAGCTTGACGACCTTTTTTAAGTTCCGTTGTCATTTGAGACAGCACTTGTTCGTATTGCTCGTGTTTTGCCCAGTTCGTAATAATCGGTTTACGCCCTTTGGGTAACTGTTTAATAGATGAAACATCCATTTCACCAAATACTGAAATAGCTAGGGTTCTAGGAATCGGTGTCGCTGTCATGAAGAGGACGTTCGTCATCGCTCCTTTTTCTCTTAACAGTTGACGTTGATTGACCCCAAAACGGTGTTGTTCATCGGTAATAACCAGTCCTACATTTTGAAATGCTACATCATCTTGTATAAGCGCATGTGTACCTATTAGACAATCAATGGTGCCATTCTCTAATTGTTCTAAGAGGACTTTTCTTTTTTTACCTTTAACAGATCCAGTTAATAATGCGACGTTCATATAGTCTCCAAATAACTCAGTTAAACTATTTGCGTGTTGCTCCGCTAGAATTTCAGTAGGAACCATTAGCGCAGACTGATATCCAGCTGTTTTTAACGCATACATACATATAGCAGCAACAACTGTCTTCCCTGAACCTACATCACCTTGCAATAATCGATGCATGCGAATCGGTGCTTTCAAATCTCTAAAGATTTCGTTCACACTCTTTTTTTGCGCATCCGTTAACTCAAAAGGTAATGTTTCTATAAACGCTTTTACCTTTTGGATGTCGTAGTTGATTTCAATGGCTTCGTCCGATGTCTTCTCTAGACGATTCAACCATTGCATTCGTAATTCAAACATGAATAATTCGGTAAAGGCATACGTCCGTCTAGCACGTAATAAGTCATGGCGATCTTTAGGATGGTGCAGTGCATGTATGGTATCAGATAAAGATTCTAATTTATACTTCTGTCTTAATTCATCTGTCAACCATTCATGTATCGTAACATCATCTAACGTTTGATAAATCATATCTCGCATTTGCTTTTGTTTAATGCCCTCTTTGATACGATACACAGGTTCTAATTTAACTTCAGATGCATCTTGAGACTGTGCATTAAAGAACATACGATTTCCGTTAATTTCTTGTTTCGCACGATTCCATTTTCCTTTAACAGTTACCGTACCATGAAGTTCAATTTTCTTTTTTAAGTATGGTTGATTAAAGAAGACACATTTAACTGCGATATTGTCCACCATTAAATGGACTGTTAACTTCGATTTATTTCTTCCGAAAAAAGCAACCGTCGGCATAGAATAAACTTCTCCAACAACTGTCACTGTAGATTGATCTTCAGCCATATTTAAGTCTACAACTGTATTATCTTCATAGCGACTCGGTAAATAAAGCACCAAGTCTTCTACCGTATTAATATTGAGTTCTTGCAATAAAGCAATTCGTTTTGGTCCTAGCCCTTTAATCTTTTGAAGCGGATATGGACTTTCTATTAAATTGACTTTAGACATAACTTCTCACCTAGTATTTATAATATTAATATTTATTTTATCATGATTAAGCAGAATAATTGATTGTTAAACCTTTGATATTTAAAAAGGCGGGAGTGGGACAGAATTCTTTTTGAATTCATCGTCCCACCCCCAGCTTGCTTTAAGCGTCTTCTCAGTACAGTCAGCTACTGCGAATTTGCAAAATAGCTTTATTATATTATTTATGTTCAAGCCTCACTCTAATTCACTGAACGATACATGTTTAACGTTCACATGCCCATCCATCTTTATCGCGGTCAAACTTTGTTTGATAAGCAGGATGACCCTTTTTCACACCATTTGGATATTTCTTTCTTAATAAAGTGCAATTTTTATAATTTTCTGTTGATTGCTTTTTCGTTGTCTTTGAAGTTGACGACGTTGATGTTTTCGGTTTAGTTGATGATTTTACAGATGCTTTTGTAGATGATGTTTGACCCGTCTTAGCTTTCGTGTTCGACGTTGTTGTAGACCATATATTTAGCTTTTCAGCTTGTGCTTTGGATTGGCTTACCTTTAACATTTGTTCAAATGTATTGTTCGGCGGATAGATATAAGTCACTCTAGCTAATCCTTGTCTAACAACCGCTTCATTAACCATTCTACCATCTGCATAAACGTATGCTAAATAACGACCATATTTATCTGTTCGTTGACCACGATCAAATTGAACTTGTACCGTACGCGCATTAGCCAACATTCGTGTTGTAAATTGACTAGCCTCCGGACCATATTTTTGAACAGGCTTTCGTGGATCCTTAGTTTCAGGTGTATCAATCAACAATAATCTAAAGGTTGATTTCTTCCCTTTATAAAGTAATTGAACAGTGTCTCCATCAATACCTTTAACAAATTTAACTTTCTCTTTAGTAAGTGCACTACTTTGTGCATTAACTCTATTGAGTGGCAATGCTATAAGTGTAGATGATGTTGTGATTAAAACCGCCAAAGCTGTAACAGCAATTGTTTTCTTTTTAAAAAGCATTAATATAAAACATATGATACTAAGACCAATAACTACTAAAAGTATATTTCCCATGTGCATACTCCTATTGTTTAATATACATATATTTTATACTAATACACATTAAAAATACTATTAAAATTTTAATATTTATATTTTTTGTAATCATTAAACACATGTAGATATGCACTATTTTATGTTTTAAACGGTATATCTATCGCTATGATAAGTAAGTTTTAAATGGGACTTCAAATTATATGAATGTGATGTTTGTTCAGAATGTCCGCTGAAGAATCAATGTATAAACTTCAATTCAAAAACAAATAAAAATAATGAAGAATTAAAACTGGGAGTATTTTAAATCCCAAATTAACAAAAAGCTTTCAGAACTAGAAACGATAATCATCTACAGTCAAAGCAAAATTGATGTGGTGCTGACTTTTGGATTTATGAAGGCGATCTTAAGTTTCACTCAGATGTCTGTCCAAGGGATAAATAAAGTCAAAAGAGAACTTGGTTTTATATGAATAACGCTTAATATAATAAAAGTAACAACTCAACGAGCTGAAAATAATCAAAAAAATATAAAAAAAGGGAGTGGAACAGAATTCTTTTAAATTCGTCGTCCCTCTCCCAGCTTGCTTTGCTTGTAGAATTTCTTGATGAAATTCTCTTTGTTGGGGCCCCGCCCGCAAGGATGACTAGAACTGAGAAAAGCTTGATTAAAGCGCCTTCTCAGTTCAGTCAGCTACTGCGAAGTTGCAAAATAGCTTCATTATATTATTTTTGTCCCAGCCTCTTAATATAAGGAAAGTAACAACTCAATGAGCTAAAAATAATCAAAAAATATAAAAAAGGCAATTTCTATATTATTTCAATAGAAATTGCCTTAATTTACTCATCCAGGAACTTTATGTCCAGGACCCTTCATAGCTTTTCAATTGATATTTATTCGACTGAGAATAAATATTGATAGATAGGTTGGCCACCGTTATGTTCTTCTACTTCAACGTCTGGATATTCGCTTTCAACCCACTCTACTAATTTATCTGAGGTTTCAGTATTTGCATCCTCACCAGCGATAATAGTTAAGATTTCACTATCTTCATTTAGCATCGCTTTAAGTAAACCTGTGATTGTCGCAAACTCATCATCGTTGCTTGTCACAATTTTACTTTCAGATAATCCCATGAATTCGCCTTTTTTAATCTCTACGCCATCAATTTTAGTGTCACGAACAGCAAATGTTACTGATCCAGATTTCACACTATCTAAAGCTGTTGTCATGTGAGATTGATTATCTTCAAGTGATGATGATGGATCGTATTGGAACAACGCCGCAATACCTTGTGGAATAGATGTTGTAGGAATTACAACTGTATCTGCTTCAACTAAAGTTGCAGCTTGATCACTCGACATTCTTATATTTTTATTATTTGGTAAAATAATGGCACGTTTACATTGAGATTGTTCAATGACCTTTACAATGTCTTCAGTAGATGGATTCATTGTTTGTCCACCGCTTATAATATGTGTCGCACCCATAGATGTAAATAATTCTGAAATGCCATCACCCATAGAAATAGCAATAATTGCTGTTTCAACTGTTTTTGATTCTTCTTGTTGGTCTGATTGATGATTTTGCTTTTCTTTTCTAATGACTTCACGATGTTGTTCACGCATATTTTCAACTTTTAATTTAATAAGCTCACCATACTCTTGACCATAGTTAAACACATCACCTGGTGTTTCAGTATGTACATGGACTTTTACAATTTCATCGTCATTAATAACGAGTAATGAATCACCAAAATGACTCATATCTGTTCTAAATGTTTGCTCATCAAATTCTCTTTTATCTTTTCCAAAACGTACCATCATTTCAGTACAATAGCCATACTTAATGTCTTCAGTGTTAATTACGCCATGGAAGTCATGCTCTTCATGCACTAACTCTTCTGTGTTTAATTTTTCTTTTTTCACTTCAATCGTTTGGCCTGTTAAACCTTTTAAGAAACCTTCATAAACACATAATAGCCCTTTACCACCACTATCAACTACGCCAACTTCTTTTAATACAGCAAGTAAATTGGGTGTATTATTTAATGACTTTTCAGCTTCTGCAATTGTATATTCCATAACTTCAACACAATCATCTGTTTCTTCAGCTTTATTAACCGCTGCCTTGGCTGCATCTTTAGCAACAGTTAAGATTGTCCCTTCGACTGGTTTCATTACAGCTTTATAAGCAGTGTCAACACCTGCTTGGAAACTATTAGCAAGTTGTTGTGCATTAATTTCATTTTCAGTTTCAATATTTTTACAGAATCCTCTAAATAATTGAGAAAGAATTACACCTGAGTTACCTCGAGCACCCATAAGTAATCCTTTAGAGAATGTCTTCCCTAATTCACCAATACTTTGAGATAAATTATTTTCAACTTCCTCACGTCCAGAAGTAATTGTAAGATTCATATTAGTACCTGTATCACCATCTGGCACAGGGTATACATTTAAAGAATCTACTAAATCTGCATTATTAGATAAATTTTGTGCCCCTTGTATTATCATATCGGCAAATAATTTACCATTAATTTTGCTAATCATCCTGCTAAGTCCTCCTATACCTACTTGCCCTTATTATTAAGTCTTACACCTTGTACAAATATATTAATTGAATTCACTTTTACATTGAGTGAGTTTTCTAGTGTGTATTTTACTGATGATTGTACATTATTAGCTACCTCTGAGATTTTAACACCGTAGCTAACGATAATATACATATCTATATCAATGACACCATTGTTTTCTTTGACTTCAATGCCTCTAGCATAATTTTCATGTCCTAAAATTTCGGCAATACCATCTCGCACTTGTTGTCTAGATGCCATACCAACAATACCATAACTTTCAACAGCTTTACTGCCTACTACTGAAGCAATGACTTCATTTGAGATATCGATTTTACCATAATCATTTGAGATTTCTATTGTCATCTTTATATTCCTCCTGAATTTTGTTTAAAAATGACGAAACTATAAACATTTACAATTAAATTCATTGTAGAAATTAACCGATTCTTCCATAAATAAGTCTTTATAACCTAATTAAATGTACTACATAACTCCTCAGCTTACAATTATACCATAAATTATAAAATTCAAAACATTTTTAGAGAAATACCTTTCAATTTCATTGCTTTAAAAATTCATATATGGTATCTTATTTAAGTATATAAGTAGTCAAGTGTATTTATATTTATTAAAGGAGGTACTTTGATGGGTAAACAATGTTACGTAACAGGTCGTAAAGCATCGACTGGTAATAATCGTTCACACGCTTTAAATGCGAATAAACGCAGATTTAATGCTAACCTTCAAAAAGTTAGAATTTTAGTTGACGGAAAACCTAAAAAAGTTTGGGTTTCTGCTCGTGCTTTAAAATCTGGTAAAGTTACTAGAGTTTAATAAATATAATGCACTAAAAAATGCCTTCATATGTGGTGAAGGCATTTTTTTATGTTCTTTTTTAACTTGCATCCTTACTTCTCATTTGAAGTACTTGTCCGTCATGTAAAATGATTTCCGCGACAGCTTCTTTTACTTCATTAGATAATGTAAGTGTCGATCCTTTTTCTAGAAGTTGCTTATTCAAATTATATTTAAAGCCCTTCAATGATAAAACAACATTTTCAGTAACTGGAATAAATGATACATATGGGAAATGAAGTGATTTTTGAATTTTATGGGTACCTTGTTTCAATAATTTAATTTCATTTTGATCATCTTCCACACTAATTGAAATATTTCGTTCTATATACTTTGGTTTTTGCAATATTTGCATGACACCCATAAAATGATCTAATCTACCACCAGTTGCACCATAAATATGTATTTGCGTAAAACCTCTATGAACAGCTTCTTCTACACCTAATGCTAAATCCGTATCATCTTTTTCAGCTTTGACGGGCTTAATATTCAACTGATGTTTGAGTTGTTGACGTTCTTCTTCTGAAACAGAATCAAAGTCTCCAATTGAGAACGTCGGTGTGATGGCATGGTTAACTAGAATCAGTGTTCCTCTATCAATGCCACCCCAATGTTCATGCTTTTGAGTGCTCAATACTTGTGGAGGTAAATGTCGGTCACTACATAATAAATTGATTCGCATATTAAAATCAGCCTTTCAGTAATTGTGTCACCTTGTTATAATCCTTTTGATTAAAGAAATAAGAACCTGTAACAAACATAGTTGCCCCATTATCAGCACACAATTGGATAGTTTCATCATTGATGCCACCATCAACTTCAATATCAAAATTTAAATTTAAAGATTGTCTTAGATCTCTAAGTGACTTCACTTTTGATGCGCATGCTTCAATAAATGATTGACCACCGAAACCTGGATTGACTGTCATCACTAATACATAATCTACAATCTCAAGAACTGGTAATAATACTTCAACTGGTGTACCAGGATTAATGACAACGCCTGCTTTTTTATCAGCATTCTTAATCATTTGAAGCGCTCTATGAATATGTTGCGTAGACTCGACGTGCACCGATATCATGTCAGCACCGTGTTCAGCAAAGGTGTTAATATACTGCTCAGGTTGCTCAATCATTAAGTGAACATCAATTGGTAATTGTGTAGCAGTTCGAATTGAATCAAGAATCGGCAAACCAATCGATATATTTGGTACAAATTGACCGTCCATCACATCAAAGTGTAAACCATCAACTTGTGCTTTTTCTAAAGCTTTAATTTCATCTTCTAAATTTAAAAAATCAGCGGATAAAAGTGATGGATAGATTTTTTTCATTAATATCTTACCTTTCTATTTGAAATTTCATTAAATAATTGAATGTAATGATCATAGCGAAATTGTGCTAAATGACCACTCTCCAATTGTTTCTTAACATGACAATGAGGTTCTTTAATATGATTACAGTTTCTAAATTTGCATGCCTCGCCATAGTGATGAATATCTATAAAATAGTGTTTCAATTCATCTTTTTCAATATGATCAAAATCTAATGCACTAAAGCCTGGTGTATCTGCAATAAAACCAGATTCCCTTTCGAATAATTCTACATGTCTCGTCGTATGTTTACCACGGTTAAGGGATTTTGATATATCATTGGTTTCTAAATTTAATTCTGGTTTAAAAGCGTTTATAAATGTCGACTTACCAACACCTGATTGACCACTTAGTACAATAAGTCCTTTCGGCCAAGAAGCGACTACTTCCTGTTTAGACGTATCTTTGCCAACAAATTGAGTATTGTAGCCAATAGTTTCATAAATATTTAACCATTCATTAATTTTTTTAATGTCATCATCAGACGCTAAATCCTTTTTAGTCACTAGTATACTCGGTTCTAAATCATATGAATGCGCAATAACTAGAAAACGATCTAACAATTGTGTTGAGAAATCTGGTTCTACAGCGCTCATCACGATGATTAAGCCGTCAATATTACTAACTGGTGGTCGTTTCAATGCATTATGACGATCGTGAACATGATGAATATAACCTTCATTGGTATTTTGAATTTCAAAATCAACAATGTCCCCTACAATTGGTGAAAACTTCTTTTTTCTGAAAAGACCACGTGGTTTAGTATCATATAAAGTTCCATCTACATCTACTTGATATACACCACTAATTAATTTAATAATACGTCCAGTTTCCAAAATGACACCTCTTAATCATTATTTATATTTCATTATTATAGCAAAACCTTAGAGAATATTATATCCAGAACATATTTGTTTAAAGTCAAAGTTATCAAAGCAGAGTACATTTAAAGTTTACATAATATTTTTATAGTTTTTATAAAGATTTAAAAAACCTTTTAGTGAATGTTTGATTGCTTTCATTCACTAAAAGGTTGAACTTTAATAATCTATATCTTTATCTGCAATAATATCGCCATCTACTCTAATGGTGTAGCCTGCGTCAGATCCTTCTTCAATTTTAAGCGGAATCGTGATTGTTCTATCACCTTTTATACTAAACGTTTGACTCGCAGATGTGCCACTATTGTCTTTATCTCTTATATAAACTTGAACTTTTTGACTTTCATCGTCACCCGTATATGGGATATGATATGTTTCGGTGTAATTTTTAACTTTCTTTGCGTCGTCGTCCTTATCTTTACTAGAATCATTAGACTTCTCGTCTTCTTTATCTTCGTCTTTAGAAGTTGCTTTTCCTTTCGAAACAATCAGTTGAACTGTACTTCCTTCATCAATTTCTGTATTTTTCGGATTTTGTGAAATAATATTATCTTTTTTTTCATTATTACTTGATTCAGTCGTTATTTGTACTTTTAGACCATTTTTTTCAAGTTCTTTCTGAGCAGTTTTATAATTTTTATGTTCATAATTTTTTACGTATACTTTTTTAACACCTAACGACTCAGTTAACGTGATTTGGTGATCATTCACACGTACATAACTATCCGGATTAACACTTTGTTTGGCGATAGCACCTTTAGGTATTTGATTATTGTATTCTTGATTCACTGTTACATGATCAAGTTTAAATTGTTTTAATTTATCAAGTGCATCAGCTTTTTTCATTCCTATAACATTCGGCATTTTAGCCCGTTCTGGTCCTTTTGAAAGCACGATATCAACTTTTTCATGTTGATTCACTCTTTCACCTTGTTTCGGTTTTGTCTCGATGATTTTATTTTCTGGATAGTCATCACTATAGTCTCTAGAAATATTGCCAATTTCTAAATGAGATTGACGTAATATTTTTTCTGCTTCTTTTTCAGTTTTACCCTTAAGATCTGGCATTTCTGAATACTTACTGCCAAACATGCCCATCGCAATAAACCCAAATAAACTTACGACTAATAACAATAAAATCAACGCAATGGCAAATTTTTTCTTTTTAGAACGCTTTTTCTTTGGTGGCTCGTAAATTTGCGCCTCGTTAGTTTGGAAATGGTGCTCATTGACAATAGGTATTTGCATGGTTTGAGCGATTTGTTTCTGCTCATTTTCTTCCTTTATTTTACTTCTGATATCTTGTCTATCAATGGCAACGGTATTTGTATCATCTTCTTCAATTGAATGCTTTTTTTCATTAGCACGACTAGATACAAGTACACTACTTAAGTCTTCTTTCATATCATTGACACTTTGATAACGATCCGTTGCTTTCTTTTCTGTTGCTCTAAGGACAACGTTACTTAAGGATTGAGGTATATCAGATCTTAACTCGGTTACATTAGGTATGGAATCCTGAATATGTTTTATCGCTATACTAACAGCTGTTTCGCCATTAAAAGGTGGTTCCCCAACTAACATTTCAAAAAGTACAATACCTATGGAATAAATATCTGTCGCTTCATTCGTAGTTTCACCTTTAGCTTGTTCTGGTGAAAGGTATTGTACAGTACCGAGCACGTGGTTTGTTTGCGTCATAGATGTTTCACTTAAAGCTTTGGCAATTCCAAAATCGAAAATTTTAAGTGTCTTGTTCTTATCAATTAAGATATTTTGAGGTTTAATATCTCTATGTATGATAAGTTTGTCATGCGCTTGCGCCACACCTTTTAAAATTTGATTGGTAAAGTCAATTGCTGTATCAATACTTAAAGGACCATGACTATGTATGTATTCAGATAAAGTAGGCCCATCTATATATTCCATAATTAAAAAGAAGCACTCTTCATCTTCTTGAACATCATACACTTCAACAATGTTTTCATGTGAGAGTTGCGTTGCATTATTGACTTCTCGCTCGAAACGTTTCATTGTTTCTTCTTTTTCATTCTGAGGAATTGAGATTGCTTTAATCGCCACTTCACGATTTAAAATGGTATCTTCTGCTAAGTAAACGGTACTCATTCCTCCGCCACCAAGCTTATCCACTATCTTATATCGTTCACTAACTAACTTTCCAATCATAGATGATCACCTTCAATAGCTGCTATTAAAACACTAATATTGTCTTTAGAATCATGGTTTAGTGCTAATTGAATAAGCTGTTCACCATGTTCTTCTAATGATAACGACGTATTAAACGCTTCAAGAATACGTTCACTTCTGACATAATCTGTTAAACCATCAGAATTCAACATTAAAAAGTCATAATAATTAAATCGTTTCGTAAATATATCTGGACTTACACGTTTATCTGTTCCCATCACTTTAGTAATAATATTACGTTGTGGGTGTGTGAATGCTTCCTCTTCAGTAATTTGACCTGACATAACTAAATGGTTAACAAATGAATGATCATACGTAATTTGTTCGATTTCTCTAGAATTAATAAGATATGCTCTAGAGTCCCCTATATTTGCCACAACCAAGTGCTTATCGAATACAAGGGCACAAACACATGTTGTACCCATACCTTTATACGATTCATTTGTTTGAGCGTATTCAAATAGCTCACGATTAATCTCTTTTAAATTGAAACGCAACCAAGTTTCGGCTTGTTCATACTCAATAAAATTTTCAGCTTCAAAACGTTTTTGAAGCTCATACGTAACAAACTGACTTGCAATTTCCCCCGCTTTATGACCACCCATACCATCGCATAGTACTAATAATTGTTGGTGAGTTTGGTTATAAAAAATACCTCCTGCATCTTCATTTTTATTTCTATGTTGTCCAGTATCTGTGAAAAATTGTGCGTTTAGCATTGTGATTACCTCGTTTCTACTTGTCGTTCCTTCGCTCTTAATTGTCCACATGCCGCGTCAATATCTGATCCTTGTTCTCTTCTAATTGTAGCATTTATGCCCAATCGTTTTAATTCTTTTTCAAATTTGAAAATATCATCTTTAGGTGTTTTAACGTAATTACGTTCTGGAACATGGTTGACTGGTATTAAGTTAACATGACAGTTTAGATCTTTAATAAGATGCGCTAAATCACGTGCATGCTCTAATTGGTCATTGACGCCACCAAATAATCCATATTCAAATGTCACACGACGATTTGTTTTTTCTTGATAATATTGAATTGCTTCCATTAATTTATCTACGTGGTAAGCTCTGTTAATTGGCATTAATTTAGAACGAATGTCATCTTTGGCTGCATGCAAACTTACGGCAAAGTTAATTTGAATATCTTCTTCAGCAAAATCATAAATACGTGGAATAATACCTGATGTTGACACTGTTATATGACGTGCACCGATATTTAAACTATTGTCATCATTAACGATACGTAAGAAATCCATCATTTCATCATAATTCTCAAAAGGTTCACCAATTCCCATAATTACAATTTGAGATACACGTTCATCTGTCGCATCTAATGCTTTTTGAACTGTTAAAACTTGTGAAACAATTTCTCCTGCTTCTAAGTTACGTTTTAAGCCACCTAATGTAGAAGCACAGAACGTACAACCGATACGACATCCAACCTGAGTCGTTACGCAAACTGAATTACCATAGTCATGGCGCATTAATACGGTTTCAATTGTATAACCATCTTGTAATTCAAATAGGAATTTTATGGTCCCATCTTTACTTTCTTGTTTTACAACAGTCGTTAAAGTGGTCATAGCAAAGTTATCTTTTAGCACTTGACGAAGATCTTTGGATAAATTCGTCATTTCATCAATACTATCTACACGTTTTTGATATAGCCATTCAAATATTTGCTTAGCTCTAAATTTTTGTTGGCCATGGTCTACTAACCATTCTTGCATTTCATCATATCTAAGTGAATAAATCGACTGTTTATCAAAGTCAGGCAAGAATTTATTTTTCTTCTTTTTTTCAGTAGTTATCATCTTAACTTTCCTTTCTTTTTATTTTTGTGATGAAAAAGCCATCTGAATTAAAATCTTGGGGTAAAATCTGTATTGTTTTTACTTGTTCACCGCTAACAGGATGTGTCATTAATTCAAATTCAAAGTCTTTATTATTTTTTAAGAAGGTATAAATCACATTTTCATTTTCGAGTTGTTCAATCGTACACGTTGAATAGACTAGAGTTCCACCAGGTTTCAAGTTTTCTTTAACATTGTCTAATATCTGTAACTGTAATTCAACCAAGTCTTGAATATCTTGCTTTGTTTGAACATATTTAATTTCTGGCTTATGTCGTAATACGCCTAAACCACTACATGGTGCATCAACAAGTATTTTGTCATATACATCTTTATATGGTTTTGTTGCATCATGATCAAATGCTTTAATGTTCTTAAGTTGTAATTTTCCAATATTTTCTTTAATTAAACCAATTTTATGCTTATGAATATCTGTCGCATCTACATGACCACTTGATGCTAATAATTCTGCAATATGACACGCTTTGCCACCTGGTGCACTACATGCATCCAAAATAACGTCATTGTCTTCGACACCCATTAAATATCCTACAAACATTGAACTCTTATCTTGAATTGAAATATTTCCATTTTTAAAATTGTCGGATTCAATTATTGGACGTCCTTTTAAATGTAAACAATAAGGAATCAGTTCATCCACTTCAACGTCATATCCCTCCGCTTGTAACCCTGCTACGACATCTTCAACTTTATTTTTACTTGTGTTAACACGCACAGTACTTGCAGTTTGTTCCATAAATGAAGATGCTATTTCACGTGTGGTCTCAACACCATAATGCGTAATCCAATGTTCAATAATCCACTTTGGAATACTATACTCAATGGCCATACGTTGTTTATCATTTTTAATTGAATCTAGGCTTGGCAATTCACTTCTAAAGATCGTTCTCAATATAGCGTTAACAACATTACCATTATGAGGACCACCACGACGTTTCGCAATATTAACTGCCTCATTTATAATGGCGTGATTAGGAACTTTATCTAAATAAATATACTGATACAAACTCATCCATAATAATTGTCTGACCCAACTTTTAATTTTCGTTTTTACAAAAGGTCTAAGATAAAAATCTAGCGTCATTTTCCGTTTTACAGTTCCATACACGAGTTCAGTGTACAAAGGTTTATCAATACTAGATACGTCCCCGGTAGAAAGTACCTCATTGATTCTTAAGTTACTGTAAGCATAATCATTAAAGATTTCTTGAATTGTTTGAAATGCTAATTCTCTTACTGTTTGTGTCATTTTAATAATTTCCCAACTAGCGATTCTTGAACACCGCTTAAATAATTTGCTGCTAGCATACGTTTTTTACCAGCTAATTGAATATCAGTTAAGGCAATTGCATCATCAGAGCCTGTAGCAACTATAATCGCTTTTTTAGTCGTTTCGACAATCTCCCCTGGTTGCCCTTTTTTGTTATGCACGATATGTGCAGCATACAATTTCAAGTTTGTATCATCCATCGTAGTATAGCCGACAGGCCATGGTGATAATCCACGTATATGATTATGAATATCTTCAGCGGTCATCGTCCAATCAATACGTTCATCTTCTCTACTAATATTTGAAGCGAATGTGGCTTGCGTATCATCTTGAGGCGTACTATCATTTGTACCATCGATAATTGCTGGTAATGTTTCTTTCAATAGATCTGCGCCTAATATACTAAGCTTATCATGCATCGTACCTACATTATCATCATCTTCTATATCAATTGCTTTTTGTGAAATAATATTGCCAGCATCTAACTTTTTAACCATATACATAATTGTTATACCAGTTTGTGCCTCACCATCAATAATTGCTTGATGTATGGGCGCACCACCACGGTATTTAGGTAACAATGATGCATGGACATTAATTGCACCTAATTTAGGTAATTGTAGTAATGTCTCAGGCAATAATTGACCAAATGCAGCAGTAACAATTAAATCAGGTTCTAATTGTAACAGTTGTGCCAATTCGTCAGATTGCGCTAATTTTTCTGGTTGATGAACAGGTAAATTGTGTTCTTCAGCCACTCGTTTAACAGGTGGTGGTGTTAATACACGTTTACGTCCCACTGGTCTATCAGGTTGCGTTACGACTGCGATAACGTCGTGTTCTTCTATTAACATTTCCAATACCTTAGTTGAAAAATCAGGTGTTCCCATAAATATCACTTTAGTCATTTTCAAAATACGCCTCCACTTCTTCATCAGTTAATAAATGCTGTGCACGCTTAGTAAATGATATACCGTTTAATTGGTCAACGATGTGTAAAATCATTCTCGCTATATCATCATAAGCGGTTAATTCTATCGTATTACCTTCTAAATCATTGGCTTCTACAGTTATCATTTTACTTCGTTCGACTTCCCCGTAGATACCTGGTGTGTTTACTGAACCTTCAAGGTCTGTGACTTTATCTTTAGACTCCGTTTTAATTATAGGATTGATTAGTTGTAGCAATCCTTCAAGTTCCATATCAATGATAGCTACTTGCTTACTAATACCAATTTGAGGTGCGCAAAGCGCTGATGCCTCATTAGCATATAATGTATCTTCTATATCTAATAATAAATCTTTTAATGTAGCATCAAATGTTGTTATGCGTTCCGCTTGTTTCGTTAATACAGGATGCGTTGACTGGACTAATTTTTGTATCGCCATTTATTTTGCTCCTCCTGAAAAAATTCATCATACAATTATAACTTAATTCACTTTGAATTGCGACCTTAGTCTGAAATTTATCCATTCTAGCTACTATTAATTGCTTTTATTTTTCAGTCTATTAAAATAAAAGTAACTTAACTTATCATCACTTGCACAATTAAAGGAGGTGCCAACATGGAAGTAAATAAAATTATTTATATTGTTTTAGCTATATTTTTAGGTGGTTTCGGTGTTCATAAATTCTATGCCGGTAAAACAATGTCTGGTCTTTTACACTTATTATTCTGTTGGACAGGTATTCCACATATCATTGCAATCATTAGTGCTATTCTTACACTATTTAGACCAGCAGATGAAAACGGTAATGTTGTCATGTAAAAACTAATATTTACGAAAGAAAGAGTTACGTAAGTTAGGTCTTTAAACCTAATAACTACGTAACTCTTTTTGTTTACATTAATACTTGCGGATTGATATCTATTTTTAATGCAAGTTTGTCTTTAAGATAGGCCTCATGATAATAATCATCTAAATATTGAAGTGCTTTTAACAATTCCGGTTCACGCTTGTATTTCACTAAAATTTGAAATCGATGTTCGTTGTTAATACGAGCTATTGCAGCTGGTGAAGGGCCTAACACTAACGCACGATCTGTGAGATGCTGCAGTAAGATTTGATGTATATGTTTGGATGCTTCCATCACTTTCTTCATATTTTTGTGTGAAATCGTAAAATTGATCAGAAAATAATAAGGTGGATACTTGCCCATTTTTCTGTATTCCATTTCTTTATGATAGAAAGTTAAATAATCATTTTTTTGAACATCTTCAATTGCATAATGGTCAGGATTATAAGTTTGAATAATGACATTACCCGGCTTTTCATGTCGTCCTGCTCTTCCAGCCACTTGTGTTAACAGTTGATATGTCCGCTCACTCGCACGAAAATCAGGTAGATTCAACATAGTATCAGCATTTAAAACACCTACTAAGGTGATATTTGGATAATCTAACCCTTTTGCAATCATTTGTGTGCCTAATAAAATATCGCCTTTTCCTTGTTCAAATTCGGATAGCAATTTTTCATGCGCGCCTTTTCTAGAAGTAGTATCTACATCCATTCGTATAATACGTGCACCTTCAAATTCTTGTTGTAATATTTCTTCCACACGTTGTGTACCCGTGCCTACTTGGCGAATATGAGAACTTTCACAATTAGGACATTTATTTGGAGGTACTTCATGGTAACCGCAATAATGACACTTCAATTGATCTGTTGACTTGTGGTACGTTAATGAAATATCACAATGTGGACATTGAGGCACATAACCGCAATCTCGGCATAACATAAATGATGCATAGCCACGACGATTAAGAAATAAAACGATTTGTTCATTTTTACGTAAGCGTTCTTCAATTGCTTCTCTTAATTCGTTAGAAAACATTGATCGATTTCCCGCACTCAATTCTTCGCGCATATCAACGATATCTATCGAAGGTAATGCTTGTTGATTCACTCTAGTAGGTAATGATAGTAACTGATACACGCCTTTTTCAGCTCGTGCGTATGATTCAAGGCTTGGTGTTGCACTTCCTAATACTAAAGGACATTGATGATATTGACTTCTCCATTCAGCGATATCTCTAGCATGATACCGTGGATAATCTTCTTGCTTATATGTTGATTCATGTTCCTCGTCAATAATAATTATGCCTAAATTTTTGAATGGTGCGAAGATACTTGATCGTGCACCAACACTGACACGTGCTCTACCGTCTCTAATCTTTTGCCATTCATCGTAGCGTTCTCCATTAGATAGACCAGAGTGTAGCACAGCTACGTCATCACCAAATCGACGTTTAAATCGTAAGACCATTTGTGGAGTTAAAGCAATTTCAGGCACTAACATCATTGCTTCTTTACCTTCATTGAGTACTTCTTCGATTGTCTGTAAGTAAACTTCTGTTTTACCTGAACCTGTCACACCATGTAATAAGAATGTACGTTGCGCTTTATTATCGATTTTGTCTTTAATCTGTTGAAAAGCAACACGCTGTTCTGAAGTAAGTTCCCGCTTCTCTTCACGTTCAAATATACGATGTGCAAACGGATCACGTTCTACTTCGGCATCATATTTCTCAATATAACCCTTCTTAACTAACCCATCTATACTTGATTTTGAGAATCCCATCTCTTCCATATCTTTCAGAAATACTGTATTATGTTGTTCATCTAATAGATAGGCATACACGTCATACTGCTTTATTTTCTTCTCAAGTTTAGCTAAGACCTCATCTGGATGATAACCTTCTACGATACGTACCGCTCTCTGTGTTTTCTTTTTTACATTTTGAGATAATATTGTAACTTCTTTCACTGCGCCTGTTTTTAACAATTTATTTAAAACAGGAAGATGATTATTCTTTTGCGCTTCTTTATATTTATATTGCCCCGTAGCATCAAAGTATTCAATCAATTGGTCATCGATATCATTATATTTCACAACTTCAAAGACTTTCGTATACTTTGCTTTAATTGCACTGGGCAACATTACTTCAAGTACTGAAATGCGCTTAGATACATGATAGTGGCTAATCCATTCACTCAATTGAATCAATTCAGAGGTTAATTCAGGTTTCATATCTTGAATTTCTTTGATTACTTTCAATTTCTCAATATTAATATCATCACTTGGTTCATTTTCAATAGCCATGACATATCCTTGAATTGTACGCGGACCGAATGGAACAACCACCCTAACCCCTACCTGAATAAAAGCCTCTAAATGCTCTGGTATCAAATAATCAAATTTAAAGTCCACACTCTTAGAAGGAATATCTACGATTACCTTCGCAATCATTATTGCCACCTAGTTTCTAATTCATCTAAAATTTGTTCAGCTAATTGAACCTTTTTGCCTCTCTTAATATTAATCATTTCATTAGTTTTAAAATGCATGGTTAATTCATTATCATCTGATTTAAAACCAATCGTTTTGTCACCTACATTATTCGAAATAATCACATCAGCATTTTTTCGTTTTAATTTATCTTGCGCATAGGCTTCGATATTTTGCGTTTCAGCAGCGAAACCTACTAAATATTGATGTGCTTTATGTTCACCTAAATATTTTAGAATATCTTTAGTTCGTTTAAAGGTAACGGCTAAGTCGCCATCTTGTTTCTTCATTTTATGATCTAATACTTCCATCGGCGTATAATCAGATACAGCTGCCGCTTTAAATACAATGTCTTGCTGATCAAAACGTGTCGTTACTGCCTCAAACATGTCTTCCGCACTTTCAATATGTACAATGTCCATACCAATAGGATCTACTAATTGCGTTGGCCCTGTCACTAACGTAACGTGTGCGCCTCTTTTTTGTAGCGCTTCAGCTAGAGCGTAACCCATTTTCCCTGAAGAACGATTGGATACATAACGAACAGGATCAATCACTTCTACAGTTGGCCCAGCTGTGACTAATGCATGTTTACCTTTAAACGAACTATGCGCCATTACCTTTTGCGAATGGAAAAAGTCGTTGATAACTTTAACAATTTGTAATGGTTCTTCCATTCTTCCTTTTGCTACATAACCACACGCTAAATAACCATCCCCAGGTTCAATAAAGCGATAGCCATCTTGTGCTAATACGTTAATATTGTGCTGTGTACGCTTATTCTCATACATATGTACATTCATTGCCGGAGCAATAAAGGTAGGTGTCTCAGTTGCTAACAACGTAGATGTTAGCATATCATCTGCAATACCCACACTCAATTTCGCAATCACATTTGCAGTTGCAGGCGCAATGATAATCGCATCTGCCCAATCACCCAATGCGACATGTTGAATTTCTTGTGGGTTCTCTTCTTTAAATGTATTGGTATAGACTGGGTTTCTACTAATTGCTTGAAAAGCAAGTGGTGTAACAAATTCTTGCGCATGTTCAGATAACATTACGCGTACATCGTAACCAGCTTGTGTTAATTTACTCGTTAAATCTATAGCTTTATATGCTGCAATACCACCTGTAACAGCTAGCAAAATGTGTTTCATAATCGTATTTCTCCCTTTTACTATATCGATTATTAATCATAATTTATATTAAATTTATTATACACAAATTAAAGGTGTAATTAAAAAGACACATCTTATTGAAGAAGCGTAATACTCAAATCAATAAGATGTGCATATGGATAAATTAATTTCATTTGGTTTTACATAGTGAATTCGTCAGAAACGACTGGTGTAATTTTACCGCTAGCAATTTCTTCTAATGCTTCACCAACAGGTTTAGCTGAATGATATCCACTTAATAAAGCTGTTTCAGGTCTTTCATCTAATTCACGTGCACGCTTAGCTGCAGTCGTAGCAATTAAATACTTAGAATTGATTTTCGATTGTAACTGGTTTAATGGTGGGTTTAACATTATTTTTTGGCCTCCAATAACATTTTTCTATATATAGCTTCAACACGTTCGCGTTTTAAGTGTTCAGCTTCAACAATTGATTGAATACGATCTTTCGCTAAATGGACTTCATCGTTGACTACAACGTAATCATAAAGATTCATCATCTCTACTTCTTTACGTGCTTCATTTACTCTACTTTGAATCTTCTCATCTGACTCAGTGCCACGTCCAACTAATCGTTCTTTCAAATGGTCTAAGCTAGGTGGTGCAAGGAAGATAAATAATGCATCTGGAAATTTCTTTCTTACTTGTTTAGCACCTTCTACTTCAATCTCTAAAAATACATCATGTCCAGCAGCCATAGTATCTTTAACATATTGAACAGGCGTACCATAGTAATTTCCAACGTATTCAGCATATTCAATAAATTGATCTTCCTGAATTAAAGCTTCAAATTCTTCTTTCGTCTTAAAAAAGTAATCTACACCATCAACTTCACCTTCACGCATATTACGTGTCGTCATTGAAATAGAGTACTTATATGATGTAGTTGGATCATCAAATATCTCTTTGCGTACAGTTCCTTTACCTACTCCTGAAGGACCTGAAAGAACAATTAGTAATCCTTTTTCATTATCCATGCCTTACGACCTCTCTAAGCTATTCTTCTATTATTTAAATATAATATCATATTGTAGTGAAAATTGTATAGAGTATGTAACATAAACTTAAATCATGACGCTTTCTTTTTACCATGTTACAATATATTGAATGATTAAATTGAAGGTGGAAATTATTTATGGCATATGATGGCTTATTCACTAGAAAAATAGTTGAATCACTACAGTTTTTAGTATCTGGACGAATCCATAAGATTAATCAACCAGAAACTGATACGATTCTTATGGTTGTACGCCAAAATCGCAAAAATCATCAACTATTACTATCCATACACCCTAGTTTTTCAAGAATGCATATCACAACGAAGAAGTATGATAACCCATTTGAACCACCAATGTTCGCACGCGTATTTAGGAAACATTTAGAAGGTGGCATTATTAAATCAGTACGTCAAATCGGTAATGACCGCCATATTGAAATCGATGTTGAAAGTAAAGATGAAATTGGGGATACCATTTATCGCACCGTTATTTTAGAAATTATGGGTAAACATAGCAATTTATTACTTGTTGATGAAAATTATAAAATTATTGAAGGATTTAAACATTTAACCCCGAATACAAATCAGTATCGTACGGTTATGCCGGGTTTTAAATATGAAGCACCACCAACACAAAATAAATTAAATCCATTTGACGTTTCTGGGGACGAAGCTTTAAAATATGTAGATTTTAATAGTGGTAAACTTGCAAAGCAGTTATTGAACACGTTTGAAGGTTTTAGTCCACTGATTACTAATGAAATAGTCAATCGCTATCAATTTATGACAACAGACACTCTACCTAAAGCTTATGATGAGGTTATCGCTCAAACGTTACAAACACCTGTACCTGTTTTCCATAAAAATCATGAAACTGGTAAAGAAGATTTTTACTTCATGAAATTAGAACAATTTCATGATGATATGGTTGAATATGCATCCTTACATGAATTGTTAGATCGGTATTATGATGCCCGTGGAGAACGCGAACGTGTCAAACAACGCGCAAATGATTTAGTACGCTTTGTTCAACAGCAATCTCAAAAATATCAACATAAATTGAGCAAACTGATTGCGGAGTATGAAAGTGCTAAAGATAAAGATAAACAGCAACTATACGGTGAACTCATTACTGCTAATATTTACCGCATTAAGCAAGGCGATGATGCTGTAACTGTTCTCAATTACTATACAAATGAAGACATTACGATTCCATTAAACCCTACTAAATCACCGTCAGTTAATGCACAATATTATTACAAGCAATATAATCGAATGAAAACACGTGAACGCGAATTAGATCATCAAATTCAATTAACGCGCGAGAACATCGATTACTTTGCAAATATCGAACAGCAACTCGACCATATTACGGTTGATGAGATAGATGATATTCGTGATGAACTAGCAGAACAAGGATTTATGAAACAACGTAAAAACGTTAAAAAGAAAAAGAATGATAAAATTCAACTTCAAACCTATCTTTCTACAGATGGGGATACGATACTGGTAGGCAAAAATAATAAACAAAATGATTATTTAACAAATCGCAAAGCTCAAAAGTCACATATTTGGTTCCATACAAAAGATATTCCAGGTTCTCATGTCGTTATTCTTAATGATGCACCAAGTGAACAAACGATTAAAGAAGCTGCTATGTTAGCTGGTTACTTCTCAAAAGCCGGAAATTCTGGCCAAATTCCTGTAGACTATACAGAAATTAGAAATGTTCACAAACCGTCTGGTGCTAAACCAGGATTTGTAACGTATGATAATCAAAAAACATTATTTGCAACGCCAGATTATGACAAAATTCAAAGTATGAAAGTTAAATAAGCTGCATCGCACAGTCACTAAAATGATGAAACGATATTTAAAAAGGGATTAGAACCGAACGCAAACTACATTCAGTTCTAATCCCATGTTTTATTTTTCAGGTAATGCGAGTTGAAAACTAACACCAAATTTATCTTGTACCCATGCAAATTCACGGAATGGCGGCATCGCAGTTTTAGGCATTAATATTGCGCCTTCCTTCTTCAAACCACTGAATAGTCGTTCCATTTCCATCGCATTATCAACCGTAATATATAAAGAAATTGACGGATTCATGGGCAAATTCTCACCATTATCCGCATCAATTGCCATAAATACTTGCCCATTTAGCGTAAATATAGAATGTTGTACTGTGCCTGGCACACCCGGTCCATCCTCTCCATATTTAACCATAGTTAAAATTTCACTATTATCGAACAGACTCGTATATAAATTAATTGCTTCTTCTGCTTGATTATTAAACATTAGAAATGTTGTTATTTTAGGTATTTCCACATTGATTCCCCTCTCTTTATCTTTAATACTTATTTTAAACTAATCTATATCATTTTAAAAAAATTTAACTATATAATTTCGTTAATCTAAATTTTTGACTTATTCAATTTTCAAGTTAAAATTAGAATAAAGTTCAATTGGAGGCTTTCAATTATGATGCATCTTGTTATACCTATTTTATGTATGCTTATTGTTTTACTTATCGGATGGGTGCTTATTAAAATTTTTATTCGCTAAGCGTTATGTATTATATTTCTAAACATATAAAT
Organism: Staphylococcus borealis; assembly: GCF_001224225.1. Taxonomy (GTDB): domain Bacteria; phylum Bacillota; class Bacilli; order Staphylococcales; family Staphylococcaceae; genus Staphylococcus; species Staphylococcus borealis. The sequence continues at coordinate 189,597 of NZ_CUEE01000002.1, read as the reverse complement.
CGTGGTATAGATATGACAACATGTCATCTATTACTTTAGATGATTGTGCCCGCCTATACCACGTTTTTTTAATCGATTTTACCCTTTTGTCTAAGCGATTGCTTAGCCTTTTTAAAGAGGTCACTTGTATGCACAAATGAGTCCATGCTTACTTTAGATTGATTTTTACTTATTTCTTTAATGCTATTATCAATCGACATTGCGTTGTCTGGGGATTTGAAGTCTTCATCTCTATATAAGAATTCATTAACGTGCTTCATATTATTATAGAAGCGATTCGCTTCACTATCCGTCATATTAATCAATCCCCCTTTTGACATAGCATATTACAAGTTGTCTCTCCATTCAACTAAAGTTTGTATATCATGATCAGAAATTTTACCTTCTTCACGTGCAACTTCAATTAACTCATTATAGTTACTTAATGTGTAGTAAGGGACATTGATATCATTAAACATGTCCTCTGCTTTCTTTAAGCCATAAGTGAAAATGGCTACTACACCTACGACATTGGCCCCCGCTTCTTTTAATGCTTCAACTGCAGTAATTGAAGATCCACCTGTTGAGATTAAATCTTCGACAACGACGACATTCTTGCCTTTGCTTAAAGCGCCTTCAATTTGGTTTTGTTTTCCATGGCTTTTGCTTTTCGAACGAACATAATTCATTGGTAAATTTAATTTCTCAGAGATATACGCTGCATGCGGAATACCTGCTGTTGCTGTACCAGAAATAATATCTACATCACCGAATTGTTCAATAATCAACTGGCTCAATCCATCACGGATGGCACTTCGTACTTCTGGATAGCCTAATGTTACACGATTATCACAGTATATCGGAGATTTAATTCCTGAACTCCATGTATATAGGTCGTTTGGAGATAATGTTACTGCTTCGATATCTAATAAAGATTTTGCTATTTCTTTTGCCATATTAACTTAACCAACTTTCTTTAATAGTGTGATAACTTTCTACAGGATTCTCACTTTGCGTGATTGGTCGTCCAACTACAATATGTGTTGCCCCTAATTGTTTAGCGTCTTCAGGTGTAGTGATTCGCTTTTGATCATCTACAGCTGCCCCTTGTGGTCTAATTCCAGGTGTTACTTTTAAAAAGTCTGAACCTAATTCATTTGTTAATAATTCTGCTTCTAATGGTGAGCATACAACACCATCTAAACCTGCTTGTTGCGTTAATGTCGCATAGTTTAATACGGCTTCTTCGATTGTTGTTTGAATATTTTGCTCATTACGCAACATTTCTTCAGTTGTAGATGTTAATTGTGTAACAGCAATAATCTTTGTATCATTACTAAATTTGTGCAATCCCCTTACTGCAGCTTTCATCATGGCTGTACCTCCAGCTGCATGCACATTAACTAAATCGACATCTAACTTTCCTAAGCCTTCCATTGCTTTTTCAACTGTGTTTGGAATATCATGTAGCTTCAAATCTAAGAAAATATCATGACCACGTGATTTAATAGATTTAATGAACTCTGGCCCTGCTTGATAGAAGAGTTCCATTCCGATTTTCACGAAAAGTGGTTCATCAAATTGATCTAAAAATGTATTCACTTTTTCTGCGGATTCGAAATCTAGTGCTATGATAGGTAAATCTTTCATATTATAACTCCTTTGAAAATGAACGACGCGGTCGCAGTCGTCTGACTAAGAAAATCCTGACTCATTACAACCTTGTCGTTTTCGAATTGTAATATTACATCGTTCTTATTGAAAATGTCATACTTTCAATCACATTTGTTAAAGCATTCGCAGTATCTAATGATGTTAAACATGGCACACCATTTTCAACTGTTGTACGACGAATTTGGAAACCGTCTCTCTCTACTTCTTTACCCTTAGTCATGGTATTAATGACAATTTGTACTTCACCATTTTGGATACGTGTTAATAAATCATCATCGCCACCAATTTTACCTACAACTTCAACTGGAATATGATGTTCTTCTAATTTTTGTGCCGTTCCTTGAGTAGCTAAAATCTTATACCCTACCTCATTTAAACGGTGAGCAATTTTTACAATTTCGTCTTTATCTTTATCACTTACTGTCATAAGTACAGTACCATGATCTTTAACTTCTACACCACTACCCGTTAATCCTTTGTAAAGCGCTTTTTCTAAAGTTAGATCTTTACCCATCACTTCACCGGTAGATTTCATTTCTGGTCCTAAAGTCACATCGACATTTTTCAATTTATTAAAACTGAAGACAGGTGCTTTCACATAGACACCTTCTGAATATGGTTGGATGCCTTGCTTATAGCCTAACGCTTTAAGCTGTGTTCCCATTATAGCTTGCATCGCAAGTTGTGCCATTTGAATATCTGTGATTTTACTTAAGAATGGTACAGTTCGACTTGCACGAGGGTTTACTTCTAGTACGTAAACACCATCATGTGCGATCACAAATTGGATATTAATCAAGCCTACGATATTAAGCCCTTTAGCTAATTTAATTGTGTAGTCTTCTAACGTATTAATATCTTCCTGGCTTAAAGTTTGTGGTGGATAAACAGCGATTGAGTCACCACTATGAACACCTGCACGTTCGATGTGTTCCATGATACCAGGAATGATGACTGTTTCACCGTCTGATATCGCATCAACCTCTATCTCCTTACCAGTTAAATATCTATCTACCAATACTGGATGTTCTGGGCTCGCTTTAACAGCTTGTTCCATGTAGTTTTCTAATTCAGCGTCGCTATTCACTATTTCCATAGCACGACCACCGAGTACATATGATGGTCTCACCACAACCGGGTAGCCAATTTCACGGGCATTTTCAAGTGCTTCTTTTGGAGAAGTCGCAGTTTTACCTTTAGGTTGAGGTACATTAATGGTATGCAGTAAGGCTTCGAATTCTTTTCTATCTTCGGCACGATTTAAATCGTCTAAAGACGTTCCTAATATTTGAACCCCATGTTTAGCTAATTTATCCGCTAAGTTAATTGCCGTTTGGCCACCAAATTGCACGACTACGCCTTTAGGTTGTTCTAAATTGATGATATTCATTACATCTTCTTCAGTTAATGGTTCGAAGTATAATTTATCTGATATTGAAAAGTCAGTCGATACTGTTTCAGGATTATTATTCACGATAATTGCTTCGTATCCGGCATTTTGAATTGCCCATACTGCATGTACAGTAGCATAGTCAAATTCCACCCCTTGCCCAATTCGAATTGGACCTGATCCAAGTACCAAGATTTTTTCTTTATCTGTCACGATGGATTCATTCTCAGTCTCATAGGTGCCATAGTAATAGGGTGTTGTTGACTCAAATTCAGCAGCACAAGTGTCAACCATTTTGTATACAGGTTTAATGCCATTTTCTTGGCGCAATTGATAAACTTCTGCTTCAGTCATACCGAATCGATGTGCAATCACTCTGTCACTAAAGCCATAGTCTTTAGCATATTTAAGGTAGTCTAAATCTCCAGGGTGTGCTTTCAACTCATGTTCGATATTAATAATATTTTGGAATTTATTTAAGAAGAAATAATCAATTTGCGTCATATTATGTATTTCTTCAAGCGTCGTACCACGTCTAATTGCTTCACCTATAAAGAAGAGTCTTTCATCATCTTGGTGGCTGATGCGTTCCTTAATATAATCTAAATCAAAACTTTCTCCATTTGGTAAGCCTAAATGGTGTACACCATATTCAAGTGAACGTATTGCTTTCAATAGCGATTCTTCATATGTACGACCAATAGCCATTACTTCACCAGTGGCTTTCATTTGAGTACCTAATTCACGTTCGCCTTTTTCAAATTTATCAAATGGGAATCTCGGTATCTTTGAAATAACGTAATCTAACGTTGGTTCAAAGGCAGCATATGATGTGCCTGTGACAGGGTTAAGCATCTCATCTAATGTTAATCCTACTGCTATTTTTGCCGCTAATTTTGCAATTGGGTATCCAGTTGCTTTAGATGCAAGCGCTGATGATCGTGATACACGTGGATTTACTTCTATAATATAGTAATTGAATGAGTGTGGGTCTAATGCAAGTTGGACGTTACATCCACCTTCAATACCTAATGCTCGAATTACTTTTAAAGATACATCACGTAACATTTGATATTCAACATCTGATAACGTTTGACTCGGCGCTACTACGATAGAGTCTCCAGTATGAATACCAACTGGGTCAATATTTTCCATATTACAAACAACAATTGCATTGTCATTTTTATCTCGCATGACTTCATATTCAATTTCTTTGTAGCCCGCAATAGATTTTTCAATTAAACATTGTGTCGCTGGACTGTAATGTAGCCCATTGCTCACTACTTCTTTTAATTCATCATCATTGTAGCAAATACCACCACCAGTACCTCCCATTGTAAAGGCAGGACGAACAATGAGTGGATAGCCTACTTCGTCTTTAAACGCAAATGCTTGTTCAACAGTATTTACAATATCACTTTCAGGGACAGGTACATTTAAATCATTCATTAATGATCTAAATAATTCTCTATCTTCTGCTTGTTGAATTGACTTTAATTCCGTACCTAGTAATTTCACATTATTTGCTTCAAGTACACCACTATCATGTAATTGAATTGCCATATTCAAACCTGTTTGACCACCTAATGTTGGTAACAGTGCATCAGGCTGTTCTTTACGAATAATACGTGCAATAAAGTCATGTGTTAACGGTTCGATATAAACTTTATCTGCAATTTCTTTATCTGTCATAATCGTTGCTGGGTTAGAGTTGACTAATATGACACGGTAGCCTTCTTCTTTTAAAGCAAGGCACGCTTGAGTACCTGCGTAATCAAATTCTGCAGCTTGTCCAATGATAATTGGACCTGATCCAATAACTAGAATCGTTTGTATATCGTCACGTTTAGGCATTTGCTGTTTGCTCCTTTTCTTTAAATTCTTTCATCATAGCCATAAATTCATCGAATAAATAATTTGAATCGCTTGGGCCTGGTCGTGCTTCAGGATGATATTGCACCGAAAATGCCGGTAATGTCTTATGTCTTAATCCTTCAACCGTACCATCATTTAACGCAATATGTGTCACTTCTAAGTCAGTATGTGCCAATGAATCTTTATCAATAGCGTAACCATGGTTTTGACTTGTGATATCTACTTTTCCAGTTCGTAAATCTTTTACAGGGTGATTTGCACCACGATGACCGAACTTCATTTTAAATGACGTCGCACCTTGAGATAGCGCGAATAATTGATGTCCTAGGCATATACCGAAGAATGGAATTTTGCCTAAAATACCGTTAATCATATCCAATGCAACTTCTACCACATCTGGGTCACCAGGGCCATTAGATAACATCACGCCATCAGGTGACATAGCTAATATCTCTTCAGCCGATGTGTCATAAGGTACTACTGTCACATTGCACCCACGCAAATTTAATTCTCTTACAATGTTTTGCTTTTTACCAAAGTCTAACAAGACGACACTTAAATCAGATCCTGTAGAGACGTATGGTGTTTTAGTAGATACTGTTTCCACTTCATTTCGAGGTAACGTTGTACCTTGTAATGTACTGATTAGTGTGTCAATGTCCTCTCGATTATCAGTGAACCCTGCCTTGAGTACACCATGCTGTCTAATCTTACGAGTAATACTACGTGTATCTACGCCTGAGATACCAGGTATCTTGTATTGTACAAGCACATCGTGTAACGTTTTTTGATTTCTAAAGTTACTTGGATGCGTGCTTGCTTCTTTCACTACTACACCATTTAATGTTGGTGTTAGTGCTTCAAAGTCGTCTCGGTTAATACCGTAATTACCAATTAATGGGTATGTGAATGTAATGATTTGACCAGTATATGAAGGGTCTGAGATTGTTTCTTGGTATCCTGTCATCGCTGTGTTGAATACGATTTCTCCAACTGATAAGTCGTTAGATCCCAATTGATATCCTTCATAATAAGTCCCATCTTCTAATACAAGATAGCGTCGCTCAAGCATTTATTTATCCTCCTTATATTTAACTTCGCCTTCTACCATAGTTAAAATCGGGTTACCATAAACTTTGTAACCAATAAATGGTGTATTATCTGCTTTAGATAAGAAATCTTCACCTTTGATTTCGCGCTCTTCTTCCAGATTAATCATTGTTAAATCAGCTAAGTGTCCTTCTTCCAATTTGCCATATGGTAAATCAAATACTTGTGCTGGTTTAACAGTTAAGTAATCCACTAATTGTTGCAATGTCCAATCTCCATTTTTTACAAAATGCGTATATAGTAATGGGAATGCAGTTTCACTTCCTACAATACCGAAAGGCGCTTTAGTCATCGGTTGTGCTTTCTCTTCTTTCGCATGTGGTGCATGGTCAGTTGCAATACAATCTATCGTTCCATCTAATAACCCCTCTAATAAGGCCTCTCTATCTTCTTTACTTCTTAAAGGTGGATTCATTTTATAAATTGCATTATCACCTGGTACATCATCTTCAGTTAGTAATAAGTGATGTGGTGTAACTTCGGCTGTCACATGAATACCAGCTGCTTTAGCATCACGAATAGCTCTAACACTTTCTTTCGTTGAAACATGACATACATGATAATGACAATTTGCTGCTTCAGCTAGTAGCACATCTCTCGCGATTTGCACCGCTTCACAAATATTTGGAATGCCAGGTATACCTAACGCTTCGCTTCGTTTACCTTGGTGCATTGCACCACCATAAATTAAACTATTATCTTCGCAGTGTGCTACCACAGCTTTATTAACTTTAGCTGCTTGTTGCATTGCTTCATACATCATTGCTGATTCTTGAACACCTACGCCATCGTCTGTGAACGCAAAAGCACCTTGCTTAGCTAGTGCTTCAAAATCAACATGTTCTTTTCCAGCTTGGCGTACGGTTATAGATGCATATGGTAATACACGTACTTGTGCGTTCTCTTCAATTAATTGTTGTAAACGCTCCATATGTTCCACAGTGTCCGGTACTGGACGTGTATTTGGCATTGGACATACAGTTGTAAACCCACCACGAGCTGCAGCTTTCGTACCTGTCTCAATCGTTTCTTTATGTTCTCCACCTGGTTCACGTAAATGAACGTGAACATCAATTAAACCAGGTGCTACAAAATGTCCTTGTGCATCAATTACTTCAACACTTTCATCAACTTCAATATTATTGCTTATTTCTTTAATATGTTGACCGTCAATTAAAATAGATGTTTGCTTAAGTTCACCGTTATCTAAAATTTGAGCATTTTTGATTAATTTCAACGTTTACGCCTCTTTTCCTGATAATAGTTTATTGATTACTGACATTCTTAAATACATGCCATTTGTCATTTGTTTGAAAATTCGTGCCTTAGGCGCTTCCACTAATTCAGAATCAATTTCAACACCTCTATTAACTGGTGCAGGGTGCATAACAATTGCTTTATCTTTCAACTTATTATATCTATCCATTGTTAAACCGTATTGTTCATGGTAATCATTTGCCTCGAAGTTAGCTTCACCCGTTATACCATGACGTTCATGTTGAACACGTAATAACATAACAATGTCTACTTGGTCGATAACATCATCAATTTGCACATATGGTGCATCTAAAGATTCATCAACCCATTCATCTGGACTTGAGAACATCACATTTGCGCCTAGTGATGTTAAGCTTATGAAATTACTTCTTGCTACACGCGAATTTTTAATATCTCCACAGATCAAGATATTCAATCCTTCAAATGACCCATACTCTTCATAAATTGTCATGATATCTAATAAACTTTGTGTAGGGTGTTGACCACTACCATCACCAGCATTTGCAATTGGGATATTAAGATTTTCTAGTTCTTCATAATATGCATTTTGAGAATGTCTTATGACAAGTAAATCAACGCCGATGCTCTCAAGCGTTTTACATGTGTCGTACAGTGATTCTCCTTTTTGTACTGATGATGTACTTGTTTCAAAGTTAACTTCTTTAAGACCTAATTTTTGCTCTGCTACTTCAAAGCTACATTTAGTACGTGTTGAGTTTTCGAAGAATAAATTTGAAACAAACTTTCCTTCAAATTGTGGTAATGGTTGTTTTCCTGATTTGTAATCACAAGCTGTTTGAATTAAATCGTAAATGTCCTCGTTAGATAAATGTTCCATAGATAATAAGTTATTCATAAAGCGCCTCCTGATAAATAATCCTTGTTAAATTAGTTTTTTGATTCCTGTTTTTCTTTTGGCAAAATTAAATTTAAGATAATACCTGAAAGTGCTGCGAGTGCCATACCTTCGATTTGAAGGTTTACACCTAAACCTTTTAAATTGATAAGTAAATTACCAATACCTACAACTAAGATGACTGAAGCAATGACTAGGTTACGGTTGCTTGCGAAATCGATATTGCTCTCAACTAACATTCTCAGTCCGCTTGCTGCAATAATACCGAAGAGCAAGATGGATACGCCGCCCATTACCGGGGTAGGTATTGATGAAATCAACGCTGAGAACTTTCCAATGAATGATAAGACAATCGCGATAACCGCTGCGCCACCAATAACATAAATACTATAAATTTTTGTTATTGCTAGAACACCGATGTTTTCGCCGTATGTTGTACTTGGTGGACCACCAATAATACTTGCGAACATGGTTGACACACCGTCACCGATAATTGAGCGATGTAAACCTGGATCCTCGAAGAAGTTTCTACCTACAATTTTATTGATTACCATTTGGTGACCGATATGCTCACTCACTGTTACGAACACGATTGGTAACATGACGAGTATTAAACCAAGGTGTATCGACGGTACATAATCTTTAAACGGTAAATAGATGTGAGGGAAGTCAATCCAATTTGCTTTCGCAATATTTGAAAAGTTTACTAATCCCATAAAGATTGAAACAATGTAGCCGACGATGATACCAATAAGTACCGGTATCAGTGATAAGAATCCTTTGAAGAACCCTTGGACAATAATGGTTACAAGTAATGTGATAAGTGCTACAACTAAATAGCTTAAGTTGTACCCTTTCATATCACCTGAATTCTCAAACATTGCCATATTGACTGCTGTTGGTGCTAGGCTTAAACCAATCACCATGATTACTGGCCCCACTACTACTGGTGGAAGTAAATGCATTAACCATCCAGTACCACTTATTTTGATTAGAATACCGATGATGACGTACATGACGCCACTAGCGAATAATGCGACCAACATATCACCTAGACTGTGTGTGCTCAAGCCAGTAATAATCGGTGTGATGAATGCGAAGCTTGAGCCTAAATATGCTGGAATCTTTGCTTTAGTAATTAGGATGTAAAGCAATGTTCCTATTCCTGATGCAAGTAAAGCTGCTGATATAGGTAAACCAGTAAGGAATGGTACTAATACAGTAGAACCAAACATTGCAAATAAATGTTGCAAACTCAGTAATGCCCACTGTGCCGGTTGCGGTTTATCCTGTACGTCTAACACCGGCTTAACGGTGCGTTCAAACATTTGTTCATTTTCCATTTTTTTCTTCCTTTCATAAAAAAAGTCTCTTTAACATATAAATGTAAAGAGACTAAAAAATCGTATTTAGTAAGCAGATACGTTTTCATATCCAACGTGATCTGTACATACGTGACAAAGTATTCTGTTTTAGTGAGCGCATTATTACTTATATTGAAACTTTAATACTGACACTCACTATTGAATACTTTACCTTTTTCAGTCTCTCGTACTGATTTAAAAGGCCTTTATTCAATTATAACTGCGTTCTGTGAATCCTTTTCATTTAAGAACACAGAAACGGATTCTTCTTTAGCAGTTGGAATATTTTTTCCTACAAAATCTGCTCTGATAGGCAACTCACGATGTCCTCGATCTACAAGTGCAGCCAATCCAATTTTAATTGGTCGAGAATGTAATAGAATCGCATCTAGTGAAGCTCTAACAGTTCTACCAGTGTAAAGCACATCATCAATAATGATGACGACCTTGTTATTAATATCAGCATCAATATCTATTGCGTCTTGAGTGATTTTCTTGTTAGTAATTTCAATATCATCTCTAAAATGCGTAATATCAATTGTGCCTGTCGGAACTGCTTTTTGTTCAATTTGATTGATTTTGTCTTGAATACGTCGTGCTAAGTATTCGCCTCTCGTTTTGATACCGAGTAACACAAGATTTTCTGTACCTTTATTGTATTCTAGAATTTCGTGCGCCATACGCGTTACAGTACGTTGTATTGCAGCTTCATCCATGATGATACGCTCAGACATTATCTCACCTCTTAATATTAAAAAACCTCATGTCTTTAATCAAAGACATGAGGTTTAATTTATATACGGACATGTACGTTTATACGATACATGATAAAGTCATTCTCATTAAACAATTCATCAATGTGCTCAATGAATCATTTTAAGAAAGTGTATAGAATTATACTCATTGTCTTTGAAGCCTCTCTGGACTTTCGTTTAAAGACATCGTTTTCTTTTTGAACTGTTATTAGCTTAATGCTTTTTGACTTATAAGTCAATGCAAATTTTAAAATTCTCTGTGTTAAATAATCCTTTTTTATTAGATTAAATTCCATTTAGACAATTGAATGATTAACTTATGCTTCTCTTAAACGGATATCTTCTAATAATGTTTCAAATGCTTCAGGTAACTCCGCTTGTCGTTCAATGTATTCATGTGTGACTGGATGTTCAAACCCAATAACCCCTGCGTGTAAAGCTTGACCACCAATATCAAGTGTCTTTCTCGGACCATATTTAGGGTCTCCAACAAGAGGAAATCCTATATACTTCATATGCACACGGATTTGGTGTGTACGCCCTGTCTCTAATTGACACTCAATTAATGTATAATCTTTAAAATGTTCCAACACATTGAAATGTGTCACGGCTTCTTTACCATTATCAACAACATCCATGGATTGTCTATCTTTCTCATTTCTTCCTATTGGCGCATCGATTGTACCGTAATCATGTGGAATGTTTCCATGTACTAATGCAGTATATTTTCGCTTAACAGATTTATCCATTAACTGTTCAACTAAACCACGATGCGCGATATCATTTTTCGCAACCATTAATAACCCTGATGTATCTTTATCAATACGATGTACGATACCAGGACGAATCTCACCATTAATACCAGATAAATCTTTAATTTGATACATTAATCCATTAACCAGTGTACCTGAATAATGACCTGGTGAAGGGTGAACTACCATACCTTTAGGTTTATATACAATCGCAACATCTTCATCTTCATAATAAATATCTAAGTTTAAATTTTCCGGCTGAATATCAGCTTCAACGACTTCCTTTTCAGTAACGATAATACTGTCATTTAATTTAACTTTATAATTAGATTTAATCACTTTGTCATTTACTGTTACTAAATCTTCTTTAATCCAATCTTGTATTTGACTTCTTGACCAATCATTGTTGAATTCGGGTAATAATTTATCAATACGCTGTCCAACATAAGCTTGGTCTTCTATTTTAAATTCATGTGTTTTCAAATTACAGCCTCCTATTCTTTCGAATTTGCATCTTTAAGTAAGGCAATGATGATGAATAATACACCTATTGTTAGACTAGAATCCGCAACATTAAATATTGGAAAATCATATCCGAAAATAGTCGTATCAACAAAATCAACTACTTCACCATTTACTAATCGATCAATAAAGTTACCTAATGCGCCTGCAAATAATAAACTAATTGCAACTTGCATAAACAGATTATACTTTGCTTCTTTAATATAAAATAATACAAGTACGACGAGAATTATAAGCGTAATAATATAAAAGAATCCCATTTTACCACTTAATATTCCCCACGCCGCACCGTCATTTCTATGTGATGTTATATTTAAAAAATTGGGAATAACTTCATACGAATCACCAATATTCATTGTTGTAGCTATTATGCGTTTAGTTACTTGATCAATGATTAATATTGTAATTGCTACGATTAAAGATATCGTTATATAATATTTCTTTTTCATTCACGTGCCTCCATTCACACACTACACTTTGACAACACTCTACATTATAGCTTACTCCCATACATAAAAAAAGCTACAGTTACAAATAACTCATGAGAGGTGTAACTGTAGTTCACTATGCTGTTTCATTTTTATTTTCCTTTGGGTGAATATAATTAAATTCGTCTACTTGATTGTCATGAACTGTTCTTTTAGTCACTTCATACGGTTTATTATAGTTCATATCAAATACTGTTAGCGACCCATCCTGGTGAACTTTATCTATATATGCTACATGACCATATTGACCTTTAGGATATTGCAAAATTGCGCCAACACTAGGTTCATTATTTACTGTATATCCTTCTTCATCAGCTTTTGCAGCCCAATACTTAGCATCGCCCCATTTATTGCTAATGATATTACCATCTTGTCGTATTCTGTCAAACACGTAATACGTACACTGCCCCTTAGCATATAAATTGAATTTCATTGGATTCTTTTCCCAAAAATGAATTGTAGGTTGTGTCATATCTTGATTATCAATACCATCATATATTGCTCCAACAGTGAAAAGTGCACTACCTAATAACATTATAGCTATAAATTTCTTCATTTAATCACACTACTTCTATAAAATTAAATCTAAATTGAAGTCCGTCTGGACCATTTACATCGATATGCGTTGTTTCTGGATAATAATAATCAATTAATGCGAGACCATATGTGATAGGATTCATAACGCGCTTCGTACTTGATAACCATTGATTAATTGCTAAATGATGATGATATTGATTTGAAGACATATAGAGTGAAAATTTATCTAAATATGCAGATGTTTCAAGTCCAAAATAGTTTAAATAATATGATTTGACTTCAGACATACGTATCGATTTAAGAGATACATTTCCAATTTTAGTTCCTTTAGGAATGCCTTGCCAAGTTTGATCTGTTACATGCGTTAATAATCGTGGAACATTAATTGCTTCAACATCCAATTTCACATATTCATTATCGTACACCCAGTCATCTATATCGTGATCGACATAAAACTTAAATGCATTTCCCTCTGGATCTTCAATAAAAAGAGAAGTACAGACACTTTGTTCTCCACCATTTACTGGAATTTCAAAATCTGTCATTTGTACAAGTAAATCTGCTAAATCTTCTATATTAGGAAGCAAAATACCTATATAAAATAATCCGGCTTCAGATAATAGCGGTTCCCTACCATTTACAATTTCTTTTAAAGTTATAAAATGATTAGATTGACCAATCTCATATTGGACAGATTGGTGTGTTTCGGTAATCACTTCAAATCCTAATACCGTTTCATAAAATGGTCTTAAATTAGCTAAATTTCTCACATTTAATGTTATACCATTTACGAAATGTGCATGCTTGGAATGAAACATTGTGGCCTCCTAATATGACTGTAAATCAACTGCATCATTTTTATCGGATGCATTAATCACTTAGATGAAAATAATACTTTTTATTTTACCTTAAAATCTATCAAATTTTATCAGTCTTTGTATGTATATTACAATTTATGTTTTTTTAGTTCGCCCTTCTAAATATGGACTTCAAGATAAAGTATTTACATTTTACTTAGTTTACTTTTTTAAATTATGCTAATGAATTAAAAAGAGGCTAGGACATAAATAATATAATGAAGCTATTTTGCGAATTCGCAGTAGCGGACTGAACTGAGAAGGCACTTAAATCAAGCTTTTCTCAATTCCAGTCATCCTTGCGGAGGTGAGCGGGGCCCCAGCACAAAAAATCACGAAAGTGATTTTACAAGCTAAGCAAGTTGGGGTCGGGGCCCCAGCAGAGAGAATTTCATTAAGAAATTCCACAAGCAAAGAAGCTGGGAGCGGACGACGAATTTAAAAGAATTCTGTTCCACTCCCTTTTCAACTATATCAGCGCTATAACTCGGACGTTCTTTTAAAACAAATTAACGTATGCATTATATCTTTATGGATGATTTATGCTTTAATCAGATGATATATTTTTGATCCTACATAAGCACCCACAATCGCACCTGTAGTCATCGCAATAGTACTGAATAGCTGATTATTGTGTGATGACGCTTGTTTATCTTCTTCAGCAAGTTTATTCATATGATTAACAAATAATTCCATAACTGTTTTATGAATATTGGCTTGTGTATATTTATAAACTACCCAAGGCAATGTCGGCTCATATTCTTGTAACGCAACGATTGCTTCATTCGTATCTAAAATACGTCTAAATTCAAATCGAGCATTTCCACCATTATTGGATAATGCTAAATTACCACCTACGATTTTGTAAACAATCATATCCTCAGAAGAATCTTCCATATCACGTTCCATTTTTAAGATAAATTGATTCATAAACGGCAGTGTAATATCAAATTTATTTTCATTTATAGTGCCATTGATTAAATGTAACGTAATATTGTTAATAAACGTTGCATATGTTTTAGCCACATCTTCCATTGAATAATTGGCCGGAATACTAAAACGTGATATTGCTCTTACATCTTTGATGCTTTCTTTTTTACTTTTACTTGATGATTTTTTGTTTTTATTTTGTTTTTGATTCATTTTATTTTCTTCATTTAGCGCTTGTTCTACACTTTCTTCATATGACATCTTACCAATAGATATATCAGGATGTGTGCGTTCTGGTTGTGGAATCATATCATGAACTAAACTATTCATAAGTGGGTAAACCATCTCTTTAGGCACCTGTGAAATAAGTTGTACTCAATATCGACTAACCCAAATAGGGATAATTGGTAAGTCAACGATTGGTAAACGTTTATTTAACACTACTGCCGTGCGTTGTATTAATTCCTTATAATTCATAATTTCTGGACCTGTAATATCAAAAGCCTCATTATGTTGTGGTGTACGTTCGACTAATAGTGCGAGTTTATCAATAACATCGTTGATTGAAACGGGCGCAATCATATTATATGCCCAACTAGGTAAGACCATTCCGGGTAAACGTTCAACCAAACGTTTTAAAATCGGGTAAGAGCTTCCCTTTGCCCCAATAATTAAACCTGCTCGCAATGTGCTAACCGGTATGCCATAAGACCCAAGAATTTTCTCACATTCTAAACGACTACGTAAATGCGCCGACAGCTTGTCTTCATTGGGAATTAAACCACTCATAAAAACAATATGTTTTACGCCTTGTTTTTTAGCAGCTCTCGCAAAATTATCCGCTAATAAGGCATCCATATCTTCAAAATTTGCTTGCGTCAATTTTGCATTAGGCATCATAGAATGAACAAGGTAAATTGCAGTATCTACCCCTTCCATAACCTCTGTGATTTCATCTAAATCAAATAAATCAGCAGCTTTCCAAGTGACATTCTGTTCATTTTCTTTATTTTTAATATTTCGTGAAATTGCGATAATTTCGTAATTCTCTTTTAATTGCGCTTTCAAGTGTCCACCAATATAGCCAGATGCACCTGTTAATAAAATTTTACTCATCGTTCCACCTCTGTTTATTAGAAATTCGCTCTGTCATTTAACTATGAATATATCTTTCTAAATAACCTTAAATCATAAAGTGAAACATTGTATATTATTATTCTTTTTATGTATAAATTATATTGTAATTATTAAAAAGAAGCAGGACAATGAAATAAATTTTAGAAAATATATTTCTGTCCAGCTCCTTTTTGCTCACATACTATTAAATTAACGTTTTAACTACTTGTTGGCATCGTGGGCATAAGTGTTCTAATTCACCTACTGCGCCTAATGCTTCAGTGTAGTTCCAACATCTTTCACATTTTTCGCCTTCAGCATGGTCAATTCTGATATCACCATGTTGGTAAGTCTCTGCATTGTCCACAGCATCTGTAACTTCAACTTGTGAAACTATGAATAATTGTTGTAAATCTTCAAATTGTTGTAAGAACTCTGCAGCGTTAAAGTTGTCGTTATTACCAATAACAACTTTTGCTTCGAGTGATTTACCGATTACTTTATTGTTACGTGCTACTTCTAATGCTCGGTTAACATCATCACGTAATGCCATTAATTGATTCCATTTATCAAGTAATGCTTGATCAACTTCAACTACTTTAGGCATATCAGCTAAATGAACACTTTCTTCTTTCACATGTGGTGTGTGTGTCCAAACTTCTTCAGCTGTGTGGACTAAAATAGGTGCTAATAATTTCGTCATATCAACTAAGATTTGGTATAACACTGTTTGCATACTGCGACGTTTATGCGCATTTTTCTCTTCGATATAAAGGATATCTTTACCATAATCTAAATAGAAGTTACTTAATTCAACATTAATAAAGTTTTGAACTTCTTGATAAATATTTAAATAATCAAAGTTATCATAATGGTTAATTGTGCTTGCAGTGAATTCACGTAAACGGTTTAATAAGTAACGGTCTACTTCTAATAATTCAGATTCAGGAATTGCATCTGTTTCCGGATTGAAATCGTTAATATTACCTAACATGAATCTTAATGTATTTCTAATTTTACGATAAACATCAGATGTTTGTTTTAAGATTTCATCAGAAATACGAACGTCAGCTAAGTAATCCGTACTACTAACCCATAATCGTGCGATATCAGCACCTTTTTGTTTTACAACTTGGTCTGGAACAATAACATTACCAAGTGATTTACTCATTTTCTTACCTTCACCGTCCATTACAAAACCGTGAGATAATAAGAATTTATATGGTGCTTGTCCTCTTGTTGCCACAGCAGTAGTAATTGAAGAGTTAAACCAACCACGATATTGGTCACTACCTTCAAAGTATAAATCTGCAGGGAAACTTAATTCTGGACGATTTTCTAATACACCACGGTGTGATGAACCTGAGTCAAACCAAACATCCATGATATCCATTTCTTTTGTAAACGTACCATTTGGACTACCAGGATGTGTAAATCCTTCAGGTAATAAGTCTTTCGCTTCTTTTTCAAACCAAATATTTGAGCCATGTTCTTCAAATAAATCTGCTACATGGTTAACCGTTTCTTTAGTCATGATAATATCGCCGTTTTCAGCATAAAATACTGGTAATGGTACACCCCATACACGTTGACGAGAAATAACCCATTCTCCGCGATCACGAATCATATTATAGATACGTGTTTTACCCCAATCTACTTTGAAGTCTGTGTCTTCAATTGCATCTAAGATATCTTGTCTTACCTTATTGATTGAAGCAAACCATTGTGGTGTTGCACGGAAAATAACTGGTTTCTTAGTACGCCAATCATGAGGGTAACTATGTGTAATAAAGTTAAGTTTTAATAAAGCATCTTTTTCAGTTAATAAATCAGTAACTGCTTTGTTAGCTTTATCGTAAAACATACCTTCAAATTGTCCGCCTTCTTCAGTGAACACACCTTTATCATTTAAAGGACTAATTACTGGTAAATCATATTTTTGTCCAACGATATAGTCATCTTCCCCGTGACCAGGAGCGGTATGAACACAACCTGTACCTGCATCAGTTGTAACATGGTTACCGTTAATTACAAGTGATACACGATCTAAGAATGGGTGTTGGGCTTCAACGTACTCTAATTCTTTACCTGTAAATTCTTTTTCTAATTGAATTGCTTCTTTATCCCATTCTAATGCTTCTGCTACATTTTCAGATAAAGCTTGTGCAATGATATATTTCTTACCATTCACGTTATATTGACCATATTTAAGTTCAGGATGAACAGTAATCGCAACGTTTGATGGAATAGTCCATGGTGTAGTTGTCCAAATAATAAATTGTGCATCTTCATCTACAATACCTTTTGAATCTTTTACATCAAACGCAACATAAATTGATGCTGAACGTTTATCATGGTATTCAATTTCCGCTTCAGCTAAAGATGATTCACTTGAAGGTGACCAATAAACAGGTTTTTTACCTTTATAAATTAAACCCTTATCAGCCATTTCACCGAATAAACGAATTTGTGCCGCTTCATATTCTGGTTTCAAAGTGATGTATGGATCATTGAAGTCACCACGCACACCAAGACGTTTAAAGTCTTTCTTTTGTAATTCAATTTGTTCTAATGCAAATTCTTTACATTTTTCTCTAAATTCGGCAATTGACATTTTTTTACGATCAACGCCTTTTTTAGTTAAAGCTTGTTCAATTGGTAAACCGTGCGTATCCCAACCTGGAACATATGGTGCATAAAATCCTTGCATCGTTTTATAGCGAACGATGATATCTTTAATGATTTTATTTAATGCATGTCCCATGTGTAAATTACCATTTGCATACGGTGGACCATCATGTAGGATATAAGATTGGTTACCTTTATTTTTTTCTAGTGCTTTTTGGTATTGGTTGTTAGCTTCCCATTGTTCTTGGATTTGAGGTTCTTTATTTGGCAATCCACCACGCATTGGAAAGTCAGTCTTTGGCATTAATAAAGTATCTTTATAGTTCATAATTGTTTTCACTCCTTAAATGTAAAAAAGAACTCTAAGTTCAATTAAAAAGGGACGGAATGACCGCGGTACCACCCTTGTTAACTCAACTTAGAGTTCTCTCATATATATCGTATTACTTTGTCTAAGTCAGTGATATAAGAGATAGACTTTTATTAGGCTTTCACCGACCCTAATTCGCTGTAAAAAGTTGATTATCTCCTACGTGTCTGTCTTATTTGATAACATTTATTTATTTGTATTTGATGTTGATTCGCTTTGACTCACACTTGCCTCTGAAGCAACAGGTTCACTTGTACTAGTAGCGTCGCTTGTACTTAGTGAATCGGTTGATTGGCTATCACTTTCGCTCGTAACCGTACTTTCAGATTGCTGAGCCTGAGCGTTAAGTTGTTCCTCAGGTGTAATATCTTGACTATTTAAATGTTGAAAATTTTCTTGCGTAACTTGTTCTGCATCGATATCGTAGTTTAGTAAATAATCCCAATCATCATTTTTAAGTAAATCTAATTGAGCTTCCACTAACATACGGAAACGAGATCTAAAGATTTTAGATTGACGTTTCATATCTTCCGTTTGGAATGATAAATGACGCGCTTTCTCAATAGCATCATTTACGATTAAGTCTGCTTGTGCCTGTGCTTTACTAATCACAGCTTCCGCTTCTTTATTTGCTGCTTGTTTTGTTTCTTCACCAGCTTGTTGTGCTTGAACAAGTGCATCGCTAACTGATTGATGTACTTGTTGATAAGATTTAATATTAGTATCTCTCTCTTCAATTACTTTTTCAAGTTGTTTTTTTTCATCTTTTAATCGTTCAATTTCATGACTTAATTGATTTAAATAATCACTTACTTCAGCTGGTTCAAGACCATTTTTCACTTTTGTAAATTCTTTATTTTTTATTTCACTAGGTGTAAAAGGCATCCTACATCCTCCTTAAATCAATTTTAAATTGACTTCTATTTATTACTTAAACAATGTTCGATAATTAATGTGTATTTTGTCTTTTTTAGTTCTACCACCTATATCAGTAATTTGGGCTCTTCCAAATCCTTGAATAGATAATAAATCATTGTTTTGTATTTGAAAATCTGGTGAATCAATAATAGTATGATTTACTTTGACACGTTTCTTTTCAATTAATTGTTTCGCAATTGATCTAGATTTGTGAATCATTTCTTTTACGACGACATCTAATCTCAATGCGCTTACAGTACTTCCTTGAATTTTCCAATTCTCTACTGATTGTATCATATCTTTAAATGGAATAGAATTAAGTTTAACTGTAGCACCTTTTATCTTTGTTAATTCCAACATAATATATGATTCTAGTTGCTTTGTCAAAACAAATTGAATACGTTCTCCTACAATGATATCTCCGACTTGTTCTCTTTCAATTCCTAGTGACATGAGTGTGCCTAACACATGCTGGTGTTGAAGATGAACAAACTTTTCAGGGTAATTAATCTGAATTAATACTTCTTCAAAATCGTCTTCCTCCGGATCAAAATAACTCGGTGCTATTATTCCTCTTCTTCTTTCAGCGTTATTTCCACCAAAAAATGTCACATGCATATCTTCATAACTGCCTGTGATAACTTCAAGAATATATTGCCCTCTCGGATCAAGAAAGTTTGTCAAAATAGGTGCATACTGCTGTTCGACCTGATCACACTTATCTATTAATTGATCGATTAGCACTTGCTCTTCATCTCTAAAATGTTGATAAATATCGATTACTGTTACACCTCTCTTATATCTAATTCAAATGATAAAAGAGGTTGAAACAAACATTTGTATTGTCTCAGCCTCTTTAACTTCATTAATTATTACACTAAATAAATAAGTATCATATCAAAAATACTTCTTAACCCAGCTTGGAATAATACAAGTACAAACAAAGCTACAAGTGAAGAAATGTCAATCATTCCAATTGGTGGGATAATCTTTCTAAATGGTTCTAAAAATGGTTCATATAATTTACCTAGTATTTGGCCTAATTTAGATTCTCTAACACTTGGTACCCAAGATGTAAAGAAATATATAATCATTCCAAAATAATATATTTGTACTAGAAATATTATAAAATTAAAAATAGTAGCTAATAAACCTACATCCATATAATGTCTCCTTATTCGTAGTGCTGCGTTTCCATTTGTTCAATGTGGTCTGTGATACTTCCCGCAACTTCCACGTTATCAGGTGTACAAAGGAATATGTCAGTACCTACACGTTGAATATCCCCACCAATCGCATAAACTGTACCACTTAAGAAATCAATAATACGTTTAGCTGAAATTTTGTCAATGCGTTGTAAATTAACTAATGTAGCGCGACGGTTTTTTAATTCATCAGCGATATCTTGCGTATCAGAAAATACACGTGGCTCAAATAAGCACATTTTTGAACTTTCATTGCCACTGTAGCTTTGTGACGATTGATTCATCGTCACAACATTTTTACTGTTTGACTTTGATGGTGGTTGATTCATACGCACATTCCTTTCTTCTGAGTTATAATTTCTTGATGTTTTCTTTTGCGGTACGCTCTTTAATTTACTTTGATTGCTATATGAACGTTCAGATTGTTGTGGTTGATTCTGCTGAACATGATTTGTTTCTGTTTCTTCATTCTGAACTACACGACGTTGTCGCTCTTCAGGGCTTTCTACTTCCTCTTCATCATCCATTAGAAAAAAATTATTAAATAAATCTTTAATAGCCACGGGGCTCACTCCTATTCTCCAACAAGTTTAGTCCCTATTCTTATAAATGAGGCACCTTCTTCTACAGCAATTGCATAGTCATTACTCATTCCCATAGATAAATAATCACATGGTGCATAATCTAATTTAAGGTTTTTAATTTCATCTCGTTTTAATCGTAATTGTTTAAATAACTGACGAATATAAGCTGTATCATCTGTATAGGGTGCCATAGTCATTAATCCGACAATTTTAATGTTGTCATATTGTTTCATTTGTTCTATGAAGTGATTAACTTCATTCAAAGCAATACCATGTTTAGATTCTTCACCTGAGACATTAACTTGTACGAAGCAGGCAATCTCATGATCAGCTCGTTTATTAATTTCCTTAGCTAGACTAAGTCGATCTAATGCATGCAGGTAATCAATGTCGTTAATTACTTCTTTTACTTTTCTAGATTGTAAAGAACCTATAAAATGCATCGTAACATCGTCAGGTAACGCAGATTTCTTCTCTAAAAAGCCTTCTAATCTGTTTTCACCAAAATGTCTTAGCCCAGCATCATAAGCTTCTTTAGCACGGTCTATTGTAACATATTTTGTCACTGCAATCACGTTTGGCAAGGAACTTGCTTCACTATTTTCAAAGTGTGCTTGAATTTCACTTTCAATATTTTTTAAATTATCTTTTACGTCCATATTCTACCCAACCTCTTCAACATTTGTTAAGTACAATGATTATTAATATTGACTTTCACATATCTATTGTATTACGACAATCAATACTTTAAACAGCTTATTTTTGTCCTATAAATGCCAACATTCTTCCTGTTTGGCCCTTTTCAATGCGATATGAAAAGAAAAGAGACAAATCTTCTGATGTAGCATAATCAGTAATATATATATTGTCCATTGGCACACCATAATGATGAAGTAATAATGCATTAGCACGCTTTAAGTCAATGCCATGTCTATTTTCTCCACGTGTCTCAATATATGACTCTACATTAATTGGTAACGTTTCAAACTTCGATTTAATATCATCATTAATTTCATACGTCGTTGATGTCGATGGTCCTATCACTATATTTAAATCTTTTAGATCAAAATCAATTTGTTTTAACATTTCATTAACGATTTGGCCATAAGTACCTCGCCATCCTGCATGTGCTAAACCTATATAGTGGTGTTTCTCACTGTAAAAGTAAACGGGTACACAGTCTGCATAACACATAGTTAATAACGTATCAGATTCATATGTATACATCCCGTCGATACCATATAGTTCATCTGTTAAACTATCAATGTTAGTCCCACGATGACTTTGTGTAATCTCAATCACACGATTTTCATGTGTTTGAATCGGGAATACCCAATGCGCGCTTTCAAATCCAATTGCATCCGCCAATATTTCTTGATGTTTCGTAATATTTTCAGGTTCATCATCCACATATCTGGCCATATTAAATGACGCTTCAGGATATAGGCTATAGCCACCCTCTCTTGTAGTGAATCCCAAATTTACACGCATCAAGTCTTTAGATTCATAATTTAAGTAATGGGGATACTTCACAAACTTCTCTGACACGAAATCAAACCACCTTAATTTAATGTTTTATATTTATCGATTTAAAAAGCCTTACTCTAAAATTGAATATAATTATATTATATAACAATCTTCACTTTACTTGAAAGTAAATAAAAAGGGAGCGAACATGAATCCACAAGTGAATTCGTCGTTCTACTCCCTTTTAGGAATGATTAAGACGATAAACACACTTAATCATACAACGAAATATAGTCTAAACTTATTTGAATTAACGTCTAGTTCTTCTAGAACGTCTTTCTTCTCTATTTCTGATGAAGCTAGGAATGTCGTCATCTTTAGTAGTATGACTTCTTTCAGATACGCTTTCAGAAGAACGCGTGCTTGATGAACTTTGAGAGAATGATTCTTCTCTAGGTGTACTTGCTTGAGATGACGTACCTGAAGTTGCACTTGATCCGAAACCTGTGCTTGAAGCTTTACGTCCTTGTGAAGTTGGTTTATCTTCAAAGCCTGTTGCAATTACAGTAACTACGATTTCATCTTGTAATTCAGGATTGATAACTGTACCAAAGATCATATTCACATCTTCATCTGCTGCATCTTGTACGATGTCAGCTGCTTCTTGCGCTTCGAATAATGAAAGTGATTCTCCACCAGTGATGTTCATTAACACACCTTGAGCACCAACGATTGAAGTTTCAAGTAATGGTGATGAAATAGCTTTTTTAGCTGCTTCAACTGCTCTGTTTTCACCAGAAGATACACCAATACCCATTAATGCTGAACCTTGGTTAGACATGATTGTCTTAACGTCAGCAAAGTCTAAGTTTACTTCACCTGATACAGCAATTAAGTCAGAGATACCTTGAACACCTTGGCGTAATACGTTATCTGCTTCTTTAAATGCTTCCATCATAGGTGTTGATTTGTCAACGATGTCTAATAAACGGTCGTTAGGGATAACGATTAATGTATCTACAGCTGCTTTCATAGCTTCAACACCAGCAGCTGCTTGTGTTGAACGTTTACGTCCTTCAAATCCGAATGGACGCGTTACAACACCTACAGTTAATGCTCCCATTTCTTTAGCAATCTTAGCTACTACTGGTGCAGCACCTGTACCAGTACCGCCACCCATACCAGCAGTTACGAATACCATATCTGCACCTTGGATAGCATCTTCAATTTGTTCACGAGATTCTTCAGCTGCTTTTTTACCAATTTCTGGGTTAGCACCTGCACCAAGTCCACGTGTTAATTTCTCACCAATTTGGATTTTAGATTCTGCTTTAGATAAGTTTAAAGCTTGTCCATCTGTGTTAATTGCAATAAATTCCACATTATTCATACCATGGTCGATCATACGGTTAACAGCGTTGTTACCGCCACCACCTACACCGATGACTTTTAATGTCGCTAAATGATTAAATCCTTGTTCAAATTCTAACATTTATATTTCCTCCTAGTCTTAATGGCCCATCATTCAAATAGAGATTTCATAAGTTTTTTAAATTTACCCTCTTCTTTTTGAGGTTTTTCTTGATCATCATCATAATGTTCTGTCGTATCGTGATGAGTTTCATGGCTTTCATACTTATCATCATTGTCTACTTTTTCTGCTCTTTCATGTGGTTCGTTGTAGTCTTCTTCATAAGTATCTTCATTTTTATTTGACTTACGTTTAAACCAGTCAAATCCACCAGATTTAGAAGTATGTTCTTTTTCGTTATCTTCAATAACTTCTTCTTCAAATTCATCATTATCTTGATAACTCATTGTAACATAATCTAGCAGTTCATCAAAAGTGATGCTACTAGATATAGTAGAAATCGCTGATGTGAATTCTGGTTTTCTGATACCCATTTGTGATGGTGTATGAATTCTGATTTTTTCATTTACCATCGTATTGAGTAATTCTTTAACGCCTAATAAGTTTGAAGAACCACCTGTTACAATGAAACCACCGTTTACTCGTGTTAGACCTAAGTCAACTAATACATCAAATACCTCATTAAAGATATCTTGCATTGTTCTCTCAATTACTGCACTTAAGTCTTTTTGAGTATATTCTACTAATTCATCACTATCTACTTGGTCAACGCTGAATACATCTTGTTCTGATGCTGAATTAGCAAAAGCATGACCATACTGATGTTTAATCTTTTCAGCTGTTTCATATGTAGTATTTAATTCTTCAGCAATATCATCAGTAATATCGCGCCCTGCTAATTCAATTGAATCAGCATCTACTAATTCGCCACGTTCATAAAAGGCTATTTGTGTTAAATCTTCACCAATGTCAATAACACACGCGCCTAATTCTTTTTCAGTGGCAGTAAGAATTGAACCATAGTTATATGCATCTGAATAAACATCTAAAACGTCTACACCACATGATTCTACACATTTAATCATGTTGATTAAAATAGATTTGTGAATTGCAATAACCCCAGCTTCAACTCTTAATGAGTGTCTAGCAATTAATTCTTTAGGGTCTGATACTTCGTTATCCCCATCTACTATAAAACGAATCGGGAAAACATCAATGACATCAGTATCCGCTACATCATTTTTTTGACGAATACCTTCTAGCACTTCTTCAATATGTGTGCCGTTTATTTCAGTATCTTCATAAAAATCAATTTCATTTGCTTCATCGTATACTTCTGTACCTATGATAGGTAATTTTAAGAAAACTTCTTTAATGTCTACACCTGATGCGATAGAAGCTTTTTTAATTGTATCTTTAACTGCTTGTTTAGCAATGTCAAAATCATCAATTAATCCATTCTTAATACCGCTAGTGTAGGTTTGTCCTGTACCTATCACATTGATACCATTGTGAAATTTCTCGCCTACTATTGTTTTTACACTTGATGAACCAATATCTATGCTTACATAGTAATGTTCCTCCATAGATAGGCACCTCCTGACAAATTACTATTAAAATACACTATGTTTAGTTTACAATACGTCGAAAGGCTTGTGAACTATAAACACATATTAATATCGAAATTTTTTAATTATTTGAACCTGATTGTTCGTTAATTTTATTTAAAGCACTTTGTAACTCATCTTTTGCATCTGTTTCTTGTTGTGATTTTTGAAGAACATTTTGATCAGATTTAGAATCTCCGCTACTATTTTCATTATACGGGATAAATGATGCACCTACAGATAAATCTATATATCCTTGTGTTTTTAGATTTCCTGAATCATCTTTCGCTAAAGATTGAGACATTTGAGGGTAATATTTAATTTTATTAGCAATTGTTTTGATATTACCTACTACTTGCATATCATCTTGCATATATAAAAGAATTCGATTAGGACTATTTTGTTTGGGTGCGTAACTCACTTCTGAAATCATATCTCTAACTTCTGGAGACATCTTGGACAACGCTTTAATCATGTTATCTTTTTCTTTACCTTTAAATCCATCTATAATTGGACCGCTGCCGGCAATATTACCATCAAAATTTTTCAATTCTTCGTTGCCTTCAATGATTGGCACGTATTTATTTTTCTCTTTGACAACACCCACAACTTGATTTTCAGTTATTTGTACTTTCAATGTATTAGGTAATTGTTTTTTAATTTTAACGTCTTTGATTAAATCGTTTTTCTTCAGATTTTGAATCCCTTTACGTTTACTATACGTATACATTCTTGAATTGTCTTTAACATCTAAAGCTTTTTTAACTTGACTATCGGTTACGTTGTTATTTCCACTAATTTTAATATTTGAAATTCTACTTAGTGGTGTAAACATATAAAGTAAAAATAAGATAATTAACAGTATTAAAACGGTTAGGATAATATACTGAACTCTTTTTTGACGTTTCCTTCGCTGAATTCTTAGTTGTTCTTTTCTTTCTTGAGGTGATAAATGATCGAATCGAGCATCCTTTTCACGCTTTCGTCTCTTACGATTATCGTTAAATTCTTTCAACCTATCTTTGACTGTAAATTTGTACGTAGGTTTTTCTGACTGAGTAGAAAGCGTACGCCTTTTTTCTAGTTTTTCACTATCATGACGATGATCATTCTTTGCTTTTTTTTCTATGCTTTTATGCGATGGATCACTAAATGCATTTTGTTCTAATGATTCAGAGTCCTTGATTTGGCTTTCCGTTTTCTGTTTGTCTTCTGAATTGTTCTCATTTTCTTGTTCTTGATTTGATTCATCGGTTTGCTTTTTTATTTTGTACAATTGGTCATCATCAGTGGGTAAGTTATTATTATTTACATGATTTGAAAGGTGGTCTTCATTATTTAGTTCTCGATTTCTCTTTTCGATAAGACTTTGAATCGAGCTCACCTTATTATGTTTACGTCGTTTATCTTTCACTTGATTTCACAACCTTTAATAAGATGGTAAGTGGGCACGGAAGCTCTCTATAAATCTTTCTCCACGTTCTTCAAATGTATTATATTGATCCCAACTTGCACAAGCTGGAGATAATAAGACAACATCATTCGGTTCAACTACATCTTGTACTTTTTTGACTGCATCTTCAATATCTGTAGCTTTGACGACGATTTTGCCTTGACTATTGCCAAGTTTAGCAAATTTTTCTTGCGTTTGACCAAAAACAACCATAACACGAACATTTTTCATATAAGGGATTAATTCATCAAATTCATTCCCACGATCTAAACCACCACATAACCATACTATAGGTTGTTTAAAGGAATTTAATGCAAACTGTGTTGCTAATGTATTCGTAGCTTTAGAATCATTATAATATTTATTCGTGCGATTAGCGCCAATATATTGCAATCTATGATCTATACCGGAGAATGTCGTTAAACTATCAACGATGGCCTTTATTGGGACACCAGCTAGAATAGAGGCCAATACTGCAGCGAGAATATTCTCTAAATTGTGCTCACCTGGTAGAACTAAATCATCTATATTGATGATTCTTATGCCCTTATAGATAATAAAGCCATCTTTAATGTAAATACCGTCAACTTCCTGATGTGTAGAGAAGTACAGTGTCTTAGCTTTTAAATTCTCTGACTCAATTAATTGTCTTTGATGATAATTACATATTAAATAATCATCTTCAGTTTGATTTTTATAGATTTGTTTCTTAGCATTTTGATAATTTTCAAGCGTTTCGTGATAATCAAGATGCGCTGAATATATGTTTGTAATAATTGCAATATGCGGACGATATTGTTCTACACCTAATAATTGAAAAGATGACAATTCAGTTATGAGAAATTCATCTGGTGACGTTTCTTGTGCTACTTTAGATGCCACATAACCTATATTTCCAGATAAACGACCAGTCAATCTACTTTTCTTGAACATATCCCCTATTAAAGAAGTGGTAGTTGTTTTACCATTGGTACCAGTAACCGCAATAATAGGTGCTTCAGATATTAAATAGCTTAATTCGACCTCAGTTAAAATCTTTAAATGACGTTGATAAGCCTCTTTAATAATAGAAACAGTGTATGGGATACCAGGGTTCTTGACAATAATAGGATTATTATCAAGTAACGATAAAGGATGCCCACCATCAACAATTTTAACACCTAATGCTTCTAAATCCTTGGCATGTGGATCTTGAGATAAATCTTTGCCATCATTGACTGTTACATTTGCACCTAGTTTAATTAGTAACTTAGCCGCTTCATATCCGCTTTTTGCTAATCCTACCACAAGGACATCTTTATTTTCTAATCCTTTATAATCGAGCATGCTAATGCACTCCTATCCATAATCCGATTAATCCTGAAATTAAACCAACTGTCCAAAATACTGTTACAACTTTCCATTCTCCCCAACCACTTAATTCAAAGTGATGATGGATTGGGCTCATTTTAAAGATACGTTTTTTTGTAAGTTTGTAAGAAGCAACTTGTAACATAACTGAAGCTGTTTCGATTACAAATACTAATCCAACTAGTAATAATGATAATTCTTGATTTAACATAATTGAGATTGTAGCAAAAATACCACCCAAAGCTAAACTACCTGTATCACCCATAAATACTTTTGCAGGATTAAGGTTATATGGAAGAAATCCTAATAAAGCAAAAATCATTATGATACAAAATGCACCAATTGCTGGTGAATCTAAAACAAAGCTCATAATGGCATACATTGTAAAGCCAATGATTGATAGTCCTGTTGCTAAGCCATCTAAACCATCTGTTAAATTCACAGCATTTGAGAATCCAACTTGCCAAAATACGATAAAAATAACATAAGCAAATGATAATGGAATGCTAATATTTGTAAAAGGTATATTTAAATCAGTTGAAAACGCTATAAGATGAAATACGTCACTAAGTACGAAGAATACTATTGCAATAGCGATTTGTGCTAAAAATTTCTGTTTGCTTGTTAAACCTTGATTGTTTTTCTTAACTACGATGATGTAATCATCGATAAAGCCAATCAAACCAAAACCAATTGTTACAAATAATAATAATATGATTGGATTTGAATTATCTACAAAGAAAATTGCAATAATTGATGTAATGATAATACTAATTAAAAAAGTCAAACCACCCATTGTAGGTGTTCCTGTCTTCTTCATGTGACTTTGCGGACCTTCTTCACGAATACTTTGTCCAAATTTCATTCGCTTAAGTGTCGGGATTAATATTGGTACTAAAATAAAAGTAATTAGTAGTGCGATAAACGCGAGTATAAAAAGCATAATGGTCTCCTTTATATATTTAATTTTTAAACGTTGTACTCTGAGTTAACTTCGTTATAATATCTTATTTATTTTATCAATATTTGTAAGTAAATTCATTTAAATATGAGTACAGTATTGAATGAAACACTTTGATGATATGTAATTTATAAAAACATCAGTGTTCATCCAATACCTGTACCTCATCATCTACCTTTTCAAGACAAGATCTGATTACTCATTAGCATCGTGTGTCGTACTGGACTACTCGTCTTGGCCAGATGAACGAGATGAATCTTCTTTGTTGTCTTCCCCACTAGTGTCAGAAGACGAATTTGATTTGTCTTTATCTGACGAATCATCACTTGATTGTTCTTTATTAGAAGCATCATTTGATGTTGAATCATTAGCACTAGCATTCGTCGACGTGTCATCAGGGTCTTCAGTAGATAATTCAATTTCAACTTTACTATTATCTTTTAATGTTGTTCCACTCGTAACCGATTGTTTTGTGACGTAACCACTACCTTTTGTTGTAACGTTAATGCCCGTTAATTCTTGGAAGGCAAGCACATCATCTTTTGTCCAACTCTTCATATTTGGCATTGTGATATCACCATCAGTTAATAAAAGCACTTTACTGTTAGGCAATAGTTTTTTGTTTGGTTTAATCGATTGCGATTTAACATTATCTCCATTACCAATAACTACTGCTTGTAAATCTTCAGATTGCAGACTTTCTTTCGCTTTATCTGTAGACTGTCCTGATACATTCGGAACTTTTGAATATTGTGCTGATTTTGTTTCATCTGTTTTAGAACCTACATTTAAATATTTAAGTGTATTTTCCATGATTGGTTTAAATGCTTTACTTACACCCATTTCATAGGCTTCTTGGTCGTTTTTCTGAGCTAAGCTCATTCCAGCATAAACGATAACCTTAGGATTTTTCTTAGGTGCGTCGCCTATGAAACTTACAAAGTAAGGGTTCTCACCTTTAACATAACCGCCGCCTTTTTCATCTGCTACTTGGGCGGTACCAGTTTTACCTTCAATATCATAGCCGTCTACTCTATAGTTCATCGCATGACTTTTCTTACTATTAACTACTTTATCTAGTTCAGTTTCTACTTTACTTGCAGTTGAAGCAGTGATGGGTTTGCCCGCAAATTCTTTTTTGCCTTGATAGAATGTTTTCTTAGAAACTGGATTGTTAATACTTTCAACAAACCAAGGTTTCAACATATTGCCATCATTAAAGAAAGCAGATTGTGCCTGAATCATTTGTACTGGCGTTACAGTTGTAGATTGTCCAAATGCTGATGTTTTTTGTTGTAATTCATTTGACCAGGCAATATGACCTTCAGCTTCACCATCAAATAGACCGCCTGTTTTTTTACCAAAGCCAAATCGTTCATACCAAGATTTCATTTTGTCAGCACCTACAAGGTCTTGTAAATGCATCATCAATGTATTTGAAGAGTAAGTGAATCCAAGAGACATTGGGATTTCTCCCCAACCAGTTCTATTCCAGTCAGAAATTCGAGACCCCATAATATCACGGTGTCCAGACTCATATTTCTTATCAGGATCAAACTTACCTTCTTGTATAGCTGCTGCTAAACCGAATGATTTAAACGTTGAACCAGGTTCATACGTATTTTGATATAAGTCGTTCGCCCATTTTTTCCCAAAGTTTTCGCCAGTTTCTGGATTAAACGTAGGTCGTTGACTAAAAGCTAAAATCTCACCCGTTTGTGCATCCATCACAACAGCAAATAAATCTTTTGGTTGATATCGCTTAACCATATCATCCAGTGCTTCCTCTACGAACACTTGAATATTAGAGTCAATCGTTAAATGAACATCGTCGCCACGTTTAGGTGATTTTTCATTTTTAGTATTTGGAGCTATATATCCCCAAATATCTTGAATATACGACAACGCACCTTTAGTACCACTTAAATAACTGTCAAAGATTTTTTCTACACCAAGTGCACCTTTTAATTCGCCTGTATCCGGATTTTTCTGAGCCATCCCAATTAAATGAGACGCGAAATTACCATTTGGATAAAATCGTTCAGTTTCTGGATATAATGTGATGCCAGGTAAATCCATTTTTTCGAGTTTTTGTTTATCTTGATACGTTAAATTGGTTCCTTTTTGCCCAAATTCTACTTGGAATGCTTTTTTCTGATTAAGCCTTTTTTCAATTTCTTCAGGTTTCATATCTATAATTTTAGATAATGCTTTAGCAGTTTTTTTCTTATCTTCAACATAGCGTGGTTTATCACCACTTTTACCTGCACTTTTATCAACAACAGCCACAACTTTGTATCTTTCTACATCTTCTGCGAGAATTTTACCGTTTCTATCGTAGATCTTACCTCGTTCCGCCTGTTCATTGGTTTGAACAAGATACTTTTCATTTGCTCGCATAACTAAATCCTGTCCATCTGAATGACCTGTAATCATTATGTACGCATATCTTAAAACCAATATAAAAAAGAGCAGTCCGAATATACCAACAAGGAGGACTGCTCCTAATTTATTTTTTCTAATTTTAATTTTTCGCTTCGCCATTTGTACGCACTACCTTTACATTGTCGTTATTTAGGCTCATACCTTGTGCTTTAGCCTTGTCGTAAATGCGTTGGTAAGAAGAACTTTTCTTTATTTCAGATTGAATCGCGCTATTTTCACTTGATTGTTGTTCAATTTTAGAATCTAAATCTGCAATTTTTCCATTAGTATCATACGCATCCATTTTTAAAGATAGCATATAGATAGCAATAACTGCAATTGCAGTAACAAGTGTTATGTATAAGTATTTCTCAAACCTTGTGAGTTGAACTACAACCTTTTTTGTGACAGTTCGTGTTTGTGGTTTTGGTTGAGGTTGTTGTTTCGGTATACTATTGTGCTGAACGTCTTCATATGGTTCATATATTTCTTCTACAGCCATCGTCAATTACTCCTTATTTTAAAATTTCTGCAACACGTAATTTTGCACTGCGCGCTCTGTTATTTTCATCCAAATCTGTGTCAGTTGCCGTTATTGGTTTACGATTTACTCTTTTAAGTTTAGGTATGTAAGCTTCAGGAATAATTGGTAACCCTCGTGGCACTTCAGGACCCTTTTCATACTCTTGGAACATTTGCTTACATAATCTGTCTTCTAAAGAGTGGAAAGTGATTACTGAAATTCTGCCTCCAACTTTCACAAGCTCAATCGCTTGTTCAATTGAATCCTCGAATGCAGATAACTCATCATTGACTGCTATACGTATAGCTTGAAATACACGTTTTGCAGGATGACCACCTTTTCTTCGAGCTTTAGCAGGAATGCCTTCTTTAATGATGTCAACTAGCTCTAATGTAGTTTCGATAGGCTGATGTTCACGATGTGCTTCGATTCGTCTCGCTATTTGTTTAGAAAATTTTTCTTCTCCATAACGATAAAAAATCTTAACAAGCGCTTCATATGGCCATTGATTGACTACTTCATATGCGCTAAGTTGCTGCGTTTGGTCCATTCTCATATCCAGTTTGGCATCATGATGGTAACTAAATCCTCGCTCTGGAACATCTAATTGTGGACTCGAAACGCCTAAGTCATAATAAATTCCGTCTACCTTTTCAATGTTCAAATTTTTTAAAATGTCAGTCAATTCTCTAAAATTACTATGTACGAACGTGACTTTGTGTAGATGATCTTTCAATACTTCTTTAGCATTATCTAATGCTGTTGTGTCTTGATCAATCGCAATTAATCTACCGTCATCGTTTAATTGATTTAATAAATAGAGAGCATGACCCGCGCCACCAAGCGTACAGTCTACATAAATACCATCTTCCTTGATGTCTAGATAATCTATTGTTTCGTTGAGCATGACGCTAATATGATGAAACACGACTTATTCCTCCATTAAAAATCAAAATCTATTAAATCTTCAGCAATATCTTCGAAACTTTCTTCAGATTCATCATAAAAATCTTTCCAAATTTCTCTATCCCAAATTTCAATTCGATTTGAGACGCCTATTACTGTACATTCTTTTGTTAAATTAGCGTATTTCCTTAAATTTTGAGGAATATTAATACGCCCTTGCTTATCCAATTCCACTTCAATCGCACCTGAGAAGAACATACGCATAAACTTACGTGCGTCTTTTTTTGTCATAGGTAAGGTTTTCATTTTATCTTCTATTTGTTGCCATTCTTCAAGTGTGTAACCGAATAAACATTTATCAAGGCCTCGTGTGATAATAAAACGTTCGTTTAAGTCATATCTAAACTTAGATGGAATTATCATACGTCCTTTAGCATCAAGTTGATGTTCGTATTCTCCCATGAACATTATTATCACCTCACCTTATTTATAATTTACCACATATCCCCACTATCCTCCACTAATTCTGTAAAATATCTTAAAATTCTTTTTTCTATACAAAAAAACCCTATTTTATCATTCCGATAAAATAGGGCTAATGCCTGATTTATTAAGGTTTTACAATAATTTGATCAAATGTGTATTCAAGTGGTGGATAAGTGGAGGGACTGAACACATCAATCCCAAAATCATTCATAATTTGGAGTGGATTCCAAATTCTTTCTTGCAGTCCGTGGTGAGGATGTAATATGAAATCCAATTCTCTAAATTGTCTCATGCTAATATCATTTTCTCGTTCAATATTTAATAAATAGCGCTTAAGTAAATAATCAAATTGTTTATTATGAATGTCTCTATTTTTAGTAACTAAATTTAAATTGTCTTGGTTCCCTTGAACTTCATTTAATAATTGCTCATATACATTGTCATGTTTGGCTTGCAATTCTTCTACTTGTTGAATGAAGGTGTTGGATGCTTTTTCTCGTACAAATTTATTTTTGTCATCATCAATACCATTTTGAATTACTTTTTCAACATTCAAATTGTATTGTTTCAATAGTTTTTCTGTTCTTTCCATCATATAAGTGATTTTCATACGTGGTAAAACAATAGGCATTTCAACATCTAGTAATTGGAACACACCATTTAATTCTGCCCAATACTTAATCTCACTTGGGCCACCTATGAATGCTACAGTATTGAATAACCATTCTTCCATGACTGGTCTTGTGACAACGTTGTTTGAGAATCGCTCTGGCTCAGCTTCTATCAATTCCATGAGTTCCTTTTCTGAGAAAGTGTTCTCTGACTTACTTAATTTAAAATGGTCACCATCTCTTGTTATTAATTGTCGCATCCCATCTTCATGAAGGAATAAATGAACATTCGTGTCAGTCTGAATCATTTGTGTTAACCCAGCCTCAATAGTTTGTTCTTGTGTTTGTCTAAATGCCTGATCAATTTTAGTGTGTTGATTTACAATTTCTTTTAATAATGGTTTCTCCAGTTGTCTTAGGTTATTATTTTGTGCATCAATGAGTAACAAACCGTAATCTTTAAAGACTTCATGTAATAAAGCTTTAAAGATATCTGTCCATGTATCAAACGTATTAATAATATCCACACATAAGTTATATAAAGGTTTAGAATGCTTAGTTTCTTTTAATTCTTTGAAGAAAAGATTTAATGCATTAAGTAGCGCTTCTTTATCAGGTGTATATCTTGAAACATTAGTTTCTGGTGGTGTCATTGTATGATATTTAACTTTCTTTAATTGTGCCTCATTGGCATTATATGCATACGTATGATTGACTTCATCAAAATCATGATCTTCCCCAGCAATCCAAAATACTGGTACAACCGTTTCACCGTATGCTTTAGTTAGTTGATTACTTAACGTAACAATTGAAAGTATTTTGTGGAACGTATATAAAGGTCCTCCAAATAGACCGGCTTGTTGACCACCGATGACTACTTTTGCACCTTGTCCAAGCGCCTCTATGTGCTCTAGTTGAGAAGTCGTTAATTTTAAATCTGCCATATGGTCTTTAATGATTTGTGCTAATTGTTGTTCTCTACCATTATTTGGACGTTCCATTCTAGCAGTGAAGCTAGATGATGCAACAGGATCATACTGATAAAACGCTAATAATCGCTTGTCACTTTCTTTTAATTTTGAAATAAATAAATCTTTTTCTTTAAACTGAGTTACTCGACAGTCCATATCCATACTCCTTCAACATAGCTATTACTCATATAGTATAAAGATTATAGCACTATATGACAATTTTACGGCTTAAAAAATTATAAATAGTATTGTAAAAGATGCCTTTGCTAAGGTAAATATAATTGAATGAAATTTACATATTATTTAAGTTATAATAAAACAAAAGAAATAAGGGGGATAACGAAAATGAGTGAAGTTAAACATCTTGAAATAAATTATAAAACAGACGAGTTATTTGAAGCTTTTAGAGCGTTTGGAAATAAAGATTTATACATGGTAGAAGAACTACAAGGTCAAATGATAGACGCTAGTTCCGATTCACCATTCTATGGCATTTTCCATGGTGAAAACCTTGTTGCGCGTATGGCGTTGTTAAAAAAAGGTGATGTTGAGGAAATTTATTTTCCAGAATTTGACGACTATTTACTATTATGGAAATTGGAAGTATTAGAGAAGTACCAAAACAAAGGATACGGCCAATCACTCATTGATTACGCCAAATCTTATAATATGCCTATCAAAGCGATTGCACGTCAAAATTCTAAAAACTTTTTAATCAATCAAGATTTTGAGGATGTTCATGCCAAAAATCCTGAAGGCCACGATGTACTTGTTTGGTCTCCTAAATAATCGTTTTATAACGTGAACAAAAAAGTGATTCAAATCGTTTCTATATAAAACCAAAATTCAATTACTAGAAAAAAGCCAGTAAATGCGTTTTGACTTAATTCATTTACTGGCTTCAATTTTTGAATAACTGAGAATTAATAGCTCACTAGCTCAACTTGACATATGTGTGACGTCTCTGTTCGGAGCCTTCTACGTTAAGCCCTGCACTCAGCTATGTTTCATTATCCATTTCAATTAATTTAACTAATTCGTCTAATGATTTAATTTCATAATCCGGCTCTATGTTAGAGGTGTTCTTCTTGTTTCTTATATTAAACCAGCATGTAGCGATATTAGCATTTTTGCCTCCTAATATATCTGAAGTTAACGAATCTCCTACGATAATGGCACTTTCTCGTTTCGCTTCACCTATTTCATCGAACACATAATCAAAAAATTCTATCATAGGCTTTTGATAGCCAGTCTCTTCTGAAATAAACACACCCGCAAATGTATCTTTAAACTGTAATTGCGCAATACGTCTTTTTTGCGTATCCGTAACGCCATTCGTTACGATATACAGTTCATTATTTTGAGCTAAGCGATCTATCGTTTCTAAAGTTGAATCAAAGTGCTTAATAGGTGCCTTTGCTAATTCATCTCTAAACATAATATCCGCTTGTTTGCCATCAACTTCTATACCATAATGATTAAAATATTCAATAAAACGGTGGGATAGAACTTCTTCTTTAGTAAGTTTATTTTCTTGAAATGCCTCCCAATGTGCTTGATTAATTTGTTTAAAAAATTGAAAGTCTTCAGCTGTTGGATAATGTTGATAATGCTTTGCCATATTATGAAATGCTTTATCTTCAGCATCATAAAAATCAACTAAAGTATCATCGAAGTCTAATAGAATTGTATTATATTTCATCGTTTCATCCTTACTCATTATTTATTACTATGTATTTTAACAGAAATTGATCTATAAATTAAAAAAAGACCAGAGCGCTTGCCCTGGTCCATATGACATAAAATGTATATTAGAAACCGAAGATTTTACCTAAAGCACTAATACCGTTTTCTACGATACCTACGATGTCAGTACCCATTTTACCCCAGTCTTTATCTTGACCTGCTTGAATTGCTGCTGCGATAGATTCTGCTAATTTTTGCATATTTATCTCTCCATTTCTGTTTTTAAATTCATGATATTAACTAAGTTTTAAAAAAGCGTTGAATTAGAAACCAAAGATTTTACTTAATTCTGTTACACCGTTAGAAATTACATCTAAAATGCTTGTACCTAATTTAGTCCAGTCTTGGTTTTGACCTGCTTCAATTGCACCTTTGATTGCGTTTGCGATTTTTTCCATGATTATAATCTCCTTTATAATGTAGATTTATATTTTAATGAAATGTTATTAGTCGAAATATTAGAATCCGAATAATTTACCTAAAATGCCAACACCGTTTTCTACGATACCTACAATGCTTGTACCTAATTTAGCCCAATCTTGGTTTTGGCCTGCTTGAACTGCATCTGAAATTGCTTGTACTAATTTTGACATTTAAATCGCTCCATTTCTTTTTAGTTAGAATATTTGAATCTTAATGCACTCGTTTGTTCAAAATACATTAAGCTATTTCTTAAAACTAAAAACGATGAATTGGTAAGTTTTTGTTTACCTATCGTTTTGATACTTATACTATATACCGATTTGTTCGTTTTGCGTTCTATCTTTCTTAACTCAAACATTAAACATCAAAACTGTAGGCATTTGATTTCTTAGAATACACTTAGGCATTCATATATGTTGTACAAAATCAGACAATTCTGCAAACGTTTACAATACCTTTACATTCGCTTAAAACTAGATTATAAAACCCTCGCTTAAACAGATTATTTCATCAATTATAGTCCTTGCTAAGTTAATCTGTGTCTATTTTCATTCATAAAACAAAGCATAATCGTAAATAAACGCGTATTAATAAATGATCATACTAATTAAATGACATTACTTTATCAATACCATTCCTGTTCACGCATTTCATCGTACTACTATTGATAACTAACGTTGAAATTCAAAATCGGCAGATAGCATATAGAAGATTTAACGTCTAATTTTGGTCAATTCGTTTCGCAAGAGTTACAAATGCGCATAATTAGTGAAAAATATAAACTTTTTTTATATCAAAGCTATTGATAAATAAGGTTTCTTTAGCTATAATTATTCTTGTGTTAAAAAATCATGTCCTGGTAGCTCAGCTGGATAGAGCAATGGCCTTCTAAGCCATCGGTCGGGGGTTCGAATCCCTCCCAGGACGTCATATAACTTTTGATAAAAGTCGAAAAGCCTGCTATTATAGGCTTTCGGCTTTTTTATTTCGAACAAAACAGAATAAAACTGAACTATTTTGACACATGCTTAACACTTTTATATCTGCTTTTTCTAATTTATCAAGCTTCAATATGATTTAAACCGTAAGTACTAAATTAATAATTGAAAGCAACAATGGGAGTGGGACAGAATTCTTTTTAAATTCGTTGTCCCACCCCCGCAAGGGTGACTAGAACTGAGAAAAGCTTGAATTAAGCGCCTTCTCAGTTCAGTCAGCTACTGCAAATTTGCAAAATAGCTTCATTATATTATTTTTGTCCCAGCCTCCAAAGTGGTTCGTTTTTACTTCTCAATCTAATACCTTCATCCTACATGACTTATTTAAGTTGAATTCTATCCTATCTAATAATTAAAACACTTAGGCAACGACTTTTGCCTAAGTGTTTCTTTGCTAAATTTCGAATTCTATTGTTTCTATAATACGGTTGTCACGATTTCTAAAGTTTAAAATCGCATTCATATTTACTTCATCAATAACGAGTTCGGCAAACGTTTCTTCAATATTACTGCGGGATTGTGATATACTGCCTGGGTTAATAACGTGTACACCACTAAAGTGTTCATATTTTGCGACGTGAGTATGACCATAGAAAGCAAATTGACATCCAAGTGATTTAGCCTTCTCAGCTAAGTGCATGCGCGTTTGATTAACTGAATACAAATGGCCATGTGTATAAAAGGCTTTAATACCTTTAGCTTCCACAACTTCCTCATTTGGAAATTCAGGATAAAAGTCACAATTTCCTTTTACTCTTTTAAATAGACTTAACTCTGTGTCATTGTATTCGAATTCAGAGTCACCTAAATGTAGTAACATTTCAGCGTCTTTATGTGATTCATAAATATGGTATAAAATACCAGGTTCTGTATGATTGTCACTGACGATAAGCCACTTTGTCATATTGATTCACTCTCCAAATAAGCATTTAATTTCTTAATTGCATTACCTCTATGACTAATTTCACTTTTTTCTGTTGTTGTGAGTTGTGCCATGGTTTTACCTTTTTCAGGAACATAAAATACAGGATCATATCCGAAACCATGCTCACCTTGTCTCTCAGTCGTAATTACACCAGATACTGTTCCTTTGAAAGTTTGCGTCGGCTCATTAGGTGCACTCATACTAATGACACAAACAAATTGTGCCTCACGCTGTTCAATACCATCTAAATTCTTCAATAATTTATCAATATTAGCATCATCGCTCTTGTCTAGACCGGCATATCGAGCTGAATAGACACCTGGTTCTCCATTTAATGCAAATACTTCTAATCCACTGTCATCTGCGATAACACGTTTATTTAACACTTTTGCAGCTTCTTCTGACTTTAACCGTGCATTTTCTTCAAAAGTTGTTCCAGTTTCCTCTACATCGAAATCTGCGATGAGCTCTGATATACCTATCACATTATCGTGGGGAAAGATAGATTTAAAGTCATTAATTTTACCTTTATTGTTTGTAGCGATTACGATATCTGCCATTATAATTCCTCCTCACTAAGCATCTACACTGATGCGCTCAACTTCAACATCTAATTTTAACCATTGCAAAATTATATTTTTAATATGTACTGTATCTCCAGTAGCAAAGAATCGATGCTCTGGATGGCGCGTATAACTCGCGTGTTCATTACTAAACGTTAATAAAGCACTTACTTCACGCGCTGTCTCTAGTCCAGAGGAAATAACTTTCTTCTCTCCTCCAAAGTAATCATTAATTGGTTTATATAACAATGGATAGTGTGTACAACCTAAAATTATTGTATCTGCATCTGTATTTCTCCATTGTTTTAACGTTTGATGAATGACAATACTTGTAATGGTAGGATCATTGTAGCGCATTTGTTCAACTAACGGGACGAAACCAGGACAAGCTACGCCATATACATGCACATTAGGATTAATGCGTTTAATATGATGTCTGTACGCTTCAGATTTTATTGTCCCTTCTGTCCCAAAAATTAAAACTTTTTGATTCTTAGTTGTCATAATAGCTGTTCTGGAGCCTGGCTCAATAACCCCAATAACAGGAATAGGCAATACTTGTTGCAAATATTCTAATGCAACAGCAGTCGCAGTATTACACGCTATAACTAGCATTTTGATATCAAACTGCATTAGTTTGTTAGCGAGTTGTGTAGTAAATGCTTTTACTTCATCTCCAGGTCTTGGACCATATGGACATCTTGCAATGTCTCCTAAATAATATATTGTCTCATTAGGTAATTGACGCATAATTTCTTTTGCTACAGTCAAACCACCTACGCCTGAATCTATAACACCAATTGGTTTATTCATTTTCATTCATCCTTATAACACATAGTATAGTTATTTTACCATATACATGTTGAGAGTTTGACTAATCCGATTGAGTAAACGTTTTTACACATTTAAATGACAACAAGAAAGTAAGGGGTAGGACATAATTCTTTTGAATTCATTGCCCTACCCCTTACATATGACTAGAACTGAGAAAAGTTTGATTTACACATTTTCTCAGTTCTATCAACTACTGTAAATTCGTTAAGTTGTCACTAATTATGATTTTGGCTATCTTTAACTATTTAAAAAGTATTAATCAACTTTATGGTCTGAACCGAAGAATGATTTGAACATATGGAATGTTGTTTCTCTATTCATAGCAGCGATTGACGTTGTCAAAGGAATACCTTTAGGACAAGCATTCACACAGTTTTGAGAATTACCACATTCTTGTAAACCACCGGCGCTCATTAACGCATCTAAACGTTCGTCTTTGGTCATTGCACCTGTTGGATGTAAGTCGAATAAACGAACTTGAGAAATTGCTTGGGCACCAACGAATTTATTTTTAGGTGTAACATTCGGACACACTTCTAAACAAACACCGCAAGTCATACATTTAGACAATTCGTAAGCGGTTTGACGTTTTTTCTCAGGCATACGTGGTCCTGGTCCTAAATCATACGTACCATCAATTGGAATCCATGCTCTCATACGTTTCAAGTTATCGAACATTCTTGTACGATCTACTTGTAAATCACGTATTACAGGGAATGTACTCATTGGTTCTAAACGAATTGGTTGTTCTAAGTGATCAACGATTGCTGAACATGATTGTCTTGCGCGACCATTGATAACCATAGAACAAGCACCACAAACTTCCTCTAAACAGTTCATATCCCAAGTAACAGGTGTTGTTTTTTCACCTTTACTATTTACTGGGTTACGTCTAATTTCCATGAGACATGCAATCACATTCATGTTTTCTTTATAAGGAATGTCGAATGTTTCTTCATATGGTTTAGAGTCTTGATTATCTTGTCGTTTAATAATCAATTTAATTGATTTTTGTTTTGGCTTTTGTTGTTCTGTCTCATTTGTTTTACTATCGTTTTGGCGAAGTTCTTCGGGAGTTTCTTTTACTGATTGATTGTCAGCCATTATTTTTTACCTCCTTTAGACTTACTTGTATAGTCACGTTTACGTGGTGGAATTAAACTTACATCGACTGGTTCATAAGTAAATTTAGGTGCTTCTTCTTTACCTTGATATTCAGCTAATGTTGTTTTTAACCATTCATCATCATTACGGTCAGGGAATTCTGGTTTGTAATGCGCACCACGAGATTCATTACGATTGTATGCACCAATTGTAATAACACGTGCTAAAACTAACATGTTCCATAATTGACGAGTGAAGAATACAGCTTGGTTACTCCACGTTTGCGTATCTTCCATATCAATATTTTCATAACGTTTCATTAATTCAACGATTTTTTTGTCTGTTTCTAATAATTTATCATTTTCACGTACAACTGTTACGTTCGCTGTCATAACTTCACCAAGTTCACGGTGAAGTTTGTATGCATTTTCAGTACCACGCATATTTAATAATTTGTCAAAACGTTCTTGTTCTTCATCAACACGTTTTTGGTAAATGCTATCATCTAATTCAGTATATGTTGTTTCAACATTTTCTACATATTTAATCGCATTAGGTCCTGCGACAGTACCACCATAGATTGCTGATAGTAATGAGTTCGCTCCTAAGCGGTTACCACCATGTTGTGAGAAATCACATTCACCAGCAGCAAATAGGCCTTTAATATTTGTCATTTGATCATAGTCTACATATAAACCACCCATTGAATAGTGAACCGCTGGGAAAATCTTCATCGGTACTTTACGTGGGTCATCACCTGTGAATTTCTCATAAATTTCAATGATACCACCAAGTTTAACGTCTAATTCATGTGGATCTTTATGAGATAAGTCAAGGTAAACCATGTTTTCACCGTTAATACCTAATTTCTGATTAATACATACATCAAAGATTTCACGCGTTGCAATATCACGAGGAACTAAGTTACCGTAATCAGGATATTTCTCTTCTAAGAAGTACCAAGGTTTACCGTCTTTGTACGTCCAAATACGACCACCTTCACCACGTGCTGACTCACTCATTAAACGTAATTTATCGTCACCAGGAATGGCAGTAGGATGAATTTGAATAAATTCTCCGTTTGCATATTTAGCACCTTGTTGGTAGGCAATTGATGCTGCTGATCCTGTATTAATCATTGAGTTTGTTGTCTTACCAAAGATGATACCCGGACCACCTGTTGCCATGATAACTGCATCTGATCCAAATGATTTAATTTCTGAAGTAGTCATGTTTTGAGCAACAATACCTCTTGCAGCATTTTCATCATCTTTGACTATACCTAAGAATTCCCATCCTTCATATTTCGTAACGAGTCCATCTACTTCGAATGAACGTACTTGTTCATCAAGTGCATACAATAGTTGTTGCCCTGTAGTAGCACCTGCAAAAGCGGTTCTGTGATAAAGTGTACCACCGAAACGTCTAAAGTCTAAAAGACCTTCTTTCGTTCTACTAAACATTACACCCATACGGTCTAATAAATGGATAATTGATGGTGCAGCTTCAGCCATAGCTTTTACTGGTGGTTGGTTCGCTAAGAAGTCCCCACCATAGACTGTATCATCAAAGTGAATCCAAGGAGAATCCCCTTCACCTTTGGTATTTACCGCACCGTTAATACCACCTTGGGCACATACAGAGTGCGAACGTTTAACAGGTACGATTGAGAATAAATCTACATGCGCACCTTGTTCTGCAGCTTTAATTGTTGACATCAGACCGGCAAGTCCTCCACCGACAACAATAATTTTTTTCTCTGCCATAGAAAAGTCACTCCCCTAAAATATATCGATAGCTTAACGTGTTTACGTAAGCTCATATGATAAGCACCTAAATCAATTACTTATCAAAAATTTCAACGTACTATATGTGATTACTATTTATGTTTTATACAAATGCGAAAATTGCTGATACACCAATGTATCCAAGAACTAAGAATACAACTAAAGAAATCCAAGTGAAAACACGTTGAGATTGTTTAGATTGTAAGAATCCCCATGTTACAAAGAATGACCATAAACCATTAGAGAAATGGAAAATAACACATAATACACAAACGATATATACAATGACCCAAAGTGGGTTTTCAAGTGTTTTGTGCATCAATTCAAAATCAACTGCTTTACCAAAGAAGTATTTTTGAATTGTCGTTTGCCATAAATGCATGAAGATAAATATAAATGTCACAATACCTGAGAATCTTTGTAATGCGAACATCCAGTTTCTAAATAATGAGTAATGGCCGATATTTTCTTTAGCTGTGAATGCAATGTGGATACCATATAGACCATGGTATAAAATCGGAATGTAAATTAATAAAAATTCA
The DNA here is from genome assembly GCF_001224225.1 of Staphylococcus borealis. GTDB lineage: Bacteria > Bacillota > Bacilli > Staphylococcales > Staphylococcaceae > Staphylococcus > Staphylococcus borealis. Next base: position 145,356 of record NZ_CUEE01000002.1, on the reverse strand, counting down.
ACTGCGAGTAAAAACGGAATTGATTCCATAAAGCCAGCCGCCTTATTAAAAGCCTCTGCCCCTTGTGTTGCTTGATGGTTCACAATTAAATGAACGATTAAGAATGCACCAATTGGAATAATACCTAGTAACGAGTGTACACGTCTAAGGTAGAATTCATTTTTAGACTTTGCCAAAAGGAGTCCCCCCTGTAAAACTATTAATTTAAATCGCTTATTTCTAAGAAAGTCAATTTAATCAAGTCCATATATCACATAACGATTTACTATTTTATTTAGTACTTGTCTTATTTAAAGATCCTGACATTTCTTCATCAAGAGTCGTTCCAATCAAAACTATGTAAACAAGTAGGACTTAAAAAAGTAAATTGAGTTCGTTATTTTTTAATGATAAATGCAATTATTACATTAATCATTTCTAAAAACACTTTGATGATAATGTTTCTCAATTAGAAAACGCTTCCATACTTTCTTAAAAAAATAAACTTTTTGTTAACTGTATTGTAACATTTTTTATATGTTTTTGGGCTATGAGAATAATTCTCATAGCCCTTTTTTTAATTAATTATCTAACAAAGCTTGTTGTAAGTTATGTGCAACCTTCTCAGGTAAACCTGCTTGTTGTAAGTCGGCAACACTTGCTTCCTTCATTTTCTTAATCGATCCAAACGTTCTTAATAAACGCGTCTTACGTTTACTTCCGATGCCGTCAACAGTGTCCAATACAGATTGTAAACCTGTTTTTTGGCGTGTTTGACGATGGAACGTAATTGCAAAACGGTGAACTTCATCTTGAATTCGATGTAATAAATAAAATGCTTGACTATTCTTTTTCAATGGTACAACGTCTGCTTGTGGTCCATAAAGTAATTCTGACGTTTGGTGTTTATCATTTTTTCTTAATCCAGCAACGGGAATGTCTAACCCTAGTTCATTCTCAAGGACATCTAATACACCTGACATATGCCCCTTCCCACCATCGACGATAATTAAATCAGGCAAAGGCAATCCTTCATTTAAAACACGCGTATAACGACGACGAACGACTTCTCGCATTGACTTGTAATCATCTGGTCCATCGACCGTTTTAATTTTATACTTACGATATCCTTTTTTATCTGCTTTACCGTCAACAAAAGTAACCATGGCTGATACGGGATCTACACCTTGAATATTTGAGTTATCAAATGCTTCAATACGGATTGGTGTTTGAATGCCCATTCGTTCTCCGAGCTCTTCAATTGCTTTTATTGTACGAGATTCATCTTTTGCAATTAGCTCGAATTTATTTTCAAGTGCAACTTCGGCATTATGATTAGCCAAATCTACCATTTCTTTTTTAGCACCACGTGCCGGTTGAACAATTTTAGTATCAACTACGGATTGAATCATAGTCTTATCTAAATGTTTAGGAACATGCACTTCTTTGGGCAGAATATGTTGATTTAAGCTATAGAATTGACCTATAAATGTATAGAATTCTTCTTCTTCAGTTTGTTGTTGTAAAGGAATCATTGTCGCATCTCTTTGTATCAAATTCCCTTGTCGAATGAAGAATACTTGAATACACATCCATCCTTTAGAAACACTATAACCAAACACATCTCTAATCGTGTTATCTGACGACATAATTTTTTGTTTTTTAGTTAAATTATGAATATGTTGTATTAAATCGCGATACTCTTTCGCACGTTCAAAGTCTAATTTTTCACTCGCATCCATCATACGATCCTCTAAATTTTTGAGAATGGTTTTATCTTCTCCATTTAAAAAGTCACTTATTTCACGAGTCATTTGTGCATAGGCTTGTTGATCTACATCATAAACACATGGTCCCATACATTGTCCGATATGGTAATAAAGACATAATTTATCTGGCATTTTGTCACATTTTCTAAATGGATAAATGCGGTCTAATAATTTTTTCGTCTCTTGTGCTGAATAAGCATTAGGATATGGTCCAAAATATTTTCCAGTTCCTTTTTTTACGGTACGTGTAACAATTAACTTAGGGTGTTTCTCTTTAGTGATTTTTATAAAAGGATAGCTCTTGTCATCTTTTAATAAAATATTATAGCGAGGTTGATACTGTTTAATTAAGTTTAGTTCTAAAAGTAGGGATTCTGTTTCACTTGAAGTGACTATAAATTCAAAATTTCGGATTTCTCCTACTAATCTTGTTGTTTTCGCATCATGTGCACCGGTAAAATAGGAACGCAATCTATTTCTTAAACGTTTCGCTTTACCAACATAAATCACTTGGTCATTCCGATCTTTCATTAAGTAACAACCCGGTTCAAAAGGAACTACACTTAATTTATCTTTTATTTTAGTTTTGTAGTCTGACAATGTATCCCCTCCTTCCTAAGAGATTGACTACATATAAAAAAGACGGAGCGATTACATTTATGTAATGCCCCAGTCTCATTTATGTTTAGATTGTTCTTATAGGTGTTTATCTAATACTTCAGCTAAGTTTTCTTTAGGTTGGAAACCTACTACTTTATCAACTGGTTCACCATCTTTAAATACGATTAAAGTTGGGATACTCATTACTTCAAATTTAGCTGCTGTTGATGGGTTTTCATCAACATCTAATTTTAAAATATCAGCTTTACCATCGTAGTCTCCAGCTAATTCTTCTAATACAGGTGCGATCATTTTACAAGGTCCACACCAAGTTGCCCAGAAATCTACTAATTTAACGCCTGATTGAATATTTTCATCAAAGTTTGAATCCGTTACTTTTACGATTGCCATAAATGCCAATCCTCCTTAAATTTTGAATGATGAGCAAATTATAACAGACTTTAGTGGCACGTGCATCGCAGTTGCTCATTTACTAATGATCTGTCAATAATTATCAAATCTCATTCATCTTATTTTATTTTCACTGGCTTAATTGTACGTTATTTTCTAAAAAAATCAACAACACTGCTTAGACGTCAATGTAACTTATTTAAGTTCAGCAACTGTTACGCCAAAGCCGCCCTCACTTGGCATACCACCACGATACGATTTCACACTTTTATGTTTCTTCAAGTGGTTTTGAACGGCTTTTTGAAGTGCCCCAGTGCCTTTACCATGAATAATATAAACTTGTTCATAATTGCTGAGAACGGCTTGATCAATATATTGATCTAATTCGCCTACTGCTTCTTCATAACGATAACCACGTAAATCTAATTCTGTTTTAATCGTTTGACGATTTTGTCTAGTGACCATTTTAGATGGTTTTTCTTTTTTCTTTTTAGTCTTTTCAAGATCTTCAATAGGTAATTTCATTTTAATGATACCCATTTGAACCACTGCTTCTTCTTCACTTACGAGTTCTAAGACTTCACCTTTTTGACCATACGATAACACTTTAACCTCGTCACCTGCATGGATTTCATCATATTTTTGTTTTTGAACATTTTGTTTTAACGATTTTGCTTCATATTGATCATCTAATTGTTTCTTCTTATCGATAAGCTCATGTTCTTTAACGTCGGCACCTTTTTGATCACGTAATGTTCTTAATTCTTTTAAGATTGAATCCGCTTCTTTAGTCGCAGATTTGACACGTTGATTTGCTTTTTCTTTCGCTTCATCCATCAATTTCTTCTCGTAATTTTTATATTGTTCATATTGGTGTTCTAAATCATCATGTGTTGTTCTCGCTTCTTTTAACAGTCTATCTAATTCAATTCGTTGTTCATCGACACGTTTTGAATTCTTTTCAAGAGATTCAATCATTGAATTAATTTCTTGTTCGTCCGTCCCAATCATCGTCTTAGCTTTATTAATAATACCTAAGCTAAGTCCTAATTTACGAGAAATATCAAATGCATTTGAACGACCAGGTACACCCATCAATAATTTATAAGTTGGACTTAACGTATTAACATCGAATTCTACGCTAGCGTTCATCACACCTTCACGATTATAACTATATGCTTTCAATTCTGGATAATGTGTCGTAGCCATGACTAATGAGCCAATATCGCGAACGTGGTCTAAGATACTCATCGCTAACGCTGCACCTTCACTTGGGTCAGTACCTGCACCTAATTCATCAAATAATACTAAACTATTTTTATCAGTCTCTCGCAAAATTTCAACAATATTTTTCATGTGTGAAGAGAACGTTGATAATGATTGCTCAATTGATTGTTCATCACCGATATCACAATAAACATTTTCAAAGACACTTAATTGGCTACCATCTAAAGTAGGAATGAGCAACCCTGATTGCGCCATTACGATAATTAAACCAAGTGTCTTTAATGTAACTGTTTTACCACCTGTGTTAGGCCCTGTAATAATCACTGTTTCAATATCATCAATAAATTCAATCGTATTGGCTACAACCGTATCTTTATTTAATAGCGGATGGTAAGCATTCGGTAGGTAAACCGTTCTTTCTTTATAAAATGTAGGTTTCGTTCCCTTTATTGAACGTGCATAACGCGCTTTAGCAGTTAAAAAATCAATTTGACCCATAACAGATTCAGCAATTAGGCAACCATCTGCTTCAGCAGCAACCATACCTGTTAATTCTGTCAGGATACGCTCACGTTCAACTGCTTCGTCATTTCGTAAACGGCTAATTTGATTATTCATTTCAACAATAGATGACGGTTCAATATAAAGGGTTTGACCAGAGGCAGATTGATCATGCACAATCCCTTTAAAATCTTGTCGGTATTCCGCTTTGACTGGAATAACATTACGATCATTCCTTACAGTAATAATCGCATCAGATAATTTCTTCTGATTAGCCTGACTCTTAACGATACGATCTAAATTTTGACGAATGCGTTGATTCGTACTTGAAATCTTGCTACGTATCCCTTGTAATTCATAACTCGCGCTATCATACAAATCATGTGTATCGCATTTTTCATTTATCTCTTGAAATAGATCTGACAAAATTGGTAATTGGTTCATTTTGTCATTCAAAATTGGATACTTAACAACGTTCTCATCTTCTTCTAACAATTGATTATAAAATGTTTTAAACTGGTTCTGAACTTGTATCAAACGTTTAACCAAATTAAGTTCTGTTACATTAAGTACACCGCCAATCGTTGCTCGATGAATTAATGGTGAAATTTTGGCTAAACTACTTAAACTTGGTAAACGATGTTTATTATAAATTTGTGATATTTCATCTGTCTCATTCATTTGAAATTCCACTGTTTCAAAGTCTGTGGCTGGAGACATCTTAGACACTTTTTCACGTCCTAAGTCACTGATTGTCTCAGAAGCAACAAATGACTTAATTTTATCAAATTCTAAGACGTCTAATGTTTTTTGTCTCATACAATCCCTCTATTTCTTCAACTTTTTATTATTCTCAACAAAATCTTTAAATGCTTGACGAGACATCGTGTTTATTACTCGTTCTTTGTTTACAAATCCTTTTTGAGCAGTTGCTACACCATATTTCATAAAGTCTAAATGGTCTACATGATGTGCGTCTGTATTGATTGTTAATGTAACGTTAGGATATTTCCTTACTGTTTCAGCATTTAAATCCAAGCGTTTAGGATTTGCGTTAATTTCCATTATCGTATTTGTTTCTTCTGCTAATTGCATTAATTTTTCGATATTCGGTTTGTAACCGTCTCGTCGACCAATAATACGTCCTGTTGGATGTGCAATGTGTCGTACATATGGATTTCGACATGCATTTTCCAAACGTTTCATAATTTCTTCTTCTGATTGGTTAAAACTTTGATGAATGGCTGCAATGATGTAATCAAGTTGTGCTAACACTTCATCATCATAATCTAATGAACCATCAGGCAAAATATCCATTTCTGTGCCTGAATATATATCTATTTCTGAATACGCTTGATTGAGTTTTTTGATTTCTTCATTTTGTCGTAATAAACGTTCTACTTGTAAGCCATTAGCGACTTTTAAGCTTTGTGAATGGTCAGTAATCACCATAAATTGATAGCCTTTTTTAATATTTGCCTCAATCATGTCTCGGATAGAATACGCACCATCACTATAAGTGGTATGCATATGAATATCTCCATTGATATCATCTAAAGTAATCATTTGACTTAAATCTTTATCAAATTCGCTGCCATCTTCTCTTAGCGCAGGTGCTATCCATTCACTACCGAAATGTTGATAAATCGCTTCTTCGCTCTCTAGCTGTAGTAATGACCCATCTTGCTGTTCAATACCATATTCACTTACTTTTTCATTTTGCGCTTTGGCCATCTGTCTAATGCGAATATTATGCTCTTTAGAACCTGTAAAATGTTGCAATGTGTGGTAAAACGCAACTGGTTCGATAAGTCGGAAATCTACACCAATCGTTTCATCATCGTACGTCAACTCTAATGATACTTTGGTCTGTCCAACAGCAACATCTTTAACTTTATTAGGTATATTTAAAAGTTGTTGTTGTACTTTGTCTGGATGCTCCGTACTGATAATATAATCTAAATCCTTACTCATTTCTTTATATCGACGGAAACTACCCGCTTCGGAATATTTCTCGATATCATCTATAGTTTCCAAATAATCGATAATGATACGATTTAAACCACGCATTGTATCTATTGGGTAACGGTCTTTTTTAGCACCTAAAGCTTTAACTGCTTCAAGTATATTTTGTTCGGTTTTTTTAGCGAAACCACTCAGTTCGCTCACTTTCCCACTTTCACAAGCTGATTGTAGACTTTCTTTATCAGTAATATTCAGTTCTTTGTATAACTTAGCTATTTTTTTGCTACCTAATCCCTGAATCTTCATTAATGGTATTAAACCTTCTGGAACAAGTTGTTGCAATTCTTTCAAATAACTTGATTCACCAGTATTACGATATTCATTAATCACATCGCCTACACCTTTACCAATTCCTTTTAACTCAGTGACATCTTCAATTTCATCAAGTGGACGCTCATCAATTTCTAAACTTTGCGCCGCTTTTCTATATGCTGAAACTTTAAACGTATTGTCTCCATTTAATTCCATATAGATAGCAATTTTTTCTAATAATTGAATTACATCTTTTTTTGTCATTCCAATCACTCCATAAAAAGAAGACCAGGACATTTAACAAAGTAGCCTTGTCCTGACCTTATATCAGTTTTGTATTATAAATTTAAAATGTAAGACGAGAAAAATGGTGTATGAAATAAGATAAGTTTCCCTATGTACGCATGTTGTAAACTATGTTGTATCCACTCAATCGGATACAATGCTAACACATATATGAATAACTGAAGAATAACGACAGCCATGACTACACTAATTAAACTACCAAAGCGTCTACTCATTTGATTTATCATTCGATACGTCACTATATTATCAAAAGTAATTATAATAAGATATAAAATCAACTTACATATTGAGGCAATGAGTAAAAATGCCATCACTTTATCAAAACGTTGCTGCAAATCATTAAAATGAAATGCATACGCCATATCATACGCAATCGTCTTTGGAAACGGTAAAAAGACAATTAGTTGTTGACTTATACGTTGGTAAAATTGATGTGCTATGATAAATGACACGATCGTCGAACATAAATGTAAACTATTTAACCATATTCCTCTTCTATACCCCATGATAAGACTATATACAATAATGATAATGATCGTTAAATCAATAATCATCTATTCTTCTCTTTGCTTTAATTGTTGTATTTCTTGTAATAATTTACGATTTTCTTCTTCTAGTTTAACCTTTTCATGCATAATGTTTACTGCAGTTAGAATTGATTTTCTAGTGGTGTCCAATCCGGTTGATTTACGTCCCATTTCTCTTAATTTTTCATCTACTAAATGTGCTACATAACGAATATGCTCCGGGCTGTCCTCACCAATGATGGTATAATTCTGATCGTTAATCGTGACATTGATTCGATTTTTAAATTCTCCCATAGCAATAACTCCTGACATTATTTATTCTTAAAGCTATCAATGGTTACACGTAGATAACCACATCGTCTCGTACTTCAATTGAATGCAATTCTTACATAATTTATAAAGTAGAATATCACAACTAATTATACATTAGGATATGTTGTTTGGTAAGTAGTGATTACGGAATCGTTATAAATAATACATCTAACACACGTTATCTATTCTGAAGTGTAATCATAATATGTTATGCTTATCTATGTTTTATTATATTTTGAAAAGTGAGGTCAACTAGCGTATGGCAAACGTCGTTCATAAATTATCAGAATCTGAAATCCAAGACTTATTACAACACATTACATTTGAAACATCACAATTACCTCCAGGCATGAAGGCACGGACGAAATATAATCAAGCTGTAATTAACATATATAATTCAGGTAAAGTCATGTTTCAAGGTAAAAATGCGGAAGCTGTCGCACAACAGTTGCTTTCAGGACATTCTACCTCTTCTACCAAACCAACAACGTCTCAACAATCATCTGACCAAACATTGGCCTATAATCATTTTAATTGTATTGGTAGTGACGAAGCAGGTAGTGGCGATTACTTTGGACCTTTAACTGTATGTGCCGCTTATGTTTCAAAAGAGCATATTCAAATTTTAAAAACGCTAGGTGTGGATGATTCCAAAAAATTAAGTGATCAAAAAATAATTGAGCTGGCCGAACAATTAATCACATTTATTCCGCATTCTTTATTAACATTGGATAATCCCAAATATAACGATAGACAAGCGATAGGTTGGTCACAAGTTAAAATGAAAGCTGTACTTCACAACGAAGCTATTAAAAATGTAACGCAAAAAATAGACTGCAATGACTTAGACTACATCGTGATTGATCAATTTGCTGTGCGTGGTGTTTACCAACGTTACGCATTAAGCGCACTCCCCTATCCTGATAAAACAAAATTCGAAACGAAGGGGGAATCTAAATCATTAGCAATTGCAGCTGCGAGTATTATTTCTCGATATGCTTTCGTTAAACATATGGATCATATATCACATAAAATGAAACAAGTGATTCCTAAAGGAGCCAGCAATAAAGTAGATTTGATAGCCGCGCAAATCATCGATAAACATGGGATTGAAACACTAGATGCGATTTCTAAGAAACATTTTAAAAATCGTGATAAAGCGCAACATTTAGTGACTAAAAAGTATCAATAAACATTAAAAATGCTAGGACAAACTAATAAGATAATGCTACTTTGAAAATGCGCAGTAGCTGACTAATTTGAAAATGCGCTTAAATCAATCTTTTCAAACCTAGTCTTCATTCTAGCGAGGCCCTAGCAAAGAGAATTTCACTAAAAAATCATACACGCAAAGCAAGATGGGAGCGAGACAATGAATTGATTTAAATTTCTGTCCCGCTCCCTTTCCTACGATTATCTAATTGTAGCGCCCTGTGCTTGTAATGCTTCTAAAATCTTATCGTGAACTTTAGATACGCGTTCATCAGTTAATGTATCTTCAGTATCTAAATAATTCAAACGAATTGCTATTGATTTTTTACCTTCTTCTAAATGTTCACCTTCATAAACATCAAATACTAATGTACTTTGTAAGATATCCTCACCATTATCATGAATGGTTTGTTTCAATTCTGAAGATGGCACTTCATGATTGACTTCTAACGCAATATCACGTGTTACGCCAGGGAATCTAGGAATTGGCGCATAATTAATGTATCCTACTGCTACGTCCATCATTGCATCATAATTTAATTCGAACACATACGTACGTTTTAAATCATTATCAGCAGCAACTTGTGGATGCAATTCACCAATAAAGCCAATTTCTTTGCCTTCTAACGACACAATTGCTGTGCGCCCTGGGTGTAAACCTTTAATTTCTCCTGCTTTATAGCTCAATTCTAAGTTTAATTTTTCAGCTACTCGGTCTACAACACCTTTGGCTATAAAGAAATCAATTTCTTCTTTTTTACCTTGCCAAGCATTAACAACATATTCTCCTGTTAAAATACCACTTAGATATTCAACTTCATCTGGAAGCTCTCCTTCACCATTGCCAAAGAAAACACGACCAATTTCATATAATCTCACATCTTTATTTTTACGTGCGACATTATATGCAGTTGCCTCAATTAAATGTGGTAATAAACTTTGACGTAACGTTGCGTGTGCTTCACTCATCGGCATTAATAAACTGATAGTTGGACGTGCTTGTAATGCAAAGTCTTTCGCATGTTCTTTAGACACTAATGAATATGTGATGGCTTGGTTTAATCCAGCACCTTCAAGCGTTTCTTTAACTGTACGAGTTTTATGTTGACGATCTGTTAATTCTCCACTTGTAACTTCTCCGAAAATCGGTAATGATGAAGGGATTTCATCGTAACCGTAAATACGTGCAACTTCTTCAATTAAGTCTTCTTTAATTGAAATATCTTTACGACGTGACGGTACATTAACCGTTAATGTATCATCATTTTGTTGCGTATCAAATCCTAATTGTTCAAAGATTGCTTTAATTTCATCGCTTGATAAATCAAAACCAATCGTTTGATTCACTTTATCAGCTGTAATATCAATTGGTGTCACAAATGAACCTAAGTCACCTGCTGATACTCTATCTTGTAGTACTTCACCAGAAGCATATTCTTGCAATAAGTAACATGCTCTGTCGACCGCTTCATCGACAAATTCTGTTGCAATACCTTTCTCGAAGCGACTAGAAGCTTCACTACGTAAATTTAAACGGCGTGAAGTATGACGAATTGAAACTGGATCGAATATTGCGCCTTCAATCACGACATTGGTCGTTTGGTCTGTTACCTCTGAGAAGTCTCCACCCATTACACCAGCTAATGCGATAGGTTCTTGCCCATTCGAAATAACGATATCAGTGTCCACTAATGTGCGTTCAGTATTATCTAATGTTGTCATTACTTCTTTATCTTTAGCTTGGCGTACGACAATGTCTTGAGAACCGATATGGTCTTGGTCAAACATGTGTAATGGTTGGCCATATTCTAATAATACATAGTTTGAAATATCAACAACGTTATTAATTGGACGAATACCTGCTTTAATTAAACGTGCTTGCATCCATATTGGAGATGGTGCGATGGTTACATTTTTAACAACACGCGCACTATAATACGGCACCTTTTCAGGGTTATCAATTGTAACTGATAATTCATCTAATGCAGAAGTTGCAATTTCATTACTTTCAGTTGACGGTTTCGTCATTTCAGTTTGATATAACGCTGCCACTTCGTAAGCTGTACCAACCATACTTAATGCATCAGCACGGTTTGGTGTTAAATCAAATTCCATTACTTGGTCATTTAAATATAACGCAGTTAAAGCATCTGTACCTGGTTCAACTTCATTAGGAAAAACAAAAATCCCATTCTCATATGCTTTAGGTACTACATTGCTTGAAATACCAATCTCTTGTAATGAACAAATCATACCTTCGGAACGTTCACCACGTAATTTAGCGCGCTTAATTTTAATGCCTCCTGGTAAGCGACCACCCACTTTCGCTACAATAACATGTTGACCGGCATCTACATTCGGTGCACCACATACGATTTGAACCGCTTCTTCTTCACCAATGTCTACTTGGCAAATATTTAATTTATCTGCATCGGGATGTTTTTCTTTTGATTGAACATAACCAACCACTAAATTTTTAATATCTTTTGTATAATCAATAATGTCATCCACTTCAATCCCTGTACGGGTAATACGCTCAGCTAAATCTTCAACCGATACATTTGCGTTAACGTAATCTTTTAACCATTCATTTGAAATCAACATTATGCTTCACCTCTATCTTCAACAGCTTTAAATTGCTCAAGGAATCGAACATCATTTGTATAGAAATGACGAATATCTTCAATGCCGTATTTCAACATAGCGATTCGATCAGGCCCCATACCAAATGCGAAACCTGAATATTCATTTGAATCGAAACCAGCCATTTCAAGTACATTTGGATGTACCATACCCGCACCTAAAATTTCAATCCATCCTGTATGTTTACATACGTTACAGCCTTTACCTTTACATTTGAAACATGATACATCCACTTCAACAGAAGGTTCAGTGAATGGGAAGTAGCTAGGACGTAATCGAATTTCACGGTCTGCACCAAATAATTTTTTCGCTACTAATTCTAATGTTCCTTTCAAATCACTCATTTTGATATTTTTATCAACTACCAATCCTTCAATTTGAGTAAATTGATGACTGTGTGTCGCATCATCTGAATCACGACGATAAACTTTACCAGGACAAATAATTTTAACTGGTCCTTGTCCATTACGTTTTTCCATTGTACGTGCTTGTACAGGAGATGTATGTGTGCGCATCAGGATTTCATCAGTGATGTAGAAACTATCTTGCATATCACGTGCTGGATGCGATTTAGGTAAATTTAATGCTTCAAAGTTATAATAATCTTGTTCTACTTCATAACCATCAACAATTTCATAACCTAATCCTAAGAATAAATCTTCAATTTCTTCTACTGTTCGTGTTAAAGGATGTTTAGAGCCAATACTGATTTGACGACTTGGCAAGGTCACATCAATGGTCTCTTCTGCTAATTGTTGATTTAGTTTTTCATTTTTTAGAAGTGTTTGTTTTTCGTCTAATTCAGTTTGAATGGTTTGACGTAATTCATTCACTTTTTGCCCATATGCTGGCTTTTCTTCATTCGGTAAATCTTTCATGTTTTTCATCAAGCCACTTACTGAGCCTTTTTTACCTAAATATTTAACTTTTACATCTTGTAATTCGCGTTCATTTTGAGCTTCATTAATATCAACAAGTGCTTGTTGTTTTAAATCAGCCATAGAATCGTTTTGAGTCATTGACTTACACCTCTCATTTTATGTTCACTTTGTGTTTTACTATTTTATTCATAAAAAAAGACTTCCATCCCAATAACTGGGACGAAAGTCTTTCCGTGGTACCACCCAAATTTATGCTTACGCATACACTTGCAAACGTTGTTAACGAAGACATACTCCGACTTAAATTTCTTTAAGTAACCAAAAAGATGAAAGAAACTAATTCGTGTTGGAGTGAATTCCAGTCACGTTCACTCTCCCTGTACAACACGTTCTATTAGTTAAAGTCTTTTTATCGGTTATATTTTTAATTTTTATGCATTGATTTACCAATTTACATTATTCGTTGTGTATCTCTAAGTATAGCCGATTTTAATTCTCAGGGTCAACCTTTCAAATGATAAAGTAATATACTACCTGCGATGGCTACATTCAAACTTTCCGCTTTACCATAAATCGGGATTGTTAAATTTTGTGTAGTTTCATTTAACAATGCTTTGTTAACGCCTTCGCCTTCATTACCTAGTAGTAAAGCAAACGTTTCTTGAGAAGCTACTTCTTTATAAGGTTGCGCATTTTCAAGTGCCGTACCATACACAGGCCCGTTAAAGTCAGTTATAAACGTCTTCAAATCTGTAGTAATTACTGGGATATGGAAGACACTGCCTTGACTTGCGCGTAAAACTTTATCTTGATAAGGGTCAGCCGTGCCCTTTTCCATAACAATTAAATCAATGCCTGCTGCATCAGATGTTCGAATCAAAGTCCCTAGATTCCCTGGATCTTGAATTCTATCAATTAACAATACTTGTTTGGCTTGGTTAATGTCATATTCTGGCTTTTCAATTACAGCGAAAAACCCTTGCGGTGTAATCGTACCGGATAGTGATTCAGCCACTTTCATATTAATTTCATACGTTTCTTCCGCGTAATCTATAAGTGCCTCATCTGTTCTACTTGGTTCAATCACAAATAATTGTTTAATCACGATGCCACTTTGGTATGCTTCGTCAATAAGATGAATGCCTTCAATGAGTGCTTGTCCTGTTTTATCACGATCTCGTTTTTTCTTTAATTTATTCGCATTTTTTATTTTATTATTTTGAACTGATGTAATTTGTTCCATAATTATCTCCATTATTGTAACTAGATTGTTTTGTTTACACATTTATATTAACATAATCGAATTGATTATAATGAAGCCTTTCATATAATGCGTAAATTCATTACATTTTAAAGCACATTGTATTTAACGCTTTAATTATCGATAAAAAAGGAAGCAATGAACAAAGTAAAATTGTTCATGCTTCCTTCAAATTCATACGTCGATTATTTAGAAACGACTTCTTCACCATTGTAAGAACCACAGTTTTTACATACGCGGTGAGATAATTTGTATTCGCCACAGCTTGGGCATTCAGTCATACCAGGTACTGAAATTTTGAAGTGAGTACGACGTTTGTTTTTTCTAGTTTTAGACGTTCTTCTTTTTGGTACTGCCATGATATATCCTCCTTAATATTAAACACATATCTTAAGTGTTAGGTCATTAAATCATTATACAATAATTTAAAACAACCTGCTATTACTCTTTATCGTATAATTGTTGTAATTTTTGAAGCCTAGGATCAACTTGTTGCGTTTGGGAATCATTATTGTCTTTTTCTTTTTCAAGTTCGATCATTTGATCTTCGTCAATAACTTCCCAACCATTACCTTCTGTAAGCATTTGATCGCTATTCTCAGAATATGCTCTCATCGGTTTCTCAATGATAACCAATTCTTCAGCAATGTTTCGAATGTTAATCATACCATCAGTCGCTAGATGATAATGTTCATCTTCTTCAACTTCTTCATCGGTATAACTATCATAACCTTCTAAATCAAATATTTCAGATGTACGCACGTCTAAAGGAACTTCTACAGGTACAAGCGTACGTGCACAAGGCATTGTATACGTTCCAGTTAAATGCATATCTGCAATAACTTCATTTGATTTAACAGTTAATTCACCTTCAACATTGATTTCTGATAAATCAATCAAGCCTAAGGGTTCTATTAAATGTTCAAAATTCGCCGTTTGATTAAATTCAAATGGTTTATCTTGATATTTTCTTAATTGCGTTATTGACCATTTCATATGGCTTCACCTCTAACAAACACAAAATTTATTTTAACTTTACAAGTATAAGTTGTCAAGATTTTTTCTTAACATACTTTCTTCTGTTACAATACTAATAATGAATACTGAGAGGATGAATTGCAAATGAAAAGTGTTGGACTGATTTCAGAATATAATCCATTCCATAACGGTCACTTATATCATGCCCAACAATCTAAGATACAGTCTAATGCTGAAATCGCTATTGCAATCATGAGTGGCAATTTCGTTATGCGTGGCGAACCCGCAATCTACAACAAATTTTTACGTACTAAGATGGCTTTATCAGGTGTAGATTTAGTCGTTGAACTCCCAACCATTGCCAGCCTATCATCTAGTGATTATTTTGCAACATTTGCAATTAAAGTAGCTCACTATTTAGATATTGATACGATCGCATTTGGCAGTGAAATTGATAATCTTGCACGCCTTGAAAAGGTAGCAACAAACATCAACGCACTTGAGCAGTCATCACTTTTTCAAGATTTAATTAAGCAAGGCAAACATTATGCAAAAATTATTGATGACTTGGTTGAAGACCCCGATGTCTTACACTCACCGAATAATATACTAGGTGTCGCATACATAAAGGCAATCAATACCATTGATCCGACGATTAGTAAAATTGCTATTCAACGCCAATCTGCCACGCATCATGATCAAGACATTAAACATGACACATTTGCAAGTGGCTCAGCTATAAGACGGGCCTTAATAAATAACGATAATATTTGGAAGGATGTTGTACCATCCAATATAACTTGCCTATATGAGAAACCACACCTTTTAAAGCAACAGACATTTAATTTTATTAAATATAATATTTTAAGTCGTTCTTCTACAGAATTGTCACAAATTTATACAATGTCCGAAGGCTTTGAACACCGACTTAAAGCAAATATTCAAAGTGCACCAGATTTTGACACATTGATGTCATTAGTTAAGACCAAGCGTTTCACATATACGCATATTCAACGTGTATTGATGCAATTATTGTTGAACATAAAGAAAGATGCGTTCAAAGAGGATATTGAGGCTGTACGTATTTTAGGAATGACACCTCAAGGCCAACAATATTTAAAGTATTTAAAAAAGAAATTCCCAAATCGTTCTTATGTAACAAATATAAATAAGAAGACGGCCACTTTATTTGAAAATGAAATTAAAGCGACACATATTTATAATTTACTATCTGGTCAAATAGCTAATGATTTTAATACCCCAGTGATTATTAACAAAAAGGACTAGAAATGAGAAAAGCTTAATTAAAATAACTTCTCAGTTCTAGTCATCTTTGCGGGGGTGGGACGATGAATCTAAAAAAGAATTCTGTCTCACTCCCTTCAACTATTATTTTTTAAACTTTTCTTTCAAAGCTTTCTCTACACTAGGTGGCACAAAATCTGAAATATCAGCTTTATATTGTGCCACTTCTTTTACAACGCTTGAACTTATAAAAGAGTAGTTCGTACTTGTCATCATATACATCGTCTCTACATTACTATTTAATTTCTTATTCATTGATGTTAAACGTAATTCGTACTCAAAATCACTAACTGCTCTTAGTCCTCTAATGATTGTTTGAGCACCGATTTTATCACAAAAATCTACTAACAAGCCGTTATAATTATGTACTTGAACATTAGATAAGTGTTTAACAGATTCTTCTATTAATGCCATTCGCTCATCAATATTAAACGTTCCAGTTTTATTACTATTCTTTAGCACACAAATATGCAATTCATCAAAGCGCCCTGCACTACGCTCGATAATATCAATGTGTCCATATGTAATAGGATCAAAACTACCTGGAATGACTGCTTTCGTTTTAGCCATTTTGCTCTCCTTTTTCTAATAACAAAGTATCAGTAAGACCATAGTGATATTGTTTAATCACTTTGAATCCATTTGTGTTGATTTGTTCATGGTTGCTAAACTCACAAATGATGATACCATTTTCTTTTAATAAATTAAACTCTGCAATCTGCTCCAAAGCTTTATCAATTAATCCTTTATTGTATGGTGGGTCAAGGAAGATATAGTCAAATTGAATGTCTCGTTTATTTAAAGCTTTTAATGCTCGATCCGCATTATTTTTATAAACTTCTGATTGTTCACGTAAATCTAATTGCTTTAAATTTGCTTGGATTACTTTAACAGCTTTAAAATTTTGGTCGACAAAAATGACCTTCTCCATACCACGAGATAATGCTTCGATACCTAATGCGCCACTTCCGGCGAACAGGTCTAATCCCAAACCGTGTACGTCTTGTAAACTATTAAAAATCCCTTCTTTTACTTTATCCATAGTTGGACGTGTATTACGACCTTCTAAACTTTCTAGTGCTTTACTTTTATGTTTACCAGCAATAACTCTCATCTTGACTTACACTTCCATTTCTCTAGGTTATTTATTATAATTTGTTGTAAAAAGGAGAAAGATTATATTATGAAACAGTCATTTATTGTTTTAGGTGAAGGATTAACAGACCTATTTGAATTTAATACATTAATCGAATACAATCATCTTCGAATCAATAAAATAGTATATTTTAATACACCACAATCTTCAAAACAACTTTCGTCAGTAGCGTTGATTATGAACCCTACTTCAGGCAATCATTTCCAGGCAATGTACATCATGCTTAATGCACTTAAATATCCATATCCTAACAGTAATAAAAAATTTGAACTCATAAATAATCAAGCAAATCAATATAATATCCCTATATTGGGCGTAGATGTACAACCACCAGAAGCGTTCCACACTTTGGACCAATATTTTAAATATTTAATTAGTGTCTTACGACTACAAAATTGGATTCCACCTATGCAGTAACAGCGTTAGCTATGTCATTATGTAGTCAGAGAACCACTAAAATGAGACATCCGATGATTGTAATTGTCGCGATTTAAAATAATAATTTAAATAACGATTTATAACATTTCATGCTTTTCTTTCTCGTATGTTTTTTTCAAATATTTATAAGGTGATCCATCTATATCAACAACATACTTAAGTTTCATTAATTTATGAACAATTGCGTCTGCGTCTTTCTCATTAACATACAACACTACATATTTACGTTGTTTATTTGTATAAATGATATGACCATACTTTCTAATTTGACGTTCATGTTTAATATGTTTTAAATATATAATCAAACTCACTCTAGGAATTAATTCCATACTATACACACTCCATTTATTATGCATAATAACTATACCATGTCTATTTATTTTATAAAATCCTTAAAACGATATCTTGCATACCTGTTGATTAAATATCTATTTACTTTTGCGTTAGTGCAAAGTTTGGTACGCTTAATTCAATAATTACGAGGAGGCGTTATAAATGACGAATAAAAAAAGATGGGCGCTTAATTTAAGTTTAGCGAGTGTTAGTTTTTTAGGTAGCTTATTTTTTATAAATAAAAGCAATAAAACAGAACATACGAAGGAAATACCTAAGTTCTTTAGTGGTCAAGCACCATATATCTTTGCTCATAGAGGTGGCATGGCGGTAAGACCTGAACAAACTCAATTAGCATTTGATAACGCCGTTGCATACAACTTGGATGGTTTTGAAACGGATGTTCGACTGACTAAAGATGAAAAATTAATCGTCTTCCATGATGCAACTGTAGATCGTACTACAAATGGTTCTGGCAAAGTGAGCGACCATAGTGTTGCAGAATTGAAACGCTTAGATGCTGGTTATCATTTCAAAGATATAAATGGTTTATTCCCATATCGTGGTCATAATGAAGCTAAAATTTTAACTTTTGATGAGCTGTTAAAAATGTATCCCAACATGTATATTAATGTTGATTTAAAAGACGCACCTGATAGCTATGAAGGAACCGTTGCACCTACAAAAATGTATGAAGATATCATTAATAACGACGCACAAGATCGCGTACTTGTAACTAGTTTTTATAAAGAACAAAATGATCGTTTTAGAAAGATAAGCAATGGCCAAGTAGCGATTGGTGCGAGTCAAAAGGAAGTAGCAGAAGGCTTTATTAAGTTTAACACTGGATTGGGTAACACATATCAACCTGTTGCTGATACATTTCAAATGCCTACGCAATTTAAAGGCATTCCCTTAACTTCTAAACGTTTCATTCAATGGCTAAACGTTTTAAATATTGTGCCTGGTTTTTACGGCATCAATAGTACTGACTTAATGGTTGATTTATATCGTAAAGGGGTTCATACATTAGTGACTGACCGTCCTGATTTAGGACAACAATTTAAAGCAAGCCTTCAAAACAATAAATAAAATACTTTAAGATAATGTAAATGGGAGTGGACAGAATTCTTTTGAATTCGTAGTCCGCTCCCAGCTTGCTTTGCTTGTAGAATTTCTTAGTGAAATTCACTTTGTTGGGGCCCCACCCGCAAGGATGACTAGAACTGAGAAAAGCTTGATTTAAGCGCCTTCTCAGTTCAGTCAGCTACTGCGAAATTGCACAATAGCATATTTATATCATTTATGTCCCAGCCACATCTTTTATTTCAAACTACAATTGCATGTGCCACCCGTTGCACAACCATCATGACCGGTCTTAAAGAATGGATTTCCCGCTTCTATTTTTACATTTTGCGAAACTGACAGCGCAATCTTGCTTACTACTTCATCTATTAAATTCTGTAGTGATACTTCTTTAGATTTATAATCCATAACCACAGGTAACATTTCATAAGCTCTTTTACGTCGTCTTGTTTCTAACATGACTTTTTGATAATCGGGGTGATATTTTCCAAACCGCATTACCTCATCATAAGCAACCTTAGATTTCAAGAAGGCTTGATACATGAGATGTGCTTCATCATCTTGATTCAATCTCTCTTGAGCTTCCCGAAAATCATGATACAGTTCTGATTGAACAATCATATCCGAAAGGCCTTCGATGTCATCAAGGATTGACATTGTTTCTTCTGTATACAATGCAAAGTCTCCTTTCTAAATTAAATTATTTTTCTAAGAAAATAAGTGAATAGTAATCTTTCATGACTTCTCCACCCATTTCTTCATATTTAGTATTTAACATTCTAGAACGGTGCATATCAGAATTCATCCAACTATGAATTAATGTTGGTACATCATCAAAATCATACCCAACATTTTGACTTGTCGTAGTAAATGAAATATTCTCATTACTTAGTTGGCTTTTTAACGCATCCTCTGTAAACTCAACATCATTAGAACCAGTTGCTTCGTATAAATTTACTGATGCAATATGCGCAATATCCGAGTTAACTTTTAACGGTTTAATGTTTTTTAGCTCTCTCATCTCATTAGTAATTTCGTATAGCGTCATTAATTGGTTCGGGTTTTGTTCATAAGGCAGTTTATCTTTCTGAGCATTATTAAAATTGTCTCCTTTATCATCTTCTTCAGTCTCATTAGCTAAAGGATACAGTTTAAGAAATGCTAGTGCCTCTTTATCTAGAAAGCGTATGCCCATAATTTGATTAGATTGTTGATCAACATACACTTGTGCATACACATTCCCATATTTTATTAATGTTTGTGTCTTGATATCTTCATCAGATAGTTCAAAATTATAACGTTGACCATCCACTTTAATTGAAGGATCGGGGTTAATACTTGTATTTTCAAAGATACGTGACGCACTCTCGTTTATCTTTAAAGGTGCGACATTTGCTTTATTACCTGTAGCATAAACTGACTTTATTTTATGTTCTTTAGTTGAAACGATATAATATTGATTATCTTTCTTAAAGACATAGTTCATATAATGGCCTCTAAACGGATATGTACGACTTGCTTGGCCAAATTTATCAGTTAGCGTATCTATATCTTTTCCAATCCATGTACCTACCCCTTCCTTAGGTGCGGGATTTTCAGTGGTATTGTGCGTCTTAGGTGTTTGATCTGAATGATTGGTTGACACGGTTTTATTTGGGTTCTCTAATACATCAAATTTAAGTCTTGGTGAGTAAAATAAATAAATAAGAAATAAAACTAAAAATATTACACCTAAAACTTTAATAACTAATTTTGCCATCTTTCACCCACCTATTTTGAATTATATCTATTGTACAAAATAACTAATTTATTAATCAAGATATCCTACTTAAGATGACACTTGTGGCATACCCCGTTTTCTTTTTGTCATTAACATTATCATATTAAAAAAGGGAGCAGGGTAGAATTCTTTTTGAATTCATTGCCCCACTCCCACAAGTATGTCCAGTATAAAGAAGCGCTACTTTAAAGTGCTTTCTATTACAGTATACTGCTACGACATTGCTAAGTAGTCACCACAAATTATGTTGTCTGCTTATAATGATATGAATTGATTATAGGCCTAATGTAGCTTTAATCAATGACGTTGTTTCTCCACCTGGGTAAAATACATATAGTAGTAAGTAAACTGCTACACCAGTAATCGCTGTAAAGAACCAAATAATTGATGCAATTGGTCCTGCTTTTCTATGCCAATTAAACTTATCTTTGAATGCTGTAATGATTTGAACTAACCCAAGAACGCCACCAATTGTAGCTAAATTAATGTGGAATATTAAAAATATCTTATAATACGTTCTTACTGAATCTGGTCCCCCAAAATCTGTATTACCTATAAATATCGTTCTTGATGCATAGATAATAAAGAAAGTTAATGCAAAAATTGCTGCCCATAACATTGTTTTCTTGTGCTTATCTATATCTTTATGCCAAATTTGCCACCAACCAATGGCAACAAAAATAGCACTTATCACAATACAACTTGTACTAATCGTTGGTAGAATTGGTAAATTCATATGTTTCATCCTTATTTAATTTGTATATTTTAAATCATTTTTATAAGTGAGATAACAACAACTAAAACGAAAAACACTACTAAATAATTTAGAGAGTATATAAACATTTTTGTTGCCCATTTAGTTTGGTCTGTATTTCTCTTAAATGACGTTAAACCTATATAAAGCCAACCTAAATTGAGCAATGTTCCTAATACTACAAATGTTGTTCCAAGACTTGATAATAGGAATGGTAATGGAAGTAAAAATATTAACCATATAAACATACTTACTCTAGTACGTTTAAATCCTTTAACAGATGGTAACATAGGAATATTAGCTAATGCATATTCATCACTTCGTTTAATTGCTAAAGCATAAAAGTGAATTGGTTGCCAACAAAAAACAACTAAAAATAATGCAATTGCAACGAGACTTATATTTCCATCAATTGCAACCCATCCAATTAATGGTGGTACTGCACCTGGAAAACTTCCTACTACTGTATTCCAAGTTGTATGTCTTTTAGACCAAATTGAATAATAAGACACATAACCTACGATGCCGATAAGTCCTAGTACGCCTGATGGTACATTTAATAAGAATAAACAAGCTTCTCCTACTAACATCATACCAAAACTTAAAAATAATAAATTTTTATCTGAAATTCTATCATTAACTGTTGGTCTATTTTGTTTACTTGGCATTATACGATCAATGTCCTGATCATAATAATTGTTTAATGCACAAGCACCACCCATAATTAATGTTGAACCAATCAACATTAATAGAATTTGAGGTATTGACGATAGGAAGGAATGATTGGTCATCACAACTGCTAACCAAGCGCCTGCAAATGCAGGAATTAAGTTACCTTGGACCAATCCCATCTTGATAATCTGTTGTAACTCTTTAAACGATACACGGCTCGATGGTTGTGACAAAGTTTGCTCTTTGCTCATGATCCCCCTCCTTAAATTTTCCATATAATACTATGATATAGTAATTACTAAAAATTGACTAGTTTATATCAAATTTAATTGTGACACTTTAGCGACATTCTACTACACTAATTTTTTGTTAGTTCTTATTGTTGTATAATTATTTTAATAATATAATTTCAATAAAATAGACATTAATTAAGCGTAATCAATTGTATTTAGAAGATGCACTTAATTAATGATGGGGTGTATAACATTGTTTAATAAACGAAACCTTAAATGGTTATCTGTATTAGCAACTATCATAATGGCATTTGTACAACTTGGTGGTGCATTAGTTACTAAGACTGGCTCTGAAGATGGATGTGGATCATCTTGGCCTTTATGTCACGGTGCATTACTCCCTGACAATTTACCAATAGACACTATTATTGAATTAAGTCATCGCGCTGTCTCAGGTATCTCATTAATTGTTGTACTGTGGTTAGCTATTACTGCATGGAAACATATCGGCTATATTAAAGAAGTAAAGCCATTAGCTATTATTAGTATCGCATTTTTACTTGTTCAAGCATTAATTGGTGCAGCAGCTGTTATTTGGCAACAAAATTCATATGTATTAGCGCTGCATTTCGGCATATCTTTGATTAGTTTCTCTTCAGTATTCGTTCTAATGCTGATCATATTTGAAGTTGATAAGAAATATGAAGCCGATGAATTATATATCAGAAAGCCTTTAAGAAGATTAACATGGATCATGACAGGCATTGTGTATGTAACCATTTATACTGGTGCGTTAGTTAGACATGCAAAGGCAAGTTTAGCTTATGGTGGTTGGCCGTTACCTTTCCATGATATTATTCCACATACTGAACAAGATTGGGTTCAATTTGCGCATCGTGGCATGGCATTTATTACATTTATATGGATTATGATCACATTTATTCACGCAGTTAAGAATTATTCTGAGAATAGAACGATACGATATGGATATACGACTGCGTTTATTCTTATCATATTGCAAGTCATTACTGGTGCGTTATCTGTAATGACGAACGTCAATTTATTCATTGCACTTTTACATGCATTATTTATCACGCTATTATTTGGTATGATTGCCTACTTCATTATGTTAATGCTACGTACCATTAGAAGTGAAAATAACAAATAACCTATCATATTAAAAAGGAGATGTGAACCGTGTTATCACATCTCCTTTTTTTATTTATTGAATTGTTCTATAACGTCAAAATGTCTTATTTTCAAACAACTATTTAATTTAATCTGCTTTTTCAATCTCAATCAGTAGATCCCCTGTGGCAATTGCATCACCACTAACAACGGTTACTTGTTTGATTGTACCATTGAACGGTGCCTGAATTGTCGTTTCCATCTTCATCGCTTCTGTAATTAGTAGTGGTTGATTAACTTTTACTTCATCGCCAACTGCAACTTTTACCTCAGTAACCGAACCTGGCATTTGAGCACCGATATGACTAAGGTTTGATTTGTCTGCTTTAGGTTTTAAGTTCGTATTTGTTTTAATATTTTCATCTTTAATCGAAATACGACGCGCTTGTCCATTCATCACATAATAAATCGTTCTATAACCATTTTCATCTGGCTCACTAATCGTTTCAAGTTTAATGATCAATCGTTTACCCGTATCTATTTCGATTTCAACTGTTTCACCATTACGCATACCGAAGAAGAACGTTGGTGTATCTAATAACGATAAATCACCATATTGTTGTTTCGTTTGAATATATTGATCAAATACTTTTGGATACAATACATAACTGATAACATCTTGTTCAGTCACTTCACCATAAGCTTTTGCTTCAAGTTCTTGTCTTATATCATCAAAATTTACAGGGGCTAAATATTCACCTGGACGCTCTGTTAATGGTTGTTGGCCTTTAAGGATGACCGCTTGGAGATTTTTATTAAAACCATTGACCGGTTGACCGATGTCACCTTTGAAATATGATACAACAGATTCAGGGAAATCTAACTTATGTCCTTCATTAATTACTGTTTGTTCATCCAAATCATTTTGAACCATATAAAGTGCCATATCTCCTACAACTTTAGATGATGGTGTTACTTTCACAATATCTCCAAATAAGAAATTCACACGACGATACATATCTTTGACCTCGTGGAAACGTTCACCTAAGCCTAAACTTTTAGCTTGTTGACTTAAGTTTGAATATTGTCCCCCAGGCATTTCATGTTGATAAATTTCAGTATTAGGAGATTTAATGTCACTTTCAAAGTCATTATAGTAAGGGCGCACAGTACTCCAATAATGACTGAGTTCTTCTAAGCCTTCAATATCTGCGCTTAAATGACGATTAAAGCCATTCAGTCCATAATAAAGTGAATTAGCACTAGGTTGACTTGTCAAACCACTCATAGATGCAACAGCAGTATCTATGATATCAACACCTGCATCTATCGCTTCTTTATAGATAAGCAGGCCATTTCCACTCGTATCATGAGTGTGTAAATGTATTGGTAAGTTTATCGCTGATTTTAATTCGCCGATAAGTTCATAAGCTGCTTTAGGTTTTAATAATCCAGCCATATCTTTAATTGCTAAGATATGGAATCCTTCACGTTCTAATTCTTTAGCTAAATTAACATAATATTCAAGTGTAAATACATTTGAACGTTCAGGATTTAAGATATCTCCCGTATAGCAAATTGCGCCTTCAGAAATTTTACCTGCCTTTTGAACCGCTTCATTTGCTACTTTCATTTGGTCGACCCAGTTTAATGAATCGAAAATTCGAAAGACATCTACGCCTGCATTTGCACTTTCTTTTACAAACTTTTCAATTACATTATCAGCATAGTTTTTATAACCGACTGCATTTGAAGCGCGTAATAACATTTGGAACAAAATATTTGGAATGGCTTTACGTAATCTTTCAAGTCGTTCCCATGGATTTTCCTTTAAAAAGTTATATGCGACATCAAATGTTGCGCCTCCCCACATTTCTAAAGAGAAACTATCTTTAAATACTTCAGCTGTTTTAGAGGCAATATTCATCATATCTTTAGTACGTACACGTGTTGCTAAAAGCGATTGATGTGCATCACGAAATGTAGTATCAGTTACCAATACATCTTTTTGTTCACGAACCCAATTCGCAACTGCTCTTGGTCCTTCGTTATCAAGTAACTGCTTTGTACCATTCAATGAATTAATTTTTCTGTGAGACACTTGAGGTATCGTTGTTGATTCATAATCAGGTTTAGGTCTCTTTTCAACATTTGGGAAACCATTAATTGTAACATTACCGATATATTCAAGCGTTTTAGTACCACGGTCAAGTGTAGGTGCAATATTAAATAATTCAGGTGTTTGTTCAATAAATTTAGTTGTATAATCTCCACTGCGGAATTGATCATTTCGCATCACATTAATTAGAAACGGAATATTCGTTTTCACACCACGGATACGCATCTCGCGAAGTGAACGTTCCATCTTTTCTTCAGCTTGTTTAAACGTAACCGCGTGTGTCGATAATTTAACTAACAATGAGTCGTAATACGGAGATATCTCTGCACCTTGGAAACCATCTCCAGCATCTAATCGTACACCAAAGCCGCCACTTGAACGGTACGCGATAATTGTACCTGAATCTGGCATAAAATCATTGGTTGGGTCCTCAGTCGTAATACGACATTGAATAGCATAACCTAATGATTGAATGTCTTCTTGTTGAGGCATAGAAATACGTTCATCAAACAAATTAGCACCATCAGCAACTAAAATTTGAGTTTTAACAATATCTATACCTGTAATCATCTCAGTTATTGTATGCTCTACTTGTACACGAGGATTAACTTCGATAAAGAAGAACTCGTCCCCTGATACTAAGAATTCTACAGTACCCGCATTCACATATTTGATATTATTCATCAATTGTAGTGCCGCATCACAAATTCGTTCTCTTAAATCATGAGATAATCCTACTGAAGGGGCTACTTCTACAACTTTCTGATGACGACGTTGTACCGAACAATCACGTTCATACAAATGCACAATATTACCATATTCATCACCAATAATTTGTACTTCTATATGTTTCGGATTGTCTATGTATCTTTCAATATAAACGTCACTGTTCCCAAAAGATTTTTCCGCTTCAGATTTGGCACGGTGAAACGCATCTTCCAATTCTCTTTCTTCACGAACAATACGCATCCCTTTACCACCGCCACCACTAGTGGCTTTAATCATTAAAGGAAAACCAGCATCTTTAGCAAATGCTTTGGCCGCTTCGAAACTTTCAATTGGTCCATCAGTACCAGGAATGACTGGTAAGTTAGCTTTAATCGCAGTCGTTCTCGCTTTAACTTTATCCCCAAACATATCCAAATGTTCTAAGTGTGGACCAATAAATTTAATACCTTCTTCTTCACAACGATGTGCAAATTGTTCATTCTCACTTAAGAAGCCATAACCAGGATGAATTGCATCCACACCAGCTCTTTTCGCCACATCGATGATACGTTCAATGTTCAAATAACTCTCAGCTGGACCCAAATCTTTGCCCACTAAATAAGATTCATCAGCTTTATATCTATGTAAAGCATTTTTATCTTCGTTCGAATAAATTGCCACGGTTTTAATATTTAATTCTGTTGCTGCCCTAAATATTCTGATTGCAATTTCGCCACGGTTTGCTACTAATAATTTTTTTATATTTTTCAAAAAAGGCACTCCCCTTTTAAAGTTCGAATATTCTAACTAATTAGATAATAAAATTTTATACTAACTCAAATAATAAAGCTATCTTTATTTATGAAATGTGAGTTATAAAAAAATAGTAAAGTACTAATAATGCTTGAAAATAAGTATTGCATATATACCCTTTTCTAAAACGCATGCTCAGAGTATCATCAGGAAAAATTATCATTAGTCATAACTTTATATTATCACTTTAATAGATAATACTCCAC
Source organism: Staphylococcus borealis (assembly GCF_001224225.1). Taxonomy (GTDB): domain Bacteria; phylum Bacillota; class Bacilli; order Staphylococcales; family Staphylococcaceae; genus Staphylococcus; species Staphylococcus borealis. The sequence goes on along the minus strand of NZ_CUEE01000002.1, from coordinate 117,741 downwards.
CAACATCGACGTTTTATAATAATTTTCATAAAAATGTAAAAAACCTTTACATGAACTCTAATTATATGTTCATGTAAAGGTATCGTTTATATTATTATCTTTATCTAGTTAAACCAATTTTTTGTTTTTTAGCTTTTTGTGATCGTTTTTCGTCCATTTTAATTTGTTTGGCAACTAGCAATAATAGACCCATTGCGATACTTAAACTTAACATTGATGAACCTCCAAAACTTATAAATGGTAATGGAACACCTGTTAATGGGATAGTTGCTGAAATACCACCTAAATTAACAAACGTCTGACTTCCGATATAACTTGCAACACCTACACAAATTAATTTATAAAAATAAGATGGCGTTTTAGTAGCTAATACGAAAGCGCGATAAACGATAAAGAATAATAAGCAAATTACAAATAATCCACCTACTAAACCAAGTTCTTCACAAATGACTGCGAAAATAAAGTCAGTATGTGCCTCTGGCAAATAGCCAAGTTTCATAATACCATTACCTAATCCGCGTCCAAATAAACCGCCATTACCTATCGCCATTAATGAATTGGTCAAATGGTAACCTGTACCAGCTTCAGAACTGAATGGGTTCATCAGGGTACTAAAACGGGCTTTCAAATAGTGTGGCATCATACCGCTTGCTACAAAGAGTAAAGCAATACCAACGAAACTACCAACGATAAGTAAGACGGGTCCTTTGACTATTTTCTGAACACCTATGCCAGCAAAAATAAACATAGATACAATGATTATCATGATGAGCAAAGTCTGTCCAATATCACCCTGTAATAATACTAAAAATAGACATACAACTATCAGCACAAGTGGTGCAGCGATAACTTTAATCTTCTCTCTTACTTGTGGTAATTTTCGACTGATCACATATGAAATATATAATATGAATGCAATTTTCAACAATTCTGATGCTTGTAAGTTCATAAATCCAAGATTTATCCAACTCTTAGAACCGTTAATATTTTTACCTACGATAAGAGTTAAAAATAGTAACACGAAGATGATTATCATGATCCACTTCTGTGTTTTCGCTTGTTGTAATATTTTAATATTCAGCATAAAAGCGATAAAGAATACGACAATAAAACTCATAATAACGTATATAAGCTGTCTATTGTAGAAATACGTACCAGATACTTCAAGTCCACCTGTTAGCGTCCCTTTAGTTGCCGCAACCATACTTGCACTATATACCATAATCAAACCAAAGAGACACAAAATAACGTATGTAATTAATAATGGATAATCGATGAACTTAGCAGTTCTACCTATGTATCGAAATATATTTTTTAAATTACTCATAAAAATGATCATCCAATTCTAGATTTTTAAAACTATGAATACTATTACATTTAAACATAATTTCTGTCTAAACTATTATATACTTTGTGCACATTATTTAACAAATATAAACTGATTAGTGATGCATCTATTTAACTTACAATTTCAGTCTTCAATTTGAAAAAGCGCTTAAAACATAAAATGACTGAAAATATTATAAACATAATATTTCAGTCACTATAGTGAGATAATTTATATGTAATAAATATTACAATTAACTCAATTTATAAATGAAAAAGCAAATCATTAAAATTTACTTATATATTTAATCGATAGTTATTTTACATTAGTAAATGCTTCATGAAGTTTAGATAATTCTTTTTCTAAACGTAGCATTAAATTTTTGCCGTCTTCTTTATTGACTAAACCAAGTTTAACCGCAAAGTCAACTTCTTTTTGTAAACCAAACATTTGTGTGTCGAGAACTTCTTCATATAACGGGCACGAAGGTAAAGTTAAATTATCCATTTGAACTTTAATTAAATGTAAGATTCTATCAGCATCTTGATTTAATTGCTCATAAGCCACGTTACTCATTTTCGTTTGCTTCGGCATCACATACTCCCCCTATCATTAAATATCTTCATATCAAAAGTTTATCTTACTACTTTTTAAAAAGCAAGTTTATTCAGTGAATACATGAATTTAATTGTGATAAAATAATGACTAGAACGAAATTAGGGAGTGGGCAAAAAATGATTCAAATCAAAGGCTTAGTCAAGTTCCCTATCACTTTAGATAGTACAACTTGGATATTCGATGATAGAAAAGTAAAAATCGAAGATATTGAAAGCGGTGTGTTTGAAGGAACAAAACCTATTAAATTTGAAGATAATCGTGAATGGAACAGAGCCATTCTTGAAGGACAAACGAATCCTCCAACTTTAAATTCAGAGATAAAATATCGTAAACGTTCTGTATTAGAAGATTCTTTCGCTATCAATATGACACCTTTCTTCAAAAATGCAGAACCGCAAGACAATGCGACTGCAATTAAATTATTTAATGAAAATGATGCTATTGAAGTCCCAATTGACTTGTTACCTTATCTGTTCTTCCAATTTGCGAAAGACGGTAAACGAATGTATGATGATAACGCTGTAGATAGCTTTGTTTATAACCCAGATGAGAAAGATTACACGTATGAATTTAAATATGTTACGCATATAGAGGTGATCTAATTTGCGTGAAGTACAATGTATAATTTGTGATACGAAGGTTTTAATTGATGAACATACGGTTGAAGCCAAACGACTTCGCAATAATCCAATCAGAACATTTATGTGTGATGATTGTAAAAGTCGCCTAGATAGACCAAAGCAACGTCTAAATACACACCACACAGTAAACTTTAATCCAAATGATGGATTTTAATTATCTATAATTAATTAAAACTTTTATTTCTCAAAATAAATCAGTCTGGGACATAAATAATTTAATCATGCTATTTAGCAAATTCGCAGTAGCTGACTGAACTGAGAAGGCGCTTAAATCAAGCTTTTCTCAGTTCTAGTCATCCTGTAAAATACACAAACTAAAAAACCAGTAAATGATGCTTAGCACACATTTACTGGTTTTTGCATAAAGTACTCTAAATAATAATTTAGATTTCAACGATGCTTATTCTTCTTGCATCATTTGTTTCACACGTTTAGCTTCTTTTTCACGTAATGATTTATTTAAAATTTTCTTTCTTAGACGAATACTTTGAGGCGTTACTTCAACTAATTCATCATCATTAATATATTCTAACGCTTCTTCAAGTGTAAGAATTCTTGGACGGTTCATTGTTTGTGTTTGGTCTTTAGTAGCTGAACGTACGTTTGTTTGATGTTTTGCTTTAGTAATGTTTACTGTTAAATCATTTTCACGGTTATGTTCACCAACAATCATACCTTCATATACTTCAGTACCTGGTTCCATGAAGTTTACACCACGATCTTCTAAGTTGATGATCGCATATGCTGTGGCTTGGCCTTGGTCCATAGAAATTAATGCACCATTACGACGACCACCAATTTGTGCTTTAACACGAGGTCTAAATTCTTCGAAAGTATGGTTAATAATACCATATCCACGTGTCATAGACATAAATTCAGTTGTATAACCAATCATACCACGTGCTGGTACCATAAAGATAAGTCGTGTTAACCCATTATCAGTTGTTGACATATCTAACATTTCACCTTTACGTGCACCTAAAGATTCAATGACTGATCCTGCATTTTCAGAAGGTACTTCACATTGAACGCGTTCAAATGGTTCACTTAGAACACCATCAATTTCACGTAAAATAACTTGTGGTTTAGATACTTGAAGTTCAAATCCTTCACGTCTCATATTCTCGATTAAGATAGATAAATGTAATTCACCACGTCCTGCAACTACCCATGTATCTGGAGAGTCAGTTGGTGTTACTTTTAATGAAACGTCTGTTTCAAGTTGTTGATCTAAACGTTCTTGGATTTGACGTGCAGTAACATAGTCACCTTCACGGCCAGCAAATGGTGAATTATTTACTTTGAATGTCATTTCAAGTGTTGGTTCATCAATACGTAACACAGGTAATGCTTCTTGATGATCAGTTGGTGTCACTGTTTCTCCGACGTTAATATCTTCCATTCCTGAAACGGCAATTAAATCACCCGCTTGTGCTTCTTCGATTTCTTCACGTTTCAAGCCAAAGTAACCAAAGATTTTAGTTACACGGAAATTCTTAACAGTACCATCTAATTTAATAAGCGATACGTTGTCACCTACGCGCATTTTACCTCTGAATACACGTCCGATACCAATACGTCCTACGTAGTCATTATAATCCAATAATGCGACTTGGAATTGTAACGGTTCATCATGATTGTCGATTGGTGCAGGTACATAATCAATAATTGTTTCATATAAAGACTGCATGTTTTCATCTTGTTTTTCTGAATCAAGACTAGCAGTACCATTAACAGCAGATGCATATACTACTGGGAAATCTAATTGTTCATCATTTGCTTCTAACTCGATGAATAAATCTAATACTTCATCCACTACGCCTTCAGGTCTTGCTGATGGTTTATCAATTTTATTTACAACCACAACAGGTTTTAAGTCTTGTTCTAGTGCTTTTTTAAGCACAAAACGTGTTTGAGGCATTGTACCTTCATAAGCATCGACAACAAGTACAACACCGTCTACCATTTTCATAATACGTTCTACTTCGCCACCAAAGTCAGCATGTCCAGGTGTATCTAAGATGTTTATTCTTGTACCTTTATAATCAATCGCAGTATTTTTAGCAAGAATTGTAATACCACGTTCTCTTTCTAAATCATTAGAGTCCATTGCTCTTTCGTCAACATGTTCGTTCTCTCTGAAAATACCAGATTGTTTAAGTAATTCATCTACTAATGTAGTTTTACCATGGTCAACGTGCGCAATGATTGCAATATTACGTACATCTTCTCTTCTATTAGTCATTTTATAATTCCTTTCTCGAGTAAACTCCCACTTTTAATTACAACTTTTTTATTATATCATATTATTAGTAAAAGATAACAAAAAGGTGGGGTATGGGATGGAAAAACCTAAGTCTAAAGGTATATTTTGGTTGCTATCAATTATAGCAGTAATATTTTTAGTGCTTTTTAGTTTCAGCGTTGGTGCTGGTAGTATTCCAATGATGATTTTAACATTTATACTTTTCATTGCAACTTTTGGCGCTGGTTTCACGCTTAAAAAGAAGTATCGTGAAAATGACTGGCTTTAATATAATAAAAATGTCTCGGTAGTACCATTTGGAAGATGCACATCTTTCAAAGTTGACTGACCGAGACATTTTTTATTTTTTGAAACGTTGATGCAATTCTGTTAAAACGGCGTTATTCGGATTTAAATAATCAACCAAAATTTCATTATGCGTCGTCTTATTTCCAACTAGAACAGAATTAGCACTTTCTATTGTCAGTGGTTCACCTAATAAATTACTTCCAACGCCATCAACTTCATTTAAAATAATTAAGCCACCTGCAAAATCCCAAGGTTGCAACCTTGGCGTAATATATGCAGCCAATTGTCCCTTAGCAACACTTATAATTTCTAAAGCTGCACTTCCAAATGCTCTACAACTTCTTGCTTGATTTACAATTTCTGAAAAGATTGGCCCCATTTTAGGTTTGGTAATCCAATTGGGATTAATACCTATTAAGCTTTGTTTTAAATGCGTATCATTTAATGGTTTTAATTCATGTTTATTCTCAAATGCGCCTTCGCCCACTTTCGCATGATAGAGGACATCTTTCATCACGTCATAGACTAATCCGGCATATGGCTTACCATCACGATAAATACCTATTGATATCGCAAAGCCTTCTTGCTGGTGAACAAAATTGAGCGTTCCGTCAATTGGATCAACAACCCATACTACACCTTTGACGTCTTCCATATTATGACCATGTCCTTCTTCACCAATTACACGATGATCAGGATAATTTCTTAGTATGGCATCATAAATATAATTCTCAGTTGCTTTATCCACATTCGTAACTAGATCATTCGGGTTTGACTTCGTTTCAATACTCAATTCTTCTTTCATCATAAATCTTACTTTATTACCCGCTTCTAATATCAAACCTTGAGCAAATTCGTATAGTGACATATCATCATCTCCTGTTGTTTCCTATTATACAGAATTTTAGTCAATATAATCTATACATCTTTGTATACCTTATTATAATGAGTTTAAACGCAAATAATCTCAATTCAGCATTTGGATAGATTCAGTCATTCTGTGCTACAATAACGGTAAATTATTTTCTGAAAAGGAGCAACGCTAATGACGCAATATACATTTAAACCTAAAGATTTCAAAGCGTTTGAAGTTGAAGGCTTAGATGCTCGAATGGAAGCATTAAATGAGTACGTACGCCCACAACTTCATCAATTAGGGGATTATTTTAGTGAATATTTCACCTCTCAAACTGGAGAAACTTTTTATGCTCATGTTGCAAAACATGCACGTAGAAGTGTAAACCCACCTGTAGATACGTGGGTTGCTTTTGCTCCTAATAAACGTGGATATAAAATGCTACCTCATTTCCAAATTGGTTTATTTAAAGACCATTTATTTTTAATGTTTGGCGTTATGCATGAAGGTAAAGATAAAGCTGAACGTGTGAAAGTATTTGATAAACACTTTGATACGCTTAAACATTTACCTGAAGATTATCAAGTAAGTTTAGATCATATGAAACCTGAAAAATCATACATTAAAGATTTAAGTGATGATGAATTACACCAAGCGATTGATCGTGTGAAACATGTTAAAAAGGGAGAATTTTTTGTTGCACGTACACTCTCCCCTAATGATGCTGAATTAAAATCGGATAAGGCATTTTTAGCTTTCGTAAAAGAAACGTTTGATGAATTTTTAAAATTCTATGAATAAACTCAACGTTTAACGTTATTTTAATTGTTGTCATTATGATATCAGCGTATGTAATAAGTGAACTAGGTAGTACAGACGCAGTAGCTGACTGAATTGGAAAGGTGCTTACATGTTTCTTTTCTCAACATTCGTCATCCGTACTGGCGGAAACTAAAAAACATTATATGAAGCAATTTAATAATCCAAATAACTTGGGAGTGGGAATACGAATGTGATAAGCGTTCTAACCCACTCCATTAATTTTTTACTTCGATTTATTAGGTTGACCTAAAAATAAAGTTAGATTATTATAAAACATATAGTTTGAAGGAGTTTTATCATGGGTATTAAAGACAACAATGAACAACGTAGTTTAGATGAAATTAATAGCACAATCGAATTTAATGGTACACAACGTACGAGTCAAAAATTTTTAGCATTTCTAGGTCCAGGCTTACTTGTAGCGGTAGGCTATATGGATCCAGGAAATTGGATTACATCAATGCAAGGTGGCGCACAATTTGGTTATACCTTGCTATTTATCATTTTGATTTCAAGTTTGTCAGCAATGTTATTACAAAGTATGACTGTTCGCTTAGGTATCGCAACTGATAAAGATTTAGCACAAATGACACGTCATTATTTAAATAAACCGACTGCAATTATATTTTGGATTATCGCTGAGCTTGCAATCATTGCGACTGATATTGCCGAAGTAATTGGAAGTGCTATCGCTTTAGATTTACTTTTTGATATACCTTTAATCATCGGCGCATTGATTACAGTTTTGGATGTATTTTTGTTACTTTTTATAATGAAGTTCGGTTTTCGTAAGATTGAAGCAATCGTCGGTACATTAATTTTTACTGTACTTATGATTTTTGTATTTGAAGTCTTCATCTCATCACCGAATACAATTGAAATACTTAATGGCTTTATTCCTCATCATCAAATTATTACTGATCATAATATTCTGTATATTGCATTAGGTATTATTGGCGCTACGATTATGCCTCATAATTTATATTTGCATTCATCAATCGTGCAATCACGAAAATATAATCGTCACAGCCTTACTGATAAAGCCCAAGCGATTAAATATGCAACGATTGATTCTAATATACAATTAAGTATCGCATTTATTGTAAACTGTTTATTACTCGTTCTTGGCGCCGCCCTATTTTATGGTGTCAATTCGAATAATTTAGGTGGCTTTTATGATTTATATCACGCATTAAGAACGCAACCTGTCTTAGGTGTTGTGATGGGGAGTATAATGAGCACTTTATTCGCAGTAGCATTGTTAGCTTCTGGTCAAAATTCAACTATCACTGGTACACTTGCAGGTCAAATAGTGATGGAAGGTTTCTTAAAATTATCCATTCCAAATTGGATGAGACGACTAATCACAAGAAGTTTAGCCGTCATCCCTGTTTTAGTATGTCTTATTATTTTTCGGGGTAACGAATCTAAAATGGAACAATTGCTCGTATTTTCTCAAGTCTTCTTAAGTATTGCATTACCCTTCTCATTAATACCGTTACAATTAGCCACTAGTAATAAAACATTAATGGGACCATTTCAAAATAAAAAATGGGTAAATATATGTGCTTGGAGTTTAATCATTATACTAAGCTTCCTTAATATTTATCTGATTATAGAAACATTTAAAGAATTATAAAATTAAACGGCAAAATGAATAAGGGAGTGGGACAGAATTCTTTTTAAATTCGTTGTCCCACCCCCGCAAGGATGACTAGAACTGAGAGAAGCTTGAATTAAGCGCCTTCTCAGTTCAGTCAGCTACTGCGAATTTGCTAAATAGCTTCATTATATTATTTTTGTCCCAGCCTCTATTTAACTAGGCATTATTTCCTATGCACATCTATTTTCACTCTATATTTTAATAAATATAGGGATCATCTTTTTTACGTTCATTATAAGCCCTTTCAGATTGCCAGTCATCCATTGATGGCTTGACTGATTTTGGCTTTTTGTTAGGTTGATTTGGATCTTTTTTAACAAATAGCATTATTGCTACAACAATCCATAGCACGCCTGCAATTAAACTCATATTGAATATACCTACTAACGCTGCAACAATAAGTAGCGAACCAGCTAATATAGGTCGTCCTTTAATGATAGACATTCCAATAATGCCTAAAAGTGTTGAGAAAATAAGTGTTCCCATAGAAAAAGTCATTGCAAAGTTTATCATTTCAGGCGTAACCTTCACATCCTGATTACCAAATTGTTTTAACATTTGCTGGTATTGTTCCGTATTACTATTTTGTCTTACCGTAAAATATGATATTAATGACATAATCAAATACATCATACTTAAACCACAAGCAATCCAGCCAAGAATTAATTCTACCTTTCTATTCACACACTACACCTCCAATATTGAAGTATTTAGTTAAATCATACTAAAATTATAATTTATTTGCGACTAACTTAATAATTTATACAAAGCGGTTAAGCCAAAAATGACTTAACCGCTTTAAGGAGATATTAATCTTTATTATCTTCGTTGTTATTTAATTCTTTATCTGATTCAATATCATCTTTATTCAATATTTGTTTACGCTCTTCATAATTCATACGTCGTTGACTAACTGCACTTGGTTGATTTTTGCGACGCTCTTTCATACGTTGATTATAAGCTTTACGTTTTTCTTTTTTCTTGGCTTTAAGTTCAGCCTTTTCTCTTTTACGTTGTGCTTTTTCTTCTTTTTTATCAATTTTCGGCTCTGAATCAACCACATTTTCAGCAAAATCATTTGAATCTTCATCAATGTTGTTATCGTACTGAGATTGTTTATTCGATTTCTGATTGTATTTAGCCTGTCTAGAAAGTACGCCAGTTGCTTCATTCTCATTAGCATCTGTGTGGTACTCATCAGTGATTGCACGTTTTGGATATTGATTATATTTATCTTCCTCAGTGTCAGTTGCTAAATCTTGCTCAGCATCATTACGATGTGTTGTGTCATCAAAGTTGTTATCTCGATAATTATTATCGATATCATCATTGTAATATGGTTTTTTACGACGTGTACGACGGTCTGATTTTTTAGTTTTATGTGGTGGTTCCACATCGTCTTGTTCATAATCGTCATACTGGTTATGATTATCGTAACCATAGTCGTCATTAATATTTCTATTTGATCCATAATAACGATCATCATAATCATTATATTCATCTCTAGGATAGTAATGCGGTTCATAGCCTTGTGATGGACCGTACATAGGTACTGTTTCAACCTTACTCTTCCGTGCAAACATCATGATTGCAATGATAAAGAAGAAAATAGGAATAATTAATGTCACGAATAATAATACCAATGGCAATGTAATAATTGAGGCAATTAAGAATAAGAATCCAGAAAGTATTCTCATATTCATAGATATTAATGCTAAAAATGAAATAAGCAAACATACTATGAAATAAACAATAATTGCCCATACACCATTTTGTAACCAAATCACAAATTGTGTGGTATTTAAACTATTGTTTGTTAAAATCTGCTGAATTAGTTCATTATTATTCATTGAGTTTTCAAGATTTTGAATTGATGTATCATTACTAAATGACACGAGTGCAATAAACATTGTAATAACCGTCAATATAAGTAAGAAAATCCAACTAAACCAACCTAAAAGTTTTTCAGTCAGACGACTCACAGGCCGTTTGATTTGCGTGTAACGTTCTCCTGACATGTATTACAACTCCTTATATAACTTATCAAATAATTATATCTAATTCATTATAAAATAACTACTATTTATAGTCTATTTTAAAGACATTTTAAAGTTTAAGAAACTTTCGTTATATTCTCCTAATGTTTTAGGACCTAAATCTTTATAAACTTCTAATCGCGCTTGCTCTTTTTGCGTTGGATAGAAACGATGATCATCTCTTACTTCTTTAGGTAATAACTGACGTGCAGCTTTATTTGGTGTAGCGTATCCTACCCACTCTGTGTTCTGTTTGTTATTTTTAGCGTCAAGAAGGAAATTCATAAATTTATAAGCACCTTCTTTGTTTTGCGCTGTCTTAGGAATAACCATGTTATCAAACCATAGATTAGACCCCTCTTTCGGAATCACATAATTATATTTGTCACTATTTTGCACTAGTGGGGCTGCAACACCACTCCAAACGACTGCGATATTCCCTTCGTTTTGTTCAAGCATCATTGTAACCTCATCCCCAACAACACCACGAACTTGAGGTGCCAAATGATGTAAGTCCTTCTCCGCTTCTTTTAAATGATTGGGATTAGTATCATTTAAACTATAGCCTAATTTATTTAAAGCTAATCCCATAATTTCACGTGCACCATCCACTAATAGAACATCATTTTTATATTTGGGTTGGTATAAAGTACGCCAACTACTAAAGTCTTCATTTGGATAGGCTTGTTTATTATATAAAATACCCACTGTTCCAAAGAAATATGGTAGTGAATATTTATTATTTCTATCGTATGGCATATTCATATAATTAGGATCTAAATTTTTAATATTGGGAACCTTACTATGGTCAAGTGGTTCTAGTAAATTTTCACGTTTCAATTTTTGAACCGTATATTCACTTGGAAAAGCCACATCATAATGCGTTCCACCATTTCGAATTTTAGCTTCCATCGCTTCGTTCGAATCAAACGTTTCATATACAACTTGAATGCCCGTTTCTTTCTCAAATTGTTTAATTAAATCTGGGTCAATATATTCGCCCCAATTATATACATAAATCTTTTCACCAGTACTCGTATTATCCTGCGATTTAAACCAGTGACTAATACCTAAGCAAATTAAACCGACAACAATGGCACCCAATATAAGTTGTAAAAATTGCTTCACTGTTGTACACCTCGCTTAGCTAAATGTCGTTTTTTCACTGAACGTTGTATTGCATAATAACCAACAATTCCTAATACAATAGCAGCGAATAAAATCGTTGAAATGGCATTAATTTCCATACTAATTCCTTTACGTGCCATAGCATAGACTTCGACAGACAGTACACTAAATCCGTTACCCGTCACGAAGAAACTTACTGTAAAATCATCTAATGAATACGTTAAAGCCATAAAAAAACCACCAATAATGGAAGGCATTAAGTTTGGAATCAATACACGTCCAAGTATTTGTGATTCTGATGCGCCTAAATCGCGTGCAGCATTCAATATATTGTTATTCATTTCATAAAGCTGTGGTAACACTACGATAACAACAATTGGAATACAGAATGCAATATGAGATGCAAGTACTGTTCCAAAGCCTAAACCTAAGCCAGTTATATGTCCAACTGCTGTAAACATAATTAAAAATGAAGCGCCTATCACTACATCTGAGGAAACCATTAGTACATTATTAAGTGTTAACAAAGTTACTTTGAATTTTTTATTTCTTAAGTAATATAACGAAATAGCACCAAATGTTCCTATAATAGTAGAAATCGCTGCCGCTAATAGTGCAACTGCTATTGTATTAAAAATAACAGACATTAAACGGTCATTTTGAAACAGACTTTGATAATGCTCTAAAGTGAAATGTTCAAAATGAATCATATTTCCCGCTGAATTAAATGAATAAAACATAAGGAAAAATATCGGAACATATAATATAACTAATAGAATGCCAATATATAATTTTCCATACCACTTCATTTAATTCACCTTCTTTCGTCCGTTGATTTTGATTTAGTAATAATTAAAATAAACGCCATAAATACAATTAAGAAAATAGCAATTGTAGAACCCATACCATAATTTTGAATCACTAGAAATTGTTCTTCAATTGATGTACCAATATTAATTACTTTATTACCCGCAATCAATCGTGTAATCATGAATAATGATAATGCTGGGATAAAGGTTACTTGAATGCCTGTCATGACACCTTCTTTAGTCAAAGGTACGATTACTTTTCTAAAAGTTGTAAAAGGACTAGCTCCCAAATCACTTGAAGCTTGTAACAAATTATTAGGAATTGCTTTCATACTATTAAATATCGGTAGAATCATAAATGGTATATAAATATAACTTGCTACTAATAAAAATGCGCCTGGCGTAAATAAAAGATTAGCTGCCGGTAAATGAATAAAATTAAGAAATTTATTAATCAAACCTTCATGACTTAATATGCCAATAAACGCATATGTTTTTAGTAAAAGATTTATCCACGTAGGAATAATTAAAATGAGCAACCACATATTTTGATTTTTTGATGCACGAATAAAGTAAGCAGCCGGATAACTAATTAACAAAGTAATTATTGTAATAAGCGCTGCATAAAAAATTGAATCCCACATCATCTTTAAATATTTCAATGATAATATTTGTTCATAATTGGTAAAACTAAAATGACCATTTAGATCGGTAAATGAGAAATATACGAGTAAAATAACTGGTATGATAATGAATAATAGCATCCATAATAAATATGGAATGATGAGCACTTTATTAATATTACGCATTGTCTAACGCCTCGTAACTTTCAATACGTTTATCAAACTCTTCTTCTGTTTCACCAGGAACCATGATATGAATTGCTTCCGGGTCAAAATAAAGTCCAACTTCGCTGCCGACTTCAGCTTTTTTAGTTGTTTGTATTACCCACTCATACCCTTTTCGATCAATACAGCAAATTTCATAATGTACGCCTCTGAATAACATTGAGTCTACAGTGGCTTTGAATAGCCCTTTGTCCGATGCTATTAATGAAATATCCTCAGGTCTGATGACAACTTCTACTTTCTTCCCAGAGGGTATCCCCGCGTCTACACATTCAAAATCTTGACCATAGATATTCACTACAAAATCCTCTACCATTTTGCCTTCAACGATATTAGATTCACCTATAAAATCAGCAACAAAACGGTTGACCGGCTCATCATAAATATCTGTTGGTGTACCAAATTGTTGGATTTTACCATCTTTCATAACAAAGATATAATCACTTAAAGCCAACGCCTCTTCTTGATCGTGCGTTACAAATATGAATGTTATTCCTAGGCGTTTTTGTAGTTCACGTAATTCATATTGCATCTCTGTTCTTAATTTTAAATCTAAAGCGGATAATGATTCATCCAACAATAATATTTCAGGTTCGTTGACAATGGCTCTTGCAATTGCCACACGCTGTTTCTGACCGCCACTCATTTCATTGATGTTACGTTGTTCATATCCTGATAACTTCACAAGTCTTAATGCATCTTTTACTTTTTTATCGATATCTTTTTTAGAATGTTTTTTTAACTTTAATCCAAAAGCTATATTATCGTAAACATTTAAATGTGGAAATAAAGCATAATCTTGGAAAACGGTATTTACCTTTCTCTTATTCGCAGGCAAATCACCTATTGATTTATTTAAATAGATAATATCTCCATCATCTGGTTGTTCAAATCCAGCTATGAGCTTCAATATCGTTGTTTTCCCGCAACCTGAAGGACCTAGTAATGTGTAGAAATGACCTGATTCTATCTCTAAATCCATTTTGTTCAATATTGTTACATCGTCAAAACCTTTTGTCACACCTTTAAATGATAACAATGGCTCCATTACTATTCTCCTCCCTTATAAATATGATGCTGTCGCAACAATCAAAATTTCTATTTCTTCTGATGTTTCATTATGTAATTGATGAATTTCATCAGCCCTAAAGTATAAAACATCCTCTTCATTAGCCTGGTATCGTGACTTTCCTAAAGTCAGCGTTACACATCCTTTTAAACAATATATAAATGTGTCTGATTCAGATGGATCGAAATGTTTATAGGATGCACCTGGTTTCAATGATAATATGAGCGGTTCCATTTCAAATTCATTTGATTTCATTACCAACCAATTAAGAACATATCCTCTATCATATTCATCATAAACTGTGCGCTCATCTCTCGTATAAAGCACTTTTTCTTTTGATTTTTCTTTAAAAAAATCACTTGGAGATGTACCTAACACCTCTAGAATATTTAAAAAGGTTTCCATGCTAGGAGAAGCATGCTGACTTTCAATTTGAGAGATGTATCCTTTGGACAAATCTGTACGTTCTGCTAACTCTTCTTGTGTTAAATTCTTTATACGTCTTAAATTACGTAATTTATTGCCAATTTGCATTGTTAATCACCTTAAAAAAAAGCTATACCTTGTTTACTAATATTAAACATTTTGTTTAATGCTTAATAAAAGTATCAAAATATAGCTTTGACTTCAATAGTTTTTTGAAATTAAATATAAATTAATCTAATAGACTTTATAAGTTTTGATAGTTCACTTAGAACAACGCTAAGTTAATTAGCGCTAAACGACGTTTGATCAGGATTATTTTTCACTTCTTGTATGACTTTGTAGCTGTTATAACTACTCTTTTCTTCAAATTCTTTAAATAATTGCTTTTCCTCTGCTTTACCAGGAACGATTTCTTTAAAACGTTTATAATGCTGCATTAAGTCTTGACCATTGACCGATTTTTCATAATAGCTTTCAATTTTATTGAAAAAGGCAATCACATCGACCATTTCTTCGTTAGTCCAATCTAAATCTAGCGGATATTGATACTCCATCTAAACCCTCCCTTTTATTATTTTAGCCGTTATTAATCTTATACCCATTACAGCTAGATAATATTAAAAAAGGGGTGAAACCAAGTTCAAATATGAACTTGAGTTGCACCCCTGTTGACTGTTAAATAACTATAAAACAGTTATTCAATTTATGAAATTAGTCTATTCGACTAATCATTAATTATTACATAGTGTGGATTGGTAATCCAATTGCTTTTTCAGCAGCTTCCATAGACATTTCACCTAATGTTGGGTGAGCGTGTACAGTTAATGCGATATCTTCAGCATTCATACCAGCTTCAATAGCTAAACCTAATTCAGAGATAATGTCTGAAGCGCCGTTACCAGCAATTTGTGCACCGATAACAGTACCGTCTTCTTTTAATGTGATAAGTTTAACGAAACCAGTAGTATCATCTAATGATAATGCACGGCCATTACCAGCATAAGGGAATTTAGAAGCTTTATAGTCTAAACCTTCTTCTTTAGCTTGTGCTTCAGTGTAACCAACTTGAGCTAATTCTGGCTCAGTGAAACATACAGCTGGCATACCGATGTAGTCTACTTCTGATGCTTGGCCAGAAATAGCTTCAGCAGCTACTTTAGCTTCATAACTTGCTTTATGAGCAAGTGGTAAACCAGGAACGATATCACCAATTGCATAAATATTGTCGATAGAAGTACGGCTTTGTTTGTCTACTTCTAATAATCCACGATCAGCGAATTTAAGGCCTAATTCTTCTAAACCTAATTCGTCTGTGTTTGGACGACGACCAACAGTTACTAATACATAATCAGCTTCGATAGTTTTTTCTTCACCTTTAGCTTCATAAGTAACTTTAACGCCATTTTCAGTTTCTTCAGCATTTTTAGCCATTGCTTCAGTAATGATTTCAACGCCTTTAGCTTTCATGCCTTTTTTAACTGGTTGAACCATTTGTTTTTCGAATCCGCCAAGAATTTCTTTAGCGCCTTCTAAAATAGTAACGTCTGAACCGAAGTTAGCAAATGCAGTACCAAGTTCTGAACCAATGTAACCACCGCCGACAACGACTAATTTACCTGGAACTTCTTGTAAGTTTAAAGCACCTGTTGAATCGATAACACGTTTACCGAATTCAAAGTTAGGAATTTCGATTGGTCTAGAACCTGTTGCGATAATAGCGTGTTTGAAGTTATAAGTTTGAGCACTTTTTTCGTCCATAACACGTAAGCTATTATTATCAACGAAATATGCTTCACCTTTAACGATTTCAACTTTATTACCTTTTAATAAGCCTTCAACACCACCAGTTAATTTGTTAACAACTGATTTTTTGAATTCTTGAACTTTGTCAAATTTAAGTGATACGCTTTCAGCGATAACACCTAAGTTTTCAGAGTGTTGTGCTTCTACAAAGCGGTGTGAAGCGTGTAATAATGCTTTAGAAGGAATACAACCAACGTTTAAGCATACACCACCTAAGTTACCTTTCTCAACGATAGTAACTTTTTGTCCTAATTGTGCTGCACGAATTGCTGCAACGTATCCACCAGGACCTGCTCCGATTACAATAGTATCTGTTTCAATTGGGAAATCTCCAACTACCATGTTTTACCCCTCCATTAATAATAATTCTGGATTATTTAATAAGCGTTTAATGTGATTCATAGCGTTTTGTCCAGTTGCACCATCAATTTGTCTGTGGTCAAAGCTTAATGATAAAGTTAATACTGGAGCTGCTACGATTTCACCGTCTTTAACGATAGGTTTTTGAGCAATACGGCCAATACCTAAGATAGCTACTTCTGGGTGGTTGATAACTGGAGTGAACCATTGTCCACCAGCTGAACCGATATTACTGATTGTGCATGTAGCACCTTTCATTTCGTCAGATGTTAATTTACCATCACGCGCTTTAACAGCTAATTCGTTGATTTCATCTGAAATTTGGAAGATTGATTTACGGTCTGCATTTTTAACTACAGGTACTAATAAACCTCTTTCAGTGTCAGCAGCAATACCAATGTTCCAATAGTGTTTGTGTACGATTTCGCCAGCTTCTTCGTTGAATGAAGTGTTAAGTGCTGGGTATTTTTTAAGTGCAGAAACTAATGCTTTAACAACATATGGTAAGAAAGTTAATTTAATACCTTGTTCAGCTGCAACTTCTTTGAATTTTTTACGGTGATCCCATAAATCTTGAACATCAATTTCATCCATTAATGTTACGTGAGGAGCAGTGTGTTTAGAGTTAACCATTGCTTTCGCAATTGCTCTACGCATTGCTGGGATTTTTTCTGTAGTTTCAGGGAAGTCACCTTCAGGTACAGATTGTGTTTGAACTGCAGAAGTATCTTCTGATGTTGAAGCAGCTGCACTTTCGTTTGAAGCTGTTGCTGCTTGCGCACCGCCACCATTTAAGTGGTTGTCGATATCTTCTTTAGTAATACGACCATTTTTACCTGAACCAGCTACTGCTTTGATGTTAACGCCTTTTTCACGAGCATATTTACGAACAGATGGCATAGCTTTGATTTGTCTATTTTCATCTACTTCTTCATCTTGTGAAGCTGATGCTGCTGGTGCTTCTTCTGTTTTAGCTTCTTCTTGAGCTGGTGCTTCTTCTGTTGAAGCATCGTCATCATGACCACCTTTAAATTGCATATCTTCTGCATCAGGTGCGTCGATTTTAACAATAACATCACCTACTACTGCTACAGTACCTTCGTCAACTACAACTTCTTCAACAGTACCGCTAACAGGAGATGGGATTTCAACTACAGATTTGTCATTTTGAACCTCTGCTAATACATCATCTTCTTCAATTGTATCTCCGGCTTTAACAAACCATTTTACAATTTCACCTTCGTGGATACCTTCACCAATGTCGGGTAATCTAAATTCAAATGCCACGTTCTTGTCCTCCTAGATTTCTTATTCATCATTTAATAAATTTATAACATAGAGCAAGGACAGAATAATTTGAACCAATACATCAAATTACTTTGCCCTACGTCTCTAGTTTACACTTACTTATTCACACATAGAGTAAAAAGTAAACATGTTACTTACTTACTTCCTATAAGTCTGATTGCTAGCTAATTGTTAAGCTAAAAGTATTAGAATTCTAATGTAGCTTTAGCTTGTTCAACGATGTCGTTTTTGTTTGGTAACCAAACATTTTCGGCTTGAGTAAATGGATATACTGTATCAGCAGCAGCTACACGAGCGATTGGTGCTTCTAATGAAAGGATAGCACGTTCAGCTAATTCAGCAGCTACTGTAGCACCAACACCAGCTTGACGTTGTGCTTCTTGAACTACTACAGCACGACCAGTTTTTTCAACTGAAGCAACTAAAGTATCGATGTCGATAGGTTGTACAGTACGTAAGTCAATAACTTCTACTGAGTAACCTTCTTTTTCTAATTCTTCAGCAGCTTTTTCAGATTCTTGAACCATTGCACCGTAAGCGATTAATGTGATGTCGTTACCTTCTTTTCTCACATTAGCTTTACCGATATCAATTGTATATTCTTCTTCCGGAACTTCTTCACGGAATGAACGGTATAATTTCATGTGCTCTAAATATACAACTGGATCATTTGATCTGATTGATGATAGTAATAAACCTTTAGCATCATATGGGCCTGAAGGAATAACTACTTTAATACCTGGTGATTGAGCTAAAATACCTTCTAAGTTATCAGCGTGTAATTCAGGTGTATGAACACCACCACCGAATGGTGCACGGATTGTAACAGGTGCTACTTTAGAACCACCTGAACGGAAACGTGTACGAGCAATTTGACCAGCAACTTCGTCAAATACTTCAAATACGAAACCAAGGAATTGGATTTCCATTACTGGACGGAAACCTTCTACAGTTAAACCAAGAGCTAAACCACCGATACCAGATTCAGCTAATGGCGTATCGAATACACGATCTTCACCGAATTCTTTTTGTAAACCTTCAGTTACACGGAATACACCACCGTTAACACCAACGTCTTCACCGAAAACTACTACATTTTCGTCATTTTGCAATTCAGTTTTAAGCGCATTGTTAATCGCTTGAACCATTGTCATTTGTGCCATGGCTTATTTCGACTCCTTCTCTTTGTAAATTTCATATTGTTCAGCTAAGTTTTGAGGCATATCTTCGTACATGATATCCATTAAGTCAATAACTGTTTGTTTTGGAGTATTGTCAGCCTCTTTGATAGCTTTCTTGATGTCGTCTTTAGCACGTTCAATAACTTCATTTTCTTTATCTTCGTTCCATAATCCTTTGTTTTCTAAGAATTTTCTGAAACGAACTAATGGGTCTTTTTTCTTCCAATCTTCATCTTCATCTGAAGTTCTGTAACGAGTTGGGTCATCTCCAGCCATTGTATGAGGACCATAACGATAAGTCATAGTTTCAATTAATGTTGGACCTTCACCATTAATAGCACGATCACGAGCTTCTTTAGTAGCTTGGTATACAGCTAATGCATCCATACCATCAACTTGGATACCAGGGATACCTACTGCAATAGCTTTTTGAGCTAATGAAGTTGCTGCTGTTTGTTTACTACGTGGAGTAGAAATAGCATAGTTGTTATTTTGGATAACAAAAATTGCTGGTGCTTTGTAAGCTGAAGCAAAGTTGATACCTTCATAGAAGTCACCTTGTGATGAACCACCGTCACCAGTGTAAGTGATCGCTACTGCTTTTTTACCACGTTTTTTAATACCGAATGCTACACCAGCAGTTTGAATGTATTGTGCACCGATAATGATTTGTGGACTGAATGCATTAACACCTTCAGGGAATTGATTTCCTTTGAAGTGTCCTCTTGAGAATAAGAAAGCTTCAGTTAATGGTAAACCATGCCAAATGATTTGTGGCACGTCACGGTAACCTGGTAAGATGAAGTCTTCTTTTTCTAAAGCGTATTGTGAAGCTAATTGTGAAGCTTCTTGTCCAGCTGTTGGCGCATAGAAACCTAAACGACCTTGTCTATTTAATGAAATAGAACGTTGGTCAAGAATACGTGTCCACACCATTCTTTCCATTAATTCTACTAGTTGTTCATCAGTTAAATCAGGTACTAAGTCTTCATTTACGACATTACCATCAACATCCAAAATTTGAACCATTTCAAATTTCGACTGAGTATCATTTAATACTTTTACTGCATCGAATTGGGCTTGTAACTTAGGAGCCATTCAATTCACCATACCTTTCCCATATAATAGAAATTCATTTTATCCTCTCATAGTGTACCACAATTTATTTGTACTGTTAAATATTTTAATAAAGTTCTGTATTACTAAAAAAGATACAGTTTTTCCAACTGTATCATTATCGATATTCAATCTGTATCAATACCCAAAGTACTACAGATTATCAACATCTTGTTTTTCTTTATTTACTGTGTTCATAGCTTTTGAATATTCTTTAAATTTGTCTTGGAAATTCTTCTGTGCTTTATTTAATGCATCATTCTTTTCATCTACTTGAGATTGCGTTATACCATCCTGTTTGATAAGTTCGAATAAATCTTTTTCTTTATCTAAAACATTCTTATAGGCATCCGCATATTTGTCATGAACTTTATATTTGTTTTTAACTGCATCATCTAATTCTTTAAGTTCTTTTTTCTTGTCATCACTTTTAATTTCTTTGATGTGTGACTCGCCTTTATTAAATTGTTTCTTAGAATCGTCTAATGCTGCTATTTCTTTATCAAATGTATCTTCTCTTTGTTTGATATTATCAAGAATATCATCAGCTGCTTTCTTACGTGTTTCCTCGTTATCACTATTCGTTTTTTTATATAAATCTTGTTTCTTTTCTTCAAGAGAATTTAATTTCTTGCTAATACTATTAATAGGTTGTTCTTTATCAAACGCCTTTTGAACATTTTCATTGTATGCTTTCACTTCTTTTTTATCTGTTGTACAACCTGCTAATAAAACTGTCGACGCTGCTACTACTGCAACTGTTTTACGTAGTTTCATTGAGTGTAAACCTCCTCGTAGTCATTCGACTGTTATCATATAAAATTATGCTTTATAAATCAAATGAAATAAGATAATGTACTTATGATTCGTTTTTCTGTTATATTTTATTATAAGGAAGGTGTATGACATGTTAACTATGAAAGATATTATCAGAGATGGTCATCCTACGTTACGCGCTAAAGCGGAAGATGTAAATTTACCGTTATCTGATGAAGATAAAAATACATTAAAAGAAATGCGTCAATTTTTAATTAACAGTCAAGATGATGACATTGCTAAAAAATATGGTTTACGTTCAGGCGTTGGTTTAGCTGCTCCTCAAATTAATGTTTCTAAAAGAATGATTGCTGTTTACTTACCTGATGATGGAAACGGTAAATCATATGACTATATGCTGGTTAATCCTAAAATCATGAGCCACAGTGTTCAACACGCCTATTTACCTACTGGTGAAGGTTGTTTGAGTGTGGATGAAAATATTCCTGGATTAGTTCATAGACATTATAGAGTAACTATTAAAGCATTAGACATTGACGGTAATGAAGTTAAATTAAGATTAAAAGGTTACCCTGCGATTATTTTCCAACATGAAATCGATCATTTAAACGGTATTATGTTCTATGATTATATTGATCAAGAAAATCCATTAACACCATTACCAGACTCAGTTGAGGTTTAACTTTAATCAAGTTTATTTTACTCAAGCTATTTTCAAATATGGAAGTAGTTTGAGTTTTTTATTTATCCACGGCGTGAACAATAAATTTAATTCTTACTTATTTAATAATATTTAGACTTTATATCTAGTAATTGAAGTGTAGAACAGATATAAACTGCTTTATTTATTCATATACATAATGTAAAATAAATAGTAACTGAAATCTTAGTGTAATGCTAATTTTCAAATAATGAACGACATTTATATTTGCCTTAATACACGGTTGAAAGTCAGAAACATTTCATATTGTGCTTAATCACATAACTATTAGGTCGATATTTATAACATGACGCTAATATCAACACGTAGACAAATCAATATCTGCAAATAATTGTAAATTGATAAAGTACTACTATTAATCTACGCAATATGACTGGACGTATCAAGTTGATTAAGGTTTCAGATTAATAAAATCAATTAAGATGTTTAAATTTAGGAGGAACTATCCAATATGACAGTATTTAAAGTATTTTTCCAACATAACAAAGACGAAGTAATCGTTCGTGAAAACACAAATACAATTTATGTTGAAGGTGAAACAGAGGAACAAGTAAGACGTTATTTAAAAGACCGCAATTATAATATCGAATTCATTACTAAATTAGAGGGCGCACATTTAGAATATGAAAAAGAACATTCTGATCATTTCAACGTGGAGAATGCTCAATAATGAAGCAATTACATTCTAACGAAGTAGGTGTATATGCTTTAGGTGGCTTAGGTGAAGTCGGTAAAAACACTTACGCCATCGAATATAAGAACGAAATCGTCATCATAGATGCTGGAATTAAATTCCCTGATGATAATTTACTAGGAATTGACTACGTCATTCCTGATTACACTTACCTCGAACAAAATCAAGATAAAATTGTCGGTCTATTCATAACACACGGACATGAAGACCATATAGGTGGTGTGCCCTACCTATTAAAACAAATTAATGTACCTATTTATGGTGGTCCATTAGCTTTAGGACTAATACGTAATAAGCTAGATGAACACAACTTATTACGTAATGCGTCATTAAATGAGATTACAGAAGATAGTGTTATTAAATCGAAACACTTTGAAATATCATTTTATCTAACAACTCATAGTATTCCTGAAGCTTACGGTGTAATTATCGACACACCTGAAGGCAAAATTGTTCATACTGGTGACTTTAAATTTGATTTTACGCCTGTAGGTGAACCAGCGAATATTGCTAAAATGGCTGAATTAGGTAAAGAAGGTGTTCTATGTCTTCTATCTGATTCAACTAATGCCTTAGTTCCTGATTTCACACTAAGTGAGCGAGAAGTCGGACAGAACGTTGATAAGATTTTCCGTAATTGTAAGGGACGTATTATATTTGCTACCTTTGCATCTAATATTTACCGTGTACAACAAGCGGTTGAAGCTGCAATTAAATACAATCGTAAAATTGTAACATTTGGTCGTTCTATGGAAAATAATATCAAAATTGGTATGGAGCTTGGTTACATCAAAGCACCGCCAGAAACTTTTGTGGAGCCAAATAAAATTAACAATATTCCTAAACATGAATTACTTATTCTATGTACAGGCTCTCAAGGTGAACCGATGGCTGCTTTATCTCGTATCGCAAATGGAACGCATAAACAAATTAAAATTATTCCAGATGATACTGTAGTCTTCAGTTCTTCACCTATTCCAGGTAATACTAAGAGTATCAACCGCACTATTAATGCTTTATATAAAGCTGGTGCTGATGTAATTCATAGTAAAATATCTAATATTCATACATCAGGTCACGGTTCACAAGGCGATCAGCAATTAATGCTTCGCTTAATTCAACCGAAATACTTCTTACCTATTCACGGTGAATATCGCATGCTTAAAGCACATGGTCAGACTGGTGTTGACTGTGGTGTTAAAGAAGACAACGTCTTTATCTTTGATATCGGTGACGTGCTTGCATTAACACATGACTCAGCACGTAAAGCAGGTCGTATACCTTCTGGAAATGTGTTAGTTGATGGTAGTGGTATTGGTGATATTGGTAATGTCGTTATCCGCGATCGTAAATTATTATCTGAAGAAGGCTTAGTCATAGTTGTCGTTAGTATCGATTTCAGTACTAATAAATTGCTTTCTGGTCCAGACATCATTTCTCGTGGTTTCGTATATATGCGAGAATCTGGACAATTAATTTACGATGCGCAACGTAAAATTAAAACTGATGTTATTTCAAAACTAAATGCTAATCCAAATATTCAATGGCATCAAATTAAATCGTCAATCATTGAGACACTACAACCTTATTTATATGATAAAACAGCACGTCGTCCAATGATTTTACCTGTAATCATGAAAGTGAACGAAGATTAATAAATGGTTTCCGCATGACGTAATAGCGTCTGGGACACAAAGTTCCAGGATAAGTAAATTAAGACAATTTCTATTGAAATAATATAGAAATTGTCTTTTTTTATTATTTTTAGCTCATTGAGTTGTTACTTTCTTTATATTATGTGCATTAGCACAATTCCTTATTCTCTTTTGGATTTATTTATCTCTTGTACAGACATTCGAGTGAAACCCAAAAACGCCTCCATAAATCTAAAAGTAAGCGCCACATCAATTTTCCTTTGACTGTAGGTGGTTTTCGTTTTAGATTCTAAAAGTATTCAATTAATTTGGGCTTTAAAACATTCACAATTATAATTCTTCATTCATTTTTTATTTATTTTTGAATTGAAGTTCATACAGTTGTCCATTTTTCATACAATCTTCTTTCATTTTCATCAATGTGACATCATGGTCTATTTTAGAATAACTATTATTATATTTTGGTATAGTTACTTGAGTCATATTATATTTTTTAGTATTTTAATATAAAATTACATATAAATATAAAATATTTTGGCAAGACGCTTACGTTGATTATTAATGAACATAAGTGCTCACACACTTAGGTAAATAGCTCTATAGATGGATAATAATTGGCGTTGCGCGCGGGGCCCTAGCGAAGAGATTTTCAACATGAAAATCTACAAGCAAAGTAAGCTGGGGTTAATTAACGTAAGTGCTCACACACTTACGTAAATAGTTCTAAGATAGATTACGAAACAGAGTTGCGGAGACTCCTAGGGGGGCAGTAGTTTCAAAGAACCTAAGTGCTATAACACTTAGGTAAGTAGCTCTAAAGATGGATAATAAATGGCGTTGCGCGACTCCTCTGTTGGTTATTAATGAACATAAGTGCTAGCGCACTTATGTAAGAAATTCTAAAGATGAACTACGAATGACGTTGTGTGACGCCTGAGGGAGTAGGATGAGTGTCCAGACCGCGGCTCGACCCATCCCCCTAACAACAGAATGAGTAAATGTTCATCTAAGCATTTCTTTAAAAGGACTACAGGCTGAAGCTGTCCCCTAAGGTAGCGAGCCAACAATATCAAGTATTGCAAATAAAGAAACCAGTAAATGCGTTTTAACAAACGCATTTACTGGTTATTTTGCTAGGAATGATGTCCCAACCTCTTCCTGATTACGATAACTATGATGATCCTTTGTCTTGATTAAAATTCGCTGGTAATGTCTTAACAAATGTAAATAACACAATCGTTTGAATGATTACCATAATGACTAACCCAATTCGAATATATAAGTTTGAAATCATAAAAATAGAAAAACCAACTACTATATATAAACTTATAAGTATTCTTATTTTTTCTTTCATCGTATAACCTTTATACTTTTTAAGATTCTCAACGTAATCTTTATAAATTTGAGTGCTTTCAAGCCATACTTTGAACTTTTTGGAACTATTTGTAAAACATATGACTGCTAAAATTAAAAACGGTGTTGTCGGTAATAATGGTAACACTGCACCTATAAAAGCTATTACAGTAAATAATATACCTAATGCTATTAATACATATCTCATTTACTTGTATCATCACTCCATATCCCATTTTTGAAACTAGATATTTTCCACTTACATTCCCTCTAGTTATTATAAAAACATCACAAGTATTAAAGTTACCAAATCGTCAATCAATCTTATGTCTATGATTCGAAGTCCTTTAATAATTGTGATGCAAACTTTATCTTACAATTTTCTTTTCAAAACGATTTAAATCATTATCATGACCTATCATAATCAATATATCTCCAAATTCGATGTTCATCGAAGGGTCTGGGGATACAACAATTTCTTTACCACGTTTAATCGCAATAATATTGATTCCAAATTGCGCACGAATATCTAAATCGATAATTGATTGTCCTGTCATTTTTTCACTTGCTTTTAATTCAACTAGTGAGTGTTCATCTGCTAATTCAAGGTAGTCTAAAACACTAGCGCTTGCTACATTATGCGCAATTCGACGTCCCATATCTCTCTCAGGATGGACAACTGTATCTGCACCAATTTTATTTAATATTTTAGCATGATAATCATTTTGAGCTTTTGCTGTAACTTTTTTAACACCTAATTCTTTAAGAATAAGCGTAGTTAATGTACTAGATTGTATATTTTCACCAATTGCTACGATAACATGATCAAAGTTACGAATACCTAAACTTTTCATCACAGCTTCATCTGTCGTATCAGCTACGACTGCGTGCGTTGCAATGTCACTATAATCATTAACACGTACCTCGTCTCTATCAATTGCCATAACATCCATATCTAACGCATTTAACTCTCTTACTATACTTCCACCAAAGCGACCTAACCCAATAACAACATATTCTTTCTCCATTGAACGGCTACCCCTATCTCTTAAAAATAAGGCAAAGGCTGAGATAAATGACATCATGTATATTATACTTCATAAAGTTAATATACATTGATGTTCATTATCTCAGCCCCCTTCTATTATTATAATTATTTTTTACCTTCTACATATTCTTTATCGAATACAAATAATCTCAATAATAATATTAACGATGGAACTAATAAAAGTAAACCTAAAATAAATACAATCACAAGTGCTAATCCCATTGAATCATTAACACCTGAATCACTTACCTTAATAAATGGATATAATAAATAAGGTAATTTACTTATGCCATATCCATAAAATGCAAATGCCATTTGGAGTATCACCATTATAAATGCTAGACCATGATATTTCTTAATGAAGTTCAAAATACCCGCTACAATGAAACAAATGAAGCTTAATGCAAACATCCACCAGTAATGTTGTACTGCATTATTGAAATGATCTGCATTTTGAATTCTCAACGATAAGAAAACAAATAGTGAAATAATAATCATAGGAGGTCCCCAGAAAATAAACCATTGTCTCATATATTTATATGCCACTTCATCTTTAGCTTTCGATGCATAGTATGTTAAAAATCCTGAAGATATATACAATACACTAATGATTGCTAAAAAGACGACTGACCAAGCAAATGGACTAAGTAGTAATTGGAACCAATCTAAATCAAAATGTGAACCACGTTCATTGATGTAGCCACCTTCAGATATTGTTAATACCGTTGCTAATGATGCTGGAATTAACAAACCTGTTAAACCATACATAACTATCCATGGCAATTTAGTGTCTTGACCATAATGTTCAAATGCGTAGAAACTTCCTCGAATAGAAATCAGAATAAGCGCAATAGAACCAGGTACTAGCAACACAGTACCAAAATATAATGCTGAATCAGGGAAAAATCCTACAAATCCAACAAAGAAGAACACGAAGAATACATTTGTAACTTCCCATACTGGATTTAAGTATCGTTCAACTAAGTGGTTAATCTTTTTCTCTTCTCCAGTTAATTTAGTGTGTAAAGTAAAGAAACCCGCACCAAAGTCAATTGAAGCAACAATGATATATAAAAATAAGAACGTCCAAAGTACGGTAATACCTATTGTAGTGTAATCCATTAAGCATGACCTCCTTTTTCGATGACTTTATCTACATCATCTTGGGCAGGTTTATCTTTGAACATACGAATGAGTACATATGCTGATGTAAAGAGTAATACTAAGTAGAGTAATCCAAATAGTATAGTAACTAATGTTATTCCTCCTGCTTGCGTAGCAGCTTCACTCACACGCATATATCCTCTAACTATCCATGGTTGACGCCCAACCTCAGTTAAAAACCATCCAAATTCGATAGCTAACATAGAAGCTGGCCCAGTAAGAAGAATCGCGTATAACATACCTTTATGCGTAACGAATTTACGTAGTTTCTTAATGATTAAAGTTAAAATAAAAGCACCTGAAATAACAAAGCATAATACACCCATAGTTACCATTAAATCAAAGAAGTAATGGACAATTAATGGAGGTAGTTCATCTTTCGGAAAATCATTGAGTCCTTCTACTTTAGTGTTTACATTATTATCCGCTAAGAAACTCAGCATGCCTGGTATTTTGATAGCACCTTCAACTTCTTGAGTCTTCTCGTTTAATACACCGAAGAATACTAAATCCGCTTTCGATTGCGTATCAAAGTGCCACTCGTAAGCCGCTAATTTCTCAGGTTGCGCTTGGTGTAAGAATTTAGCTGATAAGTCTCCCGCTAACATTGACAATAATGTTGATAAGAATCCAACAATCATAGTCATTTTTAAAGCTTTTTTATGATATTCTGCATCTTTATTATATTTGTTTTTCAATAGTTTAAATGCTGCAATAGATGCTAGAACAAACGCCATTGTCATACCTGCAGTAGCTACCACATGGAACGCTCTTACTAGGAATGAAGGATTGAACATTGCTTCAAGTGGTTGTACATTAACCATTTTGCCGTCCTTCATTTCAAATCCTGCTGGTGTATTCATGAATGAGTTCACTGATGTAATAAAGAACGCAGAGAATGAACCACCGATAATAACTGGGATGCTAATAATGAAGTGTGTCCATTTATTTTTGAAACGATCCCATGTATATAAATAAATACTTAAGAATATCGCTTCAAAGAAGAACGCAAATGTCTCCATAAATAGTGGTAAAGCAATGACATGCCCACCCATTTTCATAAATGTTGGCCAAATTAATGATAATTGTAAACCGATAATTGTACCTGTTACAACACCGACAGCAACAGTAATGGTATAACCTTTCGACCAACGCTTGGCTAATGCTATATATTTAGGATCCTTGTTTTTGATTCCTAAAAATTCTGCAATTGCGAACATAAGTGGCATACCAACACCTATCGTCGCAAAGATGATATGTACTGCTAATGTCATACCAGTTAGGAAACGACTAATTTCAACGGAATCCATAATTTTATCACCTTTTCTATATCTATTTTTAAAAAGCAATTAATATAAATTATATTATGTTCTATTTTCTAACTAAATCCTTTTGCTTAAATTTAAGGAAGATTTTTTTATGAAATTCACATAATTTTCACAGTTTGCATTTCTTTCCAAAATTATATATAGTATTTTTCATGATAATAACTCGATAGGAGTGAGCTCGATTGCCAAACATCGTTATTTTTACTCAAAATGATTGTCCCCCTTGTACATTTGTAAAAAATTATCTTACTGAACACAAGGTCGGTTATATTGAAAAGAACATTGCGAATCAACAATATCGCGCTGAAATGATGGATTATGATGCGTTCGCTACACCATTTATTCTCTTAGATGGCGAACCAATGTATCAAGTGGACTTAGATAAGATTAATGCTGCATGTCATATTGGTTCATAGTATAATCATATTAACGATACAGACCTAGCACTAAATGAAATGATTTAGTTGCTAGGTTCTTTATTGTAAAAAAACACCTTAACGTCAGTTAAGGTGTTTAATCTATATAATATTATTTAGAAATATGATTAACTAAATCTTTTACTTCTTCTTGTGTAGCACAATTAATTGCACGGTTAGCTAATTCAGACATTTCATTTTTACTTAAACCATTGATTTGTCTTCTAGCTTTTAAAATAGATGTCGCACTCATTGAGAACTCATCTAAGCCTAAACCTAGTAATAATGGAATCGCTGTTTCATCTCCAGCCATTTCACCACACATACCAGTCCATTTACCTTCTTTATGAGAAGCTTCAATAACTTGCTTAACTAAGCGTAAAATAGCTGGGTTGTATGGTTGATATAAGTAAGAAACGCGTTCTGACATACGGTCAGCTGCCATAGTATATTGAATTAAATCATTCGTACCAATACTGAAGAAATCAACTTCTTTAGCAAAGATATCAGCTAATGCAGCTGTAGATGGAATCTCAACCATGATGCCTAATTCAATGTCATCAGAGATATCATGACCATCATTTTTAAGATTTTCTTTTTCTTCTAAAAGAATCGCTTTCGCATCACGGAATTCATTGATTGTAGCGACCATTGGGAACATAATGTTTAATTTACCATATACTGAAGCACGTAATAATGCACGTAATTGCGTTCTAAAAATATCTTGTTGATCTAAGCATAAACGGATTGCTCTGTAACCTAAGAATGGATTCATTTCTTTAGGTAAATTTAAATATGGTAGTTCTTTATCGCCACCAATATCTAACGTACGAACTACAACACGTTTATCTTTCATTGTTTCAAGCACTTTTTTATAGGCTTCAAATTGCTCATCTTCTGTTGGCATTTGATCTCTACCCATATAAAGGAATTCAGTTCTATATAATCCGATTCCTTCAGCGCCATTTTCCATTACACCATATAAGTCATCAGGTGTACCGATATTTGCAGCTAATTCTGCATGTTCTCCGTCGATGGTTACTGTTTCAGCATCACGTAATTTTTGTAATTCTTTTTTATCTTCAAAGAAACGTTCACGTTTGTTTTGATAAGCAATTAACTCATCTTCTGTTGGGTCAACAATAACGTCACCAGTGATACCATCAACGATAACCATATCGCCTTGTTTAACTTCTTTAGTAATTGATTTCGTACCTACAACTGCAGCAATTTCTAATGAGCGACTCATAATTGCTGAATGGCTTGTACGACCACCAATATTTGTAACGAAACCTTGAACAAATTCTTTATTTAATTGTGCTGTATCTGAAGGTGTTAAGTCATTTCCAACGATAACAACACTTTCATCAATCATACTTGGGTTTGGTAATTCAACACCTAAAAGATGTGCTAACACACGTTTTGACACGTCTCTAATGTCTGCAGCACGTTCTCTCATGTATTCATTATCCATAGATTCGAAGATTGTAATAAATTGTGAAGTAACTTCATCAAGGGCTTCTGGAGCACTTACTTTTTCATTCGCAATTTTATCTTCGATTGGTTGAATTAACTCAGGATCATCAAGTACTAATAAATGCGCATCAAAAATTGCAGCTTTATCAGGACCTAATTGCTTTTCAGCATTATTTCTGATTTTAGTTAATTCAATTTTAGAAGCTTCTAACGCATTTCTGAATTTTCGAATTTCAGCATCAGTATCTGTAACTTTTTCATTAGTGAATGATAAATCAGGTTCTACTAATAAATAAGCTTTAGCAATTGCGACACCATCTGATGCCGCAATACCATTAATTAATTTTGACATAATTATTCAGTTAAACCTTCTTTAGATAAGACATCACTGATTGCTTGAATTGCGTCTGCTTCATCGCTTCCATCAGCGTAGATAGTGATTTCAGCATCTTTACCTACACCTAAACTCATAACACCCATGATTGATTTTAAGTTAACTTTTTTACCGTTATATTCTAATTGAATATCTGAATCAAATTTTGATGCAGTTTGAACTAACATAGTTGCAGGGCGTGCATGAATACCTGTTTCATCGATAATTACATAAGATTTTTGTTCCATAATCTATTTCTCCTTCGCAAAGTTAGAATATTCAAATTTGTCATAATCTAACATAATTTTATACCATAACACTACCAAAATATATTACTAAATTCAATTCTAATAGGATTGAAAAACTATTATAATTGGTTTTTATAGAAATAAACAAGTGTTTCAAATTGTAAAAAGTCGATTTTAACCTTCAATATTTTTACTTACTTATCGTATGCATAACAGCACAAATTAAAATCACTGTCACAACTTTGGTTTAAATTATAATTTAAGACAAATTCGTATGATAACTATTTAGCCTTTATCATTAAGCTTACTCCAATTATACTACAACATTTTCATTTTAAATAATATCATGAAGCACTTTTTCACATTTTTCGATATGTTCGCGCCCAAGTTTGTTCATAAAGTAGTAACTGATTGATGCTGAAACAGCTTGTCCAACAACAGGGAACCATTTTGTTTGTTTCGCTGCAGCACGTTTTGCCATGTCTCTAATAACCACTTTTAACACAGCACTTGATACTTTTTTACCAATAAATGAACTACCTTGAATTGCTGCTGCTGCTAAAATTCGTTCTTTCACATCATCCCCAAGCGTATTCACTTGTTTATGATCTAGTCCATAAATTTTATTAACATCTTCAATAATGTCTCGCATTAATTTAATATCTACGCCAAAGTCTAGTCCAGGAATTGGCACAATACTCATACTTGATGATAATAATGATTTTTTCTTCACAATTGTTTCCGCTTTTGCTCTGCGTTCAGCTAATTCTTCTTTAGTAGTCGGTAAGTTACTTTTTTCTTTAATTTCTTCAATATTTAAAACTTTGTTCCCAACTTTATTTGTAACGCCACTTGTAAATTTATTCATAATGCCCATTTAAAGACACACCTTTCTTAAATCATTCATTAACCATGTATACCCATTTTTAATGATTTAATGCTTGATATTAATAAATACAGCTTT
This sequence comes from Staphylococcus borealis, assembly GCF_001224225.1. Taxonomy (GTDB): domain Bacteria; phylum Bacillota; class Bacilli; order Staphylococcales; family Staphylococcaceae; genus Staphylococcus; species Staphylococcus borealis. The sequence continues at coordinate 84,959 of NZ_CUEE01000002.1, read as the reverse complement.
TAAATATTTTGACGGCTTATAGTGTGGGTGCGTTTTAAAATCCTTAGGCAACCCCATAACTTCCTCAATATCATATGCTACATCTGCTTCATTAAGCGTAGTTTTAATAACATTTTTAAAGGCTTTCAATGAAAAAGCACTTGAATTTGTACATAATAATAGAGAACCATTCGGAGCAAGTATATTTAATGCACCATTAATTAAATCATCGTAATTCTTTTGTACCGAAAATGTCTTCTTCTTATTACGAGCGAAACTTGGTGGATCAATTACAATCGTATCGTATACTTTGCCGTGTCGCGCAGCATAATTGTAAAAATCAAATGTATCCATTACATAAATATACTGGCTTTTAGGATCAATACCATTTAAACCAAAGTTTTCTTCCGTTAAACTACGTGAACGATTGGCTAAATCCACACTTGTTGTTGTAGTCGCATTTTTAGCAGCTACAACCGAAAATGCACCAGTATAACTAAATAAATTAAGTATATGCTTATCTTTTGCAAAGTGGTCTCGTAATTTCTTTCTTACTTCTTTTTGATCTAGGAAAATGCCTGTCATCAAGCCATCATCTAAATCTACATTATAAAATGTAAAATTTTCCTCTATAACTATTGGAAATTCAGGCGTCTCTCCTAATACATGTCCACCTGTATATTCCGAATCTTTAAAACGCATTTTTTCAAAAATTGACTTAAATGGAAATACTTTCTGAATCGCTTCAATGACATTATAGCGGAATTTATATATTCCTTTTGAGTACCATTGAATCAATAAATGGCCATCGTAGTTATCAATCGTTAAACCACCAACGCCATCGCCTTCTGCATTAAATAATCTAAACGCATTAGTACCTTCGATATGATAATAATAGTCACGTTCTTGTAATGCAATTTCAAATCTTTTTTCGAAAAAAGATGTATTAATTGTTTCATTTTGATCGTAGCTTAATATCCAGCCAAGTCCCTTATGTTGGCGCCCAACATATGCGGTTGCAATGTACTGTTCTTGACCATTCATAATGTAAAATAAGTCGCCTTCTTTTAAATGATCATTGTTATAAATATCCGCTTCATCTACTAGCGGATAGTGATTTAAATACTTTGTTTCTTTACCTCTATTTAATGTGGCTATTTTCATTTTCAAACGCTCCTATTTAGATTGTTTTAAGTTTGAATTTTATACAACACTCTCGTTATCGTTCAACACTAGTTTAACAAATATAAAATTATCATTACACAAAACAACATTAAACAAAAAAGGCGGAACGTGAAGTCTATTTTGTCACCATAGATTTCACGTTACCACCTTATCAAAATTAAACGCATTAAGGTCTGTCTCTCAATTGTAACGTAAATGCGATAATAACCGCTATCAACATTAAGATTAACGTTGGAGTTATAAAGATCGATAATAATAATCCATGAATCATAATGTTTACAAATTCAGTTAACAATTTAAAGAATAGAATACTAACCATAAAGAGTTGTAAATAATAATATTTACCTCTTAAGAAATGTGTAAATGTCGTTGCAATATAAGTGATAATAACTAGCATTAATAATAATAAAGTTACCCATTCAACAACATATTGTGTTTGGGATAGTTCCCATTCACCTGATACAAATAAAGCATTTCTGTTATTAAATTCAATAAATGTAAATAGGAATAAAATGAAACCACAGAATATTTCTACATACGCTGGTTTAATCCATTTCGGACGTCTCATCCAATTAGGAATATCATCTTCTTCAATATTAAATACATTTTTGAATTTATTCTTAAATTTATCACGTTTTGATCTGATTTTTTCTAAATCGACACTTCTTCTCGTCTTACGTGCATATTCTGATGTTTTATCTTGAAGCTGTTTAAAATGAACTTTAGACTGATTCGAAACATTTCCTTTACTTGTTCTTGATAATTCAGGTTCTTCTTCTCCCAATTCTTCTTTAGTCAATGGTAAGGATCTTCTTAAGAATAAGAAATTCCAAATTGAAGCTTGCGCTAATAACCACATTACTAAGAAAAATGTATTTACACTTAATATATCTATTGGTGCAATTTCATTGGCATCAATTTTGCCGTATAAAGAAATTTGAGTAATTAAATAACTTATTCCGTAAGAAAAGATAATCCATAAGTAATGATTTTTTCTATTAGCAACATTAAGTTCATCTTTATATACAATGTAGCCTGTGTGAATAATAAAAGGAATAATAAAAATAATTGCCCAAAAACTATATACTTGAGTCATTAAAGTAATTGAAATGAGGAAGTATAAAATCCCAATAATTAAAAAGAAAATTGAGATGTCGTAATCATATTTCGTAGTTCTATATAATGCATAACCAATAAGCATTACAAGAATACCAAACAGAATAATTATGACTGCACTAATAATAGGAAAGTTGCCTATGAACCTACTCATCACTCTAATAATTTCACTGAAGAATGCATTAAGGAAATCCCATAAATTATGAATTTTTAATTCAACTTTATCTTTATCCTTTAATTGATTAATTAAAGGTAAATTTATAAGTATTATGAGACCCGTGAAGAGTGAAACGATACCGACAATATAACTAAAAATAATCTCGGTGTGTTTCTTAAGAAAAGACATACTGTTCACCTCAAAATTCATTATATAGTAAGATGTTAATCTTGTCTTTATTAAACAATAAAATACATCTTGAGACCTATATAAGTTTATCCTAGTTTTATATGGGTAAACTTAAATTGTAAACATTAATCTAACAAGGAGTGTTCATTATGACAAACGAAGATGCTAAAAAAGCAAAAGAAGTAGAAGAAAAATTAAAAGAACAAAAAGAAGAAAAAACTGACGACATCGAACAAACTAAAAAAGATGTTCAAAACACTTTAGATTAATTACTAAAGCAATTATTTATAAAGGTTACAGCTTCACTCATTCATTTGCGTAGCTAACCGAACTGAGATGGCGCTATATTTCATGCGCTTCTCAGTTCTTTTCATTTTTAATGGTATTTAAGGCCATCAATTCATAATGTTTCATTCATTATGAATATCGATTTTTCTCTCATTTTTTTAATTTAATTAAAATCGCCTTGACATTAATTCATAAAAGTCATACATTTAAAATAAATTAAATATAAAACGCACTAGGGGTGTGTATACTGAGATGAGGTTTTACCTCGAACCCTTTGAACCTGAACTAGTTAAAACTAGCGTAGGAAAGTGTTGCTAATATAAATAATTGTAGTAAATACATATAAAACTTTTTATTTAAATTCACGCACAACTTTCTACGGATGGTTGTGCGTTTTTTTAGGAGGAAATATCATGTCAAAAGGTTTAAAGCTTTCAGAAATCCTTGTAACTGTTCTGATTGCAGTAGTATTTGCGATAATTTATAACTTATGGTGGTTTGCGTATAACGTGGCGCAAGTTGCCGGTGTTCATATTGAACAATTAACATATGGCGTTTGGTTTATGGCAGCTATCGTCGCATATTTAATTATTCCTAAACCTGGTATTGCACTTATTGCAGAGTTTGCTGCAGGTGCTGGTGAAACAATTGTTATGGGTAAATTTGATATTCCTACAATTGTATATGCAATTCTTCAAGGTTTAGCTTGTGAAATTATTTTTGCTATTTTTAAATACAAATCTAGATCATTAATGGTTGCTGTATTAGCTGGATTAGCAACTGCATTAATTTCATTTCCAGTTGATTATTATTACGGTTATTTAGCTGAAGTCGCAGGATGGAATCTTCTTTTATTCATTATATTCCGTTCTATTAGCGGTATTGTCATTGCCGGCTTATTATCTTATCTCATTGTTAAAGCATTAGATCAAACAGGTGTGACGAAATTATTCCGCCCTGCTTCTCAAAAAGACTACGACAACCTATAAGGGGAAATTAAAGTGTTAAAAGCGAAAAATTTACGTCTGAAATATCCGAATGGCGAACGTAAAATCTTCGATAATTTGAATATTGAAATTAAAGATAAAGAAAAAGTGCTTTTACTAGGTCCTTCAGGATCTGGTAAAAGCACATTACTTAATGTTTTAAGTGGCATTGTGCCAAATCTAATTGAGTTACCTATGAAATATGATGAACTTGAAATCGATCCACATTCCGGTGTCATCTTTCAAGATCCAGATACGCAGTTTTGTATGCCTAAAGTGTATGAAGAACTTGCTTTCGTTCTGGAAAATAAGCAAGTACCGCGTAATGAAATGGACGCACTTATAGAGAATGCTTTAGCATCGGTTGATTTAAATGTTACGGACAATACATTCGTCAATCATCTTAGTGGCGGTATGAAACAAAAGCTCGCTATTGTTGAAACTATTTTACAAGAAGCTAATACGCTTTTCTTAGATGAGCCTACTGCCATGTTAGATGTAGATGCTACAGCTGATTTGTGGCAACGACTTATTCAGTTATGGTCTGATCAAACTGTGCTTATTGTCGAACACAAAGTTGAACATATTTGGGAGCATGTCGATAGAGTCATCTTATTGAATTATGAAGGGCAAATCATAGCAGATGGCACACCGGATTACATATTAAAAAACTGTGAGCATTTACTCACTGAATTTGGCGTTTGGCATCCTCATGCTTGGGATCATGCGCCAAAGCCGATTACATTTCCAGCTAATAAAGCTGAAACATTATTTACTTTTAAGAATGGTCAAGTTATTCGTGGTAAAAAACAATTATTCCAGACATCCGAATTAAATGTTCATTCTGGAGAATGGATTACGATAACTGGGAAAAATGGTACAGGTAAAACAACGCTGTTAGAATCAATGATGCAACTTATAAAATATGAAGGTACGATGGCTTATAAGAATACAATATTGAAGAAAATAAAAGATGCAGCCAAGCATATGTATCTCGTTTATCAAAACCCTGAATTACAATTTATAACAAATTCAGTTTATGAAGAAATATATATTCATTATAATCACCAAGAACCTTCAATCGCTGAAAATGAAACGATGAAACTTTTAAAATTATTGCATTTAGAAGCCGTTAAAAACCAACATCCATTTGAATTATCTATGGGTCAGAAACGACGTCTTAGCGTAGCTACTGCACTAAGTTCAAAAGCCGATATCATCTTGCTAGATGAACCAACATTCGGACTGGATAGTCACAATACATTCCAATTGATTGAACTTTTCCAAGAAAGCGTCTCTAGTGGTCAAACCATCATTATGGTTACACACGATCCGGAAATCATTCATCGCTATCCAACACGTCGTTTAATCGTCGAAGATAACCAACTCATTGAAGAGGAAGGTGAATCACATGTTTGAACGTTGGAAGAAACACTATTCCTTTGTAGATGACGTTAATATCATTACGAAACTTTTACTTGGTGTAGCGCTATTCATTTTCATTATATTTGTCCATAATTTTGATTATATGATTTACATTACCATTATTATGTTTTTATTTTTAATGGCATTTAATGGTACGCAATTTAAAATTACAGGAGCCTTTATTTTAGCCACTGTGCTATTTGCGCTATTATCGTCATTATTTATGATTCTTTATGGTGATGGTACACATATGTTATTTAAATGGGGCATTATTCAAATTAGTACTGAAAGTATTGTACGTGGCTTGCATTTATCATTACGTACAATTACAGTGTCAATGTTTGGTATTTTATTGGCCCTCACGTCCGAAATTGTCATGATTTTTTATAGCCTAATGCAACATTTAAAAGTAAAACCTAAAATTGCATATGCGTTTATGGCTGCGATTAGAATGGTACCTCTCATTTTTACATCACTTATTCAATTGAGACGTTCGCTTAAAATGCGTTATCAAATGATTGATGCTTCAAATTATAGAGGGCTTAAACGTCTAAAACATTTATTAATACCTATCTTAAGTCAAAATATCCGTCGTGCGCATCAACTGTCTGTTGCGATGGAATCTAAAGGCTTCAAAGATGGTCCAAGAACATATTATTATAAAGCACCGTTTTCTTATAAAGATATTTTATTTGTAATTTGCGTTGTGGCCATATTAATCATCGCATTTTATCTTTCACAATACTTCCCTATCACTGGGATTACTGATGCTCGTGTATCAGGTTATACCTCATAAAAAATACGGAGTGGGACAGAATTCTTTTGAATTCATCGTCCCACTCCATTATTTACATTTACTTATTCAATGCCTTATTTCCAATATCATGACGATAAAATAGGTTATCACTCTTAATTTTTTCTACATTGTCATAAGCTACATTCTGTGCATCTTCAATTGTTGCACCTTTTCCAAGAGCTAATATCACTCTGCCTCCTGAAGTAACAAAAGCATCATCTTCTTTACGTAAACCACTTACGAAATAAGTATCATTCAATTCAAACCCAGTTACTTTAGCACCTTTAGCGTAACTTCCTGGATAACCCTTAGAGGCTAACATGACGCCCACGACATAGTCATCTTGCCATTGGAATCTAATTGGTTCTTTGCGATCTAAAGCAACGATTTGAGCCATTAAATCACTCTCTAATCGACTTAACAATACTTGTGCCTCTGGGTCTCCAAAGCGTGCATTAAATTCAATCACTTTGGGTCCTTCAGATGTTAAAATCGCACCAATATAAAGTAATCCAAAGTAATCATAACCTTCTGCTTTCATCGCTTTCGCAATAGGTTGTGCAATTTCTTTATTCGTACGTGTTAAGACATCGTCAGTAATATGAGGCACTGGACAATATGCACCCATACCACCAGTATTAGGTCCTTCATCATGATCAAAGGCACGTTTATGGTCTTGCGCAATACAATCAAACGGAACTGCATATTCACCATTAATAAAGGTCATTAAAGAGAATTCTTCACCCTCTAAAAATTGTTCAAATACCACTTTACCCTGCTCTTCCGGATATAGTGTTTCAACCGCTTCTTTCGCCGCTTCACGTGTATCAGCGATAATAACTCCTTTACCAGCTGCTAAGCCATCTTTCTTAGCTACGATAGGTAAATCACAATGTTTTATATAGTCGAGTGCTTCTGTTTTAGAATTCACTTCTTTATAATCCGCAGTTGGAATATTATATTTTTTCATTAATTGTTTAGCAAATAGCTTAGACCCTTCTATTTGAGCCGCGTCCTTATTTGGACCAAATACCTTTACATTAGCTTGTCGTAATTGATCTGGTAATCCATCAATTAATGGTTGTTCCGGTCCTACAATTACCCATTCAATATTCTTTTCTTGAACAAAGTTTAAGATGGCTTCATGATCACTTTCTGCAATGTCAGTATGCACTTCTGCAACATTAACCATAGCGTCATTACCTGGAATTGCGTGTAATTGATCAATTAATGGTGATTGACGCAATTTATTAGCTAAAGCGTGTTCGCGGCCACCCGCTCCGATAACTAAAACATTCATCATTATTACCCCTTCCATTATTTAAATGACAAATTAATGCTTGAAGTGACGCATACCAGTTGTCACCATAGCAATGCCATATTTATTCGCCATATCAATTGAATCTTGGTCTTTAATTGAACCACCCGGTTGAATAATAGCTTTAATACCATGCTGTGCAGCCAATTCAACGGTATCATCCATTGGGAAGAAACCATCTGAAACTAGGGCAACATTGTCATTGATTTCTATTGCACGCTCTAACGCAATTTTTGCAGAGCCAACACGATTCATTTGACCTGCACCAATCCCTACCGTTTGTTTCGTATTACTCAAGATGACAGCATTACTTTTTACAGAAGGGATTACTTTCCAACCTAATAGCATCGCATCCCACTGATCGTCAGTAGGTGCCTTGTCAGTTACAACTTTCATATCTTCTTTAGCAACTTCAAAGTTGTCTTTGTCTTGGACTAAATAACCACCAGATACAGAAACAAATTCTTCTTCACGATTATCAATCGTCATATCAATTTCAAGCAATCGGATATTTTTCTTTTGCGTTAGAATATCTAAAGCTTCATCTGTAAATCGTGGCGCGATGACCACCTCTAAGAATATCGCATGCAACGTTTCTGCTAATTCAGCAGTCACTGTTCTATTTAATGCGATAATGCCACCAAAAATAGATTGGTTATCTGCATCATAAGCATGTTTAAACGCAATTTCAATATTGTCGCCAATACCTACACCACAAGGGTTCATATGTTTAACGGCAACAGCAGCTGGTTCACTAAACTTCTTCACAAGTGAAAGTGCTGAATCCGCATCTTTAATATTATTAAAGCTTAACGCTTTACCATGTAATTGTTTAGCACCTGCAATAGTATGTTTACTATTCGAAGTACGAACAAAGCGAGCTGATTGTTGAGGGTTCTCGCCATATCTTAATTGTTCGCTATCTCCTTTAAAGAAGCTTACAATAGCATGATCATATTCATTTGTATGTGTAAATACTTTTATCATTAATGCTTTACGGTACGCTTCATCTAGTCGATCTTCTCTTATACGCTCGATGACTTCATTATAATCAGATGGGTGTACAATTGTCGTTACATGCTTAAAGTTTTTAGCTGCAGCACGTAGCATCGTAGGTCCGCCAATATCAATGTTTTCAATTGCTTCTGCTTCAGTCACATCAGGATTTTCAACCGTTTTTTGAAAAGGATATAAATTCACTACCACCATATCGATTAAATCAATATGTTGTTCCGATAATTGTTCTAAATGTTCAGGTTTATCTCTATCCGCTAAAATACCACCATGTACCGCCGGGTGTAATGTTTTAACACGGCCATCCATAATTTCGGGAAATTGTGTTAACTCTGAAACAGATTTCACTGGTACAGAAGCATCTTCTAAAGCACCTTTAGTTCCTCCAGTTGAATAAAGTTCATAATCTAATTTGATTAACGATTTAGCAAATTCCACTATTCCACTTTTGTTTGAGACACTTAAAATTGCTTTTTTCATGATTAGCTTAACTCCTTATTTAATAACTTTAGCTATAACACTTGGATAAAGTTCGTATTCCAATTGTTTAACACGTTCTTCCAATTCTTCTTTAGTATCGTCCGATTTAATATCACATTGTCGTTGATCAATAATTTCTCCCGTATCCATGCCACTATCTACATAATGAACCGTTGAACCAGTAATCTTATCACCGCTATTAAATGCTTGTCCTATAGCATCTTTCCCCTTATATTTCGGTAACAATGATGGATGGATATTTAAAATTTTACCTTCGTATGCTTCTAATAAGTCAGGCCCAATTAATCGCATATAGCCAGCAAGGATAATCCATTCTACTTCTTCGCGTTGTAACAACTTAATTACATGTTGTTCATAGGCTGCTTTTGATTCGAAATCTTTAGGTTCATTAATATTGACAGCTACTTTTAATTGTTCAGCACGTTTGACGCAGTACGCATCGTGATGATCAGTATATAAAGATGTAATTTCTATATTATTGAGTTCCCCTTTATCTGCGCATAATACAATATTTTCGAAATTACTACCTGAACCAGATGCAAATATTGCTACTTTAGCCACTACTCTACCCCCTCAAGATGAATAGGTGTGTCTTTGTCTTCAATAATTTCACCTATTTCGAAAGCAGCTATACCCTCTTGTTTTAAAATATCAAGTGATTGCGCAACATCTTTTTTATCGATTATGACAGTAAAACCAATCCCCATATTAAAGACATTGTACATTTCTTTAGTATCTATATTGGCTTGTTGTTGTAGCCAATTAAATACATTTGGTGTTGGAAATGCTTGTGTATCAATGTTAGCTGCTAAACCTTCTGGCAACCCTCGTGGAATATTCTCATAAAAACCACCACCAGTGATATGATTCATTCCTTTAATTTGAACAACTTTTTTTAGAGCAAGAATAGGTTTTACATAGAGCTGCGTTGGTGCTAGAAACGTTTCTAAGTACGAACGACCATCAAAGTCATCATTTAAATCAATACCTGATTCTTTAATTAATTTACGTACCAAACTATAACCATTAGAGTGAATCCCATTTGAAGCTAAACCAATAATGGCTTGTCCAGCTTCAATCGCTGAGCCATCAATGTATGCGTCTTTCTCAACTGCACCCACAGCAAACCCAGCAAGATCGTACTCACCTTCGTGGTACATCTCACCCATTTCTGCCGTTTCACCACCAATAAGTGCAGTATTTGTTTCTTCACAACCATCACTGACGCCTTTTACGATTTGTTCAATAACTTCTGGGACAACTTTATTTGTTGCAATATAATCTAAAAAGTATAGTGGTTCCGCACCCGTAGTTAAAATATCGTTCACGCACATTGCAACCGCATCTATACCGATTGTGTCATGTTTGTCATGATCAATAGCCAATTTCAATTTAGTCCCTACACCATCTGTGCCAGAAACTAAGACGGGTGCTTTCATATTTAATTGCGATAAATCAAAAGTAGCACCAAATCCACCTAAACCACCTAATACTTCTTTACGCATCGTACGTTTCACATGACTGGACATTCTCTCTACTGCTTCATAACCTGCGTGAATATCAACACCTGATTGTTCGTATGCTTTAGACATGAATATTACCCTCTCTATCAAAGTAGTGTTTATGATTATTGATATAATCTTGTTGACGTTGACTTAAGTTCTTATAATATTTCTCTTCATAATCAAACAGTCCTGCTGGATAGTCACCTGTAAAGCTCTCTACACATAATCCGCTATATGGTGCATCATAATCCAACCCAATTGACTCGATTAAACCGTCTACACTTAAATAAGATAGCGAGTCTGCACCGATATAATCACAAATTTCTTCAGGTGACTTGCTTGCTGAAATAAGTTCGGCAGTCGTTGAAACATCAATTCCGTAAAAGCTAGGAAACATAAATTCTGGTGAAGCAATTCTGACATGCACTTCTTTAGCTCCAGAATCTTTTAACATTCTGACAATACGCTTACTCGTCGTGCCACGTACAATTGAATCATCAACTAAGACAATGCGCTTTCCTTCTACAATATCTTTAACTGCTGATAATTTAACGCGAACACCTTGCTCCCTTAACTCTTGTGTCGGTTGAATAAATGTGCGAGCAACATATTGATTTTTTACTAAGCCCATTTCATAAGGTAAATGACTTTCTTCAGCATAGCCACTTGCCGCTGATAATGAGGAGTTGGGTACACCAATGACCATATCTGCATCTGCAGGGCTTTCTTGTGCTAATTTCTTTCCAGATGCTTTGCGTACTGCGTGGACATTTTTACCCGCGATGGTTGAATCAGGTCGCGCAAAATAAATGTATTCCATCGCTGATATAGCTGTATTCGTATGACTTGTATATGATTTAACCTCAATACCTTCATCGTTAATCACAACGTATTCTCCAGCATGGATGTCTTGCACATATTCTGCACCTAATACATCAATGGCACATGTTTCACTAGCTAAGATGTACGTACCGTCTTGCATTTTGCCAACGACTAACGGACGAATCGCATTAGGGTCAACAGCGCCATATAATGCATCTTTAGTAAGAATTGCAAAGGTGAAGCCACCTTTAATTTGGCGTAAACTTTCTTTTAATGCTTCTTCAAAAGTGGGTGCCTTACTTCTACGTATTAAATGCATAATCACTTCAGTGTCGGATGATGAATGGAATATCGCACCGTGTTTTTCCAAATATTGACGCAATGTCTGTGCATTAATTAAATTACCATTATGGCAGATCGCAACACTCATATCGTAAAAGTGATACAAGAATGGTTGTATATTTTCAATACCTTTATTACCTGAAGTCGCATAGCGAACATGGCCAATCGCGTTGTGACCATTTTTAAGTTGATCCATTTGGTCACCTTTAATTGCTTCTGTTAACAATCCAAGACCACGTTCACCTTTTAAAACTTCTCCATCTGATACAACGATACCTGCACCTTCTTGACCACGATGTTGCAAACTGTGAAGTCCCATATAAGTCAATTGAGCGGCTTCTGAATGATTCCAAATGCCGAATACACCACATTCCTCGTTTAATCCACTGTAGTTAAACATTGTGCAATTGCTCCTTCCCAACTTTCTTTAATATCTGAGACTTTTTCAACAATCGAACTTTGAGCATTCGTTACTTTAAATTCATCAACATCTGTTAATTGACCAATTTCTATAGCATCGTCAATATTTAAAGCCTGACCTTCTTTAACAGCAATGATATATCGACCTTGCGTTTCACTAAACAATTGTGCATCTGTAAGATCAACTGAAGCTTCTAACCCTAAACTGTAGTGCGCACTTAAGCGTGCTAAAGTGATTAATAAACCACCTTTACCTACTGTTTGTACGTGTGAAGCCACGCCATTTCGAATCGCATTTTTAACCGCTTCTCCTTTAGCAACTTCATCACTTAAATCAATCGCTTCAAATTCATGATTCACTTTACCGTACAATAATTTTTCAATTTGACTACCGCCAAAGTCATCTCTTGTTTCACCAACTAAATACAATTTATGGCCAGCTTCAGGGTGGAAGTCATTAAGGTAATTAATATCTTCAATTAATCCAACCATTCCTACGACAGGCGTTGGGAAAATGGATGTGCCACGTGTTTCGTTATAAAGAGAAACGTTACCTGAAACAACTGGTGTTTTTAATACTTCACACGCTTCTGACATGCCCTTCGTTGAATCAATCAATTGTTGATAGATTTCTTTCTTTTCTGGTGAACCATAGTTTAAGCAGTCTGTCATAGCTAGTGGTGTAGCACCTACAGCAATTAAATTACGATAAGCTTCTGCAACGACCATTTTTCCGCCCTCATACGGTTGGTTAAATACGTAACGTGCTTCACCGTCTATCGTAGATGCAATAGCTTTATTCGTACCTTCTACACGAACAACTGATGACTGTAGTCCTGGTTTGATAATCGTATTTGCACCAACTTGTTGATCATATTGTTCATATAAATAATGTTTAGAAGCAATTGTTGGGTGTTTTAAAAGTTTTTCAAAGACATCTTGAACATGGATTGAACTATAGTCATTTTTTGATGTGTTGTATTCTTTATCTTCACCCTCTAGCACATAAACCGGTGCTTCATCTGCAAGAGATTGCACAGGGATATCTGCAAATAGCTCATCTTCATATTTAAGTACGAAGCGGTCAGTGTTCGTTACTTTACCAATTACCGCACTATCTAATTCGTGTTTTTCAAATAAATCTAAGAATTTTTGTTCAGTACCTTTTTCAACGACTAGTAACATTCGTTCTTGCGTTTCAGAAAGCATCATTTCATAAGGTGAAATACCTGGTTCACGTGTAGGCACTTTATCTAAATGTAATTCTAGACCGCTGCCACCTTTAGCTGCCATTTCTGATGATGAAGATGTTAAACCAGCGGCACCCATATCTTGAATACCAACTAATTCGTCAAAAGTAATCGCTTCTAATGTTGCTTCCATAAGTTTTTTACCTACAAATGGATCCCCAATTTGAACTGACGGACGTTTACTTTCACTTTCTTCAGTCAACTCTTCAGATGCAAAAGTGGCACCATGAATACCATCACGACCTGTTTTGAGTCCTACATATATAACCGAGTTACCTTCACCTTTAGCAGTTCCTTTTTGGATCATGTCATGATCAATCACACCGACACACATATCATTGACTAACGGATTACCATCATAGCGATCATCAAATTCAATTTCTCCAGCTGTTGTTGGAATACCGATACAATTACCGTAACCGCCAATACCACGAACAACACCTTTAAGTAAACGTTGGTTTTGTTTCACTGACAATTCACCGAAACGCAAGCTATTTAATAAATTAATAGGTCTAGCTCCAATTGATACAATATCTCTAATGATGCCACCTACACCTGTTGCAGCACCTTGATAAGGTTCAATAGCAGATGGATGGTTATGTGATTCAACTTTAAACACAACTGCTTGGTTGTCTCCTATATCTACTACACCTGCACCTTCACCAGGTCCCATTAAGACATGTTCACCTGTTGTCGGAAATTGCTTTAAGAATGGTTTAGAGTGTTTATAAGAGCAATGTTCACTCCACATCACTGAGAAGATGCCTACTTCTGTAAAGTTAGGTTCTCTCCCTAATATTTCACACACTTTGTTATATTCCGCGTCACTTAAGCCCATATCTTGATACAATTTTTCAAGCTTAATTTCTTCAATACTAGGTTCGATAAACTTAGACATTTTGTTCCCTCCAACTATTTACCATTGCTTCAAATAATTTCACACCACTATCAGTTCCAAGAATGGTTTCAAGCGCACGTTCTGGGTGCGGCATCATACCACAAACATTACCTGCTTTATTAACAATCCCTGCAATATTTTCATGAGAGCCATTTGGATTATCTTCATAAGTTAAGATAATTTGATTATGCTCAATTAATTCATCATATATATCATCTGTACAGTAATAATGACCTTCACCATGTGCAACCGGATAAACGACAATTTCATTCTCACCATATAAATTTGTAAAAGGTGTTTGATTATTGGCAATTTTTAGACTTTCATTTCTGCTAATAAATAAATGAGAATCATTATGAAGCAATGCACCTGGTAATAAACCAATTTCTGTAAGAATTTGGAATCCATTACACACACCAAGAACCGGTTTACCTTCACTTGCTAGACGTTTCACTTCACTAATGATAGGTGCTACACTTGCCATTGCGCCTGAGCGTAAATAGTCACCAAAAGAAAAACCACCTGGAATTAATACGCCATCGTAACCTTCCAATGATGTCTCACGATAGTCAACATATTCTGCTTCAGCACCTGTCTTAATCGCTGCATTGTACATGTCTCTATCACAATTAGATCCTGGGAATACGAGAACTGCAAATTTCATCTTATGCATTCTCCTTTTCATCAACGATTTTATAACTATATTCTTCAATTACAGTATTAGCGAATAACTTCTCACTTAAAGTAGTAACGATATTATCAACCGCTTCATCAGTTGCTTCATCAACCGTCATGTATAATACTTTACCTACTCGAATATCATTTACTTGTTTATAACCTAAATCATGTACAGCTCGATTTAATGCTTGCCCTTGCGTATCTAATACTTGTGGTTGTAATGTAATGTGAAGTTCAATCGTTTTCATTATTTTAGTTCCTCCAATTTATTTAAAAATGTTGTATATGTGTCAATAAGTGAACCTGTATCATTTCGATAGACATCTTTGTCAAAGTTAGTGTCAGAATGTTTATCCCAAATACGACATGTATCAGGAGAAATTTCATCAGCTAGTAAGATTTTACCGTCAGATGTCTTACCAAATTCGATTTTGAAATCCACCAATCTTAAATCCATTTCATTCATAAGTTCTATTAATACTTTATTGATATCTTTCGCCATCGTTTTCAATGTTTCAATTTCACTATCATTCGCAATGTTTAGCAGTTTCACATGATCATCTGTAATTAAAGGGTCGTTCAAGTCATCATTTTTATAGAAAAATTCAACTAAAGGGGCTTCAAATTCATGACCTTTATTAAAACCTAAGCGTTTGGTAATTGAGCCTGTTGCAATGTTACGAACCACCACTTCTAATGGGATAATAGTCACTGCTTCGACTAATTGTTCCGTTTCTGAAAGTTGTTTAATAAAGTGACTTTTAATTCCATGTTGAGCTAAATAGTCGAATATTATAGCGGTAATTTGATTATTTAATCGACCTTTACCCTCCATTTTGTCTTTTTTTGCACCATTACCAGCCGTAACTTCATCTTTATACTCAACTCTCAATTGACGTTCTTTGTCTGTTGAGAAAATTCTTTTCGCTTTCCCTTCATATAATAATGTCATTAACTACTCTCTCCCTTCAAACTGTTTAAGCATGTCTTTCTCAGTTTCATTTAAATCATTCGTCAAAATGGTCATATGTCCCATTTTACGGTCAGGCTTGCGTTCTGATTTGCCATAAATGTGCACATGCCATTCAGGATGACTTGAAAACTGTTCTTCTAATAAATCTAAGTCTCGTCCTAACAAATTCATCATGACTGCTGGTTTTAAGATTTCGATTTGTTCTGGTAGCTTTTGACCTGTAACAGCAAGAATATGCGTATCAAATTGTGAATAATCACAGGCTTCAATAGAATAATGTCCTGAATTGTGTGGACGCGGTGCGATCTCATTTACATACAAATGATTTGATTTATCGATAAAGAATTCAACTGTGAATGTACCTACAAAATGAACTTGATCAATAATCTTATTCACTTCGTTTCTCGCTTCTTGTTCCTTGTCAGTTCGTGCAGGCACAATGGTTTTAAACAAAATCTGATTACGATGTTCGTTCTCTTGTAGTGGGAAGTACGTAATTTGTTTGTGATTGCCAATCGTAACTGTTAACGAAACTTCAAGTGAAATATCAAGATATTGTTCTGCTACACACTCTTGATTCGTTATAAGTGCTCTAGCTTCTTGGAGCGCTGTTTCATCTTTAACTAAGACTTGTCCTTTGCCGTCATATCCACCAAATCGCGTTTTGACTATAAATGGATAGCCTAATGTATGAATAGCGTCATTTAAATCTTTTTCACTTTTTATAGATAAAAATGGAACAATTTTAGAACCAGCTTGTTCTAATGTTTGTTTTTCAGTCAATCGGTCTTGCAATAATTGAATTGCTTGATAGCCTTGAGGAATATTGAATTGTTGCGTTAAGCGATTAAGTTGCTCAGCAGAAATATTTTCAAACTCATAAGTAATGACATCAGATTTTTCGCCAAGTTCATGTAACGCTTTTTCATCATCATAAGCAGCAGTGATAAATTCATGAGCAACAGGTTTACATGGACTGTCAGGGTTAGGATCTAAACAAATGACTTTGAAACCCATTTTCTGTGCTGATTGAGCCATCATCTTACCTAATTGACCACCACCAATAATGCCAATAGTGTCACCGAACTTTAATTTATTGAAGTTCATTTTGCATTTCACCAACTTTATCTACTAGACTTTGCTCATATTGTTCTAAATGATGACGAACTGTTTCGTTGCCAATACTTAATATTCTTGCAGCCAATATGCCAGCATTTTTAGCACCTGCCGTTCCAATTGCAGTTGTAGCTACTGGAATACCACCAGGCATTTGAACAATTGATAATAATGAATCCAGACCTTTTAAACTTTTCGATTCTATTGGTACACCTATCACAGGTAATGTTGTCATTGATGCAACCATTCCCGGTAAATGCGCTGCGCCACCTGCTCCAGCAATAATGACATCATAGCCATTTTTCTGTGCTTGACTGGCAAATTCATACATTAATTTTGGCGTACGATGTGCCGAAACCACTTTCTTATCGTACGGTATTTCGAATTCGTCTAACATCGCACAACTTTCTTGCATAATCTTCCAATCTGAAGAACTACCCATAATTACCGCTACTTTCACGTTGTACACCCTTTCAAAAGTTTGAAATTTAGATACGATTAGTTGTATATTACAGATATAGCATAACAATCATGCGATGCTTTTTCAATTAAAAATCGAACTTTAACTTAATTTTTATCTTTAATTTACGTCTTTTGGCTATTAATTGACGAGAATACAGTTTTAAAGTTAAGGTATAGTTATGATTAAAACAAACAAGGAGGAATTTTTTGTGGTTGCAAAAATTTTAGATGGGAAACAAATTTCTAAGGACTATAGACAAGGTTTACAAAATCAAGTCGAAGCTTTAAAAGAAAAAGGTTATACACCAAAATTATCAGTTATCTTAGTTGGTAATGATGGTGCAAGTCAAAGCTATGTAAACTCTAAAAAGAAAGCTGCTGAAAAAATCGGCATGATTTCTGAAATTGTTCATTTAGAGGAAGATACTTCTGAAGAGGATGTATTAAAAGAATTAGATCGTTTAAACAATGATGATTCAGTTAGCGGTATTCTAGTTCAAGTACCACTTCCTAAACAAGTAAGTGAACAAAAAATCTTAGAAGCGATTAATCCTGAAAAAGACGTTGATGGCTTCCACCCTTCAAATATCGGTAAATTATATATTGATGAGCAAACTTTTGTTCCATGTACACCATTAGGTATTATGGAAATTCTTAAACATGCTGATATTGATTTAGAAGGTAAAAATGCGGTTGTAATTGGACGTAGCCATATCGTTGGTCAACCAGTATCTAAATTATTATTACAAGCTAACGCTACTGTAACTATCTTACATTCACGTACTAAAGACATGCATAGTCATTTAAAAGACGCTGATGTCATTGTTAGTGCTGTAGGTCAACCAGGCTTAGTTACTAAAGATGATGTTAAAGAAGGCGCAGTTATTGTTGATGTTGGTAACACGCCTGATGAAAATGGTAAATTAAAAGGTGACGTAGAGTTTGAAGAAGTTAAAGAAATTGCTGGAGCTATCACACCAGTTCCAGGTGGTGTTGGCCCATTAACAATCACTATGGTGCTTAACAACACACTATTAGCTGAAAAAATGCGTCGTGGCATTGAATAAGAAGGCTTCACTTTGACTTAAGTCTTATGTTATTAGAATAATTAAATTAAAATGGCTAGGACATCATTCCTAGAGAAATAGCCAGTCAATGCGTTTTAACAAACGCATTGACTGGTTTCTTTATTTACAATACGGAGTATTGTTGGCTTGCTTGCCCAACGTGCTTTGCTTGTAGAAACTGATTAAATCAGTTTCTCTGTGTTGGGGCCCTGCGCGCAACGCCATTTATTATCCATCTTTAGAACTACTTCAGTCTGGGACATAAATAATATAATAATGCTATTTAGCAAATTCGCAGTAGCTGACTGAACTGAGAAGGCGCTTAAATCAAGCTTTTCTCAGTTCTAGTCATCCTTGCGGGGGTGGGACGACGAATTCAAAAGAATTCTGTCCCGCTCCCTCATTAATAATTAACGCAAGCGTCTCGCCAAAATACTTTGTATTTATATGTAATTTTACACTGAAATTCTTAAAAAATTAAGGCACACTCATATAATTTAGTAATCATTTCAACACTAAATTAGAGAGGTGCCTTTTATATTAGAAACTACACTATAAAATAATTATACGTCTTGCATTAATCCAGTAATGTAGCATATCTTAACATCCATTATTCTTATTAAACTGTAACACTTAATTTTGGTACGAATGTTTCATAATGGATGTGACTTTGATCCACATCTAATGCTTTTAATACTTCAATTACAGATTGAATGAACTTAGCACCGCCACATACATATACTTCAGTATCATTGCTTAAATAGTTTTCAAGATAGTCTTTAGTTAAATAGCCATTTTTTTCTCTATCATAAAGTTCATAATTTGCTTTGTCTGATTTTTGGCTAATAGCTTCTAAATGTGAAGTGAACGGTGTATCGTTAATGTCTCCAGTAACTTGAACAAATTGAGCTTTACTGCCTTTAGCTACTACTTCATCAAACATAGAAACTAGAGGTGTAACACCGATACCTGCACCAATAAATAGTTGTGGTTTTTCTGGATTTGCAACTGCAAATGGACCAACTGGAGCAGACAAGTTAATTGTGTCCCCTTCTTTTAATTCATCATGTAAGATAGTTGAAACTTCACCTTCATGATTAGTAGTTACATCACGTTTAACAGCAAATGTTAAACGTTCTTTTTCTCCTGATACGATTGAGTAATGACGTTTTGCGCGATAAGGTAATTTTTCACTACTTACGTCAACAGTGATATATTCACCTGGTGTGAATTGACTTAAATCATATTCAGTAGATTTAACTGTGAATGCTTTAATATCTGAAGACAATTGTTCAATTTTTTCGATTTCAAAAGGTTTGAAGCCATCCCAAAGCATTTCAGCATAAATATCTTTTTCTACTTGAATAAACACATCAGCAATTTCTTGGTAAGCTTTTTTCCAAGTTTGAATAATAGGATGATCATCTTCAAGACCTACAACAGCTTTAATTGCTTCGATTAAATTTTCTCCGACAATATCGTAACCTGCAGGTGGAACTTGTAAAGCACAATGTTTATACGCAATTTCTTTAACAACTGGCATGATATTACCTAAATTATCAATATTCACTGCTGCTGCTAAAACACTTTGTGCTAATGCAGTTGATTGGAACCCTTTCTGTTGGTTCGTTTGGTTAAACATATTTTTCAATTCTGGATGTTGGTTGAACATTCTATTGTAAAAATATGATGTAATCTCAGTGCCTTTGTCTTGTAATACTGGTACTGTTTCTTTAATAATGCCTTTTTCTTTTTCATTTAACATGAAAAGTCACTCCCATTTAGTTAAATATTTCAAACCATTTCTTAATTCATTCTATTTCAAAATTGAGATTTTTTAAATCAAATGTACTTAAATTCACAAAATGTTCATTTTACATAATCTTAATATATATTTTTCTTCTTATTATTTTAATTCGTAAAATAATACGATATATTAAGACTATAGTATGATGTTTATTGTCAGAATATATTGTATAGTTTAATTAAATTACTCAATGACTTTATTTTAACGGAGGTTAACTTAATGAATAAACTAATCCAGTCACTTTCAGCGCTAGGCGTCTCCGCAACTCTAGTTACCCCCAACTTAAGTGCAGAAGCTACTACAAATCACTCTCCTGAACTTAGAGGCGTGAATGATATTGTAATTGAAAAAGGCCAAAACTATAATCTACTTAATGGAATTAGCGCCTATGATAAAGAAGATGGCGATTTAACGCATAAAATTACTGTTGATGGTCATGTTGATACTTCTAAAGTAGGTAAATATAAAGTCAAATATAACGTCATTGATTCAGATGGAGCTAAAGAAACTTCTACACGATACATAGAAGTTAAGTAATGATGACAATTTTGAGATGAGATGAAATGTCTCATCTTTTTTTATGTCTAAAACCCTTGAAAACACTGAAAATGATAACGTTTCTCAACTACATGCGCATTTCACTTAATTTTGTCATTTTTCACAGAATAGACACATAATTTTAACAAATCTTACATTCCCCGTCATTCCTATTGTTGCTAGTTGTTTCCTATATATATTTATAATTTTTTTTGGATAAGTACTTGTAAATATCGCGTAATAAACTAAAATTAATGATAAGCCCTACATTTGTAGTATTAGGAGGTCAAAAAAGTGTCAAAATTTAAGTCTTTGCTTCTAATGTTCGGCACGCTAATTTTACTTAGTGGTTGTTCGAATGTAGAAGTATTTAATGCAAAAGGGCCAGTAGCAAGTAGTCAGAAGTTCCTGATTATTTATTCAATCATCTTCATGCTTGTTATTGTTGCTGTTGTACTTACCATGTTCGCTATTTTTATTTTCAAGTATAGCTACAATAAAAACAGCGAAACTGGTAAGATGCACCACAATTCTTTAATTGAAACAATTTGGTTTGTGGTACCTATCATTATCGTTATTGCTTTATCTATTCCAACAGTTAAAACTTTATACGATTATGAGAAACCACCAGAAAGTAAGGAAGATCCAATGGTTGTATACGCAGTAAGTGCTGGATACAAATGGTTCTTTGCTTATCCAGAACAAAAAGTAGAAACAGTGAATACATTAACTATTCCTAAAAATCGTCCTGTAGTCTTCAAATTGCAAGCTATGGATACAATGACAAGTTTCTGGATTCCTCAATTAGGTGGTCAAAAATATGCCATGACTGGCATGACAATGAATTGGACTTTACAAGCCGATGAAACAGGTACTTTCAGAGGACGTAACTCTAACTTCAATGGTGAAGGTTTCTCTCGCCAAACGTTTAAAGTTCACTCTGTAGACCAAAGTGAATTCGATTCTTGGGTTAAAGATGCTAAGAGCAAGCAAACACTTAGCCAAGATGAGTTTGATAAACAACTCTTACCAAGTACACCTAATAAAGAATTGACATTCAATGGTACGCATATGGCATTCGTTGACCCTGCAGCTGATCCAGAGTACATTTTCTACGCTTACAAACGTTATAATTATGTTCAAAAAGATCCTAACTTTGTAGCTGAAGAAGACTTGTACAAAGATGTTACTGATAAACCACAGAAACCAGCTCGTAAGGTTCAAATCACTAACGCTAACTATAAGCGTCATGGTATGAAACCTATGATTCTTGGTAACAATGATCCTTATGATAATGAATTCAAGAAAGAAGAGGATCATAACGCTAAGGAAATGGAAAAAATCAGTAAAAGCGCGAAAGACGAAAATGCGTCTAAATTTGGTAGCAAAGCAGACAATGATCATGGAGGTGGACATTAATGAATTTTCCATGGGATCAATTACTCGTTAAAGGTAACTGGATGATTACAATGGCACAAATCGGTGCGCCATTCCTAGTTATTGGTTTAATTGCAGTAATTACTTACTTCAAGTTATGGAAATATCTTTACAAAGAATGGTTCACATCCGTAGACCATAAAAAAATCGGTTTAATGTATTTAATTTGTGCTGTACTTATGTTCGTCCGTGGTGGTATTGATGCGTTACTTTTACGTACACAATTAACAATTCCAGATAATACTTTCTTGGAATCAAACCACTATAACGAAATCTTCAGTACGCACGGCGTTATCATGATTATCTTTATGGCTATGCCATTCATTTTTGGTTTATGGAACGTAGTTGTTCCACTACAAATTGGGGCTCGTGATGTGGCGTTCCCAGTTATGAATAACATTAGTTTCTGGTTATTCTTTGTTGGTATGATTTTATTCAACCTTTCATTCATTATTGGTGGATCACCAGCAGCTGGTTGGACAAACTATGCACCATTAGCTGGTGAATTTAGTCCAGGCCCAGGTGTTAACTATTACCTAATCGCTATACAGATTTCAGGTATTGGTACATTAATGACTGGTATTAACTTCTTTGTAACAATACTTAGATGTAAAACACCAACAATGAAATTCATGCAAATGCCAATGTTTACTGTAACTACATTTATTACGACTTTAATCGTAATTCTTGCGTTCCCAGTATTCACAATTGTACTTGCATTAATGACAGCTGACCGCATTTTTGGAACTGCATTCTTTACAGTTGCTGATGGCGGTATGCCAATGTTATGGGCAAACTTCTTCTGGGTATGGGGGCACCCTGAGGTTTATATCGTTATCTTGCCTGCATTTGGTATTTACTCTGAAATTATTCCAACATTTGCTCGTAAACGTTTATTCGGTCACCAAAGCATGGTGTGGGCAACTGCTGGTATCGCATTCTTAAGTTTCTTAGTTTGGGTTCACCATTTCTTCACAATGGGTAATGGTGCATTAATCAACTCATTCTTCTCAATTTCAACAATGTTAATCGGTGTACCTACCGGAGTTAAACTCTTCAACTGGTTATTAACATTGTATAAAGGACGTATTACGTTCGAGTCACCTATGCTATTCTCATTAGCCTTCATCCCTAACTTCTTATTAGGTGGGGTTACTGGTGTAATGTTAGCGATGGCATCAGCTGACTATCAATATCATAATACTTATTTCTTAGTAGCTCACTTCCACTATACATTGGTTACTGGTGTAGTATTTGCCTGCCTAGCTGGTTTAATCTTCTGGTATCCTAAGATGATGGGTTACAAATTAAACGAAAAATTAAATGCATGGTGTTTCTGGTTATTCATGATTGGATTTAACGTATGTTTCTTACCACAATTCATTCTTGGATTAGACGGAATGCCTCGTCGTTTATACACTTACATGCCTTCTGATGGTTGGTGGTTATTAAACGTAATCTCTACTATTGGTGCATTATTAATGGCTGTTGGTTTCCTATTCTTAGTAGCAAGCATCGTATACAGTCATATCAAAGCTCCACGTGAAGCTACTGGAGATAACTGGGATGGTCTTGGACGTACTTTAGAGTGGTCAACTGCTTCTGCAATTCCACCTAAATACAACTTTGCTATCACTCCAGATTGGAATGACTATGATACATTTGTTGATATGAAAGAACATGGTCGTCATTATTTAGATAACCATAACTATAAAGACATTCATATGCCAAACAATACACATACTGGTGTGTTTATGGGTATATTCATGTTATTAGGTGGTTTCTTCTTAATCTTTGAAACGATCGTCCCTGCTATAATTTGTTTAGTAGGTATTCTTGGTTCATTAGTTTACCAAAGTTTCGTTCAAGATCATGGTTATCATATCCCTGCTTCTGAAGTTGCTGAAAATGAAGCTCGCTTAAGAGAAGCTCGTATTAAAGAAAGGGAGGCTGTAGGTCATGAGTCATGATACAAATACTGTTGATTCACGTACGCACGAAGGTCAATTAAATAAACTTGGCTTCTGGATTTTCCTTACAGCCGAATTCTCGTTATTCGGTACCTTATTTGCAACGTTATTAACGTTGCAACATGGTGGCGATTACGCAGGCAAAATGACAACTGAATTATTCGAGTTACCGCTTGTATTAATTATGACATTTGCCTTATTAATCAGTTCTTACACATGTGGTATTTCAATTTATTACATGCGTAAAGAAAAACAAAACTTAATGATGTTTTGGATGATTCTTACAGTACTTTTAGGTTTAGTGTTCGTTGGATTCGAAATTTACGAATTCGCTCACTATGTTTCTGAAGGTGTAACACCACAAATTGGATCTTATTGGTCTAGTTTCTTCATCCTATTAGGTACACATGGTGCCCACGTTTCATTAGGTATTGGCTGGATCATTTGTTTATTAATCCAAGTAGCTACACGTGGTCTTAATAAATACAATGCTCCAAAATTATTTATCGTAAGTTTATACTGGCACTTCTTAGATGTTGTTTGGATCTTCATCTTTACTGCCGTATATATGATAGGGATGGTGTATAGCGGATGAATACAATCGTAAAACATACAGTTGGCTTTATAGCCTCAATCGTCTTGACGTTATTAGCAGTTTTCGTAACTCTATACACAAACATGACATTCCATGCTAAAACAACAATCATCTTTGGCTTTGCATTTATTCAAGCTGCAGTTCAATTATTAATGTTCATGCACTTAACTGAAGGTAAAGATGGTCAAGTACAATCGTTCAAAGTTATCTTTGCGATTATCATCACATTAGTGACTGTTGTTGGTACGTATTGGGTTATGCAAGGTGGACATTCTCACCACTTATAATTTAATATTTATCTCACTAAAAGAACCTGTTATGAAACGCCTTAGCGTTTCAAACAGGTTCTTTCTTTATACTTTCATTTACTATCTTAGATAAGTTATCTTTATATTAAACCAATCATTATATAGGAGATGAATTGAATCATGCGTTTACCATTAATTATAGATACAGACCCAGGTATTGATGATGCAGCTGCATTAAGTGTCGCCCTATTACATCCATCTTTTGATGTTAAAATGATATCAACTGTTAACGGAAATGTTGGTATCGAAAAAACGACCGCAAATGCGCTAAAATTAAAAGCTTTCTTCAACAGTGACGTACCTGTTCATAGAGGTGCTACAAAACCATTAATAAGTAAGGTTATTGATGCTAGTCATGTTCATGGAGAAAGTGGTATGGATGGTTATGACTTCCCTTCTTTATCAATAAATCAATTAGCATCAACTAATTCAATAACTGCAATGAGAGATATTCTCTTACAAACAGACACCCCTATCACAATCGTTGCTCTAGGACCACTGACGAACATTGCTTTATTAATAAGTACATTTCCAGAAGTTAAAGATTTTATTAAGGAAATTGTCTTAATGGGTGGTAGCGCTGGACGAGGTAATGTAACGCCGCTTGCTGAATTTAATATTTATAGCGATCCTGAAGCAGCTCATATTGTGTTTAATTGTGGCCTCCCTATCACAATGATTGGCCTTGATTTAGCGCGTCAATCTTTATTAACGCATGATTATCTAGCGTCATTCGAACATTTGAGTCGAACAAGTGCAATGCTTTATCAACTCTTTCAACATTATAGAGAAAAGGATTTTGCTCAAGGGTTAAAATTATATGACGTCTTTACTGTACTCTATCTACTCGACACAGAAAGTTACGAAACACATCTGGCTGATGTACAAATTGAACTACAAGGCACACTGACTAGAGGTGCTACAGTTGTCGATTTTGATTCTCCATATCCAAACTGTACAATAGTTACATCAAGTTTAAATGATAACTATCGTTCCATATTCAAAAACACACTTAAATAAAAACTATGGGAGTGAAGAACGACTTCAATATGATTTCGTTTCTCCACTCCCAATTTATTTTTGGAATATTTTTATGTCCTTCCTATTATTAGGCCCTTCTCCAATAAGGATAACTAAAGTTGATAAAACTTAATTTAAAGGTCCTCTCACTCTAGCCAGCTAATATCGATATTATATAGCCCTATAGATTAACGTTGCCTCAAATGCACGACTTTAGTTACTTCGTTTCATAAATATTTTGACCTAGTAATTGATAGTAAATATGTGAAATCGTCGACTCATTGGATAGCTTAGCATTATCAACTTTATTAGTCGCCAATACAATAATGTAGTCTTTATTAAAGTACACAGTAAATATTTGACCAAAGAATACACCATTAATTCGATTGACTTGTGGTGTCGCATAGAATCCATATCTATATGACTCTGGGTATTTAGTACTTCCAATTTCTTGAAGCAATGAGGTTGTCACCGTTTGATTAAAAATATTGTTTTGCTGTAAGTCATTAACTAATCGTGCCATATCATGCGTAGACATGTATAAATTCCCAGCACCGTAGTATTGCTCTAAAATATTAGGTTTCATCTTTTTTAATTTATTATTTTTAACTTTATAACCCGTAGCCATATTCTCTTTAAAAGGCTTTTCATTAAAGAAAGCACTGTGTTCTAAGTGATAAGGTTCAGCTAAATATTTATAGTAATTTTCTACATAAGATTGATGTGTGACTGATTCGATAACCTGAGCTAATACTAAATAATTCGCATCATTATATAAATGTTTATGATAATACTTATTGTTGATCCCTCTTCTTTGAATATCGTGTACTGCTCCATCTAAACTTTTAGTATCTGGATTAGCACTAAATTTATACAAACCACTTCTATGTAACATTAAATCTTTCAGGGTAATGGTTTTATTTGTCTTGAACCACGGTAGATATTTCGTAACAGAATCATTCATATTTATTTTGTTTGATAATTCTAAATGCTTGAGTATTAAGCCAGTAGTAAATTTTTGTGCTGAGCCAATTAAATACATCGTATTTGTGTTGTTCTTTTTCTTACTACCCAAATTTTGGTAACCGTAGCCTTTATCAAGCATTAACTTCCCATCTTTTAAAACTGTAATCGATCCATTAAAATGAACATTCTTTAAATATGTATTAATTTGTTTAATACTATGATCATCCGCTTGAACCGTTTTTAACTTAGGCGCCTTTTTGTGGTGTTTATCTCTATGTTCAATATAAGTCTTATTATCGTTCACATTATTATATGCACTATCTTTAATACTGTAATTAGTCACTTTAACGACAAATAATATGACGAGAAGCACTAATACGATTAATACTAAAATAAAAGCTATAATTTTTAATTTGTTATTTTTCATGAGGTCCCTCTTACATCTAAAATAGAAGCGTGTCTAAATCAAAAACTATTCTATCTATATTATTTTTTTATTCATTCAACATTTTATATTATATAACACAACATCATTGAATTCATCTTTCTTTAATCATACATGCATCATTTTTAAATTCATCATACTTTAGTATGATAAAGTATAAATTAATGCAACGAAATCTCTTTTTTTAATTTTATTTTAATTATGTAAATCTTGTATTAAAATTAAAGTTGTAATTTTCTCCAAAAAGTAATACAATTTAAGGCTATGAGAGTATAGAACACATAAATTCAATTCATTTTAACACCTTTGACTATAAACAAATTACGAAAACTAAAAACTTTATCTTTGATTTTTATGATTTTGCTTAAACAAGCACATAGTTGTGTTTATTTTTCGAATTGTAAAATCACTTATAAAAGATAATATGTATAGGAGCAAATGCTATGAACCGATTTTTAAAATATTTTATGATGCTACTCACATTAGTATTAATCGTTGTTCCTGTAATTTTTATCATCAATTTGTACAAAACTTCTGAAAGTGCAATGCAAGACTCTTATGATAAGATTGATTCAAAACGTCAGTCGAGCATTCGAGAAGGTAAAGTAAATCCTTCTAAAGACGCCGTATCAATCTTATTCTTAGGTATCGATGATAATGAAGGTCGCCGAAAAAATGGCCAAACTACGGAACACTCTAGAACAGATTCAATGATTCTTTCTACCTTTAGTCCTGACAAACGTCAAATTCGCTTACTGAGTATCCCACGTGATACGATTAGCTACATTCCTAAAGTTGGTTATTACGATAAAATAACGCATGCACATGCTTATGGTGGTCCTGTAGCTGCAATGGATTCTGTCGAAGCTACTCTAAATGTTCCAGTTGATTACTATGTACGTGTGAATATGGATGCGTTTGTTGAAGCAGTAGATGAACTTGGTGGGATCTATTACGACGTCCCTTATGACTTAAATGAACCAAATACAGACGACAGCGGTAGAATTAAAATAAAAAAAGGATACCAAAAACTGAACGGTGACGAAGCGTTAGCTGTTGCAAGAACAAGGCACCATGACTCTGACTTAAAACGCGGCGAAAGACAAATGGATTTAATTAAATTGCTATTCCAAAAAGCTAAAAGTTTAGATTCATACGATAAATTAGATGACTTAGTACAAATTGTCGGAAAAAATGCCAAACATAATTTAACCGCTTCTGAAATTAAATCACTCGCATCTATGTATTTATCTGATGATATTGAATTTAAAACATCTCAACTTAAAGGTGAAGATGATTACCTACAAAACATTTACTATTACAATCCGAGCGTAAGTAATATTATGAAATATTCAAATATATTGCGTTCTGATTTAGGACTATCTAAAATAACAGATAAGGATGATTTCTTAGATCAACGTGTAATTAAACATTACGGCACACTAGTACCACTTACACCTCTTGATCAGTCATTATTGAAAAATAATCAAAAAGATACATCTTCTACTGATGATAGTACTGAAAATACAACTGAAACACAGTCAACAGAAACAGATAATTCAAATTCATACGGTGGTTATGACCAAAATAGTCAGGGTACTACGCAAAACGATAATTACAATCAAACCAACAATTTTAATCAGACAAATCAATCCGATTCATTTAATAACAACCAAAATCAAACGAATCAATTATATTAATTGGGAGGATCACATACTATGTCACGTAAAACATATGAAAAAGCTGCTAACATTAACGGCATGTTCAATGTTTTAGAGCAACAAATTATTCATAGCAAAGACATGGCTTTATTCAGAAGTGAGTTCTTTTACGTAAACCACGAACATCGCGAAAATTATGAAGCCCTTTTAGTTTACTACGGTGAGAATTCAATTAACCCTATTGTAAATGGCGCATGTTATATTCTTGCCCTACCTGAAATTTTCAATAAAGTGGATGTTTTTGAATCAGATTTACCATTCTCTTGGGTCTACAATGAGAATGGTATCACCGAGACAATGCAAAGTATTAGCGTACCTCTTCAATATCTCATTGCTGCAGCATTAGAAGTGACTGATGTTAACATATTTAAACCTTCAGGCTACACAATGGGCATGAATAACTGGAATATTGCTCAAATGAGAATATTTTGGCAATATAGCGCCATTGTTCGCCAAGAAGCATTATAAAAACGATATTCCTACTCCTTTTTACTTATTGTTTGTAAAAAGGAGTTTTTTTCTGTATATAAATCAGATAGAATAACTTTATAATTTTTTTAATTTGAATTTTTTAAATTTTTAATAATTATATCTATAGGGGGCTTTGAAATGTTTGAAATCGTAAAAAATAAAGACATGTTATCAGATTGTTTTTACATAAGACAAGAAGTATTTGTAAAAGAACAAGGTGTTCCTTTGGAAAATGAATTAGATTCATTTGAAGAAAGTTCAACACATGCTATTGGGTATGATACAAATCATATGCCATTTGCATGTGCAAGGTTTAGACCATATAATGACGCTGCTAAAGTAGAGAGAGTTGCTATTCTAAAAGATTATAGAAAAGATGGATATGGTAAAACTTTAATGCACGCCATCGAACGTTTTGCGAAAGATCAAGGATATCAGCAATTAGTATTAAATGCACAAGTACAGGCACAAGGTTTTTACGAGAAACTAGGTTATATGTCAACAGGCGACATTTTTATTGAAGAAAATATCGATCATATCAAAATGTATAAGAATATATAAACAGGGTACATTCAAATTACATGTATTATATGTAATTTTTTAATTTCGTTAACCTATTTGATAAATGTGCTTTTAATTATTAATTCTACCCCGCTAACCCCTTAGTAAATTCATAATTTGTTTAATATAAGTAAGAAAGTATTAAAGTTAGTTTACAAATAAGTTAAATCAAATCATAGCAAATTTTAAAATACTATAATGGAATTGTAACTATACTAATAACGAGGAGTAACAATATGACCAAAAAGTTTAATTTAAAATTTCCTTCCATGATTGCAATCACTTTATTTGGTGCTGCATTTACAACACAACAAGCACATGCAGCTGAAACGAATCAAAATTCTAACAACACAAATAATGTGATTGACGATCAACAAAATATAAAAAATGCTGAACAGGCTAAAAAAGAAGTAACGAATTCAGCACAAAATGTTTCAGGTGTACAAACATATCAAAATCCTGAAAATGTAAAAGCATCTGTTGCTACAGCAAGTAAAACATACGATGCTAAATTAGATAACTTAAATACAGTTGATACGTCATCACAAAATCAACAAGGTGCACAAAAACAAAATACAGCTAATACAAATACAGCAGATTCAAATAGTACGTCAGCTGAAGTTCAAAACAATGAACAACAAGCATCAATATTAAACAAAGTAGACCAAAAAGAGAATACGACTCAAACGCAAAATAATGTGAATACGAATAATCAAACATCACAAGCTTCTGTAAATGTTTCAGAAGTATCTGAACAACAAACAAATGAGCGTACGTCTGCGAATACAAACCAAGAAGCTACACAAGATGTTAAAAACCAAAATAATACAATTGATGAAAGTTCACAACAAACAGCACGTTTAATTTCATCAAATAAAAATAATACAAATCAATCAACTGTTACTCCAACTCAATCTAATCAAGCAGCTCAATCAAAGCAACAAACAGATCATAAACAAACTAATACTGAGAACATTAGTACTTATAGTGATAACGCGACAAATGCTACGCAATCAAATGTAGCGCAAGCTAAATCGTCGAAAGTAGCTAATTCTGAAAATACAACAACTACAAAAGCTTCAACAAAAGCAACAACGAAAGCTTCAACGAATGCTACTCAAACGTCAGCAACACACAACGCGCAATCGGGTTATTCTGGATTTAGATCAGTTGGTGGCAAAGGTGGTTCAGCAACACCCGTAAAAACAGTAAAACGCTATGCTGCTAGAGCAACGACATCATCGTTACCAAAATATAAACCACAAGTTAGTTCATCAATTAACAATTATATTCGTTCAAATAACTTACAAGCACCTAAGATTGAAGAAAATTATTCATCATACTTCCCTAAATATGGCTATCGTAATGGTGTAGGTCGACCTGAAGGTATTGTAGTTCATGATACTGCTAATGATAATTCAACAATTGATGGCGAAATTAATTATATGAAAAATAATTACAATTCAGCATTTGTTCATGCATTTGTTGATGGCAACCGTATCATTGAAACTGCCCCTACTGACTACTTATCATGGGGTGCAGGTCCGCAAGCTAATAATCGTTTCATCAATGTTGAAATTGTGCATACACATGACTATGTTTCATTTGCTAAGTCAATGAATAACTATGCAGATTATGCTGCAACACAATTACAATATTACGGTTTAAAACCTAACAGTGCTGAGAATGACGGTCAAGGTACCGTATGGACACACTATGCTATCAGCCGTTTCTTAGGTGGCACGGATCATTCAGATCCACACGCTTATTTACAAAATCATAACTATTCTTATAACGAATTATATGATTTAATTAATGAAAAATATTTAATCAAAACGGGTCAAGTCGCACCTTGGGGTACAACTTCAAGTAATAGCGGTTCATCTAATACAAATAAAGGTGGCTCAAGTAATAGTGGTTCAACTACTACATCACCTAAATTAACTGTTAATGCTAATACTGGACTAGCTCAAATTAAAACAAATAATAGTGGCTTATACACAACCGTTTATGATGCTAAAGGTAAAGCTACAAATCAAGTGCATAACACTCTATCTGTTACTAAATCTGCTACACTTGGCAAAGACAAATACTATTTAGTATCTGACTATAATAGCGGTAAAGTATACGGTTGGGTTAAACAAGGTGAAACGATTTATAACACTGTAAAATCACCTGTAAAAGTTAACCAATCATACAATATTAAATCTGGTACTACATTATATACAGTACCTTGGGGTAATTATAATCAAGTAGCTGGAACGGTTTCTAAATCAAATACTGCACCATTTAAAGCAACAAAATCACAACAAGTAGGCCAATCCACTTATTTATTTGGTTCATTAAATGGTAAAAATGGATGGGTTAGCAAAGCTTTCCTAACTGATATAACTAAACCAACATCAGGCAGTAAAACACCAGCAGTAGACAACACATTAAAAGTGTCTAACCTTAAAAATACTTTAGGTCAAGTTTCTACTAAGAATAAAGGATCATATACAACTGTTTATGATAAGAACGCAAAAGCAAATGCTACGCTTGGTGGTAAGACGTATAACATCACTAAGAAAGCTACGTTAAACAATAAAGATTATTACTTAATTTCTGATTATAATGGTAATACTTCAAGAGGTTGGATTCCGGCTTCAGAAATTACTGTTAAGTCTTCAACACCTACCAAGACAACTGCCACTTATTACAATATTAAAGGTAATGCCAATATTTATGACACACCTTGGGGAACAGCTAAACAAGTTAAAGCTACAGTTCCATCTAGTGGCAAACAATTAAAATCAATTGATAACCTTAAAGTAGGAAATGAAACATACCTACATGGTGTAATCAATAATATTTGGGGTTGGATTAAATCAACTGATGTGCAACAAGCACCTAAAGTAAACGCTAAGATTGCAGTGAATACAAAAGCTACTAAACCATCTACATCTTCAACACAAACAGTGTCTAAAGTAGCTCAAGTTAATGCAAATAACAGTGGTGCACACGCAACTGTTTATGATAAAACTGGTAAAAATGCGTCTAAATATGCAAATCGTACTTTCAATGTTTCTAAAGAAAAAACAGTTAATGGTAATACGTATGTGTTACTTCAAAACACGACACAAAATACACCTTTAGGTTGGTTTAATGTTAAGGACTTAAATATTCAAAATTCAAGTTCTGTACAAAAAACATCAGGCACATACAAAATTAATAATAAAAATAATGGACTTTACTCAATCGCATGGGGTACAAATCAACAACGTTTAGACAATAAAGACTTAGCTAATCAATCATTTAAAGTATCTAAATCTGTTGTTGTAGGCAATACATCTTTCTTATATGGTACTGTTAATGGTAAAACAGGTTGGATTGCTAAAGATGACTTAACATCATCTAATACATCATCAAATACTGGTGAAAAGTATCAATATGAATTCATTATTAATAACTATAATGGTTTTTATTATGATGATCCTACCTCTGTAAAAGCAACTTCATTAAAAGCATTTAATGAACAAATTTTCCAAGTAACGAACCGTAAAGTCATCAATGGTAAAACTTGGTATTATGGTAAATTAAGCAATGGTAAGTATGTATGGATTAAAGATACTGATTTGAAGAAAGAATTAGTTAAATATTCAAAATCATATAGAACTTTAAATCAAGCTGCGTCACTTCAACAAAATGCTTATGGCGCACCTCCACAAGTTCAAAGAAACGGTTATGGTTGGTCTAATGCTACTTATAGTGAAATTAAAAATGCGATGAACCCTGAACGATTAGCTAAAGATGAAACACTTAAGTACCAATTCTTACGTTTAGATCGTCCACAAAACATTTCTGTAGCAAGTTTAAACCAATTACTTAAAGGTAAAGGTGTACTTGAGAATCAAGGACAAGCATTCAGTCAAGCGGCTGCCACTTCAGGTATTAATGAAATTTACTTAGTTGCACACGCGTTAATTGAAACAGGTAATGGTCAATCTCAATTAGCTAAAGGTGCTAATATTGTAAATAATTATGTTACTACTAAGAGTGCTACAAAATATCACAACGTATTTGGTATAGCTGCTTATGATGCTAATCCACTATACAGTGGCATTAACTATGCTAAACAAGCTGGTTGGAACTCAGTATCTAAAGCTATTATTGGTGGCGCTAAATTTATAGGCAAAGACTATATTAAAGCTGGGCAAAATACATTATACAAAATGCGTTGGAATCCAGATCACCCTGCTACGCATCAATATGCAACTGATATTAACTGGGCTAATATTAACGCTCAATATTTAAAACAACTATACAGTGAGATTAAAGCAGTTGGTAAATACTTCGATATCACAAGTTATACTAAATAATGACATTCTTTAGTCAAATAACTGGAAGATAGAATGGTTAAAAAACTAGAAAATTTAGGGCTGGGACATTTGATTTTGTCCCAGCCTTAATAATGTAAACGATCATTCTTCTACTATGCTCATAAAAATAAGCCATAACATTAAAATGATCTTCTAACAAGATTCATTAAAATGTTATGGCTTATTTTCTTAAATATATATATGACGGCTATTCAGTTTGTCTAATAACTGATTTAGACTTTGTATTTCCTCTTTACTTAGACATTGGCAACGTGCTTCTATTAATTCACATCTTGCAGTATTGATTTGTTGAATTAAATTACGCGCTTCTTCTGTTAGACATAAGTCTTTGCAACGTAAATCTTCATGTGATTGTTGACTTGTGATATAGCCTTTCTGAACTAATTTCTTAATCCATCTAGAAACAATAGATTGTTCTCTGCTAATCTTCATCGTTAAATCATATTGTGATAAACGATCAAAGCTATATAATATACGCAATAATTCTAGTTGATCATTTGTAATGTCCGTGCGTTGTCCAAATCGTCTGTTAACCAAATTCAGGTCATTATTTGTTAGTGTAATAAGTTTTTCTAGTTGATTATACATTGTTGTTCTACTCCACTTTTGTAATTGATAATACTATTATACTATGATTTTTTTATATGTCATGTACTTTCAATATTTTGTCACAATACATATCTCAATAATTCAATTTTAATTTCATTCAGTTTAACTCACCATTGAGGCAAACGTGAAATTTAACGAAACATTGCTTGAGCTTGACATTTCTATTGTTTTTTATAGTTCGGGTTATCTTTATTAAGGAAATAATTACCTGCATTTAAATAGCTTGCAAATGCAGACCACATGACATACGGAATTTGTAATAAACCTGCAATGCGATGTATTTTAAACATTGAAATTGTATTAACGACGACAGAGATAAACAACATCATACTTTCAATAAAGGCAATGCCTCTAACTTTCTTTTTAAAGTAAAGTATTGACCATAAATAATTTAAAGCTAACTGACTATAGTGAGTCACTTTAATCTTAGTCGTCTGTTCATTATTTTTCGTAGTGAGTAAATAAGAAACGCCCATGAGTACATATAAGATTGGCCAAACAATTGGAAAAGCTTTTGTAGGCGGTGAAAATGGTGGCTTTCTAAATTGGTTATAATCCTCTTTTGATTCTTTCGCTATGACTCGACCAATGATACTCCCACCTACCATTGGATGTAACAATTTAAACGTATTTTTTAGTATATTAATGGTAATCCTCTCCTTTTGCTTATTAACTTCCTCTTCCCTATTCAAAAAATAATATTCATATTTGAAATAATTATCTTAAAATCAAATAAAATATATATCAAAGGAGTCCGGGACATAAATACTATAATGCAGCTATTTTGCAAATTCGCAGTAGCTGACTGAACTGAGAAGGCGCTTTAACAAAGCTTTTCTCAGTTCTAGTCATCCTTGCGGGCGGGGCCCCAACACAAAAAATCACGAAAGTGATTTTACAAGCTAAGCAAGTTGGGGTTACGACGAATTTAAAAGAATTCTGTCCCACTCTCAACATTTTTTCTAAATTGTTGCATTGAAGTGTCAAAATATACTAAATTAGATACAGTTATTAATAAAAAAGGAGACAATCGTATGTCCATTGATACAAAAAGAGATTACTTTTTCGATAACGCTCGAGCCATCCTCATCTTTTTAGTCGTGTTCGGTCATATGATTCAACCCTATACTTCTGAAAGTAAATCGTTATCTGCATTATATTTACTGATTTATAGTTTCCATATGCCATCATTTTTATTTATCTCTGGATACTTTGCCAAACATTTGGATAAACCACATTATTTAGAGAATGTAGCTAAAAAGTTACTTGCACCATATGCGATATTTTATGCCTTTTTCTCAGTTTATTATTTTTTAACTGGTAAAAGTGACGCAATACAAATGGATCCATTTAATCCAGTATTTGCTTTATGGTTTTTACTTACATTATTTAGTTTTCACGTCATACTTGTCATTGTACGTCGATACAAAGCATATTATGTGTTACCTATCGCATTAATCATTTCAATACTTGCTGGTTTTTCTGACGATATCGATGGTTATATGAGTATTTCTAGAACAATTGTATTTTTCCCAATATTCTATGTTGGCTATTTAACAACACGTTCACATACGCAACTATTGCGTAATAAAAAAATAAACGTATTTTCAATTATTGTACTTATCATATTTTTCATCGTTTATTACATCCATCCAATCAATTCAGATTGGCTCTTAGGTAGCAGTCCTTACACTTCTCTCGAAAATAATAACGAAGATGTATATAGTCCCTTAAAACGTTTATTACTTTACTTCATCATATTTGTAACTATGTTCTCGTTTCTTAATTTAATGAGTACGACTAAACGTTTTTATACTTATATTGGCAATCGTACGATGTATATCTATTTACTCCATGGACTAGTTATAGGTATCGTTAGAGGTTATGAAATATATCCATTTAAATCTCAAACATCCGTTCTTACTTATGGCTATTTATTTATAATCTCAATCGTGATTGTTTATTTACTATCAACGAATTTTGTTTGTAAATGGACTAATCCTTTAATCAATTTGAAGAAACCTTCTTCATTTAAAGGATAATAACAAAATCATATAAAACAATACTTACCAAATTATGGTAGCTAAAATATGTTATTATAAGATTATTCTAAAAATTTATAGTAACATGTACGGTTACTATAATTTGGTTTTTTGAGGTGTAAAAATGAAATTAACTTTAAATTCAAATGCTAAATTTTTAAGGGCACCAAGTATTCGTCAGTTCTCTAATCGTATGAAGGATATTGATGATTGCGTCAATTTAACGATTGGTCAACCCGACTTTCCTATGCCAGATGTGGTGAAAGCGGCCTATATCACTGCAATACAAGAAGATAAAACGAGTTACTCACATAATAAAGGATTACCTGAAACACGTCAGGCAATTCGTAACTATTTCAACAATAAATACGGTTTCTATTATAGTGAAGAAGAAATTATTGTTACGAATGGTGCAAGTGAAGCACTTGATACTTCATTACGTAGTATTATCGAACCTGGTGACGAAATATTAATTCCGGGGCCTATTTACGCTGGCTATATTCCATTAGTAGAGACTTTAGGTGGGCACCCTATATATATAGATACAACAAAGACAGAATTTAAAATCACGCCTGAATTAATTGCTCAACACTACTCTGATAAGACAAAAGCAATTTTGTTGAATTACCCTACGAATCCTACGGGTGTCATATTAGATCGTGATGAAGTTAAAAGCATTGTAAATTATTTAAAAGATAAAGAAATTTTTATTATTAGTGATGAAATTTATGCGGAAAATACATTTAAAGGTAAACATGTTTCCTTTGCAGAATTTGAAGAGATACGCGATCAGCTTTTACTTATTGGTGGTTTGAGTAAATCTCATTCTGCTACAGGTATTCGTATCGGCTTCTTACTAGGGCCTGAATATTTAATTGAAAAGCTAACATTTATGCATGCCTATAATTGCATTTGTGCAAATGTCCCTTCACAAATTGCCTGCATTGCCGCACTCAATGAAGGATTAGATGCACCTCAATATATGAACCAAGCCTATATCGAGCGTCGTGACTATCTAGTCAGTAAACTAACAGAATTAGGTTTTGAACTTGATGCTCAACCAGAAGGTGCGTTCTATATATTCCCAAGTATTCGACAGTTTACGTCCAATGATTTTGACTTTTGCGTAAAAGTGCTTGAAGAAGCCCACGTAGCAATGGTGCCTGGGTCTTCCTTTACCGATATGGGTAAAGGTTATATCCGCATTTCTTATGCTTACGATATGGATGTCTTAAAAGAAGGTATGCGTCGATTAGAATTATTTTTAAAAAAATATTATAATTGATACCTTAATTTAAAAGGACACTTGTTAATAGCGATTAAATTGTTTATCAATTTATCACTATACAAGTGTCCTTTACTTATATTTATATTTGTATTATCATTAACCGGTTTATGGGAATTTAGGGAATTGATCGAAGTCTGGATCACGTTTTTCTTTAAACGCGTCACGACCTTCTTTCGCTTCATCCGTAGTATAGTAAAGTAATGTAGCATCTCCAGCCATTTGTTGTAAGCCAGCTAAGCCATCCGTATCAGCATTCATAGCAGCTTTTAAGAAACGTAAAGCTGTTGGAGAATGTTTCATAATATCTTTACACCATTTAACCGTTTCATCTTCAACTTGGTCTAATGGTACAACTGTATTAACTAAGCCCATGTCTAAAGCTTCTTGTGCATTGTATTGGCGACATAAGTACCAAATTTCACGCGCTTTTTTATGGCCAACGATTCTTGCTAAGTAGCCAGAACCATAACCAGCATCAAATGAACCTACTTTAGGACCTGTTTGTCCGAAAATAGCATTGTCAGCAGCGATTGTTAAGTCACATACTACATTTAATACGTTACCACCACCGATGGCATAACCTCTAACCATTGCGATCACTGGTTTAGGAATGACACGGATTAAACGTTGTAAATCTAATACATTTAAACGAGGAATTTGGTCTTCACCTACATAGCCACCATGCCCACGTTTCTTTTGGTCACCGCCTGAACAAAAGGCTTTGTCACCTTCGCCGGTTAGGATGATTACAGAAATATTTTGATCATCACGCGCACGACTGAAAGCATCAATCATCTCAGCAACCGTTTTTGGTGTAAAAGCATTTCTCACTTCTGGACGATTAATTGTTACTTTTGCAATACCTTCATAAAATTCGTATTTTATTTCATCATATTCTCTAAGTGTTTCCCACTGTCTAGTCATTTTGCTCCTCCTTTAAAAAACCTAATACTATTGTATCAAATTCCGCTTTATCTTCCACATGAATTGTATGACCTACATTTGAAAAGGTATGGACTTGGCTATAGCGCATATCTTTGTTCATAGCTTGTCCAGTCTTCACAAATTTTTGGTCTAATTCGCCAGTTAATATAAAGCACGGTATTTGAATTCGACTGATTTGATCCCATAGGTTAGGCATATGCCCTGTACCATAATCACGTAATGCCTTTGCCAATTTATAAGGGTCTTGAGCCATACGCATATCACGCATAGCTGTCTTTTGCGCTTTATCCAAATGCTGTTGTGTATAGAATAGCGGTAATTTTTCCCAATCATTTACAAAGACTTCTAATCCAGCTATTTCTAACACTTTCGCTCTAGAAGCATCTATTTGTTGTCGCTCATAACGATTATTTTCTTCTTTAATTCCCGGTGAACTACTTTCAAGAATCAATTTGTTAATTGTGTGTTTACCATACAGTGCATAGTAGAGTGCTACCCTACCACCCATTGAATAGCCTAATAACGTGACTTTATAAGATTCATACATGTCTAATAATTCATCCAATTGCTTCGCAAGAAATGGAAAATCCCATGTTACATCCATTGAGGATTGATCTTGACCATGGCCTGGTAAATCAACGGTTAACACATTAACCTCTTGTAACAATGGATCCACGTGCGCATCAAACGTACGACTATCACTTATAAAGCCATGTAGAAGTACTAATAATTGATTTGTCTCTCGTTTTGACTGATAAAAGTTATAATGTAACATTCAGAATACCACTCAATTTCTTATATAGAATTTGATGTTGCGACATATTGTCATCTCTATTCGTTACCAACTCATAAATATGTGAATGCATGTGTGACAGCTTTTCTTGAGTGAAATCCGCTACCGAATTATAGCGTTTGAATGAAAAATCATAAAGTAGCGCTGTATATTCAAAATTTAATCCAGTTGGTGTGCCAAACAATCTTTCAAAATAAGCTTCTGCAGACGCCTTCTGAGGAAGATATGAGAATATACCGCCACCATCATTGTTTAGCAATATAATATTTAAATGAATGTTGTTAATTTTTGCCATTAAAAGACCATTCATATCATGATAAAAGGCTAAGTCACCTATCAATAACGTTATTTTCTTATGTACAGCCATGCCAATAGCTGTAGACACAACACCATCAATACCATTTGCGCCACGATTTGCGTATACTTCAACTTCACTATTGTAAAGTAAATTATCTACGTCACGAACTGGCATACTATTACTTACAAAAATAGCATCTTCTTTAGTCAGTTTATCAATGACTGTTTTTACAAATGCCGCTTCATCTGTCGCATGTGACATATGTTTATCGATATGATGTCTCGCTTGAGATTCAAGTGTTCGCCACATTTCTATCCAATCGTTACGTTCAACTGCTGATTCTTCAATAAGGTTTCTGAAGAAATCATTTGCAGATATTTCATAAGACACACTAGGTGGTGTTGGAAAAACATCTATCTTGTCATTATTTTGAACAAGTATTTGATAGGCATTCGTATGTTTAAGCCATTGATTTAACTTTTTAGAGATAACTGGTTTCCCAACTCTAATAACAAAATCAACATCTAAATCAAGCCCTGCACGAAAATATAAGTCATACGTCGTTATCACATTAGGATGATTATACTTACGTAACTGACTCAATGGGTCAGCAAGTATAGGTAAACCGTGCACAGTTGCATATGTAAGAATTTGATCAACAGCTTGATGTTGCATGTCACCGACAATAATCAATCCTTTTTTCTCTTTTAAAATATGACTGATATCTTGAACGTTAATATTTTTTTGATAATGCGGTAACTTTTTAGTATAAGACGTCAACCATTCTTGTCTTTCAAGATTAGGCGTTAACGGCTCTCTAAATGGTAAGTTAAAGTGAATTGGACCTCTATGAGGACCATATAAATATTGGCTTGCAATCTGCATTTGGTAATAAATGGCATCTAGCATGTATTCAGTACCATCAGCGACAGGCATATCAAACTGAAAATTAACATAATTTGCAAACATATTCACTTGATTAATCGCTTGAGGTGCGCCTACACTTCTTAATTCATGCGGACGATCACTTGTTAACACGATTAAAGGTATACGACTGATTTGGCTCTCTGCAATTGCTGGCGTATAATTCGCTGCTGCAGTACCTGAAGTACATAAAATCGCTACAGGTCGTTCGCTCCCTTTTATTAAACCTAAAGCAAAAAATGCCGCACTACGTTCGTCTGGGTGTACCCAAGTCTTAATGTTAGGATGTGCCTCAAACGCAATTGCTAGTGGTGTAGATCTTGAGCCGGGACTAATGACTACTTCACGTACACCATAGGCATATAACTCAGATGCAAAGGTATATACTTGTTTAGTTAATGCTTCGTTATGATTCATTCTTATCCACTACTCCTAAAGCATTCATCATTGGTGAAAATTTAACCGCTGTTTCAGCTAATTCGCTATCTGGATCAGAATCTTTTACAATTCCGCATCCTGCAAATAACGTCGTTTGATTTTGTTTCATTAACATTGAGCGTATGGCTACAATAAACTCACAATCATCATTCATGTCAATGTAGCCAACCGGTGCACCATATAAACCACGCGTTCCAAACTCATTTTCTTCAATAAATTTGAGTGCTTCATCTTTAGGATAGCCACCTAACGCTGGTGTAGGATGCATGTCGTCTATTAACCCAATAAATGCATTGTTTTTTAACTGACCTTGTATTTGCGTATATAAATGATATAAATGGTCATTTTTTAAAATATTCGGTGTATGATTATAT
Organism: Staphylococcus borealis; assembly: GCF_001224225.1. Classification (GTDB taxonomy): domain Bacteria; phylum Bacillota; class Bacilli; order Staphylococcales; family Staphylococcaceae; genus Staphylococcus; species Staphylococcus borealis. The sequence goes on along the minus strand of NZ_CUEE01000002.1, from coordinate 42,544 downwards.
TCAATATGATCAACGTAAGGTGTGATATCATCTAGAATACTTCTAACTACAAAATCATGTTCACCTAAATTCTTTTTATCCTTTAAAAATGCTTGTATATTTTTTTCATCTTCTTCAGTGTCGTTAGATCGTTTAATCGTACCAGCTACTGCTTTCGTAGATAAAACACCATCTTCTACCTTAAGAAGTTGTTCTGGTGTTTGTGAAAAGAATACAGATTGGTTGGACTCTAAAATAAATAAATAGCTATTTTTTTCATTTTGTAGTGCGCGATTAAGCACGTAAGGTATACTAATTGGCTTATCAAATTTGATCATACGACGTCTAGCAAGCACAATTTTTTTAGTTTCATCAAGCTGAGCAATCGCATCTCTAACCAGTTCTTTCCACTCATCAACGTAAATATCTTCCATTCGTAAGATATTTCCTAATGTTTCATCTTGATCATCTTGTCCAATGTGCGCCTCTTCAAAGAAAGCGACTACCTCTTTGAATGCTTCAATATCAAAATTGGCTCTTTCCACTGTATAAGTCAGGTAAGTAGTCTGATTAATATTCGAAATGAGTACTTGAGGCACTACAAAATGATTGATGCCAAATTCTCGCCACTCATCATCAGACTTATGGCTAGAGAATTGAAATCCTCCAATGACTTTTAAATGATGCTTTTCTATATCTGGGTGAACTAATTCAACATCTTTTTTAAATTTTTCCCACTCACGAAAGATCGATTGCTTGTTATCAAAGTTATTTTTGAACCTTTGAACAGCATGATAGCCGAAAAACGAAGACGCATTATCATTTAAGCGAAAATAAAAGCGATCCCCTGCTTGTGCTTCTGTTAAATTGAACAACTCGTCAGGCGCAAGTGCTCTATCAATTTTCACTTCAACAGATACCCAGCTTTTGTTACTTTCATATATTGACTCAATAATGTCATCTTCCTTTATATTCGCAGCCATTCATTTCACTTCTTTCATTATCTATTTTTTCTCATTACAATATTGTATCATTTTTAACTATTTATAGTGGCATAATTGCTTAATCTTCTAGGGAAATATTTCACGGCAATTGACCTTTATATATGATTCCTTTAAAATACATATGTTAAAACTATATACTATAAGAGGTAGATTAAATTATGGCAAATCAATATCAACAATATTCTACTGTTAGAAAATATTGGCATTTGATGCGACCTCATACTTTAACTGCTGCTGTTGTACCTGTATTAGTTGGTACAGCAACTGCTAAACTTTTTTTATTAGGTAGTCAAGATCACATTAAATTCATGTTATTTCTTGCAATGTTAATTGCTTGTTTACTTATTCAAGCTGCAACGAACATGTTTAACGAGTATTATGACTTTAAAAAAGGTTTAGACGATCACACTTCCGTTGGTATCGGTGGTGCTATCGTAAGAAACGGTATGAGTCCAAAACTTGTCATGAATCTAGCAATTGCTTTTTATATCATCGCTGCATTTCTCGGTATCATTTTAGCAGCTAATAGTTCATTTTGGATTATTCCAGTGGGCATCGTTTGTATGGCAATTGGTTATTTATATACTGGTGGCCCAATGCCTATTTCTTGGACACCATTCGGTGAACTATTTTCTGGATTATTTATGGGCATGATTATTATTTTATTAGCGTTCTTTATTCAAACTGGCAATGTTAATGGCTTTGTAGTTTGGATTAGTATTCCGATTGTTATTACAATTGGCTTAATTAACATGGCTAATAATATTCGCGATAGCGTTAAAGACCAAGCGAGTGGGCGTAAAACATTACCAATCCTATTAGGTAAGAACGCTTCAATTACATTTATGGCAATTATGTATATCGTTGCATATGTGTTCGTTATTTATACTTCGTTATTTGTAGATGGCGGTTCACTATTTTATTTACTTGTATTGCTATCATTTCCTATGCCAGTCAAAGCGATCCGTCGCTTCAAGAAGAATGACACACCTGCAAGTATGATGCCTGCAATGGCTGCAACTGGAAAAACAAATACAATCTTCGGTGTATTATACGCATTAGGCATATACATCAGTGCTTTATTAGGTGGTATATAATACATCACTTGTGACATTTTAAATGTTGATACAAGTAAAATAGGACGGAGGACGAGACTTTGAAATGATTTCTAATTTCTGTCTCCTCCGTTCTATTTTTTTACTTTATGATGAATAAACCATGTGTAAATATTGATGACCATATAATTCCACATCTTCAGTCCATTTAAAGCCTAATCGTTCATACAATTTCTTAGCTCTCGGATTATCATAGTCGCAACTTAAACTCCACTTTGTATCTGGATACGTTGCGATTAAATAATTAAACAGTTTCGTTGCAATACCTTGTCCTCTAAACTTTGAAAAAGTAGCAACAGCTTCAATATACCATTCATCATCCTTCGATTCTTTCAATGGCAATGGCGTTCCAAGTGCTTTTATGTCATCCTCTAATGGTAATTCATTCCATGCTGCTTCTAACTCTAATTCTTTAGAGCCCTCATAGGCAATGATACAACCTGCCACTTCGTCGTCTTGCTCATATACCCAGATATTATTATAATTCGTTCTATAATTAATATTAACGATACTCTCTTCAATAGCTTGAATGACTCTTTCTTTGGAAATTTCTTGCACAATATCAAGTTCCATATCTTTCCAAATAATGTAACATAATTCTGCAATTGACTTACTATCGCTCGGACGTGCTTTTCGTATCATTAGTTAATTCCCCTTTCGATTAGTGTATTAACTATATTATATAAAATTTACAAATAATAATAAATTAATTGCAATAAATTGAAGCATTGAAATTTTGATTATAAATACATTATCTAATATCTGAGTATTATTTGATTTAATTTTTGAAATGCTTAAAATATAAATTTAAGGAGGCATCATTATTATGAGAGTTAATAAAACATTATATGTATTATGTTCTTTGTTTTTAGGCGGTGTCGGTATTCATAAATTTTATGCAGATAAAGTATGGCAAGGCGTCTTTCATTTAGTTTTCTTCTGGACTACAATTCCTACTATCGTTTCTATTATTCATGGGATTATTGTCATCTTCACAACTAAAGCAGATCAATATGGCTATATTTATATACCAAATAAGCGACATCCATAACTTTTTAATAAATAATTATAGATAATATCTTTAATTATGTGTAGAACGGGTAAACTCAAATAAACAATTTAAAAAAGGAGCAAGTTAATATGAATATCATTAAACGTGTCATTCGAATCGTGATAACAGGCTACTTAGTAAAGTGGATTCGTAATAAAATTGAGGGTAAATCAAACGGTGGACAAAAATAGAAATAAAAAAGGTCTATTCGCTAACTATAATTAAGTAGTGAATAGACCTTTTATAATGATGAGTGACAGGATCCTAATTTACTCATTGAGAAATGCCTCCAGATTTTTATATTCGTTCGTATAATTGATAAATGCTTCTTCATTCTTATTAATAAGTGCCTCATCAATCAACTTTAATAGTTGCTTTTTTCTTCCTTGACGAAGGGCCTCTTCAATGACCATCTCTACGCCTAAATCATTAACTGTAGTAACAAAGTCTTCTAACGTCGTATGTTTGACATTCGTGTTGTAATTCATTGCAATCACTGCCTTTCTTTTTTGTATAAGGATAGTATACAAGTTTTTATTTTTTAAATCAATCGAATATTCTGACTTTTCACAAAAAATATGTGTAATTTTATATGTAATGAATATCTTGACAACATATAAAAATTTTATATAATAAATTTATATTATTAATCGTTGTATTTTTAGCGCTTAATAATAACTTTATTTTAAGGAGGTTAAGAGATGACAAAAATTTCTCAAACCCAAAATACCGTATATATTATTCGGAAAGGCGACATGGTCATCAAACCAGTTATTGATGCCTATGAGCAAACTAAAGGATCAGAAATATTAAAGTATGATTCCTCAATTGTAACGAGTCCATTTAAAACACAAAAGATTGTCGAGCGATCATGTAAGTTTTATGGAAACAGTTATATTAGTAAAAAATCCGAAACGCAACGTATTGCTGGTATTACTAGCAAACCGCCTATCTTATTGACCCCTCTATTCCCTACGTACTTTTTCCCAACCCATTCAGACCGTTTAGAAGAAAACATGTGGATCAATATGCATTATGTTCATGAAATCAAACCTCTCAAAAATCGAAAATGTAAAATCATCTTCGCAAATCACCAAACGTTAACACTGAATGTATCCTATCATAGCATTTGGCACCAATACTCTAACTGCATATTCTATTATTACATGGTTGATAAACAATCACGTATGAAATCAAATAATCCAGAAATGCCAATTGATTATGAAAAAACAACTTTAAATATTTTCGAAGCACTTTCACATTATTCACTATTGCAAGATAACTAGTTTCACGTTTAATTTTAAATCATACGGAACTTTTATATTAATATAGTGTAAATGTTCCGTATATTTTTTGAATATAATCCCTTGCAAATTTTAAGTTTATTGATATAATAATATTTGTGCTCATAGAGATACATTATATAAATACATACTAATCCGCAGTAGCTCAGTGGTAGAGCTATCGGCTGTTAACCGATCGGTCGTAGGTTCGAATCCTACCTGCGGAGCCATATGGAAACGTACTCAAGTTGGCTGAAGAGGCGCCCCTGCTAAGGGTGTAGGTCGCGAGAGCGGCGCGAGGGTTCGAATCCCTCCGTTTCCGTTTGTTACCTTTAAATAGTATCAAATAGTCATTAAAAACCCCGTTATTACGGGGTTTTCTTTATATAGTTTAAAATAGTTTTAAATCTAAGCCGACAACGAAGTCGACAACTTACTGAATGTTGCTCAATGTTGTCGGTTTTGTTGTCGGTTTGTCTCTTCAATCGCTTGTCGCTCTAAGGTTAGAGACGTTTCGTTTTTTTACTTTTTAATATCTCTGAAGTAGATTGGAAATTATTGAACTTTTTTATTTCTTTTCTGGATATTATCTGTTATCGTTATATTTAGTTCATCGATAATACTATAGATGAAAATATAACAACTCCTTTCTGCGATATTAATTTCCGGCGTTATCTGATCTCTCTAAAGTTTTCAGATAGCGCTATTTTTATAATCGATAAATACATTTGCACTGTCATAATTGAAAACCTCCATAATTTGTTATATACTTCAAAAACAAGGAGCCCCCCTAACGCTCCGAACAAAATTTCATCCTTTGTTATTTGGTTTTCGGTCTAGGTAACCGAGATGCCATTTCCTAAGTTGTTTTAACACTTCCGGAACTATCAGTACTGCCAATACTGGATGTTCTAGAAGTGTTTTTATTGAATTTCTGATTTTTTTCGATTCCCTTTATATAAATATTTTGATATACTCACTTTTGGAGTTCATCTTTATATTTATGTTGAACAAGAAAATCACCTTTTCTATAATTATTTAATTTTCTATGCGTTATCTGAATCCACACCTATGTTTTCAGATAACGCTTTTTTATTTAAATCAATATCTTCCGTGTTATTTTTAGGCATAAAAAAATAACCGTATCTATTAAGATACGGTTAAAATAAATCATTCGTAAACATTTTAAAAACAGATTTAATTTCATTAAAAAGTTGTGGGTTTAAATCGTTCAAATCACTAATTTCATTTCTATGAACATTAGTACAGTATATAGTACCTACTTTGTGACATCGAATAAATGAAGGAATATGATTCAGGCTTAACAAGTTACAGTTTTCTTTACCTATTTCTAAATCGTACATGAAGTGTCTTTTAGTTTGATCATCGATTTTCGAGACTGGCAAATAAGTAAAATCACATGGAAATTGATTTTTCTCACAACCTATTATCAAACCGGGTCTAACCTTAAAAGATATTTTTGCTTTTTTGTATCATAATAAGGTAATCTGATTTTAACAATTTTACCTATATAGTCATGAGGAGAATTAGTAAACACTAATAAATTCCTCCTCATCTAAGTCTTCAAATTCATCTAGATACATATCATATTTAAAGTCGTATAACCTAACCTTTTTTGCATCTTCTTTTATGTCTTCAATTGAAAGTTTATTATGTCCTCGCTCATTTGAACTTAAACCTTTACGACTATTAAGCCACGAAAATTCATTATGAGATTTTTCTCTAAGGGCCCACGTTGCATATTTACCGTATTGATAAATAGCATTTTCAATTATAAATTCTTCAGTATCGTCAATTTTATTTTTAGAGGTAACATCTTCCACAAAATAGTCGAACAAACCTCTTAAGGACGGTAAAACTGGACCATGTACCCAACCTTCAAATTGTTCATCGATTATAGTCTCTCCGGTTAACGCAATTGAGGTTTTTTGAATATAGTACATTAATTTTTGTACCTTCATTTCATCACCTACTATACTGTTACCGGTAATTTCTTGGTATTTTGATATTAAATTTTGTGCTATAACATGTGATTTATCAGGCTGTAAATTTAGTTCCATAATATTACCTCCTTTCATTCCTTAAATAATATACCCTTTTTCTAACTAAAAGTAAACTATGGCAAAATAAAAATAACATAACTGTACAAAAATAAATAGGCCAACCGTCGCAACAGTTGACCTCAGATACACTCCGCAGATGTGTACCGCAATTTCTATTTAATTATAACATAAAAAAGCCTACTAGAGAGCGTATCATCTAGTAGGTAAATACATCACAATAACCTACCCTCATTCGAGGACACAGCAAACCGGCTCGTCAGCCGCACGTATGAATTCTCAGTTAATGTGATGCAGACACTTTAAGCGGTCCGTGCCGTTGACCGAGTCGTTTCATGGAACAACTATTTCATACTACTATTATAACATAAAAAACAGGGACAAGCACCGTTATGCTTATCCCTAACATTGTGAAAGTGTAGTGTAATTAGATTATACCTTACTAAATTTTCCGTAACTATTTGTTCTATTACCATTTTTATCAATTTCGCCTGTTGCGATATAACGCCGTTTTAAATCATGATTTAAGTAGGTTATCCAACGATAACCGTTAACTGAAAAAGCACCGTCATAAATAATGCTTTCGCCATTTTTTAACACGCCTGTGATTGTAGCTTTAGTATTGTGGGCAGTTCTAACATTGTTACCTTTAATCGTAGAAACTGTATAGCGACCTTTTTCTTTTTTGTAAGGTACGCCTTTATCATTTAATTTATAACCTCTAGGCACTGCAACGACTTCATCTTTTTTATGTGTCGCTTTTTTACTACTCGCAACTACTCCACCGATAGGCTTGCCATGAATAGCACCTGCGATTAATTTTGCATATAAATCATGGTTCTTTTTAATCCAATTCATATCAGATGTGTTAGTAATAAAGCCTAGTTCGGTTAAACGATAATTCATATTGATTTCTGCCGACACATTCGCATTTAATAAATTATCACGTTTAGTAATACCTCTAATCTGACCTAAGTTATTTTTAATTACTTCTTGAATAGATTGATCAATCGTATCTGCATTAAAAGCACTAGATATAATGACATGACCACCACTTGCACTAGCACCTGCTGCGTCCAAATGAAACTCTGCAATTAAGTCATACTTCTGCTTTTTAACCCAATACATACCATAATCTTTTTTGTTGCCTACACGAACACCGTAAGCAGTATCTTGATACATATCCTGTGATTGCTTGCTACCACCATATAAGGCAACTTCATGCCCTGCTTGTCTTAAATATTTAGCAATTTGTGGTGTGATATTTTTACGGATGAAATCACGTTCATTTGTTCCGTTACCAACTGCACCCGGGTCGCTATAACCATGACCGGCCACAATCATGATTTTTTTAGGTTTTGTTTTCTTGTTTGCTTGATTATTTTTAATAATTTGTTTTGCTTTAGTACCAACGCTAATTTTTTTAGGGAAATCTAATCGAATAAAATACATAGGGTCGTCATAAAAGTGCCAACGTCTTGTGACTTTCTCCGGCCCCCATCCCGGATTAGTAACGCCATCAGTCCATCCCTGTCCTAACCAGTTTTGCTCTAATACCTCAAACTGTGTAAGTGTGGCTCTTGTTACGATTGCAACATGCCCGGCACCACCTCCATATGTACCGGGAAATACAGCAATATCTAATTTTTGAGGTAAGAAACTATCGTAGTTTTTAATTGATTTACCATATTTAGCTATTGTGTTTGCGTTATCGAATGGGATATTTGTAGCATACAAACCATATAACCTTTCGCCTGTAACGGCCATAAAGAAAGCATTTGCGAAATCGTAGCACTGAAACCCATATCCTAAATCTGGATTATATTGTCGTCCTTCTGAATTATCTAACCACTTTTCTGCTTGTGCTTTTGTCATTAACATACTATCACCTACCCTAACTCATCTAAATTTGTAGGTTGTATATCTTCGTTTTTAACAGGCGCTTGACCTGTTGCATGACGATATTTTTTCTCTGCTTTATATTTTTTTAATTTTTGATTAGCCCATTTACCCTCTTTAGTTGTAGGATTATCTTTGTATGTTGTGTATAAAGCAATACCTGTTAAAATGATGGAACTGATTGTTTCTTCATCCACAGGGATAGGCGAGATACCTCTATTCGCTAAAAATTGATTGACTAAAGCTAAAATTAATACTATATATCTTGCAATGACTTTTGCGTCCATTTAATTCACTCCTTAATAAATTAAAAAGCCGACACTAAAGTGCCGACCTTCCTAATAACTATTTACATTTACCAAACCAAAAACATGGCCAGAAACTTGCGCCAAATACGAATTTGAACATGGTACTCACCTCCCTCAAATACCAAAGAACATGCGCAGAACAGCTACAACGAGTGATGTGCCTATCGCACCAATTAAACCAAGCACCCACATTTTTAATTCTTTAATATTTTTTTGATTTTCCTTTTTATTTTGTGTTTCAATTTCACGCTCACGATTGATAGCGTCAAGTGTAAAGTTCATTTTTTGATTAACTAAATCTTGATTATGTTGCCCATCTCTAATTTTTTCCAAAGACGCGAATATTTTTTCGTCATTATCCTCTAAGCGTTTAATTCTGCTTTCGTAGTCGTGTCTTTGGTTTTTATCTTCCATAGTGCCAGCTCCTTTTTCACATAAATAAAGCCATAACCTTCACTGGTCATGGCTGTTTATCATTATTTAATTTTTCCTGTAATTCCCTTAACTGATGTGAAAGTTCGATATTTTTAGCTTCAAGTTCAATATTGCGAGCAATCTCATAATTCATTTTATTAAGTAATGCTTGTTCAGTATAATTAATAAGCTATTCCTCCTCTTTAGGTGATAACGTATCATTAAGCATATTACCTTCGGCATCTACAACAAAAATACCTTCATCACCTTTAAATTGAATACCTGTGTTGCCATATAAGATAGTAGGAAAATTATTAATCATTTTAAACTCTAGTTGATTGATTTTTTCGACAGGTTGGGTATCACTGCCTATACTTTTAACTAAAAGTGATGTAAAAGGATTAGCTTCACGTCCTAAACTAGCATTATTATTACCAAATAATGTATTGTCTTCGAACTGCCATATTGAATTTTCTTCATTATCGCTAATAGTTACATTATTAGCGATAAGTGATATTCCTTTTGTATCACTGTTAACACCGATACCTGTAAAATCATTTAAACGATCTAATTTATTACCTATTGAAGTACCAAAGTAGGCAAGTATAGTTTCTGTATTTTCTACTGTATCAATACTTAATCCACCTGAAAAACTATTAAAAGTATTGCTTCTCACAATTTGATTGTCTTTTGAGTTAAAACGAATTGAGGCATCGCCAAACAAGTTTTGTTGTGATGTAATTAAATCGAGTTGATACTCGTTGTTATTAGATACTAGCTTTCCACCTTTTACTCTGCCTGCATCTAATTCGCCATGAGTTATTGCACTTGCATTAATACCATCACCGGTAATTGCTTGTATTTTACTTTTTCCACCGTCTGTCGAAAGCATAACGCCTACACTATTTAATGTGACAATTTTTTTATTATCAGTTTTATTTACGGCATGTATACCACTTTTATTAAGTGTTAATTCAGAAGTCACACTTCCTAATTTTTTTACTAGGGCTTTGCTGTTAGCACTCATTGCTTTATCTGGAAGTTGTTTTTTACCTGTAACGACATCATTAATTGTAGAAATTGCAGTGTTGAAGGATGAACTATAAGTATCTGCCATATTTTTATTACCAAAAGTAATTTGAATATCAGTTAATTGATAATTTTGATTATAATTTGTTTCAATTTTTATAACTCTTAGCTCAATGTCCAAACCTATTCTTTCGTCTACTAAGAAAACACGATCACCTAATTTGGCATGTCTATATTTATAACCTCGATAAGCTAAGTCGTTTAAATTAGCAGTAAATGAGATGTTCAGACTATTATCAATAACAGCTTTCATTTTCTTGAGTAAGGTTTCAGGTTTCTTAACCCTACCATCTCTTATAGCTGGTGCTGTTCTGCGATGACCTATGATTTTTTCAATAGGGTGTATATACGGATTGTTTTCCATCGTTCCAGGTCTTAACTTAGCTGTTTTAGTGATGTCGACACTATCATCATCTGCTCCTTCTTCGCCACTTTCATCCTCATAATCACCATAACCCTCAATATAGGTGTATAATTCAGATGCATCTGTTTCTACGCTAATATCAGTAGCATTAACTTTATGTTGATATTGAAAGTTTGTATCCACCCCTATTTGTTTTTGAAAGTACATAGTATTGTCTTGAATAGAAATTTCAAACTCAAAACGTTCAATAAATTTTTTTAACAACTCTAGTCGGGTAGCACCTTCGCCTAAACCTTCAAATTTTTCTTTTCCAATAATATCAGCGACAAAAAAATTAAAAGGTGAATTATCAAACACTAATTTCAATGCTTCTCTTGCGCTATAATTGCCATCTAATTTTTCTTCCCTACGATTAGAATTTAACCAGTCAAGCATATATAAAATAGCGGTACAGCTAATCGTATATTTATTGCCTTTACCGCTCATTGTAGATGTTATTATTCTATATTCTTTCTCTGCAAAAATAATTATCCACATTTTTAAATCGTCGTGCTTATCCATAAAGTGAGAGTTAACATCAGTATATTCAATTTCAATATCTAAACGCTCATCACCATTAATTTCTCTTTCGTGTTTAACCTCTGCTTCTACAACATATTCATTGTTTTCTAAATCTCTGATAAATAGCAAAATTCCACCTACTTAAACTTAATTCATTGATATAATACCGATGTTTCTTAAAACATTTTTAATAGCATTTACTTCATATTCAAGTTGTTGAAGTGTATAACCACTTGTGTTTGATAAAGTTTTTTGCTGTTCGATAGGTGTTTTACCATAAAAGCCAATTTTTTGATTAGGTGATGTTCCAATTTTAGTTCCTGTATCATATCCAAGTTGAATATTATAACCGTCTTTCACTTTTGTTAATGTATTATACATTGTATATATAAATTCAGAACCACTAACAATTGCAAAAGTGTTTGGTGCATAATACATAAAACCAGTGCGTCTATCTTTTTCGAATGATAATGATGGTTGACTGAGTGAACCAGTAGGTAACACTATATTGCCGAATGTTGCATTTTTTCCTTTGGATGGCGAAATAGCATACGCTAAAGTCGTCTCTTCAGTAACAGGCTGTGTAGTTAATTTATCGCTATAAACTAAATTATTAATACGGTTACCTTTTGAAGAGATTTCCCAAGGCTGCTTAGTATCGAGATAAAGACCAGCTATTTCATTATCCTCTGCTTTTTCTGATTGTTTTAAAAATTGACCGCCACCTTCGATTTTAAACCCTGTGACTGGACCTTTAATATAACCATTTCTTACCACATTTCTTGAAGAACCTGTAATAACAATGCCAGTGTTATAACCTGCAGGATTATTTGTAAAATCTAATGTTACATTTAAAATGTAGTTATCACTATTAGAGTGGTCAAAAATCGTAGCAGTCGTTGTTCTATCATCAATATAGATACCTACCCAACCACTTCCGGTAAAAGTTGGATTAATTACTTTATTAAATTGGCATCCTTGGAACATCCATAAAGCAGAACCTTTATTTCCGCTTTTAAGATTATAAACGCCTATATCTCTAAAATTACAGTTAGTTATATTATTTTCCTTTGCACCCTTGCATAAGAAAAGTCCACCATGATCACAATTTTGAAACGTTACATTATTTATGTTGCATAATCTAGCATGAGGGAGTTCAATTCCAAAGACGCTTGACGGACTTCCCCCACTTATTTTATTACCATCTATTATTCCACCATGAATATTGACATTTTTGGAACCAATATAGCATTGTATGTCATTGGTTGATAATGGCATATCATCTTTTAGTTCTACTATATTGTCAGTAACACTCGTCACTTCACTGTACAAAACTTTGGATAAACCAATCACTTCGCCGGAACTATAATTATCAGCAGTTGTTCCATAAGCACCGCGTTCTATAACATGCACAGTTTTATTTGTAATTGAAGAATATCGAATAAGTTCATTCCCAATTCGCATCACACTATTTTTAGGAAAATGACCGTCGTCGTTAGCTATAGGTATTTCTTTTGTTGTCAAATTAATATCTGATGTTAATTCGGTTCTTTGTTTAGTAGAAATGTTACCCATTCCTTCGATAACAAACACACAATCTTTATAAGTTTCTGCATTTTTATCTAATGTAATTTTATTTGATCCTTTAGTAGTTGATACTGTAAAAGTATCTACTTTTAGTGATAAAATGCCTGGTGCATAACCATCAGGATGTTTTAAAACCACATCTTTTAAATTGAGTTCTACATTCGAACTTAACTTAAAGCCTTTGATTTCGTATGCTCCTGGATTGATACTGATAACGCCACCACCTTTTTCTGCGATGTTATCATTTGCTTTTTGTAAAGCATCTCTATTAGTTTGCCAACTAGAACTTTCTGAAAAACCATAAATAGACGGATTAACTCCAGCGCTACCTTCAATGTTAATTAGTCTTTCATTTAAAATTTTATATCCACCTCTTGCTTGGATAACTTCAGAATTGGTGTCTTCTCCTTCAATAATTAGTTCGTTAATTTGATTTTGTACATCTACGTTCATTTTATTAGTTTTCTTTGCTTCTTCTAGTACGTTGTTAGCATTTGTTAAAATATCATTTGCAAACTCTCTTAACTCTTTCGCTTTAAAATATTCATTGAATAATTGTGCAAAGTTGTCGTTCAATGCATTTAAATTATCTCTATTCCATAAAGGATTAATAACATATCTTCCCATTCTATCGCTCTCCTTTTATTTAAAATGGTATCTAAAATCAAAATCGATACTGTCGTAGATCCCATTTAGAATTTTAAAATCATTCTTTTTAGGTCCTAATCTAATAAATTGTCGATTGGTATTTCTCAACATATTGTTATCTTCCACATAGATGAGAGGGCCATTTAAAACTAAATCTTTACCATCAATTTTTTCATTATATATGAATATATCTTTTGTGATAAGATTTTGAATTTGGAAATTACCGTTCGTTTTTAAGTTATTGACTGTAATTTTTAAGTCCATATTTCGATAATCTATCCATGTGTTTCCACCATTCCAAACGGAAAACGTATCTGACTTAAATGAGTAGTTAGGCAACTCGATATTGATACCATCTGCCAAGCCGAACTTTTCTACTATCGCTGTATAACCGTATTGTTCAATTTCTTGAGTTGTGTAGGTACTCATAAAAAATGGATGACCTGTAATTTCAGCTTTAACTTCTAAATTAGAAAAAGGACTTAAGTTTATACGATCTGGCATGAAAGAATCATTAATTACTATTTTTAGCATACGAGTTGGTAATTTATCATCACTGACATAAAAGTAAGGATAACTATCTAGTAAACCATATAACTCACTTCTAAGTAGTTTCTCGTCATGATCTCCATATAAATGTTTTAAAAAGAAAGATAATGTTATCTCTCTATCTTTATAATCGAAGCCGTAGTCTATATTTCCAGGCTTGCCTTCTCTATTTGAAAAATATCTTTCTTTACCGATACTTGAATACAAAAAATCCAGTGGCACAACGCCAACTGGATAATAAATTTTATTCATATTCGGATTGAACAGTGTAAACGGCAAAACTACCTACCTCCCATCAATTTAGTTTTCATATTTAATGCCTCTTGTTCATTGTTTCTTTTGTTTATCTCTCTAGGGTCTAAATAAACATTTGTATCTTTATTTTCGATGCCTCTATTACTTCTAGCAATTTCCATTAATAAATTAATTTGTTGCTGTTGTTGCTCAATCATTTGTAGTAACAACTCATCATTATTGCTTGAATAAAGATTATTTGGTGATTTTAAGTTATTAGGTCGTTTATTTCCTCTTGTACTACTTTTCTTATCTATATCTTGTGCTGCAAGTGCTAGCATTTTCATAGCATCGCTACGTCTAGCTGGATCAGTCGGAATTATCCATTCAGGATAACCACCTTCTGCAATGTTGTACCAACCTGCATTTTTGATTAAGCCCCCTGTGGCGTAACCATGACCATGACCGATAACTCGCAACATTCCTGTTCTACCATAACGTTTTTTGGCATAATTGATTGCTGCCATGGCATTATCTAAACCGTTCATAATATTACCGTGACCAGGTAATTTATTTGCAGCGAACGTTGGCGGAATAACTTGTAATAAACCTCTTGCTAAATTTCCTGTTCTATTGTTTATATCTCCGATATTACCTTGAACAGCCCCTGCATTACCGCCACTTTCCGTTTGTATTTGTCTTATCCAAGCGTTGACATAAGCTGGTGTAGTTGGTAAGCCATTAGCTTTTAACGCTTTCTTAATTTCTGGTTTCCATTTACTTGCTGCTCTTGAACCACCAGATTTACCACCACCGTTATGTGTTTTTAGCCATTTAGTAGGGTCAAACGCGCGTCCATTACGTTGCATTTCATAATGTAAATGAAGCCCTGTTGAACTACCAGCATTTTGTCCGTCCTCTCTAGGATCGCCACCGGATACGCCTAAAAGTGTACCCGGTCTTACTTTTTTAGTACCATTGAACGCTAATTTGTGTAAATGGCCGTAAATTGATTTCAAATTACCGTTAGTGATTTCGACGTGTCTACCAAAACCACCACTCCAACCGTTAAATGTTCTAGCTGTACCTGACATAGTAGAATAAACTTTATCATGTTTGTAGTTGATATCTAATCCATAGTGAGGTCGTGCGAATGGATAACCAGCTGCTCTTGCTGCTGCCGCTGTTGGTGCAAATCCAAAGTTAATGCCTTTTGAAAGGTCGATATATCCACCGTCGCCACCGCCAGCTTCTTCAAACCATTCTTTAACTTTATTAACGGCTCCCTCTTTTAGTTTTTTAAACATACCTTTCATAAGGTTAAATGGTAATTCAGCGCTTTTAGGTATGCCAAATGAAGCCATGCTAATACCGAAACCTTCAAATACTTTTTCTAATAATTTTTTTGGCTTTTCTATCCAATCTAGTACATCGCCAATTTTATTAGATAGCCAATCTTTGCCTTTTTTAGCAGTGTTCAATGCGCTACCAACGACTGCTTTTCCACCTTCTACAACTTTACCAGTCATAGCTTTAACGCCGTCTTTAGTTTTTTGAGCTACGTCACCCACCAAATCGTCATCTTTTTTATGTTTTTTTGGTTTTTTACCTCCACCTAATAAATTGCCAATAGCTGTACCTATACTGAATTTAGGGACCATATTATTACTCAACATAGCATGAGTTTGTGCGCCATTTAAAATACGAGTTCCTTTGGCAAGTGGAATTGTTGTATCTGTAGCTGGCGTGATAAAAGCTTTACCGCTTGGTGGTATAACTGTTTCATGTCTAAAACCACCTGGACCATTTCCAGGACCTTTATCTCCAACGGTAGCTAAAGTATTACGATTAAGTTTACCTTTCGTAATATAACTTTGAGTATGAGTGCTTTCAGTACCAGTAGAGAGTTTTATTTTAGGCAACTTAGGCATATCTAATTTTCCAGCTACCCAGTTAACGCCATCGATAAGTTTATTCAATCCGCTTTTTACAGCTTTAACCATTCCAGTAATATGACCTTTGATTTTTCCAATAATGTTTTTAAGTCCACCATTCATATTATTGAATGTTCTTCGAACACTATTCCATAAACCTTTAGCCATATTAATCGTTGTATTCTTGATACTACGCCAAGTGTTCGACATAAAACTTTTAACTTTGTTAAAAATATTACGCGTTCCATTTGATAAACTATTCCAAGTACCTTTAACGCCACTCCATAAAGATTTCGCTAATCGCACTGTTGTATTCTTGATGTTACGCCAAATATTACTCATAAAGTTTTTAAGTTTATTAAAAATTCTTTTAGTGCCGTTGTATAAGCTGTTAAATGTATTTTTGACACCAGACCATAGTGCTTTAGCTAATCTTACCGTTGTATTTTTAATATTACGCCAAACACTACTCATGAAGTTTTTCAGTTTATTAAAGATATTACGCGTTACTTTAGACAAACTATTAAATGCATTTTTAACGCCATTACTTAAACCTTTAGCTAATTTTATTGTTGTGTTTTTGATAGCTGTCCACGTTCTTGTGATAAACGCTTTTAAATTAGCTAGTATTTTTCGAACACCATTATACATGCCTTTAATAGCGTTAATAACACCGTTTTTAATAGCATTCCAAGTTTTAATAGATATTGATTTAATACTTTGCCATAGACGAGTGATGAAGTTTTTCAATGTATTAAGAATGTTTCTAGCTGTGCTGACCAATGTTCGAATAATGGCTAGCACTCCAATTTTTAAGGCAGTCCATAATTTAATAGCAGTATTTTTAATACTTGTCCACAATGCAGATAGGAAACCTTTTAAAGTTGAGAAATTATGTTTGGCTAAAGCTACGAGACTTCGAATGATTACTAATACACTACTTTTAATTGCAGTCCAAATTGCAATGGAAATATTTTTAATTCCATTAAGAATAGCAACTATAACGTTTTTTAATCCAGTAAATAAAAACTTAATAGTGGCTACTAACACTTTAACTATTCCAAGCGTTACATTTTTTACTATCGTCCATATTGTTCTAAAAGAACTGATGATCAATTGTCCGATAGTTTTAACAATAACTACCATATTACCAAGTGTAGAGCGTAATATACCCGAAATAATTAATAAGTATCCACTAAATACTTGTTTTACACCTTCCCATAAAAGCTTAAAGTCTCCTGTGAACAAACCTTTGAATATTTTAATAACGCCACGAATGACATTCAGTCCACCTTGGACTATTTCACGTAAGCTAGTGAACACATTGATGACAATTTGTTTAATACCACCGAATATAATACCAAAGAAAGCTTTTATACCCGATAATATTGGTTTAATTACACCATTAAATAGTGAATTCAAAATTGAGCCTACTGCAATCTTGATAGTAGTGAATACCATGATAATAAAATCGCCGTTTTGTTTCCAAAATGTTTTAAAGAAAGCACCGATAATAGCAGATGTTGTTTTTATGAAGTTAACAAAATCATTGTAAGCACCACGTACCATTAAAAGAGTAGAATAAAATTGTTTTGCTGCTTCATCAGGTAATATCTTTTTAAGAATGTTTAAACCTTTCCCAGAATTATTATTCATAACAGCGCCTATTGCACTAAAGAATTGTTTAATTACATTCCCTAAACCAATGAATGCATTTTTTATTGGCGTGACTACTGTGTTGACGATATTTCTAAATGTTTCTGATTTTTTATAAGCAATTACAAAAGCTGTTCCTATACCTGCAATAGCTGCAACTGCGATACCAACTGGACCTGTTAATGCAGTCATTAGTCCGCCAATTAAAGGTATCTTAGTTAATAATTGTCCGATATTAGGTAAAAGACCTTTAATACCACCATTAAATAGGCTAAAGAACTTAGCTCCGCCTTTAGTATCATTAAGCAACGTCATAGCTTCTGAAATACCTACGATGCTATGTGCTAATACACCAGTTGCGACAATGAGCGGAGGTATAGCAGCACCTAATAAAGTGAATGCTGCGATTGCTATCTTAGTAGCATTACTTGTTCCTTGTAAGTGTTCGAATAGTCCAGTCAACTTATCTGCTAAGAACGAAACGATAGGTGCAACTGCATCACCAATTGTTCTAGCAAAGTTAATGAAAGTGTTTTTTAACATTTTCAACTTACTACCCATTGTTTCATAACGGATGTTAGCTTCATCAGTCAAAGCACTATTTTCTTTCCAACCTTCTGAGCCTGTTTTAAGTGCTTTATCTAGAACTTGATGATTGTTAGCCATACGTCTAATTGTATCGGCTTCCCTTATCCCTTTGATACCTACATCATCTAAGGCTTTTAATACACCTTTTGCTCCACCTTCAGTGTCGCCTAACCCTTTAACAAACATTGATAACGCTTTACTAGGGTTATTCTCCCAAATTTGTGCA
Organism: Staphylococcus borealis; assembly: GCF_001224225.1. Taxonomy (GTDB): domain Bacteria; phylum Bacillota; class Bacilli; order Staphylococcales; family Staphylococcaceae; genus Staphylococcus; species Staphylococcus borealis. The sequence goes on along the minus strand of NZ_CUEE01000002.1, from coordinate 23,974 downwards.
AATTCTTTACCACTAACGCCTGCAGTTTTAGCAAAACTATCTAAAGTGTCGCCACCTTCGGCAACAGCTTTTGTCATCTTATTCCAAATTTGTGTCATGGCAGTACCCATTTGTTATCCTAAAGGTTTTTTATCCTTTAGTTCTTATAGTTTCCTATAAGTTCAGCATACATTTTCATCCTCAACTAAATGTTAGGAGATGGACACTCGTGGAGTGATTATATTCTATTATTAGTTTCACACTCTATGCGTTACGGTTGTTAGAAATCTTTAATTTCTAACTTACCTCGGTATTGACTTGGATAATAGGTATAATAAAAAACACATTACCAAATTACCTTTAGTTTTTACCGATTTTGCCCATTTTTAAGCTACAAATCTCTTTGTAGTCCGGCGGTATTGTTCACCGGCTTCTGCCTCGATTCCTACTGATGACATCGCTGCACTGACTGACATAATTTCATCAGAACTAAAACCTGCTTGTGCGCCTGCACCAGCTAAACGTTGTGCCATTTCAACAATTTCTTTTTCAGTTGTGGCTGTACTGTTACCTAAAGCAACAACGGTTGAACCTAATCTATCTACATCTTTGATTGGCATGTTTGCAGCATTAGCAAATCTTGCAAATTCTGTTGCAGCTTCGTCAGCAGTAAGGTTTGTAGCTACACCTAAATTCATCATTGTTTTAGTAAATGATGTGATATCTTGCTTTTTGATACCTAATTGTCCTGCTGCTTCTGCAACGCCTGCAATCTCAGTTGCAGCAAATGGCATTGTATTACTCATTTTAGTAATCTCATTGCCCATTTTATTTAATTCGCTACCACTCATATTAGTTGTTTTAGCAACACCTGCTAAAGCTTGTTCCCAATCAATAGAAGATTTGATAGCTGTCCCCATACCTGCAACTGCTGGCATAGTCATATAAAGCATTGAAGTAGATCCTACACTTCTCATAGTAGAGCCTACATTTCTAATTGAATCTTTATATTTATTAACACTTTGAATACTTCTACCAAACCCACTAGATGCTAAACGTTGTGCATTCCGTTGTTCTGTTTCTAATTGTTTATAACTTTGTGTTGTTTGGTCTAGTTCGCTCTCAAGTTCATTCATCTTGATTTTTTGTTGAGTGATAGCACTAGATAATTCTCTAGCTTCTTGACTGTCGCGACCTTGTGCAGTGGCTACATGGTTGTATTGTGCGATTAATTCTCTTAAAACTACACGTTGCTCTGACATGTTAGTTTTAAGTGTGTTTAAATGATTACCATAGGCTTTTACACTTTCTCCTGCACGCGCAAGATTACTTCTTGATAGTGATAGAGTATCGTTAAATTGCGACATCTTCGCTCTAATTTGAGCCATAGAAGAAATGCCTTGCTTTTGTTCCATTTCTAAACGATTATGTGCTTGTGTTGTTTGATTTAATTGAGTGTTTAACTCTTTTAATTTCAAACGTTCTTCGGATAATTTTACATTAAGCTGTTGTGCTTCTTGGCTAGTTGCACCGTATTGCTTTTTAGCAAAGTCATACTGTCTAGATAAATTTTGAACAATAAGTTGCTGTTGTTTCATTCCATTGTTCAATTCAGAAATGCGTGCTTTATAAGCTTGTGCAGTTTGCCCGCTCATCTTAAATTTATTTGCACTGATCGTTAACGATTGTGATACTTGCGACATTTTTTGTCTAATTTCAGACATTGAAGATGTTAACGTTTTTTGTTCGAATGCAAATCGTTTAGCTTCCATAGTCGTTTTCTTATATTGATTATCTAGTTGTCCTAAAGTTGCTTTTTCTTGTAAGATTTTCTCTTTTAACTCTAACGCTTCTTTACTCATAACGCCTTGTTCTCTCGCTACTTTCTGATAACGACCTTCTAATACTCTAATTGTATTTTGATGTTTCTGAATAACTGTGTTTAATTGATTTAAATAATTCTTATAACTGTTTGTAGACTTTTCTGTACTTTGAAATGCCATATTTGCAATGTTAAGTTGACGTTTCATTGTACCTAGAACATCGTTAATCTTTTTCATTGAGAAAATCGTTTGTTTAGTCGTTGTACCAAATTGTTTCATCTCTTGTTCCGTTGAATTCAATTGTCGTTGATACATTTGTAACGCTCTATGTTGCTTACTATATTCTTGACGTAACTTTTCGGCTTCAACACTAGAACGTTGTTCTTCTAAAGTCATTTTCTTCAACTGATTAGAAATATCTTTCATAGAATTTTCAGTTACATCAATCGCTTTAGTTAATTCTTTCGTTCTTGTTGCATAAGACTGCATGTTTTTCTCTGAGTGCTTGAAATTAGCATTAGATCTACGCATTTCTGAATCTAACGTTTTGAATTGCGCTCGTATCTGTTTCATTGTACGTTCAATACCAACATCACGCATATTCATTAAGATTGATAAACCTTTAAATCTTGATTCAGCCACTTACTGTCCCTCCTTCCTTATTTAGGTATAAAAAAACAGCCTTAGTACCAATGACTAAGGCTACAATGCAGAGAATAGCGCATCGGCTTTTTCATCAGTATCAACAGTATTTAGATGACGTTCATCTAAAATTTGAAGTATATAATAAAACGGCATTTCAAGAACTTGGTTTGCTGGTGTTCCATTTTCCACCATATCTTTTACGACTTTATCCAAATTCTTCAACATGCCATTGTAAGTTAAATCTTCTTTTTTAAATTTGTTTAGCTGATGCTCTGAATAAACTTTTTTGTTTCCTCGTCTTGTTGGCCATTAGCAATGAATTGTACTTGTTTTTGTAATGTTTCAAGTGCATCAGGCGCATGTAGACGATTTCTAATATCTTTAGCAGTGAATTGTTTACCATAAATTTTAACTACTACATCAATTAATTTATCTAATTGTTCTTTAAATGATAATTCAACTTCTCCATTTTCTGCTTTCTCTAATTCAGCCATGATATCCACTGATTCATATAATGTGTCTAAAGGAATGAAATGTGGTGTTAAGTATGTTTCTAATTTAATTTCTTCTGCTTCTGGATTTTCTACTAATCGAATATAGTTACGTTTTAATTTGTTTGACATGTCTTGATATCTCCTTTTTATTTCGAAATAAAAGGACGGCATTACACCGTCCTAAAGATAATTTATTTTTCTTCTACTCTTTCAAAGAAAGGTAATTCATAACCTTTTGCTTTTAATCGTTTTTCAAAGTCATTGATTGTTTTAACTTTCTCTTCGACAATTTCATCTTGTCTATACTCTTTATCAGTTTTTAAATCAATTGCATCTTTTAAAACTTTGTATTGAGCCATGCGTTAACACTCCTTATGCAGAAGCTGTGTTAACTTCTGTTTTACTATCATAAGCACCGTTCAATAGTTTTTCGAAGAATGAATCTTCTTTTGCTCCCTCACGAGCACTATCGAATAAAATCTTACGTTTACCGTCTGCGATACGATGCATTGCAGTACCTTCTGATTCTTCAGATGAAAATTCCCAATCTTCTTCAGCAGTTTTACCTTCTAAGTTAGGATCTGAGAACATTACTTTTGTTAAACCTACATGTTGGTAAGTACCGTCTCGACGTTCACGTTTAAACCAAACTGCTACATAACGGTTTTGTTTACCTTTAACTTCTTCAAAAACGCCATTTTCATCATAAATTTCATTGAAAATTAACTCACGAATTTCTTGTGGAAATGCATGCATAGTCATTGAAATTTTACCTTCACCATCAGTGTTACCTGATTCGATAATACTACCATCTGCATAAGCATTTACGATTTCGCCACCAGTTTCAACTGAAATTTCTTGTAAACCACGTGTTTGGATTACGTTACTGTATTTAATTGTGCCATCCAATTCATCTGTATCTAATAAGGCAAAGCCTAAGTCTTTAATGTTAATAAATGATTTTGGTGTTTTAGCGTATTTTACCATTTAATTTTCCTCCTCATAAAAAATCGCCTCATATCGTCTAGTTGAGCGATACAAAGCGAACTGTTTATCATATTCATTGCCTAAGTTACTAACTTGACCTGCTTTAAGATTTTTCCAAAGCAAATCGCTAATTCTTTGTGATATTTCATTCCTTCTTAAACGAGCATTATAGTCATCACTAGCTTTAACAAAGACATCAATTTGTACGATATAGCTGTAAGCAGCACGTTCTCCGTCATAGTGTAATTCTGGGATAGGATCATCAAAATCATCTATAACAATATAAGGTTTGGTTATATCTTTGACATCTGGATAATCATTAAATTTAACATTATTGATATTTAATATCTTCATTAACTTTTCGTCTTGTTTAATGACGCTATATATCTCATTTAAAATATCAATCATAATAATTTCTCCATTTCTTCTTGCACTGTCTGATAAAATATTTTTTCAGCTGAACGGATTGCTTTATCTATCGCACCATAACCTTTAGGTTTAATAAATTTGCCGTTTCTAGCATGAAAACCTTTCTCATTTAAATGAACAATAGAATATCTATGATGTGGTCCTTCCCAATAAACACGGATAGAACGTATACCTTTATCCCAATATGGCTCCGAAAGTTTAGCCTCTGCATATTCAGCACCAGTATATCTAAAGGTACGTATATTACCTTTGATTGCTTCAAGAATAATCTTCCCTGCTTTTATTAAGGCTTTATCTATAATCTCGTTTAATCGTTTGCGACTGAATCGGCGTTCAAGCTCTTTTTGTAGTTCTTTCAAACCATCTGCTCGAATACCTGTAAAATTTTTACTCGCCATTTGATACCACCCCTGCAGTTAGCATTAAAAATTGTTCGTTCTCTACATCAGGTTGTACCAATTTAATATTTAAATCTTGATGAACATAAGGTGATTCGATTTCTACATAATGTTTTTCATTAGGAATATATTGGCCATGTGTTTCTCGCATAAAAATTTTAACGTCATGCTCTGTACCATTGGAAATAGCTTGTTGAAGCTCTGTCATTTTCCATTGTGGGACGTATGCCCAACAACTATAGAGTTTATCTTTTCTTTTTATACCAGCTTCAGGACCAGTATTTTCTTGATAAGTGTAAAAATGAACACGTGTATTTAACTTTTTTGTAGTGATATATGGTTTTTTAAATTTACTCTTCATTTTCATCACGCTTTCTCAAATTATTAAAACCAAAATGCAATAAATCATCTTGGTAATTGTCGTTGAAAAACTCTAAAAGGTCTTCATAATCATAGCGAGCGCGTGCAAAAACTAAGTTTTTACCATTTAAATCACTATTAATATCAAACTCACCAAAACGAGTAGTTAAGTTATGATATGACATTGCTAACACTCTTTTTAAATGTTCATTTTCTGTATCATGGGAAATTTTTGTATATTCCTTAAATTCATCTAAGGTTTGATTTGAAATAGTGATGTTTTCCATTTACATCACCCCGTTTCTATGCTTGAGCTGTACCGTCTGTAGTACCACCAGCTGGTGTTGAAGTTCGAACTGAAGTAGATAATTTCAAGTCATAAACACGAGATGCGTTATTATCTGCAGGTTGTGCATAGGCAAACGTTTTAGCAGTGTATAAGATACAGTCTTCTAAAGCTAACGTTTGGTCGAATTTCTTAACTGTTAAACCGCCACCACGTACTGCATCATAACGATCTGAAACAAACGCTACTAATTTATTAGCAGGTACAAATTCAGAAGTTACGATTGATACGTTGTAAGGTAATACAGTTACAAAACCACCATTGGCAGTTAAATAAGTGTATCTAGCTTGGATATCCCAAGAGTCTTGCGGATTAACAACTAATACAACTTTTCCGTCAATTTTTACTGGTTTACCGTTTTCTTTAACTGAAAGACCTTTCAATACGTCTTTTAACTCGTTAACTGTTGTGTCTGCGTCTGCAAAAGTTAATGTGCCTGAAGTAGCTTTATCTACAACGCCACCGTTTTCTTGAATATCTTTCATTAAACCAACTGGTTGGTTTTTAGCAGCACCTTCACCTGTTAAGAATCCTGCTTCTAATGCTACTGAAATAGCTTCTTCAATTTGAGTACGGACAAAACGCTCAACCCAATTTGGTCCAAACATTGTTAAATCGTCAGGTACAACTACAAAACAAGTTAATTTAGATTGTTTGAATTCTTCTTCGTTGAAAGCAGCATCTAATTGGCCTTTAATTTCGCCAAAGATTTTACCCCAAACTGCTTGACCTGTTGCGTCAGCTTTAATGATACGAGTTACTAAGCCTGCATTTTGGATATTGATTTTAGAAAGTAATGGATGTTCGGTTGATAAGTCATCAAACACACGGTCAATAACTGTTTCAGGTAATAACTTTTCTTCTTTGTAGCCAACTTCAGTATTGATTTCGTTAAAGAATTTACGTTCTTCAGAAGTTAAAGGTGATTGTGAGCGTTTGGCTAAAATACCATTATCAACCACACGGTTGTTTACTTCTGCAGAGATTTCATCTCTTAAGTCATTTGATAACGCATCGAACATCTCACCAAATGCTTTTGATTGTTCTTCATCAGAAGCACCATTTTGTACTAATTCTGCAAAATGTGCTTTATGATCATGATAGTTTTTTAATTTGTCTTTGACCTTAATAGTCATATATAAATTCCTCCTTAAATTTGTGCATAAAAAATAGCCATTAGTGTTAATTACTAATAGCTAGTTAGAATGCAAACCTTTTAAATTTATTATTTTGTGGTGGTGTAGGTTCTTTCTTTTCTTCTTCACCTTCGCCACCTTCGCCTTTTTCTAATTTATCAAGACGAGATTTGATGTTTTTAATATCATTTTCGACATCTGCTACACGTTGCTCTAAAGAATCACCACTTGATGGTTCCTTAGGCTCTTCTTCCGCTTCATCAATCATAGCTGTGATTGTTTGTAATTGTTGCTTAAGTCTTGCTACATATTTAGAGTCTTTCAAGTTTTCTACACCTTCTTTCTGCTTCTCAACAGATTTACGAGATGATTTCTCATCTGCAAAACCTTTATTGATTGCTTCATCTGCAGTTAACCATGTTTCATTAGTGATTAGATTAACAATCTCATCACGATCTAAACCTGTTCTATCGTGATAAATGTCAACAATAGATGTATCAATTGCAGTTAAAGCGTTCAATGTTTTCTGAATGTCTGATTTATTACCAAAAGCCATTGTAGAAGCCTCATGTACCATCATATTTGCACCTGTTCGGATGATAATCTTATCTCCTGCCATTGCAACTAATGATGCAGCACTTGCAGCTAATGCAGTGACTTCAATCGTAATGTGATTTGATAAGGACTTTAAGTAATTATAAATTTCTATCCCTTCAAACACATCACCACCGCCAGAATTTAAGCGAATAACAATATCTTCTTTAACATTATCAAGCGAATCTTTCACAGCTTTAGCGCTGATAGTGTCGTCAAGAAAAGATAAGTTAGCAATAGTGCCTGACAACGTTAAGATGTGCTTGTTATTCTTAGTTTCGTTTCTAAAGACTGGCGTGACATTTCTCACAATTGGATTACTCATTATTAGTCTCACCTCCTCCAACTGGTGAAACTGATTCATAATTCTTAGTCAGTACATATTCATCTAAATGTTCATCATCTCCTGGCTCATCACCAAGCATGACGCGTATCTGATTACCAGTATATGTACCAGAAGAACGTAACTTATCAATAGCTTCTGCTAATTCAATTGGATTTTTCTTATCTATACCGACAATTTCAATACGTTTGTTATCTTTTAAATATTCATCTTTAAAGAACAATTTAGCATTTAACTCACGTTCTAATTTCTTAGTTAACGGTTTAAAACAGAATTTATTTGTTGCTTCAATCGCTTTTTCTAAGTCTGCGTTTTCTCCTAATATAAGAGAAGGCGCTACACCTATGATACGTGCAATATAAATAAGAATATCTTCAATCGCTTGTCTTAATTCTTTGAAATCAGAGCCATTTACACTAGAGTTATTCGTTGAATGTTCTTCGTACTCTAAACCTTTAGTTAAAGGTACAACTGCAACTTGATTTTTCTCAAAAGTATTAAAAATCATATCAATATAATCTTGAATACCTTTCGTACTTAATTGTGTTGAGCCTATATTTAAAACGCCTCGTATTTGATTTTTCTTAAGTTGCATATTTAACATACGTCCAAATACTTCACCGTAATCTTCAAATAGACCTAGTGAAAATTTATCTAGTTTTTCATTGGCGTATTCTAAATAAATCACATCATCCATTGAAAAGAATCGATTATATTTATAATCGTTCACCATAACCGAATTAAAACGATGTGGTAATAGCCCTAATTCTGTTTCATGTTCAAAATCATCTGCCACATACAAATAATCATCATCTGATTTAATAATTAGTGCTTCATTATCAACAAGAAGTTTATAAATGAATTTCTGCCAAAACTGTGTAGCGTTTTGATTAGGATTAGGCCGAACATTCAATAAATAATACATATCATCTTTAGTGACATGATCGTTTTCTTTTACTCTAAATTCAGATTGAGAGATTGTTCTTGCTACATACTCAACGACCACATTTAAAGCCATTCTTTTAATATAGGCTTTAGAACTTGTATCTTGTAAAAGTTCTAAGTCATACATCCACGAAATCTCATTGTTTTTTCTAAATACCTTATCGAATAGTCCCATAGCTTACTCCCTCCTTCCTTTAAAATCTCAAGCCTTTCAACAGATTGATTTCTTCTTCTAAATTAGAATCTTTTAAATCATCTGCTCTATACAATGCATGTATAAGTGCTTGGAAACCGTCAGTTTTACGTCTTATAGGCTCTTTCTTTTCATACTCTTTGTTGCCGTCTTTGCGTATCTTAACGGCAACGTTTTGCGTGTACCAACGCATTAAAGGATTATCACCAAAGATAAGATGATGTTGTGCAAACATATCTTCAACTCTTGGTGCAAGTAAGGACTGAATAGCGCGTGTATTTTTAATCACTTCATATTCGATACCTACATCTTCAAATAGAGGTCTAAGTAAGTCCATTCGGAAGTTATCAGCTACGACTTTTTGTAATCCATAATTCTTTTGTGCTTCAATGAACCAATCAATAATATGTTTAGGATTTATTGTTGGTTCATCTACAATAGTTAATAAACCTCTTTTCTCCCATTCGTGAATAGGTGGCTTTAATTTGTATTTATCAAGAAATTCTTTTCTAGCAAATGAATGAGTTTTCCAAATATAATCATCACCCGATCTAAACAGTAAACCGACTGCTGCAAAGTCTTTTAAACTTGCATAGTCAAGTCCACCAATACATTCATTATTTTCAAGTGGTGGAATAGGTCGATTAGTTGCCATAATGTCATCCCAAGGTGCTACAACACTTTGTGTATCTGTCTCAGGCATATTCATTCGCTTAGTCATAAATTCTGGTCGATTAGATGGATTAAATTGAAGTCCTAAATATTGTTGATGAACTTCTTTGAATAATTGAGCGCCATATTCACTTTTTGGATTTTCGAACATAGGATTTGCTTTCTCCCATAAATCTGGTTTATCTATTTCTTCTTTATCATCAATTTTACAGATAAAAGGGAATAATCTATCTTCAGGGTTTATGCCTTTTAATACGTTATCTGCTCTTTCTTTTAACCTATCTAAGAATCCTTCTCTTACATATCCGTCAGTACCGATATAAAAAGTACGTGGATGTGCAACTTTACCTAGTCCGCTTCGTTTGATGTTAATAATTGTATCTTTTTCATAAGCATGTACTTCATCAAAGAAAATACAACCTTCACGAGCGCCATCTTTTGTTTTTTCATTAGAAGTATCGAATAAGAATTGTGACTTGGTGCTTGTTCCTTCCACATACACTTTACTTAAATAAAAAGGGTTATTAGGTCGCTCGCCTGTAATATATAAATTGTTACTTTCTATCATTTCATAAATTTCTCTAAAGCTTACTAGCGCTTGTTTCTCACTATTAGCTACTACTGACATATTGTATTTAGGAATACCATGTAATGGTGTCATAAAGAACGCTGCTAAAGTACTAATATAGCCATTCTTACCACCACCACGAGCCATAGATATAAAGAATTCCGAGAAATAAGGTGTTTTGGTATCTTTTTCATATAAGAATACAAAACATGAAATGAATTTTTGGAAGTCTTGTAGTTTAAAAAACCATTTCTCACTAAATTTGATATAATCTTCTATTTTTTGATCGTCAAAATAAAGGTCGTCACGTTGCAAGATATTATCTTCTAAAAAAGAAACAAGTCTAACGCGCTCTTTATTAAAGATAACGTTGCCTGATTTGTATTTTTCTATATAGTCTGTAACATATTTAGGTATCTTCATGTTAAATCAGGTCCTTTCGCTTGTTCTTGCTTGCGTCTTTCTTCGGCTTTTCTTTCTAAATGGAATGATTTCTCTAGTGCGAGTAATGATCCGTTTACTTTATTCTTTTCTGCGATAGCTGGATTAGGTTTAACATATTCTTGCGATGCATTTTTAACTACCGTTATAGGTCCAGATTGTTCGATATAAATGTCCAAAGCATAAAACAACTTTAATAAGTTAATATATCGTTCTACTTTTTCTACTTCTATGTCATTATCTGCATCTATCTGCTGCAATAAGTAATCTTCAGAAGCATTGATTCGCTTAATTTGGTTAGAAGTTAATTTGTCTTTAAGATATTTATCTTTTTTCAACCCCCTCCCCCTTTACTTAATTTTTTATTTATTTATTTTTTAATTTGTCAAGCCCCCTTACGTATCTTTTTGAAAGATAAATCCACGGAGTTGACCCAAGCGCCGGTTTCCGCGAAGCCTTTCATCAAGCGATTTATTCAGACGGGGGGATTTACCATTGTTCATCATTGAATTTGTTTTTACGACTGTTTGGATTATGTTCAAATCTTCCATGACGTTTGTTGTGATGGAATTTACACAGTGTTCTTAAATTAGAAAGTTCATATGCTAAATCTGGTCTTATTTCTAACTCTTTGATATGGTCAACTTCTAGAGATTGTTTCTGATTAATTGTCAATCTACCTTCTGCATTACACATGACACATTCAAAATGATCGCGTGCTAATACTTTTAATCTTGTTTTACGCCACTTAGCATTAGAGTAGAAACCTTTATTCTTTGTACGTTGTTCTATATAGTCTGCATATGCTTTACTCATCTTCATTAACTCCAAACAAAAAGACACACCACCTATGTGATGTGCCTTCGAGTATTTATTCAATTCGTATAGCTATATTATAAAGTTATATATATCATTAATGCACATTACCTTCGATGTCTTCTATCTCTTCGATGTCTTCTCTTTATCGTAGTGTCCTTGTTGTGCATCCATGTACACATTAACTATCTCGTTGATACATGCATAGAACTTAGAGTCACTATTGATTTCCATTAAGTCTTTGATAGTCTTGTGTTGCATGTTTAGTTTAAGCATTTGTAATATGTGATAGTTCCTATCATCTGTTATATATTCTTCATACTTATCAATGAACTCTATCTTATTAAGTATCTTTACATTACGTCGGTACTCTCTATTCCTATTAAGTACTTTAACTAATACCTTATCACCTGTACCACCTTTGGCTTTAGGCATTACAGACTCGATACCATATTGCGCAATAGATGTACTGTCTGCGTCATAGACTTGCGACTCTATAATATTACGCATCCACTTATAATCATTAATCATTCCTTTTACTTCATCTCGTGTGTACAAGTGATTACCTCCATTAGTTATTATATTCAGTTACGTCTATATCATCGTTAACTAATTCATTCACAGATATTCCTAATCTCTTAGCAGTTAGTAATGCAGTATTCACATTCAGACACTTTCTACTATTCTCCATATCTGACAAATATGATTGGCTTATATCCATTCTATCTGCCATCTCTTGTTGAGTAAGTTTCATTCTTTTTCTAATCGCTTTTAGATTTTCTCCGAATGTCATTACATTACCTCCATTACTTAAACTGTTTCTTTGCTCTTTGTATTTCAAACTCCACATCTTCTATATCGCAATCCCTCACGTACTTAGTAAACAGATACACATTCGTATATCTGTGTGCATCTAACTCTTGACGTAAAACTGTGTTATTACCTATTGCTATGAGTAGAAGTATGCCGAGTATAATGGTTAATGCTATCCACATACGCTACAACTCCTCTACGTAAGTATTAAGTACCAGAACTTTAAAATCGTATTTCATTGCTTCTTTAATAGCTTCTTCACGATTATAGTATCTTTCTGCTTCTATAATATTATTTGTAGTCTGCATTACTTTTTCTATTAGGTTGTCGTTGTTTGCATAAACGTTAATGATATCTTGGAAATATCTACCACTTTTAGTTTCTAATACAAATGATTGTGTAATTGGTAACATGTATTTAGCCTCCAATATATTTATCTTTAAGTTTTAATAACTCATTATAATTAGCATTGAGTTTTGCTTCTGATACTTCAGCGTCAGTTGAGAATTCATCTATAATTATTTCGGAACTGTGATAGTATTCTTTTAGTAAATAATCAACCAAACTTTCTTTACTGTTTATACGTTTAATATCTTCATTTATATTTGGATTTTTGATTTCTTTTTCCCTTGCTGCTTGTACTTCTTGTTCAGCTTTCTCCATTTCTATTTCTAAACTTTTATAAAACTCGTCATGAGGTTTAAAGTAAATTTTCCATTCGTCATTATTGTTCGAATACTTTTCTTCAAATAACTTTCTGTTTTCAGGTTCATCTAAAACTACAACCCATTTTTCTTTTTGTTTAGCAAATACTGTTGGTTCTTTTATTCTTTCGAACACTACTCACTCACCTCTGCTTTAATTCTGTTCAAGTCGTATTGATCCCACTCACTAGCAAAGTCATTCGGTGCAGTATCGATATCGTCTTCACTCTGCAACATAACAATTAATTCGTTAGTTACATATTTACTAAGTTCATATACAGCGATGATGAACCATATTTTTAGTATCTTTTTAATCATTACTACGCACCTCACTTTTAAAATTAATATCTTTTACAGTGATACTATTATGATCTTCTAATAAGTAATAATAACTAGATAAGAAATCTGCTATAACTATAGGATGCTTAACAGCCATTCCTTGTTGAGTATTAATTCCGGACAATTTTAAAAAATACACGTCGCTATAATTGATTACTGAACAATTACCGACAATCAAGGTGTCATCTTCTATTTCAAAATCAATGCCTTTGCTAATTAATTCTGAAGTTATTATTTTGAAATCACTCATTCCGTTCACTCCTCAATTCTAGGTCTATCTCTATGAATTGCATTCATGTTCACCCAAATAGTTTGTAATGCATAATATTCTGCTTCTAACTGTTTGATATAACTTTCATTAGCATTACTGAACTTTGCATGATTTAACTTTTCTTCCAGATATACTTTTGATATACCAACACGTTCATGTAGTCCTTCAAATTCTCTTTTATAATAATCTTCCACACCGTTTTCACTCCTTACCAAGTATTCTTTTAATCTCTGCTACTATGTCCTTACTCTTTAAGGTCTGATTCTTTGATGAATGTGCCATTGATTGTCTTTCCTTTTCTCCCTTTAATCTCATCATATGCATACTGTAAACACTCCTGTAACGTCATATCATGTTGTTGTGCCAAAATGATTAATGTAACGACTGTATCGCCTATACCATCTTTTAATGCGTCCATTTGCCCACGAGATAATGCTGATGCGACTTCGCCTGCTTCTTCGTAGAATTTAAGTGCTTGTCTATCTGAATTACCATTGTGTAAATTTTTATCAATACTCCATTGTTGTACTTGTTCTACTAATTGATCTAATGTGTTCATTTATTGTTCCTCCTTAAATGTATGTTGCTTCACTTGTTTTTCGTACTCTTTATCGGATATTGGTACTGATTTAATAGAATTATCAATACTCATTTGTAGTTCGGTATATGGTTTAAACATACCGTGAATAACCACTTCATCACTCATCACTACCACTCTCCAAATCGCTTATTTTATATTTAACAGCTTTAAATGCAGTCAGTAAATTTCCGAAGTATTCAAACTCATTAGAATTTGGTGCAAACTCTTGTCTTGTAGTTAACGTTTCAATTTTGTCTAATGTATATTCCTTTATCTCATCAAACGCCTCTGCCTTCCTTTTAGCGTTTTGCCATTGTTCAAAATAAGTATCTGCTTGTAATCTCAATGCTTTTATATCTGATAGCAGTTCATCATAACTTTCCTGCGATAACTTAACTTCTGCCATTCCTTACACACTCCCTATTCCTTTTAATATCGTTCTCACTAACTTTCATCGTCACTCTACTTCCTGCTACCTTAACCACAAAGCCTTTGACACCTAACTCACGTAACTCATGCTGTATTTGTGTAGGTGTCTTGCCTTGTGTGTTGTAGCGATAGCGTTGGTTGATTGTGTTGGATAATATCATGCGTTCAACTCCTCATATTCGTCTGCCCACACATACATTAGTCCATCATTTACACATCTACTGTTGCATCTTCTTGCAATATGTCGTCGGTCAACGAATAATACACTTTGTGCCTCTACCGTACTCGCGAACTCCTCTACAATCTCATTGTTACTATCCACTAGATAAAGTGGTTTAGAACGTCCTGTATTTCTTCGATATAATCTGTACTTAGCAATAGTAGAAGGGAATAGGTTATCTGCTACAAGATTGTTGTATCTACTATCTCTAGGGTAGGCATGATAACCTGTCTTTAAACCACCTATAAACGTTTCATACACAATATCAGCTGCACGATATTTACTATTCTTGTAAATTACTGTGATTACACCTTTACAACCATTACCGAATTTATATTTACCATTCGGCGTTTTCATTCTTCCTAAGTTGCTCACGTATAGATCGTACTTCTCGCTATACTTCCAAATCTCATCTTCTACGACAACTTTCTCATTAAACTCTTGTTTCTTCTTAAATCTAGGTAGCGTATTCGAGAAGAAACATTTTAACTTATCGTTATAGATACCATTCTTACTTTGATACCATAGTGTGTTGTGTGGAATACCTGTAATGTTGTGTAGATGAGATAAGTCAGTTTTGGTTACTGTGTGAGTAAACGGCTCGTACATATACACCATAGTTAGTCCTCCCACTTTTCAAATGCACGTTCTAAGTACCAACGTGCTTTATCTAAATCTTCTTTACCATTCTTATGATTAGCACGACTGATATATTTGATTGCGTTACCAATCGCAAATGCTAATTCTGGTTTGTAGTTCTTAGTTACTTGCTCGATATAATCAATGACTTCAATATCTCCGTAAGTGTAATGTTTTGGTTTATTCACTACATCTTGTTCTTCCTGCATATCCACCTTACGTGTGAATGGCTCGTTTGCTTTTTCAAAATCCCAACTATCATCTATCAAGATTGTCCTACCATCTTCTGTTTCAACTTCTGCCCAAAAGTAAATTCCATTAAATTCATTAATACCTTCAGTTTTTTCAACGATTGCTAAACCAGATATTGATTTTTCTGATTTAAATATTCTTATTACATCATTTCTCTTTAATTCACTAATTCTCATTCGCCTATCCCCTTACCTTGTTCAATTTCAACGGGAACCTTGCCTTTACCATAGACAAGTTCCCAACCTCTTAATTTTTGCTTGTAGTATCTTTTACGAACTGTCGCATCTCCGACATCAAAATACTTATATACGTCACATAGTCGATATTTTTTACCACCGATATACACATCTGGAATATTTTTATATCTATCGTACATACGATCACTTCCAATGCTCTTTATATAGTTCTATATCTTCGACTTCCACATCATCTAATGTGTCGATAGGATATTTCTTTGCTTGTTCGACAACTCTATCCATTTCTTCATCAGTTTCTTCATAAGCTGGTAATTCAATCGTGCCTTTAATGACCACTTCAGCTTTGACTGTTGCCATTACTCATCACCTACCAATTCGCCATCTTTCCAGATGAGTGTCATTGTATCTCCGTCTTTCAACCAGAATTCTCTACTAAGGTCATCTTTTACTTGTTCAATAGAATTCCCAAACCATTGCTTTCCATAATTATCTTGAAATATCTCAAGCATTTCTGGAATTTTTGTATCTTCTGTAAGTTCTTCTTCAACTTCTACTGTGAAAGTTTCATCTTTAGTGATTAAATGCTCTATCGACACTGTTTGTGCCATGTCAAAATACAAAGAACCTCCGTCGATATTGCTATAAAACGCTTTTTCTTTAACACCATTCTTCCAAGCCCAATCAATCAATTCTAATAAATTCATGTTCTTTTCAACTTTAATTTTTACCATTCTTCATCTTCTCCTTCTTACGCTTCCTGCGTACCTTAATTAGTTCTTCATACGTTATCCATTCAAGCCCTGTGTATTTAGGCGCTTTACATATCCAAGTTAGCGGTATATCTCTGTTTTGATACCTAAATATCTTTGCTTTAACCTTTGCTACTGGCGTTGGCATACCTTTTACATCTATAACTTCAAGTAAGGCATCACCTTTCCATAAAGCAAAATCTGCCACATATATAATTGGTTTATTTCCGTCGAATTTAGGCTGCAATTCATACTTAGGTTGCAACTCGATACGATCATATTCATTGCCTAAGTTACGTTCTAAATATTGGTAGTAATCGCATTCGACTTTGCTATCGAACACGACACCTTTATATTCAACTTTCTTAGCATTGTATTTACTCACGTTGTCACTCCTAGAACAAGAATTCATCTATTGTTGTCTGTTGTTGTAATTCTTCTTTTCTAAATAATTTATGCTTACGTTTCATCTTTGCTAACTCATCTTTAGTTACAGATGGTTTAAAATGCTTATCACTCATTCCACCTTTATTAGCTAAATAGAAAGTACCGTCATCTCTAGGCAGAACCCTAAGCATTTCCCAACCATCGCTTTCGTACAAGCTATATGCGTTAGGTTGATTTTCTCTAAGTCCCATATTCGACCACAGCCTCTCTCACACGACGTTCTGCAAGTTTCTGGAAGTATATATCCTCCAACTTGTCTTGGTCGCCCTGTGCGTATTCTATGAGTTTCTGAGCATACACATCTGAACACTCAAGATTTAGTTTGATGTCGTCCAATGTAATCAAAATTTTAGCCCCCTAGTTCTGTAATCTTGGCCGTCCATTTTGATTAGCGTTGTGTTACTCATTATTCTGCTAAATATTCGTTGTAAATCTTTATTCCTAGCCATTTCCTTTTCATCTAGGTTGGTAGTAAAGATGTTGTGCTTGCCTACTCTACTTTCGACTAACTCGAACATCTTGCTGGTAGCAAAGTCGTTCATGTTGATACCGTAGTCATCAAATACCATTAAATCGACATCGCTTACTATTCTTGCTAGTTCCTGTTCGGTCATGCTTGATTGATTGCTGTAAGTGTTTTTTATCGTTGAAATAAGCTGTGGTACGTTCATATAAAGCACTGTGTAACCATTTGCTTTAACCACTTTTACAATACTCATAGATAAATGTGATTTACCTGTACCGAATGACCCTTGTATTAGTAACGACTGCTTATTATCTAAGTTGAAGTTATCTGCGTATCGTTTACATAACTGCTTAGCGTATTCTAGTTGTTGGTTAGTAGGTTCATAGTTATCAAACGATGCTTTTTTTAAATCTTCATTCATAATAGATTGATTAAATATACTTTCTGCTTTTCTACGTCTTTGCTTTTTGTGATAGTTTGCAGTTGATTTTCTGGCAAACTCTTTCATCTCACAGTCGCAACCGAACCTAACTTCATGTATTTCCCCGTCTTGTTTTTCAAATTTATAGTAGTCATAAATCCGACCACAATCTTCGCATTTTAAATTTTCTTCTTTCTCAAGAACCTTACTTTTAAAGCTAGTTGATCTAGCTATATCGCTAAACGATTTCAAGTTATCACTCCTTTAAAACGGCACGTTATCCATGCTTGTTGATTGCGCAGCACGATTAAATGCGTCTGTGTATTGGTTTGACGACTGGCTAACTTTGCTAGTTTGGTTTTTATAATTATCAAAATTTCCACTAAATAATGTTTTCGGTCGTAGGTATTCTTCCATTTTGGGATTACCTTTCCATTGAGCAACCATGTTGTCTATAACAGTAAAGAAATCTTCTTTTGCATTATCTTCGTTAAATCTCGCTTGAATTAATTTTTGATTAGCTTTTGATTTGTGACTATAATTTTTCTCAGTTTTTTCATTAAGATAGTCGATAATTTCTTTATAAGGAATAGGGGTCGGGTTGCCCGACAATGTATCTATTCTATTTATATTATTAATACTTGTAGTATTAATACTTGTATTATTCTCTTTAACATTTGTGATAATAGGGGTATTAACAGAATTGTTAATAGGGGTATTATCATTTGTGTTAATAGGTCTTAACATTTGTGTTAAGGGGTATAACTTTCTTTGTTTAATTTCATTACCTTCTCGAATGATTTCAACATTGAGGTAACCACTGTTTTTTAAGTTTGCTATCCGTCTTGATATTGTTACTTTCGTTACTTCATATAATTTGGCAAAGTAACCATTACTCGCTGTGCAATAACCATACTTGTTACTTAATGAAGTGATTTCAGCAAAAAGTAACTTCTCGCTATCGGTTAATCGGTTATCATATCTTACGTTTGCAGTAATTATTGAATAATAGCTAGGTTGTTCGGTCATTTATTTACTCCTTTCTGATATAATCCTTTGATATAGGAGGTGGTTTAAATGGACAATTGGAGTAACTCCAAAAGATTATTAACTTTAGCTGAAAAACAGCACTTGCAGTTAGATAAAACTCATCTTTTCTTTTGGGAAACTGATTTATTTTTAATTGCTAAGTCTGCATTGAACATTGCATATACACTCACTGAAAATAGTTTTAATCAAGTACATTTAGAATGTCTGAAATATTTACATAAAGCTTTGGAATTAGAATTAAAAACAATTAAAATTGATGATGATTACTACGCTTATGATGCTTTTATACGTAAACTATTTAATTTTGTGAGTATCTTTTCTCAGGATCAGGGTCAAAGCTTTTATCAAAAGAAGGTTGAGTTCTTTCAAGCTCTTCTTGATACTTTTCGTCAATTACCGGTTGTAGATTTCGGCGATGCAACATTATCAAACTTTTTAACTTAGAATTGACTTCTTCGTCGTTTAAAAGTAAATAATCATTCCAGCTATCAGCTAAAGGATATTTTATGATTTCTTGTTCTATATCAAAGCTGATAGTTTTTTGGTTAAAATCAGTTATTTCTGTATTGTGTAATTGCAGTAAAAACCTTAATACTTCAAATTCATTTACCATTTTATTTAGTTCCATTTCTTCACTCCCCATACAACAAATATTCTTCGCTATATTTCAGATGTTCAGCTATTTTAGGTATTCTTTCTTTTTTAGGTAGATGAACGCCATATTCCCATTTTTGAACTGTCGATTTAGTTGTGTCTGTTTTACTAGCTAATTCTTTTTGTGTCATTCCTAACCGCGTTCTGCGGTCACTGATACGCTTTCCTACATCAAATCTATCTATCAATCTGCTGTACCTCCTTTTAGCATTTTATTTAAACGATCATCTACTTTTATCCAGCTGTTCTCTAAGTGGTAATATTCATCAAAACTTTTAACGCCCATTTGGTGTTGAGTTGAATGATGTTCTCTGCAAAGTGCTAACACTTCGTAACCGTAGTGGTCCATTGTTTTGCGATTTGCACCACGTCCTATTGCGTAATGATGTGCTAAGTCTGAATGTGGTTTGCCACAGATAACGCAGTTACGATTGACCGTTGACCAATATAAAAATGATTCGTCTTGTTTGAGTAAGTCACTTGTTTTATATGCGAGTGGTATATCGTTATGAAATATCCAGTCCAATGTAACCTCGATAATTTGGCTTGCTTGTGTACGTGTGCAATCACTTAATGAGATGCGCTTGTCGTAGCCGTAGTACGTCCGAACGTATTCGATGAACATATGGCGCATGTAGTCCATAGGTTGAGCTGTATGAGCCTCTATGTCCTTTACAAGTGCAAATATCTTACGGCGTTGTTTGTCGGTAATTCTGAAAGGGTCTACGACTTGCACATCGGCTTCTACTTCAAACCCGTTATCGAGTAAGAGTGAAGTTTTGTTATCTAGTTCTACACCCTCAATGACAACGGTGGTTGTACCGTCATCTTGAGTAATGTAATTTTTAATAATTGGCATTTAAATCAACTTCTCGACTTTATATTTGTTGCCGTTAGTATCAGTAAGTGTAGAAGTATTCTTTTTTAATTTATTGCTTACATATCCATGAGAACGTCCTAAAAAAGCACCTGCTTTCGATAAACTATTAAACTCATATTCAATACCTAGATGATTAATTAATTTCACTTTCATATTTGTGGTTATAAGACCAGTTTCAAAAGCATGTCTGTTGTTTTCTAAATGAGTACACCATTCTAAGTTTTCGACATTATTATTCTTAGGGTTACCATCAATATGATTGATACAATTCTTGCCTTCTGTTTTCGGTATAAAGGTAAATGCTACTAATCGATGAACTAAAAAATCTTTGGGTTTTCCATCTTTCCAAAGTGCTACTCTTACATCTCTACCATTAGGCGTTTTGTCTTTTAGATAACGCTGTTTCCAATGTCTTACTCCGTGTTTCTTTGTATAAGTAGTTTTATGTTTATGAGTTCTTACTCGACCTTTATTACTTACTTCGTAAATACCTTCATAATCTACAACGTCTCTCCATTTTTCATTCATTCGATCACCTCATCAGAAAGGAAGTGTAGAATCGTCTATATCATTGATACCATTATCATTACCAAACGGATTATTGCCTGCCGGCGCTTGTCCTCGTTGTTGTTGAGGTTGATTGTTTTGTTGGTTGTTATTTTTTGGTTCTAAAAATTGAACGCTGTCAGCCACAACTTCAGTTACAAATACGCGTTTGCCCTCTTGGTTTTCATAGCTACGTGATTGAATACGACCGTCTACACCAGCTAACTGTCCTTTGCTCAAATAGTTATTTACGTTCTCTGCTTGTCTTCTGAACACAACTACATTGATGAAATCAGCCTCACGTTCTCCGTTGGCATTAGTAAACGTTCTATTTACTGCAAGCGTAAAAGTTGCTACGTTCACGTCGTTTGATGTTGTTCTGAATTCTGGGTCTTTGGTTAATCTGCCTACTAAAACTACTCTGTTTATCATTATTTATTGCCTCCAGTAATTGATTTTGCGTTGTTTTGAATATTGTTTATTATTTGTACTGCTTTATTTTCTGTTAAGTTGTAATTGTTAATGCCAAACTTTTGTTCAACGATATATTGCGGGGCTTCTTTTTTTGTCCCTTTGATTAAATTTGTAAATTCAATCACTTCTTTTTTTAGTGTTCCGATTGTTTGTGCACTAGCCATTTGTACGTTTTTATTGCTAGTTTGTTTAGCTTTTGCGTTTCCGCTAGCCTCGTTACCGTCATCATCTTGATCGCTCGTGATACCAAATACTGCACTTAGCGAGTATCTACGCATATAAGTTAATGCTGAGCCTACGCCTTGTGGTGTGTTTTTATCAGGCTTAGTAGTTGCTGGTGGATATTCGATAAACTCTCCACTCTCATGCAATAGCACCGTAGATATTCCGACTTTACCGTCGTCAGTTGTTACTGGATATTGTGAATACGTCAAACCGAATTTAGGTGCTACATCATCTATCGCCTCAACCACATTCTCAAGTGGCACATACTTGCTTTTAAAAAAAGGGTTATTAGCGTCTTTCATAGGTTGTTTAACTTCTTTGTGAAAGTTAGCTAATGCTTTGTTGAGTTCCGTTATACTTTCAGATTTATTCATCTACTTCACCACCAAACTAACAGTGTGTTTCAACTTTGCACCCGGAACGTCTTTACCGTTTTTCAAATCATCAGTAAGCATTTTAGTGTTGAGTTTTGGTGCTTGTGATACCCAATATTCTTTAGGTATTAATTTTTCATCTGTGACCTCTTTACTTGGTCCGTTACTACGTTTGTAAATGTAGTTAGTAGACGTACGGTACTTATCCAGTTTGCGTTGA
Source organism: Staphylococcus borealis (assembly GCF_001224225.1). Classification (GTDB taxonomy): domain Bacteria; phylum Bacillota; class Bacilli; order Staphylococcales; family Staphylococcaceae; genus Staphylococcus; species Staphylococcus borealis. Next base: position 1,855 of record NZ_CUEE01000002.1, on the reverse strand, counting down.
TCTAACATATCGAGTAGGTAACCTTTTAATCTGTCAGAAAGGTTTACTTTTTGTTTTTTTATTGCTTGTAGACGTTTAATTTCCTTATCTATTGTTTCAACATCAGCATCTACCGAACGCTTTAAGCCGATTGTGTTATCAACTTTTATATTCAATTCTTCTTCGATGCTATCCAAAGTATCTTTTAAATCGTCGAAAGAATAACCTTCATCTAATTTATTTAAAACTTCTAAGTAAGATTGCGTTAAATTATATGTGTTCAACATTTATCATCGCCTCCAGTTTTCTACGCTCTGCTTCTAATTCTGCTAAGCGTGATGATTGGCCATTATTTAACATTACTAAGTCGTCGATGTACTCCAGTGCGTTATCTAGTTGGTTGTTTGAGTACTCGAGCATAGCTTCCAATTTTTTTACTCTGTCTTTAGCAACTAAAAATTCGATAAACTCTTTCTCTCCTACTTTGATATATGGCTCTTGCATGATTGCTCCTCCCGTAATATGATAAAGATGAAATTCATTTTATTTGTGCTCGACTGTTACTCATTGCCGTGAGTTTCAGTCTTTTTTTTTGCGTAATACATCTTGTCGAAAAATAAATATGTGAATAACGCTGTGAAAATGGCGTAACCTGCTGCGTCAGTAATGAAGATATTAATCATCATTAATGCAAAGAACGTTACGTTAAAAGCCATTCCTGCGATTAAGATTGTTTTGTCTTTAATTGTCATTTCTTCATCCCCTTATAAATCTCTTTCTTATAATCTTTTAAAAATTTCCACATTAATTCAGCGTCGAAGTAATGAGATGAACTTCCACCTTGACCTTCAAACCAAATGTCATTTTCTTTGAGGTATTTATTAAATCTAGGAACTTCTAATATTCTTTTTTCTATTTTGTACCTACTCAACTTCGACTCTTTGATTAGATCTTCCATAGTCCAAAACGCAGGTAATGAATTACTTACCAATCTTTCAAATTCAACTTTAGGTATAAGAACATGAGTGTCGGGTAAAGTGACTGTTATAGTTTGTTCCATTTATTAACACTCCTTTCGTGTATAATTTGGTTATCCTCACTTGATTTATTAGAAAAGAAATAATTCTGCATTTTTTTCATTTTCTTTGTTTACAACTCTAGTAAGTATTTCTGGTTTTAAACTTCTCTCAATCTTTACAACCTTCCACGTCACAACTGCCATTGTGATAAGGAGGGTTGTTTTGTATAAAATGTTCATGTTATGTCTCCTTAATTTGTTTGTTCTATATTTGGTATAATTTGGTTATCTCCTTATAGAAAGGAGGTGTTGCCTATGGCTAAGAACCCACCTAAAGATGGACGTCGTAAAGGTGCGGTGAAAAGTCGTTCTCAAGTTAAAAACCCTAAAACAAAACGTTATGTTAAACGTGATTCTAAAACTGGTAGATTTATGGATATGAAATCAGATTCAAAACCGTTTAAGGGAGTTCGTAAAGAACATTAACTTGATGAAAGCTGCTCTAATTCATTTAGAGTGGCTTTTAAATTGTTTTGATTTAAAACTTGGTTAAACACTATTGATAAGTTTTTCACTTGTTCTTCATCGTGTTCGTCATAACCAGCTTCATATAACATTGCATGTAACATCTCATGCACTAAAACTTGCTTCTTACGTTCGATTGATAAACTTTTTTTAATTTGTATTACGCTTTCTCTATAGATACATAAACCTAAGCAACTTGGATCATTGTCAACTTCTTCAACTTGAAATATTTTGTATTTCACACCACATACGTCGATATTCATATCTTCCTCCTTTAAGTTGTTTGTTCGATTGTGGGTGTTAAAGTTCTTCTGTTAAAAATTTATTAATAAA
>NZ_CUEE01000001.1 GCF_001224225.1 Staphylococcus borealis | reverse complement strand
CAGACTCATTAAGCGAAAGCACATCAGATAGTGCATCAACATCAACAAGCGTGAGTGATTCAACAAGCACAAGTACATCATTAAGTGCATCAGCATCAACAAGCGTGAGTGATTCAACAAGTACAAGTACATCATTAAGTGCATCAGCATCAACAAGCGTGAGCGACTCAACAAGTGCAAGTACATCATTAAGTGAGTCAACATCAACGAGTGTGAGTGACTCAACAAGTGAGAGCACGTCATTAAGTGGATCAGAAAGCGAGAGTCTTTCAGACTCATTAAGCGAAAGCACATCAGATAGTGCATCAACAAGCGTGAGCGACTCAACAAGTGCAAGCACATCATTAAGTACATCAACATCAACAAGCGTGAGCGATTCAACAAGTGCAAGCACATCATTGAGTGCATCAACATCAGCAAGCGTGAGCGATTCAACAAGCACAAGTACATCAGATAGTGCATCAACGTCAACAAGCGTGAGTGACTCAACAAGTGCAAGTACATCATTAAGTGAGTCAACATCAACAAGCGTAAGTGATTCAACGAGCACAAGTACGTCAGATAGTGCATCAACGTCAACAAGCGTGAGTAACTCAACAAGCACAAGTACGTCAGATAGTGCATCAACGTCGACAAGTGCGAGCGACTCAACAAGCGCAAGCACATCATTGAGTGAGTCAACATCAACAAGCGTAAGTGATTCAACGAGCACAAGTACATCGGATAGTGAATCAACGTCAACAAGTATGAGTGACTCAACAAGTACATCATTAAGTGCATCAGCATCAACAAGCGTGAGCGACTCAACAAGTGCAAGTACATCATTAAGTGAGTCAACATCGACAAGTGTGAGTGATTCAACGAGCACAAGTACATCAGATAGTGAATCAACATCGACAAGTGAGAGTGACTCAACGAGCACAAGTACATCATTAAGTGAGTCAACGTCAACAAGCGTGAGTGATTCAACAAGTACAAGTACATCATTGAGTGCATCAACATCAACGAGCGTGAGTGACTCAACAAGTATGAGCACATCATTAAGTGGATCAGAAAGTACGAGTCTTTCAGACTCATTAAGCGAAAGCACATCAGATAGTGCATCAACATCAACGAGTGTGAGCGATTCAACAAGCACAAGCACATCAGATAGCGCATCAGCATCAACAAGTGTGAGCGACTCAACAAGCACAAGTACGTCAGACAGTACGTCAACATCAACGAGTGTAAGTGATTCAACAAGCGCAAGCACATCAGATAGCGCATCAGCATCAACAAGCGTGAGTGACTCAACAAGTGCAAGCACATCATTGAGTGCATCAACATCAGCAAGCGTGAGTGACTCAACAAGTGCAAGTACATCATTAAGTGAGTCAACATCGACAAGTGTGAGTGATTCAACGAGCACAAGTACATCAGATAGTGCATCAACGTCAACAAGCGTGAGTGACTCAACAAGTATGAGCACATCATTAAGTGGATCAGAAAGTACGAGTCTTTCAGACTCAACAAGCGCAAGCACATCATTGAGTGCATCAACATCAACAAGCGTGAGTGATTCAACGAGCACTAGTACATCTGATAGTGAGTCAGCATCAACAAGTGAGAGCGACTCAATGAGCACAAGTACATCAGATAGTGCGTCAACATCAACAAGTGTGAGCGACTCAACGAGCGCAAGCACATCAGATAGCGCATCAGCATCAACAAGCGTGAGTGACTCAACAAGTGCAAGCACATCATTGAGTGCATCAACATCAGCAAGCGTGAGTGACTCAACAAGTGCAAGTACATCATTAAGTGAGTCAACATCGACAAGTGTGAGTGATTCAACGAGCACAAGTACATCAGATAGTGCATCAACATCAACAAGCGTGAGCGACTCAACAAGTGCAAGCACATCATTAAGTGGATCAGAAAGTACGAGTCTTTCAGATTCAACAAGTACAAGTACATTATTAAGTGCATCAACATCAACAAGCGTGAGCGATTCAACAAGTACAAGTACATCATTAAGTGCATCAGCATCAACAAGCGTGAGCGATTCAACAAGTACAAGTACATCATTAAGTGCATCAGCATCAACAAGCGTGAGCGACTCAACAAGCACAAGTACGTCAGAAAGTGCATCAACATCAACAAGCGTGAGTGATTCAACAAGCACAAGCACATCATTGAGTGCATCAACATCAACGAGTGCAAGTGACTCAACAAGTGAAAGCACGTCAGATAGTACATCAACATCAACAAGTGTGAGCGACTCAACGAGCACAAGTACATCAGAAAGTGCATCAACATCAACGAGCACGAGTGACTCATTAAGCACAAGCACATCAGAAAGTGCATCAACATCAACAAGTGTGAGTGATTCAACAAGTGCAAGTAATTCAGATAATTCAAGCACATCGATATCATTTAGTATGGGTAAACCTGAGAGCCATTCATTGCCAGAATTTGATTTGCCATCATACATTGCTTCTGAATCAACAAGCACATCATTAAGTATTTCGACAAGCATGAGTACATCAACAAGTACAAGTGCATCAGTAAGTGCATCAACATCAACAAGCATGAGCGCATCAACAAGTACAAGTGCATCAGCAAGTGATTCAACATCAGGAAGCATGAGCGCATCAACAAGTACAAGTGCATTAGCAAGTGAGTCAACATCAGGAAGCATGAGCACGTCAACAAGTACAAGTGCATCAGCAAGTGACTCAACATCAGGAAGCATGAGCGCATCAATAAGTACAAGTGCATCAGCAAGTGACTCAACATCAACAAGCATGAGTGATTCAACAAGTGAAAGCACATCATTGAGCGCATCAACATCAACAAGCATGAGCACATCAACAAGTACAAGTGCATCAGCAAGTGAGTCAACATCAGGAAGTTCAAGCACGTCAACAAGTGCAAGTACGTCAACAAGTGGCTCAACATCAGGAAGCATGAGCGCATCAACAAGTACAAGTACTTCATCAAGCGATTCAACATCAGGAAGTTCAAGCACGTCAACAAGTGCAAGTACGTCATCAAGTGGCTCAACATCAACAAGCACGAGCACATCGATAAGTCCAAGTACGTCATCAAGTGGCTCAACATCAGTAAGCACGAGCACATCAACAAGTGCAAGTACGTCAACAAGTGGCTCAACATCAACAAGCACGAGCACATCGATAAGTCCAAGTACATCAACAAGTGGCTCAACGTCAGCAAGCACGAGCACATCGACAAATCCAAGCACATCACTAAGTCATTCAACATCAACATCAGAAAGTGAAACAGGCCGTAAGTCGATGAGCACTTCGGAATCACTTAGTAACAATGACTCACAAATGCATAGCAACGCACAACAACATGATGCTAAAGACGACTTGCCAGAAACAGGTGGTAAAGAATCTAATTCGACTGGATTATTATCAGCAGTTGCAGCAATGTTAGCGGGGTTAGGATTAGTTAGAAATTCTCGTAAAAATAAGAAAGATAAAAAGAATAAAGGATCAGAACAATAAACTATTTCATTAGGGAGATAGATTTGTAAAATAATCACTTGTTAATAAGGTGATTGTCTATCCTTAAAAAAAGAGGCTAAAGTATAATTATTGGTTGGAATAATGTATGTATAAACCAAACTAATTAATATCTTTAGCCTCTTTGATATAATGTAAAAAACTTTATTTTTAAAATTTTAGGTGGAATTATGATAAAAAATCGTGAATATAAGGTTTTATATAAGAGGATTGTATTTACCTGTTTTATATTGGTTGTCTACATTTTCGGGAGTCATATTTCAATCGTAGGTTCGAACGATGTATATGATAATAAAGACACATTTTTTAAATTAGCGGTTTCGAATGTGGGTGGAGATCTTCATACGTTAAATGTGTTCTCATTAGGTCTTGGTCCTTGGTTAACGTCGCTAGTTATCATTATGCTATTGAATTATCGAAATTTGGATCAAGCTACGAAACAAACACGTTCTGAAAAACATTACAAGGAAAGAATTATAACGATAGTGTTTGCGATATTTCAAAGTTATTTTGTAATCAATACGTATATTCATAATAACTTTATTAAAGATTCAAATGTCATGTTACTTATGCTAGTTCTTGTTACAGGGACAATGTTATTGGTTTGGTTAGCTGATCAAAACATCACATATGGTATCTGTGGGCCTATGCCTATTGTATTAACGAGTTTGATTAAGTCTTTATTTAACAATCAACATTTTTTCAAACTTAATGTAAGTGTCGTATTACTCATATTAGTTATTGTGACATTAATCGTCGCATTACTCGTTTTATTATTTATTGAGTTATCGGAATATCGACTTCCTTATAAAGACATGATGAATAACACGACGCAGAAGACACCGACGTATTTATCATGGAAATTGAATCCGGCTGGGAGTATTTCAATTATGATCAGTTTATCAGTTTATGTATTGCTTAATAACTTGATTCATTTAATAGCATCATTATTTGGTACTAATGCAAGTTTAGGATTTTTAAGTTTTGCTAGTCCAATCGGCATTACGTTTTATATTGTGTTACAAATCGTACTAAGTTACTTGCTGTCACGTTTCTTAATTAATACTAAGAAAAAAGCAAATGAATTTCTAAAGAATGGAAATTATTTTGATGCTATACGTCCGGGTCGTGAGACAGAACAATATTTAAATAGTAAAGCAAGAAAGGTATGTTGGACTGGCGCCATATTAGTTGCTCTGATTTTAGCAGTGCCACTATATTCAACATTGTTAGTGCCTAATCTATCCACAGAAATTTACTTTTCAATGCAATTAATTATTTTAGTTTATATCAGTATTAATATTGGTGAGACGATTCGCACCTATTTATACTTTGATCGTTACAAGCAAATCTTGAATAAATATTGGTAGGAGATAATTATGAAACAGTTTATACCTGCATGGTATGATTCGAACAATTGGTGGGATAGCGCTGTTGAGCCCTTTTATAAAAAAAGAAAAACGACAGAATTTGATGACATGGTAAGTTTAATGTCAATGCACCATAAAAATGATGAATCATTTAATACAATCATCTTAAATTATAATCCTATGTTGCGTCTGTTTTTACATCGTCATGAACTTTATGAAATCAATTACTGGTCTCTGTTTGATGACATACAAGGGGCGACGTATCTCACACCTATAGCGATTGATTTTAGAACGTTATCTTGGCCTGAGGATACGGAATTTATCTATACACCTTATCAAGTGATAGCTATTACAGGTGATAATCAATTTTCCAAAATTATTTTTAGTCAAGAAGGCTATCTACTCTATATCGAAGCATATGAAGAGAATAGGCTCAGTCGTAAATTTATATTTGATGACAGAGGGTTTGTGTCAGCTATTGAGACATATAATGAGACGCAAGCACCTGTGAATAGATATTATTTAAATGTAGACGGTCAATGTATGATGGTTCAAAATTTTACGACGCAGAGGGTAGCGATTCAATCAGAATTTGATGATCATTTTCAAAAGAAAGCGTATAAAAATATGGATGAACTTATCCATGAAAAGTTACAGCAATATCATATGTCGACGTTAGCAGATGACGATAAAATAATTATTGCTGCAGATGAACGACATAATCATTTAATGATAGATACATTTAAACCAGAGAATATGTGTTTTTCGATATTTAAGCAGAGAAATAAAACGATCAATGTTGCATTATTAGAGACGATTGGTAAAGCAAATCACTGTATCGTGGATACGCAAGAGAATACGATATTGTTAGACCAATTTATAGCTCAAAATCCTAACTATTTACCTTTTGAAACAATGCGTGTGACACCCTTTGATGCACAAATATTACCTAATATGAGTAGCCAATTATATGAAACAAATATTGGTGTTTGGTTAGGTGAACTTAATGATAACGACTTACGCTCGGTTATGGATCAACTGAGTCAATATATTAATCAACATGAGCAAACAATGCTACATGTATTAACGCGTTCAGTTGAAAGTGATATACCACAATGGTTCAAAGATGAGATTCATCAATTAAATAAAGTATTAAATACAAAGACTGAGTCATTCTCGCCAGAGGTTCAAGATATATTACAAACGGAGTTAGTTGAAGACGAAGTGGAAAAGGTTAAGTTGATTTATGTGCCTTTCGAAGAAGATTTAATCAAAGAAATGTCACAATTGAGAGTGATTGTAGATTTAAATCGAGAACCGGATTTATATTTACAAATTTCAAGTATTAGTGCGGGTGTACCTCAAATAAATATGCGAGAAACGGATTATGTTGATCATAAGTTAAATGGTTTAGTCATTGAAGAGATTCAACAATTGAGTACAGCTTTAGATTATTTCTTAGTCAATTTAAAGAATTGGAACTATTCATTTGCGCATTCTATAAAGTTGAGTAATGAATTTAGTTCAGAAAAGATTATTCAACGATTACATCGTTTGATTGAAGGTGAAATGCATGGCACGTAAATTTAGAATTTTACAAGTGGGTGGGCAAGATTTAGAACCATTATTTGATAGTAAAAAAGGTGTTGAATGGGATTATCTAGATGATGCATTATTCACATTCGATAGTGGTTATATCGAGGCTGTGAAAAGTATTATAGAAACGTTTGGTAACTTTGATTTAGTATTTGTGCAAAGTGCATACTCACCTGAGTTAATGGATTTATTACAAATCGTTACAACACCTCATAATACGGTCATTGATGCACAAATGTGGTCTCCAAAATATGATGATGAGCCATTGATCCAACACAAATTTGTAAAGAAACTTAATTATCAAACTGAGGAAGAGCTACATCATAAATTGTTAGCTGTGACATTTCCTGGGCAATATGGTGATAGGATATCACCAATTAAAACGATGGTTAATCCAAATTTTCAAGGAACGTATGAATATGAAGGAAATAAATATCTCGTTCTAGAAGGAGACTTTGGTAACGCTTTTAAACCTTTAGTTACGTGGACGCAAAATTTAGTTAATGATAAGAACATCGTTAATGAAATTTGGCCGGAGTATGTGATTGAAGGGGACGTCGAAATTGAATATACCTTTAGACTAACGCCAATATGGTCCGCAAACTTTCCAGATGTGACCTTACGTTATCTACAGCACGATTTAACACAACCTATTCAAATGCCAATGTGGTCAGAACAAGCCAATATAAGTGTATCGCTTAAAGCAAAAGGTAAAGGTAAGTTACGTATTGGTGCGATCCATAAACGTTGGTCACGACTAGAAATGGGACAATTTATTATGGGTGGACAACGTTTTGCTGATGAGAAACGAGATGAGTTTATTCATTATTTCAATCCAGGTGATATGAAACCACCGCTCAATGTGTATTTTAGTGGTTATCGACCTGCTGAAGGATTTGAAGGTTATTTTATGATGAATAAGATGGATGCGCCATTTATTTTAATTGGAGATCCTCGACTTGAAGGTGGTTCATTTTACCTTGGATCCGAAACATTTGAACAAGGGGTCATCGACGTAATACGCCATGCCTTAGACTTTCTAGGCTTTAAACATGATGAGCTCATACTATCAGGACTATCGATGGGGTCATTTGGGGCCTTATACTATGCAGCTCAATTAGAACCAGCTGCAGTTGTAGTAGGGAAACCATTGTTAAATATTGGAACGATAGCAGATAATATGAAATTGTTACGGCCTAATGAATTTGGAACAGCGAATGATGTTTTACTAGCGAATGAAAGAGATAACGCAATGTCAAACATTCAACGTTTGGATACACGATTTTGGGAAAAATTAAAAGCGAGTCATTTATCGCATACAATCTTTGCTATTGCATACATGCACAATGATGATTACGATACCAAAGCCTTCCAAAATGTATCACAAGTATTGGAAAAACAAGGTGCACATATGATGAGCCGTGGTGTACCAGGACGACATAATGATGATTCACCTACCATTACTAGCTGGTTTGTCAATTTTTATAACATTATTCTAAAAGATCAATTCGGGAGAGATAGCAATGTCAGTATTAAATAGTTACACATTATTGTGGCGTCATATTAATACGGGAACGTTTATGTATGGTACGAAACTGCGCTTTCAAGATGAGGGGACGGATTTTAATAATCCATTAATGCCGTCAGGAACTGTGATACATGATTGGCGTATGTTAACCACATTTAGTGAACATAAGACTGTGCCCTCACTTCCTATTTTGAAAAAAGGGTATCACTATAATGTATTGTTGAACTTTGATGCGCAGCCACAAGGAAGTGCCTATATTAAGATGACATTTTATCGTAAAAATGATACTGAACATTCGTACTTAATTATTAAACACAGTGATACTACATTTCAATTTCCTGATGAAGCTTATGCTTATAAAATTGAATTAATTAATGCTGGTTTGTCGCATCTCTTTTTCAAAAATATTAAAATTCAAGAAATCGATAAAGCGGATACTGTAGCGCATGAGATTGTAGATAGTAAAGTGAATTTAGACGTATTAAATCGGGTCATATTTGGCGTAAGAAGCGATATGAGAGGTGGTCAAAATGGCTAGTCGTGTAAGTAACGTGATTAATTCAATGCGTTTACAACGGTTACAGAAGCAATTGACAGCAGTCAATCGATTAAGTGAACAAATGCGTCAATCTTCAGATGAAGCATTACAAGCTAAGACGGCTGAGTTTAAACAACGTTTGGCTAATAATGAAACGACTTTAAATAAATTGTTACCTGAAGCGTACGCAACGATTCGTGAAGCATCGAAACGTGTGTTAGGCATGTATCCGAAAGATGTTCAAGTGATGGGTGCGATTGTTATGCATCAAGGCAACATTGCAGAAATGCAAACTGGAGAAGGTAAGACATTAACAGCAACTATGCCACTCTATTTAAACGCGCTCACTGGTAAAAGTGCGTTTCTAATTACCACAAATGATTATTTAGCTAATCGTGACTTTCAAGAAATGAGACCGTTGTATGAATGGTTAGGTTTAACAGCGTCGCTTGGATTTGTTGATAGTCCTGACTATGACTATGCCGATAATGAAAAGCAAGCATTATATCATCATGACATTATTTATACTACGAATGGCCGTTTAGGATTTGATTATTTATTTGATAATCTAGCAGATCATATTAACGCTAAATATTTACCTGAATTAAACTTTGCGATTATTGATGAAGTAGATTCTATTATATTGGATGCTGCACAAACACCGCTAGTCATTTCTGGTGCGCCACGTGTCCAATCCAATTTATTTCACATTGTAAAAATGTTTGTAGAAACGTTAGTCGAGGATAAGCACTTCAAAGTAAAATTAAACAAAAAAGAAGTGTGGCTTACAGATGAAGGTATTGATGTAGCGAATCATTATTTTAAAGTGAATAATATCTATCTACCACAACATTTTGATTTAGTACGTATCATCAATTTATCATTACGTGCGAAATATCTATTTAAAGATAATTTGGACTACTTTATATACAATGGTGAAGTTGTACTGATTGACCGTATTACAGGACGAATGTTGCCAGGTACGAAACTACAATCTGGTCTACATCAAGCTATTGAAGCGAAAGAATCTGTAGATTTATCACAAGATTTAAGTGTCATGGCGACAATTACGTTCCAAAATTTATTTAAGTTATTTCATCAATTTTCAGGAATGACGGGAACGGGCAAGTTAGGTGAAAAGGAATTCTTCGATTTGTATTCTAAATTAGTGGTAGAAATTCCAACTAACAATCCGATTATACGTAATGATAAAGAAGATCGTGTCTATGCGAAATCCGAAGATAAGAATAAGGCGATACTAGAAAATGTAGTCAATATTCATGCTACTAAACAGCCGGTACTCTTAATTACAAGAACTGCAGAAGCGGCTGAATATTTCTCAGCACAATTGTTTAAACAAAATATTCCTAATAATCTATTGATTGCACAAAATGTTGCCAAAGAGGCACAAATGATTGCTGAGGCAGGACAACTTGGTGCTGTTACAGTATCAACGAGTATGGCAGGACGAGGTACAGATATTAAACTTGGTGACGGCGTACATGAACTCGGCGGTTTAGCTGTGATTATCAATGAACATATGGAGAATAGTAGAGTTGATAGACAATTACGTGGACGCTCAGGTCGCCAAGGTGATCCAGGCGTTTCACAGATATATGTGTCATTAGATGATTATATTGTTAAACGATGGAGTAAGTCGAAGTTAGCTGAAAATGAGAAACTAAGAAACATTGATTCAGTGAAATTACAAAATAGTCCCTTTTTCAGAAATAAAGTGAGGGGCATCGTTACGAAAGCACAGCGTGTATCTGAAGAAACTGCAATGATGGCACGTGAGATGGCGAATGAATTTGAAAAAAGTATTGGTATTCAACGTGATCGTGTGTATGAAGAACGCAATCGTATCCTTGAAACATCTGACTTTAGTGGATTTGACTATGATACATTAGCGCGTGATGTCTTTGACTATGATTTGAGAACAAGGGGAATTGATACAAAAGATGACATTGTGCGTTATATATATGAGCAATTGAGTTTTAGTTTCCATGACACATCAATCAGCCAATATATACAAACCCGTGACCAAACCATCGATTATTTAATACAACAATTCAACAAGCAACTAAAATATAATATGGAAATTGCAGGTAATGATTATTTTAAATTACGTTTTCAACAAAAAGCGATATTAAAAGCAATCGATGCTGAATGGATCAGTCAAGTTGATCAACTGCAACAACTTAAAGCGAGTGTCAATAACCGACAAAATGGTCAACGTAATGCGATTTTCGAGTATCATAAAGTAGCGCTAGAAACCTATGACATGATGCTGATTAATATTAAACGAGGAATCATTCGTAATTTATGTTTAAGTATATTAACGTTTGATAAAGAGCAAGATTTAGTAGTACATTTCCCTTAAAATGAGGTGTTCATAAGTGACGATATATAATATCAATTTTGGCATTGGATGGGCGAGCAGTGGTGTAGAATATGCTCAAGCTTATCGTGCTAAATTATTAAGAGCGGTCAATCAACCAGCTAAATTTATTTTTTTGGACTTTATTTCCGCAGAAAATATTCAAACGTTAACAGCCAATATCGGGTTTAAAGATGATGAAGTGATATGGTTGTATCAATATTTTAGTGATATTCCTATTGCACCAACAACGTATACCATTGATGATTTGATTAACGATTTAGGTAATCCTGTCACTGCCCAAACCATCACGGGTAAAACGATTCGTTTATACATTGGAAATGATAATTCATATGTGACTTGTTATTTAAAAAATGAAAATGACACAATTGTCGATCGTGCAGAATTTGTCATTAACGGTATGTTAGTGCGAAAGGATTACTATAGCTATGTACGTACATTCTCAGAGTATTATGCACCTTATGAAAATCGTGCCAAGTTATATAAGAGACAGTTTTATAATGAAGATGGTTCTATTGCTTATAAGGAACATATTGACGGAGAATCCAGTGTGTATGTATTTGATGATGCGCGTTTATACAGTAAACAAGCGTTTGTAGCTTATTTCATGGAGAAATTAAACTTAAACGCGAATGATGTTGTCATTATCGATCGCTCAACTGAAGTGGGGCAAGCGATTTTGGAACATAAAGGACAAAGTAAAGTCGGCATCGTTGTGCATGCAGAACATTATAGTGACAATGCTACAGATGACCGTTATATTTTGTGGAATAATTATTATGAATATGTTTTTACGCAAGCACCTTATATTGATTTTTACATTACAGCAACAGACCTACAAAATCAGATTCTAACAGAACAATTCGAAACCTATACCGCACATCAACCTCGTGTTCGTACCATACCTGTTGGTAGCTTACATCAATTGAGTTATCCAAAGACGGAGAGAAAGCCATATTCAATGCTTACAGCTTCAAGATTAGCGAGTGAAAAGCATGTAGATTGGATAGCGCTAGCGGTCATTAAAGCTAAAAAAGAGGTACCACAGTTAACATTTGATATATATGGTCATGGGAACGAAAGAACGAAGATTGAAGACATTATTACGGAACATCAAGCGCAAGATTATATTCAGCTAAAAGGGCATGTGAAATTAGATGATATCTATGCCAACTATGATGTGTTTATGTCGGCATCAACAAGCGAAGGCTTTGGCTTAACGCTAATGGAAGCGGTAGGTTCAGGACTTGGAATGATAGGCTTTGATGTGAATTATGGCAATCCAACCTTTATTAAGCATGGTGAAAATGGCTACCTCATTCCTATCGATAGGGATAACCAAGATATCGAGGTTATTACTGATCATATGGCTGAGAAAATCGTGCAGTATTTTAATGATGGACCTAAGCAACCACATGATACGTCGTATACTATAGCAGAACCATTTAAAACCGAGTATATTACGCAAAAATGGCAAAATTTAATCGATGAGGTGCTATATGATTAATTTATTTGAAAAATATGATGAAGCATCACAAAAACTTCAACAATCACTTCAACTTGCAGGATTTCAGCATCAAACTATTGTGATGGACGATGATGGTTTTTTACCTGACGGCTTTATATCACCTTATCAATTTTTTGCAAATTACGAACATAAGGATAGTGATAAAGCAGCCTTTTTCAATGAAGTTCAAGTACCACCATTGTGGGAAATTAAAGGGAATCATGATCAAGCTGAAATTATAGATAACGGTCATGTTCGAGGTCGTATCTTTTATCGTGAACACTTTAAAAATAGAATCGTAAACTTTGTAGAATGGTTTGATACAAATGGTCAACTGCGGTCGGTTGATTTTTACAATAAAGATGGCTTTAAATATGCGGAAACGCTATATGATTTAAATAAAACGGCAATCTTGAAAACGTATGTGGATCGACAAGGCAATGAGGTATTATATGAGAACTTTGTCACTAATGATATCGTCTTAGATTGGCAAGGTCAGTCGCATTTCTTTGCGACGAAGCAGGACTTTATCAGCTTCTTCTTAGAACAATTAGATGTTGATACATCAGACGTCTTTATTAATTCATTAGCGACACCTTTCTTTGTATTATACCAATCGAATCATATTGCAAATGCAGTGTTATTTTGGCAAGAACAGAGTCATGGAGATGTCCCGGGAAATATGAAGTTATTGTTAGATAATGGGCGCTTTCATGCAAGTGTAATTATCCCAGATCGTGTAGAGTTTGAAGATATTACATCCAATATTGCATCACACTACCATCCATTGATTCGTCAAGCGGGTTATGTGTATGATTATCAGAAATCCAATCAATATACGAAACAAATACTCAATTTAACAAATTCTGATGATATTCCAAATTTGGAAAAGATCATACAGCAATGCAAAGATTATCAATTTCATATAGGCGCGATTACTGAAATGTCAGCTAAGTTAATGGACTTAGGCAAATATGATAACGTTAAACTCTATCCAACCATTACTCAAGAAAAGGTTCATCACTTATTCGCAACTTGCGATGTTTATTTAGATATCAATAAGGGTGGCGAAATCGTAAATGCCATTGAGCGTGCAATGCTTAATAATCAATTGATTATAGCTTATGATGAAACCGCACATCGCCGTGCATTTATTTCAGAAAAGAATATCACTCAGCAAAGTGAACCACAACAGTTAATTGAAATATTGAACGAAGTCGCACAAGATAAAAAACAATTTAAACAACGTATTGTTGCGCAACAAGAGAAGAACAATAGCATTGATCAACGTACATTTAAGAAAGCAATTAGTAATGCGATGGAATAATTCTAAAAGATGATTTTAAAATAGTTTTTAGATAGATAATCACTCACATAAGTTGCTTCGCGTTCCTGGGGTGCCGTCTCTAAAGTAGTTCTTAAATGGATCTTCATTTCACTTAAGTTGAGACGCTTGCCTAGGGGGCTGGGTCGTAAAGAAATTCTTAGATGAATATTTACTCAATTTGTTGCGACGCTTTCTTGCGGGAAAGGCTCGTGCCTGTAGTCCTCTAAAGAAATTCTTAGATGAACATTTACTCATTCTGTTGTGATGCTTGCCTAGGGGGATGGGTCGAGCCGCGGTCTCGACACTCATCCTACTCCCTCAGGCGTCACACAACGCCATCTATTATCCATCTTTAGAGCTACTTACCTAAGTGTTATAGCACTTAGGTTCTTTGAAACTACTGCCCCCCTAGGAGTCTCCGCAACTCTGTTTCGTAATCTATCTTAGAACTATTTACGTAAGTGTGTGAGCACTTACGTTCATCAATCGTTCTAACTCCCTCAGGCGTCGCTCAACTACGTTCCATTACCCATTTTAGAACTACTTACTTAAGTACTTTAATACTTGAGTTGATATAAACATGAATGAAATTAAATAAGCCAGTAAATGGATTTATAAAAAATTCATTTGCTGGCTTATTTTTTAAAGAATGTGGACTAAACGAATCAGTCATTAATATATAATATTACTTTGATGTTTTTTTAATACTTATTAAAGTCCCATTTGAATCAGATTCAATATTTAAACTTAAAGAGAATCTGTCACATATATTTTTAATGATAGTTAATCCTTTTGATTGTGTGGATTTATTATTAAAGCCAATGCCATTATCTTGAATTGTAATATACTCTTCATTAAGTGAGATAGTAATACGTGATGATTTCGAATGTTTATACACATTTGAAATTATGTTATCAAATAATCGTTCATACCATAGTTGGTCACCAATCCAATAAATATTATCATGTTCAACATTTAAGACAGAGATAATATGTTTTGAATGTAAAAGATAATGCCACTTATTAAGTGTTTTATTTATACACTCTTGTATATCTATTTGATGATTAAAAGTATAAAATTTAGAAATATCATCTTTGTCAGGTAGTGCCTGAATTAACTTGGAAATATAGTTTATCTTTTCGTAAGATAATTCAATATCATTATCATTAATTTGATATTGGAATCCGAGTTGATACAATTCTAAATTTAATGCTGTTAAAGGGGTATTAATATCATGAGCGAGTTGATTAATGTAATGCTGTTCTTGCTTTTTATTTTCAATAATTTCTAATTCCCTATATCTTAATCTGTCTATTAAAACATTGATGGATTGTCCAACCTCATCAATCTCATCATTTATATGAGAAGGTAAATCTAGTTTATTAGGTAATTGATCACTATATGCAATATCTAATAATTTTTTATTTAATAAGTTTAAACGATTAACAATTTTATATATATATCGTGAGGCGATCATAACTAATGTAATTAGAATTAGGAAGAACAGAATATAAAATATTATAGTAAGGCCACTGGATTTAAAATTTAAGCCAATTGGATAACCCATTACTTTTTCAATAAATAAAATACATAGCAGTATGAAACTATTGATAGCTATAAAGACTAGGGGTATAGATAGTAATCCTAATCCCATAAATATATAGTATTTTTTTAATAATCCCATAACTTAGCCTCCATTTAATCTATAACCAATGCCATAAATTGTCTCAATAATTGTTCCAGAATCTAATAATTTAGTTCTTAACTTTTTAATATAGGCGTTCAAAGTATTTTCAGAAGTAGCTTCGAAATGCCAAACATAATCAATAATTTGCGCCTTAGTTAAAATTAAATCTTTATTTTCATACATATAAAAAAACAATCGACGTTCTGTTTTAGTTAAAGATAATTGGTTTCCATCAATTGTTGTAATTACCTTGTCTTTACGATTTACTTTAAAATCATGAAACAAAACCGTTTCATCGACATAATAAGTCGTTAACAGATTGTTAATTCTAGAAATGAGCTCTCTAGGGTTAAACGGTTTAGTAAGGTAATCATTTCCATTAGCTAAACCTTTAACTTTAGAATCTATATCAACTCTAGCTGATAAATAAATAATTGGTATTGAAGAAATACTTCTTATTTCATCTGTAATAGTTAGACCATCATTATTAGGTAACATGATATCCATAATAATGAGATGAATATTATCTAACTCGTTAAACACATTATCTCCAGTATAATCTAGAGTCACTTGTGCACCATTTAGCTCTAATATTTGTTTTAGATTTTTAGCGATTGATTCATCATCTTCCACTAATAAAATATGATAACCCTTCATATAATCCACCTTTATGTTTAATTGATTAGTATAAATGTTGGTATATAGAATAGCACGTATAATAAAAAGAATAATATAGGCAATTTAAAATTAGGGGAATAATCTTTGTCCCTTAACCACGAAAGTGTTTCGTATATGCCTGTTAAAAAAGCTATGGCCAAACTCAACATTGCAATGAGTAATAATACTGATGATATGATGCTAGTCATTCTTATGCACTCCTTTTATCTCAATTTGTAATATCAGTCTAAAAAGTAATTCTGAAAAAGTTATGAATAAGCATCTATTTTTGGTTTGCAAAATTTTGTAACGTACTAATCTACTAAATTAATTAAATTAAATATAAAAAATATATTGCTTTTTGAGTTTTAAAATATAAAATAATATATGTAAATAGTATTCTTTTAATTTACAAAAAAGATGAGGAGGCTAATATGAAAAGATTATTTTTTATAAGTATTATATTTTTAATTTTTTTAGGAGGATGTTCTTTCAGCGACAATAAGGATGAGGCTGAGGGTGAAGAATCAAATAGCAAGGCAAAAGCTACGGACAAAATGAAGAAATTTAAAATGGGACAAGTTGTGGATGCTGATGGTGTAGATATCAAAGTTGTTAAAGCGGAATTTATTGATCATTACACTGACTACAATGCGCCTGAAAATGGCAAAGCCTTGAGAGTATACATAAAATTTAGAAATAATAATGATGATCAAGTTTTAATGGATAATACAGATTTTAGTATGAAAGTGAATAATGAGAATTATGAAGAATGGTATGGAAGCGAAGACATGCATGAAGGGTTCAGTCATCAATTGAATCATAATAACACGGCTTCAGGTTACATTACCTATGATGTACCCGATAGTGATCAATACACGTTAGAGTTAGATACAGTACCTAACTTCAATAAAATAAGAGGCCAATGGATTATCAATAAATCAGAAATTAAAAATTCAAATGGCACCAAAGATACTTCGGCTGACTCAACTACTGATGTTGAAGATGAGTCAGAATCAACCACTAATAATAAAACTAAAGATACAGATCAAGCTGATGTTGGTGTGACGTATCCAGCATATATGTATAATGCCTTAGTGGATGAATATAATTCACTTACTGACGGGGAAAAGATGAACCATGTCTCTAAAGATGTATTAGAAATTGAATATGATCAATTAGAGGCACGTGTAGAAGCATTATATGAAAAAGAAAATGCAAAAGCACAAAAGGAATATGAAAAAGCAATGCAAGCATATGAAGATCAATTGGCACAAGAAGAATATGAAGAACAACAAGCTGAAGAAGCTGCCAATGAAGCATCAGAGTCTGATGGCAATTCAAGTGGACCTGGTTCTGATGAGCCACCAGTAGACAGTCATTCAGAAGATGTAACTTCTGAAGATGATGCAGCATAAAGAAGGAGACAACAATGACGTATATAGACATGAATAAACCTAAACCAACGAATCGAACTGCTGAAAAAACATTAGGTATTTTAGGTAGTGCACTTGGCATTATCGGTGGTCTAACTGGAATGGTAATCGTAACTATAGGTTGGATACTAGGAACTCAAAATTCATTTAAAATGACTGTAATAGCACTTAGTGCGCTATTATTATGTATCTTTACTTTAATATTAAGCTGTCTAATTGAACGAGATAGAGTAGCTATAGGAATTATTTTAATCGTTGGTGGCTTATTAGACATATTTTTAATGGAATTTATGGGTTATTTATCAGGCATTTTAATTATTGTTGCAGGAATCATTGCGTTAGTTAGAAAATAATTTGATGGAATAGAAGGAAACGATAACAAAGTTCCTTCTATTTTTTTATAATTAAGATTAGAAACGAGGTGCTAGAGATGGAAACAGTTTATATTGCAGGTGGATGTTTGTGGGGGGTTCAAGCATTTATTAAAACATTGCCGGGTGTCTTAACGACCGAAGCGGGACGTGCAAATGGGACCTCCCCGCAACGGAGTGACACATATGACGGTTATGCAGAATGTGTTAAAACGACGTTTGACCCTATGGTATTAACCATTACTGATTTAATGAATTACCTTTTCGAAATTATAGATCCGTATAGTATTAATAAACAAGGTGTAGATGAAGGACCAAAATATCGTACAGGGATATATAGTGAGAAGGCGGAACACCTTGAAGAAGCACGAAGCTTCATTTCTAATCGACCCGATAAGGCGCGTATTGCTGTGGAAGTATTACCTTTAAATAACTATGTTCCAAGTGCGGATGAACATCAGGACCGACTCGATAAACATCCAGAGGATATCTCATATTGTCATATTAGTCGTGAGATGTTGCAAAAATATCTTTAACTACAATCAAGTTTGCTCAAAATAATAAATTCTATAACATCCTTCAATATTTTTCGGAAAAGGTTATGCATAACAAAGCTTATTTAGGCAATATCATAACTATAGGAAGTATAATAAAATAAGGATTATTTAAATATAAAGAGAAAGAAGCGGTAAATATGACTATTTTACTCACTGGGGCAACAGGCCATCTTGGTTCACATATAACGGAACATGCCATTAAAGAACAGTTATCTGATTTCAATATTGGTATACGAAATCCAGATAAAATGCCAGCGCATTGGAAAGATAAAGTTAATGTTCGAGAGTTAGATTATTTTAATAAAGAAAGTATGGTTGAGGCATTTAAAGGTATTGATACAGTTGTGTTTATTCCAAGTATCATTCATCCATCATTTAAACGACTTCCAGAAGTCGAGAATTTAGTTAGTGCAGCTCAAGAAGCCAACGTTTCACACATCATGTTTATTGGTTATTATGCAGATCAACATAATAATCCATTTCATATGAGTCCATACTTTGGCTATGCGGAGCGTTTGCTAGCCTCTAGTGGCTTACATTATACGTATGTCAGAATGGCGATGTATATGGATCCGTTGAAACCTTATTTACCAGAACTTGCAAAAATGCATAAATTAATTTATCCAGTAGGAGAAGGGCGTATTAATTATATTTCAAGGGACGATATTGCCAGAGGAATTGTCGCGTTATTACAACAACCGGATAAGTTTGGACAGAGATATTTACTATCAGGCTATAGCTATTCTATGACAGAGTTAGCAGCAATACTTTCTGAAGCATCAGGGACTAAGATTGCGTACGATCCTGTTTCTTTTGACACATTTGCAGAAATGTACGATGAACCGAAAGGATTTGGCGCATTGCTAGCGTCAATGTACGATGCGGGCGCAAGAGGTTTACTTGACCAACATTCAGATGACTTTGAACAACTTGTTCATGATAAACCACAAACCTTCCCAGAATTTTTGAAAAGTGATCAATAAAAGAGCAAGGCGTGTGATGATTATCATCGCACGCCTTGCTCTCGCATTATATAGTTAAATGATATTATTTGTTATCGCAATCGAAAGTATCAGCGAAACTTAAAGCAGCTAAGCCTAATAAGTCTAAAGCGTGTTGAGCGCCTTCTTTACCATGGCCAGCTTCAAAGTGTTTGTAAGCAGCAACGCCTAATACACCGAAAGTAGCGATTGAACCTAAACGTGATAAGTTTTTGTTTAAGAAACTTGCAGCATAAAAAGCAGCAGCAGCAGCTTCTACAGTACCAGCTAATTTAACTGAACTTTCTGGTAAACCAAATACATTTTGGAATGTATCTTTCATTTCTTGGTCACCTTTTAATTTAGGTTTTGAAGCAGTGTATAATTCTTTAGCAAGTTTTAAGTTTGCAGCATAACGTAAAATCATAATTTAAAAATCTCCTTTTTATTTGTTTTCAAAGTATTTATCAACAATAGGTTTAACGCGTTCGCCAAATAGACGGATTGATTTCATTACATACGCATGAGGCATTGAGCCTACAGGTGTATGAATCATGAAACGGTTAAGACCTAAGGTTTCCACAGTATCAATAATCTTTTGGGCAACCGTTTCAGGACTACCCAGGTAGATTGCGCCGTGACTTCCTATTTCTCGTTCCAACATATTCTCATCAAAGCTAGGCCAACCACGTTCACGACCTAAAATGTCATGATGTGCTTTCAAAGAAGGGAAGAATTCTTTCTTAGCTTCTTCATCAGTTTCGGCGATGTAGCCCCATGAGTGCACCGATACAGATAATTCATCTGGATTATGACCGTATGATTCTGCAACGGATTTATAAATCTCAATATTACGTGTAAATCGTCTAGGATTGCCACCAATAATCGCATACGTAATCGGCAATCCAAAGGCACCTGCTCTTAATGAGGATTCAGGTGTGCCACCAGTTGCAATGGAAATAGGTAATTTACCATGCTCGACACGAGGATATATACCTGTTGGGTCGAAACTTGGACGTAACTTACCTTCCCAACTTACGACTTCATGTTCGTTAATCTGTAATAACAGTTGCAATTTCTCATTAAATAAATCTTCGTAGTCATTTAAATTATAACCGAATAATGGAAAAGATTCGATGAATGACCCTCGACCAATCATAATTTCAGCACGCCCATTAGATACAGCATCTAATGTCGCATAGCGTTGATACACACGTACTGGGTCATCTGATGATAACACAGTTACTGCTGAAGATAATTTAATATGCTTCGTACGCGATGCTGCAGCAGCAAGCACAGTGACTGGATCTGATACAGCATAATCAGGACGATGATGTTCTCCTAATCCATATATATCTAAACCTAATTGATCTGCTAATTCAATTTCTTCAACAATATCGCGAATTCTTTGCGCATTTGACACGGCGGGTTGTGTACCATCAGGCATCACCATATCAACATTGTCTGCAAATGAAGTCAAACCTAATTCTATTTTCAACACGTCACCTCCATTGGTATAAAATTTATACTAGAATTGTAGCCCTTATTTCATGAATAGTCAATAGAAATGTTTCGAATTAGAGATTTTTTTGGTTTTGAAAAGGGTGATGTATAAATTTATAAAATGCATGAACTTTAAAAGTATTTCGTCAATTTTAAGTGGTCTTTTGAAAAGTAGTCGAAAGTGTCATAATAGAAATGTTGTAGAAAACATTGAAGAAGGGAGAAGCAAAATGTCTATCCAAAAACCAATGAATTATAACAAAATAACAACCATATTTTTTATTGCTGGAATTATCGTTATGAGCAGTTTGTATACTGCTATCCCGTTAACGGCAGAATTTGCGAAAGACTTTAAAATTCCACAATCAATTGCAACGTTAAACGGTGTTGCATTTTCCATTACATATTCAGTGAGTTGTTTGTTTTATGGTACTATTTCAGAAAAATATGGACGTATTCGCACTATATTATTTGGTATTAGTGGGTTAGTGCTTATTTGCTTAGTTATAGGATTTGTACATTCTTTCACGATACTTGTTATTTTAAGAGCCATACAAGGCATATTTGCTGCTACCTTTTCACCCATATCTATCACATATGTCACAGAAACCTACGCACCGGTTAAACGTATGACTGCAATCAGCTTTATTAGTACAAGTTTTATGCTATCCGGGGTTATTGGTCAAAACTTAAGTGAAATTATCGTTGGCTTTTCTAATTGGCACATGGTTTATTTTACGTTAACGGTGCTTTATATTATCCTAGCTTTCGTTATTCTTAAACAAATTCCTGAAAGCCCAGTGAAAAATCCAAACATTCAATTACTTAAATTCTTTAATAATTTTAGTGACTTTAAGACAAATAAAGCAGTGCTACTATGTTATGGTGTGTCGCTAACACTATTAACGATGTTTATTAGTATGTATACAGTGTTTAACAATTACGTCACGTCCGATACGATTGGTGGAAATGAAACGACTGCGATTAACGCTAAATTGTTCGGTATTATAGGTATGCTATTGTCACTTGTAGCGGGGCGTATTAGCGACCGCATTGGCGTTAAAAATCTTATCTTAGGTGCACTGATTGTGAGCACAGGTTCGCTTATCTTGATGTCTATGACAACGAATATCGTATTACTCATTTTTTGGAGTGTGCTATTTGTAAGTGGCATTGCCTTCGCAATCCCATCAACGATTTCTAAAGTAGGGTTAACCGTGAATGGTAACCAAGGCTTCTTTTTATCAGTTAATACATTTATTTTATTTTTAGGTACAGCGATTGCACCAATTTTAAGTATTGTGTTAAATGCGATTTCAAGCTTTACAATCCAGTTTAATATCATTGCCGTCATTGGCATTATGGCTATCATAATTGCTTTATGCCTGCCACGTAGGAAGAATGAAGTAAGATAACATTGAATAACCGCTCACTTTATTTCAATTTCAAACTAAATAAGTTCGATGTTGCTTACTCATCTTATCGGCACAGCATAATTAGCAGGTAATCAATTTGTGAAAAAACAAAACTTTCAAACGTAGACGTAAAATTGTAATTAAATTGAATAGAACAGGGGATAACATAGTAAGAGGTGATTTTAGTGGATAGATCATTGTTGATTTCAAATGCAATAAATCTTGTTTTGATGATCATACTCATTGTATTCAATATGGTTAATATAGGGGTTTGGCCAATGGTCATACTAGCACTATTAATCATTGCTAATAGTATCTTCATGGTTTATAAAACAGCAGGAGATAGAAAACGGAAGTAATCAATTAAAAAGCAATCTCACGCCTGGTTTGTGTGAGATTGCTTTTATTTATTATGGCAATTTAGAGATGTTTCAAGCACGTTGTTTAATGTTTCAAGCACGTTGTTTAATGTTTCAAACACTTCTTCAACATTGTAATTGTAGTCATTTTCGACCCAACGGCGTAGTACTTCTATTACGCCACTACTATAAAAATCCGCCACAATTTCAGGATGTTTACTTTCTCTAATCTTTTGAGTGAGTAGATCATCTTTGTGATTTGAGGGGTTTAACATCATATCACGACTCACATTGGTTAAGCTTCTAAATACATCAGCTTGACGTGATGATACTAATAAATGCTTGAAAATCTTTTTATTATTGCCAATAAAGTATATAAAATCTTCAAACGACTCTGGTGTTGTAATATCGGCTGACGTGTCACCTTTAGCTATAATTTGTTGAGTAATGAAATCAGGTAGGGTGTAGAGTAAATCGTATTTATCTTGAAAGTATCTGTAGAACGTACTACGGTTAATCTCTGCAATATCGCAAATTTTTTGAACAGTGATTTCATCAAAGTGATAATCATGTAACAGTACAAACACAGTTTCATGAATATGTTTAATCATACGTTTTTGATTTGCTGACGGCATTATCTGATGCTCCTATATCTTTAATCTTGTCAGATAGCCTGACGTAATAAGAGTAATTTATCACAATAATCTTGATTTTTCCAAACATTGCAACTGATAGCACGTTTAAAATAGGTATAAAAAAAGAGTAAATAACGCGCGTCATACGCTTATTATTATAAGAGATTAAATATAAAAAGGGGAAGTGATACTGAGTTCAATATCACTTCCCCACAAGGATGATTAGAACTGAGTAATACTTGATTTAAGTACCTCTCAATTCAGTCAGCTACTACGACTATAAAATGTAGCTTTAATATATTTATATGCTTGATTAAACAAGTGTACCCCTTTGATTTAATGTTTCTCAACGCTCTGATTAGTTCATTTCAATACCGTCTAACCATTCATCCACTTTATTATCATTGTCGTCCACGTAGTCTTTAGCTACTTGTTCTGGATTTTTATTATTAACAAAGATTTGTTTAGCTAATTTTTCTTCATCAGATTTACTCCAGTCATCTGCGATACGTGTAGCAATTGTATATGCAGCAGGATGTGCTTCTTCAAAGTCTTTGTTGAATACTAAATCAATATGTTGATTGTTATTACCGTAAATGTTGTCGGGATCTTTCAACATTTTAACGTCTAACTCTTTAGAGAACCAACTTGGTTCCATTGCTGTGAAGACAATTGGTTTTTGTTGTTTATAAGCTGATTGAATTTTTTTGAATTGTTCTTGGTCAGAGCTTTCTTTCAAGCTATATTTATCAAGATTGTCACTATCAAGTTCATCTTTCGTTTCTTTCATCACACCATTACGTGCATCTGTGCCTTGAATTGTCCAATCTACAGATTTACCGAAATCACTATCTTTTAAGTCACTAATTGAATCAACGTCTTGTACATATTTAGGTACTGCTAAGCCAACTTTTGCGTTATCAATTAAATGTTTGTCATCATAAATAGTTAACTTACTTTTGAATTTATCGTAATAACTTTTATCAGTAGTAGGGAAGATACCTGATGCATGGAATGAATCAGCGTTCTCTGAGACAGCAGCATATAATGGACCGCTTGCTGTTACAGGTGTAGTCGTTACATCATAACCTGCTTTTTTCAATACTTCTGCTATCACTAGTGAACGTGGTGTGGAATTATCACTCGCGATATAGGGTATTTCGATTTCTTTATTACCAAGCGATGTTTGACTATCGTCAGATGAACCACTACCGCTACCACTATTACCACAAGCACTTAGCACTATGGCTAAGGCAAGTGTGGCTAGTAGTCCTATCACTTTCGAACTACGTCGTTTTAACATAACGTGTTTCCTCCTTTGTAATCATTAGTCTCTATATTCGTCATCGTGACGATGCTCAGATGGTCGGTTATATCTATCGTAAACACCTTTATTATTTTCACGAGCGTATAACATAAGTGCTTTAAATAATACATCTTGATCGATATTGCTATCAGTTAATTCTTTATAAAGATGAGTTGTTTTGTCGAAATTTGAATTGTGCTCATGATGACGGTCGTTGTATTGTTCATCATTGTTATAACGATTTTCATCATGTCTATCATATTTGTCTCGATCGCGACGCGCACGGTCATTGTATTTATCGTGCTGACTATGGTCGCCATTTTGCGTGTAAAGTGACGCGTAATCAATATCATCATATTGGTTATCATGGTAATGATGTTGGTGCGTGCGGTTGTCGTGATGATGACCTAAATGTACAGAACGATTATAATCTTCATCATTATAGTTGCGATTATCGTGACGGCTACCATTTTGATAACGATGATCTTGTTTGTCTGGGCTAGCGTATTCACCATGTCTATCATTGTCATGACCTTTTTCAGAAGATGCGTCTTGATGTTGATCTTCTTCTAAAGCTTTACCTTCTACATCAATATTTGGCAATACTGAACCTAACCATTTAGGTAGGTACCATGAAGCTTTGCCAAACAGTTTAGTTAGCGCAGGAATCAATGTCATACGTACGACAAATGCGTCGAATAAGACACCAAATCCAAGTGCGATACCCATTGATTTGATTGCACTATCATCTTGGAAGACGAATGCAATGAACACACTGAACATGATGAGTGCTGCTGCTACGATAACAGGTCCACTTTCTTTAATACCGACGCGAATTGAATGGTCATTGTCACCCGTCTTGCTGTATTCTTCATGGACACGTGTCATTAAGAATAACTCGTAGTCGATGGCAAGTCCGAATAACAAGCCAATTGTGATCACTGGAAGGAATGCAAGTAATGGTCCTGTATTTTCAATTCCGAATAAGCCACCCATAAAGCCGTTTTGAATAACTAATGTTGTGAAACCTAATGTAGCCATTAATGATAGGATGAATCCTAGTACTGCTTTTAACGGAACTAAGATTGAACGGAATACAATCATTAATAAGAAGAATGCTAATACAACAATAACGCCAGCGAATACTGGAATAGCGTTATTTAATTTTTCGGACATATCGATATTAATGACGCTTTGTCCTGAAATTTCTGTACTATAGTCATATTTTTCTTGAGCTTGACTGTGATAATCACGTAAGTCGTATACGAGATTTTCTGTAGACTGAGCGTTAGGTCCTTTTTCAGGAATAATTGTGAATAGTGCGTAATTGTTATTGTCAGTCAATTGCGCTTTTGACACGGTATCTACATTGTCGATATCTTCTAAATCGCTACGCATATTATTTAAGTCACGTTCGATAGTGTTTTTACTGCCACCATCTTTTGTATTAACTAACATAACGATTTGTCCGTTATAACCTTCACCAAAGTTATCTGAGATCAATTTATAAGCTTTATACTCTGATGAATCCGTTGGTTTTAAGCTGTCATCAGGAATACCTAAACGCATACCACTCACTGGAATCGCAGCTAAGATTAAAATAATTAAACTCACAATCACTGCAATAACTGGTTTGCCTACAATAAATTTTGCCCAAGGGTGATCTTTAGGATCTTTACTTTTAGATGGTTTATCTTTAATTTTAATGCTCTTATGGAAGATACTAATCAGTGCAGGTAATAATGTTAATGCTGCTAATACTGCGAATAATACACTAATTGCTGAAGCGAATCCCATTACCGCTAAGAAATCAATGCCTACGAGTGATAATCCACAAACAGCAATCATAACGGTAAGACCAGCAAATATGACTGCACTACCTGCTGTGCCAACTGCAGTTGCAATAGCTTCTACTGTGTCGACACCTTTTTTCTTAAGTTCTTTAAATCTGAATAGAATAAAGAGTGAGTAGTCAATACCAACAGCTAAACCAATCATTACGGCTAGTGTAAGTGTGAAATTTGGAATATCAAAGATATAGGTTAATAACGCAATGATACCAACACTTGAACCTAAGCCGATGATTGCACTAATAATTGGCATACCCGCTGCAATCAGTGAACCAAATGTAATAAGTAAAATTACAAATGCAACGACGATACCAACAATTTCAGATGTACCACCAGGTTCAGCATTCATAGCGCCACCTTGTGTTTTCTCGATTTGAACATTATGGTTATCTGTTACATCTTTTAATTCTTTATCGATGATATGTTTAGATGAATCTTTTAATCCAGTTTGTGGAACGACGTAACTTACGTTAGCAATCGCAGTGTCACCTTCATCGTTAACTTGTCCAGTGTCGTATGGATTTGAGATGTTTTGGATGTAATCATCATTTTGTCTGATGTTATCTAGTGCATCTTCAATATCTTTCTTCGTATCTTTATTATTCAATCCATCATTCTTATTAGAATGAAAGACAATTTTCATCGAGGCTTTTTCACTATCCTGATGAAATTCTTTACTGATTTTGTCGTTTGTGTCTAATGACTTAAGGCCGTTCATAGTAATGTCACTATCAAACTTAGGTGAGTTGATCATTAAAGGCGTAATAATGACACCTAGAATGACAAGCCATCCTATGACACTTAGCCATTTGTTTTTAGCTATAAATTTTCCTAATTTATATAATAGCTTTGCCAAGACATTTCCCCCTATTTCATTATGATTTTATTTGCTTAACATGTAGATAGTGTGTTGATGAATTGTGAGCAAGGATGTTACATCGCCATCGTAAATTAAGCTTATTTAAAATGTTACATTTGATAATGTAACAAGTTATACCCTTGTTCGGTACCATTAAAAGTTTTATGACGTTGGAAAATGCAACACTTTGGAAGAAATGTTGGTGAAAATAGCATGATTTCATGGGGATAATAAAAAAACAGGTAACCGTTTGAAGCTGGTGTACCTGATGATAGGGTGTATGTATTAAGTTGTGGTTATTTTATTAAATCAAACAGGAGAAGTAATGCGCCAATTAATACGAAAATAACGCCTGGAATATAAATTTTTTCTCTAAGATCAATGTCACGCTGGTATGCAACAAATCGACTAATACCGATTAGAATAAGACCTAGGAGTAATAAGATGATGGAAAGAACGAGCATTAACATTGCCTCCTAATCAATAATATACAAAATAGCAAATTGATTAATATGAATATCTTTCATTCAAATCTATTATATTATGTGAACACATATTTTTATAGCAATTTATTAATATGATGTAAAATTGTTATTATTTTTTAGAATATTTATTAACAAACTTTATACTATCTTAATATTTTATAAATATAATAATAAACTGATTTTTCAAACTATAAGTATTTAAATTGAATGAATGAGTCATCAAGGAACATCGTCATCGGAATAGTACGTATATAAAAAAGCAATCACGTTAACGAAAGTCTAATCAACGTGATTGCTAAGGTATATGAAAGTTATTTAGTGTTATATATTAACGTAATAAAGTCTTGAATGATTGTAGTCAGATGTCTATCATTACGATAAACGAGTGATATATAACTTGTCGTTGGGGCGTTAGGCAATTGTTTACTAATAATATTAGGATGATGACGAATGGCGTTTTCACTCACTAAACTTAAGTAATTAGAATCTTTAATCGTTGCTAGAATACTGCTAATACTATTTGTTTCCATATGGACATCTAAGTTGATAAAGTTCTTTTTTCGCCATTCATTAATACTGTCTCGAGTTGAACCACCGTTATGTATAATGAAACGATAGTTATTAATATCCTCAATCGTACATTGTTTATGTTGAGCTAGCGGGTGACGTTTATCCATAGCAAGTACTAATGGGTTGTCGTGAAGACGTTTAACTTGTAGTTCACTTTCGTTAAACCCTTTTTCGGCTATGACAGCAATATCAATTTTACGGTTTTTGACTTGATCAATAATGACTGGTGCGGTATCTACCATTAAGTTAATGTCTATATTTGGATGTTCATGCATATAGTTTTTAAAGGTTGAGGGCAAAATACTATAAATCGGTGCATGACTAGCTCCAACTCTCAATGTACCTCGTTTAGATTGCTTAAAATCATCCATCATATCTGTTGTTTCTTCAATTAAATTAATCATTTTAGTCGCATTTCGATAAAGTAATTCTCCGGCTTCAGTCAGGTTGAAATGTTTACCTTTCTTGAAATAGAGTGGTAAACCGCATTCTTTACTTAAGTTTTTTAAATGAAATGTTACTGTTGGTTGTGTGATGCCGAGCTTTTCAGCGACGGCGTTTTCATTTTGTGCTTCAACGAAATGTTTAAAAATGTGTAATTGCTTTGTATTCATAAATTGATTCCCCAAAATATATATTTTGTTTATACTATTTCCTATAATAAATAAAGAATTTTGAGGACACGTTAATAATTTGTTTAAAGTTAGTTAAACAGTGGTTTTATATTAGTATGCATTTAGTAGTAGGTTAGGAGAGAAGACATATGAAAGAAAGGATACTGGTGGTTTCTGATATTCATGGACATCGGAAAGCGCTTGTCTCTCTTTTAAAAGCAGTAAATTTTAATGCTAGAAAAGATCAACTGGTTTTAATGGGAGATTATGTTAATAATGGTCCTGACTCATTTGGTACTTTAAAGTTAGTGAAACGGTTAAAACGTCGAGGTGCACGCGCGTTAGCTGGAAACCATGAGATGCGTTGGTTGGAAAGTAAAGATAAAAAAATTAAACGATGGCATAAGTTTTTAAGAGAATTGTCTACGATTGAGGTTATCGATGATTACATATTTGCGCATGCTGGCATTGATACGTCAAAGCCTTTAAATAAACAAATCAAAGAATACACAACGGGGCATTATAATCACAATTTAAATAGAAACATCCCTAAAAATAAATATTTAATCCATGGTCATATCCCTAATTATCGCTATGGTCTTAAAAATGATGAGTTATATCAAAAGAAAAATATATTAGATATTGATACAGGTGCAGGTCATAATAAATTCTTATCGCTTATAGATTTAACGAATGCGTATCAATATTCTGTTAAGGTCACAGATATGAGTAGCATTAACACGAAACGTATTAAATTATAAACATTTGTAATTAGTCAAAAAAGAAAAGCGTGTATTAGATTTCAATAAAAAGAAGTATAAGTTTTAAAATAAATGTTATATAATGTAGTGGAATATTAATAAAAAAGGGTGACATGCGTGGATAAGCATAAACAACATTCTAAATTCAGTTCGTACTTAAAAGTGTCATGTTCAGTATTGTTAATGAGTGGCACATTCGTAGGATATGGATTTACAAAGGATAGCTTTGCGCAATCAAATGACCATGCTAACAACGCTTCAAGTGAAGTGAAAACGGTTCAAGGCCAACTTGATTTAGCGATAGATAAAGCGAAGACGAAAATTGATCGTTTAAAACACTTAAAAGCGAACGAAATTAAAAGCTATAAACAAGATATTGAAGATGCACGTAACCAATCTGAAATAGATCAAATTGTAAGGGATGCACAAGCAAAAAATCGTATATCTGATGAAGAAAGTACTGAAGAAGCGGATAACAACGAAACACCTTCAACCTCTAAACATTCGTCAGTAAATGAAGAAAATCAATTAGATGAATTAGATAAAATCATCACAGATTTAAATACTTTATCTGAAAAGGTTGATACTCGTCAACAAAAAGATGGTTTGGAGTCAGAAGAAACAGTTAATGATCATGAACAGTTAAGTAGTGATCAACCATCAACGTCTGGAGATTCAAACTATTTAGAAAAAGAAAGTGATGATACGTCCGTCTTAGATAAATTAGACAATTTAAAAAATGATGTCGAATCAGTCAAAGACAATCAGCATACATCAGTGGAAGATACTGAAAAAGATATAGAATCTACGACGCAAGATACTCAATCAGCAGGATCTTCTTCAGAAAATACGGCACAAACTCATTCAGATGGACGTGTTATAAATGATGTTAAAGAAATGGATAAAGAGGATGTCACAAATCATCACGCAAACACGAATCATTCAGAAAGTGATGCTCTTAACGCATTGAATGATAAGTTATCAGCTACTCAAAAAATTGACCAAGCTATTTCAAAAGTAGAAGGTGCACAAGACAATACAGCTGAGCGATATAGTAATCGTAAACTTGAGCAATTAAGACAACTCGAACAACAAGTAAAACAAAACCAAAATTTGACAACTAAACAGAAACAAAATGTTGAAAATGATATAACAAATGTTCGACAAGATGTTAAAGCAAATCGAGATACAATTCTTGATCGCCTAGAACAATCGAAAGATAAACGAGCAACAGTTGACCAAATCATCGGAAGTGTCTTTAGTAAAAATGAGGCACAACATATAGCTAAAGAGATTAACACTAAAGGTCAATCAGATAAGCAAATTACAGATCAAGTGATGAAACAGCTAGATCGTTTGAAAACGACGACAAGCGATGACATCTTAGCATCCATGTTCGACCAAGCACCAGATAAAGAAGTGTTAATTAAAACATTACTTTCAACGCGTTTAGGCAATAGTGAGGCATCACAAATTGCGAAGCGACTTGCTAAAGCACAACTGTCTAATTCAGAATTAGTCAATAAAGTGAAACAAGAAATCAATGCACAACGAACAGTGACTGCAGATGATATTCTGAAAGATGTTCTCGAAAAATCATCAGACCGTAAACAAACGATTGAAACGTTGTTAGCGACAAAGTTAAATCAGTCACAAGCGAAAGCATTGGCAGATATCATTGCTAGAGCACAAACAGGTAAAGCAAACACGTTAGATTTAGTGAAGAATGCATTAAATGGTACTGCGAGCGATTTACTTCAACTACAAAATCAACTCGACAATGCCAAAAAGAAATTAAACTATATCTTAGCACCGATTACACAAAGACCATCATTACTTGACCGTATTAATGGTACTTCAAATCACACTACATCTAACTCAAACCTTCTTAACCAAGGGTCTCATGTATTAGATGGATTAACTGGTGGCAGTCTATTAAATGGCCTTAATTCAGGTGGTCGTCTTTTAGATAATATTGAAGACATTCCTAATCCAGTACAAGGGTTATCTTTAGGACATTTAGGAAATGATGATGGCTTTTTAAGTGGCTTATTTGATGATGATGGTAATATATCTTTACCTAATACTGGGGAAGTAGTTAAGAAATCATGGTTACCGATAACCATGCTATTAGTGGTAGCGGGTGGCACATTGATTTGGTTAGGTCGCCGCAAACGACATCATACAAAACATTAAATATAAACTTATATTGTAAGTTACATTGCACACGTAATGTAGCACAAACTAAACTGAGAAAGTGCTTATAGCAAGCTTTTCTCAGTTTTTTTATGATTATAAACGAATTTAATAGAGCTATGAGGAATGTTGACCCTGACTTGCGCATTTCAATTATGAAAAGGTGAATCGCAAAAGAAAGCGCTTGCACAATTTACCAAAAATAGCAAGCGAATTTCGAGGAATTATTGGTAAAGTTGTGTGAAATAATTATGAATTTATCTAAAATATTTACATTTTTATATATATTCATATTGATTGTAAATTGCATTAGACATACACTAATAGTGGAAAAAGAAATTGATAACTTTTTCACAAAGTCACTTATTTGACATATTTCAACAAAGTATAAGTTTTAAATGTGTAAGCATTTTCATAGATGAAAATACTTGAAGGGGTTGAAACGCATGACACATACTAATGACGTAACTAACAGCACCAGCAAAGGACGGAAAAAACGATTCTCGCTTAAGATGCCCGGCGCATTTACTATTTTATTTATTTTAACTGTAATTGCGGTTATGGCAACGTGGATCATACCAGCTGGTGCTTATTCTAAGTTATCATATGATGGCGGTGCGCAAGAATTCAAAATTGTTGATGCGCATAATAAATCAAAAACAGTCCCTGGAACACAAGAGCAATTAGATAAATTAGGTGTAAAAATTGATGTAGACCAATTTAAATCAGGTGCCATCAATAAACCTATCTCAATTCCTGGAACATATGAACGATTAGATCAAAATCCTGCTGGACCAGACCAAATTACATCAAGTATGGTCAACGGTACGATTGAAGCCGTAGACGTAATGGTATTTATTCTCGTATTAGGTGGACTGATTGGTGTTGTACAAAAGAGTGGTTCATTCGAATCAGGACTCTTAGCACTGACTAAAAAAACAAAAGGTCATGAATTCTTACTTGTATTCATGGTATCTGTATTAATGGTATTAGGCGGTACGCTTTGTGGTATTGAAGAAGAAGCGGTAGCATTTTATCCAATACTTGTTCCAATCTTTATTGCAATGGGATATGACTCAATCATATGTGTTGGGGCAATCTTCCTTGCGAGTTCTGTAGGTAGTACATTCTCAACTGTTAACCCATTCTCAGTTGTTATCGCATCAAATGCAGCGGGTACAACATTCGTTGACGGTTTATACTGGAGAATCGCGGGCTTAATCGTAGCTACAATATTCACAGTAGGTTATTTATACTGGTACGCTAAAAAAATCAAAAAAGATCCAAAAGCATCATATACTTATGAAGATAAAGCTAAATTCGAAAAACAATGGTCAGTTATTAACGATGATGGTGCTGAAAAACCATTTACATTACGCAAAAAAATCATTTTAATTTTATTCATTCTACCATTCCCAATCATGGTGTGGGGCGTTATGACACAAGGTTGGTGGTTCCCAATCATGGCCTCAATGTTCCTAGCATTTACGATTGTAATCATGTTAATGGTTGCATTAGGTAAAGATGGACTCGGCGAGAAAGTCGTCGTCGATGCATTTGTTGAAGGGGCATCAAGCTTGGTAGGGGTATCACTTATCATTGGCTTAGCACGTGGTATCAATATGATTATGAATGATGGCTTAATCTCAGATACAATCTTGAACTTCAGTTCATCACTTGTACAGGGTGTAAGTGGACCAATCTTCATTGTAATATTGTTGATTATCTTCTTCTTCCTAGGTTTCATTATTCCATCATCTTCTGGATTAGCAGTACTCGCAATGCCAATCTTTGCACCACTTGCTGATACAGTAGGAATTCCTAGATTTGTAATTGTTACAGCATATCAATTTGGTCAATATGCAATGCTCTTCTTAGCACCAACAGGATTGATTATGGCAACATTACAAATGTTAGACATGAAGTACTCTCATTGGTTGAAATTCGTATGGCCAGTCGTTGCCTTCGTATTCATCTTCGGTGGTGGCATGCTAATCACTCAAGTATTAATTTACTCTTAATAAATGAATTATGAAAATAGATACTGCCAACAAAGTTTTAACTTTGTTGGTAGTTTTTTTAGGTAGTTTTAATTAGCTGTCTTATAAACATTCTTTAAAGAATATATTGCTTGTAGATTTAAATATTTGTATAAAGTATGGACATAATTATGAAAAAATTTTTCATTTTTAATTATAATATTGATTAAAATTTTCTTTAGTATTATATTTCTATTTAAGAAAGCGTTGTCATGCGAATTAAAGTTATTATATTTTAAGGGAGATAATCTAAATGAATAAGCTATTTGAGAAAGCACAACAATTTGGGAAATCGTTTATGCTACCAATTGCTATTTTACCCGCAGTAGGCCTATTGCTCGGAATTGGAGGAGCGTTGAGCAACCCTAATACTGTTAAAGCATATCCATTTTTAGATATTACACTATTGCAAAATATTTTTACACTTATGTCTTCAGCCGGAAATATTGTCTTTCAGAACTTACCAGTAATATTTGCTATTGGTGTAGCTATAGGATTAGCACGTAGTGATAAAGGCACAGCAGGTTTAGCTGCACTAATCGGTTTTTTAATTATGAACGCGACTATGAATGGAATGTTACAAATTACAGACGATTTAGCTAAAACAACTGAATTAGCTCAAAAAGGTCAAAGTATGGTATTAGGTATCCAAACCATTGAAACGGGCGTATTTGGCGGTATCGTAACAGGAATTCTAACAGCGTATTTACATAACAAGTTTAATAAAATAGAGTTACCTGCTTATTTAGGATTCTTTAGTGGATCTCGTTTTGTTCCAATTATTACAGCGGTTAGTTCAATTTTCTTAGGGGTAATAATGTTCTTTGTTTGGCCAACAGTACAAAGTTGGATCTTTAATGCAGGTGGATTAGTTGAAAAGACTGGAGCTATTGGAACCTTCTTCTTTGGATTTATATTACGTTTACTGGGTCCATTCGGTTTACACCATATTTTTTACTTGCCATTTTGGCAAACAGGACTTGGTGGTTCATTAGAAGTAAATGGACATATGGTACGAGGTACACAAAATATCTTTTTAGCTCAATTAGGCGATCCGAGCGTCACACATTATTTCTCTGGTATATCTAGATATATGTCTGGTCGATTTATAACAATGATGTTTGGACTATGTGGTGCAGCATTAGCTATCTATCACACTGCTAAACCAGAACATAAAAAGGTTGTTGGCGGGTTAATGCTATCAGCAGCATTGACTTCTTTCTTAACAGGTATAACTGAACCATTAGAATTTTCATTTTTATTTGTTGCACCCGTGTTATATTTAATTCATGCTTTTTTAGATGGTTTAGCATTTATGATGGCAGACATATTTAATATTACTGTGGGACAAACATTTAGTGGAGGATTCATAGACTATATACTATTCGGTGTACTGCAAGGTAATTCAAAAACGAATTACTTATGGGTTATACCAATCGGAATCGTCTGGTTCTGCTTATATTACATTATTTTTAGATTTTTAATTGTTAAATTTAATTCCAAAACCCCTGGACGAGAAGATAAAGCACAAGTTGAAAGTGTTGAAGTTACTGAACGTGCTGATACTATTATTAAAGGTTTAGGTGGAGCTACTAATATTGAAGAAGTAGACTGCTGTGCTACTAGACTTAGAGTAACTTTAAAAGATGGCTCATTATTAAATAAAGATACCTTAATGGCTACAGATGCTAAGGGAGTCATAATTCGTGGTAATGGCGCTCAAATTGTCTATGGGCCACATGTTACAACTATTAAAAATGAAGTCGAAGAAGTATTAGAGCAACAATCTTAAAACATTGATCTTATAAATATTTAGATAAGTGAAAAGGTAATTTCTATTGAAATAGCATAGAAATTACCTTTTAGTTGCTTTAAGACTAATAGTGAGACAACCACATAAATGAACATAAGTGCTCACACACTTGCGTAAATAGTTCTAAGATAGATGACGAAGTGTAGTTGTGTAGACTCCTATGTTTATTATTAATGAACATAAGTGCTAGCGCACTTATGTAAGAAATTCTAAAGATGAACTACGAATGACGTTGTGTGCTGGGGTTGAGGAACTTAAGTGTTTACACACTTAAGTAAGTAGTTCTAATGATTAAAATCAAAGAACTACTTTAGAGCCTTTCCCACAGGAAAGCGAAACAACTTAAACGAGTGAATATCTATCTAAGAGCTACTTTATAAGTATTGTAAATAAAAGAGCCTGGGACATAAATAATATGATGATGCTATTTTGCAAATTCGCAGTAGCTGACTGAACCGAGAAGGCGCTTAATTTAAGCTTTTCTCAGTTCTAGTCATCCTTGCGGAGGTGGGCGGGGCCCCAACACAAAAAATCACGAAAGTGATTTTACAAGCTAAGCAAGTTGGGGTTACAACGAATTGTAAAAGAATTCTGTCCCTCTTCCTATTTTACTTTAATATTACTCCATCCATTGCAACGTTATTTTGGTTCAATGTAATGTAAGGTTTCAGCTGTGTTTGCATCAATAGTGCGATATGACACGATGCCTAAACCTTTAACGTTAGACTCTGAAATGACGATTGAGCCATCACTGTTTACTTTTTCAACGAAAGCAACATGACCATATACGTCATGGGCGTCAGCTTGTCCTGCCTCAAAGACAACGGCACTATGAGTTAAAGGTGTTTGACTGACATCATAGTTATCACGTTCTGCGCGATTATCCCAATGATGTGCATCGCCCCAGTCACCACTGACTTGCTTACCAAATTGTTGCACACGTTCGTATACATACCAAGTACATTGACCTTGAGGATATGGTGAAGACGCATCCGTCACTTCGAATGATTTAAATCCACGACCTGAAGTATCTTTGCCACTCGATGTTTGTTTAGCATATTGATCTAAATCAGGCATTGTTTTCTTATCAAAATCTGTTAAGTGATAGTGCTTGATTAAACTGTTCAATTTAGTAGCATAGTTCGGATCCGTAGCATATGTACGACTCAAATGTTGTGTTGCATCACGATAATCTATAGCTTCACTCTTCCAGGTAGGTTTATAGATTGTGGCATTACCATCAATACCATGTTTAATTAAATCAGCATAATCTTCCAATGATGCCTTCGTATTTGGGTATTTTCGGAAACCGGCATTAATACTAAACATACTTTGATCACTGCCAGCTTCTAAAGTATTAAAGTTAACAGATTGTCCTTTGTAACTTCCCTTAATTCCGAATAAATTATAATTTGGCGCTTGTGCTATAGCACTATTACCTGAACTCGACTCAAGAATAGCCTGTGCAATCATAACTGAGGCATAAATATCTTTGTTTTGACCAATTTGATGTGCATCTTTAGCAATAGATTTAATAAAGTCACGTGTACCTTTATTTTCAACCACTGCTATGTCTCCGTCAGTTACCTCATTACCATTAAATTGAGGTAAGGTTTGGAAGAGACTCGTTGAACGTGTGTTGCTTTGTTTAAAGTCATCTTCAAATGATTGTGCGGGTGCTGTCTTATGTTCAAGTTCGTCTTTAGTTGGTAATTGTGGATTATTAGATGTCGTCGTATCATCATTATCTTGTTCATCTTTAGACGTGTTTGATGTGTTATCTTTTTTAGATGATTCGAAATTGTGATGCGTCTTTTTAGCATCTTCACTGTATTGATCCAGTACAGAATCTAAAGCGGATTCAGTTAAAGACTTACTATCAGAAGATGAGGCATGATTAGCGTCATCATTAGTACGAGT
This sequence comes from Staphylococcus borealis, assembly GCF_001224225.1. Taxonomy (GTDB): domain Bacteria; phylum Bacillota; class Bacilli; order Staphylococcales; family Staphylococcaceae; genus Staphylococcus; species Staphylococcus borealis. The sequence goes on along the minus strand of NZ_CUEE01000001.1, from coordinate 525,234 downwards.
ACTTGCATCATCCGTAGTAGATTCATGTTGACGGTCAGTGTTATCTACATCATGACTTGCTTGATGATCTGTGTCATCATCTGTGGTATCAGAAACGAAATCATCAATAGCATCTAATGCTTTGCTCACGCTCGCATCATCTTTATTTTGACTAGCTGTTGATTGCTGGTTCGTCGCCGTGTCATCTTGTTGTTGTGTTGAATGGTCTGTTTGATTAGTTTGTTCATCGTTTGGCTTCACATCTTGATGGTCACGATGAGCTGTGTCGGCATCGTGTTCATCTGTGATATGGTCGTCATCTGTTGATTCACTAGAACTTGCGGGTTGCTCATAATCTGAAATATCACTGTCGAAATGGAATAGTGATGCAATTAAATTGGTTAAACTAAATCCATTTTGATATAAATCAGGATTTAAAAAGTTAGATGAAAACAAGCCGCTAGATTGTGCTTCGTCAAAAATAGGAGAAAGGGGTGTACGGTAAGTGTCCTGTTTGTCTTCATCACGCGTTTGATGACTACGAGATATGTTTTTGTTGTCTTCATCCCTTTTTTCTGATGACGTATGTGTAGATTTATTTTGTTCTTTATTATTATGTTTCTTTGACGCTTCTTTAGTTGGTGTCTCTGAAGAGGGACGATCTGATTGTTTGCTATTTGATTCAGACGTTTCATTCGTATGGTTATCATCTACATCTTCGGTATCATAAGTTGCTTCTTTTGATGTAGTGGATGCTTGTGTCTTAGCATTTGCTTGTGTGTCTTCAGCATGGGCAATGCTAGTTGTAAATGTTGGTAATACTAGCGTTGTAGTTAAAAAATAGATGATAAATTTATGCTTCGACATGACGCGTTTTGCCTCCTATCAAATAAATTATGGTGGTATGCGAATATATCAGAATTTGATATAATACTTATTATGGTTTTTAGTTGACCACTATCAACTAATTTCTACTTTACTCAATAAAAGTATTATACTAACTCTATAAAGAAAAAAACAATGCTTAAAATCATTTTGAGATAAAATCTTAATATTTCATTTTTAGGAGTGTGAAAATGAAAAACGCACTAAAACTATTTAAAACGGACTTGAAACGTGTGGCTAAGACGCCAGCAGTTTGGATCATACTAGCTGGTCTGGCAATATTACCATCTTTTTATGCGTGGTTTAACTTATGGGCCATGTGGGATCCATATAGTCATACAGGTCATATCAAAGTCGCTGTTGTGAACGAGGACCGAGGCGACAAAGTTCGCGGTAAGAACATTAACGTGGGTAATACGCTTGAGAATAATCTTAAGAAGAATGATAAATTTGATTGGCAATTCGTTAGCCGGGAAAAGGCAGACCATGAAATCAAAATGGGGAAATACTATGCCGGCATATACATACCGAAAGAATTCTCACATCAAATTACTGGGACATTGAGAAAGAAACCGCAAAAAGCAGATATTGAATATAAAGTTAATCAGAAAATTAATGCGGTTGCACCGAAAATGACAGATACAGGTTCAACGGTCATTGTCGACGAAGCAAACAAACAATTCAATGAGACAGTAACAAAAGCGTTACTACAAGAAGCGAATAAAGTAGGTATTCAACTGGAAGATGAAGTGCCTACAATTAATAAGATTAAAAATGCAGTTTATGCAGCACATAATTCATTACCAGAAATTAATAAAATTGCAGATCGTATTGAATATTTGAATGATCATCAAGATGAGCTTGATAAATATGCTAATCAATTCCGTGCGCTAGGTAATTATAAAGGTGATGTTTTAGATGCACAACAAAAACTGAATGATGTGAATGCAGCCATACCATCATTGAATGAGAAAGCAAAACTCATCTTAGCACTTAATGAATATATGCCAAATATTGAGAAATTGCTGAATGTAGCTTCTAATGATATACCAGCACAGTTCCCTAAAATTAATAGAGGTGTAGATATTGCTAGTGAAGGGCTTGATTTAGCACATTCACGTCTGAACGATGCACAAGGATATCTTACAGCTGCGCAACAACGTGTAGGCGATTACCAAGAAGCGGCCAATCGTGCACAAGAGGTAAATAATCAAGCTAATAATAGCTTGCGTCAACAAAGTACATCGGGATTGCCGCACTATGATGTTCAGAAGTTGAGTACGGATAGTAGCCAAGACACAGTCAACGATAATCAAATTGTGTCAGACAAAGACGTGAAGTCGATGAACAGTGCGCTTGCAGAAGCGTTACTCACACTTTCTAGTCATTCTGATACTCAAGCGAAAGCGACACAGTCAGACATCAATGCCTTGAAAACTATATCTTATGGCGTCATCGGTTCTAATCGACCAACTGAATTTAATGAGATGTTACGAAATTTAAAAACACGTCTTGAAAACAGCTCGAAAAACAACCAACAACTGATCGACGTATTAAAAGAATTAGAAAAAAGAGAACATGTCGATTTATCATCACAAATTAAACAAGTAGAAAGTGCAAATAATCGCATCAGTGATACATTGCGTTCAACGAATCAACTGATTGATGCCTTGAAAAATGGTAGTTCAGGAAAAGCAGAAGCGGTTAATGTATTACGTTCATTACCAGATTTAAATAAAGCGTTAGGTAACTATCGTGACTTTATTAAAAATGACTTAAACAATCGTTTGTTAGTCGTATCTAATCAAATTACACAAGAGTTAAATAAAGGTCAGAATACGCTATCAGACGTTCAATCTAAATTAAATACAATTAATCGTGTTATCATTGCGGGTCAAGATATTGTAGCGGATGGGCAAAATCGCATTGCTAATATTCAAAGCGAATTGCCGGCTTTAGAACAAACATATATTAATGCGATGCAAACGGCACAGAACTACTTCCCGACTGTAAAAGCGGATGTAGCGAATGCAGCAGACTTTGTTCGTAATGATTTACCTGAGTTAGAGCAACAACTTGCTAATGCGACAGCAACTGTAAATGCGAATTTACCGACATTGTTTAATAAGTATGACAATGCAGTTGATTTATTAAATCAAAATCAACCACGTGCGAAAGAGGCATTAGCTAACTTAGCGAATTTCTCTGAAAATCGTTTGCCTGATATTGAAAAAGATTTAGACAAAGCGAATAAAATCTTCAAGAAATTAGACGAAGACGATGCGGTGGATAAAGTCATTGATGCGTTGAAGAATGACTTGAAGAAACAAGCAGATGTGATCGCCAATCCAATTCATAAAAAACAAGTGGATGTCTTCCCAGTTAAAGATTATGGTTCAGGTATGACACCATTCTATACCTCATTATCTATATGGGTAGGTGCCTTGCTATTAGTAAGTTTACTGTCTGTAGATAATAAGCATGAATCACTGAGAGACGAATTGACGAAACGTCAAATTTATTTAGGTAAAGGTGCATTCTTTATCATGATGGGAATCATTCAAACACTGATTGTAACCATTGGGGACTTAGTGATTTTGAAAGCACAAGTTGAATCACCGATACTATTTATCTTAGTTGCATTATGTGGTGCGATTGTCTTTAACACAATAGTGTATACATGCGTATCATTACTTGGTAACCCAGGTAAAGCAATCGCAATTATTTTATTAGTACTACAAATTGCCGGTGGTGGGGGTACTTTCCCAGTCGTTACAGCACCTAAATTCTTCCAAACCATTTCACCATATTTACCGTTCACATATGTGATAGATTCATTACGTGAAACAGTAGGTGGCATTGTACCGGAAATATTAATCACAAAAATGCTTATCCTAGCACTATTTGGATTAGGATTCTTTATTCTAGGTATCTTAGTCAAACCAGTGTTAGATCCAGTAATGCGTAAAATTTCTAAACGTGTAGATGAAAGTAAAGTTACTGAATAGACTATAGTATCTCTAAAATAAAAAGGGTCTTGAATAAGTTATTTTATTATCTGTTTAACTAAGTGTATAAGTAAATTGAATTAATTTAATAAGAAGTATAAAAGATAGTTTTAGTATGAAGTTATCATGCTAGAACTATTTTTTTATAAAAATGTTTTTTTAAAAGTGGAGAGAAACTAAAAAAATAATTGTTATAAATATTTTAAACTATAAAAATAGTTTGAATTATATATTTTTGTAATATTATTAGGTATCATGATAGTGATGCAAAAATCTTAGGGGGGATAATATGGAGCTAAAAAATATAATTAAAGATAATTTTTTTAAAACCTTAAAAATGATAGATATCTCATTTGATATTTATAATCTAGAAAAAGTTAATATTAATGTTTTTAATTCTCATATATTTAAACTACGAACACAACAACTTGTCGACAATACTACTTATGAGCTATTAAGGAATATAAAAAATCAATTAAAAGAAGTTCAACAATATGGGGATGAAAATAGCTATATCAAGTTAAACGAGTATTTAAAACATTTGAAAAGTTATATTGAAAAACAAAGTAATATTACCAGTAGCAATCTTATTGATTTGATGAATAACTTAAGCACCTCTTCAAGAGAATCAATAGTTAATACTGAAGAATTTAATAAATTTAATGAATATCTACATGTACATAGAAAAATTGAAAATGAATTAAAAGAATCTTTGTTGAATTTAAAAAGTAAAGATAGAGGAATTATTTTTTTAGTTGGTTCTGTAGGTGATGGGAAGTCACATTTACTATCATATTTAAATAAATATCAACCTGAATTATTTAAAGATGTATTTATATATAATGATGCTACTGAAAGCAATAATCCTTATAAAACAGCAATTGAAACCCTGGTAGAAAAATTAACACAGTTTGAAAAAAATGAGATAAATAAGATAGTAATAGCTATTAATGTTGGTATGCTCAATAATTTAAACGAATACTTGAGAGCGAATAACATAAACTTAGAAATTATAAAAACTATTGAGCAAAGTAATATTTTTTCAAATAAAGGTATGAACAATTTGTACTTTGGATTAGATAATATTTCAATAGTTTCATTTTTAAACGAAAAAGTATTTGATATTGAACAAAGTGAAGTTAAAAGTGAATTTTATGATGCAATTTTTAATAAGATTTTTTCTGAAGATATGGGTAATCCTTTTTACAAAGCCTTTATTGAAGATGATGGTTTTAATAGAAAAGAACCGATTTATCAAAATTATTTATTAATGTTAGATAAAAATGTTCAAACTACTATCAAATATTTAATTATTAAAACACAAATAGTAAATAAAAGAATCATCTCGACTAGAGCATTACTAAATTTTTTATATGACATTATAGTCCCAGAAGTAAATCAAAGAAGTAATGATTCATTTTTAGTTAACATGCTATTTAATAGTAACGGTAAATCTTCGTTATTAACTTCAATGCACTTTCAAGATCCAGTGTTATTCCAAAGTGCTAAATTAGATAAACTTAATATTGAATTATTTAATACTCTCGATTTGCAAGCAAAGTGCGAACAACTTTTTGGAGAAGATAATTATAAAAAGGTGATGAGTTATTTATATTTGTTGGATGGTTTAGATCATAAACGACGATTTGAAATGATAGTAAGGTTACACTATTTGTTCGACTATACAGAATATGAACCTACTACTTTTATAAGTTTTATAAATATGATAAGTGATTTAAATACAAATAATGCTTTAAAAAAAGATATTTTAAATAAAGTAATATTAGCAATTTATAGATGGAAAGGTTCTCCGAAGAAAAATTATATATACAATGAAAGTCTAAAACCTGAGACAAGCATTCAAATTGGTTTAGAGTTTAAACCTAAGGTCCATTTAGTGAGTGTAAATGAAAAAAATAATTTAATAGTTCAACTTAAGGTTCAAGAATATATAGCTGAAATTGAAATGGACTATAATCTATTTAATTTATTGGAAAAAATAGAAGCTGGTTACGTTGTTAAAGAAAAAGATAAAATTGAAGCAATAGTGTTTACTGAATTTGTAGATAGTATAATAAATAATCTTGAATCCAATGAAAATACAATTATTAAGTTACCTTCTAGTAACGAGACATATATAATTCATGATGGTTTTCTAGGTTATCAACTTGAGGAGGTTGACTGATGGATTTTAACGGTACTAATGCATTAATAAAACATTTAAAATTAGATGAAGGTTCTCCTAAATATAACAGAAGCTTTGATTATAATATACTTCCTTTTTTTACTCGACAAAACGAAAGAGCAAAATTTAAAAATGGATTCATGCCGATTATTGGGGCTATGGCTAGATACAGTTTAGGTTTAAAAATTGAATATAATCATGAAGACTATGATATCAGCAATATCTATGAAAATGTGGAGAGTGTAGGACATCTTGATGAAAATGAAAAAAACATGTTATTAAAAAGACTCTTTGATTTTGATAAGATATCTTCAATTAATCATCCTAGGATACTTAATTTTCAACCATTAAGTGAAGGTTCTGATAAAAAAGGAGAAATCAATATAGCTTTATATATAAGTAAAGCTTTTGATTTAAATAATAATTTAACTTGGAAAAACTTTATTAGTACAACCAAATCTCATAATTTAATGGAAAAAATGTTTTTTGATTCAATAAAAAAAATTGGTACTAAAGAAATAAAAAATAGTTTTGTCACATTACCAGATGATTTATTTACTACGCGAAAAGAAGACTTAGATTTTTTATTGAAATATAAAGATTTTGCTTTAAAAAATTTAGATAAATTCTTTGCTTTTTATTATTTTCAGTATATTACACAGACAGTTATCAATATTGATAATTTAAATAAAATTAAAAATGGAGTAGAGTTAGAGCCATTGTATTTCACATTAGATAGTGAAAAGTTATCCTCATCTAGGATTACATACAAAAAAGGATTTAATTATATTAAAGAGAGAAAAAAATATACTTTAACAAATGACAATTTAACAGGGTATTTAAATATTATAATTAAGGATATAAAAAATGACGATAAATTTTATTCATTAACAGAGATACTGAATTTTGATAATAATATGATAAAAAATATAAACTATGAATTAGCTAAAATGATGAGGATTTATAAAGAAAAATTGTCTAAGGAAGACGAAATATCAGATGATTTCATGGAGAATTTAAAGGTCTTCAAAAAATGGTTATACACTGATTTAGATGCTGCTACTAGTTCGCGATATTCAAAATCAATAGACGAAATTGGAGACTTATATTTTCTAAAAAGTCGTGGTAGTTTAGGGAAAACATTGACAATCAGGAACGACTTATTAATATTATTAACTTCAATAATTGTTAAGGATGAAAAGAAATTAATTAAAGAAGTTTTTGTAGAGTTTGAAAAACGAGGAGTCTTTTTTGATCGATATACAAAAGAAGATGTAGTTAATTTCTACGAGAAAATGAATATTCTTGATAAGAAAAGTGATAGTGGGGAGGTAAAGTATGTCAAACCAGTTTTATAATTTTTTAGATAAAGAATTAAGAGCTTATTTAAATAGCACTTCTTTAAACGCAGGGGATAGGTTCTTTTTGATATTAAATAATGACGATGAAATAAGTAGCTTAAAAACAGCAATTGAAAATTCAAAGGATAAGAAAGTTAACAGCTTCAGATCAAATGAATTCAGCTTTGAAACTATTTATTATATGATAAATGATAAAAAAGTAATCTTTGTTTTCGCGCACGATGGCGTTACCAATGATTTTTTAGTGACTATAAGAAATAAAGTATCTTTGCAAAAAGGAGAATGGGAAAATTCAGTAGTTATTTTCTTGATGAAAGAGGACTTAGATAGTATAACAGGCGGCTCATTAGATTTATCTAAAAAAGGAGCACCATTCCATACTAATTCTCTAAAGCAAAACTTAGATAAAATAGTTAATAAGGAGAATCATAGTTTAGAGAAACATGAAAGCGAAATTTTAAAATTTGTAATAGAAAGAAAATTCTCAGATGAACTTGTTAAATATACTTTGCTAGACTTTGAATCTGTATTTAGTATTATTCAACAAGGTGAAATTAAAAAAGAAGATTATTTAAAATTGGAGCTTTTTGAAGATAAACAATTAAAGAGTTTTTCAAATTCAACAAAAGATATAAAAAATAGGCTTATTGAAAATAGTGATTTATTTGAGACTGTTTCAGTTATACATGATAGAGGAAATATTAAAGAAGATATTGAAGAAAAATTCGGTGTCAGTGCCCCTCCTAAATTAGTAAAAGATAATTGGTATGAAGCGGAATTCGAGCCAATTAGAAAAAGTAAAGAGACGGTTGATAATGAAAAAAGGGTGAAAATAGAGTTTAATGATGAAGGATTTTATCATCAATTTAATAATATTGAAGTATGGAATAAAAATTCTGGGACAACTAAGGTTAAATCAAGAGAAAAAAATATAATTATCTTTAAAGAATTCTCAAACTTAGAAACTATAATCTTACCTTTTGACAAACATGATGACATTAATCCATCTTTTATTAATACTAATAGAGCGAAAATATATAACCTATCTAAAAAAGAGACGTCAAAAGTACAATTTAAATCTAAATCTAAAGGTAAATTAGTCATTGATCTTAGTGAAATTAAAAACGAAAATGAGTACTTTATTGATTTTACATATAAACATAATAATTCAACTTCTTTAACTTTTAAATTTAGGATTTTGTTAGTGAATTTTAATAGTTCCAATATTGAAAATCTTAAAACTAAGTATAAGTTGAAATATAATGTTCAAAAGAAAAAGGTTGAATTTATCTTAGATAATGTCGAAAATTTACTATCAATTAATGATGAAAATAATAATCTAAGTAAAGTGTTTGAAAATGGAGAAACTTACGATTTGAATGAAATTTCAAACTTAGACTTCAGTCCATTAGTTAATGCTGATATTGATAATATTTATATTAATTTAAAAATCAATGATATTGAGTATATAGTTAGATTAAGTGAATTTGTAAATAAACCGGTTCCAGTTTCAAGTTCTAATTTAATAAAAAAGGTTTTTGAGAAAAAAGAATCTATGATTGTTAAAGATAATATAGCTATTCAAGATACAAATGAATATTATCTATTTAATGATTTTAAAATCATAACGCAAATTGAAAAATCAATGATTGAAAACAACTTTACTAATGGAGTTATTAAAGATAACAAGCTAGTTGGCGAAACAAAAAGTTTACCGCCTTTAGTAGAAAAAGCATATAAGCAATTGTGTGAGGTAATAATTCAGAAAAAAACAGTTCCTAGTTTAATGTATTATGATGAGGACATTAGTAGAGCTGTTTCTAATTATTGTGAAACTATAGAAGAAGTATTGAAAAATTTAACTGATAATGAAAAAATCACTGAAAAAGAAATATTAAATGTACATGAATTAGGTACTGTGACCGATGATAATAATATATATTTCACCTCATTACATCCACTAATATTAAGATATGAATTAAATAAAACTGAACGTTTTAATGATGATGAAATAAGTGAAAAAGTTTTCAGAAAATATAATCCTATTGGCTTATTACCATATTTTGTAGATGTAGAGTCTAATTATTATTTCGCTAACTATACTGAAAGTGGAGCCAGATGGATTACATATAAACCTTTTGAGACTACAAATAAAATGAGCTCAGAAAAAATGCAGTTTATTATTAAAACACGTTTGAACAACTATAAACAACACTTTAAATATTTATTTGATATTAATAGGAACTATGCACTTAAAGTAAGGTACATTGATGTTAAAGATTATAAGACAGTTATTAAAGGAACTATTGAACACCTTTTAGATCAAATGAAAGATATAAAATCAATTCATTATTTAAATCCAGTAAATGTATATATGGATGCTATTGAAATTATTGATAATATATATGCTTTATATAACATTAAAGACAGCGATGAATTATTAGAAGCATATAATATAAAAATTCCTAGTAATATTAAAAAGAAATTTAACGAAGAAGATATATTGGAAACAATAAAATCTAAAATAAATATATTTGTTAATAAGCAAGAAGAAAATGTTTATCATATTACGTTTTTTAATTTTAATCAAGAACCTAAGTTTAGTGTGAGTAATCTTAAAGAAATTTACTCTTCTGTTACTAGTAAAGGTCTATTATCAAATATTAGCTATACTAAAATAGGTAATTCATATTTATCTGGATTTGGTACGAGAGGTATATCAGAGAATAACGATTTAATTTATAGTGCATTATTGTGGAATAGTTTTGTTTCTAATAATAAAAATTATCGATTAAATCCATATAAGAAGGATGAAGGAATCGTTAATAATGTTATTAGTATTGAAAATCAAAACCTTGATGGTGTTTTTAACGATACGAATTGGGTAACATTTATAGATCCTTCAGTTGATTTATCTTATTTCAATAGTAATGATTATGATTTGTATGTTATTCATTATAATGATCAAACTTCATCGTTTAATTATGAATCAATTACTGTAACAAATGATACAGAACAATATAGTAATATTCTTAAAGAATTTTTAAATAAAGTTAACGTAGATTATACTCCACAAAATATTGATAATATTATCCGATCTTTCAATATCCTTAATGGTGAATGGCTTTTATCAGTTATAGGAAATAGAGGGTCTAAATCAAATTACGGAGATCATTCTATTAGAGAAAAATTAAGTATTATTTCAGCATATAAACAAGTGTTGTCAATATTAGCCCATGAAAAAATAACTTGGATTCCAATTTCTATGGAAGAAGTACTTCGAGTGAGTAGACAACAAGGTCTGGATGCAAGTTCAGATGTTTTCTCGGCTAAGGAACTTAATCATAGTGGCTCTATTTCAGATGACTTGTTATTTATAGGCTTAGAATTGGAAGAAGAAAATGCAAATGTCCATTTTATGCCAGTTGAAGTAAAAGTCGGTATTAATCACACTAATGTGATTGAAAAAGCTAAAGTACAAATAAGTCATTTGTTTAAAGTACTGGAAAAAGAATTGATTACTCCATCTTCTCAAGTTTTAACTCAAGATTTTTATAGACAATTTTTCTTGAATTTATATTTTGGTAATTTAAATAAATTTATTGAAAATGGTGTAATTGTGGATGAAAAGATGCACTACATTTATGAGAAAAGAGCAGAAATTTTAAACGGTAACATTACTTTCTCTACTAAGATAAAGGATGAGTATGGTATAGGAATAGCAGTATTATTTAATCAAGAAAATAGTTTCAGAAAATTAATTAAAGACAGCGAGAAAAATGTATATGAATTACATTTAACTGAACTAGATGCGTATAATGACGCAGAAAAGGACTATGAAACTGTTAAACATGAAATATTAAACAATCAAAGAGGGATTGATTTAGCAAATTTACTAGTTTCCCATACAAATTATAATCTAACTAATGAAAATAGTGATGTGCCAACTTCCACTCTTGAAGATGAAAATAAAGTGAACAATGATTCGAATAAAGTGGAAATTCCTCCTACTAATGATTGGGAAGATAAACCTCCTGTTATTGAGGAAATAGAAAGAACTGAAGAAAATCACGATTTAGAAAATGTGAGAATTTTATTAGGAAATGCAAAAGGTAGTACTGAAAAAGTGTATTGGGAGTATGGTCATAAACAATTACCTAATCGCCATATATTAATTAGCGGCAAATCTGGACAAGGTAAAACTTACTTTATGCAATGTCTTCTATATGAAATGGCTAAAAATAAACTTGATAGTTTAGTAGTTGATTACACAGATGGTTTCTTAAACAACCAATTAGAAGAGGAATTTACACGAAAACTAGGAAATAATCTCAATACTAAATTTATTTTTAGAGATAAGCTTCCGATAAATCCTTTTAAAAGAAATGAAATAGACTTAGGTGGTTTTACCGTGCCAGAAGAAAATGATGATATAGCAGATAGAGTAGTTCAAATTATAGATTTCGTATTTAAACTTGGTATCCAACAAAGTAGTTTATTAAAAGAATCTATCAAAAGTGGTTTAGATATATATGGCGAAAACTTTACTTTCACTAAATTAAAACAAAGATTGATTGATCAAGAAACTACTAATGCTAATACTTTAGTTGGAAGAATTGACAAATTATTAGATAAGGATCCGTTTGCATATAACAACAATGAGTTTACTTGGAAAGAAATATTCAATAATGAAGGTAAAGTAACTATTATGCAATTAAAAGGTTTTGTTGCAAGTATTCAAAAAGTGATAACTGAATTCTTACTATGGGATTTATATAATTTTACCGAACGAGAAGGAAGTAAAAATGTTCCTATCCCTGTTTTATTAGATGAAATGCAGAACTTGAATCATAAAGAAAGTTCTCCTACAACTAAAATTTTAAAAGAGGGTAGAAAATTTGGATGGTCTTCATGGCTTGCTACACAGTCTATCAGCTCTATAAAAAATAACGGGGGAGATATTTCGGCACTATTTAATGCCGCTGAGCAAGTTCACTTTGCCCCACCGGAAGATCAAATCGCCTTTATTAGTAAGAATAAAAATAATGACGAAAAAAGAAAAATGGAACAAGATTTATCATCATTAAATAAAGGAGAATGTCTAGTTATAGGTTTTTCTAACATTAATGGAGAACTAGTCAAAAAAACAGAAATTGTTGAAGTAACTTCTTTAGAAGATAGGGAATAATTAAACTAGACCGCCTAATGGATAGTTATAAGACTACTCATTAGGCGGTTGTTTTAATTGTCTTTATTATTTTGACTGCTACCCTGAGCTGAACTACTTGAACTTTGTGTTGAACTACTTTGAGTTGTTGTTTTGTTCTGAGTATTCGGTTGAGAGGTTGCCGGTTGTTGTGTCGATGGTTGTGTACTTGGTTGTTGTGTTGTTTGTGTTTCTTTCGTCTTTTTCTCTGAAGTAGCACTTTCTGAACTATTTTGTCTAGAACTGTTGTCTTTTGTTTTAGATGATTGTGTTGCCGAGTTATTTGGTTGTGTCGAATAATTTTGTTGAGTATTTACATTATTGTTTGACGCTGGCTCTGATTGTGCATTTTCTCCATTATCAGATGCATTAGATTGAGATTCAGTTTGCGTTTCACTTGTTTTATCTTTTTTGTCTTTTTTATCATGTTTTTCAGTTTTATGGTCCTCGCTCGAATTTGAATGTTTAGTACCAGTTGCTGCAAAAAATATTGAAAAGCCTAAAGCAACAATAAGTAATAAAATGACGATACCTGCCAATACTTTTTTCAAGGTGTATCCTCCGTCCTTAATTCATTTCTTTATCTTATTATAATAAAACTTCATAAAATAGATAGTATTAACACAACTTTATAATATTAAATTTTGTTTACTAAAATTTTTGATAAATAGGTCTTAAGTACAGTGAATGTTTGTATGTATTGTGCGATAATATAAGTGAAGTGTAATTCTAATATAGAAAGAAGGACTAACATGAATAAAGTAGTTAAAACTATTGCCTCAACAACATTAGCATTTGGAACACTTTTAGGAGTGAGTAGCGCAGTACTACCAGTACAAGATACTGCCCATGCAGCAACTCAAACGAAAGGGTATTATTACGCTTATAATGGTTACGTTGATAAAGATGCTAAATTCTTAACAGATAAAAACTTTATTAACTCAATTAAGCATGACAACATTAAATTTAACGGTATTAAACTTGCTAAAACGAACAGTACAACAGTTAAAGAGAAGTATAATCAGAAATTTACTGGTGTAACGAGCGACGGTAAAAAAGCGAATAAGTTACAATTTATAGTTAAAGGTGATTTAACGTATAATCAACTTAAAAAAGCATATGGTAAAGATTTGAAAAAAGTAAAAGGCAACAAAAATGCCAAAGGTAGCGGTATTTACGTATACAAACCTAATAAAAATGGTTTAGCGGCATCATTCGTACTTAATGAAGGCAAAGTTGTAGAAGTAGATATTAGTTATGCAGGCTTTACAACAAGTAAATAACTTTAGATTTGGGAGTGGAACAACACAGTCGAAAGGAATGTGGTTCTACTCCCTTTATTTCAATGTAGCTAAAACGCAATACATGGTTCAGTGACAAGCATCACTCATTGCGTACCACACTTACTCTATATTACAAATAACCGCAAAATCGAGTTTCATTGTTTGTGAGCCATTCTCATTACTAATGGTGATACATCGATTCAATGAATCAATCCGACGTATATAGGCTGCAATGGATTGAATATAGCCATTTCTCCAATAACTAATCATCGCCAGTTGATGCTGTGTGAACTTGTAAGTCAGCTGACGATTAATCATTTCAAATTGATCGTCTGATAAAGAAGGCATGGCAATTTTATTCTGTTCCTCAATAAAATCATTCAATCGTTGATATTGTTCCGGCATTGTCGCAAATGGCGCCCACTTCACCATGCCACGTCCTTGAGGAATATTAGCGTCTAAATATTGTCTTGGTATTTTACGATAATCTGTTTCATATTTATATTCATCTGGCGCATTAGGATTTGGAATCATGTTAACCACCTCAACATCATTATAGAACATATGTTCGTACTTTGGAAGAGGTTTTTTACAATATAAATGAATTTTATATTTATGACGGAAAAGTAAAAAAGACTATATAAAAGAGCCATAAGTTTAACAAAGGGGAAGTAAACTTATGGCTATAGTCATTACATAATATAACTTTTTGTGAAGGAGTTAATGGGGATGTTACTCCTACATTTAGTATAACATAATTTATATAAAAACATTATTTAACGATTTGTGAAATTTAATTTTGTATAATTTGTAACATTCACACATTAAGCACAAATGATCTTTCCTTATCAAAGAATAAAAATTGTATAACCACTTTGAATAGCGTATGATATGTTTAGTTATAAAGAAAGAAGGTTATTCATTTGAGAAAATCAACGCAAACATTCGTCACTGCAACCTTGGCATTAAGCACATTATTCGGTGTAGGTGTTACCGGTACATTAACGGAAACATCTATCGCACATGCCGAATCTAAAACGATGTCAAACACGACGACTACTAAAGCCAATGCGACATCTGCCTATTACAATTATAAAGGGTATGCGGGTCAAGACGTATCTTTTGTATTAGATAAACATTTTAAAAATGCAGTAAAAGCTGAGAATGTCACATTTAATGGTGTTAAATTAAAGCCAACATCATCGACTAAAAATGTTAAAAAATATGATCAATATTTCAGAAATGTATCTAAAGACGGTAAAACAGCATCATTACTAGATTTAAAGGTGACTGGGCAATTATCATTAGACCAATTAAATAAAGTTTATGGTAAAGACTTACAAAAAATTGATAATCATAAACATAATACAACGGGTATTTACTACTACCACCCCAATACAAAGGGAATGACAGTTTGGTTTGATGTAGAAAAAGGTAAAGTGGATCGTGTAGTAATGGGCTATAGTACCGTGAAACAAGCAATGAAAGAAACGAAATAGCATAATGGTGACGCTCCGAAAGTTGAGTAATAATGCTCACTTTTGGAGTTTTTTTGTGAAAATAAATAAAAATTATAGCAAAATTCATGAAATAGCCAACACCACGATTTACGAAAAGATGATACGTTAAAGGTAAGAATACATACAGCTTTATGCTGTATAGGGGTAGAGGAGTTTATAATATGAAAAAGAGTAAACGTCTAGATCTCATCGAAACGGTAGTTAAGAATAATCGATTTAATAAAAAAGAAGAGATTGCAGATTATATTGATACACATTTTGGCGTACGTTATAGCATCACTACAATTTCAAGAGATTTAAAAGAATTAAAGATATTTAAAGTCCCAGCAGTAAGTAACCAATCGTATTATAAAAAGTTAGATAATACGCAACAAATGGATGCTAAAACGAAACTACTTCATTATTACGATAATGAAATTCAAAGTATCATCATCAAAGATAGTTACATACTAATCAAAACCTCTCCTGGATTTGCACAAGGTATAAATTATTTTATTGATCGCATGAATATTGCAGAAATCCTTGGAACAGTGGGGGGCAATGACACATTAATGGTACTTACAAATTCAGAGGAAATGGCAAAATATGTTCACTATAAACTGTTTAATCATAAATATTCAAATTAATGCATAAAATATAATGTAGATTTACGTTTTGATGTTATCTATAATAGTGTGTGAAACGCTTAAAATGCAATGTTCACATCTTGAGCGTTCATCGTGTTAAAAGTGAAATTGATAAGTGTTTATAAATACAGAATGATGCATAAAAAACTTTTTGGGTTAGACATCGGCATGTCAACATGAATGAAATATACATAATAATCACTAATTACCTAACATTATTGTATATTCAATCAAAAATATGCATTGAATAACCAAAAAGCATGAATTAACACACATTTAGAATGTGAAAACAATCACATAATGAAATCTGAAAGCGCTTTATACTCTAGTTGTAGATAAATAAAGGAGGAAATGAATATGACTCAAGGACCTATCCAAGTAAACAGTGAAATCGGCAGATTGAAAACAGTATTACTCAAACGACCTGGTAAAGAACTAGAAAATTTAGTACCAGATCACTTAAGTGGCTTGCTATTCGATGATATTCCTTATTTAAAAGTGGCACAAGAAGAACACGACAAATTTGCACAAACACTTCGTGATGAAGGTGTAGAAGTTGTTTATCTAGAAAAACTAGCAGCTGAAGCCATTGCAGATAAAGATGTGCGTGAACAATTTATTGACGATATTCTTGCAGAATCTCAAAAAACAGTCTTAGGACATGAAGCTGAAATTAAAACATTCTTTGAGACATTATCAGACCAAGAATTAATCGACAAAATTATGGCTGGTGTAAGAAAAGAAGAAATTGAACTTAAAACAACACATCTCGTTGAATATATGGATGATAGATATCCATTCTATTTAGACCCAATGCCTAACCTTTACTTTACACGTGACCCTCAAGCATCAGTAGGTAGAGGTATGACAATCAACAGAATGTATTGGAGAGCACGTCGTAGAGAATCTCTATTTATGACATACATTCTAAAATATCATCCAAGATTTAAAGATGCAGATGTACCGGTATGGTTAGACAGAAATTCACCATTTAACATCGAAGGTGGCGATGAGTTAATTCTTTCTAAAGATGCTTTAGCCATTGGTATTTCAGAGCGTACATCAGCACAAGCGATTGAACGCTTAGCACGTAATATATTCAAAGATGAATCTACAACATTCAAAAAAGTGATTGCGATTGAAATCCCAAATAGCCGTACGTTCATGCATTTAGATACCGTATTCACAATGATTGACTACGATAAATTCACAGTGCATTCAGCAATTTTCAAAGAAGAAAATAATATGAATTTATTTACAATTGAATACGATGAAGCCAAAGACGACATTAAAATTACACATTCTAATAAATTACGTGAAACACTTGCAGACGTACTTGGTGTTGAAAAAATCGAATTTATTCCAACAGGTAACGGTGATGTTATCGACGGTGCACGTGAACAATGGAATGACGGTTCAAATACATTATGTATCCGCCCAGGTGTAGTTGTGACTTACGACCGAAACTACGTATCAAACCAATTACTTCGTGACAAAGGCATTAAAGTACTTGAAATCACAGGTAGTGAGCTTGTTCGTGGACGTGGGGGCCCAAGATGTATGAGCCAACCATTATTTAGAGAAGAAATTTAAAGTATTTCGAGCAAATATAAGGACTTATTTTGAAAATACATCGCTGAGAAAGTGATGTAGCAATATAACACAAGGAGAAGGGTTTGAAGCAAGATTACCAATCAATTGAATAACGATGCTTCAAGCCCTTAATTTAAAAATAATCCTCCTTAGAAGGGGAAATGAATTATGAATGAATCAGACACAAACAAACTTGGTAAAACGTCACTCATTGGTTTAGTCATTGGTTCTATGATTGGTGGCGGTGCGTTCAACATCATTTCTGATATGGGTGGTCAAGCCGGTGGTTTAGCAATTATGATTGGTTGGATCATCACCGCAATTGGGATGATTTCACTCGCATTTGTCTTCCAAAATCTCACTAATGTAAGACCGGACTTAGAAGGCGGTATTTACAGTTATGCACAAGCTGGATTTGGTGACTTTATTGGTTTCTCAAGTGCTTGGGGCTATTGGTTTGCTGCTTTTCTAGGTAACGTAGCCTATGCAACATTATTGATGTCAGCGGTAGGTAACTTCTTCCCAATCTTCAAAGGTGGTAATACACTACCAAGTATTATCGTCGCTTCTTTCTTGCTATGGGGTGTGCACTTCTTAATACTTAGAGGTGTTGAAACCGCAGCTTTCATCAATAGTATTGTAACTGTTGCAAAGTTAATTCCTATATTCTTAGTTATCATTTGTATGATTGTAGTATTTAATTTCGATACATTCAAAGCAGGATTCTATGGCATGACAAGCGGAGGTACAGGTGTATTTAGTTGGGGCGATACAATGTCTCAAGTGAAGAGTACAATGCTTGTAACCGTATGGGTGTTCACTGGTATTGAAGGTGCAGTGGTATTCTCAGGTCGTGCTAAATCGAAAAAAGACGTAGGTACTGCTACCGTTATTGGACTTGTTTCAGTCCTCGTTATTTATTTCTTAATGACCGTCCTAGCACAGGGTGTCATTCAACAAAATCAAATTGCTGATCTTGCAAGTCCATCTATGGCACAAGTGTTAGAACATATCGTTGGTCATTGGGGTTCAGTTCTCGTCAACATTGGTTTAATCATTTCTGTATTAGGTGCATGGCTTGGTTGGACATTATTAGCTGGTGAGCTACCATTCATAGTGGCCAAAGATGGCTTGTTCCCAAAATGGTTTGCTAAAGAAAATAAAAATAAAGCACCTATTAATGCATTATTAATTACAAATATTTTAGTACAAATATTCTTAGTCAGCATGTTATTTACAGATAGTGCATATCAATTTGCATTTTCACTTGCATCAAGCGCGATTTTAATTCCGTATATGTTTAGTGCCTTTTATCAATTGAAATATACAATTGAACATAAAGGACATGCTACAGTGAAACAATGGGCAATCGGTATTATTGCATCTATCTATGCAATATGGCTTGTGTACGCTGCAGGTATTGATTACTTGTTATTAACCATGTTGCTCTATATCCCTGGTCTATTTGTTTATCGTTTTGTACAACGTAATAATCATAAACCGTTAACGAAAGGTGATTATATCTTATTTGCAGTCATCATCATACTTGCAGTGATAGGTATTATTCGCTTAGCGATGGGTAGCGTTTCAGTATTCTAATAAAAAGTTTTAAAAGGTTTAGGAGTGTATCTCAATGGCTGGAAAGACATTTATCAACAACAGAGATAATGATTTAAGTGAAGGACTCAAACAATTAGCGTCTTACTTAAATATTCCAACAGGTGTCATTCAAGCATTCAAGAGTGAGTGTTTCATACGACATTACAATAAAGGACAAATCATATATTATTCATCTGATCAACCGACATATGTGTATTTGTTACTAGACGGGATTGTTTTGCGTGAAACAATAAATGAAGATGGAGACGCTTATCGTAAGCTGAATAAAGCGCAGGTATTATTTCCGTTAAATCATCTCTTTCGGAAAATGGAATTAAACGAGATGTGCACAGCTATTACACCATGTAATGTAATAGGAATACCTAAAGATATGTTGGAATATCTTTGTAAAAATCATGACGACATATTTGTTACACTGTTCGAAAAGTTAAATAACGAACTTGAACTTCTAATGGAATACAATATGGCATTAACTACAAAATTGGCGAGAGAGCGCATTGAGAAAGTACTATATTATTTATGTCATGCAATAGGATGCGATCATGATGAATTTTACGAAATTAATCATATCATGACCATTCAACTACTAAGTGATTTAGCAGGTATTTCACGTGAAACAACAGGCCATATTGTACATGAACTAAAAGAAGAGAAAAAATTAATAAAAAATGGCAAAAATTGGATGATTATAAAGTAATACAATAAGACACAAAGATCCCTTTATATAAAAGAACGTTTATATTAAACTACCAAAACCGATATAAACACAATTGCTACTTTGAGTCCGGGATATAAAGTTCCTGGATACATAAGGTACCTCGTTCATTGAATTAAATGATGCGAAAGGTGCCTTATTTTTTATGCATTCTAATATGAAATGATATAGAAATGCAAAGTAATTTGGCGAGATGACTGAGAGAATCGCGCTTTGGTGACACCTTTGTCGAAAAAAGTGTAAAATGGATATAATAATTTATTATTAGAAGGGATGATAATGAATATGGCACTCATGACAATCAATTACTTCTCACCAGCTTTAGGTATGCAACAATCGTTTGTAGCAATCATTCCAGAAGACGCGAGTTTCTTCGACGATACATTATCGCCGAAATCGTACCAATCATTGATGCTACTGCATGGATTATCAAGTGATGCAACATCGTATACACGTTTCACAAGTATTGAGCGATATGCAGATGAACACCAATTGGCCATTATTATGCCGAATGCAGATCATAGTGGTTATGCGAATATGGCGTACGGTCATAGTTATTATGACCACATATTGGAAGTGTATCACTATGCGCATAAGTTACTGCCATTATCGACACAGCGTAAAGACAATTTTATTGCAGGACATTCAATGGGCGGGTATGGCACGATGAAATTTGCATTAACACAAGGCGAGCTTTTCGCTAAAGCATCACCATTATCTGCAGTCTTTCAGGCACAAGGACTAATGGAACTTGATTATACTGATTTTGCACCTAAAGCGATCACTGGGGAAGATACCAATATCAAAGGGACTGAACTCGATACATATCATTTAGTTGATGAAGCCGTTGACAAAGGCTTAACTCTACTTGAGTTATTCATTCAATGTGGGACAGAAGATTTCTTATATGAAGACAACCAACAATTTATGGCCTACTTGGATGATAAAGGGATAGACTATCAATATGAAGAAGGCCCAGGTGAACATGATTATGCCTTCTGGGATAAAGCGATTAAACGTACAATTGAATGGTTAGTGGAAGCATAAATAGGCGCCCAAATGATTTCATCATTATACGAAGATGGCGCCAATAAAGTGCTATCTTCGAGACTGAAACATAAATAATATGATCATGCTATTTTGCCAATTCGCAGTAGCTGACTGAACTGAGATATCGCTTAAATCAAGCATTTCTCAGTTCTAGTCATCCTTGCGGGCGGAGGCCCGGCAAAGAGAATTTCACTAAGAAATTCAACAAGCAAAGCAAGCTGGGAGTCGGAGCCCCAACACAAAAAATCACGAAAGAGATTTTACAAGCTAAGCAAGTTGGGGTTTGGGGCCCCAGCAAAGAGAATTTCATCAAGAAATTCAACAAGCAAAGCAAGCTGGGAGTGGACGACGAATTTTAAAAGAATCCTGATCCACACCCTATTAACTGTTGAATATCTAACTTGAGCGATTGACAAAAATGTAGCGACAACCTATCATAAATAATGAAAACGGTTTCATTGAAGGTGGGTACTATGGCGACAATTAAAGATGTAGCTCAGAGAGCGGGATTATCCATATCGACGGTTTCAAGGTATATGAACCATCATCCCTATATTTCTGAGGAAAAGAAAATTAAAATCCAACAAGCGATGGATGAACTGGATTATGTTCCGAATTCAATCGCGATGCAATTGCGCTCTAACAAGTCTTATACGATTGGCATTATTGTACCTAGAATTACGAATCCGTATTTCGCATACTTAATAGATGCAATTGACAAAGAAATTAAAGATACGCCATATCATACGTTAATCATGCAGACATATAATCATAAAGATGAAGAGTTACGGTTATTAAATATGTTTAAACAGAAGCACATTGCTGGCGTGATTATGGGTACGCTTGAAAATGATATAGAGGTTTTAGAACCGTATACGCAATATGGTCCTATCGTATTATCGGCGGATCAATCAACTCAGTCAGATAAAGTGAAAATCATACATACCAATCAACGTCAAACGACGTATGATGCCATTCAATACTTAATTAATAAAGGCTATCGTCATATAGCGTATTGTACAGATAATCATTACTATGATCATTGTTTCAATAAGCCTAGAAATATTGGGTTTAGAGAGGCAATGAAAGACAATGGTTTAGCCATTAGACGAGAGTGGATTTTTAATAATGTGCATACGATTGAAGACGGTGAACGCATAGGGGAAACATTGCTAGAACAAGACATGTTGCCAGATGCTATATTTACTGGCAGTGATGAAGTCGCATTAGGGTTAATTCATTTTTTAACTGAGCATCACATTGATATTCCCAATCAAATCGCGATTATGGGATATGATAACCAACCCATTTCTAGTTTATTGAAGATTCCTTTATCGACAGTGAATCAACCAGTTAATGACATTGGTAAGCAATTGATTCACTACTTACTGGCATTGCTTGAAGATACAACATTTGAAAGCAATCATGACGTATTAAAATTAAATATCGTAGAACGACAAAGTACATAAATAACGCCTTCCATTTCGAAGTTTAAACGAAGTGGAAGGCTAGTTTTGTTTTATTTAATTATTTCAATTGTGAATGGAACGACGTGGGATGTATTCTATTAATAATAAAACAATCCAAGGACTCACAAATTTTTAAAAAAGGAAAATATTTATAACTCTCTCTCGACTTTCCAATAGATAATAAATACCATACCATTACTACCAATTCTATGCCTAAACCGGCCATAATGATTAAATCATTGTTTCTCGCTATACCTACAATTTCAATCATGAGTCCGATAATTCCAAACAATATGATTACCCATAAGTATTTTAAAGAATAGATGCCATATTGTTTTTGTGCTTTAATCCAATTGCGATCATTGGCCATGGATTTCTTTGTTCGATAACCGTACCAACCGTTGCGCTCGGTAGGTGGATGGCATTTAAAGATGTAACCAAAGCACCCCATAATGATGCTTAGTGGTAATAATATCATGTTATAACTCCCTATAATAATTAATAAAAATATACAATTAAATGATATATTAAACTATTTTCTTATTCAAATTGCATCGAAATAAGTAATCTACTAAAATTAAATAAAAGCTATGATTATAAAGTGTTATGCAATTTATTTAAAGATGTTCTGAATATAAAAGACATTATAATGCTTCAATGAAAGAGGGCACGTATTGTGATTAAATATTATGTCAGCTGTATAATATTATTTTTTACTTTTGCTATCCTTTGTGGCATGACGTTAGCCGAAGATGTGACTGATGAGGCGTCAGTGGTTGCAGTCGGAGATAATTTAATACATCCGGTTGTGTATAATGATGCGATGCAACAAGATGGCACGTTTAATTTTAAACCTATGTATTCACACATTAAGCAGGACATACAAGCACCTGATCTTGCGTTTATTAATCAAGAATCTCCTTTAGGTGGTGATAATCGCCCATTTTCTGGATTTAAGCACTTTAATACACCAAGCCAAATTGCGCAAGATGTTGTCGCAACAGGCTTTGATATGGTCAATGGAGCCAATAATCATGCCTTAGATCAAGGTGATGAAGGGGTGTTAAATCATCTTAAGGCTTGGAAACCATTTGAAGATCATGTTTTATTTACAGGTGTTTTTAATTCGGAAAAGGACGCTCAAACAATACCAGTCATGACTGTAAATGGCATTAAGGTGAGTTTACTAAGTTATACATATGGTACAAATGATATGACATCACGCTATCCATATACGATTAAAACGTTTGATGAAAAAACGATTAAACGTGATGTAAGAAAAGCTAAACAACAAAGTGATGTCGTGATGGTGTCGGCCCATTGGGGGTTAGAGAATCATCATGAGCCAAATCGTACACAAAGGAAATATGCGCAATTATTTGCGAATGAAGGTGTAGATGTCGTAATAGGCACGCACCCCCATGTCATACAACCGGTTGAATGGGTGAAGAGTCAACATGGTCATCATCAAACATTGGTCGCTTATTCATTAGGTAATTTTCTGAATGGACAAGATACTGGAAATGAACATAATCAATTATTAGGAAGATTGAATTTTGATATCGTTAAAGCGCCTAAAGGTGCACACATAGAACATGTGAAGTGGACAAGTATGGTCAATCACTATCAGCAGTGGGATGAAACCGATAAAGACACGAGACATGATTTTGAAGTGTACAACTTAGATGATTATAATGAGAGTTTAGCGCAACAACATGGTTTGAGACACGACAATAAAAGTCAATGGAATCTTAAACATCTACAAGATATAACGAAAGACGTCATTGATTCCGACTATTTAGATGAAAAGAGTATATAAATAAAGCTATACACAAACAAGGGAGTGGGACAGAATTCTTTTAAATTCGTCGTCCCACCCCTGCAAAGGTGACTAGAACTGAGAAAAGCTTGATTTAAGCGCCTTCTCAGTTCAGTCAACTACTGCTAATTTGCTAAATAGCAGTATTATATTATTTATGTCCCAGACTCTTGATGTTTAGCAAAAGCAATATTTTTATTTATTTTGTGCTGCAAAGGCTTTTGAAATGTCGCGAAGTTTGGCTGGTGCGTCATCCCATTTCATTGTAACTTCAGTGAAGTGTAATTGTTCTGGTGCAGCGTTAATGGCGTCAAAGACGTTCTGTAAGTCATTAGAAGTCTTCACGTCATGCACAGCAACGTTATCGCCACCAAATACTTTCGGTAGCGCTTTATAATCCCACATACGGATATCATTGTACGTCTCTTCCATACCATGGATTAAGCGTTCTACTGTATAACCATCGTTATTAATCACGAAGATAATCGGTTTGATATCTTGGCGAATCATCGTAGATAATTCTTGAACTGTAAGTTGTAATGAGCCATCCCCGATTAATAAGATGTTACGGCGATTTGGATCAGCCATTTGCGTACCTAATGTAGCTGGTAGTGTGTAACCGATAGACCCCCATAATGGTTGCCCAATGAATGTCATATCTTTTGGTAAAGCTAAATCATACGCACCGAAGAATGATGTACCTTGTTCAGCTAATAAGACATCATCATCTTTAATAAAGTGTTGCATCATGTCAAAGTAAGTTGCTTGCGTTAAGATATCATCTGATAAAGTTATTTCATTTGTTGCTTCCTTTTTAAAAGGAGGGAACGTACCCTCATATCGATAATCAATTGTATTCAAGCCGTCGATTAAGCGAGGTAGCGTCACATCTTCAGTAGTTGTTTCGTTCAGCTTGAAGTTATGGTGATTAAGCATAACGACGTCATCAATATCAAATTCATAAGAGAAACCGGCTGTAGCTGAGTCAGTCAATTTAGCTCCAATATTTAAAATGGCATCACTATGATCGACATAATCTTTAATTTGATCTTCTGCAATTTTGCCATCATAAATACCAATATAATATGGATTCTCTTCGTTAAAGGCACCTTTACCTAGCGATAATTGAACGACTGGAATCTGTGTTCGATTAACAAATTGCTCAAGTGCTTCGTGTAAATGGAAACTATTAATTTCATGACCTGTAATAATGACGGGTTGTAATGCAGAACGTAATTTCTCTGCAACCATATCAATATAGTGCTCAACGTTGACGTCTGGTGCTGGTGTCACATCAAATGATGATTCCACCTCAATTTCAGTCATTGCAACATCAATAGGAAGATGAATGTGCACTGGGCGGCGTTCATGAATAGCAGCATTGATGACTCTAGGAATTTCAGTTGTAGCATTCTCAGCAGTAATGTACGCTTGTGCAGTCGTAATATGTTCAAACATTTTCTGATAGCTATCGAAACGACCTTCACCTAATGAGTGATGCACATAATTACCGGCTTGTTCTACTGCTTGTGTTGGTGCACCTGTAATCGCAATAACAGGGACACGTTCAGCATACGAACCTGCAATCCCGTTAACCGCGCTTAATTCACCTACACCAAATGTTGTAACAAGCACGCCTAGTCCATTGATACGTGCATAGCCATCCGCAGCATAACTCCCATTAAGTTCATTGGTTGTGCCAACCCATTCCACACCGTCATGACGCACGATGTCATCTAGAAATGCTAGGTTGAAATCGCCAGGAACACCAAATATTTTATCGACACCTGCACGATGTACTGCATCCATTAAGTATTGTCCTACACGTTGTTTCATATTCATTCCACCTTTATTTATAAATTAGAATACACTTACAATATAATTACATTAAATAATAAAGTCAATTGCGTTGACCTTTTTTCGACTGTTTTTTGAAAATTGATTATAATGTGGGTAATCATTCACAAATGGAAAAGGAAAGAAGCTTATGGATAGTAATAAAAATGATTATGAACATATGTTATTTTACTTCGCATATAAGACATTTATAAAAACGGCAGATGAAATTATTGAAAAATATGACATGAGTCGTCAACACCATCGCTTTTTATTCTTCATTAATAAATTGCCTGGTATTACCATTAAACAATTATTGAAAACACTTGAAATTTCTAAACAGGGATCACATGCGACGTTGCGCAAATTGAAAGAAGAAGGGCTTATTGTCGAACAAACATCTGAAGAAGATCGACGCGTGAAACAATTATTCCCAACACCTAAAGGAAGTAAGTTAGTGGATAAATTGAATAAAGCGCAAAATGAATTAATGCAACGTACATTTCAAAACGTGGGCCATGATTGGTATGACATCATGGAAGAATTATCGAATTACAGAGAAGGGTTTCAAGATATTCAGCATTTGAAAGATGAGTAAGAAAAAGGCATTGCGTAGTCGTTTACGCAATGCCTTTTAATAAGGTTTATTAGAAAGTTTTACCCATTTCTTGTGCTTCGGCAATTGAAGCGGCTTTGATTTCTTCCGTTCTTTCCGGTTGAGCATTGTGACCTTCAATAATGACATTTTCGTATGAAGGGACACCTAAGAAAGTCATAATTGTTCTTAAGTAACGGTCGCCACTTTCAACATCAGCAGCTGGACCTTCTGAGTAGAAGCCACCACGTGATTGAATGTGTAATACTTTTTTATCTGTTAAAAGACCTTGAGGACCTTCAGCAGTGTATTTGAAAGTTTTACCTGCAATTGAAATCGCATCAATGTATGCTTTTAATACAGGAGGGAATGAAAGATTCCACATTGGTGAAACGAACACATATTTATCCGCAGAAAGGAATTCTTCTAAGATTTCGCTGAAACGATCTACTTTTTGTTGTTCTTCTTTAGTAAGATCGTCACCATTTCTTAATTTACCCCAACCAGTTAATACATCTTTATCAATCACTGGAATATCTTCTTTGAATAAATCAATATGTTTTACTTCATCACTAGCGTGATTTTCTTTGTATGATTCAATAAATGCTTTACCAGCAGCCATAGAATTAGAAGCTAATTCATCTAATGGATGTGCTGTAATGTATAATAATTTTGCCACAGTCGTGCACCTCTAATAAATTTATTTCGAAATCGATATAATTAATATATTAGATTTTCAAATTATTGCAATACTTTTGATAAAAAATCAGACCAATGGTGTATAAGATAGTGAAACGTGACTTTAAAAATGAACGATTTTAAGTGTATAATATAGGTAAATTTAGATTTAAATATTTAAGAAATCTAATAAATGTAGAACCTTAAAGGAGTGACAGACATGAAGGGATTATTAATTACAGTAGTTTTAGGCGTAGCTGCATATGTTGGTTTCAAAAAATACCAAAACAAAGTAAACGAAATGCCAAATATTGAATATTAATATTTAAAACCAAGATATTTCTGTGTAGAAGTATCTTGGTTTTTTGTATACATATAATTTATTAGATAAATCACAACGGATGTAACGAATGAAAAGGGTTATTTGTTAAATATACGTTTTTTAAAATATAAAATAATTTATCTCGAGTGGACATATAATGACTGTTCAATATTATATAATGTACGGATAAAGAATTCTGAATCCTTTTATCGGAATTGGGGATAACACTGACTCAAATAATTAGGGAAAAACTACACATTGCGTATTGATGTAGTTTATTTGACACGCATTTACATGATATTTACATAAACTTAAACATATATTCGAAGTAATATTTTAAGATGAAGTGTAAAGGTTTTGTTAATTGTAAAAAATATGTTTTGTCAAGTTGAAGAAAAACAAAATTAATTCGTAATTACAAAGAATAATATTAATTATATTTTAAAATTTTGTTGTAAAAACCATGTTAAAAATATAAAATTAATATCGAAATTAGAATTTGGAGGTTGTCATGGAAAATACATTAGATTTATCGAAATTTATGAACGCTATTAAGAAAAATTGGAAGCTAATTGTTCTATTACCAATCATATTAATGCTAATTAGTTTATTAGTAACAGTGTTTTTAATGAAACCTAAATATGAAGCAAATACGCAAGTGCTAGTTAACCAAAAAGAAAAAAATTCGGAGTTAATGGCTCAAGAAGTCCAAAGTAATATTCAATTAGTAAATACATATTCTGAAATTTTAAAAAGTCCACGCATTATTGAAGACGTGGCTAAGAAAAACTCTAAATATTCAGCTGAAGACATAAAAGATATGTTAACCGTTACAACACAAGCTGAATCTCAAATACTAAATGTGAATGTTAAGAATGGAAGTAAGAAAGACGCAGAAAAAGTTGCAAATGATATTGCAAATGTATTTAGTGATAAAATGCCTGAAATTATGAATGTTGATAATGTATCAGTGTTATCTAAAGCAAACGGGACTGCAACTAAAGTATCACCTAATTTATTGTTAAATTTAGCAATAGGCCTCATTTTAGGGATTATAATCGCTATGATGATTGTCGTGTTAAAAGAATTGTTTGATAGAAGAATTAGAACGGAAGAAGATGTAAAACGTGAATTAGATATTCCAGTCCTAGGTTCAATTCAAAAATTAAAATAGGAGTAGAAAAATTATGGCTAAAAAAAATGAGAAACGTAAAAAGCTACAAACACCTTTATTTGTTGAAGATAAACCTAAATCAATTGTGAGTGAAAAAGTGAGAGGGATTCGATCTAATATTATGTTCTCAGGAGTTGAAGAGATTAGAAGCATTATTGTCACATCTGAGAAACCAGCAGCTGGTAAAAGTATTGTATCAGCCAATATTGCTATTACTTATGCGCAGGCAGGATATAAAACATTGATTATTGATGGTGACATGAGAAAGCCGACGCAACATTATCACTTTGAAACAACTAATTATGACGGATTATCAAATTTAATTATTGGAAAATCGGATTTTGATAAAGCGATTAGAAGTACAAGAATTAATAATTTAGATTTACTAACATCTGGTCCAATTCCACCAAATCCATCAGAATTAATAGCATCGTCTAATTTTACTAGTATACTAGATAAGTTATTTAGTATATATGATTTTATATTAATCGATACGCCACCAGTTATATCGGTGACGGATGCGCAAGTTTATTTAAGAAATGTAGATGACTGTGTACTTGTAATTGATACTGAACATAATAATAAAAACGAAATTAAAAAAGCAAAACGATTAATTGAACAAGCAGATGGACATCTTTTAGGTGCAATTCTAAATAAAACGCCTAAAGAAAAATCATCAACTTATTATTATTATGGAGATGATGAAAGTAATGATTGATATACACAATCATGTGCTAATAAATGTGGACGATGGGCCAAAGACGAAAGAAGATATGCTAAAGCTTCTTAAACAAGGACAAAGTGAAGGAGTTACTGAGATAATCGTAACTCCACATCACTTAAGTCCTCAATTTGATAATACCTACGAGAAAGTTAATGAGAAGTTACAACAAATTATAGACTTAGATGAAGTCAAAGAATTGGGAATTACGCTTCTTCCAGGTCAAGAAATAAGGATAAGCGATCAAATTTTACCGCAACTAAGAAAAGGCGAAGCTATTGGTTTGAATCATTCTAGATATTTATTGATTGAATTTCCATCTAGAGGGGTTCCTCACTATGCGAATCGTCTTTTCTTTGAATTGCAATCAGAAGGATACATACCAATCATTGCGCATCCAGAGAGAAATAAGGAAATTAGTCAAAATTTAGATGTACTCTATAATTTAATCAATCAAGGAGCGCTTGCTCAATTAACATCATCTTCATTACAAGGAATTCAAGGCAAAAAAATACAAAAAATTTCTATTCAAATGATTGAAAATAATTTGGTACATTTTATTGCATCAGACGCTCATCATGAATCTCAAAGACCATTCATAATGAAAAGCTTATACAATAACAAAAAATTAAAAAAATATGAAAAAAATATAGAAACTTTGATTAATAACGCTAAGTATATTGTTAATGATGAGGATGTAATAAAGAAACAACCTACTCAAAATTACAATGATAGAAAATTGTTTGGATTGTTTTAAAAGGAAAGTAAGTTAAGGGGGATAGACGTGTGGACAAGTTAAGTGCAAGAGGACGTCTTCTAATATTAATTATAATAGATTCACTTATTGTAGCTTTTTCAGTTTTTATTTGTTACAACATTTTAGAACCTTTTTTTGAGGGGTATTCAAGGAATCTTTTAATTGTTAATTCAATTGTATTACTGATTTCGCATCATGTCTTTGCATACATATTTAATCTTTATCATCGTGCTTGGGAGTACGCTAGTGTAAATGAACTTCTATTAATCGTAGAGTCGGTTACATGTTCAATTATCGCAACGATGATTTTAGTTCCAATCTTTACTGCACATCCACCGTTTTTCAGATTATATTTAATAACTTGGATGATGCATTTGATCCTTATAGGTGGTTCAAGAATTTCATGGAGAGTTACTAGAGGATTTGTAGTTGAAAAAAAACAAAAGAAAATACCGACGCTAATAGTAGGTGCAGGACGCGGTGGCTCATTATTAATTCGTCAAATGTTAAGAAGTCCTGAAATGGGGCTTGAACCAGTATTAGTTGTTGATGACGATCCACAAAAGAAAAAATTGACTATTGCTGAGGGCGTCAAAGTGCAAGGATTTATTGATGATATTCCAAATTTAGTTAATAAATATAGAATCAAGCGTATTATCATTGCCATACCTACACTTAAACCAGATCGGCTTAAAGAGATAAATAATATTTGTAATAGTACTGGAATCGAGTTATTCAAAATGCCAAGTATTGAACAAGTTCTTGCGGGTGAATTGGAAGTTAATCAATTAAAACGTGTAGAAGTTGAAGATTTACTTGGACGAGAACCAGTTGAATTAGATATGGCGATGATTTCTAAAGAACTCACGCATAAAACTATTATGGTTACTGGGGCAGGGGGATCCATTGGTTCTGAAATATGTAGACAGGTTTGCAAGTTTGAGCCAGAGCGTATTATTTTATTAGGCCACGGGGAAAATAGTATTTATCTTATTCATCAAGAATTAAATGCAATTTACAAGGATAAAATAGAAATTATTCCAATTATAGCCGATGTACAAAATGGAGAACGTATACAAGAAATTATGAATGATTATAAACCATATGCAGTATACCATGCTGCGGCACACAAGCATGTTCCATTAATGGAATATAACCCAATCGAAGCATTTAGAAATAATGTTTTAGGTACTAGAAATGTTGCAGCAGCAGCTAAAAATGCAGAAGTAAGAAAATTTGTAATGGTATCAACAGATAAAGCTGTAAATCCGCCAAATGTGATGGGTGCATCAAAACGTGTAGCTGAAATGGTAGTACAAAGTCTTAACGATGAAAATTGTAAAACAAACTTTGTAGCAGTTCGATTTGGTAATGTACTTGGTTCTCGTGGTTCTGTTATTCCATTATTTAAGAAACAAATTGAAGCGGGAGGTCCAGTTACTGTTACACACCCTGACATGACAAGATATTTCATGACAATTCCTGAAGCGTCTAGATTAGTATTGCAAGCTGGCGCTCTAGCTCAAGGTGGAGAAGTATTTGTGCTAGATATGGGTGAACCAGTGAAGATTGTGGATTTAGCGCGTAACTTAATTCGCTTAAGCGGTAAAACTGAGGATGAAATTCAAATTAAGTTTAGTGGTATACGCCCGGGAGAAAAAATGTACGAAGAACTACTTAATGAAAATGAAATACATCCTGAACAAGTCTACGAAAAAATATATAGAGGAAAAGTAAAAGACTTTTCTAAAGAAGAAGTAGATGCGATTATTGAAGATTTAGGTAATGACTTTAATAAAGACAAAATACTTAAGATTGCTAATGAATAGGAGAGTTAATATGTTTAAAGATAAAGTGTTGTTAATTACGGGTGGAACAGGATCATTCGGTAATGCGGTTATGGAAAGATTTCTAGACACTGATATTAAAGAAATTAGAGTGTTTTCTAGAGATGAGAAAAAACAAGACGATATGAGAAAAAAATATAACAATCCTAAATTGAAGTTTTACATTGGAGATGTTAGAGATTCACATAGTGTTGAAACAGCAATGAGGGAAGTTGATTATGTCTTTCATGCAGCGGCTTTAAAACAAGTGCCATCTTGTGAATTTTTTCCAATGGAAGCAGTTAAAACAAATGTTATTGGAACTGAGAACGTCTTACAAAATGCAATCAGAAATAACGTAAAAAAAGTGATTTGCTTATCTACTGATAAAGCTGCGTATCCAATCAATGCAATGGGTATTTCTAAATCTATGATGGAGAAAGTATTTGTTGCGAAATCAAGAAACGTTGATAGTGATCAAACATTAATTTGCGGGACTAGATACGGAAATGTTATGGCATCACGAGGTTCAGTAATTCCTTTGTTCATTGATAAGATTAAAGCTGGAGAACCTTTAACAGTTACGGATCCAAACATGACACGTTTCTTAATGAGTTTAGAAGAAGCTGTTGAATTAGTTGTTCATGCTTTCAAACATGCACAGACTGGCGATATTATGGTTCAAAAAGCACCAAGTTCAAAAGTTGGGGACTTGGCTGAAGCACTTTTACAATTATTCGAAGCAGATAATGAAATAAAAATTATTGGTACAAGACATGGTGAAAAACAAGCCGAAACGTTATTAACTAGAGAAGAATACGCACAATGTGAAGATATGGGTGATTATTTCCGAGTTCCAGCAGATTCACGTGATTTAAACTATAGCAATTACTATGAAGATGGAAACGAAAAAATCACAGAAGCGTATGAATACAATTCTGATAATACAAACATATTAACAGTTGAAGAAATTAAAGAAAAATTATTATCTTTAGAATATGTGAGAACTGAATTAAGCAATTATAAACAAGGTTAGGAGAATTTACATTGAAAATCGTTATAACTGGTTCAAATGGTTTTGTAGGGAAAAACTTAAAAGTAGATTTAAATGCAACTACAGATAATGAAATTCTAGAAGTAAATAGACAAACTACCGCAGAAGATATGAAAAAACATTTATTAGAAGCTGATTCAGTAGTTCATTTAGCAGGTATTAATAGACCGAAAAATGAAGAAGAGTTTAAAAAAGGCAATGTTGATTTTCTAAGTGAAGTATTGAATATCTTAAAAGACAATACTAAAAAACCAACAATTATTTTGTCATCGTCAATTCAAGCCGAAAATGATAATCCTTATGGAAATAGTAAACGACAAGGTGAAGGTGTACTTGAACAATTTTCAGAAGAAAATGGAAATAAAGTATTAATTTATCGTTTACCTAATTTATTCGGTAAATGGTGTAAACCGAACTACAATTCAGTTATTGCAACATTCTGTTATAAAATTGCTAGAGATGAAGAAATTCAAGTTAACGATGAAAATGTTGTGCTTAATTTAAATTACATTGATGATGTTATAAAAGAATTTAAAAACGCTATTGAAGGTCATCCGAATATTGAAAATGGAGAACCAAAAGTTCCAAATGTTTATGAAGTAAAACTTGAAACGATTACTAATTTATTATATGAATTTAAAGAAATTGCTGATAAAAAATCGCTTCCTAATACAGAAAACTCATTTGAAAAGTGTCTTTATAGTACATATTTAAGTTATCTTCCTGAAGATAAGTTTAGTTATCCTTTAAAAATGAATGTTGATAATAGAGGTTCATTTACAGAAATATTTAAAACTGTAGATAGAGGTCAAGTTTCAGTTAATATTTCTAAACCAGGTATTGTTAAAGGAAATCATTGGCATCACACCAAAAATGAAAAATTCTTAGTGGTTTCAGGTACGGGAGTAATACGTTTTAGAAAAATTGGTGAAGATGAAGTTACTGAATATCATGTGTCAGGTGAAAAATTAGAAGTAGTCGACATACCAGTTGGCTATACACATAATATTGAAAATTTAGGTGATACTGATATGGTAACAATCATGTGGGTAAACGAAATCTTTGATCCAAATAATCCAGACACATACTTTTTGGAGGTCTAAATAATGGAAAAATTAAAGTTAATGACAATTGTTGGAACTCGACCAGAAATTATTAGATTATCGGCCACGATTAAAGCTTGTGACAAATATTTTAATCAAGTATTAGTTCACACTGGTCAAAACTATGACTATACATTGAATCAAGTATTCTTTGAAGATTTAGAGTTAAGAGAGCCTGATCATTATTTGGAAGCTGTAGGTAGTCATTTAGGCGAAACAATGGGGAACATCCTGGCTAAATCATACGAAGTATTAGCTGAAGAACAACCAGATGCATTATTAATTTTAGGTGATACAAATAGTTGTTTAGCAGCAGTGTCTGCAAAGAGACTTAAAATTCCTGTATTCCATATGGAAGCAGGTAATAGATGCTTCGACCAAAATGTACCTGAAGAAATTAATCGTAAAATTGTTGACCATGTAAGTGATGTAAACTTGCCATATACAGAACATAGCAGACGTTACTTATTAGACGAAGGTTTCCAAAAACAGAACATTTTTGTAACTGGTTCACCTATGAAAGAAGTATTAGATGAATATGCTTATAAAATTGATGAGAGCGATATTTTAAATAAATTAGAACTTGAAGCTCAAAATTATATTTTAGTATCAGCACACCGTGAAGAAAATATTGATAATGAGAAAAACTTCCTATCATTAATGAATGCAATTAATGATATTGCTGAAAAATATCAAATTCCAGTTATTTACTCTACACACCCTAGAAGTTGGAAAAAAATCGAAGAAAGAAACTTTAAATTCCCTCCACTAGTTAGACAACTAAAACCATTTGGTTTCTTTGATTACAATGCGCTTCAAAAAAATGCGTTTGTAGTTTTATCAGATAGTGGTACTTTATCTGAAGAGTCATCAATTTTAAAATTCCCTGGTGTTTTAATTAGAACATCAACTGAAAGACCTGAAGTACTTGATAAAGGTACAGTGATTGTAGGTGGTATTTCATACGATAACCTTGTTCAATCAGTTGAATTAGCTAAATCTATGCAAGAAAATGATGAACCTATGATTGACTCTATCGATTATAAAGATACTAATGTATCAACTAAAGTAGTTAAAATTATTCAAAGTTATAAAGATATTATTAATCGCAATACTTGGAGAAAATAAAATTGGTTGAAAATAATAACATGAGAGGGACATGATAATGAAGATTCTAAATATAGTATCTAGCAATATCGTTCAAGATCCAAGAATTTTAAAACAAATGGATACTATTAAAAAGTTGACTAATCAACATTTAATGATTGGTATGAATAATAGTAGAGTTACAGATGAAAGATTATCTAGGTTAGATTTTAATTATATTTTATTTGGAAAAAGAAAAGATACTAAAACACTTGTTGGTAAAATATTAAAACGTATTAATTATGCAAGAAATGTTATAAATACAATTAAATCTTATAATCCTGATGTCATACATGCTAACGATTTTGATATATTATTTATGGTTTATTTGAGTGGTATAAAAAAAACAAATATTATATTTGATGCTCATGAAATTTACGCCAAAAACTCAATGATTAATAAATATGCAATTATTTCTAAAATTGTAGAATTAATTGAAAAGTATATTATAAAAAATAAAGTTAATCATTTTATTACAGTTAGTCATGCAGCAAAATCATATTATTTAGAAAAAGGTTACAAAAAAATGCCTAATGTAATAACTAATGCTCCTTTATTAGATGATTCAATAAAACTATCAAATCAAAAAAATATAGATGAAGTAGTTTATCAAGGTCAATTAGTTAAAAATCGTGGATATGAAGAATTTGTTCAAGCTTCTAATATTCAATTAGGGAAAAAAGTGAAATATATTATAAGAGGTTTCGGACCCTTAGAGAAAGAATTAAAAAATTTAGCTAAAATGACTAATAAAAATGCTGAAGTCGATAACCCAGTTGAAATAACTGAACTAGTTCGTAAATTAAGTGAGAGCGATATAGGCGTTGTTCTTACTAAACCTATATCTATAAATTATGAATATACAGTTTCAAATAAAATATTTGAATGTATTCATGCCGGATTACCTGTTATATTGTCACCAGTAAAAGAACATTATCAATTAAATAAAAAATACAATTTTGGGATTGTAATAGATAAGGTTACTTCCGAAAAAATTGCTGAAGCGGTTAATAAATTAGCCAATAACGAGGATTTATATTATGAATTACGCGAAAACGCTATAAAAGCTTCTAAAGAGCTTACTTGGCAAAATGAAAGTAAGAAATTAGTGGAATTGTATAAAAAATCAGTGTAGTGAAAGAAGGAGTAGAATGAAATTTTTTATGCTATGCTCAATAATAAGTATGAACTTATTTATTGTAGTATCGACTTTATTTAGTCAAGTCTTTCACTTAAACATAATTATGTTTTATTATCCAGTGATGGTATTAGTAATGGTTGGTACTATTTTAAGTTGCATATTTGATATCTTATCCTCAAAAAAATTACCTATTGGAATTATAGTATTAATAATAATATCTATTCTGATTTTAATAGCATTTTTTGTTTCACCGCATAATACGGAAAGATTATCAAAAAATACTATAAGATTTTTTGTATTATGGTGTGTACCAGCATCAATAGCTGGTATATATATTAAAAATTTTTCTAAAAAACAAGTGGAAAATTTTTTTAAATTAGTATTTATTATTTTTTCAATAACGTTTTTATTTGTAGTTCTAATTCCGTATATACTTGGTAAATTACCTACTCCAGTAGTTTATGGATTAATGAATTATCAAAATGCGTCATATTTAGCTGGCTTAACGGTTGGATTAGGATGCTATCTTATTTTAAAAGGAAATATAAAGTACAGAGGTTTTTATGTGATTATGACATTGATTACATTTCCTTCTGTATTTATTCCTGGTGGAAGAGGTGGAGCAATTCTATTAATACTTTACTCCTTGTTCACAATCATTTTAATAACTTTTAAAAGACGTGTTTCTATTTATCTTAAAATTGCAATTTACGCTATAGCTTTTATAGCAAGTATCACTTTACTTACTTTTGTCAGTAATGGAGAAAATAGAACTTTTTCATATATAAAAGATGGAAGTTTTGATATTAATGGAACTTCTGGTAGGGGGCCAATATATGAAATGGCTTTACATTATATTTCTGAAAAACCTTTGATTGGTTATGGCCCATTTAATTATTATCATTTGATTAATAATATCCCACACAATATAGTTTTAGAAATGTTATTATCATACGGATTTTTAGGACTAATAACTTTAGTTTTTCTATTGATTTTGGTCTTTACAAATTTTTGTAGAAACTATGATAAGAATTCAATTGACTTACTAGTCGTTTTTATTACTATTTACCCTATAACAATGTTAATGTTTAGTACAAACTATTTAGTAGTAGGTGAGTTGTGGTTTTCTTTATTTTATTTTTTAACTAAGGGACGAAAACAACATGTCAAAAAAGTTATTTATAATTGATACCTTAAAAACAATTTCAAGTTCATTGTTAATTGCGTTAGGACTACAATTTATTTCTTACCCATTCATTCATAGAATACTTGGGGATAAAGAATTTGGACAAATATTAACAATATATACAATAATCACTATTAGTAGTGTAGTTTTAGGTAACACACTTAATAACATTCGATTAATTAATGTCAATTATTATTCAGCTGATTATTATTATTCAAAGTTTCGCAAAGTATTACACATCTCTGTGGTAATTGAGACATTAATTTTATTTATTATATTTCAAACATTTTTTAATTTAAGAGTTTTGGACACTCTATTAATATTAGTAATTAATTATTTTATGTGCTTGAGAGTATATTTAAATGTCTTTTTTAGAATGAAACTTGACTATAATAAAATATTATATGTTGCTATTATTCAATTTATAGGTATGATGATCGGACTTTTAATCTTTTTAATAGTTCATTATTGGGTTATTGTATTTTTAGTAAGTGAATCTTTCGCTTTACTCTATACAGTTTATGAATTGAGAAGAGTTAAAACTCAATCTCACAATGCTAATTCAAAACCTATAGTTAAAGACTTTATTATGTTATTAAGTACGAACGGATTAAATAATATTAATTTATATTTAGATCGTTTAATAATTTTACCAATTATTGGGGGGGAGGCTGTAACGTTAGCCTTTTTAGCAACATTTATTGGGAAAATGCTAGCTACATTTATGTCTCCGATCAATAATGTATTATTATCTTATATTTCAGTGAATTCTAATTTAAATAAGTTTAAGCAGTATGTAAATGTAAACATTGTCTGCTTCATAGCTATGTTAATAGTGTTAGTAATTAGTTATCCCTTAACAATTTTTGTGGTTTCTAAGTTATATCAAGTAGATGTAAATAACATAAAAAACTTTATTATTATAGGAAATTTAGGAGTTTTGGTTAATTCAGTTACTATAGCAATACAAGCGCTTAATACGAGATATGCTTCTATTACAAAACAAGCTAATTATATAGCTACACATACTATTATTTACATTATACTAAGTTTATTTTTGACTAATAGTTATGGATTAGCAGGTTTTTTTGTAACAATGCTTATTTCAAATGTAATTAAGTTCCTAGTATTAAACGCAATGGGTTTTAAGAATGCCAAAAAGAGTGCATCGTAATAATTTAAACTTTAGTACAAAATTTTAAATGTAATAAACATATAAATTATATTTTGAGATGGAGGATAAAAATTTGAAATTAACAGTAGTAGGATTAGGATATATTGGATTACCGACTTCAATTATGTTTGCTAAACACGGTGTAGATGTATTAGGTGTAGATATTAATCAAAAAACAATTGATAGTTTGCAAAATGGTAAGGTTAATATTGAAGAACCAGGCTTACAAGAAGTATTTGAAGAAGTTCTAAAAAAAGGAAAACTAAAAGTTTCTACAAAGCCAGCTGAAGCTGATGCATTTATTATCTCTGTACCAACTCCTAATAATGATGATGAGTATGAATCTTGTGATATTTCTATCGTTCTAAGCGCGGTAAATAGTATTTTACCTTATCTGAAAAAAGGAGATACCATAATAGTTGAGTCTACTATCGCACCACGTACAATGGATGATCATGTTAAACCTGTTATTGAAAATGAAGGATTTACAATTGGTGAGGATATTTATTTAGTACACTGTCCAGAACGTGTGTTACCTGGAAAAATATTAGAAGAGTTAGTATACAATAACCGTATCATTGGTGGTGTGACGTCTAATTGTGTAGAAGCTGGTAAACGTGTTTACAATACATTTGTTCAAGGTGAAATGATTGAAACCAATGCTCGTACTGCTGAAATGAGTAAGCTAATGGAAAATACTTATCGTGACTTAAATATTGCATTAGCAAATGAACTTACAAAAATAAGTAATAATCTAGATATTAATGTTCTTGATGTTATTGAAATGGCTAATAAACATCCACGCGTAAATATTCATTTACCAGGTCCGGGTGTAGGAGGTCATTGTTTAGCAGTTGATCCATATTTCATCATTGCTAAAGACCCTGAACATTCACCATTAATTCAAAATGGTAGAAAAATTAATCGTTCAATGCCTGAATATGTAGTAGAAAATGTAAAACAAATTTTATCAGGTGTTGATAAAGCTAAAGTGGCGGTATTTGGTTTAACTTATAAAGGCGATGTAGATGACATTAGAGAATCTCCAGCTTTTGATATTTATAAATTACTACAAGAAGAAAATTTAGAAGTAGTAGCTTACGATCCACACGTAGAGTTAGATTTTATTGAAAAAGATATCACAAAAGCCACAACCGATGCGTCATTAGTATTAATCTTGACTGATCATTCAGAATTTAAAAACTTAAATGATGATGACTTTAAAAATATGAAAAATAAAGTGATTTTAGATACTAAAAATGTCGTTAAAACAAACTTTAATGAAGTTTCATACTTTAACTATGGTAATCTATTTAAAACAAGAGATATTGAGTTAAAAAACTAAAATAGGATTGTATTTAGAATATTCAATTAATAAGGGGTATAAAAAAATGAAAAAAATAATGACTATTTTTGGTACTCGTCCTGAAGCGATTAAAATGGCGCCTTTAGTTAAAGAATTACAAAAGAATGAAAATCTAAAGCCAGTGGTAGTAATTACTGCACAACATAGAGAAATGTTAGATAGTGTCTTGAATATTTTTGATGTAAAACCTGATCATGATTTAAATATTATGAAAGCTAATCAAACCTTAGCTGAACTCACGTCAAGAATTACAACTAAATTAGACGCTGTTATTAAAGAAGAAGAACCAGATATGGTGCTTGTTCACGGTGACACAACTTCTACATTTGTTGGCGGGTTAACTGCTTTTTATAACCAAACGCCAATTGGACATGTAGAAGCAGGTTTAAGAACTTGGAATAAGTATTCTCCGTTTCCTGAAGAAATGAATAGAGTCATGGTAAGTAATATGGCAGATTTAAACTTTGCTCCAACTAATAATGCTGCAGATAATTTGAGAAACGAAAACAAAGCTGAAGAAAGTATTGTGGTTACTGGTAATACTGCCATTGATGCAATGAAGACAACTATTAAAGAAGATTATCATTCTGATATTTTACAAAAACATAGTGATAAGAGAATTATTTTATTAACAGCTCATCGAAGAGAAAATACTGGAGAACCAATGCATAATATTTTCAAAGCAGTGAAACAACTAGTGGATGAGTATGAAGATATTGTAGTGGTTTATCCTATGCATAAAAATCCTAAAGTGAGAGACATTGCTAGTCAATATCTAGAAAATCATTCGAGAATAGAGCTTATTGAACCGCTCGATGTAGTAGATTTTCATAATTTCGCAAATCAATCTCATCTAATACTCACTGATTCAGGTGGTGTACAAGAAGAGGCCCCATCTTTAGGTAAACCAGTATTAGTATTACGAGATACAACTGAACGCCCTGAGGGTGTTCAAGCTGGTACCTTAAAAGTAATTGGTACTGATTTTAAGTCAGTTTTAGAAGAAACTAAGAACTTATTAGATAATAAAAATGAATATTTAAAAATGAGTAAAGCTAGCAATCCTTATGGTGATGGAGAAGCTTCAAAACGTATTTGTGAAAACATTGAATATTATTTTGAATTAAGAGCGGAAAAGCCAACCTCTTTTTAAATAATTAGATACATTTCTATACTAAAAAAATAGTATAGAAATGTATTTATCGAAAATTTTTAGGAGAGATAATATGAAAAGTGCAATCTTTTTGACTATCAAAGAAATGGACAATACAAATGAAACTGGTATTTATCATGATTTTATAAATGAGTTAAGTAAATACTATGATAAAGTTTTAGTCGTTTCCCCAACACAAAGAAGAAATAGAAATAAAACTCATATTAAAAGCTTTAAAAACATAAATATATTAAGAGTTAAGATTCCTAATATTACAAAAACAAATGTAATTGAAAAAGGAATTAGTACAGTATTAATTGAAAGTTTATATGACAAAGCTTTAAAAAAATTTTATAGTAAAGAGAAATTTGACACAATATTTTATTCTACTCCACCTATTACGTTTCCAAACCTAATTAGTAAATTAAAAAAACGTAATAATGCTACCACATATTTGATTTTGAAAGATATTTTCCCACAAAATGCTATAGATTTAAATATGTTTAAAAAAACGAGCCCTTTTTATAGTTTTTTTAGAATGAAAGAGAAAAAAACTTATAAAATTTCTGATTATATAGGAGTTATGTCTCCCAAGAATAAAGAATTTATTCTTAAACATAATAAGTTTATTAATCAAAATAAAGTTCATATATTTAGAAATGCATTGTATGATACTTCAAAAGAAATTGAA
Organism: Staphylococcus borealis; assembly: GCF_001224225.1. Lineage (GTDB taxonomy): Bacteria > Bacillota > Bacilli > Staphylococcales > Staphylococcaceae > Staphylococcus > Staphylococcus borealis. Next base: position 482,992 of record NZ_CUEE01000001.1, on the reverse strand, counting down.
ATTAATAAAGAAAAATTATATACCAAATATAATTTGAATCCTAATAAAATAACATTTATTTATGGAGGAAATTTGGGAGCTCCCCAAGGAGCAGAAAACATTAAAGAAGTAATAAAAAACTTTGACAATGTTGAAAAAGGACAATTAGTTATTGTGGGAAGTGGAACAAAATTTGCTGAAATACAAAATTATGGAGAAAAAATTGATAATGTTTATATCTTTAATCAATTACCAAAAAATGATTACGATGAACTTTTGAAAGTTAGTGATGTGGGTTTAATCTTCTTAGATAAAAGATTTACTATTCCTAATTATCCATCAAGATTATCAAGTTATTTGATGTTAAGTAAGCCAATATTGTCTATGACTGATCCAAATACAGATATTGGATTAGAAATAGTTAATAATCAATGTGGCTATTGGATTAACGACGGTAATGTTGATAATTTTATTAACAAAGCTATCGAAATTTCTAATAACCATGAGTTACGAACTGAGATGGGTAATTATTCTAAATTAATGTTCAACAATTATTTTAAAATTGAAAATAATGTAAAAGATATGATGAACTTCATTCATCGATATTAAAATTTTGTGAGGTGTAAAGATGTTAAAAAGATTACTAGATATATCTGTTAGTTCAATAGGATTGATCGTTTCGGCACCAATCACACTGACTACTGCTATACTCATCTCAAAAAAATTAGGCAAGCCTGTACTTTTCAAACAGACACGACCAGGAATAAATGGAAAACCTTTTGAAATATATAAGTTTAGAACAATGACTGACGAAAGAGATGAAAATGGTCAATTACTTCCTAATTCAGAAAGAATGACGGAGTTTGGAAGGTTAGTAAGAAAAACAAGTATTGATGAAATTCCTCAACTTATTAATGTTTTGAAAGGTGATATAAGTTTAGTGGGTCCTAGACCTTTATTGATGGAATATTTATCACTTTACAATGATGAACAAAAAAAACGTCATGATGTTAAACCTGGGATAACAGGATGGGCTCAAATAAATGGTAGAAATGCTATTTCTTGGGAACAAAAGTTTAAATTAGATATATTATATGTTGAAAATCAATCTCTTAAATTAGATATCTATATACTTTATAAAACTGTTTTAAATGTTTTAAAAAGAAAAGATATAAATGCAAGTGAAACAGTTTCAATGAAGAGATTTGAGGGAAACAAGACATGAAAAAAGTAATATTAATAGGTAACGGCGGGCATTCTAAAGTTATATCAGATATTATAAAATTATCTGAAGATTGTAAGCTTTGCGGTTATTTGGATCAAAAATATGAGCATAAAGATATTTCTAATGGACTAATATATGATAATATTGATAATTTTAAAAATTATGTAAAAGATTATCATTTTTTCATTGCAATAGGGAATAACAAAATTAGAAAAGAAATTTATGAAACTTTAAACTTACCTGATGAAAAGTATGTAACTTTAATTCATCCATCTGTTGTAATAGGTTCTAATGTACATATAGGTCAAGGCACTGTAGTTATGGGAAATGCGGTTATTAATGCTAGTACAAATATCGGTAATCAGTGCATTATAAATACATTAGCAAGTGTAGGACATGATATTAATATTAAGGATTTTGTTCATATTTCTCCCAACTCAACTCTTACTGGAGGGTCGGTTATCAATGAAGGAACTCAAATTGGAGCCGGTGCTTGCCTAATTCCATGTATACAAGTTGGAAAGAATTGTTTAGTTGGAGCTGGCGCTACAGTAGTGAATGATATTCCAGATAATAAATTAGTTGTAGGAAGTCCAGCGAAAGTTAAAAAAGAAATCTAGCGACTAAAATCTTTTTATAATAATAAAATTTTAAAAACATAATATTGAAAGAATTTAGGTTTAAGGAGTAGATTAAAGTGAAAGAAGAAAGAATATTTTTATCAAGACCTCATATGGGAGGTACAGAACTTGATTATATCCATGATGCATTTGAAAAAAATTGGGTGGCACCTTTAGGAGAAAACGTAACCGAATTTGAAAATAGTGTAAAAAACTATACTGGAATTAATTCAGCACTAGCTTTGACGAGTGGAACAGCTGCAATTCATTTAGCTTTAATTGAAAGTGGTGTACAAAAAGATGACGTTGTTTTTTGTAGTTCGTTAACTTTCAGTGCCTCAGCAAATCCAATTATTTATCAAGGTGCTAAGCCTGTCTTTATTGATTCAGATATGGATACTTGGAATATGTCACCTGTAGCTTTACGTAAAGCTTTTGAGAAATACGCTGAAAAAGGCATAACTCCTAAGGCTGTAGTCTCTGTTAATCTTTACGGTCAATCTGCTAAAATGGATGAAATTAAAGAGATTTGCAATCAATATGGTTCAATTCTAATTGAAGATGCTGCAGAATCACTTGGTGCAGAATATAATGGCAAAAAAAGTGGTACTTTCGGTGATTTTGGTATCTACTCATTTAATGGTAATAAAATTATTACTACTAGTGGCGGAGGTATGCTGATTTCTAATGATGAGAAAAGCATAGCGCATGCGTTATTTTTATCAACTCAGTCAAGAGATAAAGCCTTACACTATCAACATAGTGAATTAGGTTTTAACTACCGATTAAGTAATATTTCTGCAGGAATTGGTAGAGGACAAATGGAAGTATTAGATCAGCGTATTCAACGTCGCCGTGAAATTTTCGATAAGTATAATGCAACATTTGGTAGTATTGAAGGTTTTGACTTCCAACCAGAATTACCTAATTCGAAATCAAATCGTTGGTTAACTGCATTAACAATTGATGAAAGTAAAACTGGATTTAGCGCATTAGATTTAATTGATGCTTTACAACAAAATAATATTGAAGCACGTCCTGTTTGGAAACCAATGCACCTTCAACCATTCTTTGAATCTTATGACTATATAACGAGTGGAAATGATAATGGCGCATATTTATTTAATCATGGTGTATGTTTACCATCAGGTTCTGATATGACAGATGCGCAACAAAATCGAGTGATTGAAATTATTAAAAGTCTATAAAAAATGAGTGGTCAATGATTATGAAAAAAAAGAAATCAACTACTTTTAAAGTAATTATAACAATTTTGATTGTTTTATTAGTCCTTATTGTTGCTGCAGCTATTTTTATCTTTACGAAATTACATTCATTAAATAATTCGATTAACGAATCTTTAGATAGGGAGCATTCGCAATTAAGACATAAGGCTGCTAAAGAAGGGGATCCCATGACAGTTGTACTTTATGGTATAGATGATGATGCAGAGAGACAACAAGAAAATCTCGGTCAACGTAGTGACTCTATTGTATTAATGTCTATTAATCCGGACGATAAAAAAACTGTGATGGTAAGTGTACCTCGTGATACACGAACTAAAATTGTTGGACATGGAACTACTGAAAAAATCAACCACGCTTATGCCTATGGTGGCCCTAAAATGGCTGTAAATTCATTGGAAAATTTAATGGATGTACCAGTGGATCATTATATAGCTATTAATATGGATGGTGTTAAAACAGTTGTTGATGAATTAGGGGGAGTTGATATAGTTAGTAATGGTACGTTTACTACTAAGTCACAAACACCATTCCATTTCGAAAAAGGTAAAAAGTATCACATGGACGGTAAAGAAGCTTTAGCATACATGCGTAGTCGTAAGGAAGATGGTGCTGGTGGCGATGAAGGTCGTCAATTACGTCAGCAACAAGTGATTACTGCAGTTGCAAGAGAAGCATTCTCTGTTAATTCAGTAACAAAATTGAATGGTATTTTTAAAGCTGCTCAAGATAACTTGAAAACGGACTTAAGTTTCGTGCAGTTAAATCGCTTCAAATCTGACTATGATAAAGCACAAGACAATGTTGAACGTTTAACAATCAATGGTCAAAATGCGCTTGGCGATGATAATTTGTATTACTTCTATCCTGATAAAAATAGCTTAAATGAAGTAAAACAAAAATTAAAAGAAAACTTAAATCTTAATTAAATGAAAGCACTTTGTCGATGACTTTAATCATTGACAAAGTGCTTTTTTAATCACTATGATCACTTCATATATTTTCAAATACATATCATACAAAAGACAAATAACTACTTTAAACTAAGTGATCATGTTTATTTTTTATTAATTTTGATTTGAAGTGACATCACCGCTAAAGAAATCAAAGATGTTTTTAGCGTTATCTGTATTATCGATATTGCCACGGAATTTTTCTGAACCTGGGCCTTGTGCATAAATGTCTACATCTTCACCGGTATGACCGTAAGTTGTCCAACCTGTATGTGATGCTTCGTTGATTGGTTTTTGAATCGCATCTTGTAATGTCGTTGTTGCTTTTGCTACGTTTTCATCGTCGTCGCTTTTCGCTTTGTCTTGTGCGTCTTTAAGTGCTTTAGTCGCATCTTTCACTTTATCCATTTGTTTAGAAGGGAATTCAATGCCATAGCCTTCGTTGATTACTTTTTCAGGATCTTTACCGTCTACAATTTGCTTTGTCATGTATGAACCAGAATGTTTCATATTACGAATGGCTTCAGGTTTCCATACATATTCATCGCCTGAGCCCATTGATAAACCACCAGTAGCATGGTCGGCTGTTGCAACGACTAATGTATCTTTATGGTTTTCAGCGTATTCCATTGCTTTTTGGAATGATTGATCGAAGCTAGACATTTCAGACATAACGCCTGTGATATCGTTTGGATGTGCGGCTTTATCGATTGATGCACCTTCAACCATTAAGAAGAATCCATTTTCATTTTTCTCTAATTTGTCTAATGCTGCGTCTTGCATATCAGCTAATTTTGGTTCATCAGCTGATGCGTCAATTTGTAATGGCATATCTTTTTCAGAGAATAAACCTAAGACTTGATCACTTTGTGAATTTGCAAGTTCATCTTTGTTTGTAACGTAATCATAACCGTCTTTTTGGAATTTATCTGTTAGGTTACCATTGTCTTTACCGAAGTATTTAGCGCCACCACCTAATAAGACGTCTACTTTATGTTGACCATTAATTTTATCATTATAGAATTGTTGTGCGATTTCATCTTTCTTACCGCGGTCGTCAACGTGCGCAGCATAAACGGCAGGTGTTGCGTCAGTAATTTCAGCTGTTGACACTAAGCCAGTTGCTTTGCCGTTTTCTTTAGCTTGTTCTAACACGGTTTTTAATTTGTTTTTGTTTGTGTCTACACCGATTGCACCGTTATACGATTTATGTCCAGTGCTTAATGCTGTACCGGCAGCTGCTGAGTCTGTGATGTTTTCTTTTTCATCATCGTTATGTGTTTGGTGTGCACCTATTAAGTATTTGTCGAATGATGTTTTTTCAACTTCTTTAGTATCAGGATTATCTGCAAAGTGACGGTATGCAGAAGTGTGTGATTTACCCATACCATCGCCGACCATGAAGATAACGTTTTTAGGATTCTTCGTATTACCTATTGCCATGTAATCTTCATCTTGTCCTTGTTGGCCTTGATTACCTTCGCCAGAACCTGATGCAAATGATACGTGTGTCGTCCCTAACACGGATGCAGCTAAGATTGAACTCGCTAGCGTTGTCTTACCAAATTTGTTGATGAAACTCATTTTAAAAAAAGCCCCCTAATATGTATAGTGTTTAGTTGTTACACTCTTTATATTAAGAAATTTTATTTGATTTTCAGTTAGTATAAAGTTATTTTTAAGTTAAGTAATTGTAAACAATTATTAATGTATAGAATTTATTTTATATTTAGTTTTATCAAATATTGCAAGCTTTATACTTTTACATTGTTCATTAATAAGCTATAATACGTATAAATAAAATAGTTTGTCTTATTAAGAGTGAGTGGAGGGAATTGGCCCTATGAAGCTCCAGCAACTGCGTTTGACGTGAGGTGCTAAATCCAACAGGGATTCCTGACAGATAAGAAGATGTCCGTGAGCGCTTCTTATTTAAGGAGGGCTATTTTATTTACCCAAATTTATAAAAAGGTGGTAAAACATATGGCAACATTGCAAGAACTATTTGAACAATTAGATTATTGGAAACAGTATTCACCAAAGCGTTATGGTGGAAGTATGATGAAAGTGGCTAAGATAGGAGAAACTAAAAAGCAAATATACGATAGTGTTTCTATTGAGGATATTAGAACGTACATCTTAAATAAAAAGTAATAATGGATCTTCATCGGCATAAATGATTAGACGTTATAATATAAGAAGCGGTACGTTGAAATCGTTATGATTTTGGTATCGCTTCTGTTTTATGATGTTCATTTTATAAGTAAAGTTGTAAAATGAAGACGAAGACGATGTAGCTATCGACTATAAGAAATAGAGGTGTTCAATCGATGATATTAATTATGTTATCACCACTACTTATCATTGGATTTATCGCATTATCAATAATGGAAGAACGTAAGCGTAAAAAACGAACTGAACATAAAGATGCAGAATTAGAAAAGGAAAAGAACAAAATTTCAAATCCTGACTATGATGATAATGATAAATCATAAAATTAAACGTGTAATGAAAGGTGAGCAATATGAAAGTATTAATCGTGGAAGATGACTTTGTCATTGCGGAAAGTTTAGAGCAAGCGTTAGCGCAGTGGCATTACGATGTCATTGTGGCCAAACAATTTGATAATGTTCTTGACGAGTTTCAAACACATCAACCACAACTTGTGTTGCTCGATATCAATTTACCAACATATAATGGTTATCATTGGTGTCAAGAAATTCGTAAGACATCTAATGTGCCAATCATGTTTATTAGTTCAAGAACGGATAATATGGATCAAATTATGGCAATCCAAATGGGCGGCGATGATTTTATCGAGAAACCATTTAATCTATCGTTGACTGTGACTAAGATTCAAGCATTACTGCGTAGAACGTATGATTTAGCAGTCTCTAATAATGAAGTTACGGTCAAAGATTGCAAGCTGGTTGTAGACGAAGCAACGCTTTACCACAATGATGAATCCGTTCAATTATCCTTTACCGAATTACAAATTTTGAATATGCTGTTTCGTAATGAAGGTAAGTATGTCAGTCGTACAGCTCTAATTGAAAAGTGTTGGGAATCTGAGAATTTTATCGATGACAATACGTTAGCAGTAAATATGACGCGTTTGCGTAAGAAATTACAATCAATCGGTATTGTAGATTTAATTGAAACGAAGAAGAATGTTGGATATAAGGTGTCGTAATGATGGTGAAAGCATTTTTGAAATCGATTTTAAATGAAATCATTATTGTCGTGATGTTTCTACTGTTGTTTTTACTTATCTTCTTTCTCTTTAATTTGTCACTGAGTGCCTATGTATTGGGTGCAGGAATTATACTGTTTATCATGGTTATCTACTGGTTAGTACAGTTAAGTGGCTTTAAAGCGGAAGTTAAGAAGGAAGATTTGATTCATGAGCTTGAATATGAACTGCAACACGTTAAAAGTAATCAAACTGCGTATCAAGAGAGTGTGGAGAACTACTTCTTAACTTGGGTGCATCAGATGAAGACGCCTATTACAGCATCTAAATTATTATTAGAACGTAACGAAGAGAATGTCGTCAATCGTGTACGCCAAGAAATTATTCAAATTGATAATTATACAAGCTTAGCCTTAAGTTATTTGAAACTAATGAACCAGGAAACGGACATGTCCTTTTCAAAGGTATCCATTAATGATTTAGTGCGGCCATTAATTATGAAATATTCGATTCAATTTATTGACCAGAAGACTAAGATTCATTATGAGCGGTGCGAAGATGAGGTGCTCACAGATGCACAATGGTGTTCAATCATGATTGAACAACTATTAAATAATGCGTTGAAGTATGCGCGAGGTAAGGATATTTGGATTACGTTTGATCAACAACAACGCGTCTTAACCATTCGTGATAATGGTATCGGCATTAGTCGAGCGGACTTACCGAAGATCTTTGATAAGGGCTATTCAGGTTATAACGGTCGGTTGAATGACAAATCATCTGGTATCGGCTTGTTTATCGTTAAACATATAGCGCGACATTTACATCATCACGTAGATGTTCAGTCTGAACTTAATCAAGGTACCGCATTTAGTATTTATTTCCCGAAAAATAATTAAACTTTCAATATTGTAAGCTAGCCAACAACATTTGTAAGAAATTATCAATGTTGTTGGTCTTTTTTTGTTTTATGATAGAGATAACAATAAAGCACTTGAAGTAGTCTTAGCACAAAGCATAGGATGCCATCTTGAATAAGACTACTTTAGATAACAGAACTTTTAAGAAAGTGAGGGTAAGACGATGTTATTAGACGTTAAGAATGTAAAGAAAACGTTTGGTAGAGGACTGAATGCGACGACAGCGCTGAATGGTATTTCGTTCACCGTTAATAAGGGTGAGTTTGTAGCGATTATGGGTGAATCGGGTTCAGGTAAATCTACGTTACTAAACTTAATTGCCACGTTTGATAAAGTGTCTGAGGGTCAGATCACAATTAATCATCAAGATATTCGCAAGTTACGTAATAAACAAATTGCACATTTCCGTCGTGATAACCTTGGTTTCGTCTTTCAAGATTTCAACGTGCTGCCAACGATGACCAATCAAGATAATATGTTAATGCCCCTCGTTCTTGCGAATCGTTCGCATAAAGTGATGGCGGAACGGATTAAATCGTTGAGCGCTAAGCTAGGTGTTGAGACATTGCTTAATAAATATCCGTATCAAATTTCGGGTGGTGAACAACAACGTATTGCGATTGGTCGTGCCTTAATCAATGAACCGGATTTATTACTTGCAGATGAGCCAACGGGTGCGCTCGATTCAAAGACATCTAAACAAATTATGACGTTGTTTCGAGATATTAATGATCATGCACAAACGATACTCATGGTCACCCATTCAACGATTGATGCCGCTTATGCGCAACGCGTATTGTTTATTAAAGATGGGCGTTTGTATCATGAAATCTATCGAGGAGAGGAATCGCAACAAGCATTTCAGAAACGTATCGCCGATAGTTTGGCCATTCTAAATGAAAGAGGGGACTAATATGACCATACACTTGTTATGGAAGATGATTGCTCAGAATTTCAAGATGCAGCGACATGTCATTATGCCCTTCATACTCGCACTGGGTATCATGTTCGCAGCTGAATTTATTCTACTGTCACTTAATATGAATACATATGTGCAACAACGTAGTCAGCTATTGCCGATATTTATTGGCATTGGTAATTTCTTTATGAGTGTCTTGGGGTTCGTATTTATCTTATATGCGAACCGCTTCATAATGAAACGTCGTCAGCAAGAACTTGCGATGAATATGATACTGGGCATGGAGAAGAAACATTTCCGATTGATTATGCTGATTGAAATGTTATATCAATCTATCTTCATTGCACTCATCAGTATTATCGGTGGCTATCTCTTTGGTGTGTTAATCTTTATGCTGATGAACAAACTGATGCATCAAACGGGCATGTCAGTCATGGATTATCCGTTTAATGTGAATGCGATGCTTATTACATTAGCCTTACTAGCAGCAGTGATGTTATTGCTATTCTTCATTAATAACGTGAAAATCATGTTCCAAAGTCCTATCAAATTAATTTCTCAACGTCAGAGGTCTGAAAGAAAGCTACCACAATTTGTGCTGTATAGCTTGCTCGTTATTGGCATCATTACGTTATTTAGCAGTTATCATATTGCCCTTTCTAATCAAATGATTTTGCGCTCGCTATATAATTTGTTCGGTGCCATTGGGTTGGTTATGATTGGGACGTACTGTTTATATTTGTCGTTGGGCATTTTACTGTTGGATTGGTTAAAGCGAATCCCTAAATTGTATTATAATCCCAAATACTTTTTTACCATTTCGGGATTGCAGTCTAGGATGAATTCAAATGCGATTGGACTTGCAAGCATCACGATGTTATGTACATTTTTAATTGTTACTGTGGGTATGACGATTTCAACTTATCGAGGGATATCGGATCAGGTCGATTCTATTATGTCGGATCAATATAGAGTTTCAATAGATGGAAATCTTCACAATAATAAGAAGACTCAGGAGAAAGTACGTCATTTGGAACGTGATATTAAAGATCATGATAAAGTTGATTTCTTTAAAAAGAATGCAGTTTCACTAATTGCGGTGGATTACAAACAACCAGGATTATTTAAACATCGTAATAATAAAGATTATAATATGACGATTAATAGTGCCTATCTCGTGATTATGACACAGCACGATTATAATGAGCTAAACACGAAGAAGGTTAAGTTGAAACATGGTGAATTAGGATTTGAAAGTTTAAATCAACCTTTTAAAAAATTAAGCACGGCAACAATGATGGGTGATCGCTTCAAGGTTAAACACATCAATGGTCATAATTATTCATATCCAGTTCCAGGATCGTTAACCATTATTACTCCAGATGATAAGACATTCCAACAATTAACCAATTATTATGTCAATGCTGATAAGAACGACCATCATGGCACGCAGAAAGTTCAAAACACATTTATGCATTTTAATATCATGACAAAGCACACATCTGACTTTGATAAAGTGAAAAATAAACTAATGCAACGCTATAAAGTGAGTATTGATGATAAAAGAGAAGTGGCAGGCACATTATATGAAATCAATGGTGGGCTTATCTTTATTGGAACGGTAGTGTCTATCATTCTATTCATAGGCACATTCTTAATGATGTATTATAAAAATGTTGCAGAAGGTTATGAGGATCGTAAAAATTATCAAATTATGCAGCAAGTGGGAATTGAAAAAGCGCGTATTAAAGCTACCATTAATAAACAAATTATCTGGATATTTGCATTACCGATTATTGTGGCAACGATGCATGTGATCTTTGCCTCCAAGATTATATTTAATGTTTTAGGCATTCTCAATGTGAACCGCATTGGTGTGTTTGTGACCAGCTATGTCGGTGTCATCATATCGATTGTTGTGATTTACGCCTTAATGTATTGGATTACCTCACGCATTTACTACATGATTGTTAATCGATACCATTAAATATTTGCGTTAGAAATTTGTTATACTTTTTGGAAAATAAGTGTAACCTAGTCCACGCAAGGGTATAGAACAAGAAAAGGAGGCGTAAAAATGGCTAATCAAACAAACGATTATACATCGCATCAAACGCAAAACAACAAAATTAAACGCACAGTAGAACATATTCTTACTTGGTTAGGGGTTGCATTACAAGCATTAATTGCAATCATGTTCTTAGTTCTTAAACCATTAATGAGCAATGATAGTTTCAAAGATCAAATGGTTAGAGAGTCTCAAAATCAAGGTAATACACTCTCTGCATATGAAATGAACCAAGGTTTCGATGCCTTAGGTAGCTTCTTCAGTTTCTTAACTTGGGGTGCCGTGATTACATTGGTATTAGCAATCATCGGTGGTATTCTTATTAGTAAGAAACCTAAAATCGCAGGTATCTTATTAATTATTGCAGCGCTAGTTGCCATCATGTCTAACTGGATTAGTGCTATTCTTTGGATTGTAGCAGGTATCATGTTATTAGTAAGAAAAGGTAAGAAGAAAGACACTTATGACAATGGTTACTACAACAACAACAACCGTAACCATGACTATGATAACCGTCATGATGATAAAGCGGTTAACGCTGAAAATAATGCCTTTATCTTAGATGAAGAAGATAAAGCAAAAGAACAAAGCGCAATTAAAGAACACTATTCAAATGATGATGTGCATCATGATCGTCAGCAACAATCTCATGACGATGTGCACAATGGTAGCCATCAACATTTAAATCATAGTGATGATAACAATCGTTACGTAAATACGCGTCATGATTCTGAACATAATGTGGACCATGACCGAGATGAACATAACAACCATACGCAATATAGTTCTCGTAGCGATAGATATCAAGATGAAGCGCATAAGGATGTAAGTGATTTTGAACAATCACAACACAATCATAAAGATCAAGATTTTGTACGTGAAGAAGCGGACAAATTGAAAGATAAAAAAGATAACGATCCTTACAAATATTAAAAGTTGAGTCGTTTAAAGAGTGAGACGAATGTCTCGCTCTTTTTAATTACAATAAAGAAGTCGGCGACGCTCCTAAGTTAGCATCACCGACGTTACGTTAATTTCTATTATACGGATAAATGAATTGGATAAATAAAATGAATTTTCTATAATGCTACTAGTCTGAGTTTCTCTCAGACACGACCTACATCACTATGGCACACACGCTACAATAATCAAGTTGTCTGGCAGTCACCTCTATTACGCTGTTTAAAGTAAAAAATACGCAACCTTCACACATAGGAAAGTCACGTAAATGATAGATGTAAGCTTATATGAAATAAGGCATAGTTATCTAAACCTTAAATATGATCTACAATTCCGTCCACACTTTCCTACGCTAGTACGACCTAGTTCAGGTTCAAAGGGTTTGGAGTCATACTCCATCTCAGTTTAAAACACCCCTAGTGCATATATTTATACTATATATTTAATTTAGTAGTTTTAAATCTAGAAGTCAAGGCTATACAATGATGCGTTGTGATTATAGCGTGATAAATTAATATAATAATATTAACTAATTTTATTGTAAAAAGTATTTTAATTATCATAAAATGAACATTGCATCATTTTGATCATCGTGAAATAATCACTTTTCAAAATAAGACATCGTTAAACGAATACATCGTAAATGGAAGGAGGTTCAACATGACCTATACGATTGGGTTAGTGCCATCGCCAGGTGTAGCACATAAGCTAGTGGAACATGCGATACCTAAAATCAAACAGCAGTTGCATGAACGTATTGATGAAGTGGATGACTGGCACTTCGAGCGTAAAGTAGATTTGTTAATAGGCTCTGCTGAGGATGTGCATGAAAGTATTGATAAAGCTGCTGAGTTGAAGGAAACACATCAATGGGATGTCGTCATCTGTATTACGGATTTACCAAGTATCTCCGGTAATAAAGTCGTGATTAGTGACTTTAATAGTGAGAAACGTGTGTCAATGCTCTCATTACCTGCGCTAGGTTGGATCGATTTAGAACGTAAGTTAGTGAAAAGTATGACAACGCTCGTCGAACAGTTATATCACAATAATACGAAAGAACGTCCGAAAGTGCATCCGCTTATTCAGCCTAAAGCGGTTGACCCTAGAGAAGATGATAGTCCAAAGAGACGGTATATTAATCGGTTCTTAATATTAGGTTGGATTCAACTTATTTTAGGTTTGACACGCGCAAATGAGCCATGGAAGAACTTGTTTAATTTCAAGAAGATTATTTCGGTTGCGTTTGCTACTGGGACTTACGTATCCATCTTCTCGATGCCATGGGAATTAAGTGTTCAATATTCAACCATCAGATTTATTGTCCTCATGATTATTTCTATATTAGGGATGGCTGGATGGCTATTATATGCGCATCAACTATTTGAAGAAAAGACGGCGAAATCACAACGTGTATATCGTTACACCTATAATGCAACGACATTACTCACTTTAGTCATGATTACATTGATGAATTATATTGTTTTATATGTATTACTTTCCATCAGTGTCTCATTATTCGTACCTGTGAGTTTATTTAATAATTGGACAAGTGCGAACCCTGACTTTACATTTGTGAATTATTTAAAATTATTATGGTTTGTATCCTCACTTGGGTTATTAGCCGGGGCAATGGGTTCCACTGTAGAGAATGAAGAGAAGATTCGTCGCATTACGTATTCGTATCGTCAGTATCATCGTTATAAAGAAGCGCAACAAGAAGAAAAAGAGAAAGAAACGCAACAATCACAAGACGTATCACATCGTGAAGTTGAACAGTCTTCATCAAACCATGAAAGCAATGATGATGAACCTTATGAAGGTAAGAAACAAGACCATAGAGAGGAGGATGACGCATGAATGAAGCGAAAACAATCGGTTTAGTTGTCGCACCGGGTGTGACAGAGAAACTTGCTGAAAGTTTAATGGACGATATTCCGAATATCCTGTCTCACCAGAATAACAACCAACACGAGTGGAAAGTGGACCTTGTGGTTGATCCGCTGACTGGTTACGCTGAATCGGTAGGGAAAATTTTCAAAAAAATACAAGACTATCATGATCAGCGCCAATGGGATTATGTTGTAGCTATCACAGATTTACCCATGTTTCACAACGAGCGTGTGTTAGCGTTGGATATCAACAAGAAGAACGGCGCGGCTGTATTCTCGTATCCTGCATTTGGTTGGCGTCCGGTTAAGCAACGTTTCAAGAATGCGATTATAGCAATTATTAATGAAGTGCATCATTCTGAAGCGGAAAACAGTGACTATGATAGCCATAATGAGGTCGCATACGCTGTTAACAAACAATTCCCATTTTCCAAAATTGAAAAAACTGAAGTGCGTCTAGATGAGACAGGCAATGATCATTTACGCTATTTATCTAACACACGGTCAATGGGAATGATTCGTCTCGTTAGTGGTATGACCTTTGCGAATAACCCGCTTAACATGATGGCCAGCTTAAGTAATATTGTGGCAATTGCTTTCACTACAGGCGCATTCGGCTTAATATTCACCACTATGTGGCAGATGAGCATGGAATTCTCAATGTGGCGCCTCTTTGGTATCTCAGTGATTGCAGTGTTAGGTATGTTGCTTTGGATTATGATGTCCCATGATTTGTGGGAGTCAGTAAAACAAAGTCGTAATAAACGCATTACATGGTTATATAATTTAACTACTGTGATGACACTATTTGTAGCGATTATTATTTATTATTGTATTCTCTACATGTTATTTTTAATTGCTGAATTGGTATTATTACCAGCTGATTTTCTAGGACAACAGGTTGGTTTGAAAGGGCCGGCTGGCATCGATTTATATCTTAGCATTCCATGGTTCGCAGCATCTATTTCGACTGTTGCAGGTGCCATTGGTGCTGGACTATTGAATGACCAATTAATTAAAGAAAGTACGTATGGTTACCGACAACAAATGCGATATGATGACAGAAATCAGAACGAGAATGATTAAATTGAAGTCGAGAAGCGCAATGCGTTTATCGGCTTTATTTTTTTAGACACGATTAAAAAAATGATAGAAAATCACGGTTGCTTACTTTAAAATGAACTATAACGTGGATGTCGACATAGATAAAAGACCTAATCTCACACCCAACATCTAGATTTAACAGCATGAAGTGAAAGAAGGTAATATCATGAGATTTTGTCCTAAGTGTGGTAACAAGCTGATAAACGAGCAACATTTTTGTAATAGATGTGGCTATGATTTACATCTATTTGAAGATATTTCAGAAAGCGTGCAATATGAACCGCCTACTCATAAAACAAGGATTTGGCCATTTGTATTAGTTGGGTTGGTCGTTATTGGCATTATCGTCAGTTGTTGTTTTGCGTATTATCATTTCTTTTTAAAGGAAACAGAACAGCCAAAACAGACTGCGACTACGACGACGCATGTGAAGAAAGAGAAAGCGACAACGGATGAAGATAAAGTGTCTAACGATCCTGTTAAAGCTGAAAAGCAAAAAGCCAAACAAAGAGAAGATGAAAAGCACAAAGTGACAGATACGACGCAATTACAAGGCCCTAAAATTGATGTCATGAGTGAAGATTTCCATAGATCATTTATGCAAAAGGATACAAGGGATGCTTATATGGGCATTAAACCAGGCATGACTAGAGCAGAAGTAGAGAAACGATATGGAAAAGGTACTTTAATGCCTCATATTGAGGGGTTTCATGAAGATTTTGTAAAGTATGGCAATATAGCCGTGGTATATAGTTTTCATACGCAATATAATACTGTAGCAAGGATTGCAGTTGCACCCGATAACATTAGTGAGCAAGCATTTATAACTAGATATAATTCTTATGAAGATCATAATTTAGCTGGGCAATACATATACGATAGTGTTAAAAATAATGGTTTTCAAATTATAGCCACTGCAGTAAATGGCAAAGTTGTCTTAATTGAATGTGCACCAGGTGAGTAAAGCGCATTAAAATTTTTGAAATAAAAACCATTAATCCGATTTAATATGTTGGATTAATGGTTTTTATTTATCCAGTTGAACCTTCCCATAAGGTAACTGGTAATATATACTCTTGTTCTGTAGGTTCCGAATTTAGTCTTTTTTCTAAAATTTCAATTGCTTTGTCAGTAATCGCATCGATGGGTTGGATAATAGATGTAAGTTGAGGCATTAATGTTCTAATTAATTGCGTGCCATCATAGCCGATAATTTTTAAGTCTTCAGGAACACGTTTACCCATTGATAGTGCGAGTTGATAAATTTGTAAAGCATCCGTATCATTTGAAGCAAATATTGCTTCTACATCAGGATGTTCTTGGAAAATGGATTTAAAGATATTGAGTTTGCTAGAATAGTCTAAGCTGAAGTCTATTGTATAAGTTATTGGAGTAAGTTGATGTGACTGCATGGTATCTTCGTAAGCACTTTGTCTTAAATTTGCAGGTGTATTTACATCAATGGGACCATTCGTATGAATTATTTTAGATGCGCCATTTTTAATTAAACGTTTAGTTGCTAGCAAACCACCGTAGTAATTATCTGAACGAATATCAGGAATATCTTCGTTAACAATTCTATCAATTGCAACAATTGGTAAATTAACATTTTTATATTGATCAATGCCTATATTATGTGTACCAACGACTAATGCATCAACTTGATTAGAAAGTAACTGATTCATATAATGGGTCTCTTTTTCGGGATTATTCATGGAATTGCCAATAATAACGTTATAACCTCGATTATATAATTTAGTTTCAAGTTCATTGATAAGTTCACCAAAAAAAGGATTCGATACAGTAGGGAAAAGCAATCCAATAATGTTGGTTTTTTGTTTGAATAGCTGACGAGCCGCTGAATTAGGTTGATAATTTAAATCCTTCATTGCCTTATAGACATTATCTTTAGTTTTTTGACTGATATAACCCCGATTGTTTAGAACTCGGGAAACAGTCGTTTTAGATACATTAGCTAACTTGGCAACATCCTCTAATTTTGGCTTCATATCTTTCACTCCAATTTCCAATAATATCATTAGTTATTATCTCTTAATTAAAATAATAATGCTAACTAAAAAGGAACAAGATTAAGATTCAAAGTAAAAAATGAATTTTTTCTTGTTCCTATTAAATAAATTAATTGCAATTCAAAGTATTTTGTTTTTAATTATTAAAATGAAATGGTATTATTTTTTAACTCATAAATGCTTGATTCTATTAGAATATTGTCATTACTAGAGACCCATACTTGTGGAGGTTCTTCACTATAGTAGCGCTCAGTAAAAACAGATTCGCCATCATTAATGAAAATTTCAACTGAACTTGTATCTAAATATAATTGAAGATTTATGATGTCACTGTCTTTGATAATAGAATATCGATAATCACCTTTATCAAAGCGATAAAGACTAAATTTATGAGATAGAGCATCATATGTTAAAGATATGAGTTGATTATTAGCGTTTTTGAATTCAATATTAAAATTTTTATTTGGACCTTTTAAATTGATTTCAGCATGGTACTTATCATTTAATAATAACCTTGGTTGATTAAGATTAAGTGAATTGTGAGTACCATCATTTATACGTAACGTTGTTAATTCGCTAACTGGGCGCATATATAAATGATTATTCTTAAGATATAACTCTCTAGGTAATGTTAATGCTCCAGACCAACCGTCATGTTTTTCAGGCATTTCACTTTCCCACATAGCCATCCAACCAATAAGAATGCGTCGGCCATCAGGTGCTTGCATTGTTTGAGGTGCATAGAAGTCATGGCCGTGGTCTAGTTCTTTAAATTCACCTCTTGTGAATTTATGGCTTTCATAATCAAGTTCACCAACAAAATAGCCATTTTGGAATAAATTTAAATATTGCTCTTCTTCAGCATCCATACCTTGAGGAGAAAATAAGAATACATATTTATCATCAACTTCAAACAAATCAGGACATTCCCACATATATCCTTCAGTTTGTTTCCCTTTTGATTCATTGACAGGGCCTAAATATTCCCATTTTAGTAAATCCTCTGAACGATACATGATAATTCGACCGAGTTCATCTTTGTTTTGACTACCAACAATCATATAATAGCTATCACCGTGTTGCCATACTTTAGGATCTCGGAAATGATGTGTATTATCTTCAGGTGCTTGAGGAATAATAGCGTTTTTTTCATATTTAATAAAATGAACCCCATCATCACTATAAGCAAGATTTTGATTTTGCCAGAAATACTCTGGATCATTATCTCCATAATAATGATGTCCTGTATAAAAGAGGTATAATCTATCATCTTTCTCGATAGCTGTACCTGAAAAACAACCATTCTTATCTTCTTCGTCACCAGGAGTTAGTGCTATTGGAAGTGTTTCCCAATGGACTAAATCTTTACTTCTTGCATGTCCCCAATGCATAGGGCCCCACTCTGGCGCATAGGGATAATGTTGATAAAAAATATGATAGTAGCCATTATAATAAGTAAAACCATTAGGGTCATTAATCCAACCTGATTTTGGCATTATGTGATAGCCTAAACGATAGCGTGTGTTAGTTACTGTAATTGGTTCTTTATTCATTCTTTTCTTCCTTTCAATTATATTTGATTTTTTATAAAGGGATCACCATATACATATTCGTCATCTTTTCTTAAAGTGATGAAAGCAAAAATACCAGCCAGTAATACAATGAATGAGATAACAAAGAATGTCGGTTGATAACCGATATTATCTCTTAATATTCCAAGTGGACTTGACAAAATAACTTGCCCAATTTGAGCAGATACTTGATATCCAACCATGTAGATAGTAGCTGAGACTTTAGTGTCAAAATGTAGCGTTATGTAACGAAATATTGGTAAGACAAATAATGGTACTTCTAGGGCATGAAACATCTTAATAAATGAGATGCTTATTGGACCTTGAGCAATTCCACATAAACCTATTCTTAAAAACATTACGGTTGCACCTAGTAATAAGGTTTTTCTGACGCCAATTTTTGACATAATGATTGGAACAATACCCATCATCAGTGCTTCAAAGAAAACTTGTACAGAATTTAATACACCGTACGTTTGTTGTCCTACACTAGGATTCTCAAATAGTTTAGTGTAAAATTCTGGAAACATTTGTTGGTCAAAAATTGTATAAAATGACCATGAAAAAGTAATGAAAATAACAATAATCCAAATGTCTTTCACTTTTAATAATGCCAACATACTTTTGATAGACGGAACAGATTCTTCTTCATTTTGTTCAATATTATGCTTGGCACGTTGCTCTGCATCAGTCTTCCAAAAAATTAAGACAAGTAGTAAAATGGCACCTAATATTGAACCTAGCCAAAAGTTTAAGTGAGGGTCAATGACAAAAGTAAATCCAGCAACTAATGCCATAACAGCATAACCAAATGATCCCCATGCTCTCGATTGCCCATAATTAAAATTAAAAAATCGGCTAAATCTTTCTCCAACTGCTTCATAAGCACCAACGGCAGCCAAAAATCCACATGATAAGAAAATGGCACCAATAATCGCACCTAACCAAAAATTTGATTGAATAAGAGGCGCATAAATCCAAATGAAAAATGGTCCAACAAACGTTGAGAATAAAGAACAAAAAATTAATAGTGTTCTCTTGATTGCAAGTTTATCTTGGGTAACGCCATATACAAACATTAAAAGCAAAGTTACAAATGAATTTGCTGAGTAAATGGTACCTACTTGGCCACCAGTTAAGCCTAGTCCATTATCTTTAGAAGTTAACCATATCTGGAAAAATGACCACCATATACTCCAAGATGCGAAGAATAACATAAAGATTAATGACGTTTGTAAATAAGATTTGTTTTTAAAAGGACTAATTAAATGTGACATATTCATAATATCTCTCCTCAATATTTGGAAACGCTTTCTTAAATTTAATTAAAGTTTATATTCAGCGTCCTTTTATGTCAACCGGTTGTCATAAAATGTTTAAATTTTATTTAACACATTTTAATTTCTCTCCAGCACCTTGACTTTATAGCCGAAACTCGATAAAGTAGTAACATATTATTCTGACAATTCTGATAGGTATTAGATTAATAAATTTGTGAAATTTTAGGGGGGACCATAAGTTTATGTCAGTACCGGCAATTACATATGAACATTTTGAGGGTGACCCTTTCATTGATACGATGTCTACTGATGACGCTACGAAAGGCGCGTATCAAATATTAGAATGGGCGTATCGCACATATGGTGATTCCATTGTTTATTCATGTAGTTTTGGAGCGGAAAGTATGGTGTTAATTGATTTAATTTATCAGATTAAGCCTGATGCACAAATTGTTTTTCTAGATACGGATTTACATTTTCAAGAAACGTATGACTTAATCGATAATGTGAAAGCACGTTTTCCAAAGCTTCGAATTGAAATGAAGAAGCCCGATTTAACCCTTGAAGAGCAAGCTGATAAGTATAATCCAGCATTGTGGAAGAATAATCCTAATCAATGTTGTTACATTAGAAAGATTAAACCTTTAGAAGAAGTGTTAGGTGGAGCTGTGGCTTGGGTTTCAGGTTTGAGACGCGATCAATCGCCAACACGTGCACATACCAATTTCATTAATAAAGATGAGCGTTTCAAATCAGTTAAAGTGTGTCCATTAATTTATTGGACAGAAGATGAAGTTTGGGATTATATCAAGAAGCATGAGTTACCTTACAATGCATTACATGATCGACACTATCCTAGTATTGGTTGTATTCCATGTACGTCGCCTGTATTTGATTCGGATGATTCTAGGGCCGGACGATGGTCTAATTTTGATAAAACAGAATGTGGCTTGCATGTTGCTGATAAACCATAATACGTATGGGTAAAATTTTTTAAATATAAAACATAGTATTCTGATATGTTTTATATTTAAGGTGACAAAATATGCCTGGTAATAGTGTACAGATGGGCATATTTCTTACATAATAAAAGTAGTATAAAGCTATTATCAAATAATTGTTATTTTACGGAATAAGAGGTGGATGCAATTGAATTTAAGTGTTACAAATAGTCCTTTTACAGAAGGGCAAGCGGCACAAATTAATGAACTATTACAAACACTTACGCCTGAACAAAAAGTATGGTTAAGTGGATATTTAGTAGCTAACCAACAAGTAACATCAAATGGAGCGATATCATCACAAACTGCTTCACAGTCAGTTAATCAAGATGGGTTAACGGAAGGTACAGAGGCGATGCTCCAACAAAATGAACCTGTGATTACACCAGAAAAAAGAGCAATCACACTCTTATATGGCTCAGAAACAGGTAATGCACAAGGTCTAGCTGAAATATTTGAAGAGCGACTATCAAATATCGGTCATAACGTGACATTGAAGGCGATGGATGATTTCAAACCTAAGCATCTTAAAAATGTTGAAGATTTATTCATTATTACGTCTACGCAAGGTGAAGGAGATCCGCCTGACAACGCAGCAGAATTACACGAGTTTATTCATGGTCGTAAGGCACCTAAGCTTGAAGGCGTACGCTTCTCAGTGCTTGCTTTAGGTGACCAAACGTATGAATACTTCTGTCAAACAGGTCGCGACTTTGATAGAAAGTTAGATGAATTAGGGGCAGAACGTATTTATGATCGTGTTGATTGTGACGTAGATTATGAAGAAGACGCTGAAAAGTGGATGGCTAACGTTATCAATGCAATTGATACCGCACCGGAAGGCACTCAAAATGAACAAATTGTGAGTGAGTCTATTAAATCAGCGAAAGAGAAGAAATTCTCTAAAGCTAATCCGTATCAAGCAGAGGTCTTAGAAAACATTAATCTTAACGGCCAAGGATCTAATAAAGAAACGCGTCATATTGAGTTTCTATTAGATAACTTCGGTGAAGATTATGAAGTTGGTGACTGTTTAGTCGTGCTACCTCAAAACGATCCGGCATTAGTTGATTTACTAATAAGCACATTAGGTTGGGACCCGAATGATCAAGTTCAAATTTCGGATGAAGGTGACACACTAAGCTTGGAAGAAGCGCTAACGTCTCATTTTGAAATTACGAAGTTAACGAAACCGCTTCTAATCAATGCGGCAGCATTCTTCGAAAATGATGAACTTAAAGAAAAAGTCAATGATAATGAATGGGTTCAAAATTATATTGCAGGTCGTGACTTAATTGATTTATTAAATGACTTTGCGACAACAGAATTGCAACCTGAAAATTTATATCAATTATTAAGAAAATTACCACCTAGAGAATATTCAATTTCAAGTAGCTACGAAGCGCTACCAGATGAAGTGCATATTACAGTTGGTGCTGTCAGATATAACGCGCATGGTCGTGACCGCTCAGGTGTATGTTCCGTTCAATTTGCTGAACGTATTCAACCAGGTGACACAGTACCGATTTACTTAAAACGTAATCCAAACTTTAAGTTCCCTAAAGAGGGCGATACACCAGTAATCATGATTGGTCCTGGTACAGGTGTTGCACCATTTAGAGCTTACATGCAAGAACGCGAAGAACATGGCTTTAAAGGTAATACGTGGTTATTCTTCGGAGACCAGCATTTCACTACGGATTTCTTATACCAAACAGAATGGCAAGAATGGTTGAAAGACGGTGTGCTAGGTAAGATGGATGTGGCCTTCTCACGTGATACAGATGAAAAAGTATACGTCCAACATCGTATTGCTGAACATAGTAAAGAATTTAATGAATGGCTTCAAAATGGTGCTTCAATTTACATTTGTGGTGATGAAAAACATATGGCGAAAGATGTACATGAAGCTATCCGTAGCGTTCTAGTGAAAGAACAACACTTATCTGAAGCGGATGCTGAAGCATATCTTAAACAAATGAAGAAAGACAAACGTTATCAACGCGATGTGTACTAATAGAAAGGGTGGTACTTAATGGCTAAGACAAATAAGCAGATGTCAGATGAACTGGATAAGAAGCTAGATGCTTTAGAATATTTAAAAGACGAAAGTAATTATTTGCGTGGGACAATTGAGCAAGGCTTAGCAGACCCACTTACTGGTGCCATTTCAGATGATGACACTAAACTATTGAAATTCCATGGTAGTTATCAACAAGATGATAGAGATTTACGCGATGAACGTCGTAAACAGAAGTTAGAACCAGCCTATAGCTTTATGATTCGTGTACGTCTACCTGGTGGGACTGCGACACCTGAACAATGGATTGCCATGGATGACATTTCAAACAACTACGCAAATCATACATTGAAATTAACGACACGTCAGACGTTCCAATTTCACGGCATTTTAAAAAGAAATTTAAAAACATCTATGAAGAAAATTAATGAATCAGTACTTGATACGATTGCGGCATGCGGGGACGTGAATCGTAATACAATGTGTAATCCTAATCCATATCAATCACATATTCATAAAGAAATTAACGATTATGCAACTCAAATCAGTGACCATCTATTACCTAAGACGAATGCCTATCATGAAATTTGGTTAGACGGCGAAAAAGTATTAGATTCTTCAGAAGAAATCGAACCAATGTATGGTAAGAAATATTTACCACGTAAATTTAAAATTGGTATTGCACTACCGCCATCTAATGATATTGACGTGTATTCTCAAGATATCGGGCTTATCGGTATTGTTGAAGATGGAACACTTATCGGATTCAATGTCACAATTGGTGGCGGTATGGGTATGACACACGGAAATACCGATACGTACCCACAAGTTGGTCGTTTAGCTGGCTTTGTTCCTAAAGGTAAAGTCGTTGATGTTTGTGAGAAGATCTTAACCATTCAACGTGATTATGGTAATCGTGAGAACCGTAAAAACGCACGATTCAAATATACAGTTGACCGCTTAGGCGTAGATAAGGTTGTCGAAGAATTGAATACGCGTTTAGGTTGGGACATTGAAGATGCGCGCGACTTTGAATTCGAGCACAATGGTGACCGTCTAGGTTGGATAGAAGGTGACGAAGGTGTTTGGAATTATACATTATTCATTCAAAATGGACGCGTGAAAGATACAGAAGATTATCAGTTAAAAACGGCATTACGAAAAATTGCAGAAACACATACGGGCGACTTCAGATTATCTCCAAATCAAAATTTAATTATTGCAAATGTAACTCCTGAGAAAAAAGAAGAAATTCAAAATCTCATCGATCAATATGGTCTTACAGATGGTAAAAATTATACAGGATTAAGACGAAACTCTATGGCGTGCGTTGCATTCCCAACATGCGGTTTAGCTATGGCTGAGTCAGAACGTTATTTACCATCATTAATTTCTAAGATTGAAGATTTATTAGATGAAGCGGGTGTGAATGATGAAGAAATCACAATCCGAATGACAGGGTGTCCAAATGGTTGTGCAAGACCAGCACTTGCAGAAATTGCATTTATTGGTAAAGCACCAGGTAAATATAATATGTATTTAGGCGGTGGCTTCAAAGGTGAACGCTTAAATAAATTGTATAAAGAGAATATTGGAGAACAAGAAATTCTTGAAAGTTTACGTCCAATTCTAATGGACTATGGTAAAGAACGTCTTGAAGGTGAACGCTTCGGTGACTTTGTTATTCGCTCAGGTGTAGTAGCTAAAGTTCATGGCGGACAAGATTTCCATAGTTAAAGTTTGAGATAAGTTGTTTTAAACGGGGTGACAACATGGGGAAAGTTTATCTAGTAGGTGCAGGACCTGGCGATCCTGAGTTACTAACGATTAAAGGTATGAAAGCCATTCAAACGTCAGATGTCATTTTATATGATCGCTTAGTTAATAAAGATATTTTAGAATTAGCTAAACCTGGGACGAAGTTCTTCTATTGTGGTAAAGATCCAAATAAACATTCCTTGCCACAGGAAGAAACCAATCGTATGTTGGTCAATTTAGCGAAAAAAGGTCATGTTATCACTCGTTTAAAAGGTGGTGACCCATTCGTCTTTGGGCGTGGTGGTGAAGAAGCGGAAATCTTGGCACACCATCAAATTCCATTTGAAATCGTGCCAGGCATTACATCTGGTATTGCTGCACCGGCTTATGCAGGTATTCCTGTCACGCATAGAGATTATAGTTCGTCAGTTGCGCTTGTAACGGCGGTGAATAAACCAGGTATGTCTAAAGATGATTATTGGGCACATTTAGCACATGGCCCAGAAACACTGTGTGTGTATATGGGCGTCAAACGCTTACCTGAAATTTGTCAATTACTCATAAATCATGGTAAATCCATAGACACTCCTGTGGCGCTCGTACATTTAGGTACGACATCGTCTCAAAAGACCATCGATGGTACATTAGGGAACATCGTAGAACGCGCTTCAGAAATTCAAAATCCAGCTATGATTATTATTGGTGATGTTGTCCAAATGCGACACAAAATCAGCTGGTTTAAAGAACAAACTTCAGATTTAGAAATGACGTTACCTTAATTTTTAATAAATTAAAATGAAACATAATTAATGTTCAAGGAGGAAGCAATATGAGCAGTATGCCACTTATGATTGATTTACAAGATAAAAAGATTGTCATTGTTGGTGGTGGGAACGTAGCAACGAGACGAGCAACATCTTTAGTAGAATATGGTGCCCGTGTTCATATTGTTAGTCCTTCAATCACCACAGAATTACATACATTACTGCAGCAACAACGTGTCACGTGGTCTGAAAAAGGCTTTGAACCACAAGATATAAGTCACGCATATCTAGTCATTATTGCGACTGATCAACCAGAAGTAAATCAATATGTTAAAGATAGTTTGCCAGAAGGTACGCTATTAAATCATGCGGCTGATGCTTCTGCTGGTGATGTGACGTTTCCTAGTGTGCTGAAACGTGGCAAATTAACCATTAGTGTATCGACTGATGGTGCAAGTCCTAAATTAGGACGACAAATTATATCGACATTGCAAGATACTTATGATGAACGATATGAAAACTATATCGATTTTTTATATGAAAGTAGACAACGTATTAAAGCGTCAACGATAGAGCCATCTAGAAAGCAAGCATTATTACAACATGTATTGTCTGAGGACTATTTGGATGAGGAGAAACAAATTGAATTCATGCGATGGCTTCAATCACAAGTTTAATGTCAGGGGGCATGTGATATATGAGGAAATTATTTATATTTGCATTAGCTGGTTTTTTAGCCCAACTTGTTGATGGATCACTAGGAATGGGATTCGGTGCCTCATCATCTTCCATATTATTAACTTATGGTATTGCACCAGCAATTGTATCGGCGACGGTGCACTTTTCAGAAATAGCGACGACTGCTGCATCCGGAACATCACATTGGAAATTCGAGAATGTGCATAAGCCAACGATGTTAAAGTTAGCGATTCCAGGTGCCATCAGTGGCTTTATTGGTGCAGGTCTACTGACACAAATACATGGAAATTATATTAAACCATATATCGCATTGTTCTTACTTTCAATGGGGTTATATATTTTGTATCAATTTTTATTTAAAAGAAATAAAGAAATCCATACGCATGTTGGTAAGTTAAGTAGCTTTAAACTAGTACCTCAAGGTGCCATCGCTGGATTCTTAGATGCAATTGGTGGCGGCGGTTGGGGACCCGTTAATACACCTTTGTTATTAGCGAGTCACAAGATACAACCACGGTATGCGATTGGTACAGTATCCGCGAGTGAGTTTTTTGTAACATTATCAACGTCATTAAGTTTCATCATCTTCTTAGGTATTACACAAATTAATTGGTGGTTTGTGATTGCATTAAGTGTTGGTGGCATGGTGGCGGCACCTATTTCAGCTTACTTAACTAAGATATTACCTATTAATATTTTGGCCATTTGTGTGGGTGGATTAATCATCTTCACCAATAGCAACGCATTAATGACGTATTTTGTACATGATGACACAATTACAAATGTTGTAAGATTCGCAATTGTTTGTGCGATTGTGATACTTGTTATTATCACTGTCATTCGCAACAAAAAATTGTCTTTTTCTTATAAATAAAACCGAGTAAACTAATCTAATTAATTGGAAAAGGGGTTATCAATAATGGCAACACATGAACAGATTATTAATTATACGATTAAACCACATGGTGGCGAGTTAATTAACCGTGTAGTAGAAGGCGAAGAAAGAGCACATCTTCTTGAAGCAGCACAATCTTATAAAGTGATTACGTTGAATCCTTGGTCAATTTCTGACTTAGAATTAATCGGCATTGGTGGTTTTAGTCCATTAACAGGATTTATGGGCGAAGCGGATTATACTAAAGTAGTTGAAACAACACATCTTGAAAATGGATTAGTGTGGAGTATTCCGATTACATTACCAGTTACTGAAGAAGAAGCGGATAAATTAGCTATTGGCGATGACATCGCTTTATATGGCGAAGATGGTGAATTATATGGCACATTGAAATTAGAAGAAAAATATACGTATGATAAGACTAAAGAAGCGAAAAATGTCTACGGTACAACAGATGACGCCCATCCAGGTGTTAAAAAAGTGTATGACAAAGGTAATGTGTATCTAGCAGGTCCAATTCAATTAATCAATCGACCTAAACATGATGAATTCTCTGATTTCCATTTAGATCCAGCAGAAACACGTCAATTATTCCATGATTTAGGATGGAAGACTGTCGTAGGTTTCCAAACAAGAAATCCTGTTCATCGTGCACATGAATATATCCAAAAATCTGCATTAGAAATTGTAGATGGTTTGTTACTTAACCCATTAGTAGGAGAAACGAAAGCAGACGATATTCCAGCAGATGTTCGTATGGAAAGTTATCAAGCTATTTTAAAGAACTATTTCCCTCAAGATAGAGCGCGTTTAGTCATTTATCCAGCAGCAATGCGTTATGCTGGACCACGTGAAGCGATTCTACATGCGACCGTACGTAAGAACTATGGTTGCACACACTTCATTGTAGGTCGTGACCATGCAGGTGTAGGCGATTATTACGGCACATATGAAGCACAAGAATTAATTTCTCAGTTTGAAGATGAATTAGATATTCAAATATTGAAATTTGAGCATGCCTTTTATTGTGAAAAATGCGGCAACATGGCTACAGCTAAAACTTGCCCACATGACGCATCAGAACATGTTCACTTAAGTGGTACGAAAGTAAGAGAAAAATTAAGAAACGGTGAATCATTACCTACTAAATTCTCTAGACCTGAAGTAGCGGAAGTCTTAATTAAAGGTTTAAAACAAAATTAATTCGGAGGGGTTAACATGAGTCAATCAACGAATATTACATGGCACGATTCTGAAGTTACCAAGTCAGATAGACAACAACAAAATGGTCATAAAAGTGTAGTGATATGGTTTACAGGATTATCAGGCTCTGGGAAATCAACCGTATCCGTTGCACTTGAAAAAGCATTGTTCCAATTAGGGAAGCATTCCTATCGCTTAGACGGAGATAACGTTCGTCACGGTTTAAATAACAACTTAGGCTTCAGTCCAGAAGATCGTAAGGAAAATATTCGACGTATCGGTGAAGTGAGTAAATTGCTTGTAGATGCAGGTACAATTGCTATTACAGCTTTTATCTCGCCGTACAGAGCCGACCGTGATGACGTTCGCGCGATTTTAGAGGATGGCGAATTCATTGAAGTATATACAGCATGCAGCGTTGAAGCATGTGAACAACGTGACCCTAAAGGTCTTTATAAAAAGGCACGCGCTGGCGAAATCAAAGAATTCACAGGTATTAGTGCACCATATGAAGTACCACATCAACCAGAAATTACTATTGATACTGAACATCAAAGTGTAGAAGCATCAGTTAATACAATTATTGAATACTTGAAAGAAAAGCAATATATTTAATGAAAGCAAGCGTATTGTCAGTTATTTTGAAATTGGCAATACGCTTTTTAATTGTCAATGTTGAGAGAACTACAAATTTCAAAAATATATCGCGGTATGTCCATCTTTTACAATGAGTCTGGGACATAAATAATATAATAATGCTATTTAGCAAATTAGCAGTAGTTGACTGAACTGAGAAGGCGCTTAAATCAAGCTTTTCTCAGTTCTAGTCACCTTTGCAGGGGTGGGACGACGAATTTAAAAGAATTCTGTCCCACTCCCATTCTTATGCTTATGATTATATATCATCCACTCTAAAATGACTTCCCGCTATTATGAGAAAACGCTTCACACTTCCCACTTTTCATGAAATAAAACATGTCTAAAATAATCAGATAAATTACAAAGCGTGTGAATACACTGTTGATTAACGTGCTATAAGTCTTGGCACAGGCGTGTTTTACAAGTTGTAATATAAGTCTATGTTTATTACATACGAAGTAAAATTATTATGATTCATTTACAAAGCCTTAACATTCCACACAAACCGTTGTGTGTCTGTTAGAGTATGTCTTGTCGTTAATTAGCGAAGAAAAAATTACTTAAAAACATTTTGAATTGAATGATTTAAAATTTCTAATATGTCAATTGCAGGTAGCCACGAGATAAAAAGCTTTAAACATTCTAGGAGGATATTTAATTATGAAAAAGATCGCTACAGCTACAATCGCAACAGCAGGTATTGCAACATTTGGATTAGCACATCAGGATGCAGACGCAGCGGAAAATAATAATGGATATAACCCTAATGACCCATATTCATACAGTTACACATACACAATTGACCAACAAGGTAATTACCATTATCAATGGCAAGGTAACTGGAGCCCAGCTCAAGCGCAACAAAGTGGTCAACAATACACTGGCAACCAAGCAGTAAACAATACACAATCATACAATAACTACAATTACAACTACAATAACAATCAATCTAGCCAAAATACACAATCTTACACAGCAAACAATAATGCTGGTGGCGGTTTAGGTGCTAACTATTCAACTTCAGATCGTAACGTTAAAGTAACAACTCAAAACGCACCAACTACTCAATCAACAAGCTCAAGTAGTGCAGCATTATCAGGTAAATCAAGTGGCGGTGCAAACCTATACACTGCTGGTCAATGTACGTATTATGTATATGACAAAGTAGGCGGTAAAATTGGTAGCACTTGGGGCAACGCAAATAACTGGGCAACTGCAGCTGCTGCAGATGGCTATACAGTTAACAACACACCTAAAGCAGGTGCAGTAATGCAAACGTCTCAAGGTGCATACGGTCACGTTGCATACGTTGAAAGTGTTAACGCTGACGGTTCAGTTAAAGTTTCAGAAATGAACTATAACGGTGGACCTGGTGTCGTATCATCACGTACAATCTCAGCTAGCCAAGCTGGTTCATATAACTACATTTCATAATTTGAAATCATTTTAACCACGATGTCTAATCTAACGGCGTCGTGGTTTTTTCTTTTTGGAAAAGGGCATGTCAAGATAGCGCATCGTGTGATTGAAGCGGAGGTATAACGGGAAACATAATAATAAGTGAAATTAATATTAGATTGTATATGTGAATCGTAAAGGAGGGTGACTAAAGATGACGTTTGATGTAATCAAATGGATTATATTAGCATTAATTATCATCGTAACGATTGCGGTGATATGTGGCCTTATTTGGGGATCATTACTAGAAGAACGTGCGTATGATAAGCGTTCAAAAAAAGAAAAGCGTAAAGAAACTGAGAAAAATGTAGAAATGGCTAAAGGTCATACTGAAGATAAAGAAATCGAGGGTGATTACGAAGCGGCCCCAATTAAAAAAGGAACACTCAAAGATGACCATCCAAAATAATAGATAATATCGACCTTGAAAGATGCTAGAAGCAGCATACTTTCAAGGTTTTTTAGAGTGGGATAATAGTTAATTGAAATGAGTATGTCAGAATGTGAGTTCACATTTTATTTACATTTAATATTTTAAATTATCTACAATTCTATACTTTTGACATCTGCAAGTGATAAACTATTTATGTTAAAAAAATCACAATAATTTTCAGAAAAGTTAGGAGCTTTCATCATGCTACTGTTTGTAGTAGAAATCATCATAATGATACTAGCTATATTATTAGGGCTTCGTGCGGCTGGTGCATTAGGGTGTGGTATCTTCGCCATTGTGGCACAACTCATAATGATCTTTGGCTTTCAATTGCCCCCAGGTTCAGCGCCTGTTACTGCAGTATTAATTATTTTATCCATTGGTATCGCTGGTGGTACCTTGCAAGCTACAGGAGGTATTGACTATTTAGTCTTTCTCGCTTCCAAAGTTATCGAACGCTTTCCAAGATCGATTATTTTTATAGCGCCAATGATTGTCTTTTTATTTGTGTTTGGCGTAGGTACAGCAAATATTGCGTTATCCTTAGAACCTATTATTGCCAAAACTGCGGTTAAGGCTAATATACAACCTAAGCGACCGCTTACTGCTTCTGTATTGACTGCTAATTTAGCTTTATTATGTAGTCCGGCAGCATCAGCAACAGCCTACATTATTTCGGTAATGGCAGGTTATCATATATCGATGGGACAATATTTAAGTATTGTATTACCTACAGCGATTATTACAATGCTAATGTTAAGTGTCTTTTGTACGTTTGTCGGTCGAAAGACATCAGTTACGCCGAGTGAAATGGCGCATACACCTGAAGTATCTGTTAAACAATCATTTTCAACTAAAACTAAATTAGGTGTAGTTAGCTTTTTACTATGTGTGTCAGCAATATTAACATTTGGTATCTTTCCAAATTTAATGCCAGCCTTTAACGTCGATGGTGAACAAGTTAACGTAACAATGACAGAAATTGTACAGTTCTTTATGTATTTGAGTGTTGCGATTAATCTATTAATGATGAAGATTAATACGAGTGATATCTTGTCTTCCAATATTGCACAATCCGCTATTGGTGCACTCTTTGCAGTACTCGGACCTGGCTGGTTAGGTGCAACTGTATTTAACGCACCTCAAAACTTAAAAATTATTCAAGAGGATATCGGACAAACAATCCAATCTATACCTTGGTTAGTCATTGTCTTAGTTGCTGTAGTGGCGATGATCGTCATCTCTCAAACTGCAACCGCATCGATTATGGTGCCAATTGTTATGAGTATGGGCATTCCACCAATGTACTTTATTGCAATGGTGCAAACGCTCAATGTCAACTTCGTTATTCCTGCACAACCAACGCTATTATTTGCGGTTAATTTAGATGAGACTGGACGTACACGAGCAACAAGTTTCATTATTCCAGGATTCTTTGCGATTGGCGTATCGATTATAGTTGGATTCTTAATAAAATCGATATTAGGATTTTAAATATAGAGACTACAAATTTTTGGGCGACATGCTCGATGATTTGTAGTCTTTTTTAGGAGTAAAATGAGAAATTTAAAAAATGTTAAATAAATATAAATTCATTATAAGGGTATGATTATGCAAAAATAATACAAAATAAAATTTGTTAAATACGTTAAGTTTAAATTTAACGCTGTTGTTATAGCAATTTCTAAAGCTTTAAAATATGTCTGAAATATATATTTATTCAATAAACTGAAAAGTATAATTTGAATGTAATTTGCATTTTTATTTAATTTTAGATATCGTCAATATGTGAATAAACCGTGACAAGAAAGTGGTTTTTTAATTTTTATCGAAACAACTATTTTGAGGAGGAACATAATTGAAACGAGAAAAAATTATGGATTGGCCGACTTTTATAGGGACGGTAGTCGTATTACTTGTGGCTGTTACACCGATGATGATTTTTCCGGAAGCCAGTGAAAAAGTAATTACTGATATCAACAGTGCGATATCCAATTCAATTGGATCAGTGTATTTATTTATGGGATTAGCCGTTTTATTCTTTGTATTATATATTGCGTTCGGTCGCTACGGTAATGTGACGCTTGGAAAAGCAACGGATAGACCTGAATTTAATAACTTCAGTTGGGCGTCTATGTTATTCTGTGCAGGTATTGGATCAGACATATTATATTGGGGTGTCATTGAGTGGGCTTTCTATTATCAAGTGCCACCAAATGGTGCAAAAGCGATGTCAGATGAAGCACTTACATATGCCACGCAATATGGTATGTTCCATTGGGGACCAATCGCATGGGCGATTTATGTCTTACCAGCACTACCTATTGGTTATTTAGTATTCGTTAAGAAACAACCTATTTACAAAATTAGTCAAGCATGTCGTCCAGTTCTTAAAGGACAAACAGATAAATTTTTAGGTAAATTAGTAGATATATTATTCATTTTCGGACTACTTGGCGGGGCTGCAACATCACTTGCGCTCGGTGTTCCTATGATTTCTGCAGGTATTGAGAAATTGACAGGTATCGATGGCGAAAATATGGTTGTACGTTCAATTATCTTATTGACAATCACAGTTGTGTTTGCAGTAAGTTCCTATTCTGGTCTGAAAAAGGGAATTCAAAAATTAAGTGATGTTAACGTATGGTTATCATTCTTATTACTAGGCTTTGTGTTTATCGTGGGTCCTACCATTTTCATAATGGAAACGACAATTACAAGTTTTGGTAATATGCTAAGAGACTTCTTCCATATGGCTACTTGGATGGAACCTTTCGGTGGAATTGAAGGACGCAAAGAAACTAACTTCCCACAAGATTGGACGATATTCTATTGGTCATGGTGGTTAGTATACGCACCATTTATCGGTCTGTTTATAGCGCGTATTTCAAAAGGACGACGCCTTAAAGAAGTTATTTTAGGTACGATTATTTATGGTACATTAGGTTGTCTATTGTTCTTTGGTATCTTTGGTAACTATGCAGTGTACTTACAGATTACAGGCGAATTTAATGTGATTAACTTTTTAAATACGCATGGTACTGAAGCGACGATTATTCAAGTAATGCATCAATTGCCATTCTCAACATTGATTGTTGTATTATTCTTGATTTCTGCTTTCTTATTCTTAGCAACAACATTTGATTCAGGTTCATATATTTTAGCTGCTGCATCACAGAAAAAAGTTGTTGGCGAACCATTAAAAGCTAACCGTCTATTTTGGGCATTTGCGTTATGTTTATTACCTTTCTCACTGATGTTAGTTGGAGGAGAACGTGCACTTGAGGTATTGAAAACTGCATCTATCTTAGCGAGTGTGCCATTAATTGTGATATTTATCTTTATGATGATTTCATTTATTATTACGCTTAATAGAGACCGGATTAAACTGGAAACAAGGGCAGATAAGCATAAAGAAATTGAACGACGTTCATTACGTATTGTTCAAGTTAAAGAAGAACCACATGATGATAACTTATAAATAATAAAAAGCTAGAAGATTTTCGAAGTGTCATACTTTCGAAAATCTTCTAGCTTTTTTAAATATCTTCTTTTTCTGGAATTGGGTAATGTTCGAAGATTTGGCCACTTTCAATCGCGTTACTTAAGTTTTCAAGCCATTTACAATATTGCTTTGTATGATCCAATTGTGCTTGGATTTTATCAACTTCTGCTTTAGATGCTTCATCTAAGTCAGCGTTTTTTAATATTTCATCTAACAATAATTGCGCTTTTTCAACGGCTTCTAAGTTCGTGTCAACTTCACGTTCCCATTTTTGTGTAAAAAAGTTTCGGAAAAATTGGAAGAAGTTCTTCTCTGCAATGAAGTGTTGCTTTCTGCTGCCACGAGTGAATTGCTGTTTCACAATATCAAATTCTTGTAGTTTCTTGACACCAGCACTCATGCTCGGCTTGCTCATTTGCAAATGTTCACGCATCTCATCAAGCGTCATACTGCCTTCAAAGACCATTGTGCCGTATAGATTACCGACGCTACGGTTTGTACCATACAAATCCATTGTTTCACCGATTGAATTGATAACAAGATCTTTTGCTTCTTCAATTTTTTGGTCATAATTCGTTGAACGTGCCATGGTGCACCTCCATTGTTACTTATTAGTTTTTTAAAGAGAAATAAACGAAGACGTTCATTTTTCAATTCTAAATCATTATAAAGTGTTTGGTGAAAAGTTTCAAAATCGCATATTTATTATTAGCACTTTTGACACTGTATTTTCAAGTCTATCTCAAAAATTGTGTCGTTTTATATCGTTTGCAAGGCTATGAAAAGTATGATAACCTAGTTCTGTAAAATTCGTTAAATAAAAATTTAACAAAATTAACGGAGGTCGTTTGATGGAACTTGTAGAGAAATTGTCTAACCGTCAGTATATCGATGGTGAATGGGTAGAAAGTTCAAATAAAAATACAAGAGATATTATTAATCCTTATAACCAAGAAGTTATCTTTACGGTTGCAGAAGGTACTGCTGAAGATGCAGAAAGAGCAATACTTGCAGCACGTCGCGCATTTGAAGATGCCGAGTGGTCATTAGAAACAAGTGAAGTCAGAGGTAAAAAAGTAAGAGCGATTGCAGATAAAATTACAGAGCATCGTGATGAATTAGCTAAATTAGAAACATTAGATACTGGTAAAACATTAGGAGAATCATATGCAGATATGGATGACATCGCCAATGTATTTACTTATTTCGCTGGATTAGCAGATAAAGATGGTGGCGAAATCATCAATTCACCAATTCCAAACACTGAAAGTAAGGTCGTTAAGGAACCTGTTGGTGTCGTAACACAAATCACACCTTGGAATTATCCATTACTTCAAGCTTCATGGAAGATTGCACCAGCATTAGCAACAGGATGCTCACTTGTTATGAAGCCAAGTGAAATCACACCGTTAACTACAATTCGTGTATTCGAATTGATGGAAGAAGTTGGCTTCCCTAAAGGTGTTATCAACTTAGTATTAAGTAGTGGTGAAGAGATCGGAGATACACTATCAGGTCATGAAGAAGTAGATTTAGTTTCATTCACAGGCGGCATTGAAACAGGTAAACATATCATGAAGAATGCTGCTAATCATGTTACTAACATTGCATTAGAACTTGGTGGTAAGAATCCTAATATTATTTTTGATGATGCTGACTTTGAAGTTGCAGTGGATCAAGCCTTGAATGGTGGTTACTTCCACGCAGGTCAAGTATGTTCAGCAGGGTCACGTATTTTAGTACACAACAATATTAAAGACGACTTTGAGAAGGCGTTAATTGATCGTGTAGGTAAAATCAAACTTGGTAATGGTTTCGATGATGATACTGAAATGGGACCTGTAATTTCTACAGAACACCGCAGTAAGATTGAAAACTACATGGAAATTGCAAAAGAAGATGGCGCTACAATCGCAATTGGCGGTAAACGCCCAGAACGAGAAGATTTACAAGCTGGCTTGTTCTTTGAACCAACAGTAATCACTGATTGTGATACGTCAATGCGTATCGTTCAAGAAGAAGTATTTGGTCCAGTTGTGACTGTTGAAGGATTTGATAGTGAAGAAGAAGCAATTAAATTAGCTAATGACTCTATTTATGGTTTAGCAGGTGCAGTCTTCACTAAAGATATCGGTAAAGCACAACGTGTAGCCAATAAATTAAAACTTGGTACAGTTTGGATTAATGATTTCCATCCATACTTCGCACAAGCACCATGGGGTGGTTATAAACAATCAGGTATTGGACGTGAACTAGGTAAAGAAGGATTAGAAGAATATTTAACTAGTAAACATATTTTAACGAATACAAATCCTGAGCCAGTGAACTTCTTTAGCAAATAACAAATCCATGCAAGAGCGATAGAGTCGTAATATAAATCAACTATGCGACTCTATTTATTTGAGTTATAAAGTTGTACGTATCGAACTTAAAAGCATGAAATATAAAGACATCATAATCAATTTAAGGGAGGACGAATTTATAATGAGTAAAAAGAAATCATATGATTACGTCATTATTGGTGGCGGTAGTGCCGGTTCAGTATTAGGTAATCGTTTAACAGAAGATAAAGATAAAGATGTATTAGTGTTAGAGGCAGGACGTAGTGACTATCCTTGGGATTTATTCATTCAAATGCCAGCAGCGTTAATGTTCCCATCAGGTAATCGTTTCTACGATTGGATTTATCAAACAGAAGAAGAACCACATATGGGACGTAAAGTAGACCATGCACGTGGTAAAGTTCTTGGTGGCTCTAGTTCAATAAACGGTATGATTTACCAAAGAGGTAACCCAATGGACTATGAAGGTTGGGCTGAACCAGAAGGTATGGAATCATGGGACTATGCACATTGCTTACCATACTTTAAACGTCTAGAGAAAACATACGGTGCTACACCATTTGACCAATTCAGAGGTCATCACGGTCCAATTAAATTGAAACGTGGTCCAGCAACTAATCCATTATTTAAATCATTCTTTGATGCAGGTGTAGAAGCGGGATACCACAAAACAAAAGACGTTAACGGTTATAGACAAGAAGGATTTGGACCTTTTGATAGCCAAGTGCATAACGGACGTCGTGTATCAGCATCAAGAGCCTACTTACACCCAGCAATGAAACGTAAAAATTTAACTGTTAAAACACGTGCATTTGTCACTAAAATCCATTTCGATGGTAACAAAGCAACAGGTGTAACATTTAAACGTAATGGTAGATACCATACGGTTGATGCAGGTGAAGTTATATTATCTGGTGGTGCGTTCAATACACCTCAATTATTACAATTATCAGGTATTGGTGACGCAGAATTCTTGAAATCTAAAGGAATCGAACCACGTATGCATTTACCAGGTGTCGGAGAAAACTTCGAAGACCACTTAGAAGTATATATTCAACATGAATGTAAAGAACCAGTGTCATTACAACCAAGCTTAGATGTTAAACGTATGCCATGGATTGGTTTACAATGGATATTTGCACGTAAAGGTGCTGCAGCATCAAACCACTTTGAAGGTGGTGCTTTCGTAAGATCTAACAACCAAGTTGCTTATCCAAACTTAATGTTCCACTTCTTACCGATTGCTGTAAGATATGACGGACAAAAAGCACCAGTAGCACATGGTTATCAAGTACACGTAGGACCAATGTATTCAAACTCACGTGGTAGCTTAAAAATTAAATCAAAAGACCCATTTGAAAAACCAAGTATTGTCTTTAATTACCTTTCAACAAAAGAAGACGAACAAGAGTGGGTTGAAGCAATTCGAGTAGCTAGAAATATCTTAGCGCAAAAAGCAATGGATCCATTCAATGGCGGTGAAATTTCACCAGGACCATCCGTACAAACAGATGAAGAAATCTTAGATTGGGTACGTAAAGATGGTGAAACAGCATTGCATCCATCATGTAGTGCTAAAATGGGACCTGCATCAGATCCAATGGCAGTTGTAGACCCATTAACTATGAAAGTTCATGGTATGGAAAATTTACGTGTTGTTGATGCATCAGCAATGCCTCGTACAACAAATGGTAATATTCATGCACCTGTATTAATGCTCGCTGAAAAAGCAGCAGATATCATCCGTGGTAGAAAACCATTAGAACCACAATATGTTGATTATTACAAACATGGTGTGAGTGATGAGAACGCTGGTGCAATGGAATTTGATCCATATTATCAACACTAATTGTAAAACAGTAAATTAATACTAAAAAATAGAAAAAGAAGATAACTTAGGGAGCGGGACGCTGAATTCAAAATGAATTCTGTTCCGCTCCCAATTTGCTTTTTAATACCTTATTTAATCCGTTTAGTATTGTATCTCATGTTTTCAATCTTCATAGACATTGAATTTTGATATGATAGTTAAGAAGAAGTGGTTTAGAAGGGTGGATGAAGACCTCTTGAATACAAATTATGAAATCACGTTCGACACGAAAAAAGAAGATGTCGCTTCTGATTACTTATCATTGAACTTAATATTAAAAGGCAATGTTACTTGTCAAAGTGAGAATCAAAATAGACAATATCACGTTGGCGATTTAATTTTAATTAATAGCTATCAAAATTTTTTGATTCTAGATGATACAGATGTTAGCTATATGTCACTACGACTGTCAAATAAGTATTTCTCTCATTATATTGAAGATAAAAATATTTATTTTCACTTTGAAGAGGTATCTCAGAAAATACATAATGATATTAAAACGTTATTGGCTAAAGTAGGCATTACCTATTTAAGGAAAGGGAAGTTTCATCAACTGCATATGGATCAAATGATGATTCAATTAATCGAGATGCTAGTGAAATTTATTCCGTATCAGTCAAGACAAGAAATGATACATGAGCAAAATAAAGATGACGTTTTTGCTAGTCTTGCCTCAGAATTTATTAATCAACATTACATGGAACATATCGGTTTAGATGATTTAGCAGACTATATCAATTTATCTAGTTCATATACGTCACGTTTATTCACAAAGAAATTAGGAACGTCGTTTAATAGTTATCTTAATAAAGTTAGAACGAGAAATGCTGAACATGATTTAAAATATACTGATATTTCAATTACCGATGTTGCTTTGGGGAATGGATTCTCCAATTCGACATCTTTAGCTAAAAACTTTAAATTATGGTATCACATGACGCCAAGTGACTATCGTAAGCAATATCATGTTGAAGATAGCCACCAATCGGATATTAAACCAATGAATAAGCAAAGTATCAGACGGTATATTCAATATTTATCGTCGTTTGTGAATAATCAAATGGATGTCGTCATTCAATCAGCAGAACCTCAAAAGGAAATTGACATCCAGTTAGATGACAGTCTTGGTCACTTAAATAAATATAACCATATCGTTCAAATAGGGAGTATTGTTAATTTGCGGGTACATCGCTATAGAGAACAGTTATTAGAAGTAAAAGATAGAATTGGATTAGATACGGTTCTTGTACAAGATTTTGTTAACGATAACGCTTGGAAAGAGCATGTTGTCGCATCAGATGAAATTATTCCGCATAGCCATCAATATATGACGTTAGATGAATGTTTATTATTTTTAATGAATCACCAAATACATTTGAGTATTCGTCTGAGACCGCCACGTAGCGCTTCAGCATTTCAATCGTATTGTGCACATTGGATAGAGATTCTTAAACATTTTATAAATATGACCACACACAGTAGTAGCATGCAACTATCAGTGATTATAGATGCCATTGAGTTGAAACAATATGTACAATTATATGACGTATTTAAACATTATATTTCTAACGTGAAATTTATTGTGCATGACCAAGACGTTAGTGATAAGAAGGATAATTTGAAACAATTATTTAAAGATCACGCTGAAAAGGTGCATATGTTAGCGTTCGAAGCCAATCAGAATGACGTCGTT
The DNA here is from genome assembly GCF_001224225.1 of Staphylococcus borealis. Classification (GTDB taxonomy): domain Bacteria; phylum Bacillota; class Bacilli; order Staphylococcales; family Staphylococcaceae; genus Staphylococcus; species Staphylococcus borealis. The sequence goes on along the minus strand of NZ_CUEE01000001.1, from coordinate 442,754 downwards.
AATTTAGAAGTGTCTGAAGATATACAGTATCAATATGCGAAAAATCATATTAACGAAACAGTAGAAGCCTTACTCGAATGGCTTCCAGCCAATCATAAAGCGATTCCACTTATGTTGCTGAATTGGAATACTTTAACCGGCAATTCTAATTTGACAAATGGCGAGTATTTTAGAGCGGGTATTATATTTAAACAGTTATTAGATATCAATGAGAAAGTGTGCACAGTAGGCTACTGGTTGAACTACGAATTACATCAAAAGTATGGTGTCATGAATGAACATCGTCTGATGGGAATTGATTTATATCATCAATTTGATGGCAAGCGACCTGCATTCTTTACAAGTAATTTCTTTAGAATGTTGCAATCTCATGTGAGATTCCGCAATGAGGAATGTATGGTTGTGGGTGATGATACGCATCTTCAAATCGTTGTGTGGGATGCTGATCATTATAATCCATATTACACTATTTCAGAACAGCCTAATGTAATGGAGAAACGGAACTTTAAACTTGAAATTAAAGACCTTCAAAGTGGTCTATATAAAGTTAAACACTATACGTTAGATAAAGAGAATGGCGCGTTATATCGTGTATGGCAACAACATAATACAACGTATGGTATGGACCAAGAAACGATTGATTACGTGAACCGTATTTCATACCCTAGATTAGATATTTCAGAACTAGAAGTAGCGGAAACACTAACATATCATTTAAAAGTAATGACGAACTCCATCCATATCATAGAAATAAATAAATACGTATAATTAGGAGAATGACAAAAATGTATCATTAATTTTTGTCATTCTCCTTTTTAAATTAAAAAATTAAACAATTTGGTGTCTAAGAGGACATAGATTAACTATTAAATTGAGAAATAAACGATACAATTATAGGTGAGGAGAGATGAATTATGAATAAAAAATTAATTAACACTTTACAAGAAAAAGAAGCACGTATGATTGAAATAAGAAGATATTTACATGAACATCCTGAGTTATCATTTAAAGAAGAAGAAACACCAAAATATATTGCGGATTTCTACAAAGATAAAGATTGTGAAGTAGAAACGAATGTAGGGCCTAATGGTGTTAAAGTGACGATAGATAGTGGCAAACCTGGTAAAACGATTGCGATTCGAGCAGATTTTGATGCTTTACCAATTAAAGAAGCTACAGGTTTACCATTCGCATCAAAAAATGAAGGCGTGATGCACGCTTGTGGTCATGATGCGCACACAGCTTACATGTTAATTCTAGGTGAAACATTAATAGAAATGAAAGATCAATTTAAAGGTAAAGTGATTATTATTCATCAACCAGCAGAAGAAATGCCTCCAGGTGGCGCACAAGGCATGATTAAAGATGGCGTACTTGATGGTGTAGATCACGTGTTAGGTGCGCATGTGATGAGTACGATGGAAGCCGGTAAAGTCTTCTATAGAGAAGGATTTGTTCAAACTGGACGTGCCTACTTCAAATTAAACGTACAAGGTTCAGGTGGTCATGGCTCTTCACCACATATGGCTAATGATGCGATTGTAGCAGGCGCTCAATTTGTTACGGAAGTACAAACGATTGTATCTCGACGACTAAGCCCATTTGAAACAGGCGTGATTACAATCGGTTCATTTGACGGCAAAGGTCAATTTAACGTGATTAAAGATGCAGTAGAACTTGAAGGTGATGTTAGAGCGTTAACCGATGACACACGTGACACAATTGAAAAAGAATTAAAACGTTTAGTTGAAGGTCTTGAAGCAACATTTGGCGTAACGTGTGATTTCGAATTTAAAAAAGATTATCCAGCATTATATAACGACCCTGAATTTACACAATATGTTGCACAAACAATTCAAAACGCGGATGCAGATGATATCAAAGGTATTGAAGTTTGTGAACCTCAACCACCATCAGAAGACTTCGCTTTCTATGCAGCAACATTACCAAGTACATTTATTTATTCAGGTGCTGCACCAAAAGATGGTAAAATTTATCCGCATCACCACCCAAAATTTACAATTGATGAGTCATCAATGTTAGTAGCTGCAGAGGCAGTAGGGACAGTCGTGTTAGACTACTTAAGTTAAGGAGAGAGCATTATGGAAATGAGACAACAACAATTCACTGGAAATAATAAACTTTTATTAGGTATTGTACTTGGAGTAATTACATTTTGGTTATTTGCGCAATCACTACTTAACTTAGTACCAACCATACAACATTCATTTTCAAGCAGTATTGGTACAACGAGTATTGCGATAAGTATTACGGCATTATTTAGTGGGATGTTTGTCGTTGGTGCGGGTAGTTTCGCTGATAAATTAGGCCGAGTAAAAATGACATATATTGGCTTAGTATTGAGTATTATTGGGTCATTATTGATTATAGCGACACCATTTACTTCAATGTTAATTCTTGGACGTATCATTCAAGGGTTATCAGCGGCGGCGATTATGCCTTCTACCTTAGCGATTATTAAAACGTATTATCAAGGTTCAGATCGACAACGCGCGTTAAGTTTCTGGTCGATTGGTTCATGGGGTGGTTCAGGGTTCGCTTCTTTATTTGGCGGTATGATTGAAACGGCAATCGGTTGGCGTTGGATTTATATTATTTCTATCATTGTAGCGATTGTAGCGATTCTTCTAATTAAAGGAACACCTGAAACAAAATCGAATCAAACAACAAATACAAGATTCGACTTTTTAGGTTTAACATTGTTTGTCATTATGATGTTAAGTATTAATGTGGTGATTACACAAAGTGCTAAATTAGGGTTATTCTCACCAATCATTTTAGCGTTAATTGCAGTGTTTATTATTTCAACGATTATCTTTGTACGTGTAGAAATGAAAATGCATCACCCATTAATTGATTTTAAATTATTTAATAATAAAGCGTATACAAGTGCTACAATTTCTAACTTTATGCTTAATGGTGTTGCTGGTACGTTAATCGTTGCGAACACATTTGTACAACAAGGTTTAGGTTTTTCAACATTCCATACAGGATTACTTTCAATTACGTATCTTATTACAGTATTATTGATGATTCGTGTCGGTGAAAAAATCCTTCAAAAAGTTGGTGCAAGAAAACCTATGTTACTAGGTACTGCACTCAATATGGTAGGTATATTGTTAATCTCATTTACATTCCTATCTTCACAAATGTATGTAGTCGTTTGTGTCATTGGTTATTTATTATACGGTTTAGGCCTTGGTTTCTATGCGACACCTTCAACAGACACTGCCATTTCAAATTCTCCTGAAGATAAAGTAGGTGTAGCATCAGGTATTTATAAAATGGCATCTTCACTTGGTGGTGCATTTGGTATCGCATTATCAGGTACGATATATGGTATAGGTGCAGCCATGGTTAATATTAATTTCGGTGCCATGCTAGGATTGTGGTTGAACATTTTAATGGCAATCATTTCATTTATTGTCATACTCATAGGTGTTCCTAAACAACAATCTAAATCATAGAGTGATATTTAATGAAATGGAAGCGTATGCAAGAATTTTTTGGAACTTGCATATGCTTCTTTTTTTTCGGGAAGAGAAGACCATACAGAGATGTGAAATTAAAAAATGATTTAAGTTATAAGAAACCGTAGCGCAACATTGAAAATAGAGAAAGGCATATAATGAGAAAAAAGGAGTGGATATCATGACGAAAGATTTAGTAAAACGTCTACAAGATAAAGAGGAAAAGATGATTGAAATACGTAGACACTTACATGAACATCCAGAATTATCATTCCAAGAGTCAGAAACACCGAAATATATCGCAGAATTTTATAAAGATAAAGATTGTGAAGTAGAAACGAATGTCGGTCAAAATGGTGTGAAAGTGACAATCGATAGTGGCAAACCAGGAAAAACGATTGCGATTCGAGCAGATTTTGATGCTTTACCAATTCAAGAAGATACGGGCTTATCATTTGCGTCTAAAAATGACGGCGTTATGCATGCATGTGGACATGATGCGCATACAGCGTACATGTTAATCTTGGCAGAAACATTAATTGAAATGAAAGATCAATTAAATGGTAAAGTGATTGTGATCCATCAACCTGCTGAAGAAATGCCTCCAGGTGGCGCCAAAGGTATGATTGAAGATGGCGTGTTAGATGGTGTCGATCATGTGCTTGGTACACATGTGATGACTAATATGGAACCTGGTAAAGTGTTCTACCGCCCTGAAAATGTGCAAACAGGTCGTTCATACTTTAAATTAACGATTCAAGGTGAAGGAGGTCATGGCTCATCACCACATACTGCAAATGATGCGATTGTTGCTGGTGCAAACTTTGTTACAACTGCGCAAACGATTGTTTCCCGTCGACTTAACCCATTTGAAACAGGCGTTGTAACGATTGGTTCATTTGATGGGAAAGGTCAATTTAATGTGATTAAAGATAAAATTGAACTTGAAGGTGATGTTCGAGCGCTAACAGATGCTACACGTGATCGCATTGCTGAAGAATTACAACGCATGGTTGAAGGTCTTGAAGCCACATTCGGTGTTAAATGTGACTTTGAGTTCAGTAAAGATTATCCTGCACTCTATAATGACCCTGAATTTACGAATTATGTAGCAGAAACAATTAAAAATGCTGATTTAGATGACGTAAAAGGGGTAGAAGAATGTGAAGCACAACCCCCATCAGAAGATTTTGCATTTTATGCTAAAACATTACCAAGTACATTTATTTACTCAGGTGCTGCGCCACAAGATGGTAAAGTGTACCCGCATCATCACCCTAAATTTAATATTGATGAGAAAAGTATGTTAGTTGCAGCAGAAGCTGTAGGTGCAGTTGTGTTAGATTATTTGACTTCTAAATAAATCCAAATTTATTTCACTTTAGCCAACAAAGCTTAAAAAATGTTGGCTTTTCAGTACTAGTGTAATACTACGTATCATGATAGTATAAGCGTATATCTAAACGCTGGGGTGAGATAATGAGTTTTTACGAGTTTATGCAAGGATTTATTGGTGACCAAACCCCTTTGGGAGAACTTGCACATTGGATTAGTCAAGATCAACATTTTCCTAAGTATGAGCGTATCTCTGACAATATACTTAGCTATTTTACGACAATTGCAACATTGGACCATGAATTTTTAGAAATCGTGAAGCGATCTATCTCGCTTTATGAACAAAGCCAATTATAATGACCGAATGAATATAGATATACAAATTAAATCGTAGCTCAATGCTAGTTTAGAAATGAAGGATAAGAATCATGATTTTAAAAGACAGTTATAAAACATATGTAGTAGAAGAAAAGGGCGACAACATCATTTCAATAAAGAAAAATAACGATGAACATCAATACGATGTATTAGAGGTAATTGATGATCTATCTAATGATTCTTTTTGTGTTTTAAATCATTTGTACGTCAATGAAGGTATGGAGGATGCATTTGAGAAGAAATTCTTAGAACGTCCTAAATATTTACAAAATGTGCCAGGATTTAAAGCTTTAAGATTTTTACGTCCGCAAGTAGCAGGACGACACTATATTATTTTAACTTTATGGGAAGAACGTCAGGCATTTTATGATTGGCAAAATTCCAATGAATATAGTCAAACGCATAAACATAGAGGCACTGATAAAGGTGTTGATCGTGACATTGTGAATCGTGATTTATCATATAATGTGCGAATTGAGTTAGCAGGTTTAGAATCAAAATTAAATTTAAGCAATATTTTTTAATATAGATGTAAAGATTAAGCCATTTGCCGTCATTTTTCGGCATCTGTGCTTAATCTTTTTCTTTTTTCAACATAGGATTAAAACGTTTACATAAAGGCTTTTGATTTCATCGGACTAAAGCGTTTGATAAGATAATAAATAAGGTCGAACTGAAAGGGAGTATAGTAATGGATAATTCAAGTTTATTGGCACCAGAGACTTACAATATTGTTTCTGAAATTGAGAAACATGCTTCTAATACATCTAAGAAAGCCCTCATTTATGAAAATGGGGTAGACGAACCAATTACAGTGACATATTCAGAACTAATCAAAAATGCAAATAAAGTGGGACATGTATTATTAAATCATGGACTTCAAAAAGGCGATAAAGTATTAATTATGATGCCACGCGCAATCATGACATATGAACTTTATCTTGCTGCTCTAAAATTAGGTATCGCGATTATACCTAGTTCTGAAATGTTAAGAACAAAAGACTTACAATACCGTATTACACATGGTGAAATTAAAGCCGTGATTGCCAAATCAGACTTCATCGAAGAATTTAAAGGTATTAAAGAGTATGACACATTAACAAAATTTATTGTTGATGGACATGAAGCGGGTTGGACAAGCATCAAAGACGAAAAAGCATCTCAAAGTGATGTACTTGATATAACGCGTACATCAAGAGACGATCTAGCAATTCTATCGTATACGTCTGGAACAACAGGTAATCCTAAAGCTGTTACACATTCTCATGGTTGGGGCTATGCACATATGAAAATGGCGCCAGAACACTGGTTATGCATTAGAGAAGATGATTTAGTGTGGGCAACTGCTGCGCCAGGTTGGCAAAAATGGGTTTGGAGTCCATTCTTATCAATAATGGGATCAGGTGCTACAGCATTTGTTTATAACGGTAAATTTAACCCTTCACGCTATCTTGAATTATTACAAGACTTTAAAATTAACGTCTTATGTTGTACGCCAACAGAATATCGTATGATGGCGAAATTGGATCATTTACAAGATTATAATTTAGACCACTTACATAGTGCAGTATCAGCAGGAGAACCATTAAACCGTGAAGTGGTAGAACAATTCCGCAATAACTTTGATTTAACAGTACGTGATGGTTATGGTCAAACTGAAAGTACATTATTGATTGGTTTCTTGAAAGACACTACATCACGACCAGGGTCTATGGGGAAAGAAATTCCGGGCAGTCGTGTTACAATCGTTGATGATGAAGGCCAACAGGTGGAAACAAATGTTAAAGGTAATATTGCATTACCGCTTGATTTCCCAGGTTTATTTAAAGGCTATTATAAAGATGAAGAACGTACAAAAGCAGCTCAAGCAGGTGGCTATTATATTACTGGAGATTTAGCACATATTGATGAAGATGGCTATTTCTGGTTTGAAGGTCGTCGAGATGATATTATCATTAGTTCAGGCTACACAATTGGACCATTTGAAGTTGAAGATGCTCTAACTAATCACCCAGCAGTAAAAGAATGTGCTGTTGTTGCGAGTCCTCATGAAATTCGAGGTAATATCGTTAAAGCTTTCGTTATTTTACAAGATAACTATCAAGGCAATGATGAACTAGTTAAAGAATTACAAACCTTTGCGAAGAATGAAGTTGCACCGTATAAATATCCACGTGCAATTGAATTTGTAACGTCACTACCTAAAACAAATTCAGGTAAAATCCGTCGTGTTGAATTACGCGATGCAGAGCGTGAGAAATATAATAAAGCAAACGGTTTTAAATAATAGAATATTTAATGAATGAAAAGACGGGAGTGGGACAGAATTTTTTTAAATTCGTTGTCCCACTCCCGTCTACATTTTGTATTATAGGTCGCAATGATTATCTCGCTGTATAACCACCATCGACCGTTAATGCTGCACCTGTAATAAAGCGTGCTTCGTCACTTGCTAAGAATAATACAGCATTAGCGACATCTATAGGTTCACCTAAATAACCAATTGGATGACGTTCAGACATTTTAGCAGTATAAGCGTCTAAGCCACCTTCTGTTTCAGCTCCTAATTTCTTCACTAAAGGTGTTAAAATTGTACCTGGATGTACAGAGTTAACACGAATATGATCTTTACCGAAGCTGATGGCATCTTGACGTGTCATGTTTGTCACTGCACCTTTTGCTGCTGCATAAGGTGTTAATTCATCAGTACCAACTAATCCTAAAATAGATGAGAAGTTGACGATAGAACCGCCACCATTGTCACGTAATAAAGGCACTGCATGTTTTGTACAGAAGAATACGCCTTTTACATCAACAGCAAATACTTGATCCCATTCTTCCTCTGTGAGTTGGTCCGTCGTTTTATCTGCACCAGTAATACCAGCGCAATTGATAAGTATATCTAATTTACCAATGTCCTGTTTAATGTGTTTAAAGGTAGCTTCGACACTCGCTTCTTTAGAAACATCTAAAACATAACCATAGACATGTTGATCTGTCGTTTTAGATAATGTGTCGACGGCTTGATTAACGATGTCTTCCTTAAGGTCTGAAATAATGACTGTTGCACCTTCTTCGGCGAAACGTTTAGCTGTTTCAAAGCCCATGCCACCACCAGAACCAGTAATTAAAGCAACTTTATTTTCTAATCTCATAATGATCCCCCTTTTTCAAAGCTGAAATAATTGCCATTACGATTTAATGGTAGCACCCGCAATAAATAATGTATAATTCATAATAATTATATTTTTATAACTTTAAGTTATGAAAAGAGGTGTAAGATATGGAAATGACTAAACTGAAATATTTTAAAGTTGTGGCTAAAATGAATAATATGACTGAAGCGGCTAAGCAATTAAATATTTCACAACCGGCCTTAAGTAAAGCGATAGCTTCAATTGAGGATGAATTGGGTGTAGCATTATTTGATCGTAAAGGACGACAAATCTATTTAAATCGTTATGGTGAATTAATGCTGAATTATGTGAATAGTGCAGTTAGGGAGCTTAATGAAGGTGAACGTATCATTAAAGAATTAATCGGTGTTGAAAGTGGTCAAGTTTCGTTTGCTATTACCTTTCCACATGTAATGCCATCGCTCATTCAAAGCTATGTGGCACTACATCCGAATATCAAGTTGAAACAGTATCAAGCTGTGTCTGAACGCGCTACGCAATTAATATTAAATAATGATGTGGATTTTGCAATAGCGTCATCTAAAATTGAACATAAAGACGTGATTTGGGAACCTATCATTCAAGATGACATTTATTTAACAATTAGTAAAGATCATCCGTTTGCTCAATATGACACTATTAATTTACAACAAATTAAAGACGAACGATTAATCGGTCAAATAGAAGGTTATGGTTTTCGGGATAGGATAGATTACATCTTAGAACAAGAAGGGATTGTTCCAAATTATCAAATCGAAGTTGAAGATTCGAGTGCAATTTTAAAATTAGTCGCGATGAATATTGGCGTTTCATTTACGCCTAAGCAAGCTTTAAGAGGACTTGATGAGCAAATTGTAGCGATACCCATTGATAATGCCCTTTGTTACCGCATGATTGGTTTGGCATATAAAAAAGCCCATTATTTTACAGAAGTAGCGGCATCATTTAAGACGTTTGTAACGCATTATTTTCAAAATGATATCCAATAATCCATAACTATACAAATAGTATGACACAATTAAAACGTGTGAAATAGGCATAATGGTATGTATTCAAATGTCTATGTAACGCTTTAATTGTGTCTTTTTTATAAACCTTTAACATAAATATGATGTTTTTAATTGTATTTATTTATATTATATGACATACTCATTATTAATTAGTATGACATAATAATTAATTGAGGTGACATTATAATGACTAAATATATTTATGCTTTTGATGAAGGAAAAAAATCGATGAAGGATTTGCTTGGTGGTAAAGGTGCCAACCTTTCTGAAATGAAACGATTAGGTTTACCTGTACCTGATGGCTTTACGATTACGACTGCTGCTTGTATTGAGTATTTACGTCAAGGCAAATCATTATCAACAGAAGTGAAAACACAATTAATTGATCATCTTGCTGCATTTTCAGAGAGAACTGGTAAAAGTTTCTCATCTGATGCCAATTTATTACTTGTGTCTGTGCGTAGTGGTGCTAAAATTTCGATGCCTGGTATGATGGATACCATTCTGAACTTAGGATTGAATGATGATAATGTTAAAAAATTAGCTGATAAAACAGGCGATGCACGCTTTGCATATGATTGCTATCGTCGTTTACTTCAAATGTTTGGTGAAGTGGTATATAACGTGCCAATGCAATCATTTGATACATACTTTGAGGATTATAAAGCACGTCATAACTTTGAGAATGATGCTGCCATTACAGCTGAAGGTTTACAAGAGATTTGTGAACGATTTAAAGAGATTTATGTCGAGGAAGTGTATAAACCATTCCCACAAGAACCTTTAAAACAATTAGAAGAAGCAATCGAAGCAGTCTTTAAGTCTTGGGATAATGATCGTGCGCGTATATACCGTGATTTAAATGACATTCCTCATGACATTGGTACAGCCGTAAATATTCAAGAAATGGTCTTCGGTAATAGTGGGGACAATAGTGGTACAGGTGTTGCCTTTACACGTAATCCGGTTAGTGGTGAAAATAAATTGTTTGGTGAGTACTTATTAAATGCACAAGGTGAGGATGTTGTAGCTGGTATTCGTACACCTAAAGATATTTCGACACTCCATGACCAAATGCCTGATGTACATCAAGAATTTGTAGATGTAACAAAGCAACTGGAGCAACATTATAAAGATATGCAAGACATCGAATTTACAATTGAAAATGGCAAACTTTATTTATTACAAACGCGTAATGGTAAACGTACGGCACGTGCAGCAATTAAAATTGCAGTAGATTTAGTCGCTGAAGGTGTGATTAAGAAAGAAGAAGCAATGTTAAATGTTGACGTGAAATCAATAGATCAATTATTACATCCTAATTTTGATGACAAAGCGTTAAAAGAAGCTACTGAGATTTCAAAAATTGGTTTACCTGCGAGTCCAGGTGCAGCGACAGGACGAATTGTATTTTCAGCTGAGGATGCGAAAGTGCAAGCAGCATCAGGACATAAAGTCATCTTAATGCGTCCTGAAACATCTCCAGAAGATATTGAAGGTATGATTGCAAGTGAAGCAATTGTGACGACACATGGTGGTATGACATCTCATGCGGCTGTCGTTGCACGTGGTATGGGTAAATGTTGTGTGACAGGATGTTCAGATTTGGAAATTAATACAATAGCTAAAACGGTGTATTACGAAGGCGGAGAACTTCACGAAGGCGATACCATCTCTGTAGATGGTTCAAAAGGGGACATCTATATTGGTGAAATCAAAACAGTTAGTGCTGAACATAGTGAAGAATTCAATCAATTTATGTCATGGTCCGAAGATATTGCACGACTAAATGTGCGCATGAATGCAGAAACACCGCAAGATATTAAAGCGGGTTATGAGTTCGGTTCGAAAGGTATTGGTTTAGTTAGAACTGAGCATATGTTCTTCGGAGCAGAGCGTTTAGTTGAAATGCGTCGCTTCATATTATCTTCATCCTATGAACAACGTGTTGAAGCGTTAAATAATATTCGAAAGTACCAAGTAGAAGATTTTGAAGCTATCTTTAGACTGTCAGGTGAACGTCCGACGATTGTGCGTCTTCTAGATCCACCATTACATGAATTCTTACCAAATTCAGATGAAGATGTTGAACATGTAGCACAACAATTAAATATTCCTAAAGACGTGTTAAATAAACGTATTGTTGACTTACACGAAGTGAATCCAATGTTAGGACATCGTGGTTGTAGACTTGCAATCACGTATCCTGAATTATATGAAATGCAAGTTGAAGCCATCATGGGAAGCGTATTAAAACTTAAAAAAGAGGGTATAACATGTAAACCTGAAATCATGATTCCACTCGTTTCAACTGTAGAAGAATTTACGACACTTAAAGACAAACTTGTTGAGACGATTCATAAACTAGAGAAAGAACAAGGGGACAGCGTACCATATTTAATCGGTACGATGATTGAAACACCGCGTGCATGTCTAATTGCAGATACGTTAGCGCAACATTGTGATTTCTTTAGCTTTGGTACAAACGATTTAACACAATTGACATATGGTTTCTCTAGAGATGATGCAGGCAAATTTATAAATGTGTATACTGAAAGTAATATATTGAAGCTTGACCCATTCCAAACGTTAGATAGAGATGGTGTCGGAAAATTGATTGAAATTGCAGTTGAACAAGCTAAGAAAGTGAATCCTAACATTAAAATCGGTGTTTGTGGTGAATTAGGCGGAGATGCTAAGTCTATTCGTCGCTTCAATCAGCTAGCGATAGACTACGTGTCATGCTCACCATTCCGAGTTCCAGGTGCAATTTTAGCAACAGCTCAGAGTCAAGCGGAGGAAAGCGAGCAATAACGTGAAAGAAACGAATTCAAACGAACAAATGTTAAAGTTATTTATTGTATCAGATTCCATTGGTGAGACAGCGCAAAGAATGATTCATGCCACCTTAACGCAGTTTCCAAATTTGCATAATGTAGAAATTAAGAAATTCCCATATATTAAGGATGAAGAGGAATTCTTAAATATTTTAAATTTGGCGCGTGAACAGCATGCGATTGTTGCAACAACATTAGTGAGTGAATCATTTAATGCACTGGGTCATGAATTTGCACGAGAGCATGATATTCCTTACGTCGACTATATGTCTGATTTAATTGGGATTATTGAAAAGACGACACATAGCCATCCGTTAATGGAAAGTGGCGCTTTACGTAAATTAAATGATGAATACTTCAAACGGATTGAAGCGATTGAATACTCAGTTAAATATGATGATGGCAAGCATTTTACTGATATTGGCGAAGCGGATGCACTCATTGTAGGTGTATCAAGAACTTCTAAGACGCCATTAAGTATGTATTTAGCTAATAAAGGCTACAAAATCGCTAATATACCATTGGTGCCAGAAATTGAAATACCTGATAACGTGTATAAGCAAAAGGGGTTAAAAGTATTTGGCTTGACTGCAAGTCCACAATATATCGCCAATATTCGAAAGAATCGTGCTGAGACACTAGGCTTGTCTAGTGAATCTCGTTACAATAACTTAGAGCGCATCAAGAAAGAACTGATTTATGCTGAAGAAGTCTTTAAGAAATTGAATGCGACTGTCATTAATACAGAATATAAATCAATTGAAGAGTCAGCATTTTATATTGAGAAGTTCTTACAACCTAAATTGCAATCATAAGTCAAAATCAATTTATCAGTCTAATTAGAATGATGGAAATTAAGGGGAGCAGAACAGAAATAAAATTTTCCGAAATTTGTTTCTGTTCCGCTCCCCTCATCGTATTTTATGATAATAATTGTCCTAGAAAGGCTTTCATTTTGAGTTGCTTAATGATGAGAAAAAACACTTAGTGTGGATTCATTCGATTTTGTATAAAAAAATATTTTTAATTAAGTTTCTCCAATTTACAATTTACCATATTTGTTTTAACATAGAAATGAAAGGCTTAACAATCTTAATATAAAAAGATATTACTTGATGGTTAGGGAGAAAGAGTAGTAAGTAATAGCTTTTTAGTTGTTAACTAATAAAATTGGAGAGGTGTACAACCATGGCAGAATCAAAAGATGTCATTTTAATTGGTGCTGGTGTCTTAAGTACAACATTTGGTTCTATGTTAAATGAGCTTGAGCCTAATTGGAATATCAAGCTTTACGAACGTATGGATCGACCAGGTCTTGAAAGTTCTAATGAACGCCACAATGCTGGTACTGGTCACGCTGCACTTTGTGAATTGAACTATACAGTTCAACAACCAGATGGTTCGATTGACATTGAAAAAGCAAAAGAAATCAACGAAGAATTTGAAATCTCAAAACAATTCTGGGGTCACTTAGTGAAATCAGGACATATTGAGAACCCTAGAGAATTTATTAATCCTCTTCCACACATTAGTTTTGTTAGAGGCGTTAATAATAAAGAATTCTTGAAAAAACGTTACGAAGCAATGAAACAATCTCCAATGTTCGATAACATTGAATATACTGAAGACATTGAAGTAATGAGAAAATGGATTCCATTAATGATGCAAGGCCGCGTTGATGACGGCAAAATGGCTGCTAGTAAAATCGACGAAGGTACTGACGTAAACTTCGGTGAGTTAACTCGTAAAATGGCACGTCACTTAGAATTAGACGAGCATGTTGAAGTTAAATATAGCCATCAAGTGCTTGATTTTGAACGTTTATCTAATGGTAAATGGCAAGTTAAAATCAAAGACCTTAAATCTGGTAACGTATTTGAAGAAGTTACTGACTATGTATTTATTGGTGCCGGTGGTGCAGCAATTCCATTACTACAAAAAACAGGTATCCCTGAAAGTAAACATTTAGGTGGATTCCCAATTACTGGTCAATTCTTAGCATGTACAAATCCACAAGTGATTGAAGCACACGATGCGAAAGTATATGGTAAAGAACCACCAGGTACACCACCAATGACAGTACCTCACCTTGATGCACGTTACATCGAAGGTAAACGTACGTTATTATTTGGACCATTTGCTAATGTTGGACCTAAATTCCTTAAAAATGGCTCAAACTTAGATTTATTCAAATCTATCAAACCATATAACATTACAACAATGTTAGCTGCTGCAGTTAAAAACTTACCATTGATTAAATATTCATTTGATCAAATCATCATGACTAAAGAAGGTTGTATGAACCACTTACGCACATTCTACCCTGAAGCACGTGATGAAGATTGGGAATTATACACAGCAGGTAAACGTGTTCAAGTTATTAAAGATACTGAAAAAGAAGGTAAAGGATTTATCCAATTCGGTACTGAAGTGGTTAACTCTGAAGACCATTCAGTAATTGCTTTACTTGGTGAATCACCAGGGGCATCAACATCAGTATCTGTAGCTTTAGAAGTACTTGAAAAGAACTTCCCAGAACACATCAGTGAATGGAATGCTAAAATTTCAAAAATGATTCCTTCATATGGTAAATCATTAATCGAAGATGTTGAGTTAATGAGAAAAATTCGTCGTCAAACGTCTAAAGACCTTGAATTAGGTTATTACGAAGACGCGAAATAAATAGAAGTTAAGCAAAGCGTCTCCTGAGATTTTGAATCTCTGGAGACGCTTTTTTTAGCTTTCTATAGGAATAAAAAAGTTGGCATATTTGTAATGATAGACAATATTTGAATAATCGAAAGGTATGCCTTTAGTGGTATAAAAGGTCAAATCATGACGCATGCATGGATCGTTTTGATTGAGATTTAAATGCTGTGCTTCTTGTTCAGAGAGAAAGTCGATATAAAAATAGATATCCGAGAAACCAATATTGATCTTAAGCTGCGACTGAAGGTAGTCGAATATTGAACGCTCTGCACTGGCAAGGTCAAGGTGCGTAACTAATGATTGATTGAAGTAGGATGTTTCAATACATAGCGGGTTGTGGTCCAAATAGCGAATCCGTTCAACATAATAAACGTTAGTATCTTCGTCAGTTAAGCGTAAATGTTCTCTCACTTCATCATTTGGCGTGATAGATTTAAAAGTTAAGACTTTACTTGTGACTTGATGGCCTTGTAGATTGTCTGAGAACCCTTTTGTTTTTAACAAGTTAATATAACCTGATTTGTTTTTGTTTCGGACATAAATACCACTACCTTGTGTTTGGTAAATCATGCCATCTTTTTGTAGCATGCCTAATGCTTTAATGATGGTACTTTTACTGACTTGATATTGAGATTTTAATTGTTCTACACTAGGAAGTTTATCGCCAACTTTATACTCGTTATTTGAAATAGCATTTGTAATTTCTTGTGCAATTCGTTCGTACTTTAACATCATTTTACTCCCTTTATTTGAAATTCAAATATAGTATAGCAAATTTGAACACCGATTTGTAAATTGTACCGGTATAATTCGGGATAAATCGTTTACAAATTGTACCGGTATAATTATAATAAGTTGTGAAAGGGTTTGCATTTTAATAAAAAATATGACAGTTGTTAAGAAATAAAAACGCATGATTAATAATTTGGAAAAGGAGTTTTAAATATGTCTAAATTACCAAATGATTTCTTATGGGGTGGCGCATTAGCGGCCAATCAATTCGAAGGTGGTTATGATCAAGGTGGTAAAGGATTAAGTGTGATTGATGTGATGACAGCTGGCGCACACGGTAAAGCACGTGAAATTACACAAGATGTAGAACCAGGCAAATACTATCCCAATCATGTAGGTATTGATTTCTATAATCGTTATAAAGACGATGTGAAAATGTTTAGTGAGATGGGTTTGAAGTGCTTAAGAACGTCAATTGCATGGACAAGAATATTCCCACAAGGGGACGAAGTTGAGCCGAATGAAGAAGGGTTACAATTCTATGATGACTTATTTGATGAATTATTGAAATATAACATTCAACCTGTGATTACACTTTCACATTTTGAAATGCCATTACATTTAGCGCGTGAATATGGTGGTTTTAGAAGTCGTAAAGTGGCAGACTTCTTTGCGCATTTTGCGGAAACGGTATTTAAACGTTACAAAGATAAAGTGAAATATTGGATGACATTTAACGAAATAAACAACCAAATGGACATCAATAACCCAATCTTCTTATGGACGAATTCTGGTGTTTCATTATCAGATGACGATAATAAAGAGGAAGTATTGTATCAAGTGGCGCATAATGAATTAATCGCGAGTGCCAAAGCGGTTAAAATTGGTAAAGCAATCAATCCTGACTTTGAAATCGGGGCGATGATTTCACACGTGCCAATTTATCCTTATAGCTGTAATCCAGAAGATATTATGGAAGCAGAAGTGGCAAGCCGTATGCGTTTCTTCTTCCCAGATGTACATGTTCGTGGTTATTACCCAGGTTATGCGACGAAGATGTTTGAACGTGAAGGCTTCGATATTGGTTGGCAAGAGGGTGATGACGTTATTTTACGTGAGGGTACGGTGGATTACATTGGATTCAGTTATTATATGTCTACAGTTGTAAAACATGATAATGAATCAAGTGTAGAAGATAATGTTGTTAATGGTGGTTTACCAAACTCAGTTGATAATCCTTATATTAAGAAGAGTGATTGGGGTTGGGCGATTGACCCAGTCGGTTTACGTTACACATTAAATGCCCTATATAACCGTTATCAAATTCCATTATTTATTGTTGAAAATGGCTTTGGCGCTGTAGATGAATTTGATGAAAATCGACAAATCCATGATGATTATCGAATTGAATATTTACGTGAACATATTAAGGCCGCTATCGATGCAGTAGATAAAGATGGTGTAGACTTAATGGGTTATACACCATGGGGTATTATTGATATTGTTTCATTTACAACTGGTGAAATGAAAAAACGCTACGGTTTAATTCACGTCGATCGTGATAATGAAGGTCATGGTTCATTAGAACGTACGAAGAAAGACTCATTTGGTTGGTATCGTAAAGTAATCGAATCAAACGGAGAAACATTATAACATTTAAGATGTATTATTGAGAATAGAATAATAATAAGCTTTCAATTACTCTAGCGTGTTGTCTTTATACTATAGAGTGATTGAGAGCTTTTTTAGTATAAAGCGAATCAGTTTATTGATTATATGTGAGAGGGTAAGATGAGACTATAACTATCAGACAAGGGAGTTTCTTTATGCGGAAAGATATATTTAGTAATCAATATTGGGAGAAAGCGTGGGAAGACGATCCTAATACACAAGATAAAAGAATGAAACGTGCCGGCTTAGGTGATCCATCTGCACCTGGATTTGAAAAGTGGGCAGAAAACTTTAATAAACATTCATTTACTGAAGAAAGCCAACAACGTACGAAACGTATTATGGATTGGATTGAAAGACAAACAGGTGCATTTAGCAATTTGAGTATATTAGATGTCGGGGCAGCCTCTGGTGTCTTTAGTGTGCCATTCGCTAAAGAAGGCGCAACCGTTACAGCGTTAGAGCCATCACCCATATTACATGAGATGTTACAGGAAAATGCCCACCATTATGGTGTAACGCTAGAAACCATTCATCAATCGTTTGAAGATGCTCGAAAGGAGGAATTAGGACATCATGATTTAGTATTTGCGTCTATGTGTCCGGCAGTGACGACGTGGGAAGCGGTTAATAAAGCCATTGATATCGCACAGAAATATGTATATGTTAGTTTAATTGCTGGTCCTAAAGAGAATTCCATTGTTGATGAAGTTGTGGCATTTTTAGATGAAAAAAGTCAGACTATGACAGCAGATATGTATTACTTATTGCAGTTATTATATGTCAATGATTACACGTATGAGACGTTAATCGAACGACATACACAACACAATGATAGAACGCTAGATGATGTTATGCAGCAACTACCTCAATGGCTAAAAGAAGTTGAAGTGGAACTAGATACGCAACAACTTGCAAGTGTGAAACCCTATTTACAAGATCAATATGGTGATACGATACCTGTCATTACTGGTGGTAAATTTGGTAAAGTATTGATTCATGTCTAAAGCGGTGTATAAAATGGCGTACTATATCGTAAAATTTGAACACACGGATTTATGAAAGCAAGTCAAAGTGCATTACAAGATGAGAAAAAACAACAAGAATTAAATGCTTCTATTGAAGAAACAAAAATTGAAACAATTCTACAAATAATAGATATTAAAAAAGCCGGCTGGTCGAAATAACCAGTCGGCTTTGAATCATTCGAGTGAAGTTGTAGTGAACTTCGCCGGAATGATGAGAGGGCTACAGTGAGCAGATTGCTCAACAATTATACGCATCGCGCTAAAACTAAAGAACAGTTTTCGCTTGATGCTAGTAATTGTTCGCAACCTAAGCGCTCACTTTCGCACCTAGTGATAAGCGCTCACTTACGCACCTAGTGATGAACGGGCTACGAAAAGCAGGTCGTTCGGCAATAATACGCTAATCGCTAAAATCAAAGAACGATTTTTGCTCATAGCTCGTTATTGCTCGCGACCTAAACGCTTTTCTTCGCACCTAGTCATAAACGGGCTACAGTGAGCAGATTGCTCAACAATTATACGCATCGCGCTAAAACTAAAGAACAGTTTTTGCTTGATGCTAGTAATTGTTCGCAACCTAAGCGCTCACTTACGCACCTTAGTTTTTGTTTACTGATGCGTCGTAGATTGAATCTACTGCGTCGCCTAATGCTTTATCGAATTCTTCTTGTGATTGGCTAGCGCGTAAGTCACTTGCTAATGCACGTGAGAAGCTTGCGATTAATTCATCGTTGTCTTTCAATAATTTGTTTGCTTCGTCTCTGCTGTAACCACCTGATAATACAACCACGCGTACAACATTTGGATGATCTGCTAATTCTTTGTATAAGTTAGCTTTAGTTGGGATAGTTAATTTTAACATCACTAATTGATCATCATTTAAAGCGTCTAAGCCTTTTTTAAGTTCAGCTTTTAATACTTCTTCGATTTCAGCTTTGTCTTTAGCGTTAATGTTAACTTCAGGTTCAATAATTGGTACTAAACCTTTAGCAATGATTTTTTTAGCGAATTCAAATTGTTGTTCAACAACGTCTTTAATACCTTGTTCGTTTAATTCTAAGATATTAGAACGCATTTTAGTACCGAAGATGTGACGTTCAACCGCACGGTCTAATGTATCGTCTAAATCATCGATAGGTTTCATTAATTGAACACCATTTTGTTGTTCAGCTAAGCCTTTGTCGACTTTTAAGAAAGGAACAACACCTTTGTCAGCTAAGTAGTCGCCAGTGTATTTGCCTTCAACTTCACGATCCATTGTTTGTTCGAAAAGGATAGCACCTAAAATTTTGTCTGGAGAGAATGAAGGTGAAGTTACAACTCTAGTACGCATATCGTGTACAAGTTGGAACATTTCATCATCATTACTATATTCGTCCTCGTTTACACCATATTCTTTTAATGCTTTAGGAGTACTACCGCCACTTTGGTCTAATGCTGCGATAAAACCTTTCCCATTTGTCATTTTTTCTAATTGTTCTTTATTCATTACTCTTTCCACTCCTTTAATTAACTTTCATATTCATTATGATAAAAAAGAAGTACATTCTCAAGTTATAAAACTTATATTTATTGAAAATTCTTATTTTACAGTTTATAGTTTCATAAATTGTACTTATTTTGTTGCATGACTCATTTTCAAAAAATATGCGAGGTAAAAAACATGGAACATCGTATCTTGATTATTGGTAGCCCAGGTTCAGGAAAATCAACGTTATCAATGCGTTTACAACAGAATTATAAGATACCTTTGTATCACATCGATAAAATACAATGGCTTAACGATCAAGCGACTGTAACGCCGGAATCCTTGCACGCTCAGTTGAAAGAAATTGTAGCGACGCCATCTTGGATTATTGATGGTCATTATTCAAATACATTACTCATGAGACTAGAACGCGCAACGACAGTGATTTGGATTAAAGAATCGAGGTGGAAGTGTATATACCGTGTCATCAAGCGTTATCTAATGACTGTATTTAGAAAGCCAACAGTAGGTGGCAATCCTAAGACAATAAGTTTAGACTTTCTCAAATATGTTTGGGATTTCCCTAAAAATAATTACGACAAAGTAGACGCCTATTATCAACAAACGCAACATCATACGCAATGGATTATTGGAAATACGCAATCAATTTATTCAAAATTAAACCTATGATTACGAGATTTAATTTAAAATTCATTTAAAAACATACAAATATTAGATAATTTAATTTATAAAATTTTATCTTAGTGAATATTTTTGTTAAAAATATGCTATTCTAAAGGAAAGTTAGGTTCTCTTATTTAGGATAATGAAACTTTTTAAATCGCTTACTATTCTAAATAATGAGAACCTAATTATACATATAAAGCATATTCGGAGGCTAAGGGAATGAAAAAGAACAAATTATTTGCTGTATTAACAACAAGTGCTTTGTTACTCGCTGCGTGTAGTAATGGAGATCATTCATCTAGTAGCGGACAAAAAGGGGACAGCCAGAAGAACGAACAGACAAACAGTCAAAGTGAAAAATTAAAGCAGAATAATGATAAGAACAACAATGAGAATAAGGTTGACTATCCTAAGGATGGTGTCAAAGGGATTTATGTAACAAGTAATTCAACACAAGGCGATAAAATTGATGAGTTAATCAAATTTATTAAAGATTCCAATTTAAATACTATGGTTATCGATGTTAAAGATGATGAAGGTAACATAACAATGAATCTTAACACTGGCAACAAGCAAGTGGATAAAAACACATTAGACATTGTTGATGGTAAGAAATTACTGAAAAAATTGCATGATAACAACATTTATCCAATTGCGCGTATTGTTACATTTAAAGATTCTAAACTAGCGAAAGAACATCCGGAGTGGTCATTTAAAGAAAGTGATGGTTCAGTTTGGACAAATGGTAAAGGTGATAGCTTCGTTAACCCATTTATGAAAGAAGTTTGGGATTACGACATTGATGTAGCCAAAGCGGCAGCTAAAGCCGGTTTCCAAGATATTCAATTTGACTACGTGCGTTTCCCAGAAGGCTTTGAAAATGAAGCAGACAGTCTAACTTATAGTAAAGGTGACTATAAAAATACCAAGTTAAGTTCTGGCGACCAACGTGTGGATACCATTACGAAATTCTTAGAACACGCTAATAAAGAGTTGAAACCGATGGGTGTTAATATATCTGCGGACGTATTTGGCTATTCTGCATTAGTTAAAAATGCACCTGGTATTGGTCAAAGTTTCCCTAAAATATCTGAAAATGTAGACGCAATTTCATCAATGATTTATCCATCACATTGGAGCAATGGTGACTTTGGTTTACAAGCGCCAGATACAGAACCATATAAAACAGTGAATCGATATATTCAAAAAGAAAATAACTTATTAGATTCACTTGGTAAGAAAAAACCAATTTCACGTCCATGGATTCAAGACTTTACAGCATCATACTTAGGCGATGGTAATTATATTGATTATGATGCGAAAGCCGTATCTGAACAAGTTCAGGCATTAAAAGATAATGGAGTAAATGAGTTCTTACTATGGAATGCCGGCAACGAATACACTGAAGATGCGAACTATAATCCTAAAAAAGGTAGCGCGAAAGAACGTGACCCTGAGGGTGTAGAACAAGATACAAAACAGCAAGACAATAAAGACGACAATAAAACAGATACTAATGAAGAGAATGAGAACAGCAATCAATAATAAAAAAAGCGAGATGACTTTGAAGTCATCTCGTGTTTTTTCTATGAGATTTTTTTATGAGATTGTTTAGCTATTAACGCACCGCCTAGTAATAAGAAAATGCTACCTAATAATTGAGTGGATTGTTCACTGTCTGAATGACCAGTTTCAGGTAATGAAGATTGATCATCTGTACTATGATGGTTTTCTTGCTTTTGATCTGATTGAGACGAAGGTACTTCATTAGATTTAACGTTACCAACATAGTAAGTATTTAATTCACGTGCACAATCTACGGAATTGACTTTTGACGCTGCTTCTTGTCGGTCATCTAATTCAGCGGCATTCGCAATACCGTGTTCAACATATGTTTCTCCACTTTGAAGTCGATTGAAGTTACTGTATCTATCATTTTTATATTCGACTTGGCCATTTTTATAAACTTTATAGACGCCTATACCAGCATTTGCCTTATTGTGGCTTTCAATTTTGAAATAGTCCCCTTTATCAATTGCTTTGTCAAAGTTTTGTAAATCTGGATTACCACCACTATTTGATAATGCTTCCGAAGCAATTTCTTGTGCATTGTCTTTCGTCACTACATCAGCTGCGAGTGCATGTTGTCCGTTAAACGCAGATAATATTACCGTACTTGTTAAAAGTGTTGACGCAAATAGAGAAACCTTCACCACAATGAAAACCCCATTTCATTATTTATCTTTTACAACATTAGTGTAACACTCAGATTTAATTAAAATAGGGGATTAAAGTAAACCATATTGAAACTTTAAATTAGCTTAAAGAACGGCGTATTTGTAAAGTTAAATTTACAATAGTAATGTTTTAATGACTATAAGCGATTGTTTATATAACATGCATAGTTTTCAACTTACCATTTCTTTTTAGAAAAATAAGGAATCGACCATGCCATCAATAAAGTGAATATCAAGTGTGCGATCATCCATAAGGCATACTCTACACAATTAAATTGGAACAGTGTACGTTCAGCTAACGTAATAAGTAATGGGTATAAGATTAGAAAAATAATAATTAATAAGAGATAACTTAATTTGTATAAAGGTTTGAATAACAGATAAATGATTAGAAACGTTATGTAAATACAAAATCCAATAATGATATGAATTGAAAGTTCTAAAATAAGTGGTGTCTTATTAGGATCTGCGATGAAATCAATGTTGATTAATAGCAAAGTAAGGTGTGTCGTATGCATGACCACATCCATGACAAACATGATAAGTAATAATAAAATACTAATGAACAATGCACTAAGTAAGTGATAGCTGTAACGTAACATAATCATCAACCCTTCGAATGTGTTTAACAAGCTATTCCCTTCAGTAAAACAACTTACACATTTTAAAAATTTAGAATATTTAAAAAATGATATTGACCCAAGCTTGATCCAATGCTAATATAATATCAATTCAATAAAACTTGTTAACTCTTATCAAGAGTGGTGGAGGGATGTGCCCTGAGAAGCCCAGCAACCGTCGTCTAACGAAATGGTGCTAATTCACATAAAGTAGACAATACTTTAAGAGATAAGAGAAAGTGTATCGATACTTTCTCTTAAATAATAGAAAGTATTTTTTTATGTCTTCTAACTATTTAAGAGTTGAAGTGTAGTTGAATCATTTTAAAAAAGAGGTGTCGATATACATGAGAAAATGGTTAAGTATGATCAGTATTTTAGTTTTAATTATCGTGTTAGCAGGATGTGGCAAAGATAAAGAGGATGATAAGACAATCACAGTTGCTGCTTCACCTGCACCACATGGAGATGTGTTGAAGAAAGCTAAAGAACAATTAAAGAAAAAAGGTTATGATCTAGAAGTTAAAGAGGTTAATGATTATAAAGTACCAAATAAATTATTAGATAAAGGCGATGTAGATGCTAACTTCTTCCAACACGTACCGTATCTAAAAGCTGAGAAGAAAAGTCATGGCTATAAAATAGAAGAATTAGGTAAAGTATTTACAACGTCAATGGGTGTCTATAGTAAAAAATATAAACATTTGAAAGACATTCCTGAAGGATCAACGATCTATGTTTCAAATAACCCTGCAGAGGAAGGACGATTTTTATCTTTCTTTGTAGATGAAGGTCTGATTAAGTTGAAAAAAGGTGTCAAAATTGAAGACGCCAAGTTTGAAGATATTGCAGAAAATAAAAAGAATTTAAAATTTAATCATCAACAAGGGGCTGAGTTTTTACCTAAAACATATAAAAACGGTGAAGGTGCAGCAGTTATTATGAATTCTAACTATGCTATTGATAATGGTTTAAAACCGTCTAAAGATGCAATTGTAATGGAAGGTAAATCATCACCATTTGCCAACATTATCGCAGTTCAAGAAGGACATAAAAATGATAAGAAGTTCCAAGAATTATTAAAAGTCATGCAATCTAAAGAAATTAAAGACTATATTCAAAAAGAATATGGAGACGATGTCATTCCATACGAAAGTAAATAATCCTACAAGCAAAGCAAAATGGGAGCGGACGACGAATTTAAAAGAATTCTGTTCCGCTCCCTCATTTTTTTAATAAATATTTATCATCAAAAATACTAAAAATAGCAAATTATAATTATTTTGATTATTCAGAAAATATTTACAAATCTGATAATTATTAGTAAGATATTGAATATTATCAATGAAACATTGTTTATTAAGATGGCCGGAGACTTTTCAAAGAGAGGGATGTAAAAGGGATGGTCGATTATGGGAGGATGAGTCAATATGAGTAAAGCAGAGGAATTAATACAAGAAGATGGGAAGTACTTTGCGGCATCAGGAAGAATTAAATATTACCCATTAGCCATTGATCATGGTTATGGTGCGACACTCGTAGATGTGGATGGTAAAGAATACATTGATTTATTAGCAAGCGCGAGCTCGCAAAATGTAGGGCATGCACCTAAACCGGTGATTGAAGCGATTCAGAAACAAGCTGAGAAATTGATTCATTATACACCTGCATATATGTATCATGAACCAGCAGTGAAATTATCTAAGAAACTATGTGATATTGCGCCAGGTGATTATGAAAAACGTGTGACGTTTGGATTGAGTGGATCTGACGCCAATGATGGCATTATTAAATTTGCGAGAGCGTATACTGGTAGACCGTATATCATTAGTTTTACGAATGCCTATCATGGTTCAACATTTGGGTCACTATCGATGTCAGCCATTAGCTTAAATATGCGCAAGCATTATGGTCCTTTATTAAATGGCTTTTATCATATTCCGTTTCCAGATAAGTATAGAGGTATGTATGAACAACCTAATCCTAATACAGTAGAAGCGTATCTTGCACCACTTAAAGAAATGTTCGCCAAATATGTGCCAGCAGAAGAAGTTGCATGTATTGTCGTAGAAACGATTCAAGGTGATGGTGGTTTGCTAGAGCCAGTAGAGGGTTACTTTGAGGCGTTAGAATCATTATGTCGTGAACATGGCATTTTAATTGCTGTAGATGATATCCAACAAGGACTAGGGCGCACAGGTACATGGAGTTCAATTGATCACTTTAATTTCACACCGGATTTAATCACATTTGGCAAATCATTAGCTGGTGGGTTACCGATGTCTGCGATTGTTGGTCGCAAAGAAATCATTGAAACGCTTGAAGCACCGGCGCATCTATTTACCACTGGTGCCAATCCTGTAAGTTGTGAAGCGGCTTTAGCAACATTGAAAATGATTGAAGATGACGCATTACTAACTGCTAGCTTAGAAAAAGGCGCCTATGTACGCAACCGAATGGACAAATGGGTTGATAACTATCAATTTGTCGGAGATGTACGTGGTAAAGGTTTATCTATTGGCGTTGATATAGTGTCAGATAAACAAATGAAAACGAGAGCCTCAGAAGAAGCGCTAAAGATATGTAATTATTGCTTTGATCATGGTCTTGTACTGATTGCAGTAGCTGGCAATGTGCTTCGTTTCCAGCCACCATTAGTCATTACGTACGAACAATTAGACTATGCGTTAGATACGATTGAAGATGCGTTACAAGCATTACAAGATGGACAACTTGATACTTATAATATAGATGGTCAAGGCTGGTAATACGTAAAGAAGGGAGTGGGACAGAATTCTTTTTAAATTCGTCGTCCCACCCCCGCAAGGATGACTAGAACTGAAAAAAGCTTGATTTAAGCGTATTTTCAGTTCAGTCAGCTACTGCGAATTTGCAAAATAGCATTATTATATTATTTATGTCCCAGCCTCTTCTAGTTTATTTGATGATATTAATCTTTCGGTACGATGTACTCTTTTTCTTCATTTTTCTTAGAATGTCGAACACCGTAACTTAAATAGATGATGATACCAACGACAAACCAAATTAAAGTATATAGTTTAGCGTCGAAGCTTAATCCCCAGAATACAAGTAGTACTAAAATGAATGTAATAATTGGTAGTACTGGGAAGAACGGTACTTTAAATGACGGTACGGGTAAATCTTTACCTTCACGTTTTCTTAGTCGATACATTGCAAGAGATACAAACATGAATGCAACTAATGTTCCGGCAGAAATAAGTTGTGCTAAGAATGCGAATGGGAACATTGAACCAATTAATACACCAATAATAGTAAGTATTAAAAGCGCTCTGTTTGGTAAGTGCTTATGGTTTAATTTAGATAACCATGATGGTAATAAACCATCACGACCGAATGAATAAAGTAAACGTGATCCTGCTAACATCATACCAATTAAAGCGGTGAACATACCTATTACTGAAATTGCTTGAATGACAGCCGCGATAATGCCATGACCACTTTGACGTAGCGCCCAACCTACAGGCTCTGCATTACCAGCATATTTAGAGTAATGGAACATACCTACTAATACTAATGCTACACCTACGAATAATACAAGTGCGACAGCTAATGAACCAAGAATACCACGTGGCATGGTTCTTTGCGGATTGATTGCTTCTGCAGAGTTAGCTGCAATAGAGTCAAAGCCGATATAAGCTAAAAATATCATTGAAACCCCAGCATAAATACCTTGCCAACCACCGAAATCACCATTTTCAGTGACTTTATGTTCTGGGATAAATGGTACATAATTGGATGCTTGAATGGCTGTTAAACCTACAATAATGAATAATACAATTGCTAATACTTTTAAGATAACTAAGATGTTTTCAATACGTGCAGTCTCAGTCATACCACGTGATAAAATAATTGCAGTAATAATGATAACTACAGCCGCGATAATGTCTATGACGCCACCATCAGCGCCAAACGGATTGGATAATGCTTTAGGCAATACAATACCTAAAGGGGAAATAAGTCCTCTTAAATTTGCTGAGAATCCGGATGCTACAAAGGCAACGGCAATAAAGTACTCAGCTAAAAGTGCCCAACCCGCTACCCAACCTGAAAATTCGCCAAATAAAACGTTAATCCAAGAATACGCAGAACCAGCGAAAGGCATAGTTGATGCCATTTCAGCATATGAGAAGGCAACTAAACCTGCTACAATTGCTGCTAATAAGAATGATAACGCAACGGCAGGACCTGCATGTTCAGCTGCAACAACACCAGGTAATGTGAATATTGCAGTTGATACAATTGTACCAACACCTAATGCAAGAAAATCTCGAACACGTAATGTACGTTTCAAGTGACCATCTTTATTTTGATAGATTGTGGGATCTTCTTTTCGAGTTAAATTTTTAAAAAAACTGGCCATAATCATGAACCTCCACTTACTTAATAAAATGAGTTATAAGATTAGCTTGTTAGCTCTAGAATATTTATTATCTTAGCATAAAACTTTATATTTTTGTCTAAAATTTCTGAAAATTTTAAGTTTTCTTACTTCTTATAAAATGACAGAGTATAACAAGGAAATTTTAAATGATAGATTTGATTATAACAGATTAAAAAGAAATAAAAACAACTAAAAAGAGTAAAATTATACTTAAAATATAAAAAGTAGTCTTTTGACTGAGAATAATATACTAAAAACTTAGAATAAGTCAAGTAATTAGACCTATTTTTAGCTGCTTTTTATTAAAAAAATTAAACTTTGTTGACCTATTCCATTATGGAATAGGTTCTATCGAAAATATGTATTTTATTAATAGTTACGCACATACTATAATGAGTCATGTAATAAAGTTACATCATATTCAAATGCTTCTATTATGTGTAATAAATCCATCCCCTTATATTGTATCAACGCTTAAGTGTTGAACTTTATGATTTGTTACACCTCTTGACATAAATAGAAGACTCCCATCTCGCATTTGAATATGCATCCCTAACTGAGATTACTAGCAACAATGAAATAATGAAGTAACTTTAAATATAAAGAAGCCACAACTCATGTAACTAAGTCTTTCCCTCTTTTTCCCTTAAAAATAGACATGTATGTGGCTTCTTTTTAATATTAAAAAATAATTGGACTTTGAAAGGATATGAATTTAGATGACTAAAGAAAACTACTCTGCTGCAGATATGGTCATTGATACTTTAAAAAATAATAATGTGGATTATGTATTTAGTATTCCGGGAGCAAAAATCGATTATCTCTTTAACGCACTTGAAGATGATGGTCCAGAACTTATTGTGACACGCCATGAACAAAATGCTGCTATGATGGCGCAAGGAATTGGACGTTTAACTGGTAAACCAGGTGTGGCATTAGTTACAAGTGGCCCAGGCGTGAGTAACTTAACAACTGGATTATTAACTGCTACATCAGAAGGAGATCCAGTGTTGGCTATCGGTGGCCAAGTTAAACGTAATGACTTATTACGTATGACGCATCAAGCAGTAGATAATGCTTCTCTTTTAAGATCATCTACAAAATATAGCGCAGAAGTACAAGATCCTGAGTCTCTTTCTGAAGTAATGACAAACGCTATCCGTACAGCGACTTCAGGTAAAAATGGTGCAAGTTTTATCAGTATTCCGCAAGATGTTATCGAATCACCTGTAACATCTAAAGCAATTGATTTATGTGAACAACCACAATTAGGTGTTCCAAATTTAGAAGACATACAAGATGTAATTAAAGCGATAAAACATGCTAAATTCCCAGTGTTGCTAGTAGGTATGAGAAGTTCAAGTGAGAAAGAAACAGAAGCCATTCGTCAATTAGTTGCGAAATCAAATTTACCAGTTGTTGAAACATTCCAAGGTGCAGGTGTGCTTAACCGTGAGTTAGAAAATCACTTCTTCGGACGTGTAGGATTATTCCGTAACCAAGTGGGTGACGAATTATTAAGAAAAGCTGATTTAGTCGTCACAATAGGGTATGATCCAATTGAATATGAAGCAAGTAACTGGAACAAAGAACTTGAAACAGAAATCATTGTTATTGATGAAGTACAAGCCGAAATTACAAACTTCTTACGTCCTAAAAAAGAATTAATTGGTAATATTGCAGGTACGATTCAATTATTATCTGAGAATGTGCATGAACCAATCATTAATCAAAGTCGTTTAGATGACTTAGAACGTTTAAGAGCAGATGTTATTGAAGCAACAGGTATTAAATACACTCATGAAGATGGTGTGATGCATCCATTAGAAATTATTGAAACAATGCAAAACACATTAACTGACGATACTACAGTTACTGTCGATGTGGGTAGTCATTATATTTGGATGGCACGTAAATTTAGAAGTTATAACCCAAGACACTTATTATTTAGTAATGGTATGCAAACACTTGGTGTTGCTTTACCTTGGGCAATTGCAGCTGCGTTAGTACGTCCAAATACACAAGTTGTGTCAGTAGCAGGAGATGGCGGTTTCTTATTCTCAGGTCAAGATTTAGAAACAGCCGTACGTAAAAAATTAAACATCATCCAATTAATTTGGAATGATGGTAAATATAATATGGTAGAATTTCAAGAAGAAATGAAATATAAACGTTCAGCTGGTGTTGAATTTGGACCAGTTGATTATGTGAAATATGCTGAATCATTTGGTGCTAAAGGGTTACGTGTTACTAGCCAAGCAGAATTAGAAGCAGCATTAAAAGAAGGCTATGAAACTGATGGCCCAGTATTAATTGATATTCCAGTTAATTATAAAGATAATATCAAGTTATCAACAAATGTATTACCAGATTCTTTAAATTAATTTTTAGATAAACAAACTTAGGAGTGAATATTCAATGAGTCACGTATTATATCAACATGGTACGTTAGGTACATTAATGGCAGGTCTATTAGAAGGAACTGCATCTATCAATGAACTATTAGAACATGGTGATTCAGGGCTAGCGACATTAACTGGTTCTAATGGTGAGGTTATCTTTTTAAATGGTGAAGCATTTCATGCCAATGAACATAAAGAATTTAAGAAATTGAATGGCGATGAAATGACACCATACGCAACGATTACACGTTTTGAAGCAGACCAATCTTATCAAACCTCAGATAAGGATTCTGAAAACGTATTAAATGAAGTTAAGGAACATATGTTAAGTGATAATCTATTTTCTGCAGTGAAAATAAGTGGCACATTTAAAAAAATGCATGTACGTATGATGCCTAAACAAGAGCCACCGTATACTAGATTGATTGATTCAGCACGTAGACAACCAGAGGAAACACGTGAAGATATTAAGGGAACAATCATTGGTTTCTTCACACCTGAGTTATTCCATGGTATTGGGTCTGCTGGTTTTCATATTCATTTCGCTAATGATGATCGCAACTTTGGCGGCCATGTATTAGATTTTGAAGTGGATGATGTCACAGTGGAAATTCAAAACTTTGAAACATTTGAACAACACTTCCCAATCAATAATAAAACATTTACAGAAACAGAAATTGATTATGCGGATGTTGATGCAGAAATTAGAGAAGCTGAGTAATTAATAATCATACCTAAAAGAGTCCGGGACATAAATAATATAATGAAGCTATTTTGCAAATTCGCAGTAGCTGACTGAACTGAAAATGCGCTTAATTCAAGCTTTTCTCAGTTCTAGTCATCCTTGCGGGCGGGGCCCCAACAAAGAGAATTTCACTAAGAAATTCTACAAGCAAAGCAAGTTGGGAGCGGACAACGAATTTAAAAAGAATTCTGTCCCACTCCCTCCTTTTTTAATTTATAAAATATAATATACGACACAATATAAAATAATGGTATAATGACTTAGAATTTTATATTTATGGAGGTAGCCCTAATGCAATGTCCAAATTGTGGTCAGACATATCAACCAGGAGATCAATATTGCGGTAGTTGTGGTAAGAAATTAAATGATTCAACGCTCCAATCAACGCAATCAACAACAGAATCAGTCAATTCGGAGATTCAATCTGCAACGCATTCTAAAACAGTTAAACAAGAAGGTTTCAATGAAACACAACGTGATAATGCGTATGAACATGGTGAATTTGCACATAGATATATGTCTTATGAACACCGTTATGCTGAAGGTCCATTCACACTGAAAGTGAAAACAACATTTAATGAAAGTAAGTCATTTTTTAAACAAGCATTTACTGCTCATGATGCTGTAATTAAAGGGGAACATTCATTTAGCCATACGTTACTTGCTTCATTAGTCGTTATTGGTTTGATCATATTGGGAATGTTTTTACACATATTTTCAGCAAGTTTATTTGATGGTTATTTTGTTGATACTGCAACAATTATCTTGAAATTTGTATTAACAATCCTGTTAGCGCTTGTGTTTTTACTTGTCGTAACATTTGGCGTTATTCGCTTAATGATCGTAGAACGTATTTTATTTAAAAAGGTATTATCAGATTATATATTGATCAATACACTGTCAGTCAGTGTGCTATTTTTAGGATTTGTTGTCTTTTTCCTTGAGTTCTATATTTTCAGTGGTATATTGATTGCGTTCTCTACGATTTTACTTATAACATCATCAATATACTTAATTTCGAAATATAGTGTGAATCATACACTGCGTATAGCGAGTTTTTATGGCATCATGATTTTCTTTGTCATTATAGCCTTCGCCATGCATTTGTTCGGGTCAACGCTTGTTCATCATTACGATGATTTAGGTATTGTGCATCAACTGTTCTGGCGTTGGCTCTAATGATAGCTTGAGATAATTATTAATGAGTGATGATATATATAAATTTAAAAGCCAGTAAGTGAATTTTAAAATTCATTTACTGGCTTTTAGGTATTGAGATAGGGAATATATTTAATGTTTGTTTTACTTTAAATAATTATTCAATTACAGGAATGATTAAGTGTGAATCATAATTGTCGCCAGTATATACAAGATGACGACCTTTGTTTACTGTATCTTCATGTTCATAGCGTGTTTTCATATTAGGTAAAGGTGTGCTATTACCTTTGATAACTTCGTTACCTTTAACAACAACTACTAAAGATTCACCTTTTTTAAATAATGTTCCTGATGATAATAATTCTATTTCAACTGGCACGATTTCATTTGGGTTAACTTTTTGTTCGTGTTCATGTGTATGCCATGGTTGGGTAATTGTACGAAAACCAACAAAGTCGGTATAATTGTACAAAAACAAACATGTAAAGTGAGGTCTATCAAATGACTCAAGATCGTAGAATTAGGAAATCACAACAAGCGATTAAAATGGCATTTATCAATTTATTACATAAATATGATTTCAATGATATAACTGTACAACAAATTACAGATTTAGCTGATATTAATCGCGGTACGTTTTATACGCATTACTTAGATAAATACGATTTGCTAGACAAAATGGAAGACGAACACGTAGATGTAGTGCGTACGTTTATTAAAGAAAGCAAACAAAGTAGTGGCGGGAAGTTCTCAACAGAGGATTTAAGACACATCATGGAATTTCTGATTGCACATATTGAGGATAATATAGCATTTTATCAATTAATGTTCAAAATAGGGACAGCGTCTAAATTGCATGAAAAATTATATGGCCTATTAACAAGCTATTTAAATAGTTTTACAAATACACAGGGTGATATTAGTGGTATTCCATTTTCTTATTTTATGAGTTATGTATCAGGTGCAGGATTATCATTCTTAAGACATTGGGTTGAGGATGATAACCGTATCCCTAAAGAAGATTTAATTCAATATTTTTACGATATTGTTAATAATGGTCCAGCTACAATAATACAAAGAGAAATGAATCGATAAAGTAAAGTTTCTAATTACTGATACCGGTGATTAGGAGCTTTTTAATTTTAAAAAGATTATTATAGATTGTTGAATTAAGCATATATTATTGAGTTTTATATCATAGCATACGATGTATAATGAAACGCATAAAAATGAGGGAACCTATTACGTTGTTATGTATCTTGGGTTATATAATTATTTTAATATTTGAAATAAAGTATAAAAAATAACGTTTTCTTAAGTCACAATTAAGAAAACGTTAGCCCAATAATAGAAATTGGAGATACATATTGGCTTACCTATAAGTCAGTAATATGTCCTTTATTTTTACACCTAGTTCCAAATCTCAAACGATCTAGGTGTTTTTTATTACAATTATTGTAGCATAACACTTGATGTTAAGCAATCTAAATAGAATCTTTGTGTCGTCTATATTTGACATATACAGAAATGTCGTTTATATTTTACATATACCGTAATTAATAATCTTGAGGTGATCAAAGATGACCAATTTTCGAGATAAAACGATTAATCGACTCATCGGCGTAATGACTGAACGTGATGAGCGAGAAAAAGAAATGCTATACACACATGTTACGACAACTTTTGTTATTACTTATTTTGGCTTGCTTATATTAGCTTTCATTAGTTTAATCAATGATTATGTTGTGCAGCATGTTAATATACCAACCATTGGTGTATTCATTTTGTTCTTTATTGTGAATATAGTCTTATCGATAGGTATTCGAAAACATCATTTAGATGAAAATCGAGTTTATACTAAAGAAGCCTATCAAAGGGTGTTAAAAAAGCATAAGTTAAGTTGTTTACTCGGTGGTATCATGTTCGGTGTCATTATGAGTTTACTTAATTTAACGCGATTATATTTTTCTGATCAAAAGATTGAATTAGGATTTTTTATAACGATTAATTTGATGGCATCTTTAATTTTCGGTTTAGTCAGTTATTTTGCTGGTAAGCGTAAAATTGTTAAGGCATACAATGAAGGGGCGTATAAAGAATGAATAAATTTAGTAATGCGTTATTCAATTGGTTTACACAAAATCCTACAGGTCGAGATGAGCGTGAACAAGGTGTCCTTGAACATAAATTAGCGGTTATGTTTTTAATAACCTATATATTAATAGTTATTTTAGGTACAGTTAGTTTGATTATAGATATGATGAGAGAAACAGTAAGCTTCGGAACGGTGTGCTTATTAGTATTAAGTGTTATTTTAACGTTTGCTTCTCTATGGATTAATAGAAGAAATCGTTTAGATGAGTTAAAAGCTCATTCAGCTGTAGAATACAAACAATGGGTGAAAAAGCTTGCAATAAAATGCGCGTTTTTCGTCGTTTATTTTGCAGTGATGATGTTTATTATTACTGGCGTTATCTTTCCGTATATTTTTAATGACGGGTTTGACTTTAAAGCGCAATTCATCCGATGTGTCATCTCTGGCGTGCAATTCGGAGTTTTCATGTTTATTTATTACATGATGATGTTGAAAAAAGAATATTAACAATGATTCAACTCCTTAAGTATTATATAATAAATTTATATAATATTTAAGGAGTCATTTTATGTTAAACGCGGATCCAATTATTGCTAAAATGAAAAATCAAAAAATCAACTATGATCGAGTACTGAAAAAATTAATTCATCAATGGGAAAGGGAAGGATTGAGACCTAAAATCTTGCTGCATAGTTGTTGTGCGCCATGTAGCACTTACACGTTAGAATATTTAACAGAGTATGCTGATGTGGCGATTTATTTTGCTAATCCTAACAT
Source organism: Staphylococcus borealis (assembly GCF_001224225.1). Lineage (GTDB taxonomy): Bacteria > Bacillota > Bacilli > Staphylococcales > Staphylococcaceae > Staphylococcus > Staphylococcus borealis. Next base: position 407,775 of record NZ_CUEE01000001.1, on the reverse strand, counting down.
CCATCCTAAAAATGAATATTTAAGACGTGCAAAAGTTCAAGAACAATTCGTTAAAGATTTTAATAAGAAGACTGGAAAGCAAGTTAAATATATTGAAGCGGAATATAAGCCGCATGAATTTATGAAAATGGCGAAATCGCGTGGACTTACTGAAGAACCAGAAGGTGGCTTACGTTGTACTGCATGTTTTGAAATGCGTTTAGAGCTTGTTGCTGAAGCTGCTGTGAAATACGGCTATGATTACTTTGGTAGTGCCCTTACATTATCCCCTAAAAAGAATGCGCAATTAATTAACGAGTTAGGGATGGAAGTGCAACATTTATATGATGTGAACTATTTACCAAGTGACTTTAAAAAGAATAAAGGATATGAACGTTCAATAGAAATGTGTAATGATTATCACATTTTTAGACAATGCTATTGTGGATGTGTCTTTGCTGCGATGGCACAAGGGATAGATTTCAAACAAATCAATCAAGAAGCGAAAGATTTCTTACAACAATTTTAATTAAAAATGACTCCTAATTTGAAGTTGAAGCATTTCAAATTAGGAGTCTTGTTTTATAATGTTCGATTAATAAACCGTATAATAGCTAAGACGGCAATCACAAATGCAGAAAGCACACCTGCAATTTTTAATCCTTTTTTCTGTTTCTCAGGTTCTGGATCTTCATTTTCCATCATTTCAAGCAACTCGCGTTCGATTTCAAGATCAAGTGCGGTCTTCTTTTCGCCATTATAGCCAATGCTATTATCATCATTTGATGATTGATGATTCGGTTTAGATGATTGCGTTTGGTTTTTAGACGCTTGGTCTGCATTGTGTTTAGTATCTTTATCTTCTGCAGTCATACGCATACCCCTCCGGTAAACTAGTTATCTTTGGCTTTAGTATAGTACTTTTTAAAATTAAGTAAAGCTATATCACCATTATTATTTGGCATCTAAACCAATGATTTCACTTACATTGTTGTATTGATGTTGTTTTAAATATGCAGCGATGTCTTTATTAATCTTCTTAGTTAATCCAGGACCTTCGATAACTAATGACGAATAAATTTGAACGAGAGAGGCACCATTTCGCATCATTTGAATGGCATCTTTAGCACTAAATATACCGCCTGTGCCGATAATTAAGAATTCACCTTTAGTTTGTTGGTATGCCCATTTCACTAATTCTAAATTTCTTTTGAAAAGGGGACGCCCACTTAAGCCACCGTCTTCTACTTTATTAGAAGAAGTGAGACCATCACGCTTACGAGTTGTATTCGCTAGAATCATACCATCAAATATTTCAGTAATCGCTGGTAAAATCGTTTTAAATCCATCAAGCTCTAAATCAGAAGTTAATTTTAAGAAAATAGGGACATTTACTTCTGTATGCGCTTTGAAATCTTTTAATGCTTTGCATAACATTGAAAACTCATCTTTATCATGGAAACTTTGTAAGTTCTCAGTGTTTGGTGAACTAATATTAACTGTAAAGAAGGATACATCTGCTTTAAACGTATCAATCACTTTAATGTAATCTTGATAGCGATCGTTGTATGGCGTCGTTTTGTTTACGCCAACGTTTAGGCCAACAGGAATCGTGTATGAATGGCGACGTAAATTCCATAACGCACGGTTCATACCAATATTGTTAAAGCCCATACGGTTAATTAAGGCATTATCTTCTACTAGACGATACATACGTGGTTTCGGATTGCCATCTTGAGGTTTTGGAGTAATACCACCTAATTCAAGTGCACCGAAGCCAACATTTTCAAGTGCTTTAGGGACTTCACAAGATTTGTCAAAGCCTGCAGCTAAGCCGATTGGATTATTAAATGTAATACCTTTAATCGTTTGCGTTAATGATGGGTCTTCATAATTAAATAGTTTATGCATCACAGGTAATAAGAAAGCACGCTTCTGTGCGAGTTTCAAAGCGTCGATCGTCATACCGTGTGCTTTTTCAGGGTCAAATTTAAATAATAGTGGTTTAATTAGTTTATACATAATAATGCTCCTATTTCATTGTATTTGAGGCTTACTATCCTCATTTAATATCATTGAAAAAACATTCCTCTCTAAGACTAGCATGTTCAACAATAATTGCATAGTTAATTTAAAGACTGTTTGAAAATTTGCCTTAACTAAAATCTATATAAGGACATACGATTAGTTAACACATTTTCAGGAAATATAATATAGTAAGAAGATGTATGCGAAGGAGGAATCATCATGAAGAAAGATTGGCAAGCACAGCTACCATTAGACCAAATCCGTGATATTTCACCAGTCAGTGGTGGAGATGTCAATGAGGCATTCAAAGTAACGACTACAGATGATGTGTATTTCTTGTTAGTTCAGCGTAATCGAGATAAGTCATTCTATGCAGCTGAAATCGCTGGACTCAATGCATTTGAACACGCAGGTATAACGGCACCACGTGTCATTGATAGTGGTGAAATCAATGGGGATGCTTTCTTGATATTAAGTTATTTAGATGAAGGAGCAAGTGGTAGCCAACGTGAATTAGGTCAGTTAGTAGCAAAAATGCATAGCCAGCAACAACAGGATGGTCAATTTGGATTCGATTTACCACATGAGGGTGGAGATATTTCTTTTGATAATTCATGGTCAGAGTCATGGGTTGAAATCTTTGTCGAACGTCGCATGGATCACTTGAGAGATGAACTGATGCGTAAAGGGTTATGGAATGCCGAAGATAATAAAGTATATGAACAAGTCCGTACTGTGATGGTAAATGAATTAGAGGATCATCACAGCAAACCATCGTTGTTACATGGAGATTTATGGGGTGGCAATTACATGTTTTTAACGGATGGACGTCCAGCGCTATTCGACCCGGCTCCGTTCTATGGAGATAGAGAGTTTGATTTAGGTATTACGACGGTATTCGGTGGCTTTACCCAAGCATTCTATGATGAATATGAGAAACATTATCCTTTAGGAAAAGGTGCACGTAAACGTTTAGAATTTTATAGATTATATTTATTTATGGTTCATTTACTTAAATTTGGTGGAATGTATGCAAGTAGCGTGAACCGATCAATGGATGAAATATTAGCGTAATTAATAACTATGGGTGGTACAGGTACAGTGATACCGGTGCCACCCATGTTTATTATTTTTCTTTAATTGTTTTTAATAATTGTTTGCCGTTATCATATAACATTTTTTCAAGTTCATGTCGTGAGATGAATTCAGTTGTTTCCAATTCATCTGCTAACATTGTAACGACTTGATCTGTTGTATACGGTGCATCTGAACCATATACAATTTTATTCATATCTACACTTTGAGCAATATTTGGAAGCTGATAAGGTAAGACTTTTCCAGCTAAATCAAAGTATAACTCTTTCATAACTTGTTCTAAATCATCAGGTTGACGCTCACTTCCAAACATCTTATTACCCATTGCAACACGTTGAGCAATGACAGGAAGTAATGCACCACAATGTGGAATAATCCACTTAATATTTGGATATTTGCTAAACACATTATTTTGGCTCATATAAATGACTGTGCGTGTGGTATCAAAGATGAATTCCATTAATGGTGCAGGAACAACGTCGCTCATTGCTTCGATATTCGGCTTAGGTTCATTCGGATGAAGTGCAACAACGGCATGACGCTCATCTAATTTAGCTAAGACTTTATCTAGGCGGTCATCACCAATATAAATACCTCGTGCATTTGTAGGCAAGGTGAAACCTAAAGCACCTTGTTGATCTAATGCGGTATCAATCGTGGCGATACTTTCTTCAACCAATGGTAGTGGTAACGTCGCAAAGAAACCTAATTGCTCTGGATATTTGTGTGTAAATTCAGATGCATACGCATTGACTTCTTTAGCTAAGTCAATCATTTCTTCATCTGGCGCCGCACTGATATGTGGGCTCGAAATAGATAGCACACCATATTCAATGTCCATACGTGTCATTAATGCTAAATAACCTTCAGGTGAGAACTTCGGTGTTGCCACACCATCGCCTTTGCCGTCGAAATAATCATCTAGAAATTTCGAGAATCCAGGTGATATATAATGTGCATGTAAATCAATTTTCTTCATATTTTATTACGCTTCTTTCTCTTTTTCTTTAAAAGTTAGCCAATCATCAATTTCAGCATAATAGGCATTGACTTCGTTCGGTCTATCAATACCTTGTAGCTCACTATTCACATCATAGCCAATGGCATTTAATGCATAAGATAAGCAAGCATAGCTTGGACGATAATCTGCAAAGTCACCCTTTGGCAAATTAATCGTCGTTGGTTTAACCGGTGTTAAGCTATCTTTCTCGTATATACATTCAAGACGTGTAATATACCAAACGCCTTGTTTATCTTGTTCGAGACAATATACTAATTTGGCATCTGATTGTAATTCCATTTCAACATTTTGAATAGAAAGGCGTGTTTGAATGGTCGCTTGCATAATTGCTACAGCACGTGTGTCATTAATCCAAACTTGGGAATTATGGATTTGATGAGGGGCATAGCGATTCATTGCTTTAGATGAAGCGACAAACTCACTACCATTACCTTTAAACCATGAAATATTGATATAAGAATCATTTGCGAAACACGTTTCCATGCTCTCCCATAGGGCATTATCACGACAGAAACGTTCAAATTGAATAAGCTCAAGAATATTTTCTTTAGCGAGTAACGTTTCATTCGTATAAGGTTTATTTCTCGTGAAAAGCACTAAAATGACACTCCTTTAATTCAAATTAATCCCACAATTCAAGTAAAACGTTAGCGAAACCTTCAGGTTCTTGAACGTAACCTAAGTGACCACCTGGAATATCGATGATTTTGATGCCAGTTTCTTCAGAAATGAAGAAGTTAACTTCTTGAGGAAATGAACCTTTTGAAGCTGTACCATTTAATAAAGTAATGATATCTTTATATTTTTTGAAATCATCAATTGAAATATCAGATTCTGTATATTGACGAATTTCATATTTGAACCAACCTAACATTTCATCGAAACGTTTTTTACTGTCAGCATCATTTTCAGCTTGAGCTGGTTTTGACATGTATTGTTGATCTAATTTACTAATTTGTAACGTTTCGCCAAATAATTTCATTGCTTGAGGCATACCTTCATTAATCGCAATATCAATGATTTCAGCATTTTTATCTTGCCAATATTTCGCATCTGGTAAGAATGTGTTAATTGGTGGTTCGTGGAATGCGATTTTTTTTACGACATCAGGATGTTCTTTTAAAACGTGCATTGCCACGATTGAACCTGAGCTTGAACCTAATACATAGACAGGTTCATCACTTAATGACTTCGCTAATTCAGCGATATCTTGTGCGTCACGTTTAACACGGTAACGACTATCTGGATTGATTGCTTCTTCAGGTAGTGGTTCAATTAATTCACTTTGACCATAGCCACGGCGATCTACAGCGACAACTGTGAATTTATCTTTTAATTGTTGTGCAAGTGGCATGAAGATATCTCCAGTTCCGTTTGCACCAGGGATGAAGATGATTACAGGACCATTGCCCACTTTGTGATAATGTAATTTAGCACCTTGTAATTCTAATGTTTCCATTTATAAAACCTCCGATAAAAATTAATTTTAAGATAAAATATTGAATCGATATGAATTAAGCTTAGATTGCACTAACCCAATTATTTATCTAAGCCTAATAATTTAGCACCATTGGCATAACTAATTTTCTCTTGTTCTTCTTCAGTTAAACCTAGTTCGCTTAAGAATGTTCCTAGTTGCTCTGGCTCTACATATGGATAATCTGCTGAATATAAGATTCTATCAATACCGACTTCCGCTTTGACTAAATCAAATTGTGGTTTCGTTAACATACCACTTGGTGTAATGTAGAAATTATTTTTGAAATAATGACTAATTGAATGTTGTAGGTGATCTGCAAATAAAATGGAATCCATTCGTTCTAAGAAGAATGGTACAAATTCGCCCCAGTGTCCAATAATAATATTTAAGTTTGGATGACGATCAAATACACCTGAAAGTACTAAATGAATTGCATGAATACCTACATCAACATGCCAACCATAACCGAAACAAGCAAATGTAGCTGCTGTTACATCTGGATAGTTCCCTTTGTAGTACGCTTGATACACGTCACTTTGTACTGGAGATGGATGTAAATAGATTGGCGCGTTTAATGCTTCCGCGGCGGCGAATAATGGTTCGTATGCATCTTGATCAAGGAAACCGTTTTTAGGGTGTCCCATAATTAAGGCACCTTTGAATCCTAAGTCATTGATACAACGTTTAAATTCTTCAACTGTTGCCTCTGGTTCATTAATTGGTAACGTCGCAAACCCAACAAATCGATCTGGATATTTTTCAATATATTCTGCTAATGTATCATTCGCTTTTTTACATAAATCAATTGCGCGTTGTCCTTCTAAGTTTGATGGTGCGCCATTACCATAGGATAATACTTGCATTTCAACATCATGTTTATCCATAAAATGGATACGTTTATCATGATGTGAGATTTCATCAGCATCTGTGAAACCAGATTTTTGTTCAAGACCTTCAAGCATTGTTTTCATTGGTACACCTTTAGGGTCAGCAGACATATATTTCATTGTTTCCTTTTGAATTTCTTCTACAACATAATGTTCTTTAAAGTTAATGGGAGTGGGACAGAATTCTTTTGAATTCGTTGTCCGACCCCCGCAAGGATGACTAGAACTGAGAAAAGCTTGATTTAAGCGCCTTCTCAGTTCAGTCAGCTACTGCGAATTTGCTAAATAGCATTATTATATTATTTATGTCCCAGACTGCTCCTAAAATTTAAATAATTATTCAAAATTACCAAGGCATAGTGCCATTGCCATCAATAAAGGTACCTGTAGGGCCATCTTTATCAATAGTTGCAAGTTGAACAATAGGGATGATACCTTCAGATGCAGGTTTAGAATTGTTACTAAAATCTCCAACTAAATCCGTGTTGGTTGAACCTGGATCTGCAGCATTGATTTGCATATGCGGTAATCCCTTCGCATATTGTACGGTCAACATCGTTACGGCAGATTTTGATGAACAATAAGCTAATGAATTCACTTTAGATTCTTGTGTATCAGGGTTTGTTACCATGCCGAATGAACCTAAACCACTACTTACATTGACTACAACAGGTTGGTCAGATTGTTCAAGAAGTGGTATGAAGGTGTTCATCATACGTACGATACTAAAGACGTTTGTGTTATACACTTTCTCCACGTCTTCAACAGTTAAATCAGCAGGTTTAGCGAAACCACCTGAGATACCAGCATTATTGACTAATACGTCTAAACGTCCTTCTTGTTCTTGAATGGTTTTAAAAGCATTTTGAACTGAAGCGTCATCGGTAACATCTAGTTGCACATAATCTACGCCAAGTGCTTCAGCAGCTTTTTGACCGCGTGCTTCATCACGAGAGCCAATATAAACTTTATGTCCTTGTTCTTTTAGTGCTTTCGCAGTTTCAAAGCCTAACCCTTTGTTGCCACCAGTGATTAACGTGATTCTTTCCATTATTGCGTCACCTCTTTAGGTAAATATAGTTTGATTAAATTATTTCTAAATGTTTCATTAGAAAGTTGTCGTTCGTTTTTTTGAAATTCAAAGGTCTCAGTTGTTAAAGATTTTAATAGCATATCTGTTTTAAATATTGCCCAAGATTCGTCTGTATAATCATTAAATAAATCAAAGTAATATTGATTCAAATGTTTGAAGAAGTCACTTTCACGGAACAACTGGGCATTATCTTTACCTTCAATACAATGTAATAAACCACTATTATCCGTTTTAAATTTTAAAAATATATTCAGCGAATGGGCCATGATATCAGTTTTAGACGCATAGTGTGATTTGATTTCTAGCATTTGCGTCATAATGTCATCGAAGTCATGTTCGATAATGCGATAGCATAGGTCACTTTTATCTTTGAAGTGACGATAGAGTGTTCCCATACCAATATTCAATTCCTTAGAAATTCTATTCATACTTACATTTTCAACGCCTTCGGAATTAAATAATTCTAGTGCTTTGTCTTCAATACGTTGTCGATTCTTTAATGCATCCTTACGCATCATATCACCTCTTAAATAGATTTCATTGACAAACGGATAACTGTCCGTTTATTATAAATCTTGTTAATGATGAATACAAATATAAAGGGTTAATTAATTTATTTTTTGAAAAGAGGGGTAAATATGTCATTAAATAAACATCAAAGACACGTGACGAGTGAAGAGTTGAAAGCACATTTCTATGAATCAACATTAAGTATTGAAAATATTGCTCAAGAAATGAATATTTCTATTGAAGAAGTGGAAAGGGTATTAGACATGGATGCCCCAAATGGTTTCTTTGGCAATAAATTGCAAACATTTATACACTTAGTGTGGGATGTTCGTGATTTAATCAATGACAACATTAGACAAAACGGTGCTCAACCTGAAGATTATACGTATTTAAAAGGTGAAAAAGAAGATTATTGGTTTTTACAATAGGAGAGATAAATAATGAGTAAAAGTATATTAGTTATTGGTGCTACAGGAAAACAAGGTAATGCTGTGGTAAAACAATTATTAGAAGATGGTTGGCACGTTCGTGCTTTTACACGTAATCAACATAATGAAACGTTGACTTCAATCGATAATGACCATTTAGAGATATTTGAAGGAGATTTAAGTCATCAAGATAGCTTAACAAAGGCTATGGAAGGTCAATATGGTGTTTATAGTGTTCAACCTATTATTATTGATGATATTGAAGAAGAATTACGACAAGGTAAGATGATAATTAAAACGGCGGAACAACAAAATATCGAATATGTTGTTTATAGTACTGCGGGTGGTGTCAATCGTGATCGTACAGGTCCACATTTCGAAGCCTTGGCTGATATTGAAAATGAACTTAAAGACAGTACATTGAATTACACTATCATCAAGCCTTCGTTCTTTATGGATAACTTCTTAAGAATTACTAAAGTAGAGAATGGCGAAATTGTAATTCCTGAATTTATCGATAGAGATGTTAAATTTGCGATGATTTCTTCAATCGATATCGCTAAAATTGCAGCCAATGTGTTTGCGAATACTGACAAATATAAACACCAAGCCATTGAAATTGCTTCTGATGAACTTACACTCAAAGACGTTGTGAAAACATTTGCTACGGTAACTGGTAAACCTACAGAAATTAAAGGTTCATTTTCAAGTGGCACTGCTGAACGTGGTTGGCTTGAAGAAAAAGGTTATATAATTGATTTTAATCAAATGGATGAGATTAATCCCGGTCGTTTAACGTTAGAACAATGGATTAGTGAAGTGAACTATTAATTTTTTTTAAATGAGGGGGAAGAGTATGATTCAGTCAATGTGGTTTAATTTACATGTCGAAGATTTAGAACGTAGCGAGCAATTTTACAAAAATTTGGGCTTTGAAATCAATAAAAATCCAGATATGCTAGACAAAATGGTTGGTATTAAAATCGGACAAACAATTGTGATCTTAATTGAAAATAATCATTTTGAAAAAGTGACGCATGAATCAATTTCAAAACAACCTAATGAAGTCATCATATCTTTAGGTGTAAAAACGACTGATGAAGTGGATGAGTTAATGCATAAAGTGGAAGTGCTAGGCGGTAAAGTGATTGATGAGCCTGGGACTTATCAAGGATATTACGGTGCAACTTTTGCAGACCCAGATGGACATAAATATAATTTCTTAGTTTGTTAGTTCAATTAATTTTATAAAATACGCTAATTAATATACGCCCCAAAGTTAGAATGAGATCTAATTTTGGGGCGCATTTTTAATGAAAAAGTGATCATGAAGACGTTTTTTTATCTTTATATAGGTTCATATAAATGATAGAAATAATGATTAAAATCGCACCGGTTATGAATTTAGGTGTTAATGGTAAAGGGAAAAACGGGAAAGAAAATATAAACACAAATATAGGATTGAGGGTTCTTATAATATTCGCTTCACGAAACGAAATGTATTTCAAACCTTCATAAAATAATAAAAGTCCTATTACACCACTGCACAAAGCAGAAAGTAAAATAGAGAACAAACCTATGCCTATATGTATGGTATGTAAATGATTAGTCACAATTAATATGATACCTAGCAACAAAGTAGAAGTCGCCTGATTGTATAGTAAGATGGTTTTAGAATCAATGTCTTTAACGGTCTTTTTAGCTAACATATTCGTTAGCGCAAAAAAGAATGTATAAGATAGGGCGGCAATCACACCTAATATACTGTTAAAATCACCTGAAAAATGGGTAATCAAGAATGAACCTATAACAGCAAAAATTATAGGAAGGGTATCGTGTTTGCACAACGTTTCATTTAGAAAGAGAACTGAAAGAAACAACGCAAATATAATATAAAATCTTCCTAATAATCCAACACTAACTGGATCTAACAAACTTAAACTTACATATTGGAGTAAAATACCTATTGTATTAGTAATACCTAAGAGCCATATAAATTTGTTATGATAGATTTTTATTTTACTTTTATCGAATAATACAGTGATTAATAATATTAAAGTTGAAAACAAAGCATTAAAAAAACTTGCTTGAATAGGTGATAAATCAGTGAGTGAAAGTTTGTTTAATATTGGGGTTAAAGACATGATTGCTACGGAAATAATATTAAATAAATACCCTTTTTTAACCTTATTCATGGTATGCTCCTAAATATTTAAAAATTTCTTCATATAATCCATCTTGAAATGATAATAAATTTTTGTCTAATGGTTCTTTCGTAAGTATTCTTTCAGTAGTTTCTGAAAATTTCGGTATATCTTTAAAATAGCTTACTTCAGCTTTTGTAATTGTAGTGGTATGGCCACTTGGTAGTATATAGTAACCTAAATAGTCTATATCATTTTCATTGATGACAGCGCCAGACTCTTCATAAGCCTCTCTGATAGCTGTCTCATTCATCGTTTCATTATGGTTTACCTTACCTCCTGTTAATTCCCATGCTCTTTTTTTATTTTTAACAAAAACAAGATGTCCTTGATAGGTTAAAACAATTAAAACAGAATCATATTTTGTAACTGTCTCATTAAATTGAAGTTTGATTTGGTCTATGTTCATTTTCTTGAACCTCCTTTATAAAGTAATCTATAACTCACACTAATCAATGGATAAATATTATTTTATATTTATATAATAATAAAATTAATTATAATCCTTTTTCATTGAGAATGAAACTTTTCTAAAATAAAGAGTTGTGACAATTCGCTCTATATATAGAAATATTTATGTAAGTATACTAGCAATATGTGAAAGTAAACGAGTTAAATAAGTAGTTATTCGAGAGATAATGAAACGTAGTTGAGCGACTGAGGGAGTTTAAACTTTTCCTACAAGAACTATGTACAAAAAAAAGCTGCCCTCAAAGTTGGAACTTTAAGGGCAGCCTAAGTCTTAATAATATGCTTTTAATTTTCTTGAATATTGCCGTATTCTTCTCTTAAGTCATACACTTTATCTGGTGTAACGTCTTGTCCAAGTGGGTCTAAAACTTTCATAGTAGAGAAAGTATGAAGTACTTGACCTCTTATCATACCTAAATATTCTTGTCTTAATTGATGTTGTTCTTGTTTTTCTTCAACGCTCAAACTTTCAACTTTTTCTTTATTTGCTAATTGATTAATTCTATCTAGTAATTCTCTCATTATTTATTCCTCCTAATTTGTATGTGCTGGGAAGTGGGGTACAATATACGTTCCAACTTCTTCTATGAGTTCTTCGATATCACGATCATCATTTGTAAATCTTAAGATAATATGATTTGTATTAATTGATTCATAAGCTTTTAATATTTGTAATAAATTTTTACGTCCAGTACGGAAACCACCTTTGATCGGTTTAACGGTTTCATTTGGATTTCGGGATAAATCAATCATTAAAATATTCATAAATGGTTTGAAGCGGTCAGTACCACTGTGCCAAGCTTCAACTAATTTCTTTTGATCTTGAAAAGGTTGGGCGTAAAATAACCAACCATCCATATTTTCTTGAAGCCAAGCCATTGACTGTTTTGAATATCCGGTACCAAACATTGGAATTGTATGATGTTTTGGCAATGCTTGTAACTCTGAATCCTCATATAATTCAAAAATTGAATTTGAAATGTTGGGAGAATGTGATTGCCAAAGTGCTCTTAATGATTGAATGGTTGTTTGATAACGTTCTGTTAATTCACTTTCATCTACTTTAAATGCAGGGAATTCGAAAGAACGATCGCCGGTAGCCATACCGAGTAATAAACGTTGATTGGAAATGAGATCAAGTGAGGCTGCTGATTTAGCAAGGTGAATGGGATGTCGTAAGGTTGCTACGGTACTACCCGTACCTAGTGCAATCTTAGAGGTAAAGGCACTCAGATAGGTTAAAAAGACGAACGGATCATAATTCGTTGTAACCTTGCCTAAATGAGGACTGTACAATGGATTATCTCTCACAGATAAACTTGCAAACCCCAAGGACTCTGCCTTTTGAGCGTATCTCACTTGTTCATCAAAATCTATATTATTTTGTTGTTTATTATCAAATGGTATGGATAAACCTAGCGTCAATTTATTATTTTTGAACGTTCGTTTAAATCCCTTATGTTCATCGATATCTGACATGTCTTCCCCTCCTAACGCAATTAATATTAAAACAACATGTATTACTTAACTAACACTTGATGTATAAATGTAATATACGCCCTATTTGATTAACATGCAACATACATGCTTATGAAACATGTTGTTTAGACAACAATGCTCAGTATTTGTTGATTAGATTAGCTTTTTCCATAAAAAAACTTCCAAGGCTATGCCTCAGAAGTTGAATTATAAGTGTGTTATATGATGAATTAAGAAAGGTAAATTTTTATCTATAAAAGCTTCAGCTGAAAGTGAACTTGTATCGAGCCAATGTCGGGCGAGACCACATAATCCTGAAGCTAGAAAACTCGCACTGTTAACAAGTACGTCAATATCCTGTTCAGGATAGCTATTGCGAAGCATAATGGTAAAAATATCCTCTAATTCATTATTGATACGTTGATGGGCTTGGTTACAGAACGTTTCACTATTCATCTTGCATGAATCTTGTACTTCAACCATATAATTGGCAATAGATATAAATAGATTAGTAATGACGGCTTCATTAATCATATCAGAAATAGCTAACGTGTCATTTAGATCTTTCAGAATCGTTTCAGATAAAGTGTAATCGAGAATATCATATTTATCTGTAAAATGTGCGTAGAAAGTAGCACGGTTGACTGTAGCACGTTCAGTAATATCTTTAACTGTTATTTGTGACATCTTTTTCTCTCGGGAAACCTCTTGAAACGCGTCTACCAGTAGTTTCTTTGTTCTAATAATACGCGGGTCTACCTTAGTCGTAGTCATTATAGGCACCTCCCTTATTGACTTATTACTTACATTAAATTATCTGTCGAAAAGAGAGGGTTGTCAAAGTTCACGCTTGTTGGTTATTTAAGCATTTCTTTAATTTGTTTTGTAGCAAGTCGTTGTTTTTGATCGTTAATATAATTTTCAAGTTGTTTCTCAGACGCTTTAGGATGTGATTGTTTATACGCTATCATTTTATTTTGCAGTTCTTTTTTAATTCTATTTTGTGATTTTGATGATGCCATTTGATTTTTTTGAAGTTGCTTTGCTTGTTTTGCATCTAGTACGACCCATGTATCATTAGGTACTGTAACAATCGATGTTTGTTTGATAAGTTCTTTTTTATTGTTTCCAAAATCAAACAAATAACGGTAGAAGTCGTTTTTCCAAGTCCAATATGTTTTAGTTGTTTTAACTGTCGCTTGGTCTACATCTGCTGTTCTATAGAAAGCGTGTTTCTTTATTGAATCTGATAAATCTACTTTACTAGTACTAGGTTTAAAATGTGCTGATGGTTTGTCATCATTTTTATTTTCTTTATAAACCATGACATAATTATAAGAATTGTTACCTATTTCATTCGCAATTAACATGTTTGTAGGAGATTTTGTTGAGCCAGCAGAATAAATTTGTTTTTCGGGTTCAGTGATTGTTTCTTTCTCCATACCAAAATGATGCGTCATGTTTGCAACAATGCCAATGATTAATGCTGTAAATAGAACGGTGAATAATGAACCGATAATATAACGTGTTAGGCGATGTGGAATCAGTGTCCATGATGCAAATACGGCAATAGTTAGAATAATAAGTATAATCATTTAATTCTCCTCGCTTTCTGAATGATTCATTTTCAAGAAAGGAACGATGATTAATCCAATGACTGCAAATGCTACGCCAATTAAAAACGCAGTATTAAAACCATCAATAGATGCGTGTTGGGCGTGTTCGGCATAAAGTAATGGATTTGCATCTTTTAAACTTTTAGCTGGCATATGGTTGTTAATCATATTTTGCGTAATAGATGTTAGCAATGCGACTGCTATAGAAGATGCAACTTGTCTAGCAGTATTGTTCGCTGCCGTACCGTGTGTACCCATGCGCGTTGGCAAGGCATCCATTGCATTTGTTGTTAAAGGCATCATAATTAAAGCCACACCAAACATCCGTATTGAATATAAAACTAAGATAAGCGACGGTGATGTCGTATCCGTTAAAAAGCCAAACGGTAATGAAGCTAATGATAAAATTAAGAATCCAACAAAAGCGAGTCGTTTGATGCCAATTTTATTATAAAGTGCACCAGAAATAGGCGAAATAAACCCTAACATTAAAGCACCTGCAAGTAAGGTTAAACCAGACTCAAATGGTGAAAAACCATGAATATTTTGTAAATAAGTAGGTAGCATCATTTCCACACCATACATAGCCATTGTCACAACGATAAGGCCAATCGTTGCAATGACAAAGCCCTTGGATTTAAATACACGTAAATCTAAGAACGGGTCATCTAATTTAAACTGACGCATACAGAACCATCCGATAAGAAGGACGCTAATGATAAGCGGTAGTATGACATAACTAATACTTCCCCAACCCTCTCTAGAAACATTTGAAAAGCTCCATAAAAATAAACCAAATCCTAAACTTGATAAAATAAGTGACCACATATCTAGTTTGATCTTTCTATTTGGTATGACATCTTTCATAAAAATAAAACTTAATAAGAAAGCAATGACAACTATGATAATTGGAATCACAAAAATATTGCGCCAAGAATCACTGATTGTTAGACCAAGAATGATATGATCTTTATTTAATATCCAACCAGCAAATGTTGGTCCAAGTGCTGGCGCTAATCCAACGGCTAAACCACTCAATCCCATCGCAGTACCACGTTTGTTTGGTGGAAACATGTTAATAATAATGATTTGCATCAAGGGCATCATTAAACCAACAGCGATTGCGGTAACAATTCGACCAATTAAGAAAATAATCCAACTATCACTATTCGACGGTGCAATAGCAGTTAGTATTAAACCAATTAATAAAATGGCATATGCAATAACGTGTAACCATTTGGTTGAAAAACGAGTAGCTAAGTAGGCAGATAATGGAACCATTATGCCGTTAGCTAATAGAAACCACGTAGTTGCTTGTTGTGCAGTACTAAAATCAATATTAAAATCTTTCATTAATGTAGGTAGTGCTGTGCCTAATGATGTTTGCATTAAGGCGCCTGCAAATGTTGCAAGTAAAATGACAACCATAATCATCAATTTATTATAAGGTTTGCCATGTTCATCTAAGTCAAATGTAGTATTTATATTCTCTGACATAATAAGCCTCCTTTAAAAGTACGAACTTAATGTAACAACTTTCGAAGCGAAAAAGGAGAACAAAATAAAATATAATGTTTAAAATAATACACTATGTATCAAAATGTATTATAATACGATGCGAAAGGGTGATGAGATGGCTTATAGTAACAAAACACAATTGACGCAACGTCTACTTAGAGAAGCACTAATCAATTTATTAAATCACAAGCATTTTGAAGCAATTACAATTAATGAAATTACTCAAGAAGCGTATGTAACAAGAAGTACATTTTATAGATATTATGATGATAAATATGAATTGTTATCGGAAATTGAAGATGATGTTTTAAACTTTATTAAAACACAAAGAGAATTTAATGTAGAAAATGAAGATATTTTAGATGTGGGTAGCATCGCAAACTTATTCAAAGCGATTGATCCGTATTCAGAAGTATTAAAGGTATTGTTGACGAATGAAGGTATTCTAAGTTTCAAAATGAAAATTAGAAATGTAGTGTCTAAGCGTTTCGAATTTATAAATCATATTTCACAGGGCTCGAATCTTAAAAGAGAATTAGGTAAAGAATATTTAATAACGATCATTGTAAATACCTTTGAATATTGGTCAAAACATAAAAATGAAATCAATGTTGATGAAATAGCGCAATTTATTGTCGAAGTATATAAAGGTGGTATTTTTAATGCGTTAGATTTGAAGAAAGAGGATATTGAGCGATTAAAACAATAAATGATTTCATTTTAACAGGTCTCTAAGATTGAAAATAATGGATAAAAGCGACTATAAGAAACGAGTTTCTACTATTATAATAGTCAATTTTGTTCATTATCTAGTCAATTAGTCTGATTATAAGCAAAGTATACACTTTCTTGTCGTGATGTTTGATAATATACAGAATAATAATGAATTAAAAAGGAGCGCGATGTTTGAAACAATTTATCAAAGTAGTTATGACTATACTGATATGTGTAGGTATCGGTGTATCCGTAACTTATTTAATTCGTGAAATTGATATTCAACCATCTCAAATGTCTTTAAATGATGATAATCAATTTGGTGATTGGAAGCGTGATGGACGTTTGACGCATGGTTATGGCACATATAATCATGGTTTAGAGTTTGAAGGCAATGACAAACATTATGGTAATGATTATGACTTACCTGAAGATACTGAAGTGCTAGCAGCAACAGATGGCGTTGTCACCAAATTATTTGAAGATGAATTAGGTGGTAAGGTCTTACAAATCTCAGAATCAAACGGGCAATACCATCAGTGGTATATGCATTTAAATGATTTTAAAGTAACTCAAGGTCAACAAGTTAAAGCCGGAGATGTGATTGCTTTATCAGGGAATACAGGTGAACAGACAACAGGGTCACATTTACACTTTCAAAGAATGAAAGGTGGTATAGGCAATGATTATGCTGAAGATCCACAACCTTTTATTGAGCAACTGCCCGAAGAAGAAGAAAGTTTATTTAATATTTAATACGTCAAACGAAATTGATGGTATAAAAATCTGAAGCCTACGTCGTGTTTCAGGTTTTTTTAGTTTCAACATTGCCTGTCATATCACAAAGGGTAAATGTTTGGATATAAGGATTATCATTAAATGTTACTTTTTAGAGAAAAAAACAAAAATAATATTCTGAAAATTTAGAATTTATGATATAGTAAAATCTATCATTACTTATAGACGTGATTGCCATGAGGAGATGTTGAAACATCATAGCAATAACTCATAAGTAGGTTGATCAATTTAATAAGTGTGCAGAACAGACAACAGGAGGTTTTTTACATGACATCAACACTTAGAGAAATAGGCGTTAAAGATTTTACATTTAGAGTGCTATCGGGCGTAGCCATAGGTATCGTGGTGGGCTTAGTACCAAATGCCATTTTGGGAGAAATCTTTAAAGCGTTAATGCATCATCATCCAATTTTTGGGACATTGTTACATGTTGTACAAGCAATGCAATTTACAGTGCCAGCTTTAATCGGCGCACTCATTGCGTTGAAATTTGACATGACACCATTAGCCATTGCAGTAGTTGCTTGTGCCTCTTATGTAGGTAGTGGAGCCGCACAATTTAAACATGGCGCATGGGTGATTGCTGGTATCGGAGACTTGATTAATACGATGATAACAGCAACGATTGCTGTATTATTCATCTTATTAATAGAAAAACGTGTCGGCAGTATGGCGCTCATTGTATATCCAACGATTGTAGGCGGATTGTCAGCTACAATTGGCGTATTCATTTTGCCATATGTACACATGATTACAACTGGCATTGGTAATATGGTTAATAGCTTCACAGAATTACAACCTGTATTAATGTGTATGCTTATTTCTATGGTCTTCAGTTTTATTATTATTTCACCGTTATCAACAGTTGCGATAGCTATTGCAATAGGGATTACAGGTCTTGCGGCAGGTTCAGCATCTATTGGTATTTCAGCTACTGAAGCAGTATTGCTTATTGGTACTAGCAAAGTGAATCGAGTTGCAGTACCGATTTCTATATTCTTTGGTGGTGTGAAAATGATGATGCCTAATATGGTTAAATATCCAATCATCATGTTACCAATCCTTATAACTGCTGGTATATAAGGAATTGCAGGAAGTTTAATTGGTATTGCAGGAACGAAAGAATCGGCAGGGTTTGGTTTCATTGGTATGATTGGTCCAATTAGTGCTTTTAAATTTTTACATATTGATTCTGCCTTAGTGAGTGTCTTACTCATTATTTTAGGATTCTTTGTTGTGCCATTAGTAACTGCATTTGTTTTAGATATTATTTTCCGAAAAGTATTACGTCTATATACCAACGACATATATAAATTTATGGGTTAACGTCCTATTAAATAGGAATTGATAAAGTGTTGAATATCGCATTTTATCAATTCTTTTTATTTATAAAGATTGAGAAAAAATAGAAATAAATCGTGTTACAATAAAAATGAAATGATACGTTATAAAAAGGGTGAATGGTTAATGGCTAATAAAATCGAAAAACTAGCACTAAAGACAGCAGAACTTACAAGACAAACACATGATTTGGGTATTCCAATTATGATTTTATTTGAAGGGGTCCCTGCCTCTGGAAAAACACGCTTATCAAATGAATTATTACTTAACTTTGATGCGAAATATACACATTTTATTGCAACACAGTCACCTCAAAAGGATGATTTAAGATATCAATTCTTACAAAAATATTGGAATACATTGCCTAAAAAGGGTGATATCAATGTTTACTTTAGAAGCTGGTATTCTCATTATTTAGATTATCGAGAGAATGAAATTAAGCATGATAGATACAAAAACTATGATGTCTTAAAAGAACAAATTGCGTCTTTTGAAGATATGTTAATCAAAGATAATTATGAAATCATTAAATTCTTTATTGAAATTAATGAAGATAAAAGACAAGAACATATTAAGCAAACGAAAGAAAATCCATTAATGCGTTGGAAAGTTCAAGAATATGGCAGTGTCTTATCAACAGAAACATATTTAGAGGATATGCATCAATTTATTAAACAAGATCAACAATGGCAGATTATTGATTATACAGAACGACAATCAGCAATCGAAAAAATGTATGAACACATTATACAACGTTTAGAACAAGCCATTGCCAAATATCATGCGCAAGATAATGAACGTGATGGTGACTTTACTGAGCACTTTAGTACCAATATGTTTGATATCGAAGTAGATAAAGTATCCAAAGAAGCATACAAATCATTGATTAATGAATTACAAAAACGCATGCGAGAAATACAATTCGCATTATATGAGCGAAAAATCCCACTCATTCTTGTGTTTGAAGGCATGGATGCAGCCGGCAAAGGTGGTAATATCAAACGTATTAGAGAAAAGCTTGATCCAACTGGTTATGAAGTCAATGGCATTAGCGCACCTACTGACGTTGAATTAAAACATCATTATTTATGGCGCTTTGCAAAAGATATGCCACGAAGCGGACACATCGAGTTATTTGATAGAAGTTGGTATGGCCGTGTATTAGTTGAGCGTATTGAAGGATTTGCAACAATGAATGAATGGCAACGTGCTTATGAGGAAATTAATGCATTTGAAAAGATGTGGACAGATGAAGGTGCAATCATCTTAAAATTCTTCCTTACTTTAGATAAAGACGAACAGTTGAAGCGTTTTAAAGATCGTCAAAATAACGTCGATAAACAATGGAAAATCACGGATGAAGATTGGCGTAATCGTGAAAAATGGGATTTATACGTCGAAGCAAGTCATGACATGGTTAAAAAAACACATACAACCTATGCACCATGGTTAGTTGTACCCGCCGACCATAAGAAAACATCAAGAATAGAAATTATGAAATATATTATTCGTAAATGTGAAAAAGTATTATGGGGCGTTAAAGATTATGAATGAATTTGATTAAATAATAGGAACCAAGAAACGTTAGAAAATCATAGCGTTTCTTGGTTTTTTTAAAGTTATATAGATAAATTGAATAGTTCTGAGTTGTTAGAAATATTACGGGATTGTAACAAAATGGCAATTTGTAATATTACAGATAATGTAAAACAGTTGTAAATTTCTTAAAAAAGTATTGTAAATCCTTATTTCATGATGAAATTTTAAACCATTTGTTCAAAAATAATTGTTACAAAGCGAATTATTTATATTTCAATGTTACAAAACAAGGTGTCTATTGTAATTTTTTGTAAGAAAA
This sequence comes from Staphylococcus borealis, assembly GCF_001224225.1. GTDB lineage: Bacteria > Bacillota > Bacilli > Staphylococcales > Staphylococcaceae > Staphylococcus > Staphylococcus borealis. The sequence continues at coordinate 387,255 of NZ_CUEE01000001.1, read as the reverse complement.
GCGTAATACTACTGGCGTTTTTTTATGATATAGTACTTATTGTCAAAAGTTAAACACAGAGCAAAACACAATAACTAAAGAATATAACATAACGAAAATATAAACTAATTTTTTTGGAGGAATTTTTTATTATGAAAAAAACAGTAATCGCGTCGTCATTAGCAGTAGCTTTAGGAGTAACAGGTTATGCATTAACTACAGATAACAGTGCACATGCATCTGAATCAACTACTAATTATGCACAATTAGCTAACTTAGCTCAAAACAACCCATCTGAATTAAATGCGCACCCAGTACAAGCTGGCGCATACAACATCTCATTCGTTAAAGATGGTTTCAAATATAACTTCACTTCTGATGGTCAATCTTGGTCTTGGAATTACACTTACGTTGGTGGTGCTGACACAGTAGCAACTACACAAGCTGCTCCAGCTGCTCAATCAACTGATTACTCAGCTTCTTACAGCAACGAAGCGTCATCTCAATCAGTAAGCTCAAACCAACAATCAAGCAACACTAGTGTTAGAACAGTTTCTGCACCAACAACTACTTCATACTCAGCTTCATCAGCTTCAACTGGTGGATCAGTTAAAGCTCAATTCTTAGCTAACGGTGGTACTGAAGCTGCTTGGAACGCTATCGTAATGCCAGAATCAGGTGGTAACCCTAACGCAGTTAACCCAGCTGGTTACAGAGGTTTAGGTCAAACTATGGAATCATGGGGTACTGGTTCAGTAGCTCAACAAACTAAAGGTATGATTAACTACGCTAACAGCCGTTACGGTTCATTAGATGCAGCAATTGCATTCCGTAATAACAACGGTTGGTGGTAGGATTTACTCAGATAACTGGATAGCACATCGAGTTATCGAGGAAAGAGGTCGACATGATGGTCGGCCTCTTTTTTTGTATTTTAATAGACACTGTAGCATAACGTTTACCGATGAGGTTTATAGGGAAGATATTAGAACAATTATTATGTCGAAAGTGTTGAATGTTATGTCATTATGGAAAGTATTGAATTTAGGCTTAATACATAGTGTGTTCTGGACAACTACACAATTATCAATATCTCATTTGATGTTACGATGCCCGTCATCTTTCTTTGTGAAATATGATAAGGTTTTTACAATATGGTCGTGGGAAAAGAATGGCGCTTTATGGAATACACTATTGCGTATTAATAAGTGGAAACGCTTCATTCCAGAAGGTGCTAGATTCAATCATCATATTTATAATAAAAAGAGACTAGCTTCTTTTAAATTAGAAGACATACATATAATGATTGTAGAAATGCGTCGGGCAGAACTTGTGCATTGGTTATCAATGATACCAGTAATTATTTTTGTAAAAGCGCCTAAATATATACAATTTATCAATATGAGTTATGTTATTTGTGCTAATTTACCGATTATACTGACGCAACGTTATAATCGTCCAAGATTAGAATTGTACTATCAACGCAGAGTGAAACGGAGTGAATAGACTTGTCACATAAAAACATTATCGTTATCGGCGGTGGATTAGGCGGTATATCAGCTGCGATTCGTCTTGCACAAAGTGGTTTTAATGTCACACTTTACGAGCAAAATGATCACATCGGTGGTAAAGTCAATCGACTTGAAGCAGACGGATTTGGTTTTGACTTGGGTCCATCTATTTTAACGATGCCATGGATATTTGAAAGATTATTCAGCTATAGTAAAAAACAAATGAAAGATTACGTTACGATTGAACGTTTACCTTTACAATGGCGTAGTTTCTTTACAAATGGCAAAGTTATAGATTTATATGAAGATTTAGAACAAATGGGCATTAACAACAGTCAACTCACGAATGAGGATATCAAACAATTGCACCAATTTATGGATTATGCAACGCATATTCATCGTTTCACTGAAGAAGGTTATTTCGCACTTGGGCTTGATACGGTTTCGGAAATTATCAAATATCAAGGTCCATTGCGTTCAGTCAAAGGTGTAGATTACTTCTCAACAATGCAACAAGCCATCAATCGTTACGTCGAAAAGCCAGAGTTAAGAGATATGCTAGGTTATTTCATTAAGTATGTTGGTTCTTCATCTTATGACGCACCAGCCGTGTTAACAATGTTAATCCATATGCAATATGAACAAGGTTTATGGTATGTCAAAGGTGGCATTCACCACCTTGCACGTGCATTGGAGCGATTAGCTGTTGAAGAAGGTGTGACAATTCATACTGGCAAAGATGTACGTAGTATTGATACGTATTTTAATCATGTCACAGGCGTTAGATTAGATGATGGTTCACATGTAAGTGCTGATTACATCGTTTCTAATAGAGAAGTCATACCAACTTATCGTGACTTACTACACTTTTCAAATAAGCAATTAGCGCAATTAGAGAAGGTTTATGAGCCCGCAGCGTCCGGATATGTTATGCATTTAGGTGTAGACAAAACCTATCCTCAATTGGTCCATCATAATTTCCTTTTCTCTAATGATTCAAAGCGTAATTATCGAGAAGTGTTCCATGACAAAGTCTTACCACAAGACCCAACCATTTATTTAGTAAACTCGAATAAATCCGATCCGGCGCAAGCGCCAAAAGGGTATGAAAATTTAAAAGTGTTACCACATATTCCGTACATTCAAGAGCAACCATTCACTGAAGAACAATATAATGATTTTCGAGCACGTGTCTTGGATAAATTAGAGCGTATGGGGCTTACAGATTTACGTCAGCATATTGTATATGAAGATATTTGGACACCGCATGATATTGAACAAACCTATCACTCGAATAAAGGTGCCATTTATGGGGTAGTGGCAGATAAGAAGAAAAATAAAGGATTTAAGTTTCCTAAACAAAGTCAATACTTTGATAATTTATTCTTTGTCGGAGGATCCGTTAATCCTGGTGGTGGAATGCCAATGGTGACGTTAAGTGGTCAACAAGTCGCGGATAAAATTAATGCACTTGAACGTGCGCTTACGAATGATTCAGAGGATTAGAGGTAATACAAGTATGACAAAATTAGCGGCACTGCTTCATGGAAGTATAGGTTTATCGTTAGTCAGTGGTTATTTAATGTATAATCGCCGGCATCTATTGTCATTTGATAAAACACATATAGGAGACTTTAGACAAAGCATAAGTGTGGTCATTCCAGCGCGTAATGAAGCAAAAAGATTGCCAAAGTTATTACATAGTTTGTCACAACAGTCACTACAAGTTGAATGTATCGTCATGGATGATGATTCAAATGATAGCACTGCTGAAATTGCGCGAAAAATGGGCGCAAACGTGTATAATGTGACATATGATAGCCATGAGCCTACATGGGTTGGTAAGTCATATGCATGTTATCAAGGTGTTGACCACACAACATCAGACATCATTGTATTTATGGATGCAGATGTAACATTACAAAATGATGATGCATTAGAAGCAATGATTCAGACCTATGCACAGCAACATTATCGTGGTTTACTAAGTATTCAACCGTATCACAGTGTGCGGAAACCTTATGAACATTTATCGGCAGTGTTTAATCTAATGACAATTGTAGGTACAAATACATTTTCAACTTTAGCTAAAGCAAAGGGTGATGCATTAGCATTTGGCCCGGTAACCGTCATGAACAAAGCGGATTATATTAAGACACAAGGCCATAAAAATGCTGCGTCACAAATCATTGAAGGATTTGCTTTAGGCAAAGCGTTTCAACGTTGCCAGTTGCCAGTGACTCAATTTGAAGGTCAGGGCTACGTTAATTTTAGAATGTACGAATCAGGCGTTCAAACGCTCGTAGAAGGATGGACGAAGCACTTAGCGGTAGGTGCATCGTCAACACAACCGCATATTATGATGTTAATCATGTTATGGATGATAGGTAGTATCACTTCATTCAGTGCATTCATACTCAGTTTATTTAAACAAGGATTGTCATTTAGACGAGCGCTACTATCTTATGGCTTGTATACACTACAATTCAGCCGTTTACATCGTAGAGTAGGTAATTTTTCGCTTTTAGTCTTGATTTGTCATCCAATATTATTTTTAGTGTTTATTTTAATTTTTATCAATTCATTTCGTCACATCCATTACACAAAACAGGTAAAATGGAAAGGACGACGATTTAATATTAAATAATATTTAGCAGGGGGTTCTCCATGAGCACATTAGAAGAAAATTATCAATATTGTCATCAAATTATGAAAGATTACTCTAAGAGTTTCTCATATGCTTTTGATATGTTACCTGAGCAACAGCGACGCGCAATATGGGCAATTTATGCTGTTTGCAGAATCGTTGATGATAGTATCGATGTACATCAAGACGTGGATTATTTACATAAGATTCATCGTGATGTTGAATCTATTGAACATCAAACAATAACGACATTTGAAAGTGATGCACGCATTATGACGGCTTTTGCTGATGCAGCGACACATTTCCAAATGAATTACCAAGCCCTCTATGACTTAATTGATACCGTAGAAGCCGATCAACACTTCGAGATGTTTGAAACAGATCGTGGTCTACTCGATTATTGTTATGGGGTAGCAGGAACAGTTGGGGTATTACTGATTCCTATTTTGGCAACGCCACCGTCAGACGAAGCTTATGCGTATGGTAAGCAATTAGGTGAGGCGCTTCAACTCACGAATATACTACGTGATGTTGGTGAAGATTATCGAAACGGGCGTATTTACTTTAGTAAAGCACGCTTAAATGAGTTTAATGTTTCAATTGCAGATGAAATGGAACGCGATCAACCCTCTGACAATTACATCAAAATTTGGGAATTCTATGCGACACTAGCGGATAATAACTACGATATGGTATTGAATCATCTCGATGTTTATAATGAAGAATCTCGTATGATTATTGAGTTAGCAGCTCAAGTCTATCGCGGTATACTAACTGAGGTACGTAAATCATCATATTCATTGAAAGAACGCGCATATGTTTCTAAATGGAAAAAACATAAAATCTACCGTAACTTAAAGAAAAAATATAAAGATTAGGTGAGATGTATGAACATAGCAGTAGTAGGTGCTGGTGTTACCGGCTTAGCAGCTGCCGCACGATTGGCCGCGCAAGGTCATCAAGTAACCATTTTTGAAAAGAATGAACAAGTCGGTGGCCGTATGAGTCAATTTAAGAAGGATGGTTTTACCTTCGATATGGGACCGACCATAGTGATGGTTCCAGATGTTTATAAAGCAGTATTTGAAGAATGTGGCAAACGTTTCGAAGATTATGTCGATATGAAACCACTCACACATATTTTTGATATCTATTTCTCAGATAAAGATAAAGTAAGTGTATCGACGGATTTGGCACAACTAAGCCAGACGCTAGAAGAGATAGAGCCAGGCTCAACGCAAGGATTTATGCAGTTTTTAACGGATATACATAAACGTTATGAGGTAGCGCGTAAATATTTCCTTGAGCGCACGTTCCGTAAGCCAAGCGAATTTTATAATCCGTTAACGTTATATCGTGGACTTAAACTGAAGACGTTTAACAATGCGAATCAATTAATAGATAATTATGTATCTAATGAAAAAATACGCAAGCTACTTGCATTTCAGACATTATATATCGGTATTGATCCGAAACAAGGTCCATCAATTTACTCTATTATTCCGATGATTGAGATGGTTCATGGCGTCCATTATATCAAAGGTGGCATGTATGGCTTAGCCCAAGGCTTATTACAGCTTGGTCATGACTATGGTGTCAATGTTGAACTCAATGCAGACGTGCAAGAGATTATCATTGATCCTAAATTTAAGCGTGCAGATGGCTTACGCGTTAATGGTGATATTCGACGTTTCGATAAAGTACTATGTACAGCTGACTTCCCATATGTGGCACAACATCTCATGCCTCAGCACGCGCCATTAAAGCGCTATTCTCCTGAAAAGGTGGAGAACATGGATTATTCATGTTCAGCATTTTTAATTTATGCAGGTATTAATCGTCAATTACGTGATAAATTGCATGTCCATAACGTGGTATTCGCTAAAGATTTTAGAGGTAATATTGATGATATCTTCAGTGGAAAGATGCCAGATGATCCATCATTATACCTTTACTTCCCATCTGTAGAAGATGAAGCATTAGCACCTGAGGGTCAGACAGGCATGTACGTATTGATGCCAGTCCCAGAATTAAAAACAGGCAAAATTGACTGGCATGACCCTACAATAGTAGAGAAGGCGAAAGACGTCATCTATAACAAACTTGAAACGATTGAAGCACTTAAAGATGTCCGTCAAGATATCGTATCTGAAACGGTTTTTACACCGCTTGATTTTGAGCAACGCTACAATGCTAAGTTCGGTTCAGCATTTGGACTCATGCCAACGCTGACACAAAGTAATTACTACAGACCAGCCAATGTTTCAAGAGACTACAAAGACTTATACTTTGCAGGTGCAAGTACACATCCGGGTGCAGGTGTACCAATCGTTCTAACGAGTGCTAAAATTACGGCAGAAGCAATGCTTGAAGATATTAATCATGGTGTATAATCTCCATAAAGTAAATGAATCAGAAAATTATAAATATTGACAATCATTATTGAACTGATACAATGAATATTAATTCAATAGACTTATCCAGAGAAGTGAAGGGATTTGGCCCGATGAAACTTCAGCAACAGACTTAAAAGATAAAAGTACTGTGCTAATTCCAAAGAGGTATACCTCAAAGATAAGTGTCATAGTTATAACTAAGCTATATGTCACTCTCTTTTGAGCGTGATATATAGCTTTTTAATTTTGTAAGGGGGTAAATCATGACAATTTCAAATAAGCTAGCGCATATTCCAGATAGTTACTTTGGTAAGACAATGGGACGTAAAGTTGAACATGGTCCATTGCCGTTAATCAATATGGCAGTGGGCATACCGGATGGTGAAACGCCTAAAGGTATTGTTGATCATTTTGCAGAAGCAGTTCGAATTCCAGAGAATCAAAAGTATGGCGCCTTTCATGGTAAAGCATCATTTAAAGAAGCGATTGTTAATTTTTATCAACGCCAATACGGTGTCACGTTAGATAAAGAAGACGAGGTGTGCATACTTTATGGTACAAAGAACGGTTTAGTGGCATTACCGACATGTATTGTTAATCCTGGAGAGAATGTGTTATTGCCAGATCCTGGTTATACAGATTATCTTGCTGGTGTCTTGCTTGCTGATGCCAATCCAGTACCACTTAATTTGGATCCACCAGATTACTTGCCAGATTGGCGTAAAGTAGATGCACAAACATTAGCGGATACGTCATTAATTTATTTAACTTACCCAAATAATCCTACAGGTTCAACAGCCACTAAAGCGGTATTTGATGAAGCTATTCAAAGATTTAAAGGTACACGCACAAAGATTGTTCATGACTTTGCATATAGTGCTTTTGGTTTCGATGCTAAGAACCCGAGTATACTCGCTTCTAAAGATGCAAAGGAAGTAGCCATTGAAATTTTTTCATTGTCAAAAGGGTATAACATGTCAGGTTTCAGAGTAGGCTTTGCGGTAGGGAATAAAGACATGATACAAGCACTAAAGAAATATCAGACACATACGAATGCGGGTATGTTTGGTGCCCTTCAAGATGCAGCAACGTATGCGTTGAATCATTATGATGCCTTTTTGGATCAACAAAATGACACATTTAAACGACGTCGTGATGCTTTTGAGAAGCGATTAAAGGAAGCAAATTTACCATTTGTGCATTCTAAAGGTGGTATCTATTCATGGCTTCAAACGCCACCGGGTTATGATAGTGAATCGTTCGAACAATATTTATTAAAAGAGCAGTCCATCCTAGTAGCACCAGGTATTCCATTTGGAGAAAATGGGCGTCATTATGTGCGCATTTCTTTGGCACTGGAGGATGATGTATTGACTGAAGCGGCGAATCGACTCGTATCGTTATCTAATTTGTATAACGTATAGCACTAAGACGAACATGAGAAAGGATGATAGATAATGACTAGAATAAAAATGATGAGTGTACGTGATGAAGATATTCCTTATATTGAAGAATGGGCAGAACAGCATAAGGTTGAAATAGAATTAAACAAAGAGATATTGACGGAAGATAATGTGGATAGTGTTCAAGGATTTGATGGGTTATCTTTATCTCAACAACATCCAATATCTGAAGACGTATTTGCGAAACTTCAACGTTTCGGGATTAAACATATTGCGCAACGTAGTGCTGGGTTTGATACGTATGATTTAAATTTAGCTACACAATACGGCATCATTATATCTAATGTTCCATCTTATTCACCAAGTTCCATTGCAGAGTTTGCCGTGACACAAGCAATTAATATTGTTAGAAATCAAAATGACATTCAACGTAAACTTCAAGCATATGATTTTAGATGGGAACCTTCAATCTTGTCACGTTCAATCAGTGATTTAACGGTTGCGGTTATCGGAACTGGACGTATTGGTTCCATTGCAGCAAGAATCTTTGCCAAAGGGTATGGTAGTCATGTTGTTGCCTATGATCCATTTCCAAATGAGCAAGTTGCACAGTATGTTACGTATAAAGAAACATTAGAAGACGCATTGCAGGATGCTGATATTGTCACAGTTCATATTCCAGCAACAAAATATAATCCGCATCTTTTTAATGAAGCATTATTTTCTAAATTTAAAAAAGGCGCTGTATTTGTCAACGCGGCTAGGGGATCAATTGTAGATACACGAGCATTGCTAGATGCCATTGATTGCGGACACATTAAAGGTGCTGCGTTAGATACATATGAGCATGAACGTGGATTATTCCCTGGAGATTATCGTGATAAAGCAATTAATGACGATTTATTAGATGAATTAATTGCTAGAGAAGATATCTGGTTAACACCGCATATCGCGTTTTATACTGATGCGGCAGTTAAGAATTTGATTGTGGATGCACTTGATGCAGTCCTTGACGTGTTGAATACAGGGACGACGCAATTAAGAGTAAATTAAAAAAGAAGTTAGGCGTGGCACACTGAATGTTTTGTAACCCCAGCTTGATTAGCTTGTAGCATTTCATTCAGAAATACGTTTTGCAGGGGTTTGCCACGCCTAACTTCTTCTATTTCACTTTTCGAATTCGCCTAAATCCTAAGCGCTTTTGTTCGGACCTTATTTTACATCGTAGCCTTGATCTTCAATGGCTTCTTTCATTTGTTCAACTGATACTCTGTCTTCGTCATAATCGACGCGAACTTGATGTTTGTCTAAGTCTACTTCAGCTGAAGTAACACCATTTAATTTAGCTAGTGCTGATTCCACTGCGTTTCTGCAGTGGTCGCAACTCATACCTTCAACATTCATTACTTTATTAATCATAATGATCACCTCCGACGTTCTTAATAGTATATACCCATATTTTACTCCTTTTTAATAAACAAAGAAATAAAATAGAAATGCTTCAAAATTATAGTTTCATTCGTCTTAGTCGTAAAGCGTTACTTACAACACTAACTGAACTTAAGGCCATTGCAGCGCCAGCTATCCATGGTGCGAGTAATCCCATTGCTGCAATAGGGATGCCTGCAATGTTATATCCAAATGCCCAGAATAAATTTTGTTTAATGTTGCGAATGGTCTTATGACTCGCGTGGATGGCTTTAGGTACTAACTGAATATCGCCTCCTAGAATGGTGATATCTGCAGCTTCTATCGCTACTTCAGTGCCCGTTCCCATTGCAATACCAATATCTGCTTTAACCAGTGCAGGGGCATCATTGATACCGTCACCTACCATAGCAACGTTATGCTGCTGCTCTTGTAACTGCGTGATATGTTGTGCCTTATCTTGTGGTAGAACTTCGGCAATGACTTGGTCAATACCAACTTCATTGGCAATTGCACGTGCAGTTCGTTCATTATCACCAGTTAGCATAACCGTTTTAATATGCATAGCTGATAGTTGTTGGATGGCGTTTTTGGCGGAAGGTTTAACTGTATCTGCAACAGCAATCATGCCCTTAAGTTTACCACCATATGCAATTAACATTACGGTTTGACCATCAGCTTCCATATATGTCATCTTCTGTTTCATCGTATCTATGTTGATGTGATGTGCTAGCATCAATTTTTTGTTGCCGACAAGTAACTGAGTCCCATCGATCATCGCTTGTATACCGTGGCCTGGTAATGTTTGATAGTCAGTGACGTCTACCAATTGCACACGTTGTTGTTCAGCATAGTTAACAATTGCGGTAGCTAAAGGGTGTTCAGAGTTCTTTTCAGCGGAGGCCACTAAAGCTAGTGTATCTTCATCCCCATCTAAATAAGTAACTTCTGGTTTACCATGAGTCAATGTGCCTGTTTTATCGAACACAACCGTATCAACTTGATGTGTGCGTTCGACATACTCGCCACCTTTGAATAAAATACCATTTTCAGCAGCGCGACCTGTACCAACCATGATAGACGTTGGTGTCGCCAATCCAAGCGCGCATGGACAAGCAATAACTAAAACGGATATCGCAGCAACGAGTGCATCCTCAAATTGACCAGGATGAACGATGGTAATCCAAATGAGGAAAGTTAATAATGCGATAGCAATTACAATTGGTACGAAATAGCCAGATATGATATCAGCTAAACGTTGAATAGGTGCTTTAGAACTTTGAGCTTCTTCAACGACTTTAATAATGTTAGAAAGGGCAGTATCCTTTCCAACTTTAGTGGCTTTAATTGTAATTACACCATTTGTATTTATCGTTGAACCGATTACTGCATCATCAACCTGCTTATCAACGGGCATGGATTCACCAGTCAACATTGACTCATCTATAGCAGTTTCACCTTTGATGATTTGACCATCAACCGGTATCTTTTCACCTGGCTTAATTAACAAGAGATCATTCACACTAACTTGATTCAGAGGTACCATTTGTTCGATGCCATTGTCATCAATGAGGCGTGCCTCTTTTGCTTGTAAATTCAGTAATTCACTTAATGCATGTGTTGTTTGCGATTTAGCGCGTGCCTCTAAGTATTTTCCGAAAAGAATTAACGTGATCAGCACAGCACTTGTCTCAAAATATAGGTGAGGCATATGTGTCGAACCGGCTAACCATTTGATCATTTCATAAATACTGTAAAAGTAAGCAGCGCTAGTGCCTAATGCGACAAGCACATCCATATTAGCGCCACCGTTGCGCAAGTTCTTATAAGCGCCAACATAGAATTGCCAACCAATGATGAATTGGATAGGTGTCGCAAGTATAAATTGGAACCAAGGATTCATTAAGATATCTGGTAAATGCATATTAAAGAGATGAACGAACATTGTCATGAGTAACGGTAATGCCAGAATCGCTGAGATGATTAATTTGTTTCGCTTATGTTTCAAAGCGCGTTGTTTGCGTGTAGTTTGATCTTCTTCAGTTTGTTTAGGTTGTGCATCATAACCTAGCTTTCTAATACGTTCTATTAAAGTATCTAAATCGGTTTGACCGGGATAGTAAGCTACCGTGGCTTGCTCAGTCGTTAAATTGACAGATGCTTGTTTGACACCTGTAGTTTTATTTAATACTTTTTCAATACGATTTGAACAAGCAGCACAAGTCATACCACTTATATCTAATTCAGCTTTATCTATGACTACATCATAGCCAAGCTTTTGAACGGTCGAAACGAAGTCATTGATTTCATAGTCATTTGAATCATATTCGATTGTTGCCTTTTCAGTCGTTAAATTAACCTGTGCGTTAACATTATCCATTTTGTTTAATCGCTTTTCGATACGGTTAGAACAGGCGGCACAAGTCATACCGGTAATATTCAATGTAGTATGTTGTTTATTGCTCATTAGGACACCTCCATTACAATTCATACATAATATACCCCCTTAGGGTATTCAAGTCAATGCTTCTGTTCTGCTTTTGAATAAAAAAGTGCCCTCCAAAGTGTTCATTTTTCAATGTCTACTTTGAAGGGCACATATCAAGTCTATATCTTAGACTACAAGTGTATATGAGCAGTCGTGGACTGAATTCAACATGCACTTGAATGTCTTCTTATTGCCAAAATATCATTTTATTGTGTGGTTGATATCGTATTTTAGAAAAAATCGGATGGTTTAAAATGGTCTAAATTTAAATCTTTATAGTTATTAAAATCAAAATTGGATATATTTTGAACTAATTCGCCATTTTTAGCTTGATTGTAATAATAGTTCGCTTCATTCATTACATCATGATCTTGGAAGGTCTTTACAATACCAAGTATGATTAGTAATGCAATAATACCTTTAAATAAACCTCGCATATCGTCGCACTCCTTTATCTGTATGTTCTCGTTAGTGGCTTAAGTTATATCTTTAATAGAAGTTTAATTTAATTATATAAGGTTTCGTACTAAAATGCATGAGACCAAGGAACTGACTTCTCATCATTCTAAAGTTGTAATGAATTGGGACGTTGATAAACAGATAACCACTTTGTTTCAAATGCGACATTAGTGGGAACGGTTAAGTAAATGGATAAGGAGTGGTAACGAATGAATTTATTAGAATTTCATAAGCAAATTAAAGGCTATACTCAAGGTCATCAACCAGGTACTGAGAAAGATATGAATCCTAGACCAATTTCAGAGCTAGATGACTATAAAGCAGCAGGTAAACTGCAAGGTAAAGTTGCATTAATTACTGGTGGTGACTCAGGTATTGGTCGTTCTGTTGCGATATTATTTGCTAAAGAAGGCGCGGATGTAGCAATTGGTTATTACGATGAGCATGAAGATGCTGAGGAAACCGTTCAACGTTTGAAAGACATCGGTGTTAAAGCTAAAGCGTATGCACATGATTTAAAAGATGCACAGCAATCTAAAGATTTAGTGCAACAAGTGGTTCAAGACTTTGGCGGATTAAATATTCTAGTAAATAACGGTGCTGTTCAATATCCACAAGACCATTTTATGGACATAACGCCGGAACAATTTAAAGAGACATTCGAAACTAATATATTTGGTATGTTCTTCTTATCACAAGCGGCCGTTCCATATTTAAGTGATAACGATACGATTATTAACACAACAAGTGTAACAGCATATCGTGGTTCAGGTCATTTGATTGATTACGCTTCAACTAAAGGCGCGATTGTTTCATTTACACGATCATTAGCTACAACACTAATGGAGAAAAATATACGCGTCAATGGTGTAGCGCCAGGACCGATTTATACGCCTTTAATTCCAGCTACCTTTGATGAAGACAAAGTGGAAAATCAAGGTGGCAATACACCAATGGGTAGACGTGGACAACCTGCAGAACTTGCGCCAGCCTATGTGTTCCTTGCAACAAATGCAGATAGCTCATATATCACAGGTCAAATTATTCATGTTAATGGTGGCGACTATATTACAACGTAAATGGAAGTTTTATCATATTTAATGTCTAGGATGTCATGGTTATAGCACTGGTTATGGTCTGGGACATATATAATCTAATAATGCTATTTTGGAAATTCGCCATGGCTGACTGAACTGAAAAGACACTTAAGCCATGCATTTCACAGTTCTAGCTGGGCCCCAAGCAAAGAGCATTTCATCAAGAAATTCTACAAGCAAAGCAAGCTGGGAGTGGGGCCCCAAGCAAAGAGAGTGTGTCATTAAGAAATACTACAAGCAAAGCAAGCTGGGGTTGGGGCCCCAGCAAAGAGAATTTCATTAAGAAATTCTACAAGCAAAGCAAGCTGGGGTTGGAGACGTTTTTAAAAAGAATGTTGTCTCACTCCCGGCTTTTTGGTTGTTAGACATAAAGTCTGCATTTCTTTAATGGAAAGGGAATTTCAGTGCAAAAGCGTCTTGATTCGTTTAAACTTTATGATAATAATTGAAAGAAGGTGAGTGAGTACGATGACAGAGAAAGATAAAATGTTAGCACATCAATGGTATGATGCGAATTTTGATAATGATTTAGAAGCAGAACGTATACGAGCTAAAGATTTATGTTATGACTTTAATCACACACGCCCAAGTGATGATAGCAAACGACAAGCAATCTTAACTGAATTATTTGGCGCCCAATTAGAGCATATTACAATTAATAGTCCCTTCGATACAGATTATGGGTGGAATGTTAAATTAGGTAAGAACATCTTTGTTAATAGTAATTGTTACTTCATGGATGGAGGTGGCATCACGATTGGTAATGATGTATTTATAGGTCCATCTTGTGGCTTCTATACTGCCCATCATCCATTAACGCCTAAAGAACGTAATGCAGGTTTAGAGTTGGCCCAGCCTATCACAATTGGGAATGACATTTGGTTTGGAGGCAATGTTGTAGTTACACCTGGTGTAACGATTGGTGATGGCTCAGTTATTGCAGCTGGAAGTGTAGTGACTAAAGATGTACCACCGAATAGCCTAGTTGCGGGCGTGCCTGCTAAAGTAATAAGAGAAATTGATGAAAGAGATGCCCCTAAATAGTCATGGCATCAATCAGGTATAGATAACCTTTGAGTCGTCCAGTGGCTCAAAGGTTTTTCTATCTAAAAATTTAATATACAAAACGCATTATTTTAATAATATATAATATAAATAAATGATATAATATGTTTAGACTGTATATTGGAGTCCATCTCCATACATACTTAAGAATCAAAATGTAATTCAACACATTCATTTTATGACATCAACTTAAGAGAATGAAATACAACTTAGAAAGGAAAATGAATATGGCACTGAAGACATTTTTACAAAATCAAAGTCGTCGTAAATTTAAATTTATAACGACGCCTTTACAAAGAAGAAATAACTCAGCTTATACACGTAAAATAATGCGTTATGCGCACAATTATGAAGCGAATAAAGTTAAACAACACGATATTCTATATCAAGTAAGAGATGGGAAGAGTATTACAGATAGTCCATATGCTATCTTTAAACGTTTGATTCATCATCCCAAATACCGTAAATATACGCATAAATGGGTCGTCGACACTACCGAAACGTTAGAATTTTATAAAAAGAAATTTGAGAAATATAAAAATATTGAATTCGTGATTAAAGAATCTCCAGAGTATATAAGGGCACTAACCGAATGTAAGTATCTAATTAACAACTCAACGTTTCCAGCCTATTTCATTAAAAAGCCTGATCAAATTTATGTGAACACATGGCACGGTACGCCACTCAAATATATGGGTCTAGACCTTGAAAATGGCTTACGTGGTTCGCAAAATATTATTAAAAACTTTTTATCGAGTGATTATATCATAAGTCCTAATCGCCATACGTCAGACATTTTTGAAAGGGCATTTAGATTGGACAATATTTATGGTGGGCAAATTTTAGAAATTGGGTATCCAAGAATCGATCTCACATTGAATAGTGATTCAAAAATGCTTATTAATGAATTAAGATCATACATTGATATTACTGATGAGAAAGTATTGTTATATTGTCCTACTTGGAGAGGGGATGATGTCAACACGCCTGAGGAAAGTTTAAATCATATTGTCGAAGAAGTTGAAAAATTAAAACATCATCTCGATTATCAAGTATTAGTAAAGGTACATCCATTTATTTATAAAAAAGCAATTAAAAATGAAGCACTAAAACCTTATCTTATTCCAGATTATTTTGATACAAATGAAATATTAACATTTGTTGATTTAATGATAACGGATTATTCAAGTATCTTCTTTGATTATTTAGTCACAAATAAACCCATTGTCTTTTATACACCTGACTACGAAGCATATCAATTTGAAAGAGGAATGTATATCAATGCTCAGGATTTACCGGGACCGGTTGTGCATACCATTGATGATGTTGTGCAAGCGATACAACAAAAAACATATCAATTAAGTAAGGTGCAACATAACTATCAAACGTTTAAAAACACGTATGCGTATCTAGATGATGGAAATGTTACTGACAAGGTGATTGAGCGCGTATTCACCTCAAAACATAAGCGTAAAAAGAAAAAGAAATGTGCTAAAAAACGACTATTAATTTATCCTGGTGGGATGAAAAATAATGGTATTACCTCTTCTGTTATCAATTTATTAGAGAATATTGATTACAATCAATATGACGTTACGCTATTTACGAATCGAAGTAATAATGAAGAAATCTTGAATAACCTGAATAATGTTAACCAAAATGTAAGAATTATTTTAAGAGTTGGCCCATTAGCAGCGTCGTTAAAAGAGACGTATAAAGTAGACTTCGTCAGACAACGAGGGCTAATAAGTGCATTAGAACGTTTCTTATATCCAAAACATGTATATGAACGTGAGATGCGTAAAATATTAGGTGAAAGTCAATTTGATTATGCGATAGATTTCAGTGGGTATTCTATGTTTTGGGCGAATCTTATTTTAGCTACGACTGCTAAACGTAAATTGGTCTACCTTCATAGTGATATCAAAGCGGACATGGAGAAAATCGTCAACGGTGTGAAACCGCATTATCAAAATTTAAAAGGTTTGATCACATTGTATGATCAATTTGATAAACTGGTATGTGTTTCTGATGCATCAAAAGAACAAAATATGCACAATATTGCTAAAAAAGCATTAAATAAGAAATTTGTAGCGTCAAGAAACACGATTAATTTAAGTAAAATATCGCAATCCATGTTAGATAATGCTGACCAATTTGAGAAAAATAATGTACCGGTGCTCGTCGGTGTGAATAAAGGGAAAGTGACGTCGGTACCTTTTAAAGAGGATGATTTTAAAATTGTGTCGGTTGGCCGTTTATCACCTGAAAAAGGGTTTGATTTATTAATTGAAGCGGTTGGCAAGGTTATCGTGCATTATCCTAATACGAAATTATATATTATGGGAGAAGGTCCATTAAGACATAAATTAGAACAACAAATTCGTAAGTTGAAGTTAGAACAACATGTCTTTTTATTAGGACAACGAAAAAATCCATTCTATATTATGAAACAAGCAGATGTTTTATCGTTAACGTCTTATTATGAAGGCCAATCAATGGTTCTACTTGAAGCACTATCACTTGGTATGAATGTATTGGCATCGGATATCATTGCGAATCGTTATGTATTAAACAATGGTAAGTATGGGATGTTAGTGAGTCATGATGTCAATGATATTAAGCACGGCTTAGAGCGTTTTATCAAACATCAAACACCCAATTATGAGACGTTTAACGCTCAAGAATACAATCAATTAGCGATAGAAGAGTTCTATAACCTTCTAAAATAATCAGTAAATACAATATCTATTGAACTTAAAAATTCCTAATCCTAAAAGCATTTGAATGTGTAACAATCATGATTGGGATAAAGTAAGTAATAATTTCATGGGGTTAATAGAACGATAAGAAGGGAGTGGGACGACGAATTCAAAAGAATTCTGTCCCACTCCCTACAAATATATTGACAGTAGTTGACTGAATTAAAAGGGCATTTGCAACAAGATGCTTTTAATTTATCTGAGTCGATGCTTTTATAATTTTACTTTATGTTCTTTGTTATATGCCAAATAAGATTGAATGCCTTTAGCTATATCATATTGAGGATGATAACCCAATGATTCAAGTGGTGTAATGTCAGCACAAGAATGTTTAATATCTCCAAGTCTTGGTGCTTTAAATTGGTATGGGATACTGTAATTGAAGCCCTTTTCAAACGCTTTAAAAACTGCTTTCAGATTTGTTTGTATGCCCGTACCTACATTGAATATTGAACCACTTGTTGCTGGAGTATTCAGCACAAGCCACATAGCGGCAATTAAATCATCAATGTAAACAAAATCACGAGTTTGTTCACCATCACCATAGTAAGTAAATTCAGTCTGATGCGTAAATTTATGATTCATTATTGAGATGACACCTGAATAATCCGAGTTAGGATTTTGTCTTGGACCATAAACATTAAAGAATCTGAGACAAGCGCAGGGCATATCATATAAATGATGATAAATCTTAGCATACTGCTCTCCAGCGTATTTCTGTATTGCATATGGAGATAATGGCGATGGTTTAGAGTGAGAAACGGATTTAGGTAAACTTGGTAGATCACCGTAAATGGCTGCCGATGAGGCAAATATGAATTTTTTAATTTGCTTATTGTACGTTCGAATGGTTTCTAAAAGATGAACTGTGGCATCAATATTAATTTGATTAGATAAAGATGGCTTCTCAATTGTTTCAACAACACTCACCATGGCTGCTAAATGAATAACATAATCAAATTGCTCTTGACGTATTAATTGCGTTACAAACTCAAAATCGGTGATATCCTTAACGTAAATATGTTCTTTATTAACAAAGGGAATATTATGTAAGTATCCTGAACTTAAATTATCGATAACATGTACCTCGATATTTTGCTTAACAAAATGTTCGGCTACATGTGAGCCAATAAATCCTGCTCCGCCTGTAATTAATGCTTTCATTTGTGTACTTCCTTTTCTTGATGTCGTTAATTTGTGTAAATTTATTATACTTTATTTTTATAAAAATATAAAATTATAATAATATCGTTTGCATGTGTTTTGAGTGAAACACCACATCTGACTAATAATTAAAACTTTTCAGATAATATGTATGTAAGCGATTGCAAAAATAACCCGAAGCATAGTAGAATGAAATTAATGATACAAATTATCATTTTAAGTAAGTCAATGTTTTACTGATTTTTATAATTCTTACAAATACATAGGGGGTAATTAAGAATGGTAGTACCTTTCAAAAATGAACCTGGGATTGATTTTTCAGTACAAGAAAATGTAGAAAGATTTCAAAAAACGTTAGAACAAGTTAAAAGTGAATTTGGTCAAACACTTCCAATTGTGATTGACGGTGAGCACATTACTAAAGATGATACATTTGATTCAATTAATCCAGCTAATACATCGGAATTAATTGCTAAAGTATCTAAAGCAACTAAGGAAGATGTTGATAAAGCATTTGAATCTTCAAATAAAGCATATAAAGCGTGGCGTCAATGGTCACATAAAGATCGTGCAGAATTATTATTACGTGTAGCAGCAATTATTCGTCGTCGTAAAGAAGAAATTTCTGCGGTTATGGTATACGAAGCAGGTAAACCTTGGGATGAAGCAGTAGGCGATGCGGCTGAAGGTATCGACTTTATCGAATACTATGCACGTTCAATGATGGAATTAGCAGATGGTAAACCGGTATTAGACCGTGAAGGGGAACATAACAAGTACTTCTATAAATCAATTGGTACAGGTGTAACGATTCCACCTTGGAACTTCCCATTTGCGATCATGGCTGGTACAACATTAGCACCAGTAGTAGCTGGTAATACAGTTCTATTGAAACCTGCTGAAGATACAGTATTAACTGCGTATAAATTAATTGAAATTTTAGAAGAAGCAGGTCTTCCTAAAGGTGTTGTCAACTTTGTACCTGGTGATCCTAAAGAAATTGGTGACTATTTAGTTGATTCTGTGCATACACACTTTGTTACGTTCACAGGTTCTCGTGCAACTGGTACACGTATTTATGAACGTAGTGCAGTGGTTCAAGAAGGCCAAACATTCTTAAAACGTGTTATTGCAGAAATGGGCGGTAAAGATGCGATTGTCGTTGATGAAAATATTGATACGGATTTAGCTGCAGAGTCAATCGTAACGTCAGCATTTGGCTTCTCTGGCCAAAAATGCTCAGCATGTTCACGTGCTATCGTACACAGTTCAGTTTATGATGAAGTCTTAGAAAAAGCAGTAGCATTAACAAAAGAATTAACAGTTGGCAATACTGTAGATAATACATTTATGGGTCCTGTAATTAATAAAAAACAATTCGACAAAATTAAAAAATATATCGAAATTGGTGGTAAAGAAGGTAAAATTGAAATTGGCGGCGAAGCTGATGATTCAACAGGTTACTTCATTAAACCAACCATTATTTCAGGATTAAAATCATCTGACCAAGTAATGCAAGAAGAAATCTTTGGTCCGGTGGTTGGCTTTACTAAATTTGATAATTTCGAAGAAGCAATTGAAATTGCGAATGATACAGACTATGGTTTAACAGGTGCAGTGATTACGAATAATCGTGAGAACTGGATTAAAGCAGTGAATGAATTCGATGTAGGTAACTTATACCTTAACCGTGGATGTACTGCAGCAGTTGTAGGTTATCATCCATTTGGTGGCTTCAAAATGTCTGGTACAGATGCCAAAACAGGTAGTCCAGACTACTTATTAAACTTCTTAGAACAAAAAGTCGTTTCAGAAATGTTCTAAGATCAAAAAACATTTTATAAATATAAAGCTGGGAGTGGGACGATGAATTTAAAAAGAATTCAGTCCCACTCCCTTATATTATAGATTCTATTACAGCGCATTGTTAATGAAATAAAACAGAAAGTGATGTGGATTATGAATTAAGTTGTGTGTAATCTTGCCCGTGTAACATCCATCGTACGCCATATTTATCAGTGAAGGCACCCATTTTTCCACCCCAGAATTGTTCTTTAAGCGGCATTTCGATGTTTACAGAGTCGTGATTTTTAATTTTATCGTAAAATTGTTGAACTTTATCTGAATCGTTATGATCATTGACATCGAAATCGATAAGCAGTGAAATACCATTATTAATATTCTCTACACGTCCAAATGAATCGGAACATAAGATTTTGACGCCTAATACTTCGAATTCTGCGTGCATAGTAGCGTCCGCAGCTTGTTCTTTCGTCATGCCAAATTGTTCTGCTTGTGCTTCGCTAATGTCTAATCTTTTAACGTTTGTAGCGCCAAAGACGTCCTCGTAATAGGATATTGCCTCTTTTGCATTTTCGAATGCTAAATATGGAAATAATTCAGTCATGATTTAACCCCTTTTTATTAGTTTATAACCAATGCCATTATATATTGATTTATAATAAATAGCGATTAATACCTATTGACGACTATAAAAAACATGAAGAAGTAGCTTTGATGCCTACTTCCTCATGTTGATTTAATCGTGTGCTTTGACATTGATAAGTTTATGAAAAATTTGGTCCATTTGCTTAGGTTTGATTTCTACATTTTCATCCTTTTTCCAATCCATAAATGCATTTAGCACGGAACCGAAGACATAGAATACTAAACTCTTAGGAACGACACCGTCAACAGTAATGCGATGCATGTTTGCTTTGAAGTCGTTCTGCATGATTTCAATCAAATAGTTATTGCGCGCTTCATAAAATGCTTTATCATTGAATTGTTTATGTTCAATTCTAGATATTTCTTCTTTATTAAATGTATTGGCTAGTGTTTGAAAAGGATTATTCAAACGTTCTTTAATGTCAGTCGCAAAATAATCATCATGTGTTAATTTCAATAGCTGATTTAATAATTCGAATTTATCATAAAAGTGTTTGTAAAACGTCGTGCGATGCACACCAGCATTTTTGCAAATCATATTTACCGTTATAGTTGAAAATGCTTCTTCTTCTAGCAACGAATATAGACTATCTGTTAATGCTTTTTTGGTCTTAATTACCCGTAAGTCTTTATCATTCAAAATTGTTCTCCCCTAACATCTATAGAAGAATCTAATCATTTTATAGAAACATAATATCTAATTATAGATTATATAAATACATAAATAAACATGTATTTACATTAAAGATGTAAATAACGTATAAAAATTAAACTGATATGAAAATTCTGAAATATCGTGTACGATGATTTAGACGATGCGTTTCAAAGCATTGTGAAAGGGTATATGTTATGCAAATAGAAACATTGCTTAACGAATGATATTAAACGAGTTCTGTATGGGAGGATTTTCAATTATGAAAGGCAGTAAACAATTAGATCAAATTAAAGAAGATAATAAGAAGCAACTTAAGAAATTATTTAAATATGATAAAGATAGCGCGCTAACATTTAGTAAAGAAGACCGTGAAAAGGTTCAAGATAAATTTGGCGTTTATGTTATTTTTGATAAGAAAACGCCTATTTTCGTTGGACAAACTGGTGGTTACTCTACAGGTTATCAACTAATTACTAAGGATTTATTTAATAAATTAGGTCAATATAATTTAAAATCAGGTGTAGGGACGACTAAATTTAAAAAAGGCTTAGCACAACAAAAAGGGGTCAATGTAGACGATATAAAATCAATTACAGCTGAAGATTACAATTTGAAATTCCAATATGTCAATGTTAAGAATGAACCAGCATTCATCAACGTTTTAGAAATTTTAGCCATTGAATATGCTAAAGACAAAGGTTATGAATTATATAATTTTAATCAAAACTAATGTGATTACTTTACACGTGTAATATGATTGGGAATTAAGGTTAAGACATTAACGGATTTAAGCAATGTATTTAATGCGACTTTCCGTGTGTCTTAGCCTTTTGTTTTTATTTTCTGAAAAGTGGTATGGAAGAATAAAAGAAATAAAAAGTAGGAGATACTATGGCAATCCGTGTCCACTATCAAGACCAAGCACATCGTTTTCATACTGCATGTACATTTTCAGCTATACCTGAAGATGCTAGACTTGTATGGGTTGATTTCGAAAATCCAACTCAAAATGATCAAGCAATACTGACGCAACGGTTCAATATTGCTAAACACCACATAGAAGCGTCTGAATTTACAGTAACAAGACCTAAAATAAGTACCCATCCGCATAAACAACATTTATATCTCATACTCCATGCGATAAGTCACAATGATTTTTCAGCAGAACCACTAAGTATAACTGTAAAGCATAATTGGATGATTACCGTACATAAATATCCTATGAAGGTTTTATCAGACATCATTTCGTCATTCAATACGTTGCCGAAAGAGATAACTGTAACTGAACTGGTAGCCGTCATGATTGATAGATTTACAGAGGAATATTTTAACTATGTCAATCGTGTGGAAGACATTGTCTTTTCTTTTGAAAATCAGAATGTAGATAAAGTTAATAACCGTAAATTAATGGATGATGTCTATCGCATTCGCTCTGAAATTATTAAATTAAAGCGTATATTGATCCCAATGGAACAACTACTAAATGAAATGATAGATGAAACATCATTAAACGTATCACACGAGTATCAGTTATTGATTAAGCATATTCATAGTAGGTTATTAAGACAGAACGATACGTTAATGGCATGTGAACATATTACAGATGATATTAAAGATAATAATGAGTCTTATCGTTCTAATAGAATTAATGGCGTGATGAATGTGTTAACGATTATTTCATCCATATTCTTTCCATTATCATTTTTAACGGGATGGTATGGCATGAATTTCTCCTATATGCCTGAACTCGATTGGCATTATAGTTACTTTGTCTTTATAGCTATTTCGTTCATAGTTGTTGTATCACTCATTACACTTTTTAAAAAGAAAGATTGGTTCTAACACAAATAAAGCGTGGGGAGTGGGACAGAATTCTTTTAAATTCGTCGTCCCACCCCAGCTTGCTTTGCTTGTAGAATTTCTTGATGAAATTCTCTTTGCTGGGGCCCCGCCCGCAAGGGTGACTAGAACTGAGAAAAGCTTGATTAAAGCGCCTTCTCAGTTCAGTTAGCTACTGCGAATTTGCAAAATAGCTTCATTATATTATTTTTGTCCCAGACTGCACTTTATTAATGATTATGTGTCTCTTCGGTAACGTGTTGACTATACTTTCGTTTGTAATATCTTGATAGTTTCATATCATGAACAAAAGAAATTACAGGTCTTGCAGTCATTTGAAGACTACCAATCACAAATAATATTGTGCCAGCAATCATAGTTTGATCACTAAAGAATAAAAAGCTTCCTATCAAGAATATAATGCCTAATACAATATCATTGATTTGATATAGGGCTTTGTAGAAGAATGAAATTTGTTTAGCATGATCATCTTCATTAAATCGGTTTGTATTGAAATGTAAATCAACATCATCTTTATTTAAACCAGCCACCAGTACACCTCCATTATTTAAGTATTGTTACATACTTCCCGTTGTACATTGGCATCAAACTTCGTCATAATGGTCAGAAAGGAGGGGTTTGATGGCGTATTCAATGCTTTACGAATCACCCGTGCAAAATTTAGAACTCATTAGTGATGGCAAGTCACTCACGCATCTACTTTATAAATATCAGGACACGACAGTGACACATCCTACTAATCCGGAGCTAGATGTCTTCAAAAAAGCAGTTAAATGGTTAAATCAATATTTTGATGGACAGCGTCCGACTATTGATTTTTCGCTTAAACCAGAAGGTACTGAATTTCAAAAAAGCGTATGGCAGAAATTACAACACATAGAATATGGTCAATTAAAAACATATGGTGAGATTGCACATCTTGTAGGAGAAGAACGCGGTAAACCCAATATGTCTGCACAAGCAGTGGGTGGCGCAGTAGGTAGTAACCCTATTTCAATTATTATCCCATGCCACCGTGTAGTTGGAAAAGATGGTAGCTTAACAGGATATGGTGGCACAATTAATCATAAAATCAAACTACTCGAACTTGAACAAGTAGACATGACTCACCTGTATCGACCTAAACATTCAACCAAACCGTGATCATAGTGAATATAAATAAAAAGAGGCATAAGAGACACCTTGCTAAAAGTGCATGTCTCTTACGCCTCTTTACTATGAATGATGTTATTCAGGACGGTGATATTGACGAATATCATCTTGAATACGTTCTAAATAGTAAATAGATGTGTCGTCATTTGATTGTTCCGTATCATGATCGAATTCTAAATTATCGAAACGTTTAAAGAAACTTTCGTAGTCTTCAACTGAGACTTCATGACGATCATTCAATAATGCCTTATGTCCATCAATATCTAATTGTTTATCGTAACCCTCAACTAGAGTGGCACTAAAGAATTCTCCAACTGAACCTGAGCCATAGCTAAATAATCCAATTGTTTGACCACCTTTTAGTGATCGATTCTCTAATAATGAGATTAAGCTTAAATATAATGAACCTGTATAAATGTTACCTACATAACGATTGTAGTATACTGCATCTTCATAACTAGAAGTTAAACGTTCTTGTGTTGTTTCATCGGCATCATTAATAATAGAATCCAATGCTTTTTTACCCATTTTAGTAAATGGTACGTGGAAACATAATGATTCGAAGTCAGATAGTGATTTACCTTCACGACGCGCATATTCATTCCAACTTTCTTGGAATGATTTAATATAGGCATCTTTAGATAAAGCTCCTGCAACTAATGGGTATTGATGTCCAGTTGGTCTCCAGAAATCATAAACATCCTCTGTATATGCAACAGCGTCATCATTTAAGACTAAAATACTAGGATTATGAGAAATTAACATAGCCACTGCGCCAGCACCTTGTGTTGGTTCACCACCAGATTGAATACCATAACGTGCTGTATCACTTGCGATGACAAGGACTTTTTCTTCAGGACGTTTCTCAATGTAGTCTTTAGCTAATTGGATGGCAGGTGTTGCAGCATAGCAAGCTTCTTTCATTTCGAAGCAGCGTGCAAATGGCTGAATACCTAATAAATTGTGTATTTGAACTGCCGCAGCTTTGGCATTATCAATTGCAGATTCAGTCGCTACAATGACCATTCCAATATGTTTTTTATCATCATCTGTTATAATATCTTTAGCAGCATTAGCCCCCATAGATACAATATCTTGTGATACTGGACTGACTGCCATTTGGGTTTGACCAATCCCAATTAAAAATTTATTTGGATCAACTTGGCGAGCTTCTGCAAGCTTAGCCATGTCTACATAGTATTTAGGGACGTAAAAGTTAATTTTATCAATTCCTATACTCATGGGCACTACATCCTTTCATTATTCTAATTTTTATAATTCATATTAATAGTAGCTTTTTGTGACAATTTCATTTAAAATGCTCACTAACAGAAAGCGTTTTCATTCTGATGGTTAAATGCAATAACGCATGTCGTTTAATAGCGTAATATAATAAAATACGTGAAACCGCATGGTATAACATTGAGTTTGAGAAAACTTCTATCGGCTATTATTAATAATCATATTAATAGTTATTTTACCAAATTAAATAACTAAATTACAATTTATATATAAACTACATATAAGGAGATAAAGAATGAAAAAAATTGCTATAGTCAGTGCTAAAAGAACACCAATCGGTAGATATAAAGGGAAATTAAGAAATTATTCTGCAGTTGAATTAGGAACGACAGCTTTGAAAGGTGCCATCGAAGCTGCGAACATTGATCCTAATATCATACAACAAGTTATTTTTGGAAACGTATTACAAAGTGGCGTAGGACAAAATCCAGCACGCCAAATTGCGATCAAAGCCGGTGTACCTGATACAACACCAGCTATGACAATTAACGAAGTATGTGGTTCTGGGCTTAAAGCGATCATATTAGGGAAACAGTTAATTCAATTAGGCGAAGCGGATGTTGTTGCAGTCGGTGGGGTTGAAAGTATGACCAATGCCCCTCAATTAATTTTGAAAGAGGGTCAAGAACCTGTTGAAAGCTTTATGCACGATGGCTTAACAGATGCGTTTCATTATGTACCAATGGGCGTAACAGCTGAGAATATCGCTGAAAAATATGACATCACACGTGAAATGCAAGATGAATTTGCAAATCATTCACAAGCAAAAGCAGCAAAAGCGACTCAAGAAGGTAAATTTAATAATGAAATTATTAGCATGACAGACGCTGAAGGTGAAGAAATGACTTCAGATGAAGGTGTGCGTCCAAATAGTAGTGTTGAGAAACTTGCAACATTAAAGACAATATTTAAAGAAGATGGCACAGTCACAGGTGGTAATGCTTCAAGTATTAACGATGGCTCATCTGCGCTTATCTTGATGGAAGCATCGTATGCGAAAGCACACGGGTATGACATTCTTGGTATTGTTGGAGACTATGCTGAAGTAGGTTGCGATCCTCAATATATGGGCTATGCACCATTCTATGCTGTTGAGAAGTTACTGAATAAAACAGATAGTAAAATCGATGATGTCGATATTGTAGAGATGACTGAAGCATTTGCGGCACAAAGTATACCAGTTAAAGATAATTTGCATATTCCAGATGACAAGTTAAACATTTATGGTGGTGCGATTGCATTAGGACACCCAATTGGTGCAAGTGGTGCTAGACTTGTCACAACATTAGTGAATGCACTTGAACAAGAGAATAAACGCTCTGGTATTGCAACGGCATGTATCGGTGGCGGACTAGGCATCGCTTTAATGATCGATAAAGGGGAATAATAGTATGAAGCAATTAGATAAGTCGTTTCGACATTTATCTCGTGAATATAAATTAAAACAACTCGTTGATTATGGGTGGCTAACAGATGACAACTATCATGTATTATTAAATAATCCATTAATTAATGAAGAGGTTGCGAATAGTTTAATCGAAAATGTAATAGGCCAAGGAACGTTGCCTGTAGGTTTATTACCTAAAATTATTGTTGATGACAAAGCATATGTTGTACCAATGATGGTTGAAGAACCTTCTGTTGTAGCTGCAGCAAGTTATGGTGCCAAATTAGTCAACAATACAGGTGGTTTTAAGACGGTTAAAAGTGAACGCTTAATGATTGGTCAAATCGTCTTTGATGATGTCAACGATACAGAGGCATTAGCCCAAGACATTCAAGCATTAGAACCACAAATTAAGCAAATTGCAGCTGAAGCATATCCATCAATTATAGAACGTGGCGGTGGATATAGACGAATTGAAATCGATACGTTTCTAGAACATCAACTATTGTCATTGAAGGTTTTTGTTGATACTAAAGATGCAATGGGTGCCAATATGCTTAATACGATTTTAGAAGCTATTACAGCACATTTAAAGAATGAATTTCCAAATCGTGATGTGCTTATGAGTATTTTGTCTAACCATGCGACAGCCTCAGTCGTACGTGTACAAGGTGAAATTGATATTAATGATTTAAATAAAGGTGATCGTTCTGGAGAAGAAGTTGCACACCGCATGGAACGTGCCTCAGTATTAGCACAAGTTGATATCCACCGTGCAGCAACGCATAATAAAGGGGTAATGAATGGTATCCATGCAGTTGTCTTAGCAACAGGGAATGATACACGTGGTGCTGAAGCGAGCGCACATGCATATGCAAGTCGTGATGGGCAATATAGAGGTATCGCAACCTGGAAATATGATAAAGAACGTGGACGTTTAATTGGAACGATAGAAGTACCGATGACATTAGCTATTGTTGGTGGCGGTACAAAAGTGTTGCCAATTGCGAAAGCTTCACTCGAATTATTAAATGTTCAATCAGCACAAGAACTAGGTCAAGTTGTTGCTGCCGTGGGATTAGCGCAGAACTTTTCAGCGTGTCGAGCGTTAGTTTCTGAAGGTATCCAAAAAGGCCATATGAGCTTACAATACAAATCGTTAGCCATTGTTGTAGGTGCTAAAGGTGATGAAATCGCGCGTGTTGCCGAAGCATTAAAACAAGCGCCTAAAGCAAACACTGCGACAGCGCAACAAATTTTAGAAGATTTACGACAATAATGATATATAGAAAAGCCACTACGTATGACTTAAGGACTGTATTTAAGTACCTTACTCATGGTAGTGGCTTTTATTTATTCATTTAATATCATGATTTCATTTAGTAGATGTAATTATAATTACGCGCTGACCATTTACTTAAGTAACGAGTACCGTAACCATTTGGTCTATTATAGTTATATTCAGAAACTTTAATACTTCCATTTTTATATACGGCTTCGACAACAGCAACATGACCATAATAACCTGCAGTAGATTGCATTACTGCGTAGCGTTTAGGTGTATGACCAGTTCTATAACCAGAGCGTTGTGCGTTGTAATACCAATTCTTAGCATTTCCCCAACGATTTGATACAGGTTTACCTAGTTGAGCACGACGTTGATATGCCCACCAAGTACATTGACCTTTCGTATAGTAATTATAAGAAGCGGCTTCAGATACGTGCGTGTGTTCAATCGTTTGATATGTAAAAGTTCCTGCGAACATGATTCCGGTAGCGAGTAAAAGACGTGAAAATAATTTTTTAAATTTCATTGTGTTCTCCTCAAAATATAAAAGAATTAAAAACTGTATTAATCATATTCGTTAAAAAGGTCTAATACAATATAAGAAACGAATTATACAAATAACTGTAATATATATGAAATATAACAGCGTAATTTGTAACTTATTTTACATTAAAGTGAATTTGCACAATTTCACACAGTAGCATAGTAATGTTTTAAAGTTCGAAAGACTTTTAATTTCAAATGCGAGGGTGGACAACGAATTGCATTAGAATTCTGTCCCACTCCCCAAAAAAGCGCCATAAAGGCGCTTAGTGAGATGATACGTCCATGATGTATAATAACAAGTTAGAAATCATACATTTGTGAATTGGTTAAAAACAGCCAATGCTCTTTTAACGATAGTCACGGGTATGTTTTCTGGACATGGATTATTTCGAAAATATGACAATACTTCTACTTGGCTCTTCACGTCTTTAGGGAAATTGCTATCTTGATTAATCCAATTTACCAATTCACCTAATGGTGTGTCATCACCAACAAAATTTTGCATAAATTCGTAAAAGCTCAATGCCTCACCTCTTTAATTAAATTGAGCCTATGTGATTATAACATTTTTTGAAAAGGAAACATATAGGGTCAAACATTGAAATTTAAATATCATAGTGCATGGAAACATATAGTTTTACTTTAAATATTTTTATTTTCTCAAAAATATTTCGTGTATAATGAAATTATAATAATGAACAAAGAGGGTGAGCATTTGGATATCAAACATATGAAATATTTTATGGAAGTGGTAAATCAAGGTGGTATGACAAATGCTTCAAAATCTTTATATATCGCTCAGCCAACGATTAGTAAAGCGATTAAAGATATTGAAAATGAATTAAAGATGACATTATTTGATCGTCAAAAACGCTATCTCGTACTCACGGATGCAGGTAAAATATTCTACAAAAAATGTGAAGAAATTATTGCCTTATATGATAATATTCCTTTTGAAATTAATGGACTATTGGGATTGGAAACAGGCCATATCAACATTGGAATGTCAGCAGTGATGGATATGCAACAATTTATTTATATTCTTGGTGAGTTCCATAAACTATATCCTAACGTGACATACAATTTAAATGAGAGTGGCGGTAAATCGATAGAAACACGTCTGATCAATGACCAAATTGATATTGGTATTACAACTATTCCGATCGATGAAAATGTCTTTGATTATTTACCTTTATACAGTGAAGATTTAAGGCTGGTTGTAAGTAAAGAGCATGAACTTGCTACACGTGATTCAGTGACGATGGCTGAGTTGAAGAATGAAGATTTTATACTATTTAACGAAGATTTTTACCTTAATGATAAAATTATTGCTGCAGCTAAAAATGCAGGTTTTCTTCCAAATACAGTTTCGAATGTTTCGCAATGGAACTTTATTGAGTACTTATTGCTAGCACATTTAGGTGTAAGTATCTTACCAGAACATATTGCAAATATGCTCAAAGATAATATTAAAAGTATTAAAATTGAAGATACAGGTATGAGCTGGGAATTAGGTGCCATTTGGAAAAAAGATAAACTATTAAGTCATGCAACATCTAAATGGATAGGTTTTATGAGTGAACGATTGAAATATGATTAAAATTATAGGTCCATACAATTATATAAACTGAAATAATGTCTTATATCATATGTTTTATTTAAGGGTTGGAATGTGTATTCGCATTCCAACTTTTTTATGTAATCAAAATGAAGCCTTGAATACATTTTTCACAATATAAACACATTATTTGAAACTACTAACGATAATCGTTAAAGCGATTACATAGAAAAAAACTATAGGTCGTATTTAAAATGGATATTTTTCTATTTTTGAACGTTGAATTAGAATGATGAATATAGGTTCAAAATTCACTGTAACAATTTCGACATATTTTAGTGGGAGGTCAGTCATCTTGAAAAAATTATTATTTATTTCAAAAGTTATCATACAAATTGCCATTATCATTGTCATTAGTTACTTAGGTAGTTTGTTGCAAACATTATTGCATATACCACTAGCTGGAAGTATCGTAGGCATGATATTGTTGTACATTTTACTTGAGTTGAAAGTGATACGCATGAATTGGATATCTGAAGGTGCAGAATTCCTATTAGCTACAATGGTGTTTTTCTTTATACCTTCCGTTGTAGGTATTATGGATATTGTGTCTGATATCACGAAGAGTTATATCATTTTCTTCTTATTAATTATTGTAGGTACAAGTTGCGTTGCACTTGCTTCTGGTTACATTGCTGAAAAGATGGTTAAACAACCTAACGTTAAGAGAGGTCATCAATAGTATGACACTTATTCAAGCAATCTTAATGATATTGTTAACCGTCGTTATGTATTTTGCTGCAAAAAAACTACAACAAAAATACGATAATCCATTTTTGAATCCAGCATTAGTTGGTTCAGTTGGCGTCATTATCGTATTATTGTTAACACATCAAAACTATCATGATTACATGACAGGTGGTAAGTGGATTAACCATCTATTAAATGCCACTGTTGTATGTTTAGCTTACCCACTATATAAGAATCGACATAAAATCATTGAAAATTTAAGTATTATCTTTACGAGCGTGATGGTTGGCGTAATACTTAATTTTGTGTTAGTGTTTACCTCGTTGAACTTATTGGGTTATGACGAGGAAACCATCGTAACAATATTACCACGTTCGATAACAGCTGCTGTTGGTATTGAAGTTTCACAAGAGTTAGGTGGTACGGATACGATAACAGTCTTATTCATCATCACTACTGGAATAATCGGTAGTATGATGGGATCAATGTTATTGAAAGTAGGTAATTTTAAGACCTCTATAGCGAGAGGTTTAACATATGGGAATGCATCACACGCGTTCGGTACCGCAAAAGCGTTAGAACACGATATTGAATCCGGTGCATTCAGTTCAATTGGAATGATATTGACTGCTGTCATAAGTTCAATACTTATTCCAATCATGATTATTTTGTTCTACTAAAGGGAATATATACTTAGTACTCGTTGAAAAAGAGAAAGGGGCTATTGTAATAATGGCGAAGATAAAAGCAAACGAAGCATTAGTAAAAGCGTTAGAAGCATGGGATATTGACCACTTATACGGCATTCCTGGGGATTCAATTGACGCAGTAGTAGATAGTTTACGTACAGTTAGAGATTCATTTAAATTCTATCATGTGCGTCATGAAGAAGTAGCAAGTTTAGCTGCAGCTTCATACACTAAAATGACAGGAAAAATTGGGGTAGCATTAAGTATCGGTGGTCCTGGTATCGTTCACTTATTAAATGGTATGTACGATGCAAAAATGGATCGTGTTCCTCAATTAATCTTAGCAGGTCAAACAAACAGTACATTATTAGGTACAAAAGCATTCCAAGAAACAAACATTACAGATATGGTTTCAGATGTTTCTGTATACAACCACCAAATTAAAAAAGGTGACAACGTATTTGAAATTGTAAACGAAGCAATTCGTACTGCATACGAAAAACGTGGTGTCGCAGTAGTTGTATGTCCTAACGACTTATTAACTCAAAAAATTAAAGACACTACAAACCGTGCTATAGATACTACTAAACCTAAAGCACCAACGCCAACACTACGTAGCATTAAAAAAGCTGCAAAATTAATCGATAAAAGTAAAAAACCAGTTATGATCGTTGGTGTAGGTGCACAAAATGCTAAAGATGAATTACGTGAATTTGTTGAAGCAGCTAAAATTCCAGTTATTCATACGTTACCAGCCAAAACAATCATTCCTGATGATCACCCATATAGCATTGGTAACTTAGGTAAAATCGGTACAAAAACATCTTATCAAACAATTCAAGATGCCGATTTATTAATCATGGCAGGAACAAACTATCCATACGTTGATTACCTACCTAAGAAAAATATTAAAGCTATTCAAATCGACACAAACCCAGATGTCATTGGTCATCGTTTCAGTGTCAACGTAGGTATCGTTGGTGACGCTAAACTTGCTTTCCACCAATTAACTGATAGCATTAAACACGTACCACAACGCCCATTCTTAGAAAAAACATTAGAACGTAAAGCTGTTTGGGATAAATGGATGGAACAAGACATGAATCAAGAAAGTACGCCAATCCGTCCAGAACGCTTAATGAAAGCTATTAGCAAATATAGTGATGACGATGCGGTATTCTCAATAGATGTAGGTACGTCTACAGTTTGGTCAACACGTTACCTAAACTTATCAGTTAATAATAAATTTATTATTTCTTCTTGGTTAGGTACAATGGGTTGCGGTCTACCAGGCGCAATTGCTTCTAAAATTGCATTCCCTAAACGCCAAGCAATTTCTATTAGTGGTGACGGTGCATTCCAAATGGTAATGCAAGACTTTGCAACTGCTGTTCAATATGACCTACCAGTGACAATTTTTGTTATGAATAACAAACAATTATCATTCATTAAATATGAACAACAAGCTGCTGGTGAATTAGAATATGCCATTGACTTCTCTGATATGGATCACGCTAAATTCGCAGAAGCTGCTGGTGGTAAAGGTTATGTCTTAAAAGACCCAAGCCGTATTGATGAAGTAGTAGAAGCAGCGTTAAATGAAAATGTACCAACTATCGTTGACGTACATGTTGATCCAAATGCTGCACCATTACCAGGTAAAATTGTGAACGAAGAAGCAATTAATTATGGTAAATGGGCTTACAGATCAATCACTGAAGATAAAAAATTAGACTTCGACGAAATTCCACCAATTTCAGTTGCTGCTAAACGTTTCTTATAATAAATATTCAGCGCTCTCATAACGCTTGAGACAAAATTGCCGACAAAACTTTGATTTTGTCGGCAATTTCTATTTAAAAAGTATTGAAACCGTTTTATCATAGGTATATAATATAAATTAATTGAAAAAAAGAACTGCGTGTTACTATTAGATTAGGCATAAGCAATCAATGAGACTAAGGCATGGAATAGCCTTAGTAAAAATACATTTCATAATTTGGGTTACTTAGAGATGTATTTTTGAAAGTAGAAGAGAAATTAAAGGGACGAGTGTACATGATTTTAAATCACTGTATCGCTATGCATTTCTCAAACTTACTTTTCTTAGTATTGCTTATGTCTTTTTTTATGTTATCGTGTTCAAATTTAGGTAGAAGGGAATAAGGATTATGTTTAAGAAATTTTTCGGTCAATTGCAACGTATCGGTAAAGCCTTAATGTTACCAGTTGCAATTTTACCAGCTGCCGGGATTTTATTAGCGTTCGGTAATGCGATGCACAACGAACAACTTGTTAGCATTGCACCGTGGCTAAAAATGGACGTCTTTGTGATGATTTCATCTGTTATGGAAGCGGCTGGACAAATTATATTTGATAACTTGCCATTGCTATTTGCAGTGGGTACAGCACTTGGATTAGCTGGTGGAGACGGTGTTGCCGCTTTAGCAGCTTTAGTAGGTTACTTAATTATGAATGCCACTATGGGTCAAATTATGCATATCACAATAGATGATATTTATAGTTACGCTAATGGCGCTAAAGAACTAAGTCAAGCTGATAAATTACCAGCATATGCCTTAATTTTAGGTGTTCCAACACTTCAAACGGGTGTGTTCGGCGGTATCATTATGGGGGCACTTGCTGCTTGGTGTTATAACAAATACTACAATATTACATTGCCACCATTCTTGGGATTCTTTGCAGGTAAACGTTTCGTGCCAATCGTGACATCAGTAGTTGCAATCATCACAGGTATTGCATTATGTTTCGTTTGGCCACCAATTCAAGAAGGGTTAAATAGCTTATCAAACTTCTTATTGAATAAGAACTTAACATTAACAACATTTATCTTTGGTATTATTGAGCGTTCATTAATTCCATTCGGATTACATCATATTTTCTATGCGCCGTTCTGGTTCGAGTTCGGACAATATACAAACCATGCAGGTGAACTCGTTCGCGGTGACCAACGTATTTGGATGGCTCAATTGAAAGATGGCGTACCATTCACAGCAGGTGCATTTACTACTGGTAAATATCCATTTATGATGTTCGGTTTACCAGCTGCTGCATTAGCATTCTATAAAAATGCACGCCCTGAACGTAAAAAAGTAGTTGGTGGTTTAATGTTATCAGCTGCTTTAACATCATTCTTAACTGGTATTACAGAACCATTAGAATTCTCATTCTTATTCGTAGCACCATTATTATATGTTATTCATGTATTTTTAGCAGGATCATCATTCTTAATCATGCATTTACTTGATGTTAAGATTGGTATGACTTTCTCTGGTGGATTTATCGACTATATTCTTTATGGTTTATTAAACTGGGATCGTACGCATGCGTTATTAGTTATTCCAGTTGGTTTAGTCTATGCAGTTGTTTACTACTTCTTATTTAGCTTTGCAATTAAGAAATTCAATCTTAAAACGCCTGGCCGTGAAGATGAAGAACAAGAAATTCGTAACTCAAGTGTAGCAAGATTACCATTTGATGTATTAGACGCAATGGGCGGTAAAGAAAATATCAAACATTTAGATGCTTGTATCACACGTCTTCGTGTTGAAGTAAATGATAAATCTAAAGTCGATGTACAAGGTTTGAAAGCGTTAGGTGCTTCAGGTGTGCTTGAAGTAGGTAATAATATGCAAGCAATCTTCGGTCCGAAATCAGATCAAATTAAACATGATATGTCACTTATCATGAAAGGTGAAATCACTAAACCAAGTGAAACAACGGTTACTGAAGAAACATCAGATGAACCTATAAACGTGGAAGAAATTAAAGAGACAGAAATCTATGCACCAGGAACTGGACATATTATTCCATTATCAGAAGTACCTGATAAAGTATTCTCAGAAAAAATGATGGGTGACGGCGTTGGATTTGTACCTGAAAAAGGAGAAATCGTAGCACCATTTGATGGTACAGTTAAAACTATCTTCCCAACGAAACACGCAATCGGATTAGAATCTGAATCTGGTGTGGAAGTACTTATTCATATTGGTATTGATACAGTGAAATTAAATGGTGAAGGTTTCGAAAGTCTTGTAAATGCTGACGAATCAGTTACACAAGGTCAACCTTTAATGAAAATCAACTTAGCATACTTAAAAGAACATGCACCAAGTACAGTAACACCAATCATTATTACAAACTTGGGAGATAAAACATTAACAGTAGAAGATGTTGAATCAGTAGACCCAGGTAAAGCAATTATGAAAATTAAATAATATTGAAATAAACCTCTTGTCAGAAATAATGACAGGAAGTTTTTTAATCGGGAAAATGAACTACCAAAGATCCACAGCACTATAAAGTAATAAAGCTGTGATAACGATATTAATGATTTTATAATGTTGTTGATAGATTCGATTCATCACTTGGCCTAATAGACTCCAAACGATTGCACCAGCAATACCGATGACAATAAGTAAAATTGAGCGTACAAAAGTAGAATTCCAAGCATCAGGTAATGTGAATGTTGTTAAACCAGTTAAAAAGTATAACATTGCTTTAACATTCGTAGCTTGAATGAGGATACCTTTAAGTACAGGACGTTCTAATGCTTCTTTCGCACTATCAGGCTTTGAAATCAATACATGATACGCAAGATATAATAAATAAAGCGTACCAACAATCTTCATAATGATAATAAAGCTATGGTTATGTTTTAGTGGCTCTGAAAATAATAAAGCAATTGCGAGTGTAAATAAAATACCTATGAAAACACCCAAATTAAAAGGTAAAGCGCTTATGAAGCCTTTACGTTGACCTTCGGACATCGCCATGATGGTGTTAGGTCCAGGTGTGAATGACATGGTAGTAATAAACAGTAAGTAAGAGAACAATGACCATCTATCTCCTCGGAAAGTTGAATAAATCCATTTTAACACCAAATTAAATAAAAAATGAGATTAAATTTAGATAATTCTGATAATTATAATTGGATTCTATATAAAAAGACCTTTAACCAATGACTATGCATTTTGAAATCAATGCTTAGAATGGTTAAAGATCTTATAGAAATTAATAATATAAAGTGATGATTAAGGATTATTGTGTTATATCATTCTCGATAAGTAATTTAATCGCTTTATGATCTGTAGCGTTTCTAAACAAATCATAGGCATGTGCAATATCACTTAACTTACTATAATGTGTAACCAATTGTTCAGGTTGGATAATTTTACTTTTCAAAGCTTCTAACAGTTCTTCAGTTGTATTTGCAGACACAAGTCCTGTTGTTACGTTAATATTTTTAATCCATAATTTATCGATATCGAATTGAACCGGTAAACCGTGGACACCTACGTTAGCAATTGTGCCATCGACGCCAATTAATTTTTGACATAAATCGAATGTTTGCGGAATACCGACTGCTTCTATTGCTACGTCTACACCACGATGATTCAGTGATTTGACTTGCGCAATAGCTTCTTCCACATTGCTAGAATTAACGGTATGCGTTGCACCTAATTCTTTCGCAGTTTGTAAACGATTATCATCCAAATCAATCATAATGATTTTAGAAGGTGAGTAAAATTGTGCAGTTAATAATGCAGCTAATCCGACTGGTCCAGCTCCCACAATTGCAACGGTACTACCCGGTTTCACTTTCCCTTTTAATACACCAATTTCATATCCAGTAGGTAATATGTCGGATAACATGACTAATGCTTCGTCAGGTAAAGACTCTGGTGCATGATATAAAGAGTTATCTGCGAAAGGAACTTTAACATATTCGGCTTGTGTACCGTCAATTAAATGACCTAAAATCCAACCACCATCATTTTCACAATGCGCATAGATGCCTTTTTTACAGTAATAACATTTGCCACATGAAGAAATACAAGACACGATAACTTTGTCGCCAACTTTAAAATTGTTGACACTTGAACCAACAGATTCAACAATACCAATACCTTCATGACCTAATGTTGTATTTGCAGGCACTTCAGGTGTATCACCTTTAATAATATGTAAATCCGTACCACAAATCGTCGTTTTGACCATTCTGATAATAGCATCTGTACTTTCAGTTACAACTGGCTTCTCTTTGTCAATGAGTTTTGCGACACCTGGCTTTTCATAAATATAAGCTTTCAAATGAATCATCCTCCTATTAATTGTGAATTATTTCACAATAATTATAGCATGTTAATTTGATTATGTATTTAATAAAAATAATATATAATAAAATTGACATATATAAGTCTGCCATCATGAAATTTATAGTTAAAGTGGATGAAAAATGCATTTAATCGTCGTAAAATATAATTGAAAGATGATTTAAAGGAGAGTATATCTATGGAAAATGAAGGCTTATTAGTAGCTGAAAAAGAGATTGAAGTAAATAATTACGACATTGATGCGATGGGTATCGTGAGTAATATTGTATATATTCGCTGGTTTGAAGATCTACGTACAATATTCATTAATAACTACATGACCTTCTCAGAAATGATGAAGCAACATAT
This sequence comes from Staphylococcus borealis, assembly GCF_001224225.1. Classification (GTDB taxonomy): domain Bacteria; phylum Bacillota; class Bacilli; order Staphylococcales; family Staphylococcaceae; genus Staphylococcus; species Staphylococcus borealis. The sequence continues at coordinate 348,736 of NZ_CUEE01000001.1, read as the reverse complement.
ATCGCCAATATTAATGAAAACAGAAATAGAATATAAAGTTCCGATAACGATACATGATAAGCCAGTAGGACGATGCTGGTTTGTTCAAGGTGGAAGAATGAAATGGGTATTTAAATTTGAAATTTCTTCCGGAGATAAAGTGCATTGTATTGGATATCAAACGGGTGGTTTCTTTGATTTAGAACGTCAAAGAATAACTAAGATGCCAGAAGTATTTCAAGATTTATTAAAATAAGTGAAAGTGTGGGTGAGAAAATGACGAAGCATTTGAGTACTATTGAAGCTTTTCATCAATTTATTAAAGACCATCAACTAGTAGTTGTTCATGTAATGCGAAATCATTGTTCGGTATGCCATGCGGTGTTACCTCAAATTGAGGATATTGTAGCTACTTATCCTCATGCAGAACTTGCCATTATAAACCAATCAGATATCGAAGCAATTGCAGGTGAGTTATCTATATTTACTGTGCCTGTAGATTTAATTTTTATGGATGGTAAAGAAATGCATCGTCAAGCACGTTTTATAGATATGCAACGTTTCGAACACCAATTGGATTTAATGTATGATAGCTGTTTTGGAACAGGGGATGGAACTTTGAATTCAAATTGAATTCTATCCCTATCCCATGTGTCCGTTATTTATTTACGCATACGTTGAATGATATCATCGGCACGTTGTTGATAGGTTGCTATCACTTGGGCTGATTGATGTAATTGTGCGTGTTCATCTTCGGATAAAGCGAATTCAAAGACTTTATCTGCTCCGTTACCGTTAATGATTGTTGGCACACCTATATAGACATCGGTCAGTCCATACTCGCCTTCTAAATAGCTTGATACATTCATGATGATCTGTTTATTGAATAGAATCGCCTCTACAATTCGAACTAAACTAAGCGATATGCCGAAATTGGTTGTGCCTTTTCGAACATAAATATCATAACCAACTTGCGTTGTCTGTTCTGCTATGGATGCTTTAAACGCTTCAATATTTGTATCAGATGGCAATAAATCTAGGATGGATTCACCTGCAATTTGAGCATGTGACCATACTGCGACTTGCGAATCTCCATGTTCGCCAATAATGGGCGCATATACTTGATTTGGTGCAACATTAAACGCGCGACTTAAGAAGAATTGAAAACGAGCCGTATCTAAAGAAGTACCTGATCCAATGATTTTATTTTTAGGGAAATTTGAAACGTGTTTAACAACATAGCTCATAATATCTACAGGATTAGAAGGTAATACAAAGTAACCATCAAAGCCACTATCGACAATGTGTTGAACCATTGGAACAAAGATATCGACATTATCTTCTAATAATTTAAGTCGTGTTTCACCTTTAGCGAGTTTCGCACTTGCACAGATCACCACAATATCTGCATCTTTACAATCTTCGTACTGTCCTACATGTACATTAACGAAGTGATCACCAAATGGCGTAGCATGATTCAAATCCCATACATCCGCTTTCGCTTTATCCTCGTCAATATCAATAATTGCCAATTCGTCGACTAATCCTTTAGCTACAACTGCGTGGGCAAACGCAGAACCTACATAACCACTACCTATAAGAACAATTTTATGACGTGACATCAATGCTTGCCTCCTCTTTTAAATTGAAAATTCAGATAATTGATATAAGGATAGCACGTTTGACTTAAATTGAAAATATTGTTTGATATTCTTAGTGTTAATTACTAAATGATTTGGAATTTAAGGTTTATAATATATAAATGTATAGGAGGTCATCAAGACGATGAAAAAAAGTGTATTAACAGTAGCAACATCTGCGATATTAGGTACATTAGCATTTATTAAAGTAAAAGAAAAACGTAGTTATAAGAGTTATATAACTGAAAAGTATATACGAATGTCTGGTATGAAAAAAACATTTGAGAATGAGGCAGATGCTAAAAAAGCATTAGAAGAAACTAAAACAATTACGGCCGGTAAATATGGTGGCACAAGTTATGAATTTAAACATGATGTTCGAACAAAAAGTTGGAATGGCTGTGTGACATATATTGTGAATGATCAATGTAATCATCAACAAAAAGTGGTGTTATATATTCATGGTGGTGCGTGGTTCCAAGATCCGCTAGAGAACCATTTTAATTTTATCGATGAACTTGCAGGACAACTTGATGCGAAGGTCATTATGCCAATTTATCCAAAAGTGCCTCACCGTGATTACCGCACGACATTTGAATTATTAAAGCTCATTTATGATAAACAGGTTGCCAAAGTTGAACACACAGATCAACTCATTATTATGGGAGACTCAGCAGGTGGACAAATCGCATTATCATTTGCAGAATATTTAAAAGCAGAAACGACGTTGCCTCAACCGGGTCATATCGTAATGCTATCACCAGTGTTAGATGGTACGATGCGCAATCCAGATGCTAAAACATATGAACGCATCGATCCTATGTTGGGGATAGAAGGTAGTCAATACTTCATCAAATTATGGGCAGGTGAATTACCAATTGAGGATTATAGAATTTCTCCGATTAATGGTGATTTAGAAGGATTAGGACGATTATCCATCTTCATCGGTACGAAAGAAACGTTATATCCAGATGCTTTAAAATTATCTAAAATGTTGAATGCGAAAGGCATTGAACATGATTTTATACCGGGATATAATTTATTCCACATTTATCCGATTTTCCCATTACCAGAAAGACAGAAATTCTTTACACAACTTAAATCTATTATTCTATAAAAGAAAGCGCCTAGGACGAAATGATTCACCGCGTGGACAAATCAATGCATCGTAAATGCTATCCCACTTGTGTTAATCATGGTAAACGTCTTAGGCGCTTTTCGTTGGTTATATCTCTTCAGGTTGTTTCTTAAGTGATAACATTAAAATTAAGATCAGAATTAATACAATGCCGACCACTTGTATCGATTGAAACGTAACATCAAGCCATAAGGCACTTGTTACAACTGCAATGACTGGTTCGATGGTACCTAATAATGTTGTCTCTTTAGGTGATAGGTATTTGAGACTATCGATAAATAAATAGAATGCTAAAGCAGTCCCAGCAATAATACCAAATATCAAATAAACGATTGTAGACGCGCTCATAGTATTAAAGCTAACATCCCAAATAGGTTGTTTAAAGTTCATGGCACAACCAGAAATGATCATTGCCCATCCAACGATTAAAATAGATGGAAACTTATCAAGCAAACCTGTGGCATAGATCGTGTAAAACGCAAGTGCTAAACCTGCGATAATGCCCCAGAATAAACTTGTAGGAGATACAACTAAATGAGAAATCGATCCATTTGTTAAAAGTAAAAATGTTCCAATTAATGTCATTGCAATGGCTAAAATATCAAATGGACGGAATACATCGAGACCACGTATAACGAACCAAATGATAATATACACAGGTGCAATGTATTGTAAAAGGGTAGCTACAGCAACATTACCAGTTGCGATCGATGCCATATAGGCGTATTGAACAAATAGCATACCGATTAAACTATAAACAAACAAACTAACGATTGTTCTAGGATTTCGAAAAACAATAAAAATAGATTGTTTAGGGCGTCGTATTTTATAAAGACTGAGTAAGAAGACGCCGCTGATTAATAGGCGTGCAGTGACATACCAATCAACATCTAAACCGCGTTGATTGAACAGTAGATCTGAAACCGTTCCGCCTAATCCCCACAAAGTAGCACCTATAATTGCAAATAACACACCTTTTAGTCTATGTTGTGTGTGAGTCATACAATGCACCTCCATCTGTATTTTGTTTTATTATAAATCTCATAATATAATGTTTATGAAATGGATAATACTCAAATAATGAGTAAAAGTATCAAAATATTGAGGTGATTACAGATGACGTCTGAAATGACTGTAAATGCAAATTTAGAAGAAAAGATTAATTATCCTGATCGTCGTTGGCCACATGTTATTTTACATACGACGCTAAATAAGACATTACTCGGCTATATACCGCTACATTGGCATTATGCATTACAATTTATGTATGTGACAGATGGGATAATTCAGGTGAAGTTAGCAGAAAATACACTAGTGATTCATGAGGGTGAAGGATTATTTATTAACTCCAACGTTGTACATGAAATTCATGATGTAGATGAAGGGGCACGTTTTTATTGCTGGAATATTGGATTACCTAATGTTACAGAATATATTAACTTTACGTATGTTAGTCATATTGTAGATCAAGCGCAGTCTATTCCGTTTATTAAATTAAGTCCAAATGATGAAGAGAGCATCCATTTATTGAAACGGATTGAGAAAGTAGGGCAAATTTATATCGCTCAAAAAGGTTATTTTCAACTACAAATTCTTAGTGAATTTTATCAATGTTTAAATCACCTGTTAAATATCTTTGATCAGTATCAACAAGTCACTCAATATTTCTTTGATCCAAGAGTGAAGCAATGTATTCAATACTTACAAAGTCATTATTATAAAAAAGTTAAACTTAGCGAATTAAGTCGTATGGTTCATATGAGTGAGGCGGAAACAATCAAGTTATTTAAACGATTTGCAGGGGACACACCATTGAACTTTTTACAAAACTATCGCCTAGAGCAAAGTGCAAAGCAGCTGATGTATCATCATCGAAATGTGACTGAAGTAGCGATGGACTGTGGTTTTTCAACAACAAGTTATTTTATACAAAGTTTTAAACATAAATATTCGCTTACACCGAAGCAATTCCAAATCAAATATGCGAAACACTTAAAATAAAGTAGGTGCAATGTTCATCAATCTGATGAATGTGCGCCTACTTTTTCGGTATCTGTATTTAAAATTGTATCATTTGAATTTAAAGTCATTTCTTCTTTTGCAACATCATCACGCGTTGCAGATACTTTGTTTAACTTTGTATCATCAATGCCTTCGTTAGAATCTTTAGTAACACTATTAATGTGTTGATGGTCTGTGTCTAAAACTGAATTACTCATATCGTTTCCTTGTAAGCTACCTACAAGAATAAATACTAAATAGCTAGAACAAACGAATAATACCATTGCTAAATAGATGCCAATTGCTATTTTCACAGGTTTAGTCAAAGGTTTACCCATCAGTATCCTCCTAAAGTTGTATCTTTATTTAACTTTAAAGTAACATCAGAATTTTAATCTAATGTAAATATGGCGTAAATATTTAATGATTTATCAGATAACACATAGTAAATATTAAATTTAGAAAAATATTTTTAAAATTAGTCTTTATTTGTAATTTTAAATTATTGAACATTTCTAAAAAAATTAATCTTTGTTAATATAATTTTACATTAGATTTACAATATTAAAACTGACTAAATACGTAAATGATAGCATACCCTTATTAGAAGTAATAATTCGTTTAAGGTGTTCATGATAGAAAAGACGTTTTATTAATTAACAACTTCTATAGAAAGTGTTGAAACATCACTTTTGATATACATATTAACGCAATACGTGTTTAGACAACTTAATATTAAAAACAATCAAAGAGAGGGACTATACTGTGATTCTCATTATAATTTGTATCGCATTGATTTTATGGCTCGGTATTAAAGAGAAAAAGCGTCATACAAATCGACTTAATAAGATTCCGATTAGAATCAACATTAACGGTATTCGAGGTAAATCAACTATCACTAGAATGATTTATAGCATTCTAAGAGAGGATCATTATCATGTGATAGGTAAAACGACAGGAACAGATGCCCGAATGTTATATTGGTTTACTGACAAAGAATATCCAGTCATTAGGAAACCCCAAGGTGCTAATATTGGGGAACAACGTGACATCGTGCGCAAAGTGGTTAAACAAAGAGCCGAGGCGCTAGTGAACGAATGTATGGCAGTTAATCCAGATTATCAGATTACCTTTCAACAGGACTTAGTCAAAGCCAATATTGGCGTTATCGTCAATGTTATGGAAGATCACATGGATGTGCTTGGACCTACGCTTCAAGATGTTGCACAAGCGTTTACTGCAACAATTCCATACAAAGGGACATTAGTTGTGATGAAAGATGATTATACTAAATTTTTCGCAAAAGAAGCTAAAAAACGAAAAACGAAGTTAATCGTTGTCGATAAAGATAAAATTCCTGAATCCTATTTAAGAAAGTTCCCTTATCTTGTCTTTCCAGATAACGTTGCGATCGCATTAGGCGTTGCGCAAGCTGTTGGGATAGATAAGGATACTGCATTAAGAGGTATGTTAAATGCACCACCAGATCCTGGCGCAGTAGAAATTAAATATTTTAATGCAAATCGCACACGAAATGTATTTGTTAATGCATTTGCTGCCAATGAACCACAATCGACGAAAGCGATTTTGAACAAAGTTGAATCTTACAACTATCCATATACTAAAAAAGTAGTTATTTTAAATTGTCGTTCAGACAGGGTAGATAGAACACGTCAATTTGTTGAAAACTTTATTGACGATGTAGACTTTGACACACTGATTTGTACCGGTAAAAGTACGCAAATGGTGACAGACTTAATGCAACACTTACCTGACAAAAAATATCTTAATTTTGAAAACCGTGAGTTCCCAGAAATTGAAAAAGCCATCATGCAAGAATCACACAATGCACTCATTTTCTGTGTAGGTAATATTCATGGTCCAGGTGGTAGAATAGCAGAATTTATAGAAGGGATAGAATAAAATGATAGGTTCAGAATTATACTTCTCCCTATTTGTCGGTATCGTATTAAGTTTAATATTTGCCGAGAAATTTGGGATTAATCCAGCAGGGCTCGTTGTACCAGGCTATTTAGCACTTATATTCGATCAGCCCATCATGTTATTATCTGTGTTAATCATTAGTTGTTTAACATTTTTCATCGTTACATATGGTATTAGTAGATGGGTTATTTTGTACGGAAGAAGAAAATTTGCGGCGATGATTTTAACTGGGATGGTTCTTAAATTCCTATTCGACTTGATTTATCCATTGACGCCATTTGAAATGGTTCAAGTGTCTGGTATTGGTGTCGTTATTCCAGGAATCATTGCGAATACAATTCAAAAACAAGGTGTCGTGATTACGTTGTCAACAACGATGTTACTTACTTGTATCACGTATGTCATCTTATTCTTATATAGCTTTATTAATTAATCGCGAGCAAGGAGCGCAGAGTAATGAAAAAGAAAAAACGGTTATCAGCGAGCGAATGGTTACTTAAGCAATCTAAACGACACAAACGCCTTAACTTCATTTATACACTTATCGTTTTAATTGTTGCACTTGTACTTCTGGTATTCGCTATTAGAGCTGTGAAAGTTGAGCCAGTTGAGGCTATGCCAAGCTCAGGTAATGATTATATTCGTAGTACATATTTAGGTAATATCACATTGAATAAACATTTTAGACAAATGGATCTTAACGATGTGTTTAATGGCTTGAAACAACCACTTCAACACAGTGACTTCTCAACGGCGTCACTCTTAGTAAGCCATTTCTCAAATGATCCGAAAACGAATATTAAGAAAAATATTGAGAATATTATGTTCTTGAAAAAGCAAAATATTAAAAGTGTCAATTTAATCAATAACACGATTGATAATGTGCAAGCCCAAGATTTGAGTAAACAAGTGGAAGCGCAAACCGATTATAACTTTATGACTGGCAACGGTTCGAATCCAATTAACAGTAAAACGGTACAACAAACGGTAAAAGGCAAAAAAATAGCCAATGTGTCATTTACGGATGTAGGTTCGAATTATGAAGATCCACTTAAAAATACAACATCTATTAGTTTAGATCCTAAAATCTTTGTTCCGCTGATCAAAAATTTAAAGGAAAATAATGATTTAGTTGTTGTTAACGTGGATTGGGGTATTACGAATGAACGTAGTGTAACGGATCGTCAAAAAGAGTATGCACATGCTTTAGTGCAATCTGGCGCAGATGTCATCATCGGCCATAATTCGGTCGTTCAAAAAGTTGAAAAATATAAAAATGCGAGTATCTTTTATAGTTTAGGTAATTTAACGTCAGATTCATTCCTATCTAAAAATCAAAAAGGGATGGTCGTTCAACACGATTGGAATGGACAACATCATAAATTCAGCATTACGCCAGTACGTGGCGCAGATGGCAAGATAACAAAAGACAACATGAACAAGGTAGAGGCACAACGTTATTACAATAATATTAACGACAAATCAATTCACCTTAAAAAGGAGAATGGAGGATATACCTTTGAATATTAAAAAGCATTGGTTAGGTATTGTAACAACGCTCATTATAATTGCAATTCTGTTAATGGTAACGTTTGCCAAAGCGAACGAAGGCCTTGATAATTTTGAGAAAAATGAATTAAAAGATGCAACGGAGCAATATTTATCTAAAGGGGCCAGTTAGTATGAATATTTATAGTAAAGTGACATTATCAGTCATTTTAGTTATCACCATTTTGATATCCTTTGTCTTTTACTATTTCAATAAAGAAGACAATCCTGATAAAGATACACTATTCGAAAATAAAATTGCAGATCATAAATCCTCTGGCAGTAGTAAAAAATATGGTGTAGCATCAAATAACCCTATTGCCACACGTGTCGGAAATAAAATTATTGAAGATGGTGGTAATGCAGTAGATGCGGCTGTAGGTGTTTCCTATGCATTAGCAGTAACGGAACCACACTCATCAGGATTAGGTGGCGGTGGTGCCACACTTACATACAATGGTAATGATGGTGAAGAACCTAAGATGTATGAATATAAAACATTGTCTTCTTATAATTATAAGAAAGGCGATGAAATGGGTACGCCAGGATTTGTTAGAGGTATGCATGATATGCATCAACGTGAAGGTAAAATGGACGAGAAGAAAATATTCAGTTATATTGTGCCATTAGCCGAAGATGGTTTCGAAGTGGATTCAGAATTGGAACGTAGTTTAAAAATTTATGGATCAGATATCGACCGTAACTCTCCATTCTTTAAAGGAAAACGTACGGTACGTGAAGGTGATGTGGTGAAACAACCTGCATTAGCTAAAACAATTAAAGGTATTAGAGATAAAGGGCCTGATTATTTTTATAAAGACATCGCTAAAAGTATATCTAAACAAGTCGATAGTGAATTAACTGAAAAAGACTTTTCAACATTTAAAACTGAAGAAAAACGACCTGTAGCAACCAAATATTTCAATAACACAATCTACTCTGCTTCAAACCCTTTAGGTGGTGCTTTAATGTTACAAGGATTGAAAATTGATGAAAGCGCCAATTCAAGTAATGATAGAGCAGATTACATTAATGGTATTGTTAAATCACGTGATGTAATGTATCGAAATAGGGATATCGTTAATGGTCAAGAAGCAAATAGTGATTCACATTTATCAGAAGACTATTTATTAGATAACTTAAATAATGTTAACAGTGGTGGCAATGAAACGAACAGTGACTTTGATACGTCACTTGATACTACGAGTACAACGCATTTCGTAGTGATTGATAAGAATGGTAAAGTCGCTAGTACAACGAATACATTATCTAGTTTCTTTGGCGCAGGTAAATTTATGAAGCAAGGCTTCTATATGAACAACTCGTTAACAAACTTCTCAAGTGATCCGAATAGTCCAAACTATGGTGATAAACATAAAGCACCACGTTCATATACGTCACCATCGATTGTTGTCGGACCAGATTTCTATATGGGTATTGGTACACCAGGCGGAAACAAAATTCCTACGATTTTAAACGAAGTACTTATTGACTACCTTAGAGGAAATGGTACGTTACAAGAATCTATTGATAAACCACGTTTCTATAATGATGGTGGTACGATTTATTATGAAAATGCAACGAGCGATGAAGATATTAATATCTTCAAGAGTATGGGCTACGGTGTTCAAGAAAAACGTAATGACGCTAACTTTGGTAGTGTTCAAGGCGCCATTTATAATAAAAATGATCAAACGGTTGAAATTGGCCAAGATGTGGGTAATAGATAATAGTTGATCTATTAGAAAAAGCATCGTAAGCAATTAGTTCCAAAACGTTTGATAGTTTAGTATCAATGTGCATGTGTTGGCTAAACTGAGAAGCAATGTATATCAACATAATCGATGTTTAGTCATTATTATGGGGGTGGGACAATGAATTCAAAGCGGATTCTGTTCCACCCTTGCTTCATTTTTGATTGAAAAAGATTTGAAATCTTAGTTTACTATTGAAAATATCAGCAGAATCGATATGATAAATATAAAGGTTTTAAATTTAATTTAAAATTTATATAAAATAAAAAGATATTGAATTGCTTACTTAATATGTAATAAAATGTGCGCTTACAATTGATTGATAAAGGTGGAATGGTTGTGGAAGACGTAGTATTAGGAATTGACTTGGGTACCAGTGCAGTTAAAATCATTGCGGTTAATCGACAGGGTGAAGTGATTGCTTCGACAAGTGAACCTTTAACCTTGATACAAAGCCGTGCTGGCTATAGTGAACAAGATCCAAATGAATGGTTTGAAGCGGTGAAACAAGGGATTAAACGTATAAATCAAGCACCTGAAATGGCAAATTATAGTGTTAAAGGGCTATCATTTTCAGGGCAAATGCATGGCTTAGTGCCTCTAGATAGCAATCATCAACCGGTACGTCACGCGATTCTTTGGAATGACACACGCAACTCCGAACAATGTATGCAAATCAAAGACATATATGGAGAAAGATTAAATGGCAATCCAATACTTGAAGGATTTACGTTACCTAAGATGCTTTGGATGAAACAACATGAGCCATTATTATGGGAACAAGTGAGTGTCTTCGTATTGCCTAAAGACTATGTGCGTTATTGTTTAACAGGCCAAATACATATGGAATATTCAGATGCGGCGAGTACACTATTATTAAGTCCAAAAACACATGATTGGACTAAAGATGTTGGTGAACGTTTAGGTATTGGGGATATTTACCCACCTTTAGTGCGTTCGACAGAAGCGGTTGGCGAAGTACGCTCAGAACTAGTGGAAACACTTGGTTTTAAATCACCTGTGAAAGTTTATGCTGGTGGGGGAGATAATGCCTGTGGCGCAATTGGAGCGGGTATCATCAATGGTAATGATACGCTTTGTAGTATCGGAACTTCTGGTGTTGTCCTTAATGTAGAAAGTGAAGGTTATACTGAATACACTAACAATATCCATTTCTTTGATCATAGTGTGCCTCAAACATTTTATGCTATGGGTGTGACGTTAGCTGCGGGTTACAGTTTAAATTGGCTTAAACAAACCTTCTTTGAACAGGATAGCTTTGATGATATTGTTCAACAAGCCAGTACGTCAGCCATTGGCGCGAACCATTTATTATTTGCACCATATTTGGCAGGTGAACGTACACCACATGGAGATGCATTTATACGTGGCAGTTTTATTGGTATTAATGGCAGTCATAAGAAAGCGGATTTTGCGAGAGCAGTGCTAGAAGGTATTACCTTCTCATTATATGACTCTATACAATTAATGCGAGAAGCAGGTAAGACGATAACGCATATCACTTCAATCGGTGGCGGTGCCAAAAGTTCATTTTGGTTACAAATGCAAGCAGATATTTTCAATGCGACGATCAGAAAATTGAAACATGAAGAAGGGCCAAGTATGGGCGCGGCAATGATTGCAGCTTATGGATTGAACTGGTTTGACAGCTTTGATGCATGTGTTGAGAAATTTATTGATGTTGCTCAAACCTTTGAACCAGACGCTACAAGACACGCGCAATACGAAGCATATTATAAAGTATACAAAGACATTTACCATCACACACATCAATTAACAGAAGCTTTATTAAAGATTGAAGATTAATCATTCAAATCGACAATTAGGATAGAACCAAATGAGCGTTAGCCTTTTAGGAGAGAACGCAATAAAAAGATGATAAGAAGAAATGCTACAAGCCAAGCAAGTTGGGCGTGGAACAATGAATTCATAACAAATTCTGCTCCACGCCCGTTTATTGTGCTAAAAACTTAATAATTTAAATTTTACAATTTTTTCATTTGTGAGCAGTTTGTTATGTAACTACAAATTGACACGTTAAAGTGAATATATAACAAAATAAATGTGTACAATTTAACTAATTATTACAAATATTAGTGTTGCCTTGAAAAGGATTACAAAGGTAGTTTTAGCGGTGTAAAATAACTAAAATTATTTAGATTTTTTCAAAAGATTTCAAATTAAAAATATTTTATCCTCAAAAAGTCTCTTAATGTGATTTATTTCACAAATTTACATTTTTGTCACTGAATAAGTCTTGAAATCGTTTTCTAGAGGGTGTAGTATGACTATGGTTCTTAAATAAATTGAAAGAGGTTTTGGGGAATGAATATTATTTTAGGAGTGGGTACACTCGTATTAGTGCTTATCGTTATGACGCTATTCTTAAACTTTGCGCCATACGGTAAACAAGGACTACAAGCATTATCAGGAGCTGCTTGTGCGACTTTCTTACCACAAGCATTCCTAAGTTACGCTATTGGTGGCGTATTCCATATTGAATTTTTACAAACTATAGGAGACTTAGCAGGAAGTCTTGCAGGTGTTGCAGTTGGTATCTTAACTTGTTTGAAAATGGGTATCTCACCTGTATTTGCAGTCATTGTTGGTCTCGTATTACATGACTTTAAATTATTACCAGCATTTATCGCAGCGTACCTTATTTCATTCGGTATTAAATTTATCGAGAAAAAAGTACCAGAAGGCTTGGACTTAATTGCTGTGATTTTAATTGCTCCAGCAGTTGTATTTGGTTTAGCAACAGCTATTAGCCCAGGGGTTATGGCTGTATTACATCAAATCGGTGGCGCAGTTACATCAGTAGGAGACAGCAATCCATACGCATTAGCAGTTATTTTAGGATTAGTTATTCCTGTAACGGGTATGACACCACTAAGTTCAATGGTATTAACGAGTTTATTAGGACTAACTGGTATACCAATGGCTATCGGTGCATTAACATGTACAGGTTCATCATTTGTTAACTATGTATTATTCAGCAGACTTAATATTGGCGGAAGTAAATCAAAAGCATTCGCAGTATTTGTTGAACCATTAACACAAATTGATTTAATTGCAAAATACCCTCTACAACTATATGGTACAAACGCAATTATCGGTGTAGTAAACGCATGTATCGTAACATTTAGTGGACTTGTTATCGGTGTTAAAGGTATGGCAACACCAATTGCAGGTGCAATCGTATTATTCGGATTTAACGATGCTACAAAATCAATTATCACAATCATTACAGTTGCAGTTGTAAGTGTTATCTTAGCATTTATCTTCAGTACATTAATTAAAAAATTCAACCTAATGGACATGAGTATTAAATTGCCTAGTAAACAGAAACAACCTAAGGAGAGTGTTTAATTATGGCTACTAAAAAAAGCTACGATTATCAAAGCGCATTTGATATTATTGGGCCTGTCATGATGGGACCTTCAAGTTCTCATACAGCAGGAGCAGTTAAAATTGGTAATGCTGCATATGCAGTATTAGGTGGCGTACAGCCAGATAAACTCACAATTCATTATTACGAATCCTTTGCGCAAACACATCAAGGACACGGTACGGATTTAGCCATCGTTGGTGGTGCAATGGGTTACAGCACTTTTGATAGTCGTATTAAAAGTTCATTAGCAATTGCTAAAGACCAAAATATCGAAGTGAACATTATTGAAGAAGAAGGCGACAGTATTGGTGAACATCCTAACTGTGCGTATCTTGTTGCAGAAGGTAATGGACGTCACATTGAAGTCATTGGGAATTCAATCGGTGGCGGTACAATTAAATTAAAACGCATTAGCGTAGAAGGTCTAGACATTGATTTTAACTATGGTTTACCTATCTTAGAAATGGATGGGGCGGCAAATAAATCAGAAGTTAATCATTTTATCAATGATGTAAGTGAACTTGGTGCTGACATAAAAGAAGAAATGACACAAACGGGCGATAATTTCAGTTTAGCAGTATTACCACTAAACAAGGCATTATCTGAATCAACGTTAGATCAAATTAAAGAAAAATATAGTCACTTAAATATATCCTATATTAAATAGAGGGGGATTAAAGATGTTTGATTCAATTAGAGAAACAATAGACTACGCAGTCGAAAATAAAATGTCTTTCGCAGATATTATGATCCAAGAAGAGATGGAACTTTCAGGTAAAACACGTGACGAAGTTAGAGAAACAATGAAACAGAACTTAGACGTCATGAGAGATGCTGTAGTTAAAGGATCAACTGGCGAAGGCGTTAAAAGTGTAACAGGTTATACTGGTCAAGATGCGATTAAACTTGCTAAATATAATGAAAATAATCATGCTTTATCAGGCCATGAAATGGTTGAAGCAGTGAAAGGCGCCGTTGCTACTAACGAAGTAAACGCAGCAATGGGTATCATTTGTGCAACACCAACAGCTGGATCCTCCGGAACGATTCCGGGCGTATTATTTAAATTAGAAAAAACACATGACCTTACAGAAGAACAAATGATAGATTTCTTATTCGTTTCATCATTATTTGGTCGCGTTGTTGCTAATAACGCAAGTGTTGCAGGTGCTACAGGTGGTTGCCAAGCAGAAGTTGGTTCAGCTTCAGCAATGGCTGCAGCTGCTGCGGTATCCATCTTCGGTGGTGAACCTGAGGCATCTGGTCACGCAATGGCACTAGCGATCAGTAACTTACTTGGTCTAGTATGTGACCCAGTAGCTGGTTTAGTTGAAATTCCATGTGTAATGCGTAATGCAATTGGTTCTGGTAACGCATTAATCTCTGCTGACTTAGCATTAGCTGGTGTTGAAAGTAGAATTCCAGTGGATGAAGTTATCGAAGCGATGGATAAAGTAGGACGTGGCTTACCAGCTGAATTAAGAGAAACAGGACTTGGTGGTTTAGCAGGTACACCAACTGGTGAAGCAATCAAACGTAAAATCTTTGGTGAAGCAGAAGTGAATAGCTTCTCATAATCCCACCATAGTTATAAGTCATTCTTGAATGTCTGTGAGGCATTTGAGGATGGCTTTTTTATTTAGTCATAGGTGTGTCATGTAAATGATTTAAAATTGCATATATTTATCAGAAAATTAAAAAAGTTATTGCAAAATTTCACCAATACAGATAAAATAACTCAAAAGGGGATGATGATATGCTAAGGTTATGTATCATCTTTTTTGTATTCGTAACTAACACAACTATCACACAATTATGGACTGTCGAGGGAACATGGGAGAATCTCTTACTACAATCAATGTCATTAAGTATGATTATTGTATTCCTATTTTATTATGTGGGTTTTGTGATTGCGGAGAAAAAGAGGAAACAAATAGAAACGTTATTTAAAAAAGAAATTTTTCACGAGAAAGAAGACCTTTTTGAAAAAGACGATAAAAGAAGGGAGCGGGACAGAATTCTTTTGAATTCGTCGTCCCACCCCCGCAAGGATGACTAGAACTGAGAAAAGCTTGATTTAAGCGCCTTCTCAGTTCAGTCAGCTACTGCGAATTTGCTAAATAGCATTATTATATTATTTATGTCCCAGACTGTTTTTATTTTGCATGTAAATCATATTGGTAAAATGCTAGGTCTAACCATTGATTAAATTTGTAGCCAACATTCGTAATGGTGCCTGCATGTTTAAAGTTAAACTTCTTATGTAATTGGATACTACTGTTATTCGACGCATCGATACCGGCTACAATGGTACGATAATTCTTCGATCTCGCATCGTCAATAAGATGTTGTAGTAATTGGGAAGCAATGCCTTTGCCACGATTCGATTGATCAACATAGATTGAATGTTCAATAGAATATAAATAGGCAGGCCAATTTCTAAACTGACCATAAGTCGCAAAACCCACGGCTTTACCTTCATATTCAAATACAAATATCGGTTCTTGTGCTTGATGTTTTGCATCAAACCAAGCTTTTCGTTCATCTAGTGTTTGGACATCATAAGTATAAACGGCTGTTGAATGTAATATTGCGTCATTATAAATAGCTAAGATTGCCGGTAAATCTTCAAGTACTGCTTCTCTAATCATTATGGCACCTACTTTTCAAAGTTTGTTTCAGTTTATAGCGAGAATTGTTTTGTTGCAACTGTATGTCATTAAATATGACACGATGAATTAAATTAAACTTATGAAGTAAAAGTGATATACTATGACCTAAGAAAGCACGTTAAAGGAGTAACACATAATGAAGAATTGGATCAATCGATTGATGACAATCATTGGGGTCATCCTCATTTTAATAGCAATATATTTATTTGCTAAGCCACACATTGATAATTATTTACATGACAAAGATAACGACAACAAAATTGAACAATATGATAAAAACGATAAGTCAAATAGTAAGCAAACGCCGACAATTCCTAAAGACAAATCTAAAATGGCTGGTTATATTTCAGTACCAGATGCAGAAATTAAAGAACCTGTTTACCCTGGTCCCGCGACACCAGAACAGTTAAATCGCGGTGTGAGCTTTGCTGAAGAGGATGAGTCACTAAGTGATCAGAATATTTCTATTGCTGGTCACACATTTACCGATCGACCACATTACCAATTCACTAACTTAAAAGCAGCTAAAAAAGGGAGTAAGGTTTACTTTAAAATAGGGAATGAAACACGAGAATATAAAATGACAAGTATCCGTGATGTTAATCCAGACCAAGTGGAAGTCCTTAATGAACATAAAGGCGAGAAGAATCAATTAACATTAATCACTTGTGATGATTATAATGAACAAACTGGCGTTTGGGAAAAGCGTAAAATATTTGTTGCGAAACAAGTGAAATAATGAATTACCTTAAAAGTTAAAGCATTTAAGTGTTTAGATTTAAGCATTACTTAAATTTAGAAACGTAAGTTAATCGGAGTGAAACAGTACATTCATTAAGGATTCTGTTTCGCTCTTTTTAATTTAGCTATCAAAATGAAGGACGTTATTTTTAGCGTTTGTATACAATTTCAGAATGTGAATATAGTTTCATCATGAAAGCGTAAACTTCAACCTTAAAGAGATGACAGATATAATAAATGTGAATACAACGGACTAGGGGGAGTACACATGGTTAAAGCAATAGCAGTAGACATGGATGGCACGTTTTTAGATTCAAATAAGCATTATGATAAAGACCGTTTTGAGAAAATCTTCAAAGCATTAAAAGAACGTAATATAGAATTCATAGCCGCAAGTGGCAATCAATTTGCGAAACTAAAATCTATATTTGGCGAAAGAGATATGTTCTTTATTTCTGAAAATGGTGCAGTGATCTATAAAGGAAATACGCTATACAATTATCGTAGCTTTAATACATCGAATTACAAAGCAGTGGTTGATTATTTAAATATTGAGCGAAATATTAAAGAATTTATAGTTTGTGGATTGAAAAGTGCCTATATATTGAAAGACACGAGTGAAGCTTTTAAGAAAGATGCACATTTCTACTATCACCAGTTAGAGGAAATTGATTCTTTTCAGCCTTTGCCAGAAGATGAATATGTCAAAATTGCATTAAATATCAACAGAGACACACATTCAACATTAGATGAGGATCTAGAAGAAAAATTTAGCGACATCATTAAACTCGTATCTAGTGGACATGATAGTATTGATATTATTATGCCAAACATGACAAAAGGCCAAGCACTTCAGCGTTTGTTAAAAGCGTGGGATATGTCTGCTTCTGATTTGATGGCATTTGGAGATGCGAACAATGATAAAGATATGCTTGAATTAGCTGAGCACAGCTATGTTATGGCTAATAGTCATGATGAAACATTATTTGAAATCGCAAAAGCAGTCGCACCTAGCAATGATGAACAAGGCGTCTTACAAGTGATAGAACAAGAAGTATTGAAATAACTAAAAAAATCAGGAGAATACGCAACTTAAAGCGTTCTCCTGATTTTTATTTATTAAACACATATCTTAGTTTAATTGAGTTTCACATTTACCAGTATTAATAACTGATAATGCTGCGTTTAATCCGCCTTCAACTAAATTTCTCACAGCTTCATCAGAGAAGAATGCGATATGTGGAGTGACCAAAATACTTTCATGTTCAATTAATTCTAATAAAGTTTCATCTTTGATGTCTTTACCAGTCCAGTCATAAGTGAAGTAGTCTGCTTCGTTTTCATAAGTATCAATCGCAGCACCGTATAATGTACCATCGTTAACTGCTTTAATTAATTCTGGTGTATCAATAACAGCACCACGAGCCGCATTTACTAATACTGCACCTTTTTTCACTTTAGCGAACATATCAGCATCGAATAAGTGGAAACTTTCTTTGTTTGCTGGTACGTGTAATGAAATGATATCAGCATCAGCAATTGCTTCTTCAACTGAATCTTTATATTCTAAGAAGTCTAAAGAATTGTTAGGGTATGCATCGTAACCTACTACTTTAGCTCCGAAACCAGCATAAATTTTACCAGTTGCAGCACCGATACGTCCTGTACCGATAATCGCTACTGTCATATTTTTAACAGGTGTAGACATGATAGGCGCAGCCCATTTGAAATTATGTTCTTGAACACGTTTTTCAATTGCAGGGAAACGACGTACTAATTGTAAAGCGATAGACACTGAATATTCAGCAATTGTTTCTGGTGAGTAGCTAGGTACATTTGAAATGATGATGCCATGTTTTTTAGCTAATTCTAAATCGTACATGTCGAAACCAGCAGTACGTTGAGCAATTTGTTTAATTCCATATTCTTCAAGTTTTGGATAAACAGATTCTGCTAATTTACCAAATTGCATTGTAGTGACACCATCGAAACCTTTAGCTAAATCAACTGTATCTTCACTTAAGATTTCTTCAGTTGTAACAACTTCAACATTGTTTGCTTTACCCCAGTTTAAAGCGTCATTTTTCTCGTAGTCACGAGTTCCATAAAACATAATTTTTGTCATTTTAATAACCTCACTTCATTTTGTATGAATTTATAATTAATAAATAAGTTTTCCTAAGTTGTCTATAGAAATGTGAATTATTAATAGGAATAATGATTTGAAACATCTCTATTACTTAACTTACAAATATATTATATTGTGAATTTATTCACAAATCAATAGGGAAATTGAAATTTATTTTTCAATTGTTAAAAATTTCACATAAAAATGGTAAATTTCCATTTATTTTTAATTGATGACAATTGTAAGCGTATAACTTTAGGCTAAAGGAAACGTCTTATATAATCAAATTAATATAATCTAAGGAGGAAATATTTTATGAGTTCGATGCAAGATACAATCCTAAACGCGTTTAATTTCAGACATGCAACGAAGGAATTTGATCCAGAGAAACATGTGAGCAATTCAGATTTTCATACAATATTGGAAACAGGGCGCTTATCACCAAGTTCATTAGGGTTAGAACCTTGGCGTTTTATTGTTCTAGAGGATGAAGATTTAAAAGAGAAATTAAAACCTTATAGTTGGGGTGCACAAAAACAACTCAGCACTGCTAGTCGTTTTGTTATTATTCTTGCACGCAAAAATGTGACTGCTGACTCAGACTATGTGCAACATATCGTTCGAGGTATCAAAAAATATGAAGAAAGTACGATTCCAGCAGTAGAAGACAAATACAATGACTTCCAAACAAGTTTCCATATTAACGATAACGAGAGAACATTGTTAGATTGGGCAAGTAAGCAAACGTATATTGCTTTAGCTAATATGATGACATCTGCAGCATTATTAGGTATTGATTCATGTCCTATGGAAGGATTTGATTTAGATAAAGTTACTGAAATTTTAGCTGAAGAACAAGTTATAGATACAGAACAGTTTGCGCCATCTGTAATGGTTGCGTTTGGCTATCGTAAACATGATCCTAAAGCTAAAGTACGTCAACCAGCCGATGATGTCATCGAATGGGTTTAATAAAGTGTAAAGAGAGCGTCTTGGACATCAATCAATGTCTCAGACGCTCTCTGTTCTTAACGTTTAACTACTTACAAATATGGAAACGAGATACAAGCAAGTTAGTGTATTTAAAAATTTAAATAAGGTAAAATAGCATTAGCTTTAAGCAAACGCTTACATTTGATGTAAACACAACGCACATATGGTTTTTCATAAATTTTTATAAAGGGATGATGAAAAATGACAAAAGTAAACGTTAAAGATTTCTTAGAGGAACAATACGGTTTATTTATCAACGGTGAATTTCAAGCAAGTGAAAGTGGAGACACATTAACTGTAACTAACCCCGCTAATGGTGAAGATTTAGCTAAAGTAGCCAAAGCAAGTAAATCTGATGTTGATAAAGCAGTTAAAGCTGCACAAGATGCTTTTGACAGTTGGAGTAAAACATCTAAAGAAGAACGTGCGGATTATTTATTAGAAATTAGTCGTCGAATTCACGAAAAGGTTGAACACTTCGCGACAATTGAATCACTTCAAAATGGTAAGCCTTATCGAGAAACATCAACAATTGATGTGCCATTAACAGCCAATCAATTTAAATATTTCGCAAGTGTATTAACGACTGATGAAGGTTCAGTCAATGAAATTGATGACAATACAATGAGTTTAGTGATCAATGAACCAGTTGGTGTCGTTGGTGCTGTCGTTGCATGGAACTTCCCAATTCTGTTAGCTTCTTGGAAACTAGCGCCAGCATTAGCTGCAGGTAATACGATCGTAATCCAACCGTCGTCTTCAACACCTTTATCATTAATTGAACTTGCAAAAATTTTCCAAGACGTATTACCTAAAGGTGTTGTGAACATCTTAACAGGTAAAGGTTCTGAATCAGGTGACGCGATTTTCAATCATGAAGGCGTTAATAAATTATCATTCACAGGTTCTACGGATGTAGGTTATGGTGTTGCTAAAGCAGGTGCTGAACGCATTGTACCAACAACATTAGAACTCGGTGGTAAAAGTGCAAATATCATTTTTGATGATGCTAATTTAGATTTAGTGATTGAAGGCGTTCAATTAGGTATCTTATTTAACCAAGGTGAGGTTTGTAGTGCAGGCTCACGTTTATTAGTCCAATCATCAATTTATGATAAAGTAATGCCGAAACTTAAAGAAGCGTTTGAAAATATTAAAGTAGGCGACCCATTCGATGAAGATGTCAAAATGAGTGCGCAAACAGGTCCAGAACAACTTGAAAAAATTGAAAGTTACGTTAAAATTGCAGAAGAAGATAGCAATGCTAATATCTTAACAGGTGGTCATCGCTTAACTGACAATGGACGTGATAAAGGATATTTCTTCGAACCAACAATTATTGAAATTAACGACAATAGCCATCAATTGGCACAAGAAGAAATTTTCGGACCAGTTGTCGTTGTTGAGAAATTCGAAGATGAAGCAGAAGCAATCCAAATTGCGAACGATTCTGAATATGGTTTAGCAGGTGGTATATTCACGACAAATATTAATCGTGCACTAAACGTGGCTAAAGCGATAAGAACAGGTCGTATTTGGATTAATACGTACAATCAATTCCCAGCTGGTGCACCATTCGGTGGTTACAAAAAATCAGGTATCGGTCGAGAAATTTATAAAGATGCAATCAAAAACTATCAACAAGTTAAAAACATCTTTATCGATACAAGTAATGAAACTAAAGGCTTATACTAAGTTAATACGTATATCAATTACAAACTGAATCAGGGCTATCTGCAAAGTCAAAGACTTTGTGGATAGCTTTTTTATACATTTACACTTCTTTATAATAGAAATACGTTATAATACAATTTAAGTCTTTAAAATTTATATTTTACAAAAGGAAAAATGATGAAAAAAATAATTGTATTATTCATGAGCTTTATCGTGCTCGTCGTCGCAGTCAGTGGTTGCTCACCAAAAGAGGACAAACGTTCAAACGATTATAAACCAGAAACGCTAAATGTTGAATTTGTACCTTCACAAAATGCAAAGACATTAGATGCTAAAGTTAAACCTTTACAACAACTGCTATCAAAGGAATTAGGCATTCCTGTGAAGGTACATATAGCAACTAACTATAATACGATGGTAGAAGCATTAAAATCAAAAAAAGTAGATGTGGCCTTTATTTCACCTGTGTCTTATACAATTGCGCATGATCAAGGTGCTGCAGATGTACTATTAAAATCTAAAGGTTATTTGGTAGATGATAAAGGACATCCAACTTCGAAATTGGTCGACTACTATCGTTCGCAAATTGTAGTACGTCAAAATAGTCATTTACAGACGTTAGAAGATTTAAAAGGTAAGAAGGTAGGGTTACAAGATCCAGAATCTACGTCTGGATATATTTATCCTATGGCTAGCTTAAAAAAGGTACATATCCATCAAAATGACATTGAAATTGCTCAAATCAAAGGTCATGATCAAGCATTGATAGCATTGTTAAATGGTGATGTCGATGCTGTAGCAACATACCAGGATGCACGTGCAGATTTAAAACGTGATTACCCAAATATCTATAAAGATACTAAAGTGATTTATAGAACGGAAAAAATACCTAATGATACGATTTCAGTGCGTAGTGATATGGATCAACAATGGAAAACAAAAATCAGTAACGCATTTTTAGAGATGAGTAAAACAAAGAAAGGTCAAACAATACTGACAGATATTTATGGACATCAAGGCTATGAGAAAGCGAAAGATAGCGATTTTGACACAGTAAGAAAGTATCGAAAGCTTGTTGAAGAATAAAAAATAAGGGAGCGGGACAGAATTCTTTTGAATTCGTCGTCCCACCCCCGCAAGGATGACTAGAACTGAGAAAAGCTTGATTTAAGCGCCTTCTCAGTTCAGTCAGCTACTGCGAATTTGCAAAATAGCTTCATTATATTATTTATGTCCTGGACTCTTTTAAAATGACATGTTTATTAAACGATGGCAAGTAGTGATTAAACGAATCATTCTATCCAGGAACTACGCTTGTATCACTATGAATTGTAATATCGAAACCTTCAGGTGACGTTATATTTTCTTCTTTAGCGTTTGGTTTATAGATATCAAAGTGAACTAAGCCGTAAGTATTGTCATTATCTGTTCTAACTTGATTTGATTGCCAAACATTAGCGGCGATATGATGATGATAATTTTGTGTAGACATGAATAAGGCTTGTGGGAAATTAGAAATATGTTCTAATCCAATTTGTTCAATATAAAAGTCACGTGCCTGTCCTAAATCGTGTGTTTTAAGATGTAAGTGACCGATTTTGCCATCAGCTGGCCAACCAGCCCAACCGTCTTCTGTACGTTGCGCAATTAAATCATCCGCATCTACAGCAAGTGTATCCATTTTTACGAAATGACCGTCCCATTGCCATTCTTCAGATGGACGATCTTGATATACTTCAATGCCGTTACCTTCTGGATCATTAAAGTATAATGCTTCACTAACAAGGTGATCGCCACCACCTACAGGTACGTTTAAACGACTAGCGTGGAATAAAAAATTTGCTAAATCTGTACGTGTAGGGAGTAAGTAAGCAATATGGAACAAACCAGCTTCTCTAAATCCTGGACGACGTCCATCTTCAAGATAGTGTAAAGTTAATGTATGTCCATTTGCGCCAACATTGAAAATTACGTGTTGGTCGTCTTGTTCTTTAATTGAAAATCCAAGAATGTTTTTATAAAAGTTAGTCATTTTAGTTAAGTCTTCAACGTTCAATGTAATATTCGTAACTTGTGTTGCTTCAGTAGTGTGAAATGCATTCATAATGTAGTGCCTCCTAAGATGAATGGCTCATCTTTATTTATTATTTATATTAAGTATAATAAATATACTGCTAATCATTAAATTAAGCAAGAAAGTTGTTTTCTAAATTTAAATGCATGAAAAAAGGGAGAGGGACAGAATTCTTTTAAAATTCGTTGTCACTCTCCCAGCTTGCTTTGCTTGTAGAATTTCTTGAGTGAAATTCTCTTTGTTGGGGCCCCGCCCGCAAGGATGACTAGAACTGAGAAAAGCTTAAATTAAGCGCCTTCTCAGTTCAGTCAGCTACTGCGAATTTGCAAAATAGCATCATCTTATTATTTATGTCCCAGGCTCACTATACAAGCCTGATTATAGCCTAAAAGCTCTGTATCGATTTAATGTGCGTGAACGCTTATGTGCGCGTCGTTATATTTGCAGTGGATTATCCTAGATAAACATCTTGATAATCTTCATTTTTTTTCTAATACATTTTTCGCAAATGGACAAGATGCGATAATTTTTAAGTTGTTTTCTCTTGCATAATTGACGACAGCTTCAACTAATTGTTTGCCTAAACCTTGTCCACCTAGTTCATCTGCAACGCCAGTGTGATCAATATCAATTTCATTATTATCTACTTGTTTAAACGTAATGACTGCTTGCGCATTGTGTTCATCTTCTCCAACATAGAATTGTTGGTTACCTTGTTTAATGTCTAGTGCCATATAACGTCACTCCTTTAATAATGTCATATTTATATGTATCACTTTTGAAGCAATCCGAAACATGCATGAACTAAATATTAAAATACAAAATATATAATAAATATAAATATTGCATTATTACATTATTAAAGCTATAGTTGTAAACGAATTTGCTACGTCTTGGAGGGGTCTGTGTGAAGAGGATAATCTATTTCTTTATTGTTTTGTGTCTCTGTATGGCTGTAACGGCTTGTAGCACAGAACAATATTCGAGTGCCAAAAAGAAAGATATTTCAATGGATAATAAATTAAATATTTATACTACAGTATTTGCATTTGAAAGTTTCGCTAAACAAATTGGTGGCAAATATGTCAATGTTGATACGATTTATCCTCCGGGTGCAGACACGCATACATATGAACCAACACAAAGAGATATGATTAATATTGCAAAAAGTGATGTGTTTATCTATTCAAGTGACGACCTAGATCCAGTTGCCAAGACGATTACAGAATCAATGACGAATAATGATATGAAATTAGCCGTTGCGGCTGATTTAAACCACCATACATTACTTGAAGAAGACCATGATCATGATGAACACGAGCATCAACATAATCATGAAGCGGGCAGTCATGATCCTCATGTTTGGCTAGACCCAGTACTAGATAAGCATTTTGCAGAAAAAATTAAGAATGATTTAGTCAAAAGAGACCCTCAACACAAAGCATATTATGAACAGAATTTTAAAAAATTAAATCAAGATTTAACAGATTTAGATCAAAAATTAAAAGTAATTACTGAACATCCTAAAAGGCATAAAGTTATTATTTCACATGATTCATTAGGTTATTTAGCAGAACGTTACCACTTCCAACAAGAGGGGGTAAGTGGTATGAATAATGAAGAATCAAGCCAAAAGGATATTCTTGCACTTATTAAACAAATTAATCAATCGAAGCAACCCTATATACTCTATGAACAAAATATTACTTCTAAGATAACGGATGTGATTCGTGACGAGACTAATGCAGAACCATTAAGTTTTAATAATTTGTCTGTATTATCAAAAGAACAAGCTAACGATAAAGATCTAACTTTCCAATCAATCATGAAGAAGAACATTAAAGCATTAGATAAAGCATTAAATCATTAAAAACAGTCATTAGTATTCCCTGTAACCACCATTTCCATGCTTATTTCTTTTTGAAAAAGATAGTAATCAAACGCGCATAAATTTATAATAAAACTAACATATTGACGATAAGTTGAAATACGTGTACAATTTATCTCGAAATCGAAATAAATTAAAGGTGGTGCGTTAATGGATCGCACGGAACATTCATTGAAAGCATTTATTGGTCTTAATAGAGCATTAGATAGATTAGAAAAAATCGTACAACAAGATGTGAAAAACTATGGACTGAATGTCACAGAATTCGCAGTATTAGAATTACTTTATAGTAAAGGCCCACAACCGATTCAACGTATTAGAGAAAGGGTGCTCATCGCAAGTAGTAGTATTTCATACGTAGTGAGTCAATTAGAAGAGAAGGGTTGGATTACGCGCGACAAAGACCCATCAGATAAGCGCGTATATAATGCAACGCTTACCGACAAAGGGCAACAATTTATGGCAGACATTTTCCCGCAACATGCTGCTACGTTAGAACAGGCGTTTTCTGTTCTATCAGAAGAAGAATTGATGACGATTCAACAAGCATTCAAAAAATTAAGTGCACAAACAACAGAAGTGTAGACCTGTGCACTTTAATTTTTTAACTTAATTTATCTCGAAATCGAAATAAATGGAGGATGACTTATGACAGACACTAATTTGTTAGGTATTCATCACGTAACGGCGATTACAGATGATGCTGAACGTAACTATAAATTTTTTACTGAAGTACTTAGTATGAGACTTGTTAAGAAGACGGTAAACCAAGATGATATTCAAACGTATCACACCTTTTTTGCAGATGATGAAGGGTCAGCAGGTACTGATATGACATTCTTTGACTTTCCTGGTATACCACAAGGACGTAAGGGGACAAATTCGATTACGAAACCATCGTTCCGTGTGCCAAATGATGAGGCTTTAATCTATTATATGAAACGTTTTGATGCGTTTGGTGTGAAGCATGAAGGAATCCAAGACGTATTAGGTAAGAAGGTATTGCCTTTTCAAGAAGCAGATGGACAAGATTATCAATTAGTATCAGATGAGGGCGATAGCGGCGTGTCACCTGGTAAACCTTGGAAGAACGGCCCGGTTCCTGAGGATAAAGCGATTTATGGTTTAGGACCAATCGAAATTACGGTCAGCTACTTTGATGATTTCAAGCGTTTGTTAGAACGTATTTATGGCATGCGAACAATCATAGATGAAGACAATGTAGCATTGCTCGAAGTTGGTGACGGTGGTAATGGTGGTCAAGTGATTCTAAGAAGAGATGAAGATGGCCCAGTTGCTGTTCAAGGATATGGTGAAGTACATCATGTATCATTTAGGGTTAAAGATCATCAAGCGATTGAACAATGGTTGCACAAATACAATGACATAGGTATTCCTCATTCTGGTTTAGTAGATCGCTTTTATTTTGAAGCCTTATACGCACGTCTAGGCCACATCTTGTTGGAAATTTCTACTGATGGTCCTGGATTTATGGAAGATGAACCATATGAGACGTTAGGTGAAAAATTATCATTACCGCCATTTTTAGAGGATCGAAGAGAGACAATCGAATCTCAAGTACGACCTTTTGATACTACGGGTAAAAGTGATAAGTAAAGGAGGGATTCACTGATGGAACCTATTACACATATTCATCATATTTCGGCGATTGTTGGCGATGCGCAAGAGACGTACGATTTCTATACGAATGTATTAAACTTATCGTTAATTAAACAGACAGTAAATTTTGATGATACGTCAACGTATCATTTGTATTTCTCAAATCACAAAGAACATCAAGATATGGTGCTCACTTTCTTTAATTGGCCAAATCGTTATAGAGGGCGTATTGGTTCAGGTCAAGTTGGACGATTAGCGTTTAGCATACCGAAAGATAGTATGGCGCATTGGGAAATGAAATTACATGCGAATGGTATCCAAACCCGTCAGACGGTCTCTTTCAATCAAGCCACATTGGAATTTGAAGATCGTCATGGATTGACATTAGCAATGGTTGAAAGTCATGAAACACATGCGAACAATGACATCATAGGATTTCACGGTGTTACGATGTTATCAGCTGATCCACAAGCAACAGAAGCATTACTACGTGATGATTTGGGACTAGAATACATTCAAGAAACAGATGACAATGTACAGTATCAAACTGTGGGTAGTGTGCACCATCAAATTATAATTCAGAAATTTATAAATCCACAACCTGTACGTTGGGGTGGCGGCACCTTCCATCATATTGCGTGGTCAGTCCCAAATGACGAGGTACATGTACAATGGCGTGACTATCTTCTAAATAAAGGAATGCATGTGACGGATGTGAAAGAACGATTTTATTTCCATGCGATTTACATGAAAGAACCTGGCAAATTAATCTTTGAATTTGCGACTGCTGGTCCTGGCTTTATGATCGATGAAGATGTAGATGAGTTAGGTAAACAACTACAGCTACCACCATTTTACGAGGACAGACGATACGACATTGAATCTCAATTAACACCGTTAAGACTAAATGAAAAATAAGGAGTGTGGATTGATGGAACATATTTATAGACCAGGTAAAGATAATGCACCGACATTAATACTGTTACACGGAACCGGTGGGGATGAAACAGATCTGATTCCACTCGGCACAGCTTTAAATCCTGATTTTAATCTATTAGGTATTCGCGGAGAAATTAATGAAAATGGTATGAATCGTTATTTCAAACGCCTTGCAGAAGGTGTCTACGATGAAGAAGATTTAGACTATCGTGGTCAACGGTTGTTAGATTTTATATATGACGCCGCTGAACGTTATCATTTTGATTTGACTACATCAGTCTTAGTTGGGTTCTCTAACGGCGCTAATATTGCGATTAACTTAATGTTACGAGACACAGCACCATTTAAAAAAGCCTTGTTATTTGCGCCACTGTATCCCATTGAAGTAACCACATCAAAAGATATGAGTGACGTAGAAGTATTATTATCTATGGGCAAACATGATCCAATTGTTTCAATGAGTCAGAGTGCGCACGTGATGAATTTATTTAAACAACAGGGCGCACATGTAACTGAAGTATGGGTGAATAGTCATGAAATTACACAAGCCGGATTAATGCAAGGACAAGAAATCCTGAATTCATAATGAAAAAAGACTCAAAGATGTATGGCTAACGTCTTTGAGTCTCTTTCAATGTATTTTCAATTATTTAGATAATACGACGTGTTTAAATCCTTGATACAAAATTGGGATAAGGAGTATGAAACCAAATAATCCCATGATGGGGAAGACTTTTCCGATTAAAGAAATAAAGCCGATAAATGTACATATAAATGTAACGATAGCCATCGCAATGATGAGTACAAAGTACCCTTTGGTGAATGGCTCTGTAAAACGCGATGCAAAAGCATACATAAGACCAACAATTGTATTATAGATAACTAAAATCATTATAATCGACATCATTGTACCTAATAACGGTGAAATATGATTAGCCAGTAGTAGCGTTGGCAATGCAACAGATTGAATGTGTTCAAATTCTGTAACGAGCCCTAGATTAATCATCAATAGTAGTAATGTAATGATGATACCGCCTAAGATGCCACCCCATAACGCCGACTGACGATGTTGCATGCGACCGCCCATTACACTTAAAAAACTAAACGCGGCTGCGATTTGTAGGCTCGCATAATTTAATCCATCAAACCACCAACCGAGTGATAAACCGTGTTGTTCATTGAAGCGGTTCGCTGCACTAAAATTAACATTTCCTGTAATAAAATAATAGATGGCGATAATAGAAACAACAATGACTAGGAAGGGTGTCACCATACCTAAGACGGTAATCAGACGTTCAAATTTAAGAAACAGTGTCATTAGAATAAATAATACTAATAGCAATGAACTTAACCAATAAGGTAATCCGAAACTTTCATGTATGGTTGAGGCCCCACCTGCAGTCATAATCATTGCTAAAGAGAATAAAAATAAAGTTAAAATAATATCAAAAATACGTGCAATCATTGGATGTAAATAATATTGAATAGACTCTGAATGGTTATGAGATTGAATCGTAAAGCCAGTGTTTAAGACGAAGACGCCTGCTAACGTAATGATTAACCCCGTAACGATAATACCAGCAATACTATAGCTACCATGACTCGTGAAGAACTGAAATATTTCTTGACCAGTCGCAAAACCAGCCCCAACGACAACACCCACAAATGCGAAAGCTACCATTATAGACTCTCTAAAAAGTTGCACAATAAAAATTTCCTTTCAAATCATTACTTAATTCATATAGTTTAAACGCAATTATCTATTTTAGACGAAATGAGGTTAGAAATAAATAGGAAAGTTTACCCGAAGTGAACATTGTGTGTCCGACAAAGGCATTAACAACTTGTTTATAAATTGGTAATGCAGGTGTAACCAAAGTTTGATAGTATGACACAGTATTGAAAAAAAGTTGATTCTTATTGAGGAAGGTGTAGGTATGTCATTAGATTTACCTGTCATGTTAATCATTGTGCTATTTTTAGCGTTGGGCATATTTAGCCAATGGTTAGCGACGCAAATTAAGTGGCCATCCATTGTAGTGATGTCGATTGTCGGCTTACTCATTGGGCCAATCTTGGGACTAGCAAACCCTCAAGAAACATTGGGGGCTGAGGTCTTTAGTCCTATCGTGTCATTAGCTGTAGCGGTAATCCTATTCGAAGGCAGTAGTAATTTGGATTTTCGTGAATTAAGAGGCATTTCTAAAGCGGTTATTCGAATTATTACCATCGGCGCAGCTATCGCTTGGGTGCTCGGTGCGATTGCATTACATAAAATTTTAGATTTCCCAATTGCTGTAGCGATTGTGATGGGCGGGTTGTTCTTAATTACTGGCCCAACTGTGATCCAGCCATTGTTAAAACAAGCGAAAGTGCGTAAGAGCGTAGATTCTATTTTAAGATGGGAAAGCATTATCTTAGATCCTATTGGTCCTATACTCGCATTAACTGCGTTTTATATTTATCAAATATTTGAACAGGGCTTCGGTGTTCAAGTCATTTTAATTTTCATTTTGAAAATTATAGCAACAGCCATTATTGGTTTTGGCGCATCATTCATTTTCAATTGGTTAATCCAACGTGATTTCATCCCGCAGAATTTGATGCCTTCGATTCAGTTAGTGTTTATTTTGTTAGTATTCAGTATTTGTGATCAAATATTACAAGAATCTGGCCTATTAGCTGTAACAATTTTTGGTTTAATGATGGCGCGTTATAAGAGACATGATTTAATTTACAAGGAGTCAGATCATTTCATTGAAAATGCATCCTCTATTCTTGTATCGACTGTCTTTATTTTAATTACATCATCATTAACATCATCGGTATTAATGGATGTTTTATCATGGCAATTAGTAGTCTTTGCGATTGCAATGATTGTCTTGGTACGTCCGATATCAGTGTTACTATCAACGATAGGTACAGAAATCACGAAAAGAGAACGTGCGATTGTTGCTTTAATGGCACCACGAGGGATTGTTGTTTTAACTGTTGCGCAATTCTTTAGTGGGTTATTTCTAGATAACCATGCTAGAATGGCGAGTTATATTACGCCTGTAACCTTTGGTCTTGTGTTTATTACGGTAGTTATATATGGATTTAGCTTTATTCCTTTAAGCAAGTTGTTTGGTCTAGCAAGTACGGAACCACCAGGTGTCATCATCGTTGGTGAAAGTGAATTCTCATTCCACTTAGGTACAAAACTACGTGAACATGATATACCAGTTATGGTATTTAATCTATTTGAGAATACATCAGATAAAGCGGAAGAACTTGGCTTTGAGGTGTTTAAAGGGAATCTATTATCAAGTAGTGATCGAATATATGCAGATTTAATTCGTTACAATAAATGTTTATTAATGACCAAGTCATTTATTTTTAATAGTTTAGCTTTTAATGAGTTGGTACCGGAGTTCGGCTTGAATCATGTGAGTATGATGCCTGTGTCCTTTACTGACGAACAGGCACGTAATAATTTAAATGGACCGCTGCGCAATCACATTTTATTCGATGAATTACATAGTCCAAGATGGTTTGATAATACGATAGCTAATAAAAATATTGTTGAAATATCTGCGGAAGCATACGATAACATTACTGATAATGACATGATTCTTTATCATATTGATGATAGTAGTGTGGTGTCATTTAATAAGAGTACTAAACCGATACCGCAATATGAACATGGGGTATACGGCATCTTAAGAGATGTATATTAGAAAAGGATTATGATGAGTTTTTAAATAATGCTTAATAGGGAGTGAGACAATGAATTTAAAACAAATTCTGTCCCACTCCCATAATTTTGTATATCAGTCTAGTCAAATGTTAGTTCAAATATCTATCGTGCATTAATAATTTTAAGATGCGGATTTGTTCTTGGAGTACTTTACCATCGTTGGTATCTCTAATTTTTTTACGTTGTAATTCTTCATCAACCACTCGGCGAACAGATAATTCATCTGCGCCATCTGATAATACTTTATCTCTTGAATCGAAATGTTGATGAGCGACTAATTGCATGCCGAATGAATTGTACAGTAATGTATAGCCAGCAATGCCAGTTGTTTTTTGATATGCTTTCGAGAAACCACCGTCGATTACTAACATTTTGCCATCTGCTTTAATAGGGTCTTCACCATCTATTTCTTTTACAGGTGTATGACCATTGATGATTCTACCTTCATCTGGATTAAGACCAAAGTCTTTTAACATTTTACGAATCATATCCACATCTTCTCGTAAATAGTAATATGGATTTTTAGGCTCTTTATGAGAAGCTTTGTCTTCGATGAAGTAACGTTCGAATGTTGTCATGGCTCTTTTACCAAATAAAGAACTATATTTACCAGTCCATAGATACCATACTAAATCAGTAGATAAGTCATCTGTTATATCTTTGTAATCGTACGCGTAACGTACATGTCTTTCGAAGACATCTAATAGGTCACGTCCTTTATGTTGTTCACCTTCAATTTCAAACGACTCCATTTCTCCGTGTTCATCAACAGGTATACAGCCATGGATGAGTAAATTGCCGTTATATGGAAGGTAAAGTTTGCCTTTCTTCATCAAGAAGGACATGTGACGTTTTAATTTCTCAGATTGTTGGAATGAAAGCAACAATTTATTCATTACTTCTTCTTCTTCAGGTAATAATTTACCAGGATCTTCTGGATCTACGGTACTGAAACATGTATCTTTTAAAGGATATGTTTTCCCATAAATGGTGATTTCATTTGTATCATAGTTAATCTGTTCCAAGACTAAGCGATCTTCCATTTCAAAGCTAGGACGACGTTTAATGATTGGCATTTCTAGTTTGAATTGAATCATCGCAATCGCTTGATGGATTTTAGTGATTTGATTCTCTTCAAGTTTAGATAATCCAACTGGTTTATCAGGACGTTTCTTCGGTTTGAATGATGGATTATTGCCGCTATAATGTTCTTCTGCAAGTGTTAATAACGGACGTAAATTAATGCCATAAGCATCTTCAATGATGTCTAAATTGTCATAGCGTGCACATATGCGAAGTAGGTTAGCTAAACAGACTTTAGAACCTGCATAGGCACCAATCCATAAAACATCATGGTTCCCCCATTGAATATCAACAGAGTGATAGTTGATTAACGTGTCCATAATCTTATCAGGTTGCGGACCACGGTCATAAATATCTCCAACCACATGTAAATGGTCAACGACAAGACGTTGAATACTATAGGATAATCCAATAATTAAATCATCTGATTGCTCTAACTCGATAATTTGATTTACCAATGTTTCATAGTAGGATTTCTTATTGTTAAATTCGTTATTTTTATAAAGTAGTTCTTCAACAATATATGTATATTCTTTAGGCAATGCTTTACGTAATTTTGAACGTGTATATTTTGATGAACAATAGGTAATCAAATCAATTAATTGTTCAATTGTAGTGATATACCAAACATTTAATTTACCTTTTGAGTCGAAATTATTTTTAACGAGTTTTAATTTTTCTTCAGGATAATAGACAAGCGCAGCTAAGTCATCAATTTCTTTTTGAGATAACTTTTTAGCATAAAGGTCATTAATTTTAGAACGAACGTTACCAGAGCCATTACGCAATACATGTTGGAACGATTCATATTCACCGTGAAGGTCACTGACGAAATGTTCTGTGCCTTTTGGTAATTCTAAAATCGACTCTAAATTGACGATTTCTGTTGCCAGCTTTTCAGGGCTATCAAATTGTTGTGATAATAAATCTAAATACTTCTCTCGTAATTCACTTTCAGTCGTTTGTGTCATCGTATTTCACTCCTGTTTGGAATTGATATTCATTGTAGATCGTTTATAAAACCGCTTACATTAATTATCTTTAAAACGCCTCACTTTTTCAATGGTGATGCTTAAAATGTCAGAATTAATTCTTAAAATACGACTGTTAAACAAAAAAGCCTCAGTCACCAATGGATTCTGAGGCTTTCACGTATTACTTAACGCGGTTTCTATTTTTAAAGAATATTCTATAAAGCACGTAAAGAACTGCAAGAATAATAATCACGTACATAATGTATGAGTATGTGTGTAAACCGGCCATTAAGGCGTCGAAACTACCGCTTAACATACGACCGAGTAAGATTAAGGCAAAGTTCCAAATCGTCGTACCTAATAATGATAAGACGACGAACGTAACAACATTCATTTTATTAATACCAGCTGGGATTGTGATGAGTACACGTAATACTGGGATAAAGCGACATAGCAGTACAGCCCATGCACCATAACGTTTAAACCAATCATTAGCGCGCTTAACATCTTTACCTTTCAGCTTAAACCATTTACCATGTTTGTCTACAAAGCGATAAATACTGTCTTCATTAATTAGACGGCAAAGATAATACAAGATGAGTAACCCGATAAATGATGCGATTGTTGAAATTAAGAATAGGAATGGTATAGATAAACCAGATTTAACCGACATCAAACCAGCAAACGTAAGTATAATTTCAGAAGGGACGACAGGTAATACATTCTCTAATAAGATAAGAATGAATATGGCTGTATAACCCCATTTACTAATAAAATCAGTAATTAATTGTTCCATTTATATATAAGAACTCCTTTTAGAAGCGTTCGAGACATCACAACGCAATAACTGCGAAAGCCATATACGGCGTCGAAAACATCTCGATCACATTAATTTTTACCATTTGATTTCAAAAATAAAAAATTCATAGTAAATTCATTATAATAAAATTTACTATGAATTGCTTGTATAAACTAATGACAACCGTTATTTCATTGCTTTTAAATAGTGTTGATAGAGTTGCGTTGCCTCTTCATCATCTTCGACACCATAGACATTCATACGGCCATCTTTAAATAAAGTGATTTCGTAATGGTCATCTTTAATTAATTTTGCGAAAGACGTGGCCTTCACAATTGCTCCAGGAAGATGATGTGCATGTTGAAAGACATTGGGCTGATATCGGAAAAGGTAGGTACGGCCACATAAACTTTCAATATGGTGTTGTTGTTTTGTTTCTAAGAGTGAATAGTGTCGATTGGCACATACGTCACAAGCAGGGTCGTGTAATATATCGACGTTCATCGCTTTGTAATCGATCCGCCATGTATCAATCGTAATTAATTTCTTTGAAAAGCCTTCCCCTGATAAGTAACGTAGCACTTCAGAAACTTCGTAACTCGCCACTTGTGAAATAATAGGGGGTAAAACACCGTTAATCGCACAACTCTCACCACTGGATGGCATGTGTTTTAAAAGACATTTTAGGCAAGGGCCTTTGAAATCAATACCATAAACGGTTCCTTTATTGCCAACAGCTGCGCCATAAACCCAAGGGATTTGGTGCTTATGACATACTTCATTTATGAGATAGCGGATTTTGAAATGGTCCATGCCATCAATGATGATATCGGGTTTAACGTCGGTGATAATATCTTCAATATTAGATGAAGTGATTTCTTGATAATACGTTTGTACATCTACATGATGATTGATGTCTGCGATATGTTGTTGAACAGCATGTACTTTAGGCACCATATTGAATGCATCTGCCTCAGTGTACAATGCTTGTCGATGTAAATTAGACGTTTCAACAATATCCATATCAACAATTGCGATGTGATGTGCACCCATACGAGCAAGAAGTTCAGCAACATGACTACCTAATGCGCCGGCACCTAAAATAAGCAACGTTGCATCCGATAAAGCATGTTGGCCATTCGCACCAAACGGTGAAAATCTCATTTGCCGATTGTATCGTTGCATTATAAGAATCCTAAACCTTCAGTTGGGCTTGATGCTTGGGCAGTGTATTTTACTGGAATTCGTCCTGCTTCATAAGATAAGCGACCAGCGTGAATGCCTAACTTCATTGCTTCTGCCATTTTCACAGGGTCTTTCGCACCTGATACTGCCGTATTTAAAAGGATGCCATCAGCACCTAATTCCATCGCATGACATGCATCTTTAGGTGAACCAATACCTGCATCAACAATAACTGGTACATTTGAATTCTTAATAATGTAGCTCAAGTTCAGTTGATTATTAATACCGCGACCTGTTCCAATAGGTGAGGCTAACGGCATAACGGCGTGCACACCTAAATCTTCTAAACGTTTAGCTAAGACAACATCGTTAGAAATGTAAGGACATACAATATAACCGCGTTCAAGTAATACTTTACAAGCTTCGTAGGTTTCGAAAGGATCAGGTAATAATGTTTCATCATCACCTATAACTTCTACTTTAATCATGTCACATACACCCGCATGTTTAGCAATTTCTGCAATACGAATTGCTTCTTCAGCTGTTTTAGCGCCAGCAGTATTTGGAAAAGTGATAAAATCTTTTAAATTTATATTTGCAAGTGGGTTAGGTAAATTTTTATCGTACAGGTTCATACGTCTAACTGCGAACGTAAGTACATTTGTTTCCGATGCTTTAATCGCTTTAGTTTGGATGTCTTCATTTTCAAACTTTCCTGTACCTAATAACAAACGAGAGTGTAATTCTAAATTGCCGATTTTAAACATTTTATCCGCCTCCAACAAATTCTAATAATTCTAATTGATCATCTTCACGCACAGTGTGTTGATGATAATCATCTTGCTTAATCAATGTTTTATTATGTTCAACAATGACACGTTGTGGGTCTAACTCGAGTGATTCGAGCACTTGATGAATCGATTGTTCCGAATCGAACGTGAACGTGTCACCATTAATGATACATTTCATGATTTAACCTCCTTGAGACATTGAAAGATTCATATTGAGCTGGTTTGACACCAGTTAATAGCCAATTTGCGATGTCACGTCCAATCACAGGAGATAATAAAATACCGTTACGATAGTGACCGGTAATCACGTATAAGCCATCGTCAATTTGGTCCATAATTGGTAGTTCACCCTCTGTGTACGGACGTACGCCAGACCATTGTTTGAGTACACGTGCGTTTGCAAGTTCAGGAATGCGTGCTGTTGCATAATGTTTCAACCAGGAAATACCTTGCGTTGTATTACCTACTGAATAATTATCAAATTCACTCGTAGCACCAATTAAATAACGGTTTGGTTGTTTTGGCACAACATAACATCCATTAGTCATAAATAACGTTTGATCTAAATGTAAATCATCGTGTTCCACAAGTAGGACTTCACCTTTGACGCCAACAACCTCACGTGGCAGTTGATACTGCTTTAATAGTTGAGATGACCATGCACCACCTGCAACAATGACCTTTTTAGCATATAAATCACCTTTAGATGATGCGATTTGATAATAGCCATTCTGACGATGAATGCCAGTAACATCTGTATTAAAGTAGCGCGTAATGTGACGTTGTTGCAGAGATTTAAACAATGCTTTCGTATAACGATTCGCATTGATTTGTCCATCATTTGGGATATAAATAGCCATGTCTGCTGCTGAGACATTGCCATTCGTTAAATCGGCCAAGTCATTGTCTGAGAGCGCAACAACATTGTGATCTAATGCGTGTAGGAATTGATATTGTGCACGTAAATGGTCTACATCACTAGGTTGATTCGCAATTTTAATTAATCCAGATGCTTGATATTGAATATCAATGCCCGTTTCATCTTGTAAAGATTGGCATAATTCAGGAAAGAGGTCTCGCGACTCGAGTGCAAGTCGAAATAAATCACTATCTTCTGTAAATTCATTCTGAGCACCTAACATGCCACCAGCTTTATAGGATGCATGTTTACCAGGTATATCTCGGTCAACGATTGCGATGTCGAGATGCGTGTGACTAAGGTGTCTTGCAATGGACATTCCGATGACACCAGAACCAATAATAAGAACGTCATGCATCTTTCAACCACTCCTTTCGTAGATGTTGAATTTGTTGTAAAGATGCGTTCATAAAGTATGAAATTGCACAAATACCTGCAAAGCCAGGCGGTAGTTGATGTATCGTATCTTCCGTCATACCACCTATGGCATATATCGGGATAGGCACGTGCAATACATCGTTGATTTCGGACGATGTTCTAGGTTGTTGATTTGGCTTAGAAGCGGTTGGAAATATATGACCATAAAAGACATAATCCAAGTGATGTTGATAAGCCTGTTTAACAGAGTCAACCGAGTGCGTTGACATGCTAACCTGCACCTCTGGATGGTGTTCTTTATAGTGGAATGCCAACGTGTCCATCTCGCGACAATGTAAACGTGTAAGATTTAGCACTTCTAATAATTCGATATCGCTATGGACAATGATTTTATCTCTAGGGAATCCAGCAACGATTAATCTGTTGAGAAAAGAACACAACTCATCTCTAGACATAGGGGTACGAAAGAGTAAACCATCAATCCCCTCACTAATATCAAGAAAATGTTGTAAATCTGACGCTGTTAAATGTTTGTAAGTTGTTATCGCTATAAAGATGGCTATCACTCCTAATAAATGAAAAAAGAGCCTGGGACATAAATAATATGATGATGCTATTTTGCAAATTCGCAGTAGCTGACTGAACTGAGAAGGCGCTTAAATCAAGCTTTTCTCAGTTCTAGTGGGGCCCCAGCAAAGAGAATTTCATCAAGAAATTCTACAAGCAAAGCAAGCTGGGGTGGGACAACGAATTTAAAAAGAATTCTGTCCCACTCCCAAATGAAAAAAACGCTATCTCCTTCGTAGGAAATAGCGTTGGTCTATATAGAACGTTATTTAGCAAGCCACTTTCCTACGCCAGTGCAAACTGGATCAGGTTCCAGGAATTATAAAGTTCTTTCTTTACTCTCAGCCTTAAACAAAGGCACTTCCAGTGGATAAATTATCTATTTAATTTTTAATAATTATGATTCACGTTTGATTTCAAATTCATTCTACAATTTTTTCGAATAGAGTTCAAATTTTAATAGGAAGAGCAAGGGACATCAATCATATAATGATCCTATTTCATCAATTCTCAGTAGCTGACTGAACAAAGAGGGTGCTTAAATTAAGCTTTTGTCGGTTCTAGTCATCCTTGGGTGCGGGTCTCACCACAAAGAACGGCATTAAGAAATTCTACAACCAAAGCAAGCTGGGAGTCGGGGCCCCAGCAAAGAGAATTTCATCAAGAAATTCTACAAGCAAAGCAAGCTGGGAGTCGGGGCCCCAACACAGAAAATCACGAAAGTGATTTTACAAGCTAAGCGAGTTGGGGTTGGACAACGAATGTGAAAAGAATGTTGTTCCACTCCCAAATGACGTAATTAGTGAATAAAGTAACGAACGATGTACAATTTAATAAAAGAACTTTTAAATAAGATATTGAAAACGATTTCAAAACCTGGTAATATAAATAAAAATAAATGCTAAAAACCCTATGATGGTAAGGGTTATAAGGGAGTTATTTTTATATAATAGGGAGTCTTGTGAGTATATTAGACAACATATTTAGAATCAACAAATTAGAGGAAGTAGGAAAAAGAGGTTATGGTACAAAGACAAAAGAAAAGTAGTGTTCGTTGGTTTTTTGCATTAGCATTTTTTATTATAGGTGTAATCGCCTATATGGATAGATCCAACATTTCGTATATTGCCCCGCAAATGATGGAAGATTTACATATGACAAAACAACAATTTGGTCTATTAGCTTCATTCTTCTCGTTAGGTTATGCTTTAATGCAAGTACCTTCAGGTATGCTAGCTGAGAAATTCGGACCACGTAAGATGATTACAATTGCTTTAGTATGGTGGAGTGCTTTCACTATTTTAACAGGTATGATTAAACATCACGGTTTATTATATTTAGTTCGTTTCTTATTTGGTATCGGGGAAGCGCCTATGTATCCATCAAACGCCGTGTTTAATGCAAACTGGTTCTCTAAAGATGAGAAAGGTAGAGCATCAAGTATGTTACTTGCTGGTTCATATTTTGGACCTGTATTAGCACCTGTCATTACAATTGCTATTGTAAACGCATTTAACTGGCAAGCGGTATTTTATATCTTTGGTGTGGCAGGTATCTTAATTGCAATATTATGGGGAATTATTGCGAAAGATTTACCTGAACAACATCGTATGGTTAATGACGCAGAGAAACATTTCATTATGGAGAATCGTGACCTTGTTCAAACAACGAAATCATTACCACCATGGAATCAATTCTTCCGTCGTATTAGTTTCTATGCGATTGCAGGTCAATACTTTGTAGTACAATTTGTTATTTCATTATTCTTAATTTGGTTACCAACGTACTTAACTGAACAATATCATGTAGAATTTAAAGACATGGCGATTAGTTCATTACCTTGGTTCATTATGTTTATTTTAATTTTATCTGCTGGTGCGATTTCAGATAAAATTTTACGCAGTGGTCAATCAAGATTTGTTTCAAGAGGTTTGATTGCTATTGTAGGTTTCATCGTATTTGCAGTTTCAATTTTCTTTGCAGTACATACTGATAATTTATATGTAACTATTTTCTGGTTATCACTTGGTTTAGGCGGTATGGGTGTATCAATGGGTATGAGCTGGGCTGCAGCGAATGACATTGGTAGAAACTTCGCAGGTACTGTATCTGGTTGGATGAACTTATGGGGTAACATTGGTGCGTTATTAAGTCCATTCTTAGCTGGTGCATTAGTAGCATCACTTGGTTGGACAATGACTTTCCAATTGCTAATTATTCCAGCAGTTATCGCAGCAATTTTATGGTTGTTTGTATCACCAGATAAACCATTGATTAAAGATGAAAGTCGTGAATTAAAATAATTTCATATAAACTAGGGCATCATGCCTAGATAAATAGTCGAGACTGGGACATA
The DNA here is from genome assembly GCF_001224225.1 of Staphylococcus borealis. Taxonomy (GTDB): domain Bacteria; phylum Bacillota; class Bacilli; order Staphylococcales; family Staphylococcaceae; genus Staphylococcus; species Staphylococcus borealis. Next base: position 307,797 of record NZ_CUEE01000001.1, on the reverse strand, counting down.
AATAATATAATTATGCTATTTTGCAATTTCGCAGTAGCTGACTGAACTGAGAAGGCGCTTAAATCAAGCTTTTCTCAGTTCTAGTCATCCTTGCGGGCGGGGCCCCAACAAAGAGAATTTCATTAAGAAATTCTACAAGCAAAGCAAGTTGGGAGAGGGACGACGAATTTAAAAAGAATTCTGTCCCACTCCCGGTTTTATCTATGTGGAAGTGGTAAGATGATAGTGAATAAATCACAAATTGAGGGTGGAATGTATGATTATTATTAATGCAAAACTTAAAGTAAGTGAAGAACATCGTGATGCCTATTTAGATTTAATGACGAATTTAGTCAAACATGCACGTGAAGAAGAAGGTAATACATTTTATAGTCACTATGAAGATGTAAGTGAACGTAATACGTTCGTAGTTGTAGAGAACTATAAAGATCAAGCTGCTGTTGAAGCACACAATCATTCAGATCATTTTAAAGTGTTTAGTGAAAATATCGGTAACTATATTACAGAAAAACCAGTAATCGACGTAGCTGAAGTAAAATAATTAAAGTTAATTTCATAACGTAAACATTACTAAGGTAGGATAAGAAGTCAATTGCGAAGCGATGATTTTAATCCTACCTTTTTATTATTTAAACAATCACTATCATATGAACGAATAAAAAGTGTTATCATTGAATATGTATGTTTTATAGAAAGGAAAGATAACATTGGGAAATGTTTTAAAATCACTTATCACATTTGATACAAGCAAAGTTGACCCGATGAAAGGTATTAGACAGGGCTTGTTATTAATAATCCCAGCACTATTAGGTTATTTCCTAGGTAATTTCGCACTAGGATTGCTCGTGTCAACTGGGACATTGGCACATATTTATGTGTTCAAAAGCTCACCACGCTCAATGATTAGAACAGTTATCTTATGTTCGCTCTCATTTGCGGTATGTATGATACTGGGAACACTTACGGTTACTGAACCGATTCTATATGGTGTGACATTATTATTAGTTACGGTCATTCCATACTATATCTTCAGTGCATTGAAGATTGCTGGACCGTCTTCAACTTTCTTCCTTGTAACATTTTGTTTACCCAGCAACTTGCCAGTAGCACCAAATGAAGCACTGTACCGCGGTGTTGCCATTCTTATTGGTGGTGCGATTGCTACATTTGTAGTTATTTTGACAATCCTTTTCCAAAAGCAAAAGATTGAAAATAGAGCAATTAATGCTGACTTTAACATGATTAAAGAATTAATGCACAATTATAACGATGTTGATAAGTTTAAAGAGAGTGCCAAAGCAGCAGTAACACAATTCAAGAACTCTGATGAATTGTTAATCACTGCAACAGCTGGGGCTGATCAAAAATTAAGTCCTCGCTTCCAAAGATTGTTATTGCTACATACCTCAGCACAAGGTTTGTATTCAGAGCTATTGGAATTACATGAAAAAGGTATACGCCCAATTCCAAATGAATTAGTTGAAATGATGGACGTTGCAATACGCAATGCATATCGTACATCAGCAGCTCGAGAAAAATGGACAAAAGAAGTCAATGTTGATGAAGCGTTTGACGATTTATGGCAATATATCTTGAAAATCGATGAAATTACAAACTTAGATTCTAACCAAATTGAACATGAAGCGAGTGTTCGTAAACCACTTTACAGTCAACGTATCATTCATAATTTAACGTTAGATTCGATCGTATTTCGAAATACTTTGATTTATGCCGTAATTATGGCAGTGGCCATTTTTATTTCATTAGCATTTAATATCCAAAAATCTTACTGGATTCCATTAACGGCGCATACCGTCTTATTAGGTATGACAACACGACGCATGTTAGACCGTTCTGTAGCCCGTGGCTTAGGTACCATATTAGGTACACTCGTATTATCAGCAATACTATATTTCAATCCACACTTGATTATTGCAGTCATTATTATGGGTCTTGCGGCAATGGTTACTGAAACATTTGTAGGTTCTAACTATGCCTTTGCGGTAATCTTTATTACAATCCAAGTTATATTATTAAATGGTTTAGCGTCAGATAACCTGTCCATTTCAATTGCCTATACACGTATCTTTGATGTATTGATTGGTATTGCCATCGCAGTTGTTGGGATCTTACTTATTAATCGACAAACAGCATCCGCCATGTTACCACGTACGATTGCAGAAGTGGTTCGTAAAGAAGCCGTTATCTTCCAATATTTATTCTCAGAAAATCATTACCAAGATGATTTACGTGAAAGAGATGAAAGCTTAGCTTTATCAGTGAAAATGAGTAACATGACACAAATTAATAATTCAGCAAGTGGTGAATTATTCTCAAATCAAGAAGTGATTCGTTATTATTATCCAAGTATCTTCGCATTGGAAGAAATTAACTTTATGTTAATGCGTGCAATGCAAGATCATCAACGTCAACGTATTTCTGATCATCAAATGGGAGAATACCTTGTTACCTTTGAGAACTTAGCGAAACATTTCGAACTTCAAAGCAGACTTGAAATTAATGAACTTTCCGATTTACCGCAATATAATTACATTAAATCGGCATTAATGCGACTGCAAAATAATTGTGTGCATACACGTAAAGATATTAATGAAGTTGAAGATGGAGCGGCAATTAAAGCATAATATCATCATCGAGTTTCACTTCTGGTGATAGTGTTAAAGCTAACTATCAATGAAAAGGAGATTGATACCATGCCTTGGACAATGGACGATTATCCGAATACGTGGAAGCACTTTGATGAATTAGAACGAAAAAAAGCCATCGATATTGGTAATGCGATGTTGAAAGATGGCTATAAAGAAGGCGATGTTATACCGATTGCAACACAACAAGCTAAAGATTGGTATAAAGATGCATCGAAAGCAGAGCTTGATGAATTAAAGCACAAGCATGTCACACAACACCAAAAGGATCAATCAGCGAATCCAAAACTCAATGACAAAAATGTACATGTATATTTTGAAGAGGACGAATGGAAAGTGAAAACAGAAGGGGCGAAACAAGCGTCCGATACTTTTGAGAAGAAAGCAGACGCCACGAAACGCGCGCAAGCTATTGCTGATAATCGTGGTACGACAGTCATTGAACATAAAAAAAGTGAATCATCGCAATAAAATCAATGCACGAGGCTGAAACAATGCGTTCAAACAGAATGCTGTTTCAACTTCGTGCGTTTTCATTATCAATTGAAAGTTCTAAAATAAGCTGCAATAAAAGAGTATTATTTTTAGTTTATTTTGTAATTCGATATAATAAGCAGTGATGATTAAGGAGGAAATACTATGTATGTAGAAAGAAAACCATCATTGTATATAGAAGAATTACGAAGTGAATTTAAAGATAACTTGCATCATTTCAAAGATGGAGATGAAGCTTTTGATAGATTAATTGGTTTCGTAGAACTCGATCATTTATACGCCTCAGCTTTAAAAGAAATCAGTACCAAACTAGATATTCTCGATGACAACTTTAACTATGTTTATAAACATAATCCGATTCATCATATGGAACGACGTGTAAAAGAAATGAATAGTCTAATAAAAAAACTACATCGCAAGCAAGTCGAAATTAGTGCAGAAAGTGCGCGTAAACATATTCTTGATATTGCGGGAATTCGTGTCGTTTGTAACTATTTAGAAGATATATATGTTATTGAGAAGATGCTCCTAAAACAAGAAGACGTTAAACTTCTCAAACGTAAAGATTATATTAAAAATCCGAAAGAAAATGGGTATCGTAGTTTACATATCGTTGTGACAATTCCCGTATTCTTATCCAATAAAGTGGAAACATTACCTGTAGAGATTCAAATTAGAACCATTGGCATGGATATGTGGGCAAGTTTAGAACATAAAATTCGTTATAAAAATAACGCTAATACAGAAGATTATAGCGATATGTTAAAAGACTGTGCCCTTGAAATTTCAGATGTAGAATCTAAAATGCAATCCATTCATTCTGCAATTTCAGATAATAATGAATAACGTTAAACGATATAGCGTAACTTATTGAATTGTGCGTAACTTGTAACAATTTTATAAGTTATGCTTTTTTAATTTGTCTCTGTTTTGATAATTTTATGATAAAATAATAATTTAGTAATATAGGGATTTTTGAGGTTGATTATGAACAGAAAACATTTTAAAACACAAATTTATCAATTAAAAAATTATCATAACGAACAAGTAGAAGTCGCTTTCGCGGGCAATCCAACATCAAATAGAGCAATCGTATTTATACATGGTGCGATCATGACATACCGTATTATGACCATGTTCGAACCCTACTTCAGAGAGTATAAAATGATTTTCATTAATTGTCCTAGTCGTGGTAAAAGTTCAAAGATTGATCGTAATAACCATACTTTAGATGATTACTCTGAACGAATTGAAGATGTTTTGGAACAAATCGTTGCCACACAACACCTTGAAAAGGTCATGATTATTGGGTATTCAATGGGAGGGATGATTGGCACACGTCTATTGAAATTTAATAAACTACCGATATCTCATCTTGTGTATTTAAGTAGCGCAGCTAAAATTACGCCAAACACGAGTATGCTTGCACGTTTATTCTCAACAGATAGTAAGCGTGACCATTTCAAAGATGAAATTACTGCCATCAAAAACTTGCCACAATACATCTTAAAGAAAACAGTTTACGCACGAAAAGAAAACGGACTAGATATCTTATCCTTTGTCGCCCCGATTAAGACGATCATCACTGATTTATTATATACAATTAAAGCAGATTATCTTCCAGATATTGAAGAAATTGAACAATTTCCAAAGTTACTATTTATCTCTGGTCAAGATGATGAAATTATCCCGTATACAGATTCACAAGCCACTATGGAGCAGTATAAGCGCTACGGCGGTGAAACGAAGGAAATCGTCTATCCAGGTATCGGTCATATGGACTTTCCTTCTGTCCTTGAACAATTACCAAATGGTACTGTAGGGATTATTGATCATATAAAATCATGGATTGAAGATAAATAAGACTGCCTTTAGACTTACTTTAAATTATATGTAAAAATGTCTTGCTCGTGACGTAGCGTCATGAGGTAGATTCAATGTAGGAGGTGTACACTATGTCACATTATACAGTTGGAGAGCTAGCCAATCATTTAGGAGTTACAGTTCGAACACTACAATATTATGATCGTAAGGGTTTATTAACAGCTGAACGTGCATCAGAATCAAATCGTAGATATTACAATGATGATCATATACAACAACTACAGTTGATAGTTTTGTTGAAGCAATTTGGTTGTACATTGGATGAAATTAAAACATTATTATACGAAGATAGCGATATGCAGACGCTTAAAGCAATGTTGCAACTGCATAAGAAAGAATTAGAGACAAGCATACATGACCAAACAAAAACACTAAAACATTTGAACAACGTTGACCAATATATTTCAAATTACTCAAGCGCTCCAATAAATCATTTATCTGACATAGATAAAGCAATGAAACAATCGACTACATTGAAATCGTTTAAAAGTAAAGTATGGATTAGCGCAGGTATCATTGGCATGATTCAATACACAGGACTAATTGCAAGTTTGCTAAGAAGTTCGAGTAAGCCTTTCGTTTCAATCTTGCCTATCTTAGTAACCTATGCCATAGGATTAACAACATATTATTATAAAAACATTTCATATCTGTGTCCCAATTGCCAACATACGTTTAAACCATCTGTGAAACAATTTATAGTGGCACGACATACTATGCAAACACGTAAATTAGAATGCCCTAAGTGTCACGAAACACATTACTGCATCGAAGTTTCAGATAAGAAGAAATAGAATTTTAATCATGGTTTTCCCGGTCCATCTGTGGCCGGGTTTTTTAATTTTATAAAAAGAAAACGTTTGCAAAAACGTAACTTATATATTAATATACTTGTATACAAGTTGTAATTGAATGAATAGGAGTGATGCATGTGAAAGAAAGTTATCCAACACAATGGTTTGGAGGCATGTCCAAAGGTGAAGGTGTCGCAGCAGAAATACGTTTACAAATTGTAAGTGGTGAGATTGAAGCGGGCACACTACTTACAGAGAATCAAGTGGCTAAACAATTTGACGTTAGCCGTTCGCCAGTTAGAGATGCCTTTAAATTATTACAAACAGATCAACTCATTCAATTAGAACGCATGGGCGCTAAAGTATTGCAATTTGGTGAGCAAGAGAAGAAAGAACTGTACGATTTACGATTAATGCTAGAGTCGTTTGCATTCGCAAAGATAAAACATATAGATAGAGAACCGATTATCAAAGAGATGCGTAAACATCTTGAAATGATGAAAGTAGCAGTTAAATTCGAAGATGCTGAAGCATTTACACAACATGATATTCAATTTCATGAAGCAATGATACATGCATCAAATCACCAATATTTACAAACATTCTGGAAACATTTGAAACCAGTGATCGAAACACTCGTATTGTTATCCATGCGACAACGTATGGACCATGATAAAGCAGATTTTGAACGCATTCATCACAATCATAATGTGTTTGTTGAGGCGATTGAACACTATGACTCTACAAAATTAAGAGAAGCCTTCCACTTAAATTTCGATGATGTTGGCGAAGATATTGAAAGCTTCTGGCTAAGATAAATAGAAGAAAGAAGGAATAATATGAACTACATGATTGGTGTTGACATAGGGACAACAAGTACGAAATCCGTATTATACGATGAAAATGGACAATTTATCATGAAACATAGCATTGGCTACCCCTTACATACGCCCAATGTTGATGTATCTGAAGAGAACCCTGACGAATTGTTTGATGCCGTTCTTATGACTGTGAAATATGTTGTAAGAGAAGCAAATATTAAAAAAGAAGACATCAAACTCATTGCATTTAGTGCACAAATGCATAGTCTGATTGCACTCGATGCACAACATCATCGTTTGACTGAAAGTATTACATGGGCAGACAATCGCGCGAGTAAATACGCAGAACGTATTAATAAGGAACATCATGGCTCAGACATTTATCAACGTACAGGAACACCTATACATCCAATGTCACCATTATCTAAAATCTTCTGGATGAAACATGAACAACCTGATATTTATAAACAAACGGCGATGTTCGCCGATATTAAAACATACATATTTTATCAACTATTTGAAACATACGTTATTGACCATTCAATGGCATCCGCGACAGGTATGTTTAATTTAGAAACACGCCATTGGGATGCAGAAGCACTCGAATTACTGGGTATCACTGAGGCACAATTACCACAATTGGTACCTACCACACACATACTTAAAGGCATGAAAAAACGCTACGCCACACTAATGGGCATAGATGAGGATACGCCTATTATTGTTGGCGCAAGTGATGGCGTACTATCAAACCTAGGTGTAAACAGCTACAAAAAGGGCGAAGTCGCTGTCACAATCGGTACATCTGGCGCAATTCGCACAGTAATTAACAAACCACGCACAGATTATAAAGGTCGTATCTTTTGTTATGTATTGGACGAAGACCATTATGTCATTGGTGGACCCGTAAATAACGGCGGTGTCGTACTAAGATGGTTGAGAGATGAATTACTCGCGAGTGAAGTGGAAACGGCGAAACGTTTAGGCGTTGACCCATATGATGTACTAACTAAAATCGCTAGCCGAGTTAAACCAGGTGCAGAAGGACTTATTTTCCATCCTTACCTTGCAGGGGAACGTGCACCATTATGGAACGCAGATGCGCGTGGGTCATTCTTCGGATTAACGCTCTCTCATCAAAAGGAACATATGATACGTGCCGCATTAGAGGGTGTGCTTTATAACCTGTATACAGTCTATCTTGCACTTGTGGAAGTCATGAATGAAACACCAAGCACAATCAAAGCAACAGGCGGCTTTGCTAAGAGTGAAGTGTGGCGTCAAATGATGGCAGATATCTTCGACACTGATCTCATTGTACCTGAAAGCTATGAAAGCTCTTGTTTAGGTGCATGTGTATTAGGTCTGAAAGCATTAGGCGACATTGAAGACTACTCAATTATTGAACAAATGGTCGGGACAACGAATGCGCATCAACCTGATCCAGACACAGTTCAAGTGTATCAACAGTTAGTATCCATCTTTATCAACTTAAGTCGTTCATTAGAAGAACGTTATGCAGAAATTGCAGACTTTCAACGTAAACACATGGAGTAAATCATTAAATTAGAAAAAGAAAACATTAGGAGGGTTTACGATGTTTGGAGATATTTGGCCAATTATCAGTGTTGTTATTGGGATTTTATTACTTTTGTCATTAATTATTTTCTTAAAATTGAACACGTTTATTTCATTAATCATCACTTCTGTTGTCACTGCGATATTACTAGGTATGCCATTAAATAAAATTATGGAAACCATAGAAGCGGGCATGGGAAGTACGCTCGGTCACATTGCGCTAATCTTTGGATTAGGTGCCATGCTTGGTAAATTACTTGCTGATGGTGGCGGTGCCAATCGAATTGCCGACACATTGATTGCTAAATTTGGACCGAAACACGTGCAATGGGCAATGCTAATCGCAGCCTTTATTGTAGGTATCGCACTATTCTTCGAGGTAGGGTTAGTTCTATTAATTCCATTAGTATTTACAATTGCTAAACGTGCGAAAGTCTCACCACTTAAATTAGGTTTACCAATGGTGACGGCTTTATCAGTAACACACGGTTTCTTACCACCACACCCTGGCCCCGTTGTTATTGCAAAAGAATTAAAAGCGAACGTTGGTCAAGTATTGCTATTTGGTATTATCATTGCCATTCCAGTAACGATTATCGCTGGACCAATATTTAATAAAATCGCACAAAAAATCATTCCTTCTGCCTATACGCGTGAAGGGGATATCTCAGCATTAGGATCTCAAAGAGAATTCAAAGAATCTGAAATGCCAAGCTTCGGATTAAGTTTATTTACAGCTGTGTTGCCAGTTATCTTAATGTTAATTTCAACTATTGTACAATTAATCACAGGCCATGAAGCAGCTACAAATTTATTTGAACAAATCGTTTACTTCATTGGTACTGCAGGTACAGCAATGTTAATTTCAGTTATCTTTGCGATCTTCTCTATGGGCTTAAATCGTGGCAGAAAAATGGACGACATTATGAAGTCAGTTACCAACGCCATCTATCCAATAGGTATGATGATTTTAATCATTGGCGGTGGTGGTACTTTCAAACAAGTACTGATTGATGGCGGCGTAGGCGATACCATCGCGAAAATGTTCGAAGGTTCAACCATGTCACCAATACTACTTGCTTGGATTGTAGCAGCTGTATTACGTATCGCATTAGGTTCAGCTACAGTAGCTGCCATTTCTACCACAGGTATCGTTTTACCATTATTGCAACACTCTGACGTAAACGTTGCACTCGTTGTGCTCGCAATAGGCGCCGGAAGTGTTATCTTATCTCATGTTAACGACGCAGGCTTCTGGATGTTTAAAGAATACTTCGGTTTAACCGTAAAAGAAACATTCCTAACATGGTCATTACTTGAAACCATTATTTCTGTATCAGGTATCATCTTTATATTATTCATTAGTTTGTTTGTGTAATGTGTAATAATAAAGCTGGGACATAAATAATATAATGAAGCTATTTTGCAAATTCGCAGTAGTTGACTGAACTAAAAATACGCTTAAATCAAGTTTTTTTCAGTTCTAGTCACCCTTGCGGGGGTGGGACGACGAATTCAAAAAGAATTCTGTCCCACTCCCTTAACCATAGGTTATAAGTCTAGATAGCAATACCAAAGAAAGATATAATGCGCGTTTTAAATAGCGAACGATATTGATTTAGATTTGTTACAAAATTCTAGAATAGAACTTAAAAGCATCCTCAAACAATGGGGTATCATAGGCTATCACTAGGAAAGACTTCCAAAGTGTGATAAACTAAAAAATGATATAAAAGACACAATGTGCAAAGGAGTTACTTGAGTTTGAAACAGATAAAAAAAGCAATCATACCTGCTGCTGGTTTAGGGACGCGATTCTTACCAGCCACTAAAGCGATGCCGAAAGAAATGCTTCCAATCTTAGATAAACCAACAATTCAATACATAGTGGAAGAGGCTTCACGTGCAGGAATTGAAGATATTATCATCGTAACTGGTAAACATAAACGCGCAATTGAAGATCACTTTGACAACCAAAAAGAATTAGAAATGGTTCTTGAAGCCAAAGGTAAAGATGAGTTACTAGAGAAAGTACAATATTCAACAGACTTAGCAAACATCTTCTACGTTCGACAAAAAGAACAAAAAGGATTAGGTCATGCGATACATACCGCTCGTCAATTCATAGGGAATGAACCCTTCGCAGTCTTATTAGGTGATGACATCGTTGAATCAGAAACACCTGCAATTAAACAATTGATGAACGTTTATGAAGAAACAGGCCATTCAGTCATTGGTGTTCAAGAAGTGCCAGAGAGTGTTACACATCGATATGGTATTATCGATCCACTAGGAAAAGAAGGTCGCCGTTACGAAGTCAAACAATTTGTTGAGAAACCGAAACAAGGTACAGCACCATCGAACCTTGCTATCATGGGTCGTTACATCTTAACACCAGAAATATTTGATTACCTCGAAACACAAAAAGAAGGCGCAGGAAACGAAATTCAACTCACAGATGCGATTGAACGTATGAATAGTGATATTCCTGTATATGCATATGACTTCGACGGTGATCGTTATGATGTTGGCGAGAAATTAGGATTCGTTAAAACAACAATCGAGTATGCCCTGAAAGATCCAAAGATGAAAGATGAACTGGTTCAGTTTATTAAAGAATTAGGATTATAGCCGTAAATGCAAAAGAAGACCCCATAAACACTTAAGTGATCAGCTTAAATGTTTATGGGGTTCAACTTTGATGTATCCCCATACATCACGCTCATATTTCTCTAAAAGCGATTCCGCTTTAATTAATACTTAGATAAAGCATCAGAGAGTAAGTATTAATTAACATCATGTAATTGCGTATTCCTCGAAACACCGATCATAATACATCCTGACATTGAATAAAGAATTATGGGTTCTTCTTTAGATTACGTAATCTAGGCTGTTGATTCATGTTGAGTTGACTGACTTGTCAAACGTATTATGAACAAATATTTCAAAAACTATAAAACCAACTCATCCCAGTTTCCGCTAAGATGAGCTGTCGGGAAATACAATATGTAATGGTTATATTTCCCAGCCTCTTCAAAACCTGTGTGTATTAGATATATATCTAATACACTTAAATTGTACAATATATTATTCGAATAGAATACCTCTCCCGATATCAAAACTTTAGCTAAAAATATCAAACTTTTTACTTCATTCAAAAAAATATAGAAAAAAAGAAAGAGACCCATCTTACTCTCCAGTTAAGATGAACCTCTAACGAATTTTATCAATTGAGGACCTCATATCCTCGTACATCAGATCGATCTAATGTAAGTTAATTATAAACCAAACATTAAGGTATACGTTATCAAAAAATGGACTGAAAGTATCAATAAATTGTTGAGTTATCATTATGTAATATGATTTCAAAATTATAATTTAAAAAGATTGATATAAATTTTGAAAAACAAATGTGAACTTTAAATTAGAGCATTGATGATCATATAAGTTTTGATAAAATTATAATTAATAAAAGTAAAAGGTGTGGGTGTTTTCTATGAAAAAGGTTATAAATGTTGTTGGTGCAATAATTTATTCAGAGGATAAAGTTTTATGTGCACAACGTAGTGAGAATATGTCATTACCGTTAATGTGGGAATTTCCAGGTGGCAAAATTGAGTCTGGAGAATCAGAAAAAGAAGCATTAATCAGAGAAATAAAAGAAGAAATGAAATGTGATTTAGTAGTTGGGGAAAAAGTGACTACAACAGAACATGAATATGAGTTTGGTATTGTAAAATTAACGACATTTAAATGTACCTTAAATAATCAAATGCCGACGTTAACTGAGCACAAAGAGATCAAATGGTTACATACAGATGAATTAAAGGCACTTCAATGGGCGCCAGCAGATATTCCTGCTGTCGAATTGATTTCGACTGGTGAAAAAAATGAATAATAATATTGTAGAAAATTTAAAGCAGTCTTTAAATAAGGGTTTTATAGATAAAAATGTTGTTCATGAAGGCAATCTAAACCCTAAAATATTAATTAATGATAGAAATCAAAATGTATTAACTACGATTTTAAATGAGTTAAATAAATGTAAGGCATTTTATATTTCAGTAGCCTTTATTACTGAAAGTGGGTTAGCGAGTATAAAATCAGTACTCTATGATTTAAACAAAAAGGGCATAAAAGGAAAGTTAATTACATCAAATTATCTAGGATTTAATACGCCAAAGATGTATAAAGAGTTATTGAAGTTAAATAATGTTGAAGTACGTTTAACAGATATTGAAGGTTTTCATGCTAAAGGTTACATTTTTGAGCATGATAACTATTCTTCTATGATTATTGGAAGCTCAAATTTAACATCAACTGCGATGAAAGTAAATTATGAACATAATGTATTGTTATCAACTCATAAAAATGGGGATTTAATATACAACATTAAATATCAATTTGAAGAGTTATGGGGTAATAGTACACCTTTAAATGAGCAATGGATCGAAAACTATGAGCAATCATTTAGTCCAAAACTTTATAAAAACTTATTTGAAATCAATAATGAACAAAACACTTTATTAAATAGATTCGAAAAAACAAATGAAATCAAACCAAATATAATGCAAGAAGAGGCCTTAATGTCTTTAAGTCAATTAAGAGAGACAGGTGAACATAAAGGGTTAGTTATATCAGCTACTGGTACAGGTAAAACTATTCTATGTGCTCTAGATGTGAGAAATTATAGACCTAATAAATTTTTGTTTATTGTTCATAATGAAAGTATCTTAAAGAAAGCGCGTCAAGAATTTATCAAAGTATTTCCTCATGAAAGTCAGCAATCCTTTGGTTTATATACAGGAACTCAAAAAGAAGATACTGCAAAATATGTTTTTGCAACTATTCAATCATTAAGTAGAAATGATAATTATAAAAATTTTGAAAGTGATGAGTTTGATTATATTGTGTTTGATGAAGCACATCGAACTGATGCTAAAACATATCAAATGATTTTCAACTATTTTAAACCTGATTTTATGTTAGGAATGACAGCAACGCCCGAGAGAACAGATGATGGTAACATATTTGAATTATTTGATAATAATATTGCATATGAAATTAGATTACCTAAAGCTTTAGAAAGTAAAATACTTTGTCCGTTTCATTACTATGGAGTGACGGATTACGTACACAATGGAGTAGAAAGTGATGATTTTACAGATTTGAAAGATTTAACCTCTGAAGAGAGAATTAATCATATAGTTGAAAAAGCTGATTATTACGGTTTTTCAGGCGATAAGTTAAGAGGTTTAATATTTGTTAGTAGAAAAGAAGAAGCTATTGAAATAGCAGAAATGCTGACAGCTAGAAATATTCCAAGTAAGTCATTAATTGGTAGTGATAGCCCTAATAAAAGAATGAAAGTAACAAATGAGCTAATTAATGGTGAAATTAATTATATCGTTACAGTCAATTTATTCAATGAAGGTATAGACATACCGGAAGTAAATCAAATTATAATGTTAAGGGGCACGCAGTCTAGTATTATATTTATACAACAGTTAGGTAGAGGATTGAGAAAAAGTTCTGAAAAAGAATATGTTACAATCATAGATTTCATAGGAAACTATAAAAATAATTATCTCATTCCAATAGCATTATCAGACAATCAATCACAAAATAAAAATGCATACCGTCAATTTCTAAGCAACCCTAATCAAATAGAAGGTATATCAACGATTAACTTTGAAGAAATAGCTAAGAAAAAAATCTATGATTCAATCGATAATGCTAAATTAAATAGTGTTAAGATTATTATCGATGCTTTCAAGACAGTCGAAGAGCGAATAGGTCGTATGCCATTGCTCATGGACTTTATTAAACAAAATTCAATTGATCCACAAGTTATATTATCTAAATTTAGCAGTTATCATGAATTTTTGAAAAAATATAACTATACGCAATTGAAACTCTCAGATGATGCAACAAAAAATTTATGTTTCTTATCAAGAGAAATATCACCTGGATTAAAAAATTCGGATTATTTAGTACTTGAATATATAATCAATAAAGGTCAAATAGGTGAAGAAATATATGATGAATTGAATCATCTTAATAATGAGGATATTAACACTTCTTTAAAAATATTAACATTAGAATATTTTGGTCAAGCAGAACATGCGAGATATGGTAGTCCAATTATAACTAAGAATGGAAATAAATATAGTTTGAGCGCTTCATTTAAAAAACATTTGGCAGATATGCAATATCAATTATATGTAGACGATTTAATTAGTTTAGCTAAATATTATAATGAGAAGTTTCAAAATTCAGGGAATGACTTAATCCTTTATAATCAATATTCGAGATTAGATTTTCTAAAATTAGTAAACTGGAGAAATGATGAAAAAAATATGAGTAATAACATTTATGGTTATAGAGTGTTGGATGATCATATTCCAGTATTTATTACATATAAAAAATCTGAAGATATAGAAGATAATATTAAATATGAAGATCATTTTATTAGTCAAGATGAATTAGCTTGGGTTTCAAGAGCAAATGCATCATTAAAAAGTAATGAAATACAAGATATTATTAACCATAAAGAGAAAAATAAAAAAGTTTATATTTTTGTAAAGAAAAGTGATGCTGAAGGAAGACTTCATTATTATTTAGGAGAAGCAGAATACATCCAAGGAACAGCTAAAGAAGAAATTCGAGATATTGGTGATAGAGTAGTAACAATGAATTTTACTATGAAGACATCAATTAGAGATGATATATATAGATATATTGTAGAAGAATAACATTAATGTTCACCATAGTGTAATTAGTTAGATATTAAATTGCACTATGGTGTCTTTTATTATTTTGAATATATAATAATATATGTAATATACATAATGATTAGAGGGATTCAAGATGATAAAAGATATAAAAAATGTTTTGAATTTGATAAAAATGAAAAATAGTGAAGATGTCAGAACGAATAAAGATTGGGACCTAAGTGACAAGTATTCATCAATTATTGAAGAATTATTGCCAAAACAGCTAGAAAATTTATCTAATAATAAAGACCTTTTAACTACTGGAAGTGTTGGAAAGGGAAATTATAGTATGGTTCCATGGGTTACTACCTTTAACACTAATATAACTAAAAGCACTCAAAAAGGTTACTACATTGTTTATTTATTTCACCCCGAAGGCAAAGGAGTATATCTCTCTCTAAATCAAGGTTGGAGCGAAATAAAAGAAAAAACTTTGGGTGTGAAAAAAGCTAAAGAAAAAGCACTTGCCCTTTCAAAGTATTTAGCGTCATATCTGGATGATAATAACTTTGAAGTAGGTAGATTTTATTATTCAAATAATAAGGATAGTAAATATGATAAATCGGATTTGCCAAGTGGATATGCTCACGGTTCAATTATTTATAAGTATTATGATTTTGAGACTGAAGTGTATACCGAGGAGATGATGATTTCAGACTACAAAGAAATGATTAAATTACTTAACGGTTTAGTAAATAAAATTAATATAAATGAATATAACGCTTTATTATTAAATATTAATGAAATAGTAACAATAATAGAGACTAAAGAACTTAATGAAAGTATTAATGAAAATAAAAATATTCAAATGTCTCAAATAGATAAACCCAAAGCTTCCACGTATGCAAAAAAATATAAGACCTCTACTAAAAAACAGACTGATGACGACATTGAAAAAGCCCATAAAGAAAACAAAATAACGGGGCAAATTGGAGAAAAATTAGCTTATCAATATTTTATGAATTTAATTGAAAAAAATATATCTGATAAAAATTTACAAGAACAATTTATTAATACAATTGATACGTCTATGGGTGAACTGCACGGATATGGATATGACATGACTGCTTTTGATCCTCAAAATTTAGATAGTCCAGTTGAAAAATATATTGAAATTAAAGCCACTAAATCTAAAAAAGAGGATGAACCTTTTTACTTATCATTAAATGAAATATATGCCATGTATGAGAACCCTCAAAAATATTTGATATTCAGAATTATAGGATTAAATAGTAAAACACCTAAGTTTTATATTATTGATCCATATGAAAACTATGATGAATTTGAAAGTGTAGAGGATTTAATAGAGAAAGTCTTTAATGCCGAGTGTATTCAATTTAAAATATTTAATGTTAAATCATGATCTTATATTTTAAATCGTAAAAATTTTAAGTGTTACCATATTAATCAAACTATAGAATATACATCATAGTTAAGAGGGGTAACATAAAAGTATAATTATCTGAACCTAAGTGCTTTAGCACATTGGTGAGTAGTTCTAAGATAGATAACGTAGCGAAGTTATAAGACTCCTAGCGGAAAAGAAAGTGTCTCAAGACTACAGGCTTGAGCCTTTCCCGCAGGAAAGCGAAATAACTTAAGCAAGTGAATATCTATCTAAGAACTACTTTTTAGTTTTTTTTCAATATGAAATCGTCCCAACAAAAATAAGCAAATATTAATACTGGATGCCATTTATATTCCACATACATAAGCATCTTCAATTATTATCATTTTCAAAAAAGTGAACTATTTGTGAAAAGTATCACAAAAGGCTTTAAAAATTTTTAAAAGGGTGTATGATAAGAATTGTAAGGAATAAGTAATGGGAAGTGATACTGATGAGAAAAGTAATTGAAGAAGTTGTTTTTTCTGATGAAGGCAGTTACGAAATTTATTTAAAAACTGGTGTTAATCAAGGAATGATCGGTGATATTAAAGATGGCTACTTGACTATCGATTCTATTCCGTACATTGATGCAGAACGACTATATTACTATGGACTCGAACGTAAAACACTCGTTACAAATTAATTCAAATTGAATGGCCTCCTATTAACATTCAAGAACCTTATATGCCTTCGTTGGTGAGCAGTCGAAGGCATACCATAAATATACCCCTAATCATTCTGGAATAATGTGTTGAAAGCCCGTATCTTACCATAGAGATACGGGCTTCAGTGTATTATAAGTTTTTGAAATTCTTCTTAACTTCATTGTATTGGTATTCTTGATTATATAACTTGAATTTATACCCTTCTTGACTAGAGAATGGCATTCTTACACGTGGTATTTCGTCCAATTGTGCGATAAATTCTCTTTCTTGGCGTGTGCGTTGTTTCACACTCATATTCATCCATTCGTCCTCACTATATAAATCGATGAAATGGAATGAGAAACTTGTTCTACTCTTTTCAGCGCGTAACGCTTGAATACGTTCTTCAAATGTCATTGCGTCTCCTCCTATCTTTCTATATGCCCAATGATTTACGTATATACATTAACTTTAATACGTTTTCATAAAGATTACAATTCTTCTCAGTATTTTCATGATAATATTTCCCGGGAACAATCATGAAGGTTTAATGTATATGAAATAAGGTAATGTATTCAATGAATCTATAGTAAAGGATGAAGTAAAATGACAGAATTAAATGGACGTGTAGCAATTATTACCGGTGCAAGTAGTGGTATCGGAGCAGCAACAGCGAAAGCACTTGCGACACAAGGTGTGAAAGTCGTCTTAGCTGGACGTAGTGAAGATAAATTAAACCAAGTCGCACAAACATTAAATGAAGAGGCCGTACACATTGTACCTACAGATGTAACCATTCAAACAGATGTTGATGCATTAGTCGCTCAAGCCATCGATACATTTGGACAGGTCGATATCTTTGTTAACTGTGCAGGCCTTATGCGCTCTTCTAAAATTACAGACTATCAAGTTGACGCATGGGATGCAATGGTAGATACAAATATTAAAGGCCTTCTATATAGTCTGAATGCGATATTACCTAAATTCGAGGCACAAGGATCAGGACATGTTGTGAATTTAGCTTCAATATCTGCGAATGAAGTTTCTAAATCCAGTGCCTTATATAGTGCAACGAAATCTGCCGTACTGATGATTTTTAATGGCTTAGAAAAGGAATTAGCCAAAACAGGTATTAAAACGACAAGCATCTTACCAGGTATGGTGGATACACCAATGACAGAACATAGTGACTTTGGTGGTCGTAAGAAACTAGATCCTGAAAACATAGCAGATGCGATTGTTTATGCACTAACACAACCAGCACATGTCAATGTAAACGAAGTAACTGTGAGACCGGTATAATAGTCATAGGTGTTTCTTGTCATTTGGCAAGAAACACCTTTTTTGTAATCTTTATCGTGATACACTGGTAATGAAGGACGTAGTGGGGGATTATGATTTAAAGGAGTGACGAAGATGGAGGAACGTCTTTATAACTTGTTGGAATTGCTAGTAAATTACAATACGGAGAGTCCACCGGGACGTAATACCGACCCATTACAAGATGAGATAGAAACATTATTAACACGTTATGGCTTTAGCATTCAACGAGAACAACTGTATAAGAATGATAGTATTATTGTCGCAACGTTAAAGGGTGAGGACCCTGAAGCACCGAAACTCATATTAAATGGACATGTTGATGTAGCGTCAGTCGATGATGATTCGAATTGGCAGTATCCGCCTTTTCAATTAACTGAAAATGAGGGCTGGTTATATGGACGTGGTGTCAGTGATATGAAAGGTGGTATGGCATCGTTATTCTATGTACTTGAACAGTTACATCAACAAGGTCGACAACCTAAAGGCGATATCATTGTACAGTCTGTTGTAGGCGAAGAAGTTGGCGAAGCAGGTACAAAGCGTGCCTGTGAAATTGGACCTCAAGCAGACTTAGCACTCGTGCTTGATACAAGCGAGAATATGGCACTTGGTCAAGGTGGCGTCATTACGGGTTGGATTACTGTGAAGAGTAAGAATACCATTCATGATGGTGCACGTAGTCAAACCATTCATGCTGGTGGTGGGTTATTTGGTGCGAGTGCCATTGAGAAAATGACAAAAATTATACACGCTCTAAATGACTTAGAACAACATTGGGCAGTGATGAAACATAGTCCGGGTATGCCACCTGGTGCCAATACGATTAATCCAGCAGTCATTGAAGGTGGACGCCATCCTGCCTTTATTGCAGATGAGTGCCGTTTATGGATAACCGTTCACTATTTACCAAATGAACGTTATGAAGATGTTGTCGCAGAGATAGAAGATTATTTGAATCGTGTAGCTGAAGCGGATATTTGGCTACGTGAGAACCCATTACAATTTGAATGGGGCGGTGAATCAATGATTGAAGATAAAGGTGAAATCTTCCCAAGCTTCACTATTCCGCTCAATCATCCTGGTTTTAAACAATTACAATCAGCACATCATCATGTTCATGGCACAGACTTAAAACATGGTATGAGTACGACAGTAACGGATGGTGGCTGGACTGCACACTTTGGCATTCCTACGATTTTATATGGACCTGGTAGTCTAGAAGAAGCACATAGCGTAGATGAGAAGATTGAAGCATCGGAACTTCAAACTTACAGCGATGTGCTATATCATTTCTTAAATCATTGGTACGATCATCCAGAAAAATAATAGATTTAAGATAATGTGTTTTTCTAAATTGATAAAGTACTATCTATTTTATAAAACATACTAAGATTAGCTATGAAGAAAACTATGACGATAGATTTCTTCATAGCTTTTTTTATAGTTGTAGAGAGAAGTGGACTGTACGCTCCCTTAAATTTTAAAGTATTATAATTTATATTTTGCATATAAGAGCTATTAATTTTATTTATAGACATTATATGTCTCTATCATTTGATAATTTTTAAATAAGTAAATATAAAAGTATAGGGGAAATCATGAATGGCAAATATAGATATGCAAAGTATAGATTTATTTAAAAATAAATATCGCTCTTATTCTCAAGATAAAGTTTTAAGAAATATGAATAGTGGTGATTTAGAAAATTATTTTTTGATGGTTTATAGTTTGCAAGATACAATAAATAAAGGTCAGAAAGAATATAATAAATTACTTAATGATAATGTAAATAGAAAAAATAATAGTTTGAGTGATATAGATAGTAAATATAATGACTATGTTAATAAACATGGTGTTGAAAATTATGATGAAAACTATAAATCAGTATTTTTAAACTATAATAATAGACTATTTAAAATTTTAAAATATACTAATACAATTTTTACAATTGCAAAAGTAATTGGAATATTAATTGTGTTTTTGATTTCTAAAATTTTTGTAGCAGGATTATTACCGTGGTATTTAAATATTTTAGGCATTACTTCTTTGCTTGCTGGGATTGCATGTGGTTATATATTTTCTAAGTTTTGTGATGGCTTAAAAATAAGGTTTAATAATTATATTGCCGAGAAAATAAAACCTGAAGACGAATTAAGTAGAGCAAAAGTTGAAGATCAAAAGATGATTTATACAAAAAGCCAAATTTATAAAGATTTGCATATAGAGGAACAAAAAAACCTAGTTAATGTAGAATATCAAAGAATTGATGCTGAGATTAGAAGAAAGTATGCTGCGGTATATTCTAAATTTGAAACTGAATTAAATAAGCTTTTAATATATTTACCAAATGATTTTAGAGACAATAATACGGTTTCAACTTTGTATGCTATTTTAAGTATTGGATATGGCGATGACTGGAAAGAAATAATTAATGTGTATAGAGAACAAAAAAATATGAATGAACTTAAAAATCACCTTAATGACATTCAATCAACTTTAAATTTAATGAATAAGAATATAATTGATACAAATGTGAATACAACAAATGCTATTTTGCAACAGGGTAATCAACAACAAATGTTATTAAAAGAAATAAATGTTGGAGTAAATCAATCTAATGCTAATATACAAAATTTAAATAATGACATGAATTTAGCTTATAAAAAAATCAATCAAAAACAAAAAGAAATTTATGAAGAGTTGTCAGACATGAATGCCCACAATTCATTTAAAAAATATTAAGATAAGTATGTTGAATTAACTGTTTATTAAAGAATTTTTGTAGGGATTAACTCATAATGAATAAATCTTTTTATAGATTTATTAGTCAGAGAGTTTTTCAATTCAAAATGTATAAAAAATAAAGCAGTGAAGTAATCTATAACTATAAATTACTTCACTGCTAATTTTGTATATTTATAAATAATATTATAATGACATTACTTTTTTAATGAACGACGAATACGGTTCATCCAATTTGCACGACGTTTCGATACGACGGGCATGCCTGAAGGTTGAGCTGAACGTTTTTTAAGTTCTTGGCCATATTTAATCGCTTCTTGCATTAAATAAACTTGTGAATTTAATGGTGACAAGTTATTTTCTACATAATGGTAATGACCATGTTCGTCTTGGAAACGTCCTTTTTGGTTATCAGATAATTGTAAATCCATAAAGTCAACTAAACGTTTACCAATCTCTTTATCTTCAACTGGGAATAGGATTTCTACACGTTTAATCATATTACGTGTCATTACGTCAGCTGATGATAAGTAAATACGTTCATCGCCATTATTATGGAAGTAATAAATACGAGAGTGTTCTAATAATCGACCAACGATACTTACAACTTCAATGTTTTCACTAATGCCTGGGATACCAGGTTTTAAGCAACAAATACCACGAATAATGAGTTGAATCTTCACACCGGCTTGTGATGCTTCGAATAATTTTTCGATGATTGTTTTGTCTGTTAATGAGTTCATTTTCATCATAATTTTACCGTTACCATGTTGAAGGTGACTGCTAATCTCTTTGTCGATTCGGTCGATAAAGACGTCACGAATATCAAATGGTGCAACGATTAATTTATTGTATTCTGGTTTAACAGAGTACCCACTTAAATAATTGAAGAAGTTAATTGCATCTTCTGCAATTTGTTTATTTGTAGTGATAATACCCATATCTGTATATAATTTCGCAGTTTTGTCATTATAGTTACCTGTACCCAAGTGAACGAATGACGTTAATTCGCCACCGACACGCTTAACTACTAATGCGATTTTACTATGTGTTTTCAGGTGTGTCATACCGTATATCACGTGACACCCTGCGTCTTCTAACATACGTGCCCAATGGACATTGTTTTCTTCATCGAAGCGTGCTTTTAATTCCACAAGTACGGTTACTTGTTTCCCTTTTTCTGCGGCTTCTTTCAAACTCTTAATGATAGGTGAGTCTTTACTTACACGATACAATGTTTGTTTAATTGCAATCGTATTAGGGTCATCTGCCGCTTCACGGATAAAATCAACGATCGGTTCGAAAGATTCGTACGGATGGTGGAAGAAGATGTCACGTTTCAATGCAAGTTCGTATAAATTGTTGTTTCCTAGTGAACGTGGAATTTGTGGTGAATATTTCTCATAAGTGAGATAGTTTAATTTATGAGATAAATGATCGACTAAACCAAAGATAAATGTTAAATCTAGTGGTCCATTAAGGAAATAAACATCTTGATGATCCACTTCTAATGTCTCGATAAGCCAATCAAGATCATCTGGATTAGCGGTACGACCATCAACTTCTAGACGTACTGCTGAACCACTCTTACGTTCTTTAAGGAAACGTTCAATTTCGATAAGTAAGTCTTCTGCGCCATCTTCATGAATCGTTAAATCAGCATTTCTTGTAATTCTGAAAGTAAATGTATTTAAGACTTCATAACCAGTAAATAAATAATTGATAAAGTAAGTAATTACGTCCTCAACCATCACAACATACTGTTTAGCACCTTCATTGTAAGTTAGAAATCTTGGAATAAGTGATGGTATTTGAACGATAGCTGAATTGATGGCATCTTCAGTGTCAATATCAACGAAGATGTTTAAACTTTTATTATTAAGCTTAGGAAACGGATGGTAAGCATCTATGCCGAGTGGTGTTAAGGTTGGCAAGATAGTTAATTTGAAATCTCTTTCTAATTTATCTAATATTGGTTCAGATAATTCGTTTGGTTCACACATCACAATTTCGTAATCTCGAAGTTCAGTCATTAATTCATTGTAGCGTTCATATTGCTTATCTACATATTTTTTAGCTTTTTCTTGGATAGCATCAACTTGTTCTTGTGGTGTCATTTGTGCTTTGTTTTCAGGTTTATCATATCCCATTTTAACTTGGTCTTTTAAACCAGCAACACGAACCATGAAGAATTCATCTAAGTTTGAACTAAAAATAGATATAAAGTTTAATTTTTCAAGTAGCGGATTGTTTTTATCATAGGCTTCTTGAAGTACACGATAGTTGAAATCAAGCCAACTTAATTCGCGATTGTTATAGTATTGCGGTAAGCTAATATCATTTTCTCCCAATTGAGTTTGCATTCCAAATACACCTCGTCATTTCCTCAAATATGCGTTGTTCTTTTCAATTAGTAAGTAAAAGGCATAACATCCTAACTTTAAGATAGCATACTTGTTTTAAGATTTTGTAAAGATGATAGAAACATTTCCTTTAAGTATCTTTTCAATATGTTTTTTCTGTCTATTTGCTTGATATTCTTCGGCAATAGGCTCGCCTTCTGTATAAAATACAGTTAATTGATAGTCGTCGTCGCCTTTTTTCTTTTTCTTCAATTCGACATCGACAACAAAGCTTGTTTGTGAAATGTTTAATGCGTTAATGAATTTAATAATGCCACCTAATGTTTGGATTGAATCTATTTCCTTATTGCTGAACCAATCCGTTTCTTGGCAATAGAATTTCAATAGTGATTTATTTTTAAAGCTGGCAAGTAACGCCAATTTTACTCGGTCCTTATGTGTATAGCCATTTATCATTGAGTTAGCAATGATGTAATACGTGTGTGGAGAACTTGAATCAGAATCGATGAAACTACCAAGATAGTATATATAAGCGCCTTCTTCAAAGAGACGTTGCTCATTGTCGTTAATATCTAAATCTGCGATATCAATGAGTTGTGATAATAACGATTTAGCTAGTTTGAGACGCGCTTGTGAACTAACATCTTCAATCTTGTATTCACGTGCTAAGAAATGGATGGACTCTTTACGGACGTTATGTTTATCAAAGACGTCAGGGTAGCGTTCACGAACTTGTTTCATGACATAGCCTTCACGTAGACCGTTTCTTGAGAATGTAAACTGCTTTGCGTCTACAATTTTATATAATGTTTTGAATACGGATACCGCTGGAAGGATAATATCTGCACGATCACGACTTAAACCATCAAGGTTGGTTAAATCATCACGATCGTTTTTACGAATGATATCAAAGACTTCATCGATATCTTTATTCGTCATTGTGTAGTTGTGGACACCGCCAATAGGATATGAATGCTCGGCTTGATGAATACGCGCAACATTTCGAGCGGAACCACCAACACCCACAAGCGCAACCTTTTGATCTTTAAGCCATTCTAACGATTCAAATTGTTGTGATAAGAATTTCTCCATATCTTTAATAGCACCTTTGTCATTGTGCGCTTTGTCATTGAAGAATTTTCTTTTGAGTGTCACGACACCGAAAGGGAAGCTGTGAGATTCAAAAAGTTCTTTATCTTTAAATAATGTTACTTCAGTCGAACCACCGCCGATATCAACGGATACACCATTTTCGATTTCCGTCGTATGTGTGATTGCATAGTAACCGTAGTAGGCTTCGTCCGATTCAGGTACGATTTTAATATCGATGCCTACTTCCTTTTTAACTTCCTTGACGATTTCGTCATTGTTTTTAGACTGACGAATTGCTGCTGTAGCAATCGGATGTAACTCGGTTACATTGAATTTATCTGACACAGATTTGAAACTGTGTAGTGCATCAATGAGTACTTTTATGCCGTCTTTACTCATCTTATTATCTTTAGTGAGATATTGGCTTAGACGTGCAGGGGTCTTAATGTTGAGCAATTCATTAATGCCTGTCGCTTTATTAAAGTTGAAAATAACTAATCTGATTGTGTTGGATCCAATATCTACTAAACCTATTCGTTCTTCCATCGTGTCCTCCTAAATGCCTAAAATAATGTTAATAATGAATACACTTCTATACCTTTATTTTACCGTAATATCACGCTTTGAAAAAGAGAGAGTGACATAATTATTGGTAATAAGTAAAAAATTTTGTAAGGGATTACATATAAATAAACCTTCTCAATAAATGAGAAGGTTTTTACATAGATTTGCGTTTTAATTATCACGATGTATTGCGAATTAGTGTGGAATTTTGACAGGGCCACCTGGTCCGAGTGGAATGCCAAGAAGGTACCACGCAATGACGAATAAGGTCCACACAATACCTAATGCGAAGGTGTATGGCATTAAACTCGAAAGTAGAGAACCTAGTTTCATATTTTTATCATACTTTTGCGCATAAGATAGCACCAGTGGCATATAAGGCATCATTGGTGTAATAGGGTTTGTAATAGAATCACCGACACGATAAATCATTTGTGTAAACGCTGGATGATAACCGAGTAGAATCATCATTGGTACAAAGATTGGCGCAAGAATACCCCATTTAGCAGATGCGCTTCCAATAATTAAGTTAATTAAACTACTCAATATGATAATGCCGATGATGAGCACAATCCCATTTTGATGTTGTAATAATTTAGCGCCATAGACTGACACAATAATCCCTAGATTACTCCATTGTAAAAAGGCGAGTAATTGAGCGGCAAAGAAGACGATTAATATAAATGATCCCATAGAACCAAGTGAGTCACTAATCATGCTACCTACATCTTTGGAATTCTGAATCTGTTTACTTAAAATCCCGTAAACAATCCCAGGAATTAAGAAAATAACGAGGATGACTAAGCCCACACCATTAATTAATGGAGAATCATCAATAAGACTTCCAGTTTTTGCGTTTCTTAACCAACTACTTTCTGGTAGGCAACAAATGATTAACGCTACGATGAGTATCACGAAAGACATGTTTGCCCAGAACAACGCTTTTTTCTCTGTTGGCGTAATATGTGATGATGTTTCCTCATCTTCATCGTAATCCGCTTGACTCGCATCATAGTCGCCTAAACGTGGAATAACAACCTTTGTTGTAGTGAAATAAATCACAGGAAGTACCAAGATCACACTCGCTGCAATAAAGTACCAGTTCATTGCAACATTAATCTTGACACTATCTGAAACAATCTTCGTTGCAGGTTCTGTAAATGCATAAACAAGTGCATCCTGCATACCAATTAAGAAGTTGGCACCAAATCCACCTAGTGATGACGCATAGGCCATTGCAAGACCAGCGATGGGATGATAGCCAATCTTAATAAAAATCATTGCAGCAAGTGGCGGCAAGATGACTGTTGCTGCATCGCCAGCTAAGCTGCCTAATATACCAATTAAAATAATAGTAGGTACAATGATGCGTTTTGATGCGCGATTCACAACTGAAATCATTAATTTATCAAAGTACCCTGATTTCTCAGCAGCACCGACACCAATCATTACAGCTAATACAAGACCAAGTGCAGGGAACTCTGAGAAGTTCTTAATGGCATCATTCATAATCATGGCGATACCTTCAGTACTCAGAATACTCTTTATATGTATGGTATCTCCATTTCCTGGATGCTTAACCGATACATCAAACAGAGAAACGATCCAAGTAATAACGGCTAAACCAATACACATTAAGAAAAAGAGCATGGCAGGGTCTGGTAATTTGTTACCAGCTTTTTCTACGCCATTAAGTAATTTATTAACGATAGATGTTTTTTTATTTGTTTTAGTGGTCATAAAATGGCCCCCTTTGTTCGTTAACACAAAGTATAACAAAATGTTTTTTAAAATATAGCAATTTTCAGAAATTTAAATATAAGAATTGGTTATGTATAAGATAAGTACAATAATATTAGCTTATGTATATAGAATTAAATCATGTTTTTAAGGGTAAGCGGTATCATTTTCGGAATAGGGTTTGAGTGCATTTGAAGTGTGGAAAATATATATTGAATAGATACATTTAGTTTCATTAATAAGATTGGAAAAATAGGAGTGAAGGCCTTTATGAAACGTTTAGAAAATAAAATTGCAGTGATTACAGGTGCAAGTACAGGTATAGGGCAAGCATCAGCAAAAGCATTAGCTAATGAAGGTGCTCATGTATTAGCGCTGGATATTTCAGATGAATTAGAAAAGACTGTTGAAGCAATCAATAACAATGGTGGCAAAGCGACTGCGTATAAAGTAGATATTTCAGATGATCAACAAGTTCAAGATTTTGCGGATAAAGCTAAAGCGACATATGGACGTGTAGATATTATCTTTAATAACGCAGGTGTGGATAATGGTGCAGGTCGTATTCATGAATATCCTGTAGAAGTGTTCGACAAAATCATGGCAGTGGATATGCGTGGGACATTCTTAGTAACTAAGTTCTTACTACCATTAATGATGGATCAAGGGGGTTCAATTATTAATACGGCATCATTCTCTGGTCAAGCTGCAGATTTATACCGTTCAGGTTACAATGCGGCTAAAGGGGCAGTGATTAACTTTACTAAATCGATTGCGATTGAATACGGCCGTGAAAATATTCGTGCAAATGCCATTGCACCAGGTACTATTGAGACACCATTAGTGGATAATTTAGCAGGAACGTCTGAAGATGAAGCGGGTAAAACATTCCGCGATAATCAGAAATGGGTCACTCCACTTGGTCGTTTAGGTAAACCTGAAGAAGTAGGTAAACTCGTGGCTTTCCTAGCATCTGATGATAGTTCATTTATTACAGGTGAAACAGTTCGAATTGATGGTGGTGTTATGGCTTATACTTGGCCTGGAGAGATGCTAAGTGATGATAGCTGGAAGCACTCAGTAGAATAGAAAAACATCATATTATTTAAAGGGAGAGGGACAGAATTCAAAAGAATTCTGTCCCTCTCCCTTTCCTTCGCAAATTACCATTTTATTCTGTTATAAGCATCATCGTTAAGTGAACGAACGATTTCAGTTACTAGGCGAACTGAATTTTCATAATCATCTGTGTGTAATACAGAAACATTTGAATGCATATAACGTAGCGCTACACCGATGGAAATGGTAGGAATACCCTCATTCGCTACATGGATACTACCAGCATCAGTACCGCCACCAGCAGTGGTATCCCATTGCACAGTAATGTAATGTCTCTTAGCTACTTCTTTAATATGTTGGCGTAAGCCTTGGTGGGCAACATTTGATGCGTCCATTAAAATAACGACAGGGCCATTACCTAAAGTCGTATCACTACCAAGTTGATTCATACCCGGTGTATCATAGGCCACTGCAACATCTACAGCAATAGCAAGATCAGGTTTGATTTTATTGGCAGCTACTTTAGCACCGCGTAATCCCACTTCTTCCTGTACAG
Organism: Staphylococcus borealis; assembly: GCF_001224225.1. Taxonomy (GTDB): domain Bacteria; phylum Bacillota; class Bacilli; order Staphylococcales; family Staphylococcaceae; genus Staphylococcus; species Staphylococcus borealis. The sequence continues at coordinate 279,310 of NZ_CUEE01000001.1, read as the reverse complement.
TTGCGCCTGCATATAGATCAATGCCGATATGTTCATCTTTGAGACGTTTTAATACATCGACAGCAAGTGCACAACCATAACGATTGTCAAAGGCTTTAGCCGTTAAATATTTACCATTCGCAAGTTGCTCAAATTCACTGTATGGTGTAATCATGTTGCCCACTTCGATACCGTGATTTTCAGCGTCTTCTTTACTTCTTACACCAATATCTATAAACATGTCTTTAATTTGGATTGGTTTCTTACGTTCTTCAGGATCTAAGACATGTGGTGGTTTTGAGCCTATAAGACCACGAATCTCAGTACCATCATCGGTTGTGATAGTTACTTTTTGAGATAACATGACTTGATTCCACCAACCACCAATTGGTTGGAATTTAATAAATCCATTATTATCGATTTTGGTTACAATAAAGCCGATTTCATCTAAGTGACCCGCTACCATAAGTGACTTTGTACCATTGTCACTCGCTTTTTTACCAAAGATGCCACCTAAGCCATCTTCAACAATTTCATCACTCACTGGCTCTAAATAGGATTTCATCTTTGCTTTAACATTGTGTTCATAACCAGCAATGCCGTTAACATCGGTCAATGATTTTAATAATTCGATTGATTCTTTCATATGCACACACTTCCTCACGTCATTATTTACTCATATTGTAGCATGTCGGCATTTGATTTTCTGAAAAAAGTGTTTCTAATACGAATTATCTGGTAATGATATACATAATAAGATAAAGTAAATGCTATAATTTATTTGAAAATGACATAGTGGGAAGTAGATGAGTATGATGAAAAAGTGCTTTATGTTAACGATATTATTAGTGTTAAGTGTCAGTATATTAGGCGCATGTAGTAAAGAGCGTTCTAAGACTTATGAAGGGGACATGGATGGTAAGCATGTGTTAACTACATTGTCTTATAAAAAGAATAAAGTAGTTAAACAATCAACAGTAACGACATTGAAATATAATGATTTCGGTATGTCTAAGAAAGAAGCTAAGAAGATGTTTGAAGATCACCGTCAACTGAAAGATTTAAAAGGTGTATCTTATAGTTTAAAGCATAATCATGAAAAGTGGGTTGAAACAATTGATATTAACTATAAAAAAGCAGATATCAAAGCAGTCAAAAATCATTTTTCTTTAATGTCAACGTCTAAAAATGACAAAAAAGTCAATATGGAAGGCACTGTAAGAGAATTAAAAAAACTGGGCTTTAAACAAAAAAGTAATATGACAGATGAATAATGAATCAAAAAAGCTGTAACGACGATGAATGTTCAGGTCGTTACAGCTTATTTTTATGACTTAAATGATACTAAGTGCATCGTTTAAGTCGTTAATAATATCATCAGCATTTTCAGTACCAATAGATAGGCGAACCATTTCTGGAAGTACACCGGATTGTCGTTGTTCCGCTTCAGTTAATTGTTGATGTGTTGTACTTGCCGGGTGGATGACGAGTGACTTAGAGTCACCTACATTTGCAAGTAATGAGAATAGTTGTAATTTATCAACGAAGCGAGCAATATCCTCAACTGAACCATCTACTCCAAATGTAAGAATAGCACCTTGTCCTTTAGGTAGGTACTTTTTAGCTAAGCTATGATATTTGTTGTCTTTAAGGCCAGGATAGTTAACCCAAGTAACTTTAGGATGTTGCTCTAAAAATTGAGCAACTTTTAGAGCATTTTCAGAATGACGTTCCATACGTAAATGTAGTGTTTCCAAACCAATTAAAAATTCATGAACATTGTAAGGTGATACAGCTGAACCTAAGTCACGTAATAATTGAACACGTGCTTTAGTAATATATGCAGCTTCTCCGACATCATTAGTATATGAAATGCCATGATAACTTGGGTCAGGTTCGACTAATCCAGGGAATTTGCCGTTATCCCAGTTAAATTTACCACTATCTACAATAATGCCTCCTATTGACGTACCATGACCACCAATAAATTTAGTAGCTGAATGGATTACAACATCAGCACCGTGTTCGAATGGACGACATAAATAAGGAGAGGCAAATGTATTATCAATGACAAGTGGTAAACCATTATCGTGAGCAATTTTTGCTACTGCTTCGATATCTAATACATCAATGGCTGGGTTGCCGATAGTTTCGGCATAAATCGCTTTCGTTTTATCATTAATTACTTCATTAAAATTGTTAGGATCACTAGGGTCAACGAAGTGAACTTTAATGCCTAGCTTTTTAAATGTAATGTTTAATAAATTATAAGAACCACCGTATAGGTTAGATGATGCAACGATTTCTGAACCAGATTCCACAATATTGAGTAATGCAAGTGTGATAGCTGCTTGACCTGAAGAGGTCGCTAATGCACCGACACCACCCTCTAATTGGGTGATACGAGCTTCAAAGACATTCTGAGTTGGGTTCATAATTCGAGTATAAATATTACCTGGTTTAGCCAGTGAGAATAAGTCTTGGGCATGTTGTGTGTCATCAAAGACATAACTAGATGTTTGATAAATAGGGACAGCACGCGATTTAGAGAATTCATCGATTACTTGACCGGCATGAATTGTTTGTGTTTCAAATTTCCAATTTGGATGATTGTCTGTCATGAGTATTACCTCCAATTAATAGAATATTCCGATAATTTACTTTTAATTATTATACAGTACTTTAAAATGAAATCAAACTGAATTAGTAGGAATTAAGATGGGTTGGTGTAGAATTTTGAACGACTTATATATAGTACATTAGCTAAACTCAAGAATAACTAAGAAAGAAGCTGTGACATAAAGTTCTTGGATATGTAAAAAAGACAATTCCTAATTAAATAATATAGAAATTGTCTTCTTTAAGTATTTAAATGTTGTCTCTAACTATTATCACTATCTAGTTCTCATCTCGATTTGTAAACAAGTTAACTTATTAATTTCAGTTTGTAATCGACAATGTCTTCAATTGAACCATCTAAACGTTTAATTACAATGTGATCACTCGTAATGTCATTCGGACTTTGAACACCGACGGCAGCGGCGATGTTAAATAAGCCTTCGTGTAAACTTGTGATATAGTTTGTCACACGATATTGCTTCTCATTAACAATTAACGCTTTCTCTTTCTTAGGATCTGTCGTTGCAACGCCGACAGGACATGTGTTCAAGTGACATTGTTGACTCATAATACAGCCAACACTAATCATCATACCGCGAGCGATATTAACTAAATCAGCACCTAGTCCTAAGGCAATTGCTACTTTATCTGGTGTAATTAACTTACCTGAGGCAAAGATTTTCATTTTATCTCTGATTTGGTGGCGTTCTAACATTCCAGATACGATTGGAAGCGCGGTAAATAATGGAAGACCAACACCATCTTGTAATTCTTGGAACGTAGCACCGGTACCACCTTCACCACCATCAATGGTAATAAAGTCAGGATAAATGTTCATTTTAATCATTGTTTGCACGAGTGATTCAATTTCTTCCACTTTACTTACAACAATTTTAAAGCCTACAGGTTTCTGACCTAATTGGCGAAGTTTATCAACAAATTGTAATAAATCTTCAGGTGAGTCAATAAAATCGAAGCGGTTCGGTGAGTTAATCGTTTTATACGGTTCGATATTTCTAATTTTGGCAATTTCTTCTGTAACTTTATTGCCTTCCATATGACCACCACGTGTTTTGGCACCTTGCGCCAGTTTAATTTCAAAGGCTTTAACTTCTTTGTGGTGTGCTGTTTTTAGAAATTGTTCGTCACTAAAGTTACCATCTTTATCACGAACACCGAATAGACCAGGCCCAATTTGAAAGATGAGGTCGCCGCCACCTTTAAGGTGATATTCTGACAAGCCACCTTCACCGGTATTCATCCACGTGCCTGCACGAGCTAAGCCTTGTGATAATGCAGTGATTGCACGACCACCTAATGCACCATAACTCATGCCTGATTGACCAACCAGTCGTTTTACTTTAAAAGGATGTTCCAAATCATCGCCTAGAACGATGGCATTATCGTCCGTTAAGTAGTATGGATCAATGTCTGTTTGGTCACGATGTTCATCACGTTTGAATAATCGCTCGCTATCTACTTTATAGACAAATGTTGAAATCATAGCGTGATTATCAATTTGTAATTCATGACGTTGTAATGGGAACATGGTGTTACGTATGTAAAATCCATCTTGATATGCGCGTTGTGTCCCGAAACTAGACATTCGAGAATTGTATTTACCGGCTAGAACGATATTTGTGTACTGAATTCTTGAAAATGGTTTCCCCTCTGTATCATTCGCAAACAAATATTGGCGTAATTCCGGGCCAATCTTCTCTGCGAAGTAACGTACACGTCCTAGAACAGGATAATTACGTAAGACACTGTGTTGATCTTGTCCTTTATCTTTAAATAACAACACAAGTACCAAGCCGATTATTGAAAGTATGACAATAAATATCATTACGTTCACAATAAACTGCATTACTGTAAGTATAGAAATCACTATTATTTCTCCCCCTTCAAACCTTCTACAATTTAAATCATACACCAATGTAAATCTTTTACAATTTAAAATAAGAAGAAATTTACGATTTTTTAAAATTATTAATATGTTAGGTTAACAAATGGTATATGACATAGATGTATTTCGATGATAAAGTATGACTTACAAGATGTATGAGGTGACCTATGAAGAAAAGAAAAAAGGCAATCACGCATGAGGTTTCTACAAATCAATGGGGGAGTTCTCAAATAGTGAAGAAAGATTTCTTATTGATTCCTATTTACATCATGCTCCAAATTTTAGTACCTATTATTATTGTGTTTGGCGTTTTAGGTATCTATGCAATGATAACGCAAGATCCACCGCCACTTTATTTATATAATTTAACGTTAAGTATCAGTTTTGTCATTGCTCAATTTGTCGTTATCGTTTCATTTTTTGCGTTACATAAATATGATATTGCTGATGTCGCATTGAGACAGTATCGTATAGCTAAACGTCATTACATACCGTTAATCATTACAGTGACACTATTTGCACTACTACTGTTTTATGCGATTCATGTTGTAGCGCAGTATCTACCAAAGCCTATAGGTTATGATATTACACAGGCGCAACTTCGTTTAGAAGGCTTATTTAATCATCCGAGTGCAATTGTATTTACCTTTATTACTATGGTTGTGTTACAACCATTGATCCATGAATTAATTTATCGACATTTAATGATTCATGAACTTGGGAAAAGGCTAAATGTTAGTGTCGTCATTGTGTTGAGCATAGTGATTGAAGTAGGCGTACAGGTTTATGACTTTATATCCGTTATGGAAGTCATACCTTATTTCATATTATCATTAGGGGCGATCGTTATATATATGAGAACTGGCAAGAATTTAGCAGCATCATATCTGTATCATAGCTCTGTACAATTCATCTTATTTATTATTACAATGATAGAAAGATTCTTTTAAATATTGAGCATGATTAAACATACATCGTTAAAAAAAGATAAGGAGAGACATATGACTTTTGAAAATGAACATGCGCAAGAAGCATCAAAGCAAGCACCATTCAAAAATGAATTTGCATCGAAACGAATTGTGAAACGTGATTTTTGGTTAATACCAGGATATTTAATCATTAATATTGTACTGCCGTTGATATTAACGATTGTTACAATGATTATGATTATGGCGATTACAGGGCAGACATCCGAAGCGCCAATGATGAAGCAAGTGATGGGAATTAATCAAATCTTTGTTTTATTAGGGCAGTGCCTCTTATTACTATTGTTTTATTTAATGCATCGTAAGTCGCTCATCCCATTAGCAATTCAGCGCTTTAAAGATTTGAAAAAACATATCATACTAATCGTTGTTGTACTCATTGCGATGTATTTGGCACAATATATATATGGTAACTTGATAGAATTATTACCTGAGAAATATCAGTTTAGTAATACTGAAAACAATAAACAAATCGAAGAGCTCTTCAAGACAAAATGGATTTGGCCCGTATTGTTCCTAGATATTGTTATCGTAACGCCAATTGTTGAAGAATTGCTCTTTAGACATTTAATTATTCATGAACTTGGTAAGAAATTAACATACGGCGCAATGTACGTTGTTTCAGTCGTGTTATTTGCTAGTTTACATGTGTTAAGTGCATCATCTCCATTTGAAATTGGTCCATATCTTATTATGGCAATTGGATTTGTGATCGCGTATCACTACAGTGGACGGAATCTAGCAACGACGATTACGTTACATATGATTAATAACTTAATATCGTATGTTACTATCATCATTCCGCTGATTTGGTAAGTGATGCATTAAATTAGAAGTAAGATACAGTGTTTCAAGAAATGTCAACTTGAAGACACTTATCTTACTTCTTTTTTTGTTATTATAGATATAAATAATGCTCATGGGCGTGGGACAGAATTCTTTTGAATTCGTCGTCCACTCCCAGCTTGCTTTGCTTTTGGAATTTCTTAATGAAATTCTCTCTGCTGGGGCCCCGACTCCCAACTTGCTTTGCTTGTAGAATTTCTTAGTGAAATTCTCTTTGTTGGGGCCCCGCCCACCTTCGCAAGGATGACTAGAACTGAGAAAAGCTTGATTTAAGCGCCTTCTCAGTTCAGTCAGCTACTGCGAATTTGCTAATTAGCATGTTTATATTATTTATGTCCCAGACTGATTTTAATTTATTTTTAATCATAACAGTGTTTATTATGAGGAGGTTGGTAAAAGGATGTTATTAGATGTCAAACATTTATCATATAAAGCGGATAGACGTATGATACTTAAAAATATTAACTTTCAATTAGCTGAGGGAGAAGCAGTTGCCATTATTGGTCCCTCTGGTAGTGGTAAGAGCACATTTTTAAAGCAAATCAATAATTTAATTAGCCCGACGGATGGGGAACTCTATTTAAAAGGGAAGCCATTTAACGATTATCCTCCTGAAACATTACGAATGAAGATCAGTTATTTAATGCAACAGAGTCAGCTCTTTGGCGAAACCATTGGTGATAACATGTCATTTCCAGCGTTAGCGCGAGATGACCGCTTTGATAAAGACAAAGCAATGGATTTACTAAAGAAAGTGAACTTAGGTCAATATGATTTGAATTCTAAAATTGAACATCTTTCAGGCGGCGAGCGTCAGAGGATTACGATTGCCCGTCAACTCATATACCGTCCAGACATATTATTATTAGATGAATCTACAAGTGCGCTTGATACACAAAATAAGCAGACCATTGAAAATATGATTTTCGACATGGTAAAAGAAGGTGTATCCGTGTTATGGATTACACATAGTGATGATCAAAGTATGAGACATTTCCATAGACGAATTACAATTAGCGATGGTGAAATCACGAAAGAGGAGGCTTTAAATCAGAATGAGTAATACAGCGCTTTGTTTAACTGCTTTATTATTATTAATTCCCATCTTTATTTCATATAAAGAAGGATTACATATTATTAAAGATTTAGTTGTAGCTTCCATACGCGCAGTTGTACAGTTGATTATATTAGGATTTATCTTGCATTATATTTTCAAAATTGATCAAGCGTGGATATTAATGTTAGCGGTATTAGTGATTATTATTAATGCGTCATGGAATACGATTAATCGTGCTTCGCCAGTAATGCATCATGTCTTTTGGATTTCGTTTATCGCCATTTTTATTGGAACAGCGTTACCTTTAACGGCTACTGTGTTGGCAGGGGCTATCGATTTTAAAGCCAACGAAGTCATTCCAATTGGAGGCATGTTAGCGAATAATGGATTAATTGCGATTAATTTAGCGTATCAAAACTTAGACCGTGCCTTTGTGAAAGATATTACCGACATTGAATCTAAACTTACATTAGCAGCGACACCTAAATTGGCATCTAAAGCATCGATTAGAGAGAGTATACGTCTTGCAATCGTACCTACAATAGACTCGGTTAAAACATATGGTCTCGTTTCGATACCAGGTATGATGACAGGTTTAATTATTGGTGGCGTACCACCATTACAAGCGATTAAATTCCAATTACTTGTCGTGTTTATTCACACAACAGCGACAATCATGTCAGCCCTAATTGCAACTTATTTAAGCTATAATCAATTCTTTAACGTTCGTCATCAACTCGTTGCACGCAATAGCGCACTCAATGCACCTGATGATGAAGAATAGACGAAATGAGAAGTAAGGACGTAGGACAGAATTTTATTTCAATTCGTTGTCCCACGCCCTTACTTTTTTAGATAATATTTAAGAGTCATCCACCAATAATATATGGAAATGAACGCCTTGTTTAGATGGTAATAGTGTGATTGCGCCATGATGATAATTCACAGCATCTTTAATAATCGATAAACCAATACCGTGTTGTGCTTTATGCGCTTTCGATGTATACGACTGATTAAATAATGTATCTATATTTGAATGTGGTATGCCTTGACCATCGTCAACGTAATCAATCATTAACTTATTTTCAATTTTAGAAAAAGTCATATGAATGTTAGGATTGATTTCATTATGATCAATACTATTGTTGATTAAATTAATTAATAGCCGCTCGAAATACAATTTATTACCGTAAAATGTGGCGTTATCTTCTAAATAAAAGTGACATGTTATAGAATCGTAACCGATAATGTGTGTGATTCGATTGACCGTGGATTGAATCGGAAAATCTTCTTTATCTTGTTTTGTCTGGTTCGTTTCCATATCAAACGTTTGGTTCAAACTATCAATCAAATCACTCATAAATGTTGCTTTCTCCGAAATAAGTTGAACATAAGATTGCGTCTGTTTATCGGCCTGGATGAGCTTAGAATAACCATAAATAGTTGTTAGTGGCGATTTCAAATCATGAGAAATTTGGCTAATCCATTTTGATTTGTAATATGATATTTGGTTATGATAAAACTTATCAGACAACATTTGTTCATTTAATTGTGACAAAGAAGCATCCAATTCAGGATATGTACGACGATTCTTAAATCGCTTTCGCTTCGACGTAGGCTGATGCAGTTTACCTAACGATAAATTACCAATCCAGTCAATATAAAAAGATAACGGTCTTGTGAGTCGCTTCGAAATTAACATTGCCGTTAAAGCAATTAAGATGATGTTAACGATGATAAATGAGATGAACAGTAAAATATATGTGTTTTTACTATCATTGAATGCTTCGCCAAAATTATCATTCCACAATATCGTTCTTTGTCCTGGATTTCTTACAAAATGAAGTTCATTGTTTGAAACCGAATAGTTGTAACGATTGAAATCAAGTGTAGCGATACTATCAAGCAGTTGTGACGTCTTGATTTCATGACCATTTGTTATTTTAGGTTGTTCAATTTTATCTTTATAAATATAAACAAGATAGGTTCCTTCTTTTGATATAACTGAATTCGCATTATTGATATTTTTTAACAGTGTTGATTTTATGTTTGTATGACGCTTTGATTTAGGATAGAGAATGTCGCCATTTTTTCGAACAAAATATAAGTCAACATGACGCTTTTCGGCAAGTGATTTTAGATTATCATTGGGTGCTTGAGTGATGCCATACGTCTCTAAGTATGTAGGTTCAATTTCATTAATATCCCAGTAAATATTAGGCAATACTTTAAAAAATAGTATGATCACTAAGATACATGTAATAGTAAAGTTTAGAAGGACAAATATCGTCATATACTTAAGAAATTTTAATGTGAATTTATTGATCATCGCGATCTTCCTTAAACATGTAACCTTTACTACGTACAGTTTTAATCATTTTAGGTGCATTCGGCGTGGCTTCAATCTTCTTCCGTAATGTTCTAATATGGACCATTAAAGTATTATCATCCACGCCGGTATCATATCCCCAGACTTTAGCATAGAGTTGATCTTTAGTCAGTACTTGGTTTTTATTGTTAATAAGATAAGTTAATAAATTATATTCACGATTTGTCAGGTTGATCGGTTTGTCATTAACAAATACTTCCATACTGTTGAAGTTGATGGCTAAATCTTTATAATGGTACGTCGATTGATCTGTATCATTTAAATGTAAAGAAACTCTGTAGTACAACTCCATCGGATCAAATGGCTTTTTAATATAATCGACAGCCCCATGTTCAAATCCTTTATATACATCGATATTTGTTGCCTTCGCAGTCACCACGATAACGGCAGTATCCTTTAAATCAATATATTTAAGTAATTGATAACCGTCTTCAGATCTTAAGTTTAAATCCAATAATATAACCTGAAAGCTGAAATTCAATAGTTCATATTTTGCATCTTCAATATTATCGACAGACTTGATACGTTGTATCCCTTTCGTACTTAAAGATAATGTCATTAACGCATTAATATCTTTATCATCTTCAATAATGAGAACGTCGTCGTTCATGAATACCACCTCATTGTCTATCTTATACAACTTTTTAACATTTAACTATTCTGATAATGATGATTTAAGGAAAAATTAAGATTAAACTAAGTAGCATTTAATTTAAAAATTTTAGTATATAAGTAAATCAATAAGCAAAGGAGCAAATGAAATGAAAGTCATTTCCAATGTGCTTGGGTTTATCATACTTATCCTTGTTTTATTTAATATACTCAGAGTTTTAACAAGCTTAGTTGAATCATATTTTAATATGAATTTTGGTATTGATGGTGTACTACATAATCATTACGTCATTTATGGTGCGCTCGCATTACTTGCCATTTGTGCCTTTCTACAAGAACTTATCGAACATCGATACAACAATAATGAACAAACCTTTTAAAACATAGGGGAAGAAAAATATAATTGAATATTATATAATGGAACAGTTACGAAATTTGAAGAACAGTGCGTAACTGTTTTTTTATGTAGAAATAATGACATGAAAGGAGAAAGAAATATGTCTGTCATGCGTATAGCGACATTTATCATTAGTGTGTTTATTGTGGGCATGGTTGAAATGATGGTCGCTGGAATTATGAATTTAATGAGCGATGACCTAGGTGTTTCAGAAGCGATTATCGGGCAACTGGTTACACTTTACGCATTAACCTTCGCCATATGTGGACCTATACTGGTTAAATTAACGAATCGATTTCCTGCACGTCCCGTTCTTTTATGGACTTTAGTGGCCTTTGTCGTAGGGAATGGTATTATCGCCATTGCACCTAACTTTACGATTCTAGTCGTTGGACGAATATTATCTTCAGCTGCAGCATCCTTAATTATCGTTAAAGTCTTAGCATTAACGGCTATGCTGACAATACCTAAGAATAGAGGTAAGATGATTGGCGTAGTTTATACTGGATTTAGTGGGGCCAATGTCTTTGGTGTGCCAATTGGTACGATGATTGGTGACTGGGTTGGCTGGCGTTTTACGTTCGTATTTATTATTGTTATCAGTCTTATTGCCGGCTTATTAATGTTGAAATATCTTCCTACAACTACAGAACTTAATCAAGCCAATCGAATGTATAATAACGTTTCTGAAGATAATCAAGTCACATCTCATATTGTTCGACCAATTGAAATCGTTAAGTTTCTTGCGATTACATTACTTATTTTAATTGCCAATTCAGTGACATTTGTATTTATCAATCCACTTATTTTGGAAAATGGTCATACCATGGGCTATGTATCATTAGCGCTACTCGTTAATGGTGTTGCTGGCGTTGTTGGTACATCAATGGGTGGTGTACTCGCTGATAAATTAACAAGTAAACGTTGGTTAATCATTGCGTTTACTGTGTTTATTGTAGTTATGCTTGCAATTAATTTAGTATTGTCAACAACGGTGTTATTACTCGTAGCGCTCTTTATTTGGAATATCGTACAATGGAGTACTAATCCAGCAATACAAAGTGGTATCATCGAACATGTTGAAGGTGACACAAGTCAAGTGATGAGTTGGAATATGTCTTGTCTGAATGCAGGTATTGGTATAGGTGGTATTATCGGTGGCCTTGTTGTATCAAATACGAATGTAGAAGCGGTCACATTTGTTAGTGCCTTTATTGGCTTACTAGGACTTATCATCGTGCTTACATTGAAAAATGTACATTATGCTAAAAACTAAGTGTATCTTATGATTGAATATAGAAGAGGCTGAGACATAAATAATAAGATAATGCTATTTTGTGAATTCACAGTAGCTGACTGAACTGAGAAGACACTTTAAGCAAGCTGGGAGAGGCTCGAACAAAAGTAATATAATGAAGCTATTTTGCAAATTCGCAGTAGCTGACTGAACTAAGAAGGCGCTTAATACAAGCTGGGAGAGGACAGAATTTTAACAAATTCTGTCCTCTCCCTATTTTTTTAATTATTGTATATGTGTGGTTCTGTGTGATCAATTGAATAGGGTGCGTAGGGCATGGTACCTGTTGTGGCATAATGAACGATGTCATTTATCATACGTTTGCTTAATTCAATATCAGAAGTGTGCAATTTGATGTTATGCGCCTTAAGTATAGCCATCTTACCAAACCAAAAGACGACGTCTAAAATATGATAGGCACTTGCGAAATCAACATATTCAGGTCGAGCCCAATCAAATCGTATTAGCCAACGACGCGGATTCTCACGCATTTGGTGTAACAAGTTAAGTGTCGGTCTTATAAAATATAACGCTGTCACAACTTCAGCTTGTTGTTGACCCGTTTGAACATGATTAAAATCAACGTTGATATGATTCAATTTCATCACATTAACAAAACGCTGTGGCTCAAGTTTACGTGATTCATTACGGATATAACAATCACCTTCATCCTTTGTATAGCCTAACACAACAGGTTTATTAAAGTGAGTAAGTGGACGGCACATCGTTGTCTCGTTAATCGGTTGATATATTAATTCTAAGCCTTTGGATTTGCCACGTGCTTGTTCATCATATGCCATTAACTGTAGCAATGCTTGCGTGTCTAAATCGTGTATACTTTTTCCGGAGAAGTGCTGTTGGATTAAGGCATCGAAGTGTTTAGCTTTGTGCACACCTGTTTCTACGGAATCTAGCTGTAATACGCCACTTAATAACATGACTTGGTGGTAATAGTGGTCCAGTTGTGGTTGCTGCATTAAAGCTTGAATACTCATACTGCCTGCGGATTGTCCGCATAATGTGACATTGTTAGGATCGCCATCAAAGTATTCAATAAAGTGTGCAACCCATTTTAATAACGCAATTTGATCAGATAGGCCGTTATTTTTATCATACTGCGCATTAAAATAAGACCAATCTAGAAAGCCTAAGGCACCTAATCGATAGTTAAATGTAATTACAATGACATCATGTTGGGCAACAATATGTTCTGGTGTATATAATTCGGCCGAACCATGACCATTCACAAAGCCACCACCATAAAAATAAATGATAACAGGCTTCTTAGATTTACCAGACGATTGACGCCAAATATTTAAATATAAACAATCTTCATCCTGTTTGAACGTATGTTGTTTAGATGAAAAGAATGTTTCTAACTTATTGTACGGTTGTGGTGGGATGGCTCTAAAGCGCGTTGCATCAACTAACGTATCATAGCTATATCGTGGGCTAGCATGTTTGAAACGGCGATTACCAATCGGCGGCTGTGCCTAAGGTATACCTAGAAATTGTTCTATATTATGATGTGTTACCCCTTGAAAGGAACCAGTTATTGTATTAATCGTTACCACTAAATCATCACCTACACTTACGAATTAATTTAACTATACCATGACGTATGAATGTAAAAATAGATTGGGACAATGAAATTATAATTTGTGCTATATCCTATTAAAAAAACCTAAGTATGCGCACAGGCATACTTAGGATGGTCAGATTAATTATTCTGTTGTTCAGCTTCTTTTCTATCAGCTTCTTGTTGTTCAGCTTCCATTGTATCTTCTTTCATTTGTTTATTGATTTTCTTAGCGCGTTTATAATAAACACTCTTGAAGTGGCTTGTAATACCAATTCTATAAAAGACAAGTGCTAACACGATAATAACTAAGAAATCATAAGGATAATGAATAAAGTTCATACCTTTAAACTCTTTACTACCGATAAATGACATACAAGCCAATAGGATTAAGTATACGATAATCCACATACTACCGCCGATTTGCTTTTTAGTGTTTTTCCAATTCATTTTATATTCATAGAAGAAATAAATTGGTAATCCTAAAATAATGATGAAAATAACTTCGGCAGTTGTTGGCCACATTGCCCAATAAATTGCTAATGACGCAAGTACAAAGGATAATGGTGCCATCACTTTTAACATAGCGCCTCGGAATGGACGATGCAATTTAGGTCCCATTTCACGTAATGACATGACGGTTGTTGGACCTGTTAAGTAAGCGACTAATGTTGCTGTTGAAATAACGGCAGCAAGTACGCCCCAATCACGGAATAATGTAACCATGACCATACTGATGATGGCATTAAATACGATAGCTAGTCGTGGAATATTATACGTTGTGTTAATTTTACCTAAGAATTTAGGAATATGACCATTACGTTCCATCGCGTTTAATACACGACCAGTAATCGCAACGAATGATACGCCAGTTCCGAATGGTGACACAACCGCTTCGATGTATAGCAAGATAGCTAACCAGTTAATGCCTAATAGGATTGCCATATCTGCGAATGGTGAATTGAAGTTAATACCACTCCAACCGTGTTCGCTAATCATTGATTGTGGCATTGATGTAATAAATGTGCTTTGTAGTATGATGTACAAAATGGCACTTAATGTTAAAGAAATGGCAATACCACGTGCAATATTCTTTTCAGGGTTCTTAATTTCTGATCCCATATTAATGATGGTTTGGAATGCATTAAATGAGAAGATAATCCCTGATGTTGTTGTTGCCGCAAAGATAGGTGCACTACCATACGGCATAAATTCGCCTATAGAAGAACCGTAATTGCTTGTGTCGAAACCTGAAAGCATTAACATAATAATTGTTAATAACGGTACACCTAATTTGAAGAACGAAATTAAACTTGTGAATGATGTTAATAATTTAACAGACCAATAGTTTAATAATGAAAAAATAATGATAATGACGTACACAGCGAATAAACCTGTTGTACTAATTGAGCCATTATGCATTAATGCAGAAGTTGGTTTCGCCCAATCCCATGGCCATGAACTGATATATTGAACAGCAGACACAGCTTCAATAGGAATGATTGTAACTAATGATACCCAGTTTGCCCAAGCGGCAATAAAGCCTAGCAATGAACCGTGTGAATATTGAGCATAGTTACTCATACCACCAGATTGAGGGAACATTGTTCCTATTTCGATATAGTTATAAGAAATCGTTCCTATAACGATAAACCCGATAATCCAAGATAATATGGCTGCAGGACCAGCTGCAGAAGAAGCTTCCCATGCACCAAATAACCAGCCTGAACCAATTAAACTTCCTAATCCTAACAAAACAAGTTGGACCAGATTGATTTTACCTTCGTTATTATTTTGTCCCATAAATACTCCTTTATGTTATTTTAATATTCATCAAAAATGATACGTTATAATTATACGCTTATCATTTCATTAGTCAATTTATGATTTTGTAAATTTACAAATGATTGTGTTATAAATAGTTATTGGTTGACTTAAATAATATAATGATTGTATTGTTATCAAACTAACGATATGGGGTGACTAAGGTGTCAAAGAAACAATCCGATAAACAGGTGTTAGCTTTTCTTGAAAAGGAGAGTCAGTGGCAAGAAGCTTATCAATATTTAAGAAATTTAATCTTTAATGAGTCAGAATTAGAAGAAACATATAAATGGATGCATCCGACTTATACAATTAATGATAAAAATGTTATTACGATCCATGGTTTTAAGCATTATGTAGCCTTATTGTTTCATAAAGGTGCAATTTTAGAAGATAAATATAAATCGTTAATTCAGCAAACAGAGCGTGTTCAAGCAGCAAGACAATTACGTTTTGAAACATTAGATGAGATTAAACTGCGTCGAGACGAAATTTTATATTATATTGATGAAGCCATTAAAACAGAAAAAGCGGGCAAGAAAGTTGAAATGAAGAAGACAGAAGACTATGACATGCCTGAAGAATTACAACAAGCATTTAATGATGATCCAAAATTAGAAAAGGCATTTTATCAATTAACGCCTGGCAGACAACACCAGTACATGTATCACATTTCACAAGCGAAACGTAGCCAAACAAGACAAAATAGAGTTGAAAAGTATATCGACCATATTCTTGAAGGTAAAGGCATGTACGATAAATAAAAAGAGAATAAAAAAAGATCGGGACATAATGTGTTTTAAGACGACCGTCAAACGACGTCTTAAAAGTAGGATTATCGGCAGAGCCACTCACGATTCGACAAAATTTGAAAAAATTTTACTCGTCGTTCGGTTCTGCTCAAATCCTAAACACTTTTGTCCCGATTTCTCTTCAATTAGCCATTTAATTTAACTAAAATTTTAGCTTGTGATTTATCATTTACTAATTGTTCGAATCCAGATTGAACAATATGTTCTAATTCGATTTCATCTGTTACGACGCTCTTAACGTCTAAGCTTCCGTTCGCAATTAAATCAATTGTTTGTTGGAATGTAGTAGGTGAGTAAGCAATTGTAGATGTCAATTGAACACCTGAGTTAGTTAATAACATTGGGTCGAAATCAACTGCATGTGCAAAGATAGATACGATAACAACAGTACCTCTTGGACGTGTTACTTGAATTGATTGAGATAATGTTACACCAACACCAGCAACTTCAAATGTTACATCTACACCGTTGTCAGTATGTTCATTAATAAAGTCTACAGGATTTGTGTTACCAGAATTGACTACGTGAGTCGCACCGACTTCTTTCGCTTTAGCTAGGCGTTCTTCAGATAAATCAAATACAAAGATTTTACTTGCTCCAGCTGCTTTAGCCGCAACAATTGTTAATAAACCAATTGGGCCAGCACCAAATACTGCAACTGTATCTCCAAATAATAATTTACCTTCTTTAACTGCTTGAACCGCAACGGCTGTTGGTTCAACTAATGCACCTTCTTTATCTGATACGCTTTCAGGTAATGCATAGACATTCTCTTCTGGTGCATTTGTAAATTCAGCAAAGCCACCGTCAGAACCTAAACCGATAAATGAATAGCCATCATATAAATCAACGCTTTCATCTTTCTCATGTTTAGATACAGTTGGGTTAACAACGACGCGATCGCCTTTTTTATATTTTGTAACGTCTTTACCAACTTCTTCAACAACGCCTGAGAATTCATGTCCTAAAGTAACAGGTGCTTTTTGTCCAAGTAGTGGATCAGGTTTATCTGTAGAGATGAAGACTGGTCCTTCTAAGTATTCATGTAAATCAGTTCCGCAAATGCCGGCCCATGATACTTTTACTTTTACTTCGTTGTCTTTTAATTGCTTAGGTTCACGATCTTCCACGCGAACATCTTTTTGACCATACCATACTGCTGCTTTCATTATTACAACATCCCTTCAATAAATACTTATTACACCTATAGACTAATACTATTGATATTAGAATGCAATTTTGAATCCAGCTTTAAATGATTTATTTGAATAAATATGACAATTTGATGAATTTTATTGTAGGCAACTTTATTTTTAAATATTTTTTATCACAATCATGCTGGAATAAAACTTAAAAAATTGCAATTGTGAACATTTTTAATCATTTTATATAAAAAATGTTTCAAAAAATTATATAGGGTATATAAAAATTAAAGATGGAAAACGCTCGAATGATATTCCAATTGAATTTAATAAAATTTTATGAAGCAAAGGCCGTGTGGCTCTTGTTTAACTTATTACGTATTTGTTTAACAATGGGACTACTGGCCTTTTGTATTTTGAGCTTTTTTATCTTGCAACAATAGGGAGGAGCAATCTAATGACGCTAAGTATTAAGAACTTAACAAAGATTTATGCTGGCAATAAAAAAGCTGTAGATAATATTTCATTAGATATTGAATCAGGTGAATTTATTGCGTTTATTGGGACAAGTGGTAGTGGGAAAACGACTGCTTTACGAATGATCAATAGAATGATTGAAGCTACTGATGGGACAATTGAAATGAATGGCAAGAATGTTCGAAATATGAATCCAGTTGAATTACGCCGTAGCATTGGGTATGTAATTCAACAAATTGGATTGATGCCACATATGACTATACGAGAAAACATCGTGTTAGTACCAAAGTTGCTTAAATGGTCTAAAGAAAAGAAAGATGCTAAAGCGAAAGAGTTAATTAAACTTGTAGATTTACCTGAAGATTATTTAGATCGCTATCCATCTGAGTTATCAGGTGGTCAACAACAACGTATTGGTGTTGTGCGTGCATTAGCCGCTGAACAAGATATTATTTTAATGGACGAGCCTTTTGGTGCATTAGATCCGATTACGAGAGATACGTTACAAGATTTAGTTAAAGACCTTCAGAAAAAGTTAGGCAAAACATTTATCTTCGTTACACATGATATGGACGAAGCAATTAAACTTGCAGACCGAATTTGTATTATGTCTAAGGGGAAAGTTGTGCAGTATGATACACCAGATAATATTCTAAGAAATCCAGCGAATGATTTCGTAAAAGAATTTATTGGTCAAAATAGATTAATTCAAGATCGTCCAAATATGAGAACTGTTGAAGATGCAATGATTAAACCAGTCACTGTTAACGCAAATGACACATTGAATGATGCGGTCAATATTATGAGACAGAGACGTGTAGATACGATTTTTGTTGTAAATAACCATCAACATTTACTCGGATTTTTAGATATTGAAGATATTAATCAAGGCTTACGCCAACGTAAAGAATTAATCGATACGATGCAGCGTGATGTTTATAAAGTACATATTGATTCTAAATTACAAGACTCTGTACGTACGATACTTAAACGAAATGTAAGAAACGTACCGGTTGTAGATAATGATAATGCACTCATTGGTCTGATTACACGTGCAAATCTCGTTGACATTGTTTATGACTCTATTTGGGGTGAACAAGATGATGAGATGATTTTATCTGATACACATATGAATGCCGTTCAACGTGAAAATGAGTTAGGTCATATCAATAAAAAAGAACAAGCTCAAGAAAGACCTCATGACGCGACGTCTAAACAGCAAGATGTCACAGTCAGATTAGACACACATGATGTGAAGGATTCTGACCAATCAGGAGTTGATCGCTAATGCGCCAATTTTTCCAAGAATATGGAAGCCAACTCGTATCAAAAACGATTGAACACTTCTACATATCTATCATCGCCCTGTTAATTGCGATTGTAGTTGCGGTACCACTAGGCATTCTATTATCTAAGACTAAGCGTACTGCAAATGTAGTGTTAACGATTGCGGGTGTGCTTCAAACGATACCGACGTTAGCCGTATTAGCCATTATGATTCCAATCTTTGGTGTAGGTAAGACGCCAGCGATTGTCGCATTATTCATTTATGTATTATTACCCATTTTAAATAACACTGTTCTAGGTGTACAAAATATTGATAAGAATATCATACAAGCTGGAACAAGTATGGGTATGACGAAGATACAGTTAATGAAAGATGTTGAATTACCTTTAGCCTTACCACTTATCATTAGTGGGATACGTTTATCTAGTGTTTACGTTATTAGTTGGGCAACATTAGCAAGTTATGTTGGTGCAGGTGGACTAGGTGATTTAGTCTTTAACGGCTTGAATTTATATCAACCGCCAATGATTATAAGTGCTGCTATTCTAGTAACATGTCTCGCATTACTTGTAGATTTCATACTTTCTTTAATTGAAAAGTGGGCCGTGCCTAAAGGGTTAAAAGTATCTAGATAAATACAAAGGGAGGATTTTAAAATTATGAAAAAGCTTAAATTGACTTTCATACTTCTTGCAATGTCTCTCATCGTATTATCTGGATGTAGCTTACCAGGATTAGGCGATGGTGACGGGAAAGATAGTGTGAAAATTACTGCCACAGAAACAAGTGAAACGAAAATTATGGCAAACATTGAAAAGTTAATGATAGAACATTATACAAACGGCAAAATTAAACCTACAATTGTTGGTAATTTAGGATCAAGTATTATTCAACATAATGCGTTACAACGCGGAGATGTGAATATGTCTTCAGTTCGATATACAGGGACTGAATTAACAAGTGTACTGGATGCACCACCAACCAAAGATACGAAAAAAGCAATGTCAGAGTCACAAAGATTATTTAAAGAAAAATACAATCAAAAATATTATGACTCATTTGGATTTGAAAATACGTATGCATTTATGGTGACCAAAGACGTTGCTGAGAAATACAATTTAGAAAAAGTATCTGACTTAGAAAAATATAAAGATGACTTACGTCTAGGTATGGATACACAATGGATGAACCGTGCAGGTGATGGCTACCCAGCTTTCCAAAAAGAATATGGATTCAAATTTGCGAGTGCGCGTCCAATGCAAATTGGTTTAGTGTACGATGCATTAAAAAATAAAAAATTAGACGTGGCAGTTGGTTATTCAACAGATGGACGTATTGCGGCGTATGATTTAAAAATTTTAAAAGACGATCGTAAATTCTTCCCACCTTATGATGGAAGTCCATTGGCAACTGAAAAATTAATTAAAGATCATCCTGAAATTGATGAAGCATTGAAAAAATTACAGGGACAAATTAGTACGAAAGAAATGCAAAAACTAAATTATGAAGCGGATGGCAAAGGGAAAGAACCAGCCGTTATTGCAGAAGAATATGTGAAAAAACATAACTATTTTGAAGATGATAGTAAGAAAGGTGGTCAAAAATAATGAAAGGTAACTTGTTAAGCTCGCTTTATGAATACTATACCTTGAACTTTGGCTATCTCATGGAACTCTTTTTCAAGCATTTATTAATGTCTATTTATGGTGTTTTATTTGCTTGTATTATTGGTATTCCGATAGGGATTTTAATTTCAAGATATACGAAATTGTCATGGCCTATCATTACTATTGCGAATATTATTCAAACCGTACCAGCAATTGCAATGTTAGCAATACTCATGTTGGCGCTTGGATTAGGACCTAACACTGTAGTGTTTGCAGTATTCTTATATGCGTTACTTCCGATTATTAAGAATACGTACACAGGTATCACTGAAGTGGACTACAATATTAAAGATGCAGGTAAAGGCATGGGTATGACTAAAAATCAGGTTATGCGCATGATTGAGTTGCCATTGTCCTTATCCGTTATTATCGGCGGTATTCGTATTGCGCTAGTTGTAGCGATAGGTATTGTGGCCATTGGCTCATTTATTGGGGCATCAACATTAGGAGATATCATCATACGTGGTACGAACTCTACTGACGGTACTGTATATATCCTTGCAGGCGCCATTCCAATAGCATTCATCGCGATTATTATCGATTTAGGATTACGTTTCTTAGAAAAGAAACTTGATCCAACGAATAAAAATAAAAAACGCGAGAATCAAGTACAAAGTATCAATTAATGATGCTAACCACATACAGTAATACTTTGATTTCAATCATTAGAAGTATTGACGTAAGTGTGTGAACACGAAATGAACGATTTGGCCATAGCAGTTTGGAATAAACAGAAAAGGGAGTGGAACAGAAATAAAATTTTTCAAAATTTATTTCGTTGTACCACCCCGGCAAGGTTGACTAGAATTAAAAAAGCTTGTTAAAAGTGCATTTTTAATTCAGTCAACTACTGCCAATATATAAAGAAAGCCTGAGACATCGATTTTTGTCCCAGGCTTTCTTTATATCTAGAATAAGATTGACGCTAATGGTGGAACGATGACAACGATAATGACACCAACGATAACTACGGCAATACTGCCCATAGATTCTTCAGTTTCACCAAGTTCTTTAGCTGCAGCTACACCCAATGTGTGACCACTTGTACCAAGTGCTAAGCCACGTGCGATTGGATTTGATATTTTAAACCACTTAACAATTTTAGTACCTAATGCAGAAATGACAACGGCATTAAGGATGACTGCTAATGATGTTAGCTCTTTGACACCACCAATACCTTCAGATACTGGAAGGGCAATGGCTGTTGTAGCAGCCTGAGGTAACATTGAAGCACTGATTTGATCTCCTAAACGGAATACAGTAGCTACTAAGTATATTAAAATTAATGCGATTAACGTACCAATTGCGATCCCACCAAAAATTTGTAACCAATATTTTTTGAGGACATCACGTTTTTTATATAAAGGGATAGCAAAACTAATGGTTGCTGGTTCTAAGAAGAAGTTAATAATATCCCCACCAATTTTATAATGTTCATAGCTAATGCCTGTTACTTTTAAGAATACAATTCCCGCAACCATAGCTACGAATAGCGGTGCTAATAAGAAGAAACCATTCGTTTTTTTATAAAAATATTGTGCAATAACAAATGGTATTAATGAAACTAAGATACCAAAATAAGGTGTTGTTATACCTAAATGCTCTACCATTAGTTACCCTCCCCAAGTTTAGTTTGTTCGTTTTGTTCTTTAGATGGGAATAATGTTTTTGTTACGAATAATTGTGAAACAAATCCGATACATATTAGTAATAATAATGTTGAAATAATGATTAATAATAATATTAAAATTGGATGTTGGCTTAGTATTGGTAAAGAATTGATAACAGAAATTCCAGCCGGCACGAATAGGAAGCTAATGCTATTCGTTAATGCTGTACCCACATCTTCAACTTGGCCTAGTTTAACAATACCAGTGCATAATAGGATGAATAGTAAAACAAGTCCTATAACTGATGCTGGCATTGGAAATGGTATGAAACTTTCAATGATTTTCGAAATAAATAATACGATAGCAATGGTTAATGCTTGCTGAAAGAAATTATACGTTTTCGTCAACTTATGATTACTTTTGCGTGCATTACTTTGTGATTGTTCATTTGCCATATTTTAACGCTCCCTTTCTCTTTCCCTTACAAAAAGGATATTATGAAAACGTTTACTTTTGTGTCTTTTGGCAGTGACTTGCAAAAATTCGTATGTGAGTTGCATCATATTCAACTTGAAAATCAAAAGAATGCATCAACGATAAATGTATGTGATTCAAACAATAAAAAAGTATTTAACCATGGATGAAGTAAGACCTAGAACGTCATCTTGACTTCATCAGATTAAATACTAATGCTATGAATATGTTTAATAATGAATATTTTAAATTTATATTAGGCAAGTCCAATTTCATGTTTAAAGGTCTTCATAAATGAACGACTGACTTGAAATTTATCGCCTGATGACATAGTGACTTGATAAGTATAATTGAACCAATGCTCAACGCTATCAATATGCATTTTATTAATGATAGTGGCACGATGAATTTTAATAAATAGATGACTTGGTAATTTCTTTTCATAGTAATTTAGTGGTTCAGTTGTTTGATATGTGCGCTGTGTTGTATTAATGGTTGTGATACCATTGTTGACAGAAACGGCTGTGATGTCATCGATTCGAATCACGTAGATGCGTTCGTTCATTTCGATGGGTAATACCGTCTGATCACCATGATGACTGTCATCCGTTTGCAACGATGGCGTTGGAGATTCAATCGTTGTTTGACTAAATCCTTGCTTATTGGACGTCGCCTGCTTAACTTTATTTACTGCTTGTTCGATACGCTTGAGTTCAAACGGTTTAAGGATATAATCTATTGCATCGAGTTCAAAGGCTTTAACTGCGAATGTGTCATGTGCTGTTGCGAAAATAATGTGTGGGGGTTGTTTCATTTTTTTGATTTTTTGTGCTAAATCAATACCACTTTCATCCATAAGATTAATATCTAAAAAGACTAAATCATAGGTTTCAGATAAAAGTTTTTCTAATGTTTCTTCAATATTTTCTGCCTCATCAATAGCGTTAAATCCTGAGATTTCATTGAGTAAATAATGAAGCTCATTGCGAGCTAATGGTTCATCATCAACAATTAACGTCTTCACTTAAATATCCTCCTTTATAACATGTGTTGGTATATGGCAACTTACCGTCGTTCCTAGTTCGGTTGAATCAAACTGTAATCCTGATGTTGTACCGTACAATCCAATTAAACGTCTGTTTAAATTTTCTAAGGCACTCCCTGTTCCTGTCTCTGAGTCAACACTCATTTGTCCGATTAATGGTAACTTATGATCCTCAATTCCATTTCCATTATCACGAACCATTAATGTTAATACGTCGTCATCATAGTGTGCATGCACATCAATGATGTTATCTTTTCGACGATGTTTAAAGGCATGCTTAATCGCATTTTCAACCAAGATTTGAATAATGAAAGGTGGGATGAGCACATGATGACAAGCGGCATCAATGTGATATTTAATCGTAAAGCGATCAGGGAATCGAGCTTGTTCTAATGCTAAATAGGCCTCTACTTGTTGTAACTCTTTATCTAATGTAATGGTGTTATTACGAGCGCCTTGTAGATTGGATCTAAAGAATTGACTCAATTGTAATAATAACTTTCTAGCCTTTTCACTATCAATACGTACGAGTGCTGAAATCGTATTAATCGCATTAAAGAAGAAATGGGGATTAACTTGTGCTTGTAGCGACTTGATTTCAGCATCTTTTAATAGCTTACTCTGCATTTCCGCTTGTCCCAATTCTAATTGACTTGAAAAGATGTCAGCTAAACCACGTGCCAGTTGTTTCGTTGATGTCGTGTTGTCATATTCATTAGTGAAATAAAATTTTAATGTTCCAACGACTTCTTGGTTGGTCATTAAAGGGATAACGATCGCAGATTCTAAAGCACAATTCGGATTATGGCATCCGATTTCTTCTTTGGAATGGGCTTCTTTTAATTGCCCCGTTTGAATCACTTCCTTAGATAAATCGGTAATAATGGCCTTTTTAGCAACGTGATGGTCACTGGCGACACCAACATGTGTTAAAATATCCTTTCTATTTGTGATGGCGACTGCCGATACATTCATTAACTTTAAAATAATTTCAGCAACTGGACGTGCAGACTGTGCCGTTAAACCGGATCTGAAATAAGGTAAAGTTTTATTGGCTATTTCAAAGACATCATGGGTTTGAATCGCACGTGTTTGCTCTTCTTGTTTCAATGTTGAAAGGATAATGGATAAGAAGATAGCTGTCCCAATACTGTTAATCAAAATCATAGGTAATGCAATAAATTGAACAAGCGACCATGCAGCAGTTGTATCATTGGCAAAAATCAGAATACATGCCATTTGAATGGCTTCGTTTAATGCGCCAATTAATGCACCCATTAAGACAGTTGGATAAGTATAACGACGCATCGTACGGTAACCATAAAATCCCGATATGAGTGCGATAATTATAGATGAAATAAGGTAGGTATACGCATTTGCACCACCGATATAAAGGCGAAATAGCCCTGATACAATACCGACAATAATTGCTACGAAAGGACCACCAATTAAACCTGACATCCCAATTGTTAATACACGCGTATTTGCCATAGAAGCATCGTCGTTAAGGTGGTAATAAATATTACTAGATACAATATGTCCATTTTCAATTTCAATGCCAGTGAAATTTGAAGTGATAGCAAATAGGACGAATAATATAGTCAATTGCCATTGAGAACGTAATTTGTCGCGTTCGCCCATCATCGTTTTAAAGTGATTAATATTCATTAATATATAAGCAATAATAATAATTAACCCTACACGTTCAAGCAATAATATAAATAAATTAAACATTGTAAGCACCTATTCATTGTAGTTTCAGTTAAAATACTTGTTCTTTCTTTAATTATAATATGGATAATTTTAACTTAATAGTTTAAAATTAAAAGTTATAATTTATAGGTATCTAATAATTGGCTTATTGCGCTTTTGAGTATGTTGTGAAAAATAATTATTGAAAAAATTAGAGTATTTTATTAAGTCATTTCTTCTTAATTATGATAAGGTTTTCAATATAAACTAATTTCTTAAGTGAGTGTTGTATCTTTCATAAGCGAACGTCAGATGATGTAAGGTAGGATACGCATGTTAATAAATTATAGAAATAGGGAACTTATTAAATAGTGCTACATAAAATATATGACACTCAAAGAAATGATTTACGATGAGGTAAATCTACTTGAGTAGATTAGTTTTAGGGTAATTTAGGAGGAATTTTTCGAGATGGAGTCTTCAAAACAATTTAGGGGAGATAATAAATTACTAATTGGTATTATCATTGGTGTACTTACGTTCTGGTTATTTGCACAATCATTAGTTAACGTTGTACCAACGTTGCAATCATCATTTAATACAGACATGGGTACGATTAATATTGCCATTAGTTTAACAGCATTATTCTCTGGATTATTTATCGTAGGTGCAGGGGATATTGCAGACAAATTAGGTCGAGTGAAAATGACATACATTGGCTTAGCATTAAATGTTATTGGATCATTGTGTTTAATCATTGCACCTGTCGCATGGTTACTATTAGTAGGTCGTGCGTTACAAGGTTTATCTGGTGCTTTAATTATGCCGTCAACACTTGCGATTATTAATGAATATTACATAGGAAAAGAAAGACAACGCGCTGTAAGTTACTGGTCTATAGGTTCTTGGGGCGGTAGTGGTATTTGTTCATTATTTGGTGGTTTTATGGCCTCAACCATTGGTTGGCAGTGGATTTTTATTGTTTCAATTGCACTTTCAATTTTAGCCTTTTTCTTAATTAAACATACACCCGAGACTAAAGTTGAACCTAGTGAAAACGAAACTAAAGCTAAATTTGACGTGACTGGTTTAATATTATTAGTTATCACACTATTAAGTGTTAACGTAATGGTTACGCAAGCTGCAGATCGTGGATTGTTCTCACCAATGATTTTATCACTTGGCGTTGTATTTATCGTTGCAGGTATTCTATTTATCATAAGAGAATTGAAAACGGAAAATCCACTTGTTGATTTTCATATTTTCAAAAATAAAGGCTATAGTGGTGCGACATTATCAAACTTCATGTTAAATGGTGTTGCTGGTGGTACACTTATTGTTGTTAATACGTATTATCAAAGTCAATTAGGCTTTAGTTCATTACAAGCAGGATTAATCTCAATCACGTACCTTGTAGCCGTGCTTATCATGATTCGTGTCGGTGAGAAATTATTACAAAAACTAGGTGCTAAAAAGCCATTATTAGTAGGTAGTGGTTTCTCATTCTTAGGACTATTATTATTATCATTAACATTCTTACCAGATATTGCTTATATTATTTCAAGTATTATAGGTTACTTATTATTTGGTATTGGTTTAGGTACTTATGCGACACCTTCTACAGATACTGCAGTTGCGGAAGCACCTGACGACAAAGTAGGGGTGGCATCGGGATTATATAAAATGGCATCATCTTTAGGTAACGCGTTTGGTGTTGCGATGTCTAGTACTATCTTTGGATTTGGCGCATCATTCATGAATTTACAATTAGGTGGCGCCGCTGGTGTGTTATTTAATGCCGGTATTGCCTTAACTGCATTTATAGTTATCTTGATATTAGTACCGAAGAAACTTAGTACAAATTAATCGTGACAGTTCGTTTTATCAATATATTAAAGCGTTTATACTTCATTAAGATGAGTCTGGGACATAAATAATATAATAATGCTATTTAGCAAATTCACAGTAGCTGACTGAACTGAGAAGACGCTTAAATCAAGCTTTTCTCAGTTCTAGTCATCCTTGCGGGGGTGGGACGACGAATTTAAAAGAATTCTGTCCCACTCCCATCATTTTATAAATAAAATGTGATTTACGGTTAATTATCTAAAAATTATGAATATTGTGTTTATGATATTGACGCTTAATCACTAAAGTAGTATTTTAAAAACATCATTAGAAAAAGGAGTCATGACTTATGAAAATAGCAATTGCAGGTTCTGGTGCATTAGGAAGCGGATTTGGTGCGATGTTATATCGCCAAGGGTATGATGTAACATTAATCGATGGATGGGAGCCACAAGCGACAGCAGTCAAACAAGATGGGTTACATATAGATATTAATGGTGAAGCACATCATCTTAAAATGACGATGTATCCACATAATGCTATTCCACAGGATGCACAATTTGATGTTATCTTTTTATTCACTAAAGCGATGCAGTTGCAAGATATGTTGACGCACATTAAAGCACACATTCATGACAAGACGATTATGGTTTGTACGATGAATGGTTTGAAGCACGAACGTTTAATTAAGCAATATGTGAATGAAGCGCGTATCGTACGTGGTGTTACGACATGGACTGCCGGACTAGAATCTCCAGGACATACACATTTAATGGGTGCAGGGCCAGTTGAAATCGGTGCACTCGTACCTGAAGGTCAAGCTAATGTTGACGTGGTATATGACCTCTTATCACAATCAGGTCTTAACCCACATAAAAGTGAGCATTTACAACAATCTATTTGGAAGAAGATTTGTGTCAATGGAACTGCGAATGCGCTTTGTACAATTTTAGAGTGTCGCTTATCTAATTTAAATGAGAGTGATTATGCGAAACAACTTATTTATAAAATAACGCAAGAAATTGTACAAGTGGCAACGGTAGATGGTGTGCATTTAAACGGTGATGAAGTTTACCATTATCTTATCGATTTAAATGAGAAAGTAGGTCCTCATTATCCATCTATGTATCAAGACTTGATTAATAATAATCGTCTAACAGAAATTGATTATATTAATGGCGCGGTAGCTCAACTAGGTAAAGAACATCATATTGATGCCCCAGTTAACCAATTTGTAGCCAATATGGTCCATGCGAAAGAGCAACAACGACATGCCGAATAATGTGCTGTTATATACGTTTGATAATGGATAGATCAACAATTAAGGCGACGTTATGAGGTTATTTTAATATGGATATATTTTGAAGCGAGACTACGAGCGTAGGACGACAAATTGAAAGCATTTTATCCTAAGCTCCACCTCGCTTTTTTAAATCGAATCATTATATCTTTGTCATAAAAAGTGATACGCTTAACCCTTATTGAAACATGAATGATTATAAAATAGTCGTAAACGGGTAGAAGAAGATTAAGTGAATGTGAAGGAGCTGTTATTAGAATGAATCGTTCAACGCAACGTATTATCGTTACAACGATTGTAGGTGGATTACTCAGTGGTGCAGTTAAGATTGGTTGGGAAGCGCTTGTCCCACCTAGAACACCAGAACGTGAGCAAGAAACGCCACCAATGACATTATTGAATCAGCTAGGATTACCAGACTCAATAAAGAACGCAACATATCATTATAACGGCAACGATATTCCAGTAACAGTTATGGGGATTCATTATGGCTTCTCTGTAGCAAACGCGTTTGCATATGGCTTATTAGCTGAACGATTCCCAACTATTACAGCTTTAAAAGGTTCGTTATTTGGCATTGCGATTCATATTGCATTTCATGAATATCTTTTGCCTAAATTGTCATTGACGCCACAGGTTAAAGATTTACCATATGAGGAACGACTTTCAGAGCTGTTTGGTCATATCGTATGGATGAATACAATCGATATGATTAGAGATTCAAGTAAGTAGTAACATTAAGTTATTCATTTTTTAAAAAAGAGAAATAGAAAGGTGCGTATAAAAATGACTAAAATATTTATTACAGGTGCCACAGGATTAATTGGAACACGTTTAACACAACGTTTGATTGAAGAAGGCTATGAAGTAGCTGGATTTACAACATCTGAGAAGGGGAAAGCGAAATTAGAAGGATTAGGTGCCGAAGCGTATATTGGCGATATCTTAAAAGCAGATACCATTGATGCAGCAGTGGGTGACTTCCGACCGGATATTATTATTAATCAAATTACAGATTTAAAAAATGTCGACATGGCCGCAAACACGAAAGTACGTGTAGAAGGTGGTAAAAATCTAACAGACGCTGCGTTGAAGTATGATGTCAAAAAAGTGGTGGCACAAAGTATCGGCTTTATGTATGAACCTGGTGAAGGTCTTGCGACTGAAGAAACACCACTAGATAATCATTCAGATGGAGATAGAAAAATTACAGTAGACGGTGTGGTTGGACTAGAAAAAGAAACGGCACGTATGGATCACTATGTTGTACTTCGCTTTGGATGGTTATACGGACCAGGGACATGGTACGGTAAAGACGGTATGATTTATAACCAATTTAAAAACGGTGAAGTAACATTATCAGATGGTGTTACATCATTTATTCATTTAGATGATGCTGTTGAAGTATCTATTCAGGCGATGAATTTTGATAATGGTATTTATAATGTGGCAGATGACGCACCAGTAAAAGGATCAGAATTTGCAGAATGGTATGCGAAAGAAGTTGGCGTTGATCCTAAAGTCACTATCCAACCAGCACAACCATTTGAACGTGGTATTAAAAATGACAAGTTTAAAGCACAAGGTGGTACATTAATCTATAATACGTGGAAAGATGGCATGCACCCATTAAAATAAATGATGAGTAAAAGAAGGGAGTGGGACAAAAATAATATAATGAAGCTATTTTGCAAATTCGCAGTAGCTGACTGAACTGAGAAGGCGCTTAATTCAAGCTTTTCTCAGTTCTAGTCACCCTTGCGGGGGTGGGACAACGAATTTAAAAAGAATTCTGTCCCACTCCCTTGTTGTATTGATAGAATGTTTTTATTACTTTAAGCCTTATCATCGTTAGTCTTATTTTGACGTTGTTGCTCAATTTGTCGTTTAAGTTGTTCACCTGCTGCTTTACCCACTTTTGCATAATGGCTATGTGCAAAATGCATTTGAATAATTAAAAATGTTGCACTGACTGCCCAATATAAACTTAGTGCAGAAGCGGATTGTAGTGACGCATATATAATAAATAATGGTGATAGCACCATCATGACATAATAAGTGCGACGTTCTTCCTTTGGATAATGCATGGCATTGACTAGCGGTTGAATGAAATAAAGTAAGGCCGCAATAAAGGTCATAATTAAATCCGTATGCATTAAGTTAAACCATAAAAAGTGAGGGTGCTCGATAATCCCGCCACTTGTTGGATATTTAATACATGCGTATAAACCTAATAAGATTGGGATTTGAATTAATATTGGTAATGTGCCAATAAGGCTTTTGAATGGATTAATACCATAGTCGTTGTACTTTTTCATCAATAGCTTATTTGCCGCAGTACGTTCTTCTTGTGTTTCCGCGTTCTTAAGTTTATCTTGTAGTTTCTCAATTTCAGGTTTAACGACTTGCGTTTTTCCACGCATCATGTGGATATTCTTTACTTGGATAAACATCAACGGCATTAATACAAGTCGGATGAGAAGCACAATCATAATAATAGCTAATCCATAATTTTCATGGAATGTACGACCTAAGAAGTGAAGTAACATATCCATTGGCTTAACAAATATCGTATAAAAGAACCCATGTTGATCTTCTTTATGAGAATAGTCACATCCAGCCAATAATATGACGATACTCATTAAGAATAAGGAACATTTTTTTCTCATGTCTAATCTCCTATGTGCTTGAGGTCTTTAATAATCTTAGTCTTTAATACATTTAGCTTAACATATTCGCTCGTTAATCATAGCAGTTTATCGCAATTTTATGATTTTGACGCTTTTGATACTGTTATTATTTTTAAAAGTATGAAAGCATAAAGACTCGTTAATAATGTGATAACACTTAATAAACAAATTTTAGCTGATATCGGTAGCCAAGACATTATAAACTGCCAATCAGAACCATTGAGTAACAATGAAGGTAATACATGTAATAAGCCTAAAACGAATATAAAGATAACAGAAAGTATGCATATGCGATATTGAGTATTGCGGTGATTGATACGCAATTGAATTGGGCGGTGGTGAATGATGTGACGATATACACATATTAAAATGACTACCACAGCCATCCAAATAACAATTGAGATGACAGTAATCACAATTTGGTGCTGAAGAATATCATGTTGAATTGTGTCAACGTGTTGGCCCTGGCTTAATTGTGTATTTAAATGTTTCGCAAGTGTTGGAATGTGATCAGAATAAGCATTTGCGAGAATAACAATGCCATAGTCTTTCTTAGGATTTAAAATAATATAAGATGAGTAGTTCTCAAGTGTACCCGGATGATAGATAAGTGTCTCTTGATTTTGACGAGTAACAAACCAACCAGTTGCATATTTGGAATGATCATCATCATGTGTTTGTACTTTAGGTTTGTGTGTCGCTTCTACTAACGCTTTCAAATGTTTCGGTGGATGAAGTTGAAATTTTATCCAAGGTTGCAAGTCATTCGTGCTAGCCATCAAATAGGCTGACGGGTTATCACCAATGTTAAATGGTGGGTGATCCGCGTAGGCTTTGCGATGTTTAATATCGTAACCTTGTGCATCATGCGCACCTTTATGATTATTCTC
This sequence comes from Staphylococcus borealis, assembly GCF_001224225.1. Taxonomy (GTDB): domain Bacteria; phylum Bacillota; class Bacilli; order Staphylococcales; family Staphylococcaceae; genus Staphylococcus; species Staphylococcus borealis. Next base: position 246,884 of record NZ_CUEE01000001.1, on the reverse strand, counting down.
TTTAGTAGAAATATGCGACATATTTAAAGGGTTGAAAATGTGTTCACGCATGTAAGTTGAATAGGGAGAGTGAGATACGTTTTGAACAATTAACCCTAAAATATTGTAGTTCATATTCGAATATTCAAATTGTTCTCCTGGTCGATGGTTTAATGAACGACCATTAATACTTTTCACAATGCCTTCTAAATCATTAGTCTTTTTAGTAATACGATCATTATTAGTTATATCTCCTGGAATCCCACTTGTTTGAGCAATTAACTGGTTAATGGTGATGTCTACCTTTTTTCCTTTATAAGTCATATGAAAATTAGGAATGTATTGACTAATGTGATCATTTAATTGAATTTTACCTTCGTTGACGAGTTGCATAATAGCGTAGCCTGTCATTGCCTTAGAATTCGAAGCAATTTCGAAACGCGTATTAGGTGTTACTTTATGTTTATTTTCGATGTTTGCATAGCCGTAGCCTTTATTAAGTAACACGTTATTATCTTTAATCATTAACACTGAAACACCCGGTATATGACCATCGTCCATCTCACTTTTAACCATGTTATCTAAATAATCTTGAGAAGTAGGACTGAACATTGAATACGTCGGTTGCCATTTTATTATAATCGAACAGATAAGTAAGATAACAATTAATACGATACTACTGAAAAGTATGGTCTTTTTCATTTTATTTCCTCTATTTTATGATTTAAGTAGCGAACAATTTACTATATTAACGACATTAGTATAGCAAGTTTTTGTTTAAATTGCTCTTAAATCTCTGTCATAGATTGTTTGCTATTTATTTTTCAAATAAATAATGGGTAAAATCCAACTAAATATTACTGTAAAATGTAACTAATATAGTAAAAAATAACATTAAAATTGTAGGGATAGCTATACTTTTCATCAAAATGGGAGTATATTTTATCCATTGAATTTGAATATAAAGAGGTAAAGAGTATTATGTTCACTCAATTTAAAAGACTTTTAATTGGTAAACCTAAAAGGAATCGCGATTTGAAGAACGAGAAAATCAGTAATTTCAAGGCTTTAGCAATACTTTCTTCTGATGCATTGTCTTCAGTAGCTTATGGTCCAGAGCAGATTTTGATTACACTAGCAGTTGTTGGTGCAGTGGCATCTTGGTATACGTTACCAATAGCATGTGGCGTATTAATATTGTTAGCGGCTTTAATCTTATCTTACCGCCAAGTCATTTATGCCTACCCTAAAGGTGGCGGGGCGTATATGGTTTCTAAGACAAACTTAGGAGAAAAATGGGGACTCGTAGCAGGAGGCTCATTACTTGTTGATTATATATTAACTGTAGCGGTAAGTATTTCTTCAGGCGCAGATGCGTTTGTAGCCGCCTTTCCATCGCTATATCATCATAAAGTATTGATTGCATGTTTACTCGTGCTATTTATTTTAATTATGAATTTACGTGGTTTGACAGAATCGGCTACAGTATTGTCATATCCAGTTTATTTATTCATTATAGGGTTAATAATTATGATTGTTGTGGGCGTTTGGAAAGTTGCAACTGGCCAAGCTGAGCCACATATGCATGCAACTGTAGGGACAGCTGTACCAGGTGTGACATTATTCTTGTTACTTAAAGCATTCTCATCAGGTGCCTCATCTTTAACCGGTGTAGAAGCCATATCTAATGCGGTAACGAATTTCAAAGATCCTGGCCCTAAAAATGCGGTTAAAACGTTAATCGCAATGGGAAGTATCCTGGCATTTCTATTAGTAAGTATTGTTGGTTTAGCCTACTGGTATGGTGTTATGCCTGAAACGGAAACAACTGTATTATCACAATTAGCAATGAACATTCTAGGACACAATGCCGGTTACTATTTTGTTCAAGCAACAACAGTAATGATTTTAGTTTTAGCAGCGAACACAGGATTTACTGCATTCCCAATGCTTGCAGCAAGTATGGCCAAAGATAAATATATGCCACGTATGTTTAGTGTGCGTGGAGATCGATTAGGCTATTCAAACTCTATTATTACTTTAGGTGTAGGGACAATTTTACTTATCATTATTTTTGATGGTAAAACTGAGAACTTGATTCCACTCTATGCTGTAGGTGTATTTATCCCGTTCACATTAGCACAATATGGTATGGTGCTTAAATGGGTCAGAGGAAGAGATAAAGGCTGGTCTCGTAAACTGATAGCCAATGCGATAGGTGGAACAATCACATTTATCGTATTTATGATTTTCTTAATCACTAAATTTAGTCATGTATGGCCAATATTAATCTTTTTACCTTTGATTGTAATTGTATTTTTACGAATCAAAGGGCATTACAAAGATATTGCTAAACAATTGAAATCAACTGCTATGGTACAAGATATGCCTATCGTTGATAAAAACTTGGCGCTTGTTCCAGTCAGCACGATTACGTCAGCCATTGATAAATCTGTATATTATGCTCAAATGATTGCTGATGATGTTATCGCAGTGCATGTTTCATTTGGTGATGAAGCAGATAAATGCTTTGCTGAAAAATGGGAACGTCATTTTCCAGATGTACGTTTAGTCATTTTGCATTCGGAATATCGAAGTGTTATTAGACCAATCTCACGCTTTATTGATAAAATTAATAAAAAAGCGAATGATAAAAATTATGTCATTACTGTTGTGGTTCCACAGTTTATTACAAAAAAATCTTGGCATAATTTCTTACACAATCAAACGAGTATTAGATTAAAAATGCATTTGTTCTATCAAAAGAATGTTATTTTAGCCACAGTACCGTTTAAATTGCATAAATAAGTTGAAAACCATAAAGAAAAGCCCATAGATAATGCGTAGCATTGACTATGGGCTTTATTAGTTTTAGTGTGCATTGCTCGCTTCGTGTGCTAAAACAATCTCATTATAGTTAATATTTTCTCTCAATTGGGTTGCAACTTCATTCGTTACTTTATTTCGAGAAATCAATTCATCTAAAATGGTACGTTGGATATATAATGCTTCAAGTTTTGCATCATGTTGTTGAAGGGTTGTAAGTTCATACGTTTCTTTGTTTTCTGCTCTTTGTTGCTTTCTATTTTTATTGTGACGTAGTGTACGTGATAAATTGTGATATTGGTTAATAATTAAACTAACTTCTAATACGTTTGAACTGTTTTGTTCTTCACGCATTTTCATAATGACATTGTGGTTTACGACACGCATTAATTGTTGAACTTTATTAAAGCTATTTGCAAATGCTTCTTTTTGAACCTTTTTAGCATTTTTCGCTTTTTCACGTTCTACTTTATACGCTTCACGTTTCGCTTTAATATCCATTTTATTCTGTTCTGTCGTTGCTTGATGTTCTTCTTTTAATAATGCACGATTTTCTTTATGAATACGGTGTGCTTCTTTTCTGGATTCTTTTCGAGCTTTAAAGCGTAACCCAATCAATTTAAAGAAGCGGTTTATCTTTCTTAATATCGACATTTCTCGATAAGATTGACTAAATTCCATAATATTGCGGTAGTCTGTTAAATCTTTTTTAGTAATTCTTTCTTTCTCGATTAAACGTTCTAACGTTCTTGTTTCTTCTTCTTCAGCGATTTCTTGCAGTCGTCGTAATTCCTTCGTATTTTTATTATCTGGTTCCATATTGATTAAGAATGATAATTCATTAAAATATTGGTTTAAAATTGGTCGATAATCCATCTGCTTTCCTTCTGAGTTTTTCGTCTTAAAGGCATCAAGAACTTGTTGAACCATAAAAATTTTGGCTGATTGATAGGACATACCTTTAAATTCTGACATTTGTTCAGAAGGTGTGATCAGTGGTAGTACCACTTGGGCGAGAATTAAGCTTGTTAAGACCATAAAGGAAGCGATAAACAATAAGTCATTACGATATATAAATTCTTGGTTACCATCCATCATATACGGAAGTGTGAGCGCCATAGATAATGAAATGGTACCGTGTATGCCACACATCGTCATGATGAAGGCATAATGCTTCCGTTTCGGTGGCCCAGCATCTTCTTCATCATCTAGGTAGGATTGAACGTTGTTCGGATAGTAAAAATCTTTAAATAACATATACACCCAAATAAATCTAAATACGTAAATGGCAAGTGCAATTAATAGAGCGGTTGTAATTAGGAATACAATGTTCTGCGGTTCGTCATGAATAATTTCCATTACGACTTCGGGAACAATATAACCTAAAACAACAAAGACGAAACCATTTAATGCATAACTAAGCGTGTTCCATATTTGGTTATAGTTCATCTGTAATTCTGTTTGGGCACGAATTAAACGATCACGTTCTAAACCGTGGATTAAACCTGCAACAACAACGGCAATAATTCCAGATGCATGAAGTTCTTCGCCAATGAAATAAACAGCAAAAGGCGTGAGTAATTGGATAAACGTTAACGTATTACTGTCTTTCATACCTTTATTGGTCGTTAGATATACTCTTAATGTCACAACTAACGTGCCAACGATGATACCAATCAATACACCTAAAATCGTTGAAACAATAAATTGACCTATCGCATCAAATGCTGAAAAGCTACCCGTTACAAGTGCGGTAACTGCAATTTTGAATGAGATAATACCTGCAGCGTCATTAAGTAATGATTCACCTTCAAGAATGGACATGGATCCTTTAGGTAAAATTTTACCTTTCGTGATTGCAGAAACTGCGACAGCATCTGTTGGGCAAAGAATGGCAGCAATTGCAAAAGCTGCTGGCATTGGTAAATCAGCCCAAATCCAATGAATAAAGAAACCGACGCCGATAACTGTAGCAAACACAAGCGCCATAGCCATTAAAATAATCGGTTTACGATATTCAAGTAACTTCGTTCTTGAAATATGTGTACCTTCCACAAATAGTAGTGGAGCGATGACTGCCATCATAAATACTTCCGATTCAAATTCAAAATGCATCGGGATGGGCAATACGAATAAGCAGACACCTAAGGCAATTTGAATAAATGCAGTGGGAATTTTAGGGAACCTATTATAAATAATAGAACTAATAATCACTGCGAATATGAATAATAAAAATGCTTCTAATAGCTCCATGAATAACTCCTTTAATAAATTGAATAATCATAGTTTACCATGTGATAGGATAAGCTACCAAAAAATGGCAGACGATTTGATAAATAGTAAATGATTTAGTGTAAGTATTTTTTTGTATACCATATTTAAGATTGTTATAAACGGAGTTTGATAATGAGGTTGTGAGCATAGGTTAACTGATAGGGATTAAGTTGAATAAGATTAGTATCATCTTATATAGCGTTTTGAAATAATAAAAGTGGAGGGAGTGGGACAGAATTCTTTTGAATTCGTCGTCCCACTCCCTCCACTTTAGTGGTTTATTGATATGGATGATTGATGGTTGAGCTTTCATTAGTAATTGATTGAATTTCGACCCTGACTACGTGTTCGTTCTGCTAAATCTTCTGCATTTGATTTATATTTTTTATAGAAGATGAACAAGAAGATAAACCATATTGGTGAAATGAAAATTGCTGCTCTAGTGTCTTCACTAAAGAATAACAGTACAAACACAAATGCAAAGAATGCAAGTACGACGTATGCACTTTTTAATCCACCAAAAAGTTTGAATTTATTTTTATGGTGTTCTTCTGGATTTTTCTTCACAAAAATAATATAAGAAATAATAATCATCGCCCATACTACTAAAAATAGTACAGTTGAAAGTGTTGTTACATAGATAAATAGTTTGATAGCATCTGGGAAAATAAAGTTTAATAACGCGGCTGCTAATAATGTTCCAGATGATACTAACATAGATAAGTATGGCACACTGTTACCATTTGTTTTACTTAAAACTTTAGGTCCTAAACCTTGTTTAGCAAGGCCAAATAGAATACGGCTGTTTGAGTAAATACCACTGTTTGTTGCTGATGCAGCTGCAGTTAGTACAACGAAGTTAACAAGTCCAGCAGCAAATGGTAAGCCGATTAAGCTAAACATGGTTACGAAAGGACTACTATTTGAATCGATTTTATTCCAAGGAATGACAGACATGATAACTAATAAACCGCCTACGTAGAATAATAGAATACGGAGTGGTACGTTGTTGATCGCTTTAGGGATGACATTTCTAGGATCTTTCGTTTCACCCGCTGTTACCCCGATAAGTTCTATACCAATAAATGAATATACTGCAATTTGGAATGCCATCAAGAATCCAAATGGCCCATTAGGGAATATACCACCATGATTTGTTAAGTTACTAAATGAAGCGTGACCATAAGAGGTTTTGAATGAGAAGAATATCATGACTAAACCTACAATAATCATCGCTATGATAGTTATAATTTTAATAATTGAGAACCAGAATTCTAACTCACCGAATAATTTTGCACCTAACATGTTAAATGAGATTAACATTAGTACGATAAATAAAACGGTGATCCAATGTGGTACTTGAGGGAACCAGAAACTAAAATATTGTCCCATAGCTGTTAAATCTGACATGCTTGAAGCAATCCATGCAAGCCAATATGTCCAGCCTATGACGAATCCTGCAAAAGGACCTATGTATTCGTTCGCAATATCTACAAATGAATTAAAGCGTGTATTACTTAATAATAATTCTCCAAGTGCGCGCATGAATGCGAACATAACCATGCCGATAATCATGTATGTTAATAAGAGGGAAGGCCCTGTTAAAGCAATTGTTTGACCTGAACCTAAGAATAATCCTGTACCAATTGCGCCCCCAATCGCAATTAATTGAATATGCCTGTTGCTTAGTTCTCTTTCCAATTGTCTAGCCATATACTTCCTCCTTAGAAAGCAGTGATGTGTTTTTAAATTTTAGTGTAAACGCTTTCTTTTATATGTAAAAAATTTGCTTTTAACAAAGTATTAAGTAAATCGCATTAGTTGTTAAATATCAGATATTAAGTGAAAACAATAATAATTGTTCACAAATGATGTAACTTTGCTAAAAGGTATTTTTATTATACGCTTAATTTAATGAAATATAAACAAATTTCTGAAAATTTAATAAACAGATTTATTTATTATTCATAATAACTATGACATAATGATTTCAATTCAAAACAAGTAAGAGGGACGACACGAATGAAGATAGGTGCAATTTCAGATTTACATATTGATCGACATCCTAAACTAGAGCCAAAGGTATATCTTGAAACACTTGTACAACTGGTTCAACAGAGGGATGTGGCATTACTATTAATTGCTGGAGATGTGTCTAATCATTTTCAGCAGAGTTATCAATTTATTCAAGATTTAAAAGCAAAATGTGGTATTCCAGTCTTATTTGTGCCAGGGAACCATGATTATTGGACTTCTGAAGCCTCGTTAACATCACCAGAAATTTATGATTTCTATGTGGATAAGCCAGAATGTTTAATTGGAAAACCGTATATTATAAATGAGAATTGGGCAGTTGTTGGTCATACGGCTTGGTATGATTATCGGTATGCGGATGACAAATTTGATTTGGAACGCATCCAAAGAGGGAAGTATTACGGTGCAACATGGCAAGATAAAGTGAAAATCGACTGGGATATTGAAGATAGAGCATTATCTAAACAGGCTGCTAACCAAATTCAACATGACTTAGAACAAGTAAAGGATAAACAGATTATTCTAATGACGCATATTGTGACGCATCCACAATTTGTTGTACCAACGCCACATCGTATTTTTGATTTCTTTAATGCATATATAGGTACGAAAGACGTTGATGCGTTTTATCAGACGTATCCTATTCGTTATAGCATTATGGGGCACGTACATTTTCGAAAGACGTTGTCCGAAGCAGGGATTACTTATATTTGTCCTTGTTTAGGGTATCAACGACAATGGCGAACAACTGACCTTATGCAAGAACTCGATGCGTCGCTAGTCACATTTGAAGTGAATGATGCATAAAAAATCAGTGAGGTTGAGATACAATTAACATTGACTCAATCTCACTTTAATAGTGGTCTATATTACACTTGAAGATAAATACATGTACGACCAGGTGCATTAAAGCTACGTTCTAATTTTTGCTTTGCAATTTTGATGACTTGAAAGCGATTAGGCACAATGGCAGGAAAGATAAAGTGTTTAAATAAGTGACTCCACAAAGGATCAATATAATAGTAGAATTGATCATCATATCCGATTAATAGTGTGATATGAATGTTGGACACTAATTCTTTCTTATGATCATCGAATTTGAAATATTTGCGGAAAGGTTTACGACCTAAATTAGTATGATACATTATAACTGGTTGGCCAGAATCGATGACAGCTTCTAGTGATGACAAATCAGTACCTGTACCGTCTACAATGCGATCGTCAATCGTTTGTAAATAAGGTACATAAGCATCAGGAAAGATTGTTTGATGATGACCAAATTTGACGAGTAAATGATGACCAACATATCCTTTATAAGGATTATTAGGATGCTTAGGCCAATGACTCATGATTTCAGTAGCTTTAATATTATGATTGTTATATTGAAGTAACATTGCTGCTGAAACACCTTCACATCCCATTACCATTGGAATTGGAAAGAGTTGGCTAATTGGTTTAATTGGTAGTATCGTTCTTTTCATCATGATTCTCCTCAAAGACAGTCTCTATTGATGTCAATCATTTAGTTTAAGTAAATTTATTATATACCTTAGTCGTCACGGCGTATATCAATACGGATTGTGTGATGATGTATTATTAATTAGAAAATGGGGGCATAGCAATGACAATGCAATACAGATTTGAACATTTAGGTGAGGTTCAACTTATAGGCGTTTTAAGAGAGTATACGACTGGTGAAGCAATGCAACAGGATATACCAGCATTTTGGCAAGAAATGAATGAAACAGGTGTGGTCAAAGCTTTAACTCAATATAGTAATCAAACTTTAACTGGCTTATTAGGCGTTATCATACCACGTGAAAATCGTATAGATTATTTTATCGGCATATCTCATGACGGTTTGAATAACAATGATTCAAATTTCGAAGCAATCAAGTTAATGTCACACAACTATGTCGTTATTGATGCGAAGGGGCGTGTTCCTGAAGCAATTAAAGCAGTGATGCCAAAAATCTATACAGAATTATTGCCTCAAGCGGCATTTAAAACGATTCAAGCACCTATGTTTGAACATTATTTACCGGGAAATACTCAAAGCCCTGACTACATTACGGAAATATGGATGCCTATAAAAGAATAGACTAGAACTAAGAGGGGCTGGGACATAAATAATATAATCATGCTAATTAGCAAATTCACAGTAGCAGACTGAACTGAGAATGCGCTTAAATCAAGCTTTTCTCAGTTCTAGTCATCTTTGCGGGCGGGGCCCCAGCAGAGAGAATTTCATTAAGAAATTCCACAAGCAAAGCAAGTTGGGAGCGGACGACGAATTTAAAAGAATTCGGTCCCACTCCCCTTCTCAGTTCTAGTCATTTGTGGCAACATAAGCCATGTAGGATTGTGTTGCTTTATTTTTTTACAGCATGAACGATATAATTCATGTTCTTTTTGTGTCTTCGCATCGTTTTAAACATAGTGAAGAACATTTTACGGTTAGATGGTTTTAACGCATTTTTAATAATAGTTAAGGTGCCAAGTAGGCCTTCATCACGCATCATACCAATTGGTGTCATTAACGACAGTGGACCGATTTGCGATTCGATATTCGAGAATCCGGCCTCTTGATAGAGTTGGTACCAGCTTTCAGGCGTTAAAGGTGTCACCTTCATATTAATGGCTTGACTCAATTCATCAATGACCGTTTCAGTATTTTGTCTATTGATAATTGCAATATCATGTGTAAGTATAACACCATTCGGCTTCAATACACGGTAATACTCTTTTAAGACCTTCTCTTTAATTGGGTAAGGTAACATTGTGAGCATTGCTTCATTAAGAATAATATCGAAGCTTTGATCTTCAAAGGGTAGTTTCATTGCATTTGCTTGCGTTAAATGAATGAGCGACTCTAAATTGTGTTTCGCCACATTTCGTTTACCGTTTTCTAATGCGGTTTTATTCAAATCGACGCCTTCAATATGGCATTGATAAGTTTGTGCTAATTCAATAGAAGTTGTACACATATTACATGCGACTTCTAAGACACGTTTATCACTTGAAAAATGCCCTTTATTAATAAGCCAATTTGTCGCAAGCACACCACCCGGACGTAAACGCTTTTTACCTAATTGTGCTAAAAACGTATGGCCAGCAATTTTAGTCACCATAATCAACACTTCCTGTCCTAACTGAATTTGTTAAAGAGTACATGATTTTCTAGATGTACATGTTCATGGGTTTCACGCTCTAAATTCTCAAGACGGTTATAGACCAATCTCCAAGTTTGACAAGCTTCACTCGGCGGTTGATATTGGTTCGTTAATTCACGCATGTCTTCTAATAATTGTCCTGTGTGCGTGTGATCATCAACTAAGCTTTGGATAATATCTGAAGCATGATCCACTTCTTCACCACGAGAAAGTTTAATTAATGCAGGGAAGTCGTGTTCATCTTCTTGAGCCATATGCTCAAGCATACCATCACGATATTGACGATATAAGTCTTGTAATTGAATTAAAAATGGATGGTTTGGCCCATGGACTTTTGCCACTTTGGTAACATAAGGAGATAAATTCTTGAACTCTTCACGCATTGTCTCGTGATAACGAGATTGTATATATTGTATGAGTGAAGGTGCATCAAGATATTTTACATTGATGTTTCCTTGATCATGTTTAGGAAGTGCATTAATTTCTTCTATTAATGTATCTGCATCTATTTTTTTGTTTTTAACTGCTTCATTTATAGTGATGTTACCGCCACAACAAAAGTCGATACCATATTTTCTAAATATATCCGCACTTAATGGCATGTCTGTAACAATGTCTGCAACGATAGATTCATTTGTAATCATTGAAATTCCTCCTTCATTTGTTTTCATTATAATCAATAAGAATGATTTTCAATTAGGGAAAATTGTATTGTCACCTATTTGTTGGAAAGTTATTGAAAAATTGTGAACAATTAGCGTGGATTTATGAATCAATTTATTTTCAAAAAAAAGAGGAAGCGGACAACGAATTCATAAAGAATGCTGTCTCACTTCCTAATTCTATGATTCTATTCAATGATTATGCTGGGTTGCGATGATTTCTAAAGTAAATAACTTGGAGTGTAATTAATACAATTGCAGTTACGATAATGACAATCATGTATGGTGTTGCATCATATTGTCCTTTGAGTCCTACTATTGGAGAGATGATTCCGCCAAGAATGAATTGGAATAGTCCTAGTAAACTAGAAGCATTACCACTTCCACCCGTACGTTCCTCCATTGCCATAGAAAAACCAAGTGGCCCAATAGATGTGACAGGGCATACGTTTAAGAAAAATGCAATCAGTAAAATCCATAACGGGCCATGCATTGATAATGTAATAACAATTAACACGACACCTATTACTTGTATTAACGTTAAGTAAATCATGAGTTTGAAACGATTAATATACTCGACTAAAAGTGCCACAATTTGGCTAACTATGATTAAGCCTACACCATTAATTGCTACCATTATACTGAATTGCTGAGGTGTCATATTGTATAGCTTTTGCGTTATGAATGGTGAAGCGGATGAAAAACTAAATAACATGACATACGTTAATCCTTGTAGCAACATTGGAATGATGAATCGTGGTTTCTTTAATAAACTTCCAAAATCTAAAAAGATGTCTTTAAAGTTTAACGATATATGTTCTGATTGATGTGTGTTCGGCATCGTCGTCACGACACCGATAAGCACAAGTAAACTTATAACGGTCAGAATGACAAAGACAATTCTCCATGAACCAAGTGTCAAAGATAGACCGCCGAGTAAAGGCATGATGATTGTAACAATACCATTAACGACCATCAGTGATGCTAGAAATTTAGCTAATAAATCACCTTGATATCTGTCTCCTGCAAAAGCCTTGGCTATAACTATAATGCCGCCTGCAGTAAAACCTTGGACAAATCGAATACATAAAAATAGCATTAAATTTGATGCAAAGATACCACTCAGTGTAGCTAGGAAGAAAATGCATAATATGATAAGACCCATTCTTTTACGGCCAAATGCATCAGATAATGGTCCGAATAAGAATTGACCTAATGCTAAACCTATCATTGCAAATGATAAGGTGAGTTGGATTTCAGATGTTGATGACCTAAATTGATGTTGTGCTTCAGGTAAAGCAGGAAGGTACATATCAATGATCATAGGTCCGAATGCAGTCATTACACCTAAGACAATAAGTAGCAATAGGGGTAATTTTGTATGTGTTGATGGTTGCATAGTGTGTCTCCTTAAAAAGTTTGCAAATTACATTATATAGGTTTTTTGTGCATTTGTAATTTACAAAATAAAAAAGGAACGAGTTAGAATTCAATTTACCTTCTATCTCGTCCCTTATAACGGTACGCATATCTTAGAAAATATGCTTTATCTATCTTCTCAATATCGTCTACGATAACGTATTTGCAATGTAGATGTAGCGTATTATGTTGTATGTGATGTATTTATGGGTTTATCACTGTGCATTTGTATCACTTGAGTTACCAAGTATACTATTTAATTTCTCTTTAATTTCATCAAATTTTGTATTCACATCATTAAGTAAGTCATTTACTTTACTTTGACTTTCGTTATTTTGTTGCGCGTTATTCGCTTCTTTCAATTTATTTACTTGATCTTGATAAAATTTAGTCAATTTAGAATCTTCGCCTGTTTGTTCACTATTTTTTAAACTATTAATATCATCTTGAATTTGTTTGATTCTTGAGTCTGTATCTACTTTGTCTTTAATGTCATTTTTGGCCTGTTCGACTTGTTGTTTAATGCTATCACTTTGATTTTCTACTTCGTTTTTATAGTCTTTAGATACTTGGTTGTCATTTGAAGTCGTATTCGTTTGTTGTTCATTACCACTATTGTGGTTAAATAGCGCTCTCGTCGCAAATATTGCTACGATAATAAGCAATATTGCAATAATAGCTATAAGCCATTTTTTGGATTTTTTATTTTTTTCATTTTCTTCTTCTAATTGTTGCTCACGTCTGAAGTCACGGTCATTATAATATCTGTTTCCATTGTCGTCATAGTCATCATTACGGCGTTCATAACGCGCTTGATCGTCATAGTCATCATGGTAGCGTTGGTCATCATTTTGATATCTAGGATCATCATCACGATAACGTGCATTGCTACGATTATACGCTTCTTGGCTTTCACGTCGCTCATGACGTGTACGTTCATCGGCACTTTGTCGATTACGCTTGCGATATTGTTCATCATATTTGTAAGAATCTTTATATTTATCTGTTCGTTTCATGCTAGTCACCTCATATTTCAAATAATTTGTTTCAGTAGTCGAGCAATATTTTCAGCAGTATGTGTCATGTTGCGCTTACCATTACTTAATAGCGATGGTAATGCTTCAGGTTGTTCAATTAAACTAAATGCGCTATCAATACCATGATTGTAAACATCCTGATACCCTTCGCCAAGACTTCCACAAATAGCTATCACTGGAATATGATGTACTTTTGCTGCTTTTGCTACCCCAATGGGTGTCTTACCAAAGACAGTTTGCGCATCCATTTTACCTTCGCCAGTAATAACAAGGTCTGCGTCTTGCACTCTTCTCGAAAAGTCCGTTTCCTTTAACACAATGTCAATGCCTTTAGAAAGTGACGCATTGAAGAATGCAAGAATACCCGTACCCAATCCTCCAGCGGCACCAGCACCTGGAATATCTTTAACATTTAGATTTAATTCTTGTTCTATCATATCATGATAGGTCGCTAGTGCGGAATCCAACTTTGGTATCATCTTAGCGTCAGCACCTTTTTGTGGACCGTAAACTTCAGTTGCACCATTAGGTCCTAGTAATGGGTTTGTTACGTCACAAGCAACCTCAAATGTAACGTCCTTCAGTCTTTGATCTAGATTTGATATGTCTATATGTGCTAGCTCAGATAAATAACCACCACCTAATTGTAAAGGTTGGTGTTGCGCATCTAGAAATTGCGCACCTAATGCACATAACATACCGCTACCACCATCATTAGTAGCACTTCCACCAATGCCTAGAATAATTTTGCTAACATGGTGATTTAGTGCATCTAATATCATTTCGCCTACACCATAAGTTGATGTAATGAGTGGGTTACGTTCGTCTTTTGATAATAAATCTAATCCAGATGATGCTGCCATTTCAATAATGGCAATTTGATCATCATCCGAGCGGGCATATGACGCTTCAATACTTCTATGCAATGGATCGTGTACAGGAATCGTATAGGTTTTAGCATTAAGCGCTTCTTTTAATGCATCTGTTGTGCCTTCACCACCATCAGCCATTGGGATAATGTCATAGTGAATCGCATCATCAAATACTGCTTTAAAACCATCTTGAATGGCTAAACCAGCTTCCTTAGCTGACATACTCTCTTTAAATGAATCAGTAGCAATGACTATTTTTTTAAGATTCATCTTCGCAAACCTCCTAGTATTGGTATAGTATAAAATAATATTTAAATGTATAATTGATAAAATAAGAATATAATATAATCGATTATGAGAGGTTGATTGTAATTTAAAATCAAACCTTCTGACATAAAGGAGTTCAACATGCATAGACTTAAACAACATGAATTTTACATCTGGATGATTGGATTAATCCTATTTTACGGATACTTAGGTTTCATTATCCCTTTACATAGTACGGATTGGTTTTGGGGGAGTACCCACGGCATACAGGTCGTTAGTAACGCATTTGAAAATTTTAATGGACGGTACATTAGCAATATATTAGAATTCGCAAGTGTTCATTCTATAGTAATGCGGACCATGTCATTTGCACTTATTTCAATCTTTATCGTGTTACTGTTATTAAAGTTATTGAATCAAATAAGTAACACAAACATTTTAATTGTCATTATGGTTTTATTATTTATTATACCCAATTCTTTATTTTCACAAAGCTATGGTAACTTTGAATTTTTTTATACGTATGTTTTTGGGTCATGTTTTTCACTATATCTATTAAGTTTTATATTGAAAGGATTACTTAAGAAAGAAGAATATAGCCGTATAGATGCGTTTATCTTTTGGGGAATATGTATATTAGGACAGTGGTTTGCTGAACCTCTAACGTTTTATAATACTGCAATATTATTGGTTGGCATCATTTACTATGCGATACGTTACCATAAACTTGACTACAGTTTGGTACTTGGATGGTTGTTGTCATTATGCGGTGCAATGATCATGTTATTAAATGAAAAATATATTTATATTTATTCAAGTGTCGAGGCGTTAAGAGGCCACTTAGATATGTTAGGGTTGACTCACAAATTTGAATCATCGCTTCTCAAAGATATTCCAAACAATTTGTTTTTTAATAATAATACGATTTTATCTTTAATCGTAATTATCATTATAATATTACTTTTAAGAAGTAGCACGTTCTCAACATGGTCTAAAAAGAAACAATTCAGTTTACAAATAGGCATGTGTGTATTACCTATCTATAAATTCGTTATATATGAACCTTTCAATGTGAAACAACTATCTGAAACACTGACGCTTGAAGTCATTCATATTGTATTGTGTCTGATATTTATGGTGAGTGTTGTCATATCATGCAAGCTCATCGTTCACACACCATACAATCGGTTGTTGGTAAATATGTCGTTGATTTCAATTCCACTAAGTGTATTACCAGTTGTATTAATTACTGAAGTTTCAGTTAGACAGTTTTATTTGGCTTATCTATTTAGTATGATAATACTCATTATTTTAATTTCAGAATTAAACTTTTTGACTTTGAAACATTATAATATTCTAAAAAGTTGTATAATTATTTTTGCAATTGTAAATATGTTTATTTTCACTGATATACACATTCGTAGTGAACAGAGACTAGAAGATGTGCACGCACAAATGAGTAACAATCAACGTCACATTAAATTATCACATTTGCCATATGAAACGTATTTATTTGAAATGACACCAGCAGATGAAGCGGATGTAACTAACTTCAAAGAGTTTCATCACATTTCAGAGAAATATTCATTTAAAATATTGCCGTTTGAAGATTAAAGAGAATGACGACAAAGGAGAATCACGATGAAGTTGACTCAAACCCACTTAGAGATTATTAAATTTATAATTGTGGGGGGGATTAATACCCTTAATTATTATATTGTGTATCTTATATTATTAAAATTATGTCATGTGAATTATATGATCAGTCACATTGTTGGTTTCTTAGTGAGTTTCGTAATTTCTTACTATTTGAATTGTTATTTTGTTTATAAAGTAACGCCAACTTTAAAGAAATTTTTAAGCTTTCCTTTAACACAAGTCATTAATATGGGAATGCAAACACTCTTACTATATGTGTTTGTTAAGTGGTTTCAATTTCCGTCTGAAATCGCACCATTTGTTGGGTTAATTATCACAATTCCAATTACGTTTATAGTTTCAAAATGGATCTTAAAAGATTAAAAAGAAGCCATTATATTTAACTATTACAACAGTGACAGCGACAGACCATAAATTGAATGATTATTAGGGGTAACAACTTAATTAATATTTAGGTTTTGCGAAAAATTTAATTCGCCTAAATATATGAAATTTATAGAAATTAAAAAACGTTGTCAATCATCTTTCGATGGTACATACTATTGATATTAAAGCATTTAAGGTGGTAGACAACATGTCTCAAAGTGAAAATCTTAAATTAGCGCAAAGAGGTGCTTATTTAAGTTTAGTAGTTTATATCATTCTATCTGTTTCTAAATATATAACAGGCTTTGTATTTGATTCAGCAGCAGTTAGAGCAGACGCTTTGAATAATATGACAGATATTATTGTATCTATTGCTGTCATTGTTGGGTTGAAAATTTCAATTAAGCCAGCAGATAAAAATCATCCTTATGGTCATTTGAAATCTGAAAATATCTCTACACTATTAGTATCATTTATTATTATGTTTGTGGGTATTCAAGTTGTGATTGAAAACGTACCTCGAATATTTACGAATGAACATCATACACCAAATGTCATTACAATTTTTGTGAGTTTAATCAGTGGACTTATTATGATTGGTGTCTTTGCAATCAATCATAGACTGGCTCAGAAGACCAAGAGTAGCTCATTAAATTCCGCGGCAAAAGATAATTTGTCAGATGGTCTTGTTAGTATAGGGACTGCGATTGGTTTAGTATTTACCCAATTCGGATTATCTATCGTCGATGTCATATTAGCGACGGTTTTAGGACTTTTAATTATTTATACAGGTTTTAGTATTTTTAAGGAGTCAATATTTGCACTGAGTGATGGTTTCAATGAGCAAGATCTTGAAGAATACCGTAATGTTGTTTTAGAAGTAGAAGACGTTAAAGACGTGAATAATCTTAAGGGACGTTACCATGGCAGTAGCATCTTTTTAGATGTAACAATTGTTGTTGATGCACATTTATCACTGCAACAGGCACATGACATTTGTGATAAAGTAGAAAATCACTTACATAGTAAAGGCATTTCTTCCGTGTACGTTCATCCCGAACCAGACACGTTAAATCAAATGATTGATTAGGGGAGTGAGACAGAATTCTTTTAAATTCGTCGTCTCTCTCCCAGCTTGCTTTGCTTGTGGAATTTCTTAATGAAATTCTCTCTGCTGGGGTTGAGGAACTTAAGTGTTTACACACTTAAGTAAGTAGTTCTAATGATTAAAATCAAAGAACTACTTTAGAGCCTTTCCCACAGGAAAGCGTCGCAACTAAAATGAGTGAATATGCATCTAAGAATTTCTTTAGAGGACTACAGGCTGAAGCTGTCGCATAAGAAGGGCCCCAACACAGAGAAACTGAGTTAATCAGTTTCTACAAGCAAAGCACGTTGGGCAAGCGAGCCAACAATACGAAGTATTGTAAATGAAGAAGCCAGTAAATGAATTTATAAAAACTCATTTACTGGCATTTTTGCTAGGAATTTTGTCCCAGCCTTTTCTTAATATATGTTCATTTATTTATATTGGCTGTTACCACCATCCGTTTGATTCACGGAAACTAATCGCAGCTTCAATAGAGCCATAGCGTTCTTTAGCATATGAAATCATGCCTTTAGTTTGAGTTTCAACTGAACCATATCCCCAAGATTGATTGGTTTGTCCTAAGCCATGATATTGTCCGTTAGACGCATTAGGATCTCCACCGGATTCAGGTAAGACAATTTTCTCCCATAGTTCTTGCGTTCCTCCAGCTGCGATAAATTGTTTATATACTGAAGATGAACTTTCATCACTAGAAGCAGTAGTATTACTAGTTGATGCAGTATTTTCTGATGAAGTATCAGTAGTATTTGAAGATGTAGTTGCTGCTGATGCTACGTTTGAATATTGACCTTGTTGTGAAGGTTGAGTGTGTTGTAACTGTGTATGTTGATTATATTGACATGATTGGTGTTGGTTGTGTGTCATTTCACTTGCGTGCGCTTGACCTGATTGCAATCCTGCGGCACCTAAAGATACCATCGTCATTAACGTAAATATTGATTTCTTCATATTAAATAATCTCCTTTAAAATTGGTTTTTGTAATGTAACTAAAAATACTAAATTTAGGCTAAGGTAATACAATATTATGAATTAACCAAAGTATTCACAGTAGCTGACTTAAATGCATAGGGACTTAAGCGAAACGATGCGCAATTTTAGTCAGCGCTTTGAATTAATAGCATTTAGTCACGGTATCCCAATATGTCTTGCTGTTGATTACGGTAGATACACTATAGCACCTTAATTGATGACATAGGTTACTACAAAATCAAAAAAACATATCAAAGATGTACTGAAGATAACGAACATGACAAAATGACGTCATTTATGGCATTCAGGGATTGAATCTTAGATATTATGAAATTTGGCGAAATAGTTTTATAATAAATGTAATAGAAAAAGAGTAAGTCACTTGTTGCAAAGCATAGGGAAGTAAATTTTAAATTAGAAGTTAGGCATTGATTGATGACATGCTAAAGGAAATCATACAATCGATCTAACGTATAGGAAGGTGTTTTACATGCCAAAATTAATTTTATGTCGTCACGGTCAAAGTGAATGGAATGCTAAAAATTTATTTACAGGTTGGGAAGATGTTCAACTATCTGAACAGGGACGTAATGAAGCCATAACATCTGGGCGTAAATTAAAAGAAAATGGCATTGAAATTGATGTAGCGTTTACTTCATTATTAACGAGAGCATTAGAAACAACTCAGTTTTTATTAGCTGAATCAGATCAAGAATGGATTCCAGTCCATAAGAGTTGGCGTTTAAATGAACGCCATTATGGTAAATTACAAGGACTTAATAAAGATGAAGCACGTAAAGAATTTGGTGAAGAGCAAGTGCATCAATGGCGACGTTCATATGATGTTAAACCACCTGCACAAACTGAAGAACAACGTGAATCTTATTTAAAAGATCGCCGTTATAGACATTTAGATCATCGTATGATGCCTTATTCAGAAAGTTTAAAAACGACATTAGAACGAGTGGTACCCATTTGGACAGATAAAATTTCTCAACATCTATTAGATGGAGAAACTGTTTTAGTCGCTGCACATGGTAATTCAATTCGTGCGTTAATTAAATATTTGGATAATGTATCTGATGAAGATATTATTGGATATGAAATTAAAACAGGTGCACCGCTCATTTACGAATTAGATGACAATTTAAATGTCATTGATCATTATTATTTATAATTCATAAATTAAAGGAGTAGTACAAGTAATGCTATGCGATAGATTACATGTGCTACTCCTTTTTAGGAGTTATTTATGGAAGAAATGGATTGTATTAAGCTGATTTACGATTGCGTTTGTGTTGTTTGATGATTTTTAATGCACGCTTGCGCGTTTTGATATTAGGACTGTTCAAATTACGACGTGCTGTTTGTAAATCTAGTTTCATATTTGATTCCTCCTTTTTAAAAGCATAAAGGAAAATAGTAAAAATGTAAATAGGAATTATTACGATTTATAAAAATAATATTAATATCGTATATGAAAATCAAAAAATGATATGTATAATAGTCAAATGGTTCTATTGAGCGCATAAATAGATAAAAGGGGAATAGTATGTCACATAAACAAAAATTAGCAATGATATTTACAATGTTACTTGGTGGATTCTTTGGATTGCTTAATGAAACATTACTTACCACAGCATTGCCGAGTATCATGAAGGATTTCAATATTGAATATTCACAAGTTCAATGGTTAACAACAGCATTCTTACTCACTAATGGTGTTGTCATTCCGTTATCTGCATTTATTATACAGCGATACTCTACGAGACAAGTCTTCTTAACTGGAATTGTCATCTTCTTCCTTGGGACGATGCTAGGTGGTTTTAGTCCGAACTTTACGATACTTTTAATTGCACGAATTATACAAGCTTTAGGCTCAGGTATTATGATGCCATTGATGATGACGACCATTCTAGATATCTTTCAACCGCATGAACGTGGTAAATATATGGGGATGTTTGGACTCGTTATAGGTCTTGCTCCAGCCATTGGACCTACATTATCTGGTTATTTAGTGGAATATTTTAATTGGCGATCATTGTTCCATGTCGTTGCCCCGATTTCAGCAATCACATTTCTGATTGCATTAAAAATTATTAAAAATGTAGGAACAACCGTTAGAACACCTATCGATCTCATTTCTATCGCATTATCAATACTAGGTTTTGGTGGATTGTTATACGGTGTAAGTTCTATTTCTAGTGATGGATGGGATGATCCGCTTGTCTTGACCACGGTTATTGGTGGCTTAATATTAGTAGGTTTGTTTATTTGGCGCCAAGAAAAACTTGATAATCCGTTATTGAGCTTTAAAGTTTTTAAGAATAAAGAGTTTGCAGTTGGATTATCGATAATGGCTGCAACCATGATTTCAATGATTGGTTCTGAAACAGTATTGCCAATGTTTGTACAAAACTTGCTAGGTCGAACACCGATTGACTCAGGACTTATCTTACTTCCAGGTGCCATTGTGATGGCCATCATGTCGATTATTTCAGGGTGGTTATATGAAACATTTGGGGCTAAAGTATTAGCGATTATAGGTATGTTTATTGTACTTGTAACGACATCGTACTTTGTAGTGATGGACGAGCATACGTCAACCATTATGTTAGCTACGATTTATGCAATTCGTATGATTGGTATCGCATTGGGCTTAATGCCAATTATGACACATACAATGAATCAACTAACACCAGAACTTAATGCACATGGTTCGTCAATGACAAATACCATTCAACAAATTGCCGGTTCAATTGGAACAGCAGGCTTGATTACGATATTAAGTACAGCAAGTAAAAACTTTCAACCGACAATGAGTGATTATCACTGTATGAATAAAACTGAAACGGCAGGACAAATACAGATTGATGCTATGCTTCATGGTTACCATTCAGGGTTTATGTTTGCTGTAATAATTACGATTATTAGTTTATTGCTTACATTTTTAATTAAAAGCAAGAAAAAAGTAAAGGCTGAAGCGAAGTTGGAAGATCAATAAGTTAATAATTTATTGCACGAAACGATAAGAGATCAAGACGAGCGTGATTTGGAAAATACTTGATATTCCAATGTAGCTTTAGGAATGTCATCCATGTCTTCCTAAAACATAAACGCTTTATGTCTTGGTCTCTTTTTATTGTCATTAATATCCAAACATTCTGAACACTTAATTAAACATAAAAATAATGTTGACTATTCCTACCTATGAGATTAGAATTAATTTATTCTGACTAATCTAATAGGAATATGGAGGACAAGGTAGATGAAAAGACTTTTATTTGTTGCTTTAGCACTTATCTTTGTGTTAGCTGCTTGTGGAAATGGAGGATCATCAGATAAAAATAGTGATTCTAAATCAAGTAGTAGCAATAGTGATAGTAAAACACTGAAAGTAGGAACTGAAGGTACATATGCACCATTCACTTTCCATAATAAACAAGACAAATTAACTGGTTACGATATTGATGTCATCAAAGCAGTTGCAAAAGAAAAAGGTTACAAACTTAAATTCAATGAAACATCATGGGATTCAATGTTTGCTGGCTTAGACGCTAAACGTTTTGATGTGATTGCTAACCAAGTAGGTGTAAATAAAGAAAGAGAGAATAAATATAAATTCTCTACACCTTACACGTATTCAAGCGCAGTTTTAGTAGTTCGTGAAAATGAAAAAGATATCAAATCATTTGATGATGTTAAAGGTAAGAAAATGGCGCAAACATTTACGTCAAACTATGGTCAATTAGCTAAAGATAAAGGCGCAGATATTACGAAAGTTGATGGCTTTAACCAAGCGATGGACTTATTATTATCAAATCGTGTTGATGGTACATTTAACGATAGCTTATCTTACTTAGACTATAAAAAACAAAAACCAAATGCTAAAATCAAAGCAATCAAAGGTAATGCAGAACAAAGTAAATCAGCATTTGCATTTAATAAAGATGTTGATGAAAAAGTTGTATCTGATTTCAATGATGGCATTAAAACATTAAAAGAAAATGGCGAATTAGCAAAAATTGGTAAGAAATGGTTCGGTGAAAATGTTTCTGAGCCTAAATAGTCAACAACAACATGCATTAGATGCGGCAGGGCAAGCATTTGGACCGATGTTGGAAGGATTATTAAAATATTCTATTCCAATTACCATTGTTACATTTATCTTAGGTTTGATCATTGCTTTATTTACAGCGTTAATGCGTATTTCAACAAGTAAAGTTTTAAAAGGTATTGCACGTGTTTATGTGTCAATTATTCGTGGTACACCAATGATCGTTCAATTATTCATTATCTTTTATGGTATTCCTGAACTAGGGCGTTTATTAACGGGTAACGCTGATGAACAATGGACATTATCATCCGTTGTATCAGCTATCATTGGTTTATCTCTTAATGTTGGTGCGTATGCATCAGAAATTATACGTGGTGGAATTATTTCGATACCTAAAGGTCAAACTGAAGCGGCCTATTCTATAGGAATGAACTATAGACAAACCATTCAAAGAATTATATTACCACAAGCGATTCGTGTTTCAATTCCAGCTTTAGGTAATACATTCTTAAGTTTAATTAAAGATACATCATTACTTGGCTTTATCTTGGTAGCAGAAATGTTCCGTAAAGCTCAAGAAGTCGCTTCTACAACTTATGAGTATTTCACAATTTATATACTTGTAGCTGTTATGTATTGGGTAGTATGTTTCATCATTTCAGTTATTCAAAGCTTCTATGAATCATATATTGAAAGAGGGTATAACTCATGATTGAATTAAGTGGTATCCATAAATCGTTCAATGATAAAGAAGTCATTAAAGGTATTGATTTAAATGTAGATAAAGGGGAAGTCGTGACACTGATTGGACGATCTGGTTCAGGTAAGACGACATTACTACGTATGATTAATGCTTTAGAAATTCCAACTGAAGGTAACGTAACGGTTAATGGTGAAAGTTACACAGCTAACAATAAAAAGTCTCAAATAAGCGTACGCAAGCAATCGGGTATGGTATTTCAAAGTTATAACCTATTTCCACATAAATCAGCATTGGAAAATGTTATGGAAGGGTTAGTGACGGTTAAGAAAATGAATAAAGCAGATGCTAAAGAAAGAGCGATGGGGTTACTTGAAAAAGTTGGTTTAACAAGTGTTAAAGATCAACGCCCACATGCGCTATCAGGTGGTCAACAACAACGTGTAGCCATTGCTAGAGCGTTAGCAATGAATCCACAAGTAATGCTATTTGACGAGCCAACATCTGCTTTAGACCCAGAATTAGTGAATGATGTCCTTAGAGTAATCAAGGAATTAGCTGATGAAGGTATGACAATGGTGATTGTAACGCATGAAATGCGATTTGCACGCCAAGTCTCAAATAAAATCGTCTTTATACATGAAGGACGTATAGGTGAACAAGGTTCTCCAGACGAGATGTTCAATCATCCAAAGACTGAAGAATTACGTCGCTTCCTAAATGTAATCAATGAAGACTAATAACAAAACACTTCCTAAAGTACATTTGAGTACTTTAGGAAGTGTTTTTTAGTTGAAATGTTTTTTATCATGCTTATTTACGATCTAAAAGTTGCATAACTCGGTATGCGAAAGGTTTGATAGGTTTGATGAAATCACCAATATATTCATACACATTCGCGTTGAATCCTTTTTTGAATTGTTGAACACCGAAGTCTTCAGCATTTTCACTAAAGTCACCAGTGATACCGTAGAAATTATAACGATCAACGTTATGTTCTTTCGCAAATTTAATCATGTCCCATTGTAAGCGATACGCACCCATGTACGCATTATATTTAGGGTTTGAGCCACTGGATAGATAATATACTTCATGGTCATTATATAAATATAAAGCAGCGGCTAGATTAAGTATTTCGCCTTCTTGGTCAATTTTATCTTTCGTTTCATTTAATTTACGTTCGTTACTATCAACTTGTTGTTGTATTTGCGTGCGCTTATTTTTATTTTTCTTAGAATTCGGATTTTCTTTCAACACTGCATCAACGTCCGCTAATTGTTGTGTTAATGTATCATGCTTTTCTTGAAGAGTAGATAAATAATCTTTTAAATCGATATAAGCAAGTTTAAGCATAGCATGGTCTTTGTATGTTTTTTGCATTTCATAAAAGTAAGGTTTGTCTCTAAATTTGAAACCATGTTTTTCTTCGGCCATTTGGGACAATTCGAAGAAAGTATCTGTTTCATCCATAGGAAGTGTTCTTACTTTTACACCCATTTCATACGTTTTTTTAATATTACGACGAGTTTGATAGTCCATTTCTTTAAGTAGTTGATCTTCTGACTTGTCTTTTAAATCTAAGATAGATAACCAACGTATTTGACTCATTGTACTGTAACCAACTGACCACCCTTGATGTTTATAACCTAGTTCTTCCAACGTTTTGATTACGGCACGATTATCATAGCTCTCCAAAATTTCTCCGTCTGCGTTACGTAAGTTCTCTAAAATATATGGATCAACTAAGACATATAGGCAATTGTGCTTTTTTAAATAGCGTGTTAATGATTTAAAGAAAAAGTGAACCAATTCAATATTACTGTAGTCCATTACCGGTCCACGATGTGTATAAAAATATTTGAATACTTTTAATGCACGCGCTTCAGTCATTAATGTAGCAGCGATAACGTTGTCACTGTCATCTTTGACACCTACAATGTGTACATCACCCTTTAATTCACTTCTATTATCAAAGTGAATTCGTGATTGCGTATAATGTGAGAAATGATTGGACGTAAATTTCTCAAATTCCCCCGATGTTAAAGTTACGAATTTCATATTCATCTACTCCTCTGTATTTTTAAGAATTATCATCTATTTTACCAAATAACTACATCTATTACACAAAATAACTAATTAAATTACATCGTACTTTAGTTGTAGATGGAAATTTATATTTAATTTATAATAATAAAAATTTTTAGAAATGTAAATTTTTATGAACTAGCGCATAATCTAAAACCATTGTATGATAGTATTTGCAACAGAAGTATAAGGTGAGATTTATAGAATTGGGCAATAGGAGTGAATGTATGAAACGTATATTAGTTATGTTAACTTTAGGTATCGTATTGCTAGCAGCATGCGGTAATGATAAATATGTAGATAAAATAGATAAAGCTGTAAAAATGCAAGATCAAAAGCAAGAACAGATGGCTAAGCATGATACAGGCGATATGGTTAAACACTTTGATAAAAAAGATGCGAATATTTATGTTTATGAAGATGGTAAGTATGTTGTTTTAGCTTATAAGCCATTAAGTAATAATGAGGAAGTTCATTACTACACATATCAATTTGATGGGAAAAAGGGAAAATATCTGGATAACTTCGATACAAAGCAATATATAGAATCACATGATGCTGATTATAAAGAAGAAAACATGAATTAATACAAAATGAAAAGGAGCATCTATGAAGAAAATCATTTCAATTATAAGCATGTTGATGGTTATCATCGTCATCATGAGTGCATGTGCTAACAATAAAGAGAAACAACCACCTAAAACAAAAAATGGGAAGATTTTAATCGTTGAGTATGGAGATTTTAAATGTCCGTACTGTAAAAAAGTTGAAGAGAACGTCATGCCGACAATAAAAAAAGACTATATTGATACGAATAAAGTCGAGTACCAATTTGTAAATGCTGGATTTCTAGATAAAGACTCTATAGTTGGTTCAAGAGCTGGCAATGCAGTACAAGAGGTTGCGCCTAATAAATACTTAACATTTCAACATAATGTATTTGCCAACCAAAAAGACGAAAATAAAAAGTGGCTGACTGAAGACTTTTTAGACAGAGAAATTGATAAATTAGATATTACAAGTCAACAGAAATCAGAAATTAAAAAACAATATAAAACTAAAAATAGTGACGCTTGGAAAAAAGCTGACGAACAAAAGAAATTAACAGAAGATAATAAAATTGACACAGTTCCAACTGTTTTTATCAATGGTAAAAAAGTAAAGGATCCATACAAAGTTAAAGAGTGGACGAAATACTTATAATGCAGAACTGAACGTGTCATAAGCATTAACACTAAAATTGATATACGCCCTTCGAAGTTAACATTGAAAAATGAAACTTTGAAGGGCGTTTTTGTCATCCGTGGCCCCAGCAAAAAGAATTTCACTCAGAAATTCCACAAGCAAAGCAAGCTGGCGTGGCCCAGCATAGAAAATCATGCTATTAGCGTGAAGTGAAGGTTTAAATTTCAAAAGCATTGATTCTAATAATGATAACCAAGTATCGAGAGATTAATATAATAAATCTATTTTAATCGATGTCATTTCTTTAAAACGATGAATAAGAAAATTAAAAAAACTATTGTAATTTTATACAAATGAAGCTATACTTTTAAATCGTAATTATTACTATTTAGGAGGAGCAATATGAAGCGATTTTTAAGTCTTACCATTTTATTATCTATAATGTTATGTGTTTTAGTAGCTTGCGGAAAAGAAGATGGTTCTAATAAGGAGTCAAAGGATGGCGATAAAATCAATGTGTCTACAACCGTTTATCCTTTACAATCTTTTATAGAACAAATAGGTGGTAATCATGTGAATGTATCATCCATTTATCCTGCTGGCTCAGACTTACATGATTATGAACCAACTCAGAAAGACATGTTAAAGGTTAATAAATCTGATTTATTCGTGTATACAGGTGACGATTTAGATCCAGTCGCTAAGAAAGTTGCAGCAACAATTAAAGATGATAAAAAGAAAGTATCATTACAAGATAAATTAGACCGTTCAACATTACTCACAGATCAGCATGAACACGGTGATGAAGAACATGCAGATTCACATGAACATCATCACCATCATCATGGCGGATATGATCCACACGTATGGTTAGATCCTGAGAAAAATAAAATCTTTGCTAAAGAAATTAAAGATCAGTTAGTAGCTAAAGATCCAAAACATAAAAATGAATATGAGAAAAATTTTAAAAAATTAGAAAAATCGTTAGATGACATTGACAATAAATTAAAAGACATTACTAAAGATAAACAAGGTAATGCTGTATTTATTTCACATGAATCTTTAGGTTATCTCGCAGATCGCTATGGCTTTGTTCAAAAGGGAATTCAAAATATGAACGCTGAAGACCCTTCTCAAAAAGCACTTACACAATTAGTTAAAGAGATTAATGATAAAAATGTTAAATACATATTATACGAAGATAATGTTGCCAATAAAGTGACTGAGACAATCAGAAAAGAAACTAACGCCAAGCCATTAAAATTCTATAATATGGAGTCACTAAATAAAGAACAATCCAAAGACACATCAATAAATTATCAAACATTAATGAACAAAAATATTGAAGCTTTAGATAAAGCATTGGATTCCAATATAAAAGTACAAGACGACAAAGTTGAACATAAGCATGACAAAGCAATTTCAGATGGTTATTTTAAAGATGAGCAAGTTAAAGATCGTGCGCTATCAGATTATGAAGGTGAATGGCAATCAGTTTATCCTTATTTAAAAAATGGTGATTTAGATGATGTTATGAAACATAAATCTGAAGAAGATAGCAGTATGACCGCAAAAGAATATAAAGCATACTATGAAAAAGGTTATAAAACTGATATTTCTAACATTCATATTGAAGGTGACAACATTACTTTTGAAAAAAATGGGAATAAGGTAACTGGGACGTATGAATATGTCGGTAAAAAAATCTTAGATTATAAGAAAGGTAATCGCGGTGTAAGATTTATTTATAAATTGACAAACAATGATACGCCATCATTACCGAAATATGTTCAGTTTAGTGATCATAATATTGCACCTAAGAAAGCTGAACATTTCCATATCTTTATGGGTGATAACAATGAAACATTACTTAAAGAAATGGATCACTGGCCAACGTACTATCCTGCTTCATTAGATAAGGATGATATCAAAGAAGAAATGTTAGCACATTAAATCATTTAAATGTGAGTCGTTTTACTTGTATTTCTAATTAAGTTGTTTTATTATACTAAGTATAATAATTATACAAACTATCGTACTGGTTTTCAGCTACGTAGTTTCATAATTTAAATATTGGAGGTATGTAAACATGGCTAATTTAAATTTAGACCCAGCACATTCAGGAGTTAACTTTTCTATTCAACACTTAGTTGTATCAAATGTTAAAGGACGTTTTAACGAATTTGACGCTAACATCTCAGGTGATTTTAACGATTTAAGTTCATTACAAGGTACGTTTACTGTTAAAGCAAATTCAATTGATACGAAAGTAGCAGATCGTGATAATCATCTTAAAAGCGCAGATTTCTTAGACGCTGAAAACTATCCAGAAATTAAATTTGAAATTACAAAAGTAGATGAAAAATCAGTTACTGGTAACTTAACAATGAAAGACCAAACACATGAAGAAACATTTGACTTAGATTATAAAGGTATTAGCTTAAACCCACTTAACGGTAAAAATACAGCTGGTTTAGTTATTACTGGTAATCTTAATCGTGAAAAATATGGTATTACATTTAACCAACAACTTGAAACTGGCGGATTCTTATTAGGCAAAGACTTACATGTTGAATTCGATTTAGAATTTCCACTTGAAGACTAATCATTCGTCACAATAAATACGACATATAAGCATAGACTCCCTTCAAAGTAGACATTGAAATCATGTGAATTTTGAAGGGAGTTTTTTTATATCTTTGTATTAAAAATAAATAACTGGTAAATTCAGAGTGAGTCATTTTTAAAAGTAGGGGGATTAACATGTCAATTCAGATCAAAGATAATAAAATTATATTTACGAGAACGTTCGAAGCACCAATTAATGAAGTGTTTGAATCGTACACAACGAAAGCGTTATTTGAGCAATGGTTCCATCCTCAAGGAGGCAAAACAAAGGTATATCGTTTTAATCCGGTTGCCGGTGGAGATGCTTTCTTTGCGATTGAAATGCCAGAACAAACAAGTTACACACTTACAGAATATAAAAAAGTCGAAAAACCGCATCACATTGAATACTTTGATTTTTTTGCTACGCCTCAAGGTGAAAAAGATACAACATTACCTGGTATGCAAATTTTCATGGATTTTACTTCAGAATCAGAGGAGCGCACGCGTGTTACGTCAACTTCAATTTTTCCAACGAAAGATGCTGCGCAACAAGCACTTGATATGGGTGTAGAAGCGGGAATGAATTCTACGTTAGACCAACTTGATGCACTATTGAAACGTAAAAAGTCAGAAGGATGTCAAAAAATCTCACTAAATTTACGTTATAATGTAGATGAAATGAGGTTGATGAAATGAAGGAAAGATATTTGAAAGTACTTGCTTTGTTTTCAGTTAGTACTTTAATCCCTACAATCCTATTAAATTCAAAAGCGATTGATAATAGTGCAATTAAATATGTGTTAAGAACTGCATTAGGCTATGGTATCTTTGCTACAGGATTGCGTTATTTATCTAGACTTAAATCACAAAAATAGTAAATCTCAAAGTGAGGTGACTTCGTGTTTACACGACACGAGCTCATCTCACTTTTTTGATGTATGAAATTTAATCTATTCATGTTTTCTTAAAAAATATATAATTGAAACATAACTTGAAAAGGATGTAGGGGGCATACATATGTTGAAGAACAATAAAACGGTTGAAGATACTCACGCAACTCGTAATATTGTAGAAGCGGCTGTTGGACAAGTTCAAACGAAAGAAATTATGGCAAAGAAAACGCCTGGACGATACGCTTTGAAAGCGATGATGTCAGGGTTTTTATTAGCAATCGTAACTGTATTCATGTTAGCAATTAAAACACAATTTGCTGGAACTAACGAAGGATTAGTTAATTTATTGGGTGCGATTGCGTTTAGTTTAGCTTTAGTTTTAATTGTATTAACCAATTCAGAATTATTGACCAGTAATTTTATGTATTTAACGGTAGGCTGGTACTATAGAGCGATTACTATTAATAAGATGCTACTCATTTTCTTATTCTGCTTTATTGGAAATATTATTGGCGGATTTATTTTATTTTTCTTAATGAAAGGGACACATATAATGACGCCCGAAATGATTGCCAGTTTAAGTAAAACAGTACATATGAAGACAGTAGAATCAACATGGCTAAATATTTTAGTTAAAGCCATCTTTTGTAACTTCTTTATTAATATTGGTATTTATGTATCTATGTTATTTAAAGAAGGATTAGCAAGAGCATTCTTTATTGCAGCAGGAGTCGTGGTGTTCGTATTTATGGGTTATGAACACGTTGTCTTTAATGCAGGCTTATATGCAGGGATGGTGTTTTATAATTTAGATGCACTTTCATGGTTAGATGTTATCAAAAATATTGTGTTTGCTTTAATTGGTAACTATATCGGTGGAGGTATCTTTATTGGTTTAGTTTATGCCTATTTGAATGGTTCACGTGATAGTTTAATTAATAAATAAGGCGGATTGGTTGAGATCAACGGCTGGGATAATGAATTCACTAGGAATTCTACCCTATGTTTGTCTCAACTTTTTTTATTAGTGACAAATTAACCAACAGACTTGACTTGATTAGTAGAAAAACATATGATTTTAATCAACATTTAAAGTTTAATGACGCATTCAATGAATTGTGATTGCACATGGATTAAAGGGGGATGACAGGATTGGTAGCTAATATTTTAGTTGCACATGGTATGAGAAAAGGTGACCAAAATCAAGCGTTAGAAGCATTTTTAGAGTCGCTCTTAAGAGATGAAACCTATCAATATGAACTCGCATTTATAGAGAGTGAAGAGAAAAGTATTGAGAATACAATAGGGCGTTTAATTCAAGCGGGAGAAACACATTTTAAAGTGGTGCCGTTATTAATTTTTTCAGCTATGCATTATATTGTAGATGTGCCGAATATACTTGCGCACATTAAACAAACACATCCACAAATACATTACGAAATTAGTGAACCACTTGGCACACACGATTTAATGGTCGATTTAGTTGAAAGACGAATTCGAGACGTTAATGTGGATGCTTCGGTAAATCATGCCATTGTTCTTATTGCACATGGTAGTTTTTCATATACGCAAGCGCATGATGAGTTGAAATCCTTTGGTAAGAAGCTAAAGCAAGACGTACCTGTCTTTTGTCGAACATTATACGGTGATATTACCTTTAGAAACGATTTAGACCAATTAGCTAAGCAGTATGAAACATTAATTGTTGTACCTATGTTTCTATATGATGGACGCCTTGTTAATAAAGTGAAACGCCTGATTTCAGAAATGGATATTCAAGGTACACTGCATATGACGCCATCTATCAACTTTGATAACATTTTAAAATTAATTATTAGTGATCGTTTAGAGCAATTAGATAATAAATAAACTCAGATTATAAGGAGTAGGACGCCATTCGTATTGAATGCATTGTCCTACTCCTATTATTTTATGTGCAAATAGCGTATTAGGGAATTCCCCGATTTTACTAATATTTGTGAATTTAATCACATTTTTAAGGAGATTTGTTATAGAATAACAGTGAAGAAACAAATGTATAAATTCAAACATTTAATAATAACAAATATTGCAAATGGCAAATAAGTAAATTTTAAGTGATAAAAGGGGCATATTTTATGACTAAACAAAAATTAGTAATGATTGGAAACGGCATGGCAGGTTTAAGAACGATCGAAGAAATTCTTGAACGTTCTGATTCACAATTTGATATCACGATTATTGGCAAAGAACCTTACCCAAATTATAACAGAATTATGTTATCAAATATATTACAAAAGAAAATGACTGTTGAAGAAACAATTATGAATCCATATGAATGGTATGAAGAAAATAACATCGAGTTAATCGTTAATGACCCAGTGGAAACAGTTGATCGTTCTGCTCAAACGGTAACAACTTCTAAAGGTATTGAAGTTAAATACGATATCTGTATTTTTGCAACTGGTTCAAGTGCATTTGTATTACCTATACCTGGTTCAGATTTACCAAGTGTAATTGGTTGGAGAACAATCGAAGATACTGAACGTATGATTGACATCGCTAAAACGAAAAAAAGAGCAGTCGTCATTGGTGGTGGATTGTTAGGACTTGAATGTGCAAGAGGTCTTATGGATCAAGGCATGGAAGTTACTGTATTACACTTAGCAGAATGGCTAATGGAAATGCAACTAGACCGTAAAGCTGGTGGTATGCTTAAAGCAGATTTAGAACGTCAAGGTATGAATATCGAGTTACAAGCAAACTCTAAAGAAATTATAGGTAAAGATGATGTTGAAGCGATTAGATTAGCAGACGGAAGAGTGATTGAGACGGATTTAGTCGTTATGGCAGTAGGTATCCGTCCATTTACGCAAGTCGCTCGAGACGCTGGCTTAGAAGTAAATAGAGGTATTGTCGTTAACGACTATTTACAAACATCAGATCCAAATATTTATGCTGTCGGTGAATGTTCAGAACATAATGGCAAAGTATACGGTTTAGTCGCACCACTTTATGAACAAGGTAAAGTATTAGCCGACTATTTAACTGGTAAAGAAACAGAAGGTTATAAAGGGTCTACAACATTCACTTCATTAAAAGTATCTGGCTGTGATTTATACAGCGCAGGACAAATTGTTGAAAATGATAATGTCCATGGGATTGAAATTTTCAATAGTGTAGATAACATTTATAAAAAAGTGTATTTAAGTGAAGGTCAAGTTGTCGGAGCAGTGTTGTACGGTGATACGGATGATGGTTCAAGATTTTATAACATGATGAAAAAACATGAATCTTTAGAAGACTATACATTGGTTTCATTATTATACAAAGGTGGCGAAGAAGCGGTAACATCAATCGCTGACATGCCAGACGATGAAACGATTTGTGGTTGTAATGGTGTCGACAAAGGTACGATTGTGAATGCAATTACTACGAAAGGTTTAACATCTGTTGACGAAGTTACAAAAGCAACTAAAGCAGGTAACTCTTGTGGTAAATGTAAAGGTCAAATTGGCGAGTTATTACAATGCACATTAGGTGATGACTTTGTAGCAGCAAAACCAACTGGTATTTGTGCATGTACAGACTTAACACGCGACCAAATTGTAACACAAATCAGAGCTAAAGGGCTTAAAACTTCTAAAGAAGTGCGTCATGTTCTCGATTTCAAAGATAAAAATGGTTGCCCTAAATGTCGACCAGCAATTAACTACTATTTAAATATGGTATATCCACATGATCACCAAGATGAAAAAGAATCACGATTCGCAAATGAACGTTACCATGCTAATATTCAAAATGATGGTACATTCTCTGTTATTCCACAAATGCGTGGTGGCGTAACAGATGCTGATCAATTGATTCGATTAGGCGAAGTTGCTAAAAAATACAACGTACCTTTAGTTAAAGTAACAGGTTCACAACGTGTTGGTTTATACGGATTGAAAAAAGAAGAATTACCTCAAGTTTGGAAAGATTTAGGTATGCGTTCAGCATCAGCCTATGGTAAGAAAACACGTTCTGTTAAAAGTTGTGTCGGTAAAGAATTCTGTCGATTTGGTACACAATATACTACACGCTTAGGTATTCGTTTAGAAAAAACATTTGAATACATCGACACACCACATAAATTTAAAATGGGTGTATCTGGTTGCCCACGTAGTTGTGTTGAATCTGGTGTTAAAGATTTCGGTGTTATTTCAGTAGAAAATGGATATCAAATTTATATTGGCGGTAACGGAGGTACAGACGTTAATGTAGGTAAATTATTAACTACTGTTGAAACTGAAGATGATGTTATCCAATTATGTGGTGCATTAATGCAATATTATCGTGAAACAGGTATTTACGCAGAAAGAACTGCACCTTGGTTAAATCGTTTAGGCTTTGAAAACGTCAAAGAAGTGTTATTAGATCCTGAACGTCAAAAAGAATTATTCGATAGAATTATGGATGCTAAAAAAGCGATTGATGGACATGGCGAACCTTGGGAAGCAATCGTTGAAGATAAAGAAGCTCAAAAAATCTTTGAAGTTGAGAGGGTGTAAACGATGAAATCTATGGAAAAAGTTAAAGTAACGACATTAGAAGAATTAACACCATTAATTGGTAAAAAAGTAATTGTTGATGGTAAAGAAATTGGCATTTTCTTAACTGAAAGTGGAGACATTCACGCAATTAATAATATTTGTCCTCATAAACAAGGGCCTTTATCAGAAGGAACAGTGAGTGGTGACTATGTTTATTGCCCATTACATGATCAAAAAGTTGATTTAAGAAGTGGAGAAGTCCAAGAACCAGATACGGGATGTGTTGAAACATATCAAGTGGAAGTCATTGATGGAGACGTATATGTATGTCTATAA
Organism: Staphylococcus borealis; assembly: GCF_001224225.1. GTDB lineage: Bacteria > Bacillota > Bacilli > Staphylococcales > Staphylococcaceae > Staphylococcus > Staphylococcus borealis. The sequence continues at coordinate 211,858 of NZ_CUEE01000001.1, read as the reverse complement.
ATGAGAAGGCAAAGGTATATTTGATTGGTGCGGGTCCTGGGAACCCCAACCTTTTAACTAAAAAAGCAGAGCGATGCATTAAGAAAGCAGACGTTATTCTGTATGATCGTTTAGTTAATCCGCTTATCCTACAATATGCACCAGCTGACGCTGAAATCATTGATGTCGGTAAAAAACCTTATGCGAAACATATACAGCAAGATGAAATCAATTTGAAAATCGTTGAGGCTGCAAAACAATATCAAACGGTGATACGTCTTAAAGGTGGCGATCCAGCGATATTTGGTCGTGTTACTGAAGAAGTGAATACTTTAAAAGACTATGGCATTGACTACGAAATTGTTCCTGGTGTCACTTCAGCAAGTGCAGCTGTTGCAACAATGGATTTAGGTTTGACATTACGATCAGTAGCACCAAGTGTTACGTTCTCGACAGGCCATTTCAAAGATTCAATCAATCAAGAAACGGATATTCGTAATCTCATTAATGGTGGTACGTTAGCTATCTACATGGGAATTAAGCGATTAGGTCATATTATCAAACAAATTACTGCGTATACAACTGAAGATTATTCGATTGCAATTGTCTTTAATGCAACGTGTTATAACCAACGTGTTATTATTGGTAAATTGAGTACAATTGAACATCAATTACAACAACATGAACTTGAAGGTGAACCAGGTATCTGTATATTAGGCGCGATTGTTGATCATATCGATAAAGCACACGTCGTGTCACAAGAACATGAACGCAATGTTGATGATACATTATATGTGATAAAAGGTTCTAAAGAAGATGCTTTATTAAAAGCAGAAGAAATGTCAGAAACAGGTTATCGCTGTTTAATAGACGTTGATGAAAGTTGCCATCCAACACAACAACATTTACATCAACAAATTATCAATGACAATAAAATTAAATATATTAATTGTTAAGTCATCCTTGCAGGCGTGGTACTACAAATTCTTAGAGAGTTAAGTACCACTGCCTGCTTTTTTATTTTTTAGGGATTCCCCCATTCAAATTAGGACATTCCCTAATACCTATCATATGTGAAAAATTGTACAATCATTATAAATTCAAAAGTAAAACGGCAAATCGGAATAAGTTAGTACCTTTAACGGTAGGAGGATTCATATAGATGGGAAAATTTGGATTAAACTTTTTCAAACCAACTGAAAAATTTAATGGAAACTGGTCAGTTCTTGAGAGCAAAAGTAGAGAATGGGAAAAAATGTACCGTGAAAGATGGAGTCACGATAAAGTAGTTCGAACTACACATGGTGTTAACTGTACAGGATCATGTTCATGGAAAGTATTCGTAAAAAATGGTGTGATCACATGGGAGAACCAACAAATTGATTATCCAAGTTGTGGTCCTGATATGCCAGAATTTGAACCGCGTGGTTGTCCTCGTGGTGCATCATTTTCTTGGTATGAATATAGTCCACTTCGTGTGAAATATCCATACATTAGAGGGAAATTATTAGATTTATGGACGACTGCATTAGAAGAAAATAATGGTAACCGCATTGCAGCGTGGGCATCTATTGTTGAAGATGAAGAGAAAGCGAAAATGTATAAACAAGCACGTGGTAAAGGTGGCCATGTTCGTGCTAACTGGAAAGATGTAACAGACATCATCGCTGCACAAATTTTGTATACCATTAAAAAGGATGGTCCAGACCGAATTGCTGGATTCACACCTATTCCAGCGATGTCAATGATTAGTTACGCAGCAGGTGCGAGATTTATTAATTTACTTGGTGGAGAAATGCTAAGCTTCTATGATTGGTATGCCGATCTACCACCTGCGTCACCTCAAATTTGGGGTGAACAAACAGACGTACCTGAATCAAGTGACTGGTACAATGCTGCTTATATTATTATGTGGGGCTCAAATGTACCACTTACACGTACACCGGATGCACACTTTATGACAGAAGTAAGATACAAAGGAACTAAAGTGGTTTCTGTAGCACCAGACTACGCAGAAAATGTTAAATTTGCAGATAACTGGTTAGCACCTAATCCAGGTACAGATGCAGCGGTAGCACAAGCGATGACACACGTTATCTTACAAGAATATTATCAAGATAATCCGAGTGATATGTTCATTAATTATTCTAAACAATATTCAGATATGCCTTTTGTCATTATGTTAGATGAAGACGACAATGGTTATAAAGCAGGGCGATTTTTACGTGCAAGTGATTTAGGTATGGAAAGTGAAAATAGCGAATGGAAACCGGTCATTCACGATATCAATAGTCGTCAATTTGTAGTACCTAATGGCACAATGGGTCAACGCTGGGAAGAAGGCAAGAAGTGGAACTTAAAATTAGAAAATGAAGATGGTTCTAAGATTGATCCAGCAATGTCTATGGCGGAAGACACATATGAAATCAAAACGATTCAATTCCCTTACTTTGATAGTCAAGGTGATGGCATCTTTGAAAGACCGATTGCAGCTAGAAAAGTCACATTAGCTAACGGCAAAGAAGTGTATGTTGCGACGGTATATGACTTGATGACAAGTCAATATGGTATTAAACGATTTAACCATGAATTAGAAGCAACATCTTATGATGATGCAGAATCAAAATATACACCAGCATGGCAACAACGTGTAACAGGTATTAAACCAGAATTAGTGACACAAGTAGCAAGAGAGTTTGCGCAAAATGCTATTGATACAGAAGGGCGCTCAATGATTATCATGGGTGCGGGTATTAACCACTGGTTCAACTCAGATACGATTTATCGCGCGATTTTAAATCTAGTTCTATTATGTGGCTGTCAAGGTGTGAACGGTGGTGGCTGGGCACACTACGTTGGACAAGAAAAATGTCGACCAATTGAAGGATGGAATACTGTAGCCTTTGCTAAAGACTGGCAAGGACCACCACGTTTACAAAATGGTACAAGTTGGTTCTATTTTGCAACGGACCAATGGAAATACGAAGAATCTAATGTTGATAAATTGAAATCACCACTCGCAAATAATATTAAACATCAACATCCAGCTGATTATAATGTTACGGCAGCGAGATTAGGTTGGTTACCATCTTACCCTCAATTCAATAAAAACAGTCTATTATTCGGGGAAGAAGCCAAAGATGAGGGTGATGATTCAAATGAAGCCATTTTAAATAAAGCGATAGAATCTGTGAAAAATAAAGAAACGCAATTTGCGATTGAAGATCCAGATTTAAGAAAGAACTATCCAAAAACATTATTTGTTTGGCGTTCAAATTTAATTTCAAGTTCTGCTAAAGGACAAGAATACTTTATGAAACATTTATTAGGTACACGTTCAGGATTAATGGCTGAACCTAATGAAGAAGATAAACCAGAAGAAATTAAATGGCGTGAAGATACAGAAGGTAAATTAGATTTACTAGTATCGTTGGATTTCAGAATGACTGCGACACCATTGTACTCAGATATCGTCTTACCAGCAGCAACATGGTATGAAAAACATGACTTATCATCAACAGACATGCATCCATTCATTCATCCATTTAATCCAGCTATTGATCCATTATGGGAATCACGTTCAGACTGGGATATTTATAAAACATTAAGTAAAGCTGTTTCTGAAATGGCAAAAGATTATTTACCAGGTACATTTAAAGATGTTGTAACGACACCACTTGGACATGACTCTAAACAAGAGTTGGGTTCTGAATACGGTATCGTTAAAGACTGGTCTAAAGGTGAAGTTGAAGCTGTTCCAGGTAAAACAATGCCAAACTTCGCAGTTGTAGAAAGAGATTACACTAAAATTTACGATAAATATGTAACTTTAGGTCCACTACTTGAAAAAGGAAAAGTTGGTGCACACGGCGTAAGCTTTAGTGTTAAAGACGAATATGAAGAACTTAAAAGTATGGTAGGTACTTGGAATGATGAAGATGCTGAATCAGTTAGAACGAATCGTCCACGTATCGATACAGCTAGAAAAGTAGCAGATGCCATTTTGAATATATCTTCAGCGACAAATGGTAAATTATCACAAAAATCATATGAAGATTTAGAAAATCAAACAGGTATGGAATTGAAAGATATTTCAAAAGAACGTGCATCAGAAAAGATTTCATTCTTAAATATTACGTCACAACCACGTGAAGTAATACCAACAGCTGTGTTCCCTGGTTCAAATAAAAATGGACGTAGATATTCACCATTTACAACCAATATTGAACGTCTTGTACCATTTAGAACACTCACAGGTAGACAAAGTTATTATATCGATCACGAAGTGTTCCAACAATTTGGTGAAAGCTTACCAGTATACAAACCAACGTTACCACCAATGGTATTTGGTACGAGAGATAAGCAAGTTAAAGGTGGACAAGATGCATTAGTATTACGTTATTTAACACCTCATGGTAAATGGAATATTCACTCAACATATCAAGATAATGAACGTATGTTGACATTATTTAGAGGTGGCCCAGTCGTTTGGTTATCTAATGAAGATGCTGAAGAGCATGGCATCAATGATAATGATTGGTTAGAAGTATACAACAGAAACGGTGTTGTAACTGCAAGAGCTGTCACATCACACCGTATGCCAAAAGGCACAATGTTCATGTACCACGCACAAGATAAACATATTGAAACACCAGGGTCAGAAATTACAGATACACGCGGTGGTTCACACAACGCACCAACAAGAATTCACTTAAAACCTACCCAACTTGTAGGTGGATATGCACAAATTAGCTATCACTTTAACTATTATGGACCAATTGGAAATCAACGTGACGTATACGTAGCAGTGAGAAAGATGAAGGAGGTAAATTGGCTTGAAGATTAAAGCGCAAATTGCAATGGTGTTAAATTTAGATAAATGCATAGGTTGCCACACTTGCAGCGTAACATGTAAGAACACTTGGACGAACCGTCCAGGTGCGGAATACATGTGGTTCAACAACGTAGAAACAAAACCAGGTGTCGGATATCCGAAACGATGGGAAGACCAAGAACATTATAAAGGTGGTTGGGTCTTAAATAAAAAAGGAAAATTAGAACTTAAATCTGGTAGTCGTTGGACAAAAATGGCGTTAGGTAAAATCTTTTACAACCCAGATATGCCACTGATTAAAGACTATTATGAACCATGGACATATAACTATGAACATTTAACAACTGCTAAAGAAGGTAAACATTCACCAGTGGCTAAAGCACACTCATTGATCTCTGGCGAAAAACTTAATCTCGAATGGGGACCTAACTGGGAAGATGACTTAGCTGGCGCACATATTACTGGTCCAGAAGATCCAAATATCCAAAAAATCGAAGAAGATATTAAATTCCAATTTGATGAAACGTTCATGATGTATTTACCTCGTCTATGTGAACACTGCTTAAACCCTAGTTGCGTTGCGTCATGTCCTTCAGGTGCCATGTATAAACGTGATGAAGACGGTATCGTTTTAGTTGACCAAGATGCATGTCGTGGTTGGCGCTATTGTATGACAGGCTGTCCTTATAAAAAAGTTTACTTCAACTGGAAAACAAATAAAGCAGAAAAATGTACATTCTGTTTCCCAAGAATTGAAGCGGGACTACCAACTGTTTGTTCGGAAACATGTACAGGTAGAATGAGATATTTAGGTGTCTTATTATATGATGCTGATAGAGTTCATGAAGCAGCTTCAGCTGAAAATGAACAAGATTTATATGAAAAACAATTAGATATTTTCTTAAATCCATTCGATGAAGCTGTGATTGAACAAGCTGAAAAAGATGGTATTAGCTATGAATGGATTGAAGCAGCACAAAACTCACCAGTCTATAAATTAGCAATCGAATATAAATTAGCATTTCCTTTACACCCAGAATTTAGAACAATGCCTATGGTTTGGTATTGCCCACCATTGAGCCCAATCATGAGCTATTTCGAAGGTAAAAATGCTGGTCAAAATCCAGATATGATTTTCCCAGCAATTGAAGAAATGCGTTTACCAATCGAATACTTAGCAAATCTATTTACCGCTGGTGATGTTCAACCTGTTAAGGAATCACTACAAAAGATGGCAATGATGAGAAGCTACATGCGTTCACAAGTTACAGGTAAAGAATTTGATACATCGAAATTAGAAAGACTTGGATTATCTGAAATTCAAACTAAAGATATGTATCGATTATTAGGTTTAGCGAAATATGAAGACCGCTTTGTTGTACCAACATCTCATAAAGAAACTTATTTAGATACGTATCATGCACAAGGTAGTCAAGGTTACGGTGGCGAGTACTTTGGTGATAATTGTGAGGGCTGTGGTGTTCCAGTAGGTTCAGGAAAAACAGGACAAGAAATTTATAATGAGAATTTCTATGGAGGTATTTTCCGTGATTAATTTACAACAATTTCATTATTATCAAGAAAGCTTTGGCTATATTGCACAGCAACTTAATTTTCCTGAGAAACTTACGTTCCATCCAAAAACATTTGAAGAAACGATTGAGCCATCACATCCTGGTTACGATGATTTAGTAAAATATAGAGAAATTATGCATCAATTCACACTATCAGAAATTAAAGCGATTTATACAGATACATTTGATTTCAATAAAAAATCACCACTCTATATGACTTATAACAAATTTGATACACAAAAAGAGCGTGGCCAAATGTTAGCCAAACTTAAAGTGTTATATGAAATGTTTGGTTTGAAAATGGTAGATAATGAGTTATCTGATTATTTACCGTTGATGTTGCAATTCTTGCATGTAGCAACATGGCAAAACGATCCACGTGCTGAAGGAAATATTGAATTGGTTATTATGATTATTGAAGATGGTACGTATGAAATGGCCAATCAATTAGCGCAAGACAACAATCCTTATGCTTACGTGATACGTGCGTTAAGAAATACATTGAAAGCTTGCTTAGAAATTCCAAATGAGGTGACATCTCATGCTTAGTCAATTTTTATGGATTATCTTTCCTTATTTGTGTGTAGCCATCTTTATTGTTGGCCACATTGCACGTTATAAATATGATCAGTTCTCATGGACTGCGAAATCTAGTGAATTCCTAGAAAAGAAACAATTAAAATGGGGTAGCTTATTATTCCATTTAGGTATCATTCCAGTATTTTTTGGTCACGTCGTAGGACTTGCGATACCAGCCAAATGGATTGATGGCCTAGGCGTTAGTGAAGAAATGTATCATTTTGGTGCTGTATACATTGGTAGTATCTTTGGTATAATGACGTTTATTGGTATGTTACTCTTAACAGCACGACGTATTACAATTAAAAATGTTAGAAAGCTAAGTTCAGCATCTGATATTTTTGTCAATTTTTTATTAATATTAATTATTTTCATGGGTTGTTATTCAACATTAGTTACGAATGCGGTGGTAAGTGACTTTGATTATCGTCAAACGATATCTATCTGGTTTAGACACTTATTTACTTTCTCACCTGATGCAAGCTTAATGACAGATGTGCCATTATCATTTAAAATTCACATCTTACTAGGATTTACAATTTTAGCTTGCTGGCCATTCACACGTTTAGTACATGTATGGAGTGTGCCACTATCGTATACTAATCGCAGATATATTGTTTATCGTAAACATAAAACACGTTCATGAGTATGAGAGGAGATTCAAATGTGATTACGACCACTCCAGTTTTTAAGAAACAGGATTTCCAACAACAATTGAATGATCTAAGGGTTAACGAAGGCTACGATTTTGCAGGTGTAGCATTATATGAACACCATAATAGTTCAGCGCCTATTAAATGGCATTATGTCTCAGGCAATACGAATCAACGTTATAAAATGATTATCTTACGTAAAGGCCGTGGCTTAGCGGGTATGGTTATGAAGACTGGTAAACGAATGATTATTGACGACGTTGCTTCAAGTTTATCACCTGAAGATAAGATTAAATATCCTATTTTAATTGCTGAAGACTTGACAGCAATGGTTGCGATTCCATTATGTTACAATAATCAAGTATATGGCGTCTTACTCTTAGGTCAAAGAGATGGTAAGGCGTTACCTGATTATGAAACGTTGGATATTCATGGTAAGCTATGGACATTTTCAGAAGAAATGTAGGTGATCCTAATGTTGGATGTTTATAATCTCGATTTAGAGAACTTACTAAAAAAATATTATGAAAAAACGAACGAAAAAATCGTCTTTGTGAATAAAGATGGTAAAGTTATTGCCATGAATGATGCTGCTGAAGAAATCATTTCAAAGGACAATAACTACAGTGCTATGACGAATGCAATATGTAATCGTTGTGAAGGTTACTCTAATGAATTTGCATTACAAAGTTGTATTAATTGTTATTTAGATACAACAAAGCCGAATGATATGAACTTCCAAGTGTTCATGAAGACTGTGGACAATAAGATTCAACCTTTTACAGCGTCTTATCAATGTATTGATGAAGAGGCTCAAATCTATGCCTTTACATTACAAGACATATCACCACAAATTCAGCGTCAAGAAAAAATGTATCAACGTCAAATGTTACGTAAAACGATTGCCGCACAAGAGAACGAAAGAAAACGTATTTCTAGAGAACTACATGACAGTGTTGTTCAAGAAATGTTAAATGTAGATGTTGAGTTGAGATTGTTAAAATATCAACAAGATATGTCACAACTGATTGAGAAATCTGAGCACATTGAAGTTTTAATGTCTAATTTAATTAATGATATTCGAAACATGTCAGTTGAACTAAGACCTTCATCACTCGATGATTTAGGATTGGAAGCGGCTTTTAAATCGTATTTCAAGCAATTAGAACAAAATTATGGATTTAACGTTGTGTATCAATCAAATATTCAAAATCAACGTTTCGATAGTGAAATTGAAACCGTCGTTTATCGAGTGGTTCAAGAGGCAATATTTAATGCATTGAAGTATGCTGGCGTATATGAAGTAGATGTGTCTGTCCAACAAACGCCAGAGGGTCTTATCGCAGAAGTGATTGATAGAGGTAATGGTTTTGATCCTAATTTGAAACCACAAGGCACTGGGTTAGGATTATATGGTATGAACGAAAGAGCAGAACTTGTCAAAGGGTCAGTGAACATTGAAACGCACATTGGCAAGGGGACAATTATAACGTTAGAAGTACCAGTTTAAAGTAAGTTAGGGGAATATAAAGTGAAGATTGTAATCGCAGACGATCACGCAGTCGTTAGAACAGGATTTTCAATGATATTAAACTTTCAAGAAGATATGGAAGTTGTTGCAACCGCTGCTGATGGGGGAGAGGCTTATCAGAAAGTGATGGAACATAAACCAGATGTCTTAATTATGGATTTAAGTATGCCACCTGGTGAATCTGGTTTAATAGCGACAAGTAAGATATCAGAAAGCTTTCCAGAAACTAAAATCTTAATATTAACGATGTATGATGATGAAGAATATCTGTTCCACGTTCTTCGTAATGGCGCTAAAGGCTATATTTTAAAGAATGCACCTGACGAACAGTTATTGTTAGCAGTTCGCACAGTTTATAAAGGTGAAACCTATGTAGATATGAAGTTGACGACATCGTTAGTTAATGAATTTGTGAATCATAAGCATTCAGATGACGTATCTACGAATGATCCTTTTAAAATTTTATCTAAAAGAGAACTAGAAATCTTACCGCTCATTGCTAAGGGGTATGGCAATAAAGATATTGCCGAAAAGTTGTTTGTGTCGGTTAAAACGGTCGAAGCACATAAGACACATATTATGACGAAACTTGATTTAAAATCTAAGCCTGAGTTAGTTGAATATGCATTGAAAAAGAAATTGTTGGATTTTTAATTACATTTACATCTCTAAAAATGAATGTGTTATAGATAAAAACATCATTTAAGCTACATGGTAAATGCGCAGTAGCTGACTGAATTGAGAAGGTTCTTAAATTAAGTCGTTCTCAAATCTAATCATCCTTGAGAGGCTAGGAAGACGAATTCGAGAAGAATTCTATCCTGGCCTCTTTATTTATGTTCATTTTGGGATAGAAAATATAGGGGGATTCCCCGGCAGTATAAGGGAATGTCCTTATGTTCATTTTTTCACAAATCTACTAAAATTTAAATGTAATCAGTAATGTGATTGAAATATAAATTTTTGACCTCTTTTATATAACAATTACTGATAAAGAAAATGAAATGATGAAGGTGAAAAAATGTATAAGACAAAAGGTGGCTTTCAACTTACATTACAAACGTTAAGTCTTGTAGTAGGATTCATGGCGTGGAGTATCATTTCTCCATTAATGCCGTATATCTCACAAGATATTAAAGTTAATCCTGGTCAGTTATCAATTATACTGGCAATTCCGGTTATATTAGGTTCAATACTACGCGTACCATTTGGCTATTTAACGAATGTTATCGGCGCAAAATGGGTATTCTTCTGTAGTTTTGTCGTTCTATTATTCCCAATATTCTTTTTAGGACAAGCACAAACACCAGGCATGTTAATGCTATCAGGATTCTTTTTAGGTGTTGGTGGCGCGATTTTCTCAGTCGGTGTAACGTCTGTACCAAAATATTTCTCAAAAGATAAAGTAGGACTTGCGAATGGTATTTATGGTATGGGTAACATTGGTACAGCAGTATCATCATTCTTAGCACCACCGATTGCAGGTATTATTGGTTGGCAAACAACAGTAAGAAGCTATTTGATTATCATTGCTATTTTTGCCATTTTAATGTTCATTTTTGGTGATAAAAATGAACCAAAAGTGAAAGTACCTTTAGCATCTCAATTTAAAAAATTATCATCAAATTACAAATTATATTATTTAAGTTTATGGTATTTTATTACATTTGGTGCTTTTGTAGCATTTGGATTATTCTTACCTAACTACTTAGTAAATAATTTTGGTATTGATAAAGTAGATGCAGGGATTCGATCAGGTGTATTTATAGCTTTAGCTACATTCTTGAGACCGGTCGGAGGGATTCTTGGAGATAAGTTTAATGCGGTTAAAGTACAAATGATTGACTTTATTGTTATGGTTATAGGTGCCGTTATTTTAGGCATTTCAAGTCATATTGCATTATTTACGATTGGTTGTTTAACAATCAGTATCTGTGCAGGTTTAGGTAATGGTTTAATATTTAAACTCGTGCCTTCATACTTTGCAAATGAATCTGGTGCAGCTAATGGTATTGTTTCAATGATGGGTGGTTTAGGCGGATTCTTCCCACCACTAGTGATTACTTACGTAACAGGATTAACAGGTTCAAGTCATTTAGCGTTTATTCTTTTAGCAATATTTGGTGTCTTGGCATTTATTACAATGGGACACTTATATAAAAAAGAATACGCAAAATAAGTTTATACATTCATAAGAGCAATACAAGACTAATGATAGCTTTGTATTGCTCTTTAATATATCATTGATTATTCTACTGTAATTGTAGTTGACTGATCTTGTGCACTTACTTCTTTAGGTAAAGTAACGACTAAAATGCCATCTTCATAGCTTGCTTTAATTTGTGATTTATCAATATCATTAAATTCGAAATGTCTGACTAGCTCGCCACTTGCACGTTCATTTAATTGGACGCTACCTGTTTGTTCTGATACATGCTTTTGTACTTTAATTGTTAGTGCAGAATGCTCAAATTTAAGTTCAATTTCTGATTTATTAACGCCTGGTAATTCAGCTTCTAATACATATTGGCTTGATTGATTATAAATATTTGTTGGGAAGCTTTTTGATGAAAATTGATTGAATACTTGTTCTCCTAAATCACGAAATACATCTTTTGGGTTATTTTTAAAAATGGATTGATCGAAAAAATCTCTATTATTCATACGATTGTCTCTCCTTTATTTAAGTAAGCATAGTATAGTTGTAAAATGCTACTTTTAAAGTACATTATAGTAACAGAGACGATGAACGTAAAGCGAAAGGTATTATAGAACAGGAGAAGAAGATAGTGGTGTGGAATAAGAAATACATGGCAAAAGTTCTATTATGTATAAAGCCTAGTCATTGCGATAAATAAGTCGTTCATGCTTTTGCCATGATTAAATATTAGTTAGCTATATAGTCGAAGTTTTTTGAAATAACATGTTTTAAGCTATTAACGAGCTCTTCGTTTTCTTCATGTGTAATATCAAAATCATCAAAGACTTGGTCAGAGATAGCTTCCAACGTTGGTTTAATATTAATACCATTTTCAGTGAGGGTAATTTGAAGATTTCGTTCATCTTCTTTTTCACGCATACGTTGTACATAGCCTTTTTTCTCTAATTTCTTTAAGAGAGGTGTAAGTGTTCCAGAATCTAAAAAGACACGATGTCCAAGTGATTTAATATTTATTTTTTCATCATTTTCGATAGCCATGATGACCATAAAGCTTGTATATGTTAAATCATGCTTTTTTAAATAGTGAGTATATTTTTTTATGACTTCTTTAGAAGTAACATATAATAAAAAACATAATTGATTACTTAAATAACTGTCCTTTACATACATATATTTCCCCCCTTAACTTATTTAAAGATAGTATGAACTAAAAGTATTGTCAAGCCCGTTATCATAGTATTCTATGGACTTTTCAAGTCATTTAAACGTTATTTCAAAGTACATCTACATAAAGGGTGTAAGTGTAGATTTATTTTGAATTAGAGATAAATTGTTAGGCTATTTTGTTACAGAAATATAGAAATACTTTAAAATTTTCTAACTATCATTCATAATAATTTAGATAGTGATTAAATATGTTGAGACTAGGTTGTGTGCAAAGGAGTTTCAAAATGAGTAAAAAACAAAAATGGATTAGAATTTGTATTATTTTAGCTATTTCATTAGTAGTAGCAATCGCTTTCTTTTTTGCAATGAAAACATATCAAGGCCACAGAAACATTAAAACGGTTGATAGTTATTTAGAGCAAAGGAATTTAACTGATAAAATTAAATCAGAGGAGACACTTTATAGTGCCAAAAAAGGTGTTTATTACAAAGAAGTTGTATTTAAAGATGAACCGCATATGACTTATGTCATTCAACCAATTGGTACGCGTAAAGGTATCTTTGCAGAGGGCTTTGATACTGAAACTAAAAAAAGTATTAAAGATGCGAAATATAATGATTTCGATCAAAATTTTAAACCATAGCATTTGATTATAAAGCTGTATTTAGACGTTATGACACTGTCTATGTACAGTTTTTTTGTGCTATTGGATGCGTGTGTGGTAGCGTGAGCTATTAAAAATTTTATATCCCAATTTATAATTATCTGATATAATTAAGCGATGTCAGATGAAGGGGGTTCCAACATGGCTCTGTTCAAGAGAAAAATTAGTTTGCCGATGCAAGTTATCATCGCATTGGTACTAGGTGTAGTTGTAGGTTTATTATTATTTGGACAAGATAACATAGCAAATTATATTAAACCTTTCGGTGACGTTTTCTTAAATTTAATTAAAATGATCATCATCCCAATTGTATTCTGTGCTTTAGCATTATCTATTTCTAACTTAGGGGATTCAAAGAAGATAGGTAGCTATGGATGGAAAGCAATTCTTTACTTTGAAATTATAACGACAATCGCAATTGCTTTAGGACTTGTTATTGGTAATTTATTCAAACCAGGTGCTGGTTTAGATCCAACGAAATTACCTAAAGGCGATATTTCTAAATATCAATCATCTGCATCAGCTGCAGAACAATCTACATATGGCAATCACTTTATTGATACCATTGTAAACATTGTACCAACAAACATATTTGAAGCATTAACTAAAGGTGAATTATTACCAATCATCTTCTTCGCAGTATTCTTTGGTTTAGGATTAGCTGCAATCGGTGAAAAAGCAGATCCTGTAAAAGGTTTCTTAAACGGAACACTTGAAGCAGTTTTCTGGATGATTAATAAAATTTTAAAATTAGCACCAATTGGTGTATTTGCATTTATTTGTACAACAGTAATGACGTTTGGAGCAGCTGCTTTAATTCCGTTATTAAAATTAGTACTTGTAGTTGTGTTCGCAATGGTATTCTTTGTTATCATCGTTCTTGGTATTGTAGCAAGAATGTGCGGTATAAGTATCTTCTCAATTATTAAAATTTTGAAAGATGAATTATTATTAGCCTTCTCTACTTCTAGTTCAGAAGCAGTATTACCAGTTATGATGAAGAAAATGGAAAGATTCGGGGCACCTAAAGATGTCACATCTTTCGTTATTCCAATTGGTTACTCATTTAACCTTGATGGATCAGCGCTATACCAATCTATCGCAGCGTTATTCGTTGCACAAATGTATGGCATCCATTTATCGATTTCAGAGCAAATTATCTTAATGGTAACGTTGATGGTTGCCTCTAAAGGTATGGCTGGGGTACCAGGCGTTTCAATCGTAGTATTATTAACGACATTAGGTGCGATGGGCTTACCAGCACAAGGTCTTGCATTAATTATCGGTGTAGACCGTTTATTAGACATGGTTCGTACATGTGTAAACGTAATAGGTAATGCATTATCAGCTATTGTTATCTCTAAATGGGAAAAGGTTTATGACAAAGAACAAGGTAAAAAGTATTTACAATCAATTTAAAAAAAGAAATCTGACATTTTTTGTACCGAGCGAATGCGTTCGGTACTTTTTTTCTACTTGAAAGCATCAATGATTTGTATTGGAGCACAACTATTGCATAAAAAAACTGCCAACGAAGCAATGTGCTTCATTGACAGTCATCTATGATCATTTACATACCTTTCATATCATGCATTTCATGAATTTTCATCATTAATCCATGTGGTACATCATCATGATCAACTTTAGATACTCTTGAGAATTTATCTGATCCTTTTTCTTTAACTAAAAATACAAAGTCGCCTTTTTTGACATTCGCTTTGCTATCAGAAGGTAATTCGATATTCTTTTCAACTTTTTCAGTTTGTTCATTGACCATTTTATCAATTGTATGGTCATTCTTCATATAACCATAATAGGTTTCTTTTTGACCACCCGTCATCATCATAACCACTAAAACAATACATACAATAAGCATGATAGCAATCAGTGCAATACCAATACCTAAACCCTTTTTATTTTTCATGTTATAGACTCCTTTAAAAAGTTCTATCTCTTTTATACAGAAAATAGTATTAAATTGCAATAAAATAATAAACGATATTAAATTGAACACGCAATGAATCATATCAATGACACAAAGATGTTGAATTAATAAAATTGACAAAAAAAGAGCGGAACGGAATTCATTTTGGAATTCATCGTCCCACGCTCAAATTCATAATACACTTTTTAAATTACACAGTAATCGTTACAGGCGTATCGACATCGTCATCGTTCATTAATGTTATCGTTTTAGGAACTACTTTAAGTACACATAATTTAGGATCTTCTTTTGAGTCAAAGAAAGTCTTATCTTGTCTTTCCCATAACCAGTCAATCACTTTTTGATCTTCCACGACTTCAATATTAGCTTCTATTTCAACAAAACTATTATTTGTTGTTTCATTGTAACCTAACAAAATATATGCGCTAGGATTATGTTTAATCTCTTCAACTTTAGTGCTTTCAGTACTTGTTTTCGTATATAAAGTTAATTCGTCATTATAAAAGACCATGTAACGACTGTTTGGTTTATTATTGTAAGCAGTAGACAATACACCAACTTTAGAAGTGTCTAACACTTTTTCAATTGCTTGAATCGCTTGTTGTTGTTCCACAATCATCATCTCCTTAGTTTACATATATCCTAAATGACGTATGTCTAAACTCATATCAGCGTGAATACTATGAAGGTTTAATACAAATATATTTAACTTCGTCATGTTTAAGTGTTACTTGAAATGCTGCATAATCCTTTTCTTGGATTAATAATTCTGTTTTAGGATGGTTGCATTGATCTAGTTGTTGAATGATATCTTTTTCAATATACACATCACGTTTATCTTGAGGAATTAAATGCTGTATTGAGCCGTGTTCATTATTAAGTGTATTGACTATGAAGAGTGTATTTTCTTTAAAATCATTTTCAAAAATATAATGCTGTTGACTATCTGATAAATAGCGATCATTAATTTTGTTGAAAAGTATCAAATGATAATCACCATCTTTATAGCACATTAAATAATTGTTGGCGATTTGAAACGACTCATTACTAAATGTAGCGACAAAACGATATAAATGCATGATAGGTAGCAGACTACCATGACTATTAAATAAGGAAATATACATTGGATCAGTTTCTATTAATTTGTAACACACTCCGCCACCATGTCTCATTAATTGATACAAATGACAAACGATATCTGATAATTGAAGTGACTGTGTACCATTATTGGTGTATTTGAAACATTTCAATGATAAATTACTATAAATAAATTGCGTGGAAGGGATATTCGATCCTTCTATGAAACGTAAATAATTTTCGAAGTGTGTAGATGAATGAGTGAAGCCGCGTTGTTTATCAATTAACACATTTTTGGTATCGATATTTTCAATATCTACAAAATAAAAATCAAAATTCATACGGTGCATAATATCATAGGTTTCTTGTAATGAACCTGTTTGTCTTAATAAACCGTCCACCATCAAACTAAATTTGATAGCGCGGTTTTTATTTTTAAGTTTAAGGTGTGCAAGGTGAATGTCATGGACAGACATTGTTTCAGTATCAAATACAAGCATAAATTTCACTAATTTTTTATTCCATTTATAATCTCGGTTATTTTGTAAGAAAATCATAATCAATTGATATATCATCTTAAATTCTTGATTGTTTTTAATTGTCACTGCCAGTCTAATATTTTTTTCGAATAATTTTTCAAAGCAACGATTTAATAAATTTAAATTTGTATGCCGGCCTACCATGTCGCTGACATCATTAATTAAGATTGCTGGTCTAGGTAAATAGGATAAATCAATATCAAAGTAATCATTAAATACAAATTGAAAGAGTTCATTGATGTTTTGAAAATCAATAAAAGCAGTAGAAAATTGAGTTTGGTCTTTCGGGTTGTAATGGGCCATATTGATTTGTGTTGTTTCTGTCGTTAAGTAATCGGTAAATTCAAATTGTGAAATTAAATTTAAAAATGATTGACTGACTGAACTACGTATTGCGATTGAAGGTAATGGTTCTAATTGATTTAACTTTGTACGAAATTGCTTAGGACTCACATCAAGATGTTTTTTAAATTGGTTAGTGAAATTGGTGTGGCTACTAAAACCTGACAATTCAGAAATGGTTGTAATGGAATGATTCGTTGTCATTAATAAACGGACGGATTGATTAACTTTTAAACTCGTATAATAATCTTTGAAATTGACATTCAACAAGCGTGCAAATAGATTAGAACAATACGATTCTGAAATCAGTGCATGTTGTGCGATATCGATTAGAGATAAATGAGATGTAATGTTGTCATTAATATATAGAACGATGTTAGATAATAATTGATTATCAATGGACATGGTTGGTACATATAATGTTGCATTTCTCACTACAGCTTCCTTATATAATGTGCGGATAATTTTAGACATTGTCTCACTATCTTGTGCTTCTTCGTTTGAATAATTAGAAACACACTGCAAAATTTGAGATTTTATAAAATGATTTGACTGTAATAAATGCCGATCAAAATAACAGTTAAAGAAATCGTTATCTTCTATATAGAAATAAGCGATAGGTATCTTTAACTCAATTAAATCATTAGCATGATTGATATTATAGAAATCCCCTTGGTTGACGATGGCAATATGATTATGGATTTCTGTCTTGCTGCCATTGATAGTCATCGTCAATTCATTTGTTAAAGAAAAATATAAAATCACATAATTAATATTACGTAATGGGGCGGTTGATAAATGTTCATGTAATCGAAGGGAATTACTCATATTTGTTGTTCTCCTAGCTTTTTATATTTATGTGCTAAACAATACGACTCAATTGAATTGTGAATAATAAAAGTAATTATAACTTAGAATTATACAAACATTAATATATCAAGGTTTGTGGAGTTATTTGAGTTAGGGTAGCAGAAATAAAGGGCATAAAAAGGGCGTTTTGTGGAAGTTTTAGCAATTTTAATAAAAAATACGCCTATAATGAAGACGTATTTCAACCAATATTTACATTTTCTAATTTATTCATCATATCTTGTGCCATCTTATCAGTTACATGAGTGTATATCTCTAAAGTTGTTTTATAGTCTGAATGTCCTACACGATCTTGTATAGCTTTTATATTTATTCCTAATTGTGCTAGTGTTGATATATGAGTGTGTCTGAGTGTATGTGATGTCACTTTTTTGTCTATCGAACTCATTTTAACAGCTTCTCTAATTGCGTTGTTGATAGGTGTAACTGGTATAGGGCTACCAACAGTATTAGTGAATATAAAGCCTCTATCCCTATAATTATTGTTCCATTGACTATTCTTTTTATTTTGCAACATGATGGACTTTAATAATTTAACACTTTGGGAAGTTAAACCAATTGTTCTATTACTTTTGCTTGTCTTAGTCGTTTCTTTAAGTCCAAAAGTATTTGTAACTGGATCATGAACATAATTTAAAGTACCATCTATAACTAGCGTCTTGTTTTCTATATCAATATTTTCTTTTTTAATAGCTAATAGCTCACCGATACGCATCCCATTATTGCATTGAAACTCCACTATATTTTTAATCATTTTCATATTGTGTCTACCATTGACGGTGACGCTTTGCTCAGCCAACTTGTCAAAACACTGTAATAACTCTTTGACTTCATAAGGCTCAAGATAATTATTTTTCTTTGCCTGTAATTGTTCTCTAGTTTGTGCTTTCTTAGGTATCTCAACCCTATCTAATACTGATGATAAATCTAGGTCGTAATGCTTTAGCATATATTTGAATATGAAACGAACAATTCCCATTAACGATTGAACATAGCTATAACTATATTTATCTGCCCATTTATTGATAATGTCTTGTAGATATATATGATTAACATTACTTATTAGAATATCGTCATCAATATCCGATTTAAACGTATATATCACTCTTTTTCTTAAGTTGACCGTCGTCATCTTTACGCCAGATGAACGCTTATAACTTTCAAACCACTCATCACATGCAGCATGAAAAGTTAGCGTCTTAAGTGTAGTAGGCGTCTTGTCATTTAGCTTTGCCTCTATACGCTCATTTAAGCGTTTCTGAGCCTCTTTCTGTGATTGTTTACCGTTCTTATTGAGCACAACGCTAGTACGTCGCCATTTGTTAGTGAGTGGATCTTTGTACTTCTCATAATAGCGATATTTAGTTTCACCGTGTTTATTAGTAAATTTCTCATGCCACATATGATCACCTCCAAAAATTTTAAAAAAGTACGTGGGACACCCTAGTATTAAGTATTTGTTCTATTAACATTGAGTTCTAATCGATTAGGAAGATGTTTATTTAAGTACTATACTCCATCTAAAGTGATTTTATTTTGCAATTTAAAATTCTCAAATATATTCTCCTTAATAAAATTTTTGTCTTCTATTTAAAGTTATATAGCAATATTAAGATGATTATTATACATATACCATACAATATACTCCAGATAGAATAAGTTTTTGTAATGATGCTACCATCTGTTTTTATAAACATATAAACGTTATATAAGAACAATATTAAGCATATGCACCATAAAATCATAAGACAGCTTATAACGAAAATCACTTTTTATGCCTCCCGTATATTTAGAGCATTAAGATGATGCTAATTAAAATGGTCCAATTCATAAACACTTAATGGTTCAAGTGCAGTTATTCAAATATTGTAATGTTACATTAAACTCCTAAATAGTTTGAAGATATATAATTTATAAGATAGCCCATCAAACAAAGTACACCGATGGCTAATATAAGAACCGAAAAAGTCCTACAATTATTCTTATAATATAAACCCTCGTTTTGTGCTAAAAAGAAACTTAATACATATAATATGATGCTGATTAAAAATAAAATTATGATAAATATTAGCATTACACCCTCCTATTAATTGATTTCAGTTGATCAGAAATGTTTTTTTAGAACCTATTTATCTAATTGTTTCGCAACTTCTTCTAATGTGTATCTAATTTCTTTTAAAGTATGATTTTCTGAAAATGTATAATTAAAAGTTTTTCCTTTATTTGTTTTTGCAGTAACAGTATATAAATCACTATCATATTCATAATTTATTTTATAGTTTAAAATTTCCATAATATAACCCCTTTTTAATTTGGAAAATTCATAACATTATTGTGCAGTAGTATTTTTATAACCTTGTATTACAGATTGCTTGTAGTCATCATATGATTGTCCAGGTTCAACGAACATTCCCGGACCTCCTCCAATATGTTGATACTTATCTGGGTTTCGAGCATAATCTTCAGAGAATGCCTTTTGTCTTTGATACTGTTCATAGCTAGGTGTGTTTGGGTCTTGTTGCTGATTGGATTGATTAGATTGTGATTGTTGATTACTTTGGCCATTATATTGTTGTTGTTGATTAGATGTTGTTTGTTGCTTTGAATTAACGTCATTAGTTTGATTAGATTGAGCCTTTTGATTATTCTGAGTTTGTTGAGTAGGTTGTTCGTTAGTATGTGATTGCTCACTATTCTGTGGTTCTTCATTATATGAATTATCTTGAGAACTTGCTTTCTGATTAGTATTCTTATCTCCTTTGTGAGACTTTTCCTCAGATTTTTTTTTTATCTTTCTTATCTTTATTTTTATCCTTATTAGGATCGTTAGACTTCATACCTGATTTTGTATCTTCATCTTTATTAGAAGTGTCGTCTTGAGTGCTGCATGCACCTAATATTAATGTGCTGGTTAGTAATACGCCGAACATCTTTTTCATTTGTATATCTCCTTTAATCCTCGTTTAAGATTATTTTTCCATCTTTAATTTTAATTTTTAATTTATCTAGATCGTTAAAAATCCCCTGATACTCTTCACGGTTTATAAAATCTGCTAATTTTTCACTTATTTCTTTATCTTTATATACATCACGTTTCATAGAAATTTCTTTTATATTGGTTTTAGTATCATCAATTTGTAATAATAAGTTTTCAAAATAAATTTTAGGATAATCGAGAGCGAGTTGTATAAGTAATTGATATATAAATTCCGTTAAATAAATTTGTACATGTAATTTCTCAAATTTTTCATTCAATAAAATATACGCACCGTTTATATAAAAAGTGTAGTTTTCGTTAGAAATCAAAGAATACATTTTATCCAACATATTATCAAAACTAATGTCTTCATTATTTAAAAATAGACTTAAAAGTTCGCCTGTTTTTTCGTTATTAGAATTATATGTAGAATAGTATAAATAATGTCTTAAAAAATGAGCAAGATTTTCTTTTATATTTTTTGCCATTTCTTCAGTATTTATTTTTTTCTCTATATCTAGATATGAAAATTCATCGCCATATAATAAGTAATTAGTAGAAACTCCTCCTATATTAGCTATTTCCTTCAGACGTTTAGCACTAGGAATTGAGATTCCTTTTTCCCATCTGCTAACTATACTGTCTGAAATTGTTTTTTTTTCGTCTAAGTTCTCTGATATTAATTCACCGAATTCTCTTAAATTTTTACTTTTATCTAAACGGATATTTTTAATTTTTTTACCCACTTCAGTTTTATCAATATCCATCTTTTCACTCCTTTTTTAACTAGGGAACAATCACAAACTTTCGTAAACCGACGTAAAAATATTGCTTTTATTTTTGTCCTCTGTTATTATTATACATACAGACGAGTTCCGACGTCTAGGAGGAGGTGGATTTTAATGAACAAAGTTCTAGGCTACAGAAAAATGTTAGGAAAAACTCAATCTCAAATGGCTAGAGAATTTAACATTTCAGAACAATCTTATAGAAATAAGGAAAAAGGTAAAACAGATTTTAAAAAATCTGAAATGATAAAATTCAAATCTTTACTTATAGATAAGGGATTGATAAACATTACTCTGGATGATATTTTTTTTAATCAATGACCGACGCAAAACTACGCGGAAGGAGTGGGTTTATGTCATATACTAAATTACAGGATTTACCAACTAAAGAAAATACTGCACTTGAAGAAAAACAAATCGTATTCCCAGTTAAATACGCAAAGCCAAAATTATTAAGCGAATTATTTAATTGCAGCTATTCAACAATTCGACGATTAATTATTTCATATGATGAAGATAATTTAGGTATAGAGAGTATGTATCTTGATATTAGTAGCACACTGACACTGGTAAACGTGGAAAAGTTTGAACGATTTCTACAACGCAAACACAAAAAATATTTATAAGAAAATGGAGGTGATAAACATGATGAAATTCACGTTTAATATATTGGTTCTTTCAATAATCTCATTCATAAGTGGTTGGTTACTAGGTGTACATGTAGCGTTTGCTATTTATCTATTAGGCAGCACTATAGCACTATTAAATTATGAAAACTTGGAGGCGTAAAAGATGGAACAAGAACAAAAAGACGTTATACAAGATATTTATAATACATTGGAATCTGTTTCTAAAGATGAAAGAACAGAATATAACCACACTGTTAGAAATGGCAAAAATGAATGGATTGAACCCGTGAATCGTGAGAAGCACTTACAAACATTGATCGAGTGGACTCTAGAGCAAATAGAAAATAATTTTGATTTTGAAGAGGAGAACGGAAAAATGAATAAAAAAATTGAAGCAGTAAATATTAATGATTTGAAAGTAGATTATAGCTATCGCTCATCAGATAATCCTAGTGCAGATGGTATTGTTGAAAATTTCGAACGCCTTGCAATTGGATATATCACAGTTAGTGTGAGAGAAGATGGGCTATATATCATTGATGGTATTCGTCGAGTCGAAGCACTTAAACAATTAGGTTATGTAGAGTGTCCTGCTGAAATGTTATACGGCTTAACTGTTGAAGATGAGGCACGAATTTTTGTTAATATGAATAAGTTTCATGATGAATATGATGAAGAGTTTGAAGTATATCCAGATATTGAAGTGGAGGACGCAGAATAATGAATTTTGAAATTAAAGATTTATTTAGTGATTTGGAAGTATTGAAAGATAGATTTGAGGATTTAAAGGATAATCACGGTTGGCATTTTGATGACTATTACCCTTATGAAACCAACCATGTTTTAACTAAAGATGAAACAATTAGAGATGGTTGTACCTACCACGAGAGACGTATTCACAATGATCAGATGTTTGGTTTGTTACGTCTTTATACACAACAGTTTGACGATATTCTTAAAAAATTTCATGAAATAGAAAAAGCGTCATCTGATATGAATAGTTTGGCGACTAAATCAGATAACGCATAATATACAAAATTTATAAAACACAAGAGCAATAAGAAAATACTCCATTTGTATTATAACATCTTTGCTCTTGTTTTAATACTAGGAGTGAGAAAATGGAATTTCAAAAAGTTAAATTGAATAACGATTTTAAAATTCATATAGTTCAATATAAAAATTTATATTCAAATTCTTTTAATAGTTCGGATTTTTATCGTTGGTCAGATTGGTTGAATAAACTCCAGATTCCAATGATTAACGATGATAAATATAACCGTGGTTTGTGCGTATATGGTGATTTTGAAGATATTGAGAAAGATAATCAAATTATTAGCAAATATCGTAGTGATGACACTTTATTAAACCGAAGTGCTATTACATTAGATTATGATGAAATTAAAGATTTTAGAAGTTTGTTCGAATCATTTAAAGCCAAATTAGAACATGTAGCGTGGGCATTTCATACAACATATTCATATACTGCTGATAAGCCACGTATACGTCTTATAGTACCTTTAAATGCGCCAGTGAGTGCGACTGATTATCGCAAGTATTCAAATGGATTAGCAAAGTACATTAACTATCCAGTAGATGAAGCCAGTTTTGTACCGTCACAAGCTATGGCTTTACCAGTAAAGAAGTCAAAAGATTCAATTTACATTTTTAAATATAATGATGCACCAGCAATTACAGTTGAAGAATTAAACAAGATGGTTGTCAACGATGAACCAATAACCGTTGATTACTCAAATCAATTTCAAAAGCGTGACAGTGCGTATTGGCGTGAAATTGCATTCGGTGTAGGTGAAGGTGAACGCAACCAAACATTAGCATCTTTAACAGGGTACTTATTACGTCGTTATGTGGACGCTAATCTTGTTTACGGATTGGTAAGTGCTTGGGCTACGACCTGCACTCCACCTATTGATCAAAATGAAGTCAATAGAACATTTAAAAGTATTTTGAAAAAAGATAGTAAAAACAAATAGGGAGGTCTTTATTTGGAAGATGTAAGCAACGAAGAAGTATTTGAGTTGATCGAAGAAAATAATCGTATTACCAATAATGATAATTGGCGTAGTCAATTAAGACGATCAGCGACAACACAAGCGCTTAAAAAAACTACTTCAAATGCAGAGCTAATCATGGGGAATGATGAAAGTTTAAAGGGATTAGTACAGTTTGACTCCTTTGAAAAAATCACTAAATTAAAACGTCTACCGTATTGGCGTACTAAAGATGATACTAATTATTATTGGGCTGATATTGATACGACACATGTAATTTCGCATATTGATAGATACTATAATGTGCAATTTAGTCGTGACATTATGGATAGCGTTATTGAAAAAGAAGCCTACCATAATAAATTCCATCCGATTAAGTCGATGATTGAATCTAAAAGTTGGGACGGAATAAAACGCATTGAAACATTGTTCATCGATTATTTAGGCGCAGAAGACACACATTACAATAGAGAAGTCACTAAAAAATGGATGATGGGTGCAGTTGCTAGAATTTATCAACCAGGTATCAAATACGATTCCATGATTATTTTATATGGTGGACAGGGAGACGGAAAATCTACAACAATCAGTAAATTGGGGGGACACTGGTATAACCAAAGTATTAAAGCGTTTAAAGGTGATGAAACTTATAAAAAATTACAAGGCTCATGGTTATGTGAGATTGAAGAGCTATCAGCATTTCAAAAGTCTACTATTGAAGATATTAAAAGTTTTATTAGTGCAATTGTAGATATTTATAGGGCTTCATATGGTAAACGTACCGAACGACATCCCCGACAATGTGTTTTTATTGGTACAACAAATGATTATGAACTTTTAAAAGATCAAACAGGCAATCGCCGTTTCTTTCCTATTACGACAGATAAAAATAAAGCGATTAAGAGTCCGTTTGATGATCTAACTCAAGATATTGTACAGCAAATGTTCGCTGAAGCTAAGGTTTATTTTGATGAAAATCCAACTGATAAAGCGTTGCTATTAGATAAGGAAGCAAATGAAATAGCATTAAAAGTCCAAGAAGAGCATTCAGAAAAGGACGCTTTAATCGGTGAAATCGAAGAGTTTCTTGAGAGACCTATTCCGTCAGACTATTGGTATAGAACGTTAGAAGAAAAAAGAGTGTCTGCACACGATGTTATAGATCAAGATTATATTAAATTATACGGTGACGGCAAATTAATTGAGTTGCCAAATACAAAACCAGGTGCGTATGTATGGCGTGACAAAGTATGTAGTATGGAAATTTGGAAAGTAATGATGAAACGTGATGACCAACCACAAAAACATAATTTAAGAAAAATTGATAAAGCGTTGAGAAATACAAGATATTGTGGACAAGTAAAATCACGTCATAGATTTGGTGAAAGTATAGGAAGGCAATATGGATTTCAAATAGATTTATCCCCTCATTATCAAGATTTAAAAAATGAAAACCAACATTAACGGGACAATGGGACGGCGATAGGACAGTAATGGGACATGTTTAAACCATTGTAGCAGTAAATGCCATGCTATAAGTGTCCCTTTGTCCTACTAGTTTTAACTTGAAGTTTTATAAAAATATAAAGTAAGAACACAAAATATATGTAAGTGTCTCCCTTAAGTAATGGGACAGTAGGACAAAGAAACTGAACCCTTTGGGAGAGTAAGGTTTGATAAGTGTACTAACAGTGTCCCATAAATAGTCAATAACAGGACTTTGGGACACCTACTCAACTTTTTAGGAGGAAGAAATGAATAAAACTCAAATAAAATCGGAAATTTTAGATTATATAAAAACACATGATGGCACAACTTTTGTAGAAATAGAAAATTTGTTTGAAGAAAAACACTTTAAATATAAAGGTGATGGAGCTTATACAAGTGGAGAACATCCTAACGTGATATTTTGGATTGGATGGAATCAAGATGCGTTTAATATTATTGCTGAGCTTAAACGTGATGAATTTATTGAGATGGATATTTGCTCACCAATTATTTACATGGTTGACGGAAAGGGTTTGAATTTACCGATAGTGAAATCAAAAAATATAAAAACAGACCATTGGCTACCAGTGTCATTTAAAATTAAGGGAGTGTAAATATATGAACGTTGAAATTATAGCAAATGAATTTGAAACTAGAGCAGCAACATTATTAAGATATTTTACTGGGCTACATGAAAGTAGTCATAAAATGCCTATCGCATTTAAGATATACAATGATCCATTTAATATTGTGTATCTAATAAGCAAAGGTAAGATGTACGCTCATGTAATGATAAAAGATTGTGAAGTGAGAAAATCTTTTGAGATTGCCTCAGTAAAGCATGCTGAGAAGCTCATAGAAAGCATTGAGGGGCATTATACTGGTTATGATTTACACGATGGCACACATGATACTATAAGCGATATGATGGCTAGTTTCATGTTTGATAATGATTATTTCATGTACGGACTAGAAACCTTTGCAGAAAGTAATAACAGTGACATGTTTGACTATATAAGTAGAGATTTCAATATAGATGAACTTGAAGGCGTTCAATCTAGTAATGCTGATGTTATAGGTAACATGGAGATGTTGTATCAGTTAGCTACTGGAATTAATGAACCTGCACCAGAATTAGTTGAGGGGTTGAAAATCATTACTGAGTTTATCCAGAATGAGAAGGCGAATAGAAAAGACTACTTAGCGTTAGAACTTAAATTAAAAGGCTTGAAGAACTCTTATTATAACGAAGTGAAAGCATAAAATGTATAGGTCATGCACTTTAATAGGTGTATGGCTTTTTTTATGAGAAAAGGGCGAGGTGGTCATTTTATAGTAAGTAGATAGTAATTTTGATTTCTATAAAAGTTATGACTCTCCAATTTTGGAGTGTCCTTTAATACATCTGAAATGATCATCAGAGCCCAAATTTGGTTTTTGTTCCAATACTATTAAATGATTAGCAGGGGCCAAATTTGGACTTTGCAAAAACCCTAAAGATTTCTCGTAGATAAAATAAAAAATATAATGTTCAAGGTTTGTACAAGGTAGGTAAAATGGTGCGATTTTAGATAGGTGCAAAAATTATGTTGTAAAAAATGGGAAGGTTTTGGGAAGGTAGTAAAAAAATAATATGCAAGGTTTATGCAAGGCAAGCGAATTTTCAAAATTTATAAAATGCCTCTATATCAACATTTTTAACTCATATCAATAATAAGGTTATGTAAAGGTTAGCAACTTTGAAAAACCAAAGATATTAATAAAATTAAAACTAACAAAAGCTAAACGTCCAGAATGTTATAAGGATCAAAGTCACATTTTAAAAGAACATATGTTTGTTGTTAGTGTCTTGTAATTAATATAACAAAATGCAAATAAACGCTAATTTATCAATGGTTAAAGTAGATTATAAGAAAATGTTAAATAAGATTAATATGGGAACGTAAGTTTGCTTTTCGAGTGTAAATTTAGTATAATAAAGGTAGTAAGAATTCGCTTTTCAAAGTAAAAACTACTCCTTTTTACATTTTTATTACGTGGTAACGTCCATCGAGAGAAAAAATGGAGGTTATAACCGTGAAAGTAATTGAAAAAGAAATAACAAAGGTACCAAACGAATATTTAAGGATTTATGAAACTATTCAAAACTCAAAAGATAAGTATATAACTAAGTCCAAGATACTTAACTTAATGGGGTATGAATCCAACTCAACTAATGAAAGATGGTTAAGAAATGCTATTAGTAAGCTGATTGATGATTATGGTTACCCTATTGGGTGCAGCTATAAAAAGCACGAACGTGGTCACTATATCATCACCACTGAGAAAGAAAAGCAGCAAGCAATGCAAAATCTTAAGAAGTTAGCAGACGGTAGTATGAGACGCTATGAGGCTTTAAAACGTATCGAATTATAAAATTAAAAC
The DNA here is from genome assembly GCF_001224225.1 of Staphylococcus borealis. Classification (GTDB taxonomy): domain Bacteria; phylum Bacillota; class Bacilli; order Staphylococcales; family Staphylococcaceae; genus Staphylococcus; species Staphylococcus borealis. The sequence goes on along the minus strand of NZ_CUEE01000001.1, from coordinate 183,624 downwards.
GAAAGAGGTTTATATATGTACAATACAAACGCAACCAAAACGGGAAGTGCCTACGACGTACTTTTTAATGATCGAAAATATAAAGATTTATTGGATAAAGTAGATGAGTTTTTAGAAGAAACATTCATTATGTATCAACGTGGTTATAGATTAGATGCGATTGATGAGAAACAAAAACCAAAAGTGACACAGATTGAAAATGAATTTAAGCAATTTGCTAGTGATAAGATTAAGAATATTGAAAATCGTTTAGAAGAAATTGAAAAGGAATCGACAACTGAAAATATTTCGAACCCACAAGCTGAATTAATTAATAGACAAAATTTAAAAGCTCGACTTTCTTTTTACGATAACTCAGAAATCATTGATTATGTCAGAAATGCCGACCCTAAAGAGATAGGAGTATATGAATTAAGTTTATTACAAAATATTTATGAGAATCGTTTTTCTGAAAATGAGCAAGGGCAAATTTCAGGTACTTTCACACAATTAAAACAAGCAGTATTACACCCGTATGAGAATAATGAAGAATATAACGATTTAGCATATCAATATAATATTTTAAGACAAATTGGTATGGATAACAGGGGTTCAGTCATTAACAAAGATAAAGATGGTTACGTTGTTATCAAACCATTGGCAGACAGATATAACGAGCAATTAAAATATGCTAAAGCTAAAAAAGATGGCGCAAGAGAGCAAGCCTACGCTTATAGACAATAAAACATTACTCATATGCCTATCCTTTATTGGGTAGGCTCATTCTATATAATGGGGGTATCATTGTGGACAAAAAACATTAGTGCGCCGTATCAACAAACAAAAATCTCAGAATATGAGTTATTGACCAAGTACAATCCAAAGTATATCAATTCTAAAATTAAATTGGCCCAGTCACATATAAGCGAAATGTACCACTTAAGCACTTCGATAACGACATGTGACAATATTATGGGAGTGATTTCTGTCTCATATCCAGCTGATAAACTTGTGATATGGATTTGTGAAAAGAAAGCTGATTTGAAACGATTTAAAAATGATTCATCGGTACGCCTATCCTTATTAAAGCAGGTGCTAAATACCTATACAAAAGAAGAGCAACAACAGGTGGTTAGATACATGCAATCAAATGGCCGTATTAAGGTGTATGAGCTCATTGAACGATTACAGGTAGATTTATACAATGTTTATCTTAACAAGCCTATAACAAAGACTAGTAAGCCACAACAAGCTATGGTGGTGTAGTTTCTATGGCTCAACCAGATAAGGAAAAACTTAAAACATTCATATTAAACTATCATAATTACGTGAATGATGTTGAGCCAGAGGTTTCTGCTGATGATTTCTTTATGTTGAATGATGAGGAAGAAATATATTCTACACAAACTACACATACTGATGACCATATTTATATGAATGAGTTAGAAATATTAGTAGAGCGTGTTTGTACCCATAGAGAATTGATTTTGTTTTTACTTTTGCGCAGTGGTAGATCCACCAAAGATATAGCGCAAATTTTTGAATTATCTGTAACCAGAATCAATCAACTTACTAATCAATTAATAGATAAAATTATAGAAAATAAGGAGTGGTTAAATGGATAAACTAACGCCCAAACAAGAGCGATTTGCGAATGAGTGTATTAAGACACTCAACGTTACGCAAAGCGCTATAAAGGCAGGATATAGCCCTAATAGTGCACATGTAACGGGGAGTAGATTGCTGCGCAAAGAGAAAGTGGACGAATATATTAAAAGTAAGAAAGATGAGATTATGGACGACACCATTTTGTCTGCCAAAGAAATATTGTATCTACTTACGAAATCGGCTATTGGTGATGAGACAGAGACTAAAGAGGTTGTAGTTAAGAAAGGGACATTCGAACGTAATCCAGACACTGGACGTATGAATCTTGTATATAATGAGCATGTGGAAAAGGTAGACGTACCTATTAAGCCTAGTGATCGTTTAAAAGCACGTGACTTATTAGGTCGTTATCACAGTATATTTACAGATAAAGTAGATGTGAATATGGTTACTCCTATTTTTGTAGATGATATAGGTACCGATGAAACTTGAAAGATACGATATTAAGAAGCTAGAGAGTTATATACAAGATATAGAACATTATCGCAAAGAGATGAGAATTTTAAAGTTTGAAATACTACAAAGAACTACAAGTGAAGCTGCTAATGACGGAATGAAACGAAAATATGAAAAGTTATGCAACATTGTAGAGGGTGTAGATCAACTCATAGAGGAAGCAGATAAGGAAACAAAAGAGATTATACGTTTAAGATATTGGGATTGTCCTATTGGGTGCTATTTATGGCAAGATATAGCCGATTATTACGGTATGAGTAAAACGTCAATTTTACGCAGACGTGACGCTATTATTAGACGTTTAGCAGTGCTTATAGGCTATGTGTAGAACTGATAAAACTAAAACTTTAAAATAGGGAAGTGGTGTAACCAGTCCAAATATGGATAGTGAGAGAAATATTGTAAATTCATCTTTACACACTAATAAAAACTTTTAACAATTATTTAATAGACATTATCTATAAAAAAAGAGATAATAATTTCCAGAGGCTAATATAAAGCTTCAGCTGTCCTATAGAGTTTATTACACAAACCCCTTAGCTATACGTGGATATGTAATGGTTAAAAGAGGCTTAACCTTAATGGTTGGTCTCTTTTATATATACAAAAAACCTCATTAATCAATTGACTAATGAGGAGAGTTTATTTTATGAGCTTAGTTTAATATACCCATGCTTAAATTAATATAAACATGTTTATATTGTTATTCTGTGATTATTCATGACGAAACACATTTTTAAAGACGCTGAGAGACGTATTCTAATGCAGCGAGAAATAAGAATACGTACAAATAATATTGATCGTTGCAAATACAAGAGTGGAATTTCACGTGTAAAATCACTATATGTCATCAAATATTAATAGTAGAAAAACAATAATGAATATGTAATAATTAACGTATGAGGTTACCTTTGTAATAGACTTTTCTTACATTATATCCTTTGCGTCTATTGATACAATTCATTCTTACTTAGGTAATCTCTAACTTTGTTAAGTATACGGCATAAGACTCGAGGGGCTGAAGGCCCCTTTTTTTATACTATGAATATTGACTATGATGGTGAGTGTACATTAACTGAAATATAAAAAATAAGTTTTTAAATATATGGTTATGTGGTAAACTAAATATATGTTGAATTCCCTTCAACATATAGAAATGTTTTAACACAAGCATTTCTCAAACTTTTCCTTTTATTGAGGCAAATCCTAGCGATTGCCTCAATTTTTATGTTATGATTTACTTACTCTCGAAAAGAGAGAGCGTGTTTTAGATTAGTATCTTTAGATACTATTGTAAGTCAACGATATCATTTTGAAAACATTCTCCCCTGAAAGATGTTTTCGAACCCCTTTCGCCACATCTTAATTGATGTGGTTTTTTTAGTTTTAATGAACTGCAAATAGCATAATATTTAAAAGTAAATATATTTTAAAACAGAGGGCGAAAAAAGGGCGGATTATTGAAATAAAGGGCAATGCTATGGATAATCATTTTTCAAAAATCAAACTAAATATACTTATATATCAATGTTTTGAAAGGGTGTAGAACACATTGATATTGTGATGTAATAATAAAAGTAATTATAAATTAAAAGTAAGAAAAAATTAATAACTAAAAATAAAAAAATTTCGCTACTATCTTGTGAAAGCGATAAAAATTTTCTCTTAGAAGCAACTTAATTAAAAGATTGAAAATATAGCGTCGCTTATTTGGAAAATTTTAATAGCGTAGAACAACTTAATTTAAGGCATACTATATATAGATTTCGCGATAGCTTTAATTAAATACCATTCTCATTGATTTAGTTAATAATTACGAAATCATATATTTATTAATTCTGTATCAACATCATGACATCACAACATAAAATATTGATACATCAAGATAAGCTTATAATTAAATGATTGAGATTAAAATCTGCCATCACATTCATGTTAATGATGCATATACAATCAACAACTTAAACTTATCACTTCTATATGACGTTAAGACACAACATCATGAAATTTCCATCCTACACAATTGAAGTTTATTATAACTTTATAGGTCATATAGAAGTTTTGCTCATGAACAGCACGATTAAACAACAAGACCGAATACGAGCACGAATAAGTGAAATAACAGTCAGACATCACAACTTAGATTTATACATCATAGAATAAGAAATGTATATGTGTCATTAGCACAGGTATTAGCAGTAGCATGCTAGTGTATATTATTAAGGAGCCTAACTCCCCCCAATTACTAAATCACTAATGCATAAGCAACAGTTTTTATATCTATTTTCCTTAAATATACAGATTTAATTATAAGTGAAACCATCAAGAATAATATTTTACAGAAAAACAGAATTAATTTTAAAAAAAGTTGGGACAACATTTACGTCGTCTCAACTTTTTTTATAGAATTAAGAACACAACAAACGTGTTTTGAACTATAGCCGAATGACACATGATCATGCCTAGTTAACGGTATGGGTAAAAAGTTTGAAATGCTATGTAACGCAAGTCAAGCTAAACATGAATCGCTATGCTTCTATATTAAGAAGCGTACTATTTTGTAAGTAGGACACATGATATTTATCGGCTAAATGTTTTAAAAATATTAACAAATCAGTGCTCTGAATGATGTCTTGATTAAAATCAGCTTTAAGCTTGGCTGCGCGCTCTTTTTCAAGGTCATTTGCTTTATGTTTGAAATATCCCCACATATGGTCATAAGCATTTATAATCGTTCCATGTGTTGGTGTTGTGTTAAGTGCGTCATCAATTGCCTGCTGAACGTCTGATAAAGTAGGGGACTGTTTAAGCAGTTCGCGAATAGCATTATAATGTTGTTGACTGTGGTATAACACATTATATTTTTCTTCGCGCCATAATTTTTCGATATAGCCACGTTCTTTCATCAAATATCGCCTCGCTTACTAAATGTTGTATCGTCATTTATTTCGTTCCCGAAAGTTTATATCATGAACCTTAAATATGAACAAATGGTGAAAATAAAAAAGCGTATTGCGTTATTTTTTGGAACCGGTTACAATTAAATTAATAAATAGAACCGGTTCCATTCAATAGGAGGGAAAGTAATGAACTATAAAAAGTCAGCTGAAGATATTCTTGAGGCTATAGGCGGTGAAGACAATTTAGATGCAATGGCGCACTGCGCTACAAGATTAAGACTTGTGCTCAACGATGAAAGTAAGGTAGATGAAGATGCTTTATCAAACATGGATGTTGTTAAAGGAACATTCTCAACGGGTGGTCAATACCAAATTATCATTGGTTCAGGCACGGTTAATAAGGTGTTTAATGAACTTGAACATATAACAGGTAAAGAAGCTTCAACAACGTCAGATGTAAAAGATAAATCAACGCAAAATATGAATCCATTACAGCGATTCGTGAAGATGCTCTCAGATATTTTTGTTCCTATTATTCCAGCCATTGTAGCTGGTGGGTTATTAATGGGGATTAATAATATATTAACTGCACCTGATCTCTTTTATGATCATCAATCGTTGATAGATGTTCATAGTCAATTTGCCGGCTTAGCAGATATGATTAATATTTTTGCGAATGCGCCGTTTACGCTGTTACCTATACTAATTGGATTTAGTGCAGCGAAACGCTTCGGAGGTAACCCTTTCTTGGGTGCAGCACTAGGTATGATTCTCGTACATCCATCATTAATGAGTGCTTATGATTTTCCTAAAGCTGTAGAAGCGGGTAAAGCCATTCCACATTGGGACTTGTTTGGTCTACATATTAATCAAGTCGGTTATCAAGGACAAGTATTACCAATGTTGGTGGCTGCCTATATTTTAGCTACGATTGAAAAAGGATTACGAAAAGTGATTCCTACAGTATTAGATAATTTATTAACACCGTTATTATCTATATTAGTAACAGCCTTTTTAACATTCTTATTTGTAGGTCCAATAACTAGACAACTTGGGTATTGGTTATCAGATGGCTTAACATGGTTATATGACTTTGGTGGTGCCATTGGTGGATTTATCTTTGGTCTATTCTATGCACCAATTGTTATTACAGGTATGCATCATAGTTTTATTGCTGTAGAGACAACGTTAATTGCTGATCAAGCGAAAACAGGTGGATCATTTATCTTCCCAATCGCAACAATGTCTAACGTGGCACAAGGTGGTGCGGCACTCGCAGCATTTATCATCATTAAAAATAATAAAAAGTTAAAAGGTGTTGCCTCAGCAGCAGGTGTTTCAGCATTGTTAGGAATTACAGAACCAGCTATGTTTGGTGTGAATCTTAAATTAAGATATCCATTTATTGGCGCAATTATTGGTTCTGCTATAGGCTCGGCTTATATTTCATTCTTTAAAGTTAAAGCCATCGCTTTAGGTACAGCAGGATTACCAGGGTTTATTTCAATTAATCCAGCACACGCAGGGTGGTTACATTACTTTGTTGGTATGCTGATTGCCTTTATTGTATCTGTAGCGATAACATTTATTTTATCCCGACGAAACGCTTATCGAACTACCGCTGAATAAATAACAAAACCGGTCTTCTGAATGTCTCAGAAGACCGGTTTTTTGTGTTGTTATAATTTTTGTTTTCGCCATAAGAAGATACTCACAATTGTAACAAGGATAAGTGAAATACCTACAATAAATAGCCATGATGTATAGCTTTTTTCATCGAGTGGAAGTGGGACATTCATCCCGAAGAAACTAAAGACAAGCGTTGGTAAAGTGAGTAATACTGTAAAGAGCGTAAGTGTCTTCATAATATTATTCATTTCGTTTGATAATAATGAAGAATATGACGTTGTGATACTCTCCAGAATTCCCGTATATAATTCTGTCGTTTCAATCGCTTGGTTGTTCTCAATCACTAAATCTTCCAATAAATCCTCGTCTTCATCAAAGCGTTTGATGGCAGGTAATCGGAATAATTTTTTAATGATAGTGTCATTACCTTTTAAAGCGGCAAGGAAGTAAACCAAACTTTTTTCAACTTCCATTAATTTATATAATTGTTTGTTTGTAATGTTATTTTTTAACTCACGTTCAATTCGGATTCGTGATTTATTTAACAGTCGTAAATTTCTGTTGTAGTGGTTTGAAATTGTTAATAAGATATCCAATGCAAAACGACTATGGAAATTTAAATTTACATTATCTTGTCGCGTATAATTTTCTAAAAATTCATTTTCAGCGTCACAGATTGTTAAAATGAGTCCTTTTCCAATAACAATACCTAATGGAATGGTAACGAATGATAAGACGCGACGATTGGTTGAACTGACGATGGGTAAGTCAATAATGATAAGTGAGTAACCTGTGTCATCATCATATTCGATACGTGCACTTTCATCCGCATCTAATGGATCTCGGATAAAATCTTCAGGTAAGTTATACGTTTCTATTAATTGTTCAATTTCTTCTCTATCAGGTTCTACAACATTAATCCATGATGCAGAGTGGTCTAAAGTCGTTTCAACGATGTCATTGTTTGTTGAATGTTTATATGCAGTTAGCATGGTTAATGATTCCTTTCATATTCATTTAGTCTCAGTTGGATTGAGTACGTTCATAATGATTTTGGATCATAATACGTAGCGGCCCATTATAAATGATATTAAAAATATGTTTGGTTAACTCATTTACAGAGAGTCGATGATCATCCTGTACCCAATATTTGATAATTGAAATGGTAGCACCTGAAACATAACTGTGAAAATACATTTCGGGAATACCATCAATCTCATGATTAATACTAATATATTTTTGCATATTTTCTTTCATTAAGGAATGAATTTTTTCTTCAAGTCTACTTTTACGTTCAAGTTGAAGAATCGTATGATAAAACTCCATGTTATCAGAGATATGTTGTAATACCTTAGTCAAAACATTATTTATAAAATCTTCAGCGGTATTTTCTGGTGAACTAACATCGAGTTGATTAAATTGAGTCGATGTCCAAATTTGGGATATACATTCATCTTCCATATCAGTTAATAACATGTATTTATCTTCATAATGTAAGTAAAATGTACCACGATTAATATCTGCTTGATCTGAAATATCTTGAACAGTAATTTTGTCGAGGTCTTTACGTTTTAAAAGGTCAGTAAAAGCACGCTTAATTGCTGACTTCGTCTTTCGTATTCTCCTATCTTCTTTCATAAAATATCGACCTCCTAATAATAAATAGACAAAAATGTACAATCTGTTCAATAACATACGGTATTTGAATAATTGATTATTGTTTATTTTTGACTATCTCATTATAATTTACAAAGTATTAAATATTCAACACATTGTTCAATAAATTGTAGGAGGTTAGATTTCATGAATATTTTTAAAAGCAAACTATTATGGCTTGCACCTATTGCAGCGATATTATTATTAGTTATTTTCTCTTTGGCATTTTATCCAGCGTTTAATCCAAAACCAAAACAATTGCCAATAGCCGTTGTAAACAATGATAAAGGTGTAGACATTCAAGGTAATAAAGTAAATATCGGGAAAAAAATTGAAGATAAATTAATGGATAGTGATTCTGATACAGTTAAATGGGTTAAAGTTGATAAAGAATCAGATATTAAAAAAGGTCTTAAAGATGAAAAATACTATGGAGTAGCTATTTTTAATAAAGACTTTTCTAAAAATGCAATGAGTAAAACACAAAAAGTAGTGATGGATAGTAAAAAGGCAGAAATGAAAGAAAAAGTTGAATCAGGTGAAATGCCTGCAGCTGCCGTTCAACAAATGCAACAAAAAATGGGTAACCAAAAAGTTGATGTGAAACAAGCAACATTTAAAACGATTGTAAATAAAGGTGCAAGCATGCAAGCAGCTACGATTACTGGTAATGTGCTTGATGGCATGGGGGATAACTTGAATAAACAAATTACATCACAAAGTCTTAGCACATTAGAAAAACAAGATGTAAAAGTGAACGCATCAGATATTAAAGGTATCACTAACCCTGTTAAAGTGGATAATCAAGAGTTAAATAAAGTTAAAGACCATCAAGGTGGCGGTAATGCACCGTTCTTAATGTTCATGCCAGTATGGATGGGATCACTTGTAACATCTGTATTATTATTCTTTGCTTTCAGAACAAGTAATAACTTTAAAATTCAACACAGAATTATCGCATCATTAGGCCAAATGTTATTAGCTGTCATCACAGCATTTGCTGCAAGTTTCACTTATGTGTACTTTATGTATGGTGTATTAGGATTTGATTTCAATCATACAAATCGAGTAGCACTCTTCTTAGCTATTTCAATACTTGGATTTATCGGATTAATTCTAGGTATTATGGTCTGGTTAGGAATGAAATCTATTCCAATCTTTGTCATTTTAATGTTCTTTAGTATGCAATTAGTCACATTACCTAAAGAAATGCTACCTAAAGCATATCAAGGTTGGGTTTATAAAATTGATCCATTCACACATTATACAAATACCCTTAGAGAAATTATTTACATGGGTAGTCATATTGAAATGAATGCAACGATGTGGATGATGATAGGATTTATTATTTTTGGTGCAGTTTCTAGTTTAACTGCAGCTATCGTAAGAAAACATAGTAATAAACGTACTGAAATTCCATCATAGGAATGGAGTTATTTGCCTCAAATTTGGCATGAACGTGCTAAATTTGAGGCTTTTTTTGAAAATAAAAATAAACTGAAAATTTAAACTTTAATATATCGGTTGACTATGATAAGAATCGGCGTATTATATTCGTTAGACATCTAACGAAATGGAGTGAGACGATGGAGGCTACCTATCAATATTTAGTCAGAATGTTGGCGCATGAGATGAAACATTACGCTGATCGGAAACTAGATGAGTATAATGTCACACAAGAACAAAGTCATACGTTAGGTTATATCTACAGACATAAAGACCAAGGCATAACACAAAATGAATTATTAAAGACATTTAAACGAAAAGGGTCAACGGTAAGTTCAATACTTAAAGGTCTGGAGAATAAAGGACTTATTTATAGGATGGTAGATCCTGAGGATTCCAGACGTAAGAATTTGAAATTAACTAAAGAAGGAACGCAACTGGTTGAATCTTTTGTCAGCATCTTCGACGATATTGAAAGTATACTTGTCAAAGATTTTGATGAGAATGAAAAGCAACAACTTAAAAGCTTATTTGAACGCATGCTGAATAATATTAAAACAGAAAATTGATTATTAAAGCTAGCTGAAATTTAAAGTAATGATGGAATAGCAGCTAGCAATTATTTTGGAAATATAGTTAGATATCTAATTATTAGATATCTAATATAAGGAGATTATGGAAATGAAAGACGAACAATTATTTTACTTTGAGAAAGCATCTATATTTAAAGCGATGATGCATTTCTCATTACCGATGATGATAGGCTCATTATTAAGTGTGATTTACGGTATCTTAAATGTATACTTTATTGGCTTTTTAGATAATAGCCATATGATTTCAGCGATATCTTTAACATTGCCTATATTCGCAGTACTCATGGCATTTGGTAATTTATTTGGTGTAGGAGGCGGGACTTACATATCACGTTTACTTGGTGCGAAAGACTACACTAAAAGTCATTATGTAAGTAGCTTCTCAATATATAGTAGTTTTGTTTTGGGACTTGTTATTGCTATCATAACGCTACCATTTACGGACCAAATTGCGAGTATACTTGGTGCCAGTGGTGAAACGTTGAACTATACGAGTGACTATTTAAAAATTGAATTTTTAAGTACACCGTTTGTTATTTTATTTTTTGTTTTAGAGCAATTTGCTAGAGCAATCGGTAAACCAATTATTTCGATGATTGGTATGCTTTCAAGTGTTGGCATCAATATCATCTTAGATCCGATTTTGATTTTTGGATTACATTTAGATGTCGTCGGTGCAGCATTAGGTACTGCTATTTCAAACGTGGTCGCAGCAATCTTTTTCATTGTTTACTTTTCTAGAAAAAATGAAACATTATCACTCAATATTAAACATGCCAAACCGACTAAAGCGATGATGCAAGAAATATTTAAAATTGGTATACCTGCATTCTTAATGGTTGTCTTGATGGGCGTAACAGGTTTGGTCGTGAATTTATTCTTGGCAACGTATGGTAACTATGCCATCGCAAGTTACGGTATCTCATTTAGACTCGTTCAATTTCCTGAATTAATTATTATGGGGCTTTCCGAAGGTGTTGTCCCTCTTATCGCGTACAATTTCGTAGCGAATAAAACAAGAATGAAAGATACAATTAAAGTAGTCATCATGTCTATTGCAGTTATATTTGTAGTTTGTATGACTGTCGTTCTTTTAGCTGGTCATACCATCGTTCAATTGTTCAGTACAGACCCACAAATTGTCGTCTTAGCTACATTTATCTTAAAAGTTACTATGACATCATTACTTCTAAATGGTATTGGTTTCTTATTTACAGGTATGTTGCAAGCTACAGGACAGGGTCGCGGTGCTACGATTATGGCTATCGCACAAGGGACAGTTATTATTCCAGTTCTATTTGTTTTAAATAGTATATTTGGATTAGCTGGTGTCATTTGGTCATTATTAATCGCGGAAACAGTTTGTGCTTTGTTAGCAATGTTTATTGTATATGCCTTAAGAAATCGATTAACAGTAGATACAGCATCTTTAATTGAAACTTAATAAAATGACTAAAAGATTAACAATATAAATTCAAGCGCATAAAACGATTTATAATGAAGATTGAGTTTGAAATTTGAGTTAATAGAAGTCTAGTAATAAGGAGGGAGTGGGACAGAATGCTATTAAAATTCGTCGTCCGCTCCCATCTTGCTTTTCTTGTCGAATTTCTTAGTGACATTCTCTTTGCTGGGGCCCACTCGGAAGGATGACTAGAAGTGAGAAAAGCTTGCTTAAAGCGCCTTTTCAGTTCAGTCAGCTACTGCGAATTTCTAAAATAGCATCATCATATTATTTATGTCCGGCCCATTTCCTGTCTTTATTTTGGATAAAAAGTGACAAATTAGAATAATTATTGTTAAATAGCACACATTATTTTATTATAAGTGAATGAGCAAAATTTTATGGGAGGATGGCAATGGTGAATTTACAACGAAGTTCTAAAGTAGCTTTGGCATTGGTAATGATGTTCTTATTATTGTTAATTCCAACACTTCAAAATGTCGCATCTGCGCATGCAACTTTGGAAAAAACAACACTACCACAAAATGGGGTGATATCAAAGCAACCTGATGCTATAGAGTTAACATTTAATGAGCCAGTGAATGCTGAATATTCGGGAATCACATTATACAATGATAAAGGGGATAAAGTAGGCGATATAGATCCTACTACAACGGGACATTCTAAAACGCTCTCATTTCCAACTGATAAAGTACAACATGGTACACAGCAAATAGAATGGCATACCGTATCTGCTGATGGGCATGAGATTAGCGATCGATTTGAATTTTCAGTAGGTGAAAAGACAGCAAGTGGTGTCGATACATCTCCAGCCTTTTATGAAACACCTGATTTCTGGTTTGGTCTATTTAGATACATAGCGGAAGGTGCAACAATTATACTTGTAGGGCTATATTGGTTGAATGGTATTGCACGTCGTAATAATTTATCAACATTTGATGTTTTTCCTAGACATATTGCAGTATCTTTAATCATGATGATGGCCTATTTAATGTCGCTTATACTCTATTTAATGACATTATCTTCAGATGTGCTAGATGACATATTATCACTTCAACCTAGCGTGATAACGCAATTTCCATATATATTAAGTGCCATAGCGTTAATCGTATTAAGTGGCTTATTCGTCTTAAGAAATATGGAGAAATCATGGTATTGGATGATTTCTATTGCTATGATTTTAGCAATGAGTATGTCAGGTCATGCATGGTCACAAAGTGTGCCATTATGGTCAATTATACTTAGAACACTTCATTTAACAGGTATCAGTTTATGGTTAGGCGCACTATGTTATTTATTAATTTCAGTATTTACACGTAAGAAAGACGCTGTAGATTTATTACGTGAAATATTGTTTAAAGTTAATGCTGCAGCAGTAGGGATTATCATTATTTCAGGCGTGTTAATGTCTATTGATCAAACAAAGATTTTATCAATTTGGACAAATATGCAAACGTGGACGGTATTCTTATTAGTTAAAGTCATTGGTACGTTAATTATGATGATACTAGGATTATTGCAAACGACACGTGCACTTAACAAACGTCATAGAGTCAATAAATCTTCACTTATTATAGAAGTTGTCATTGGTATTGTGCTTATTTTGATTGGCGTAATTATGAGCCAAATTAGTATTCCATAAAAAGGAGAAAAAAGATGATTAAAAAATTATTAGCGACAAGTTTCATACTCTTTTTTGCATTAGGTTTCTTTAAAGTAGCAGACGCACACGTCACTTTGAATCCTAAAGCAGTGGATCCTGAATCCTATGAAAAAGTAGATGTAAGAGTGCCAGTAGAACAAAAAGATCATACTGAAAAAGTGGAATTAGAAGTTCCGAAAGAAGTACAAGTTGTTAATATTCAACCAGTGGATGGTTATAAACATAAAATAGATAAAGATAAAAAAGGTAATATCACTAAAATTACTTGGACAGCTAAAGGTAAAGGGATTGGGCCTGATGAATTTATGGATTTCCCAATTGTTGTAGCTAGTCCTAAAGATGAAGGCAAGTATGAATTCAAAGCCATTCAAACCTATGATAATGATGATAAAGTCAAATGGACTGGTAAAGAAGATAGTGAACACCCAGCACCAACGTTAGAAGTTAAAAAGAATGCTAATGCAGTAGAAACGAAAGATGAAAAATCACAAGATACTGCTAGTGCGCAACAATCTTCAGGTGGTTCAATTGCTTTATGGATCGTTTCAATTATTGCCATTATATTATCATTAGTAGCATTATTTAAACATTCAAGAAATAAATAATGTTAAGTGAGTCAAGGACTAAAGGATACTTAGTCAATTTAAAGTAACAAACTAAACACTTAAGCGCGTTACTTTAAAATTTGTCTGTTCTAGTCCCGCTCCCTAAACGCTACTGCACTGACAATGATGTAACGCAATATTGCATATATTGTCACTTTAAAGTTGATGATAATAAATTATAATATTAGTGTGAGGGAGGCATTATTTATGCGACGATTATTATATGCGTTTTTAGTCTACATGATTTTAGGACTCATTAGTGGGTTCTACTATAGAGAGTTGACAAAAGCACATGAATTTACGGGCGATACACAATTATCTATTGTACATACGCATACACTTATTTTAGGTATGTTTATGTTTTTAATTCTTATACCACTAGAGAAGGTATTCAAATTAAGTAGTTATTACTTATTTAACTGGTTCTATTATGTTTATAACATCAGTGTCATTGTAACGATTGGTATGATGGTAACGAAAGGCACTTTCCAAGTATTAGGAAAAAGCTATTCCCCGGAAGCATTTGCTGGGTTTGCCGGTATCGGTCATACAGGTATGCTAGCCGGATTATTATTATTATTTTTCTTAATTCGACAAGCAGCCTTAAAAGAACCAAGAGATTAATTGATAATAGGGAGACTTTTCATATAAATAGCACGTGAGTGTTATGTATGGAAAGTCTTTTTTATAAATAAAGTATAGTTACGATGATTTGAAAATATGATTTTCTTCAATAATATATGCACATATTGTATAATATAGGCAAAATAATGATAATTATTATCATTTGAAAAGGGACACAATCTTGGGAGGATAAATGATGCAAGATGTAACAATTATTGGAGGCGGACCTGCTGGGTTATTTGCAAGTTTCTATGCGGGACTACGAGGTATGTCAGTGCGAATCATTGACGTGCAAGATAAACTAGGTGGTAAAATGCAAATCTATCCAGAAAAGATTATTTGGGATATTGGTGGCGTCGCTCCGAAACCATGCTTTGAGATTATTAAAGATTTGATCGACCAAGGATTACATTTTAACCCTAAAGTGAATTTAAATGAACGTGTTACAGATATACGTAAAATAGCCGAAAGACATTTTGAAGTTGAAACAGATCGTGGACACATCTATGAATCAAAATCTGTCATATTTGCAGTTGGTGGTGGCATAATTAATCCGAAACCCCTTCAAATTAAAGATGCAGAACGGTACCGTTTAACGAATTTACATTATGTTGTTCAATCATTTTCTAAATTTAAAGGTAAAGATATATTGATTTCTGGTGGTGGTAACACGGCTTTAGACTGGGCAAGAGATTTAGCTAATATCGCCAATTCAATTACATTAGTTTATAGAAAGTCGGATATTAAAGGTTATGAAGCGATGATTCAAGTCCTTGAATCATTAAATGTGACATTAATGCCTAAAACACAAATTAAAGCGTTAATTGGTGACAATCAATGTGAATGTATCAAAGAAGTGACACTTGAGAATAGTGAGACTGGTGAAGTAATCACTCGAGCGTTTGACGACGTTATTATTAGTCATGGCTTTGATCATGAGAATCCACTATTAACAGATTGTACATCTAAACTTGATTTATATGATGACTATCGTGTTAAAGGGTTTGGTAATACAACAACGAGTATTCCTGGCATCTTTGCTTGTGGCGATATCGTACACCATGATGCTAAAGTGCATCTTATCGCAAGTGCTTTTAGTGATGCTGGAAATGCAGCGAATCTAGCTAAAACGTATATTGACCCTGATGCATACAAAGAAGGATATGTTTCAAGTCATAATGACGTATTTAAAGAATCCAATAAGGCTGTTATTAAACAATATTTATAAAATTAACCAAGGGGGAAGACGATGATTAGATATTCTCATGAAGCTCCAGAAGCTGAGGCGTATTGTCATTTAAGAGTTAAGGCAGGCATGAGCCCAAAGTCAATAGCTGCAGCGCAAAAAGGATTACCTAATAGTTGTTTTAACATTACCATTTATGATGACCAACAACTGATAGGCATGGGCAGAGTCATTGGTGATGGTGGAACGGCATTTCAAATTGTAGATATAGCCGTCGATCCAGACTATCAAGGCCAAGGCTGTGGCAGAATCATATTAGAGCAAATTATGTCATATTTACATTCCGTCGCTGAAAAGGGGACTTACGTTAGTTTGATTGCGGATTACCCAGCCGATCAACTCTATAAAAAATTTGGATTTACATCCACAGAGCCAAAATCAGGTGGTATGTATATCGTATTTTAATTATAAAAATCACTAGGACGAATCAAATCATACTTGATTGTCCTAGTGTTTGTTTTTTATGCATTAAAAGCGATGATAATACGACCAAAATTGTCATGATTTAATACGGTTTCAATCGCTTCTGGTAATTCTGAAAATGTGATGATTTGCTTAATATCATGTAGTTGATTAGATTTTAAGTCCGTCGCTAAACGTCTCCAAACACGCTCGCGGAGTTTCATAGGTGTAAATACAGAATCAATTCCGACAAGGCTGACACCTCTTAAAATAAATGGATAAACCGTTGCATCAAATGACACACCACCGGTTAACCCAATCAATGCGACACCACCATTATTATTGATACGTTTTGTGACAAAAGGTGTACCATTTCCGCCGATTGGATCAATGGCAGCTTGCCAAGTTCTAGAACCAAGTGGCTTATCATCGTTTTGTGTAATACGATCAATAATCTCATTTGCCCCCAAGGTTTCTAATTTATCTACAGCATGTTTATTACCAGTACTAGCAACAACGTGATATCCTAAATTAGATAACATCAGAACAGCTAATGCACCAACACCACCAGATGCCCCACGTACAAGGACTTTACCGCCTTCTAATGTCATAAAACCAGCTTTTTCTAATTTCTCTATTGCTAATCCTGCTGTATAACCTGCTGTACCATAAATCATAGCCTCTTCTAACGACAGATTGTCAGGTAATTGAACGACCCAATCGGATTTTACACGTGCATATTCACTGAAACCACCATAATGATTGACACCTAAATCATAGCTTGTAACAATCACTTCTTCGCCTTCATCAATCGTTGGATCCTCTGATTTTACTACAACGCCTGCTAAATCGATACCAGGTACCATCGGGTATGATTTTAGAATGTGATTATTATCTGTTGTAGCTAAGGCATCCTTATAATTAATTCCAGAATAATGAACTTTGATTAAGACGTCACCTTCTGGTAAATCATCCATAGTTATTTGAGTAAAGTTAGGTTTCACACTTCCATCTTCATTTTTATCAACTATAAAAGCTTTAAATTGTTCTTTCATATTATGTGACTCCTTTATATTAAACTTTATAAGTATATAATACCCGCATCTCAATTGATCTATACTTTCTCTTAGTCAAATGAGTAAAGATTAATAACTTAAAAAAATAAAAAAATTTTAAGTTAAAATTGTATTTGAATTGTTGTTGACACATCAAAGGGGTAAACCTATAATAAATTTGATAATGATTATCAATTGAAAATTATAAGTGTTTATATGAATATAAAAGACGTTATAACCATGATTGTGAGTTGGTGTTAAATATAGCGTAAGGTTACTAACACGAATCATCTTCAAATGATAATCGCCTAAACTATATTGAGGTGAATACATAATGAAAAAATTACCAACTATTTTACTCGCATCATCGTTACTTTTAGCTGCTTGTGGCAATAATGGTCACAGTGACGACAGTAGCAAAGACAAGCAGTCACAAAGCAGTAAAGGTGAGAACAAAGCTGCTTTACAAAAGGCTACCAAAGAATATGAAAAATATACGGATGGCCAACTTGATAAATTCTTAGAAGGCACAGAAAAATTTGTTGCGGCAATTAAAGCAGATGATATGGATAAAGCTAAAGCATTATATCCTAAAGTGCGTATGTATTATGAAAGATCAGAACCTGTCGCAGAAGCTTTTGGTGATTTAGATCCTAAGATTGATGCGCGTTTAGCAGATATGAAAGAAGAGAAAAAAGAAGATCAATGGACAGGCTATCATAAAATTGAAAAGTCACTTTATCAAGACAATAAAATAGATGAAACAACTAAAAAAGATGCTGATCAATTATTAAAAGATGCTAAAGAATTAGATGCGAAAGCAGATACTTTAGATATTACACCTAAATTAATGCTACAAGGTTCAGTTGATTTATTAAATGAAGTTTCAACTTCTAAAATAACTGGAGAAGAAGAAATTTATTCTCACACCGATTTATATGATTTCAAAGCAAATATTGAAGGTGCACAAAAGATCTATGAATTATTCAAACCAGAATTGGATAAAAAAGATAAAAAATTAAGTTCAGACATTCAAAAGAATTTCGATAAAGTTAATCAACTGCTAGATAAGTATAAAGATGGCGACGGTTATAAAGATTATAGTGCAGTAACCAAAGAAGATAGAAAAGCATTATCAGATGCTGTCAATTCACTTGGTGAACCACTAAGTAAAATGGCTGTGGTTACAGAATGAGTAATGTAGATGATAAACAAAATGACCAAGTTTCCCGCCGTTCATTCTTAAAAATGCTTGGTATAGGTGGCGCCGGTGTTGTGATCGGTGCTAGTGGCGCAGGTAGTATCCTTTCATTTAAATCGATGTTCGATACACCTGAGAATGAAGACAAAGATGCTTTCGAATTTTATGGTCGTGTACAAGCAGGTATCACAACGCCAACACAAAAAAATTGTAACTTTGTCGCATTAGATTTAAAAACAAAAGATAAAAATGCAATTAAAGATATGTTTAAAAAATGGACGCAAATGTCAGTAAACATGACAGATGGTGCGCCAGCTGCTAAAGATAGTCAGAATGAATTATTACCACCCGTAGATACTGGCGAATCAATAGGATTAGGGGCTAGTAAATTAACATTAACGTTTGGTATTAGTAAATCATTTCTAAAGAAAATCGGTATGTCATCTAAAATCCCAGCAGGATTTAAGGACTTACCACATTTTCCAAATAATCAGTTAGATGATGAGTACAGTGATGGCGATATCATGATTCAAGCATGTTCAAACGATCCACAAGTTACATTTCATGCAATTCACAACTTGATTCGACCATTTAGAGATGTAGTTAAAATGAAGTGGTCTCAGAATGGCTTTGTATCTGGAAAGCTTGAAGAAACACCAAGGAATTTAATGGCATTTAAAGATGGTACAGTGAATCCACGCAAAAATGATGAACTTAAAAAGTATGTGTTTATCGATGATGGATGGGCTAAAAATGGTACATATTGTATTATTCGTCGTATTCAAATTCATATTGAAACTTGGGACCGAACGTCATTAGAAGAACAAGAAGCGACATTTGGTCGTAAACGTGCATCAGGTGCACCATTAACTGGGAAAAAAGAATTCGACAATATTGATTTAGATGCGAAAGATAGCAGTGGCCAATATGTTATTGATCCTAATGCGCATGCGCGTCTAGCACGTGAAGTTAAAACATCAATTAAACGTCGTGCCTATAATTATAATGATGGAACTAATGCGAAAACTGGCGCGTTAGAAACAGGTTTAATGTTCATTTGTTTCCAAAAATCAACACAACAGTTTATAGATATTCAAAATAATTTAGGTCATAGTGATAAGCTTAATGAATATATTACACATCGAGGTTCTGCATCCTTCCTTGTATTGCCAGGTGTCAAAAAGGGAGGTTACATCGGTGAAACCTTATTTAATTAAATTAATCGCTGTGTTAATCCTTATTCTTACCGTTATTAGAACGGTTCCACCACATCAAGTTAGTGCTGCAGATGATAGTAAAATCAGTGATGTGTATGTGGCGATAACTGATGCAAAATCAACGATAGAAGATAAAGCTAAAAGCAATCAAGAAA
The DNA here is from genome assembly GCF_001224225.1 of Staphylococcus borealis. Lineage (GTDB taxonomy): Bacteria > Bacillota > Bacilli > Staphylococcales > Staphylococcaceae > Staphylococcus > Staphylococcus borealis. Next base: position 163,664 of record NZ_CUEE01000001.1, on the reverse strand, counting down.
AGCAAAATGCACTCGCTGATATTAAAGAAAAAGTGAAATCTTTAAATATTAAAGATAACAAAGAGGGTAAAGACGTAAAGTCAAAATTAGAAGCGGTAGATAAAGCGTCTTCAACTGAAGCGAAAGCTGACAAACTTTCTGATTTAACAAAATCATTAATCGCTTATGAAGAAGCAGTCTCTACGAAAGATATTAGCGGTGAAATTAAAACACTAAAGCAACAAGTTGATGCTAAAGATGAACCAATCAAGAAGGCCATTAAACATAAAAATGATGCCGAATTACAATCAATTAATAATAGTTTGAATCAAATTTGGACAACGCATGAAACTGCCATCAGAAATTATGACGAAGGTAAATACGGTCAAATTGAAGTTAATTTAATGCAGTTACGTGTTGCCATTCAAAAAGAACCATTAGATACTAAAAAAGTAGACAATGCTTGGACAACATTCAAAACAAGTATTGATACAGTGGATCAAAAACAATCTAGCGCAGATAATGGAAAATATAAAGTAACACAACTTAATGATGAGTTAGATAAAGCAATTAAAGGGATAGAAGATAATCACTTAGATCAAACTGATGCAGCATTATCTAAATTTGTTCAAATTTGGCCGTATGTAGAGGGTAAAATTCAAACTAAAAATGGCACATTATATACGACAATTGAAGATAAAATACCTTATTACCAAAGTATTTTAGATCAAAGCAATAAAGATCACGTTAAAGAAGGCTTACAAGATATTAATAAAGATATTAAAGACACTGTAGGTCAAGAAGGCTATACATTTGTAGATGTCATGATCATCTTCTTACGTGAAGGGTTAGAAGTATTGTTAGTCATTATGACATTAACGACAATGACACGCAATGTTAAGGACAATAAAGGTACGGCTAGTGTTATTGGTGGCGCAATATTGGGATTAATTCTAAGTATTACCTTAGCCGTAGTCTTCATTCAAACGCTTGGAAATAATGGCTTATTACGCGAAGGCATGGAAGCTACACTTGGCATTATCGCAGTTATTTTAATGTATGTGGTTGGTATTTGGATGCATAGACGTTCAAGTGCTAAACGTTGGAATGACATGATTCAAAATATGTACCAAAATGCGATAAGTAATGGCAACCTAGTACTGTTAGGTACAATTGGTTTGATTTCTGTTCTGCGTGAAGGTGTAGAAGTTATCATTTTCTATATGGGTATGATAGGTAGCATTACGACGATGGATTTCGTGATTGGTATTGCATTAGCGATTGTTATATTGATCGTCTTTGCATTACTATTTAGATTCATAGTCAAACTTATACCTATTTATTACATCTTTAGAGTGCTTTCGATTTTAATTTTTGTAATGGCATTCAAAATGCTTGGTGTAAGTATTCAGAAACTTCAATTGTTAGGAACATTACCACAACATGGCATTGAAGGCTTACCTACAATTGGTTTTATAGGATTTTATCCTAATGTTGAGTCAATTGTAGCGCAATTAATCTACATTATATTGATTGTGTTTTTCATTTTCAAAAATCGTCAGCACAAACAAAATATTTCTGAGCATCATTAAGGCATATTAATAATCAAATAAAAACCTCAAGACCTGTATGTAACAAGGGCTTGAGGTTTATTTGTGTTTAGGCACGATGTGATAGTCTGGCGATAAGCATACTAAACTCAAACAGGATGATTAGTGGTAGTGTTAAGAGTAAATTTAAAGTGATGTCTGGTGGTGCGATAATACTCGCTATTACAAAGCAACCAAAATAAATATACTTACGATAGTGCTTAAGTGCTTTAACATCTATTAAATCAAATTTAGCAAGTCCCATAAATAACGTAGGAAGTTGAAATAAAATGCCAAAAATAAGTAGCCATCGTATTAATTCATGTAAGTAAGCCTTAAATCCAATAACTGGTTCAATGCTTAAAATGGCAGATAATGTCAAAGAGAAATTAATAATCAATGGAAAGCCTATAAAAAACGCAAACGCAACGCCAATGATAAATAATAACGCACACCATAAACTGTATTTAATGATAAAGCCACGTTCATACGCATGAAGTCCTGGTGCAATAAACGCCCACAATTGGTAAAACACAATGGGTATGATTAAACATAACGCCACAAAAAAGATAATCATAATGTAAATTTGAATCATTTCTGTAAAAGAAAAGGCATGTAATGTTACGTGTGCGCGTTTAATATAATGTATAAATGGTTTCATCCACCAATGTGATGAAATATATACAATGATTGTTGCAACAATAAAGGCGATAAACACTTTGACGAGACGAGCGCGTAATTCATCAAAGTGTCCTAATAGCGTATTGCTATTTTGTATGTTCTCGTTGTTGTTTAGATTCTTTACTGGGCGTATCGTGACTTTCATCTGTATCTATATTTTCTGCAGCGGACTTAAATTCTTTCAAAGTACTACCAATTGCTCGGCCGAATTGTGGTAACTTTTTAGGGCCAAATATAATCAAAGCAATGATGCTAATCACAACTAAACTGGTTGGTCCTGTAATTCCTAATACAAACATGTTTATAACCTCACTCATCATATATAATAATATCATCTTTACTTTATACTCATTGATAAATATTATCAATAGGAATTTTCGCCGTTCACAAATTAAACGAATTTATTGAATAGCGAGACGATTATAGGGAATAATTTATACAATAAAAATACGTAATTCATGATGAATGAGGGGGATTGAATGATGACAGAACAAATAACGATGATTCAAGGTACAGATGTTAGTGATTTAAGACAAATTGCAGAAACTACGTTTTACGATACATTTGAGGGTGAATACACAGAGAATGATTTCGAACAATTTTTTAAGAAAAGTTATAACGAAACAGTATTATTAAATGAATTGAATAATCCTAATTCGTTTCATTATTTTTATAAAGTAGATAATCAAATTGCCGGATATTTGAAGCTTAATATTGGTGACGCGCAAACAGAAACAATGGGTGAGGACTATTTAGAAATTCAAAGGATTTACTTCTATAAAAACTATCAAGGTGGAGGAAGAGGGCACACATTTATCCAACTGGCACTCGATAAAGCTCGAGAACTAGGGAAAAGTAAAGTTTGGTTAGGTGTGTGGGAACACAATCAACAAGCATTGTCATTTTATAAGAAACATGGATTCAAAGTGACTGGGCAACATGAATTTATAACTGGTGATGTCGTTGATATAGATTTAATCATGGAAAGACAGGTTTAGCATAGAATATATTGAAACTAGATAAGGGAGTGGGACAGAATTCTTTTAAATTCGTCGTCCCACCCCCGCAAGGATGACTAGAACTGAGAAAAGTTTGATTTAAGCGCCTTCTCAGTTCAGTCAGCTACTGCGAATTTGCAAAATAGCTTCATTATATTATTTTTGTCCCGGACTCTTTTCATACTTATTTATGATTAATGATATCTCGCATCAATTGCGTTAATTTTTTTAACGACATATTATTATCGTTTACAAGTGGATGGTTAGAAATATCAGTTAATGAATGATGTATTAAATTATTGTGCAATAATTCCTCATCCGTATACCAAACTTTAGCTAAACTATTCATAACATCATCATATACACCACGTTCTTGTTGATAAGCCGCATGATTTGGTGTGTAAAGACATACCTTTTTGCCAATCGTTAAAGCATCAAAGATAATTGAAGAATAATCGGTAATTACAACATCCGATATTAATATTAAATCTTGAGTTTCAATATGACTTGGTGCTTCAATTGCACCTTCAGGAAGGGTCATATCATCTTCAATATGACCTTTGAAAATAACATGGTATGCTTCCAATATTTCTGGAGAGATGGTCATTAAATCTGTAGCATCTTTATCCGCATGCCACGTAGGTGCATATAATAAAATTGGCTTTGTTCGATCCACATTTAAGGCATCTTTAATTTTCTTCTGATGATTTTTATCATTTTGATAGTGGCATAAATAACTTATTCTTGGATAACCATATGAAATCAGTTCCGTATGTTGATTTGGAAATGCCGTTTCAAATAAGCCTGTAGCAGCCTCGGAATCTGTTAAAAGGTAGTCTTGTTTTAGCCATTTATTATATTTACGTGCCTTATAATTGTAGATATTTTTATTTTGGTCTGGTTCTTTGCTATCTAAGAAGAGCTTTTTGATTGGTGTTCCATGCCATAATTGAATCACAGTGCCATTTGGTTTAAATTCATCGGGCATATAACTTTCAATAACGACAATTTTGGCAGTTTCTATTAATTCTTTATTATTTTCTGCATCAGTAGGTAAAAAGTATGGTCCACGTCGATCATTTGTGATGAAATAAGCTTCAGTAGTAGGGTTTCTCTTCACAAAATAATTGAATAAATATTTAGAGTTACCTCTATAACCATAATCAAATCCTAAAAACACAACATGATTTTTAACTTTTGAAGGATCTTTATCATATACATAGCTTAGATTACGATGCTTTTTTAATGCATGATTTTGCATCTTTCTATAAAGCCATTTGGGTAATTTAAATTTAGTAGTGATAAGCCAACTATCTACAAAGCGCATTTCATCTTCTTTACCCGGATATTTAAATTTAGAATATGGAATAGGATGTCCATGAATATAAGCTAATTTATTTAAATCAAAGTGATTAATTTTTTTAATATCAAATGTATCTAAGGAGTTCCAAAATGCATTGCTTGTCGGACATTCATGAATAAAATTAAAAACGACATGATTATCAATATCGATTTCATCTTTCAAAACAGTAACGACGGCTAAATCCATAATAGAATGGATATCATATTTAGATAAATGGAATAAAGCACGTTCAATATTGAAAATGATATTAGGATAATGATTGATATTTTTCATCCATGATAAAAAAGTTAATGTATCATCGCCAAAATAGCGACAGTCATTTAAATATAAGTCATTTAACGTATAGTCTACTGCGATTGAATTATGTGTTGCAGCGACAGCTTCCAACATATCATGATTGATTTTAATATCATTTGAATAAGGAATGAAATGTGAATAACCAGCTGATTTCGCTTTGTTTAGTTGTAATGCAAGATGGCGCATATTTGAAATATTTATTTGTTTAATCATCATACATTGTCCTTTAACTCTTAAATTTCTTAAATATATTTTACCATGTGACTAAGAAAAATTCATATTTACAAAAATGGCATCATTGATTAATTAAAAAGTTTGGGAAATTTTGTTGAAAAAAGAGGATTTTTAATTTGTTAAAAATTTAACAAAAATTTTATAAAAAGTACTATATAGTATTGTCATTTAAGTGGAAAGATGGTATATTTTTATTGTGAAAAAGTTCACAAGACTTAAATTTGTGAAATCTAGCATGATTAACTTGTCGACAAACTAATTAACCTTATAACAGTTAGAAATATGCTCACATTTCAATTGTTAAATCGCTAGAATGTTCATTAATACAAACTAAAGGAAAGAAGAGTCAAAATTATGTTAGTTCAAACATTTGATCCATTTGATAATTTGGTATTATCTAGCTTAATCGCAGCAGTACCTATTATTCTATTCTTATTATGCTTAACTGTATTTAAAATGAAAGGTATTTACGCTGCAATCACAACTTTGGTTGTTACATTGCTTATTGCCATCCCGTTCTTTAAATTACCACTTGGTATTGCAACAGGTGGCGTTGTAGAAGGTTTCTATCAAGGTATTATACCTATTGGTTATATTGTCATGATGGCAGTATTACTTTACAAAATCACTCAAGAATCTGGACAATTTAATACGATTCAAGATAGTATTACAAGTATTTCACAAGACCAACGTATCCAATTATTATTAATCGGTTTTGCGTTCAATGCGTTTTTAGAAGGTGCAGCTGGATTTGGTGTACCAATCGCAATTTGTGCGTTATTACTTGCTCAACTAGGATTTAGACCATTACAAGCTGCAATGTTATGTTTAGTAGCGAATGCTGCTTCAGGTGCTTTTGGTGCCATCGGAATTCCAGTCGGTGTGGTAGATACACTTCACTTACCAGGTGGCGTTCATGCAATAGGTGTATCACAAACATCTACATTAACATTAGCAATTATTAACTTCTTTATACCATTCTTACTTATCTTTATCATTGATGGTTTAAAAGGTGTTAAAGAAACATTACCAGCTATCTTAGTTGTATCAGTAACTTATACATTATTGCAAGGATTATTAACAGTGTTCAACGGACCTGAATTAGCTGATATCATCCCACCATTAGTAACAATGGGTGCTTTAGCTTTATTCTCAAGAAAATTCCAACCAAAACATATTTTCAGAGTGCAAAAAGATGTGGAACCTGAGCCGGCGAAACACCATAATGCAAAAGAAATTATGTATGCATGGAGTCCATTCGTTATCTTAACAATTGTAGTTATGATTTGGAGTGCACCATTCTTTAAAAACTTATTCTTACCAAATGGTAAATTATCAGCATTAGTGCTTAACTTCACTTTACCAGGTACATTCAGTGAAGTGGCTAATAAATCAATCATGTTAAGTTTCAATTTCATTGGACAAACAGGTACAGCGATTTTAATCACAATCATTATCACAGTATTAATGGCTAAGAAAGTAAGTTTCGGAGATGCAGGACGTTTATTTGGTGTCACATTTAAAGAATTATGGTTGCCAGTATTAACAATTTGCTTCATTCTTGCTATCTCTAAAATCACTACATATGGTGGTTTAAGTGCAGCAATGGGTCAAGGTATTGCTAAAACTGGAAATGTCTTCCCAGTATTATCTCCTATCTTAGGATGGATTGGTGTATTTATGACTGGGTCAGTGGTTAATAACAACTCATTATTCGCACCAATTCAAGCATCAGTTGCACAACAAATTGGTACAAGCGGTTCATTACTCGTAGCTTCAAATACAGTGGGTGGTGTAGCAGCGAAATTAATTTCACCTCAATCAATAGCAATCGCGACTGCTGCTGTTAAAGAAGTAGGTAAAGAATCAGAATTACTTAAAATGACATTACGTTACAGTGTTGGATTATTAATCTTCATCTGTATTTGGACATTTATCTTATCTCTAATTCTGTAATCAATATAAATGAGTGCTTATAAATAGAGTTCTCATGAAGATGAGAGCGGCACATAATTCCTAGAAAAATAGCCAGTAAATGAGTTTTTTATAAATTCATTTACTGGCTTATTTATTGTATAAAAAACAGTCTGGGACAAAAATAATATAATAATGCTATTTAGCAAATTCGCAGTAGCTGACTGAACTGAGAAGGCGCTTAAATCAAGCTTTTCTCAGTTCTAGTCACCCTTGCGGGCGGGGCCCCAACAAAGAGAATTTCATCAAGAAATTCTACAAGCAAAGCAAGTTGGGGTTTGGGGTCCGAACACAAAAAATCACGAAAGTGATTTTACAGGCTAAGCAAGTTGGGGCCATTCATATAGTGCAGTTTCTAAAGTAGCACTTATTTGGCTTCTCATTTCACTTAAGTTGAGATGCTTACCAAGGCGAAGTAGCGCTTTAAGTTTAAATACTATTTATAGCGGACATAAATGTTTCATAAACAGTGGTAGGTGTATAGTGTTTCAACGTAACATGTCCTTCATGAACCATCTGGTCGGCATCATCAATATGATTCATAGCGATGTCGATGTATTTTGCTAATGAACCAGCATCACCATAATGTGCTAAATAACCATTAACCTGATGTGTGATGATACTTGCAGGCCCAAGTGTATCTTTAAAACTTATAACAATATTATCCTGCGCCATTGCTTCTAGTACAACCATACCAAACCCTTCATTTCTTGACGGTACGACGGTGATTTTACTTTTAGCTAATTTAGTATTAAGTTGTTGCGTTGCGGCATAAAGTGTAATTAAATCATTTAAATGATGTTGATCAATCAGTTGTTGCAAAGACTCGCGTTCTTGGCCATCTCCATATATTTCTACTTTAAAATTAAGGCGCTTAAGATCATCTTGAATTCGACGAATGCTCTCTATTAAAATATCAAACCCTTTTTCAAATTCTAATCTACCTGCACTCATGATGATATTCTCTTTGTGAGTATCATTTTTAATTGGTCTGATGATATTCGGAATAGTATAAACAGGTGTGTTGATATGTTGCGCATAATTTAACTGATCTTGTTTCGTTAACGTTGTAATAAGATCTAATTTACGACACGCATCAAGTATATCTTGTTGATAGTGTTCTGGATATGCTTGCAAATTCATATGTTCCATTCCAATCGTCATCACATTATTAGGGTGATACTTTGATATTAAAATATTAAAACTCGCTCTAGTACCTACAAGCACATCTGTATCTACTTTTTTAATCGCTTTAATCATTTTATTTTCTACGTATTTTGAAAATTGATTTAATCCAGGTTCATGATGGTTTATTTCGGTTGGTTTCAATAAGGAAGTATACTTATTAATACGATTCATAATGATTGCTTTAATGTTCTGAGGTTTTAAACGATAGTCGATTAGTGTTTTTATTTTTATATTGTTATTTATTTTAAAATAAGGTTCGTCTTGCGCACGAAAAACAGAAATAATTTCTACGTGATGCCCCTTGTCGGAAAGTGTATTAGCTAATTCAGAAACAGCTTTCACAGTTCCACCTAAAGCATAGACATTATGCATAAAAAATGTGAATGATTTCATAGTTACACCTCTAATGATTCATAATAGTGAATTATAGCATTTCTTATGTATCTCTAATAGTAATAGCATTATCATTCGAATCGACTATCGACCTTGCTTTATCTAATAAAAGATGAAAACTTTATGTAAACACTTTTTTCATGGGGGGATTATGTATATAATTAAACTAGTTCATAAAAAGTCGATTTTACGTATAGCGTAAAGTTAATATTAAAAATTTTAATAAATAAAGAAAGCGTTTTAATTTATTAAGCCAAGGTCAATATCCTATCGACTAAAGATGTGAAAAAAAGGGGGACTGTATTGTTATGAGTTCAGTACATAGCAAAACAGATGTCATCTTAATAGGTGGCGGTATAATGAGCGCAACACTCGGAACGTTATTAAAAGAATTATCTCCAGACAAAGAAATTAAAATATTTGAAAAATTAGAACAATCTGGTGAAGAAAGTTCAAATGTTTGGAACAATGCTGGGACAGGGCACTCTGCACTGTGTGAATTAAATTACACTAAAGAAGGTAAGGAAGGTTCCGTTGACATTACGAAAGCAATTAAAATCAACGAACAATTCCAAGTCTCTAAGCAGTTTTGGACACATTTAGTTAGAACAGGTCAATTAGAGAATCCTGCTAACTTTATTCAATCTGTGCCACATATGAGTTTTGTTAAAGGTATCTTTAATGTGAAATTTCTTAAAAACAGAGTCGCAGCATTAAAAGAAAATATTCTATTTGAAAAAATGGATATTACTGAAGATCGTGACAAAATTAAAGAATGGGTTCCGTTAATGGTTGAAGGAAGAACATCACATGTGCCTATAGCATTATCTCGTGATGAGAGTGGTACAGATGTAAACTTCGGAGCATTAACAAAGAAACTTATTTCTAATTTAAAGGATAGAAATGTAGAAGTATCTTATAAACAAGAAGTTGAAAATATTGAGAAACTTGATAATGGAAACTGGAAAGTGACAGTTAAAGATTTAAATTCTGGTCAAAGCAAGGCGTATGAATCAGAATTTGTATTTATTGGGGCTGGCGGTGCAAGTTTACCACTTCTACAAAAAACAGGTATTAAGCAATCAAAACATATCGGTGGTTTCCCAGTAAGTGGTTTATTCTTGCGTTGTACGAATAAAGACGTGATTGAGAAACATCATGCGAAAGTTTATGGTAAAGCAAGTGTCAGTGCACCACCAATGTCAGTGCCTCACTTAGATACGCGATTTGTAAATGGTGAACGTGCTTTATTATTTGGACCGTTTGCAGGATTTTCACCTAAATTCTTAAAAACAGGTTCAAATTTAGATTTAATACGTTCAGTAAAACCAAATAATGTATTAACTATGCTTTCAGCAGGTATCAAAGAAATGGATTTAACGAAGTACCTTATTTCACAACTTATGTTAAAGCATGAGGATCGTATGAATGATTTACGTGTATTTGTGCCTAATGCGAAAGATGAAGATTGGGAAGTTATTGTTGCAGGACAACGTGTACAAGTGATCAAAGATACCGAAGATAGCAAAGGAAACTTACAATTTGGTACAGAAGTCATCACATCGGATGATGGTTCACTTGCTGCCTTATTAGGCGCTTCTCCAGGTGCATCTACTGCAGTAGATATTATGCTTGATTTATTACAACGTTGTTATGGTAATGAGTTTAAAAACTGGATTCCTAAGATTAAAGAAATGGTACCTTCATTCGGTCTTAAATTAACTGAACATGAAGACGTTTATCGTGCAGTAAATAAAGAAATTCAAAAATATTTAAATGTTAAATAATCGCACTAGTTTGTATAGATAACGCATTATTGGCTAGCTACTCTAATTCAATTCCATGAGTAACTAGCCAATTTTTATTTCTCCCTTTTATTTAGTTGTCGATTAATTTCTGTAACGTACTTTTTGTTTGTAAAGTGAGATTTTATCCAAATCATCAAATATATAATGATGAAATAAAATGTGAATATCAATAAATTTGAAATTTTAATTGAAAACCATCCAGCTAAAATACCAATGGGCAGTAAACCAATATAGCTAAATATGAAATGTAATAGCGTAGCACGTGTGATACTCCAATCTGTATGCGTAAAAATAAAACTTGTCAGATAAAAAAGCAAGCCAATTAATAACCATAATATTATAGATATAAGCATGACTGTTGGTTCAGTAAAATGAGCGTAATAAAATTTTCCTAAAGTAGATATAGGAGATAAAGGATAATATTCACCTTCGGCATGAATATAACTAAAAATGATAGATAGCGTTAGTCCAATTAACAAAGGGATACTTAGAAATTTGTATAATTTTGTCATAACGATAATCGCTCCTTTATCGATTTTAAATATCTTCTGGAGGAGTAAGTGAAATCGGCATCTTTCAAATACATTCTAATGAGCCCATTTGGTTCCATATGAAGTTTTTCAATTTTATCACTATTAACTATTTCAGATTTAGAAATTCTAATAAAAGAAGTAGGCAATTTAGCTTCTAATTCATACAATCGTTCTTTTATTTTGGATTGTTTCATACCTTTAATCGCCACAACCTGATTATGATACGTTCGAAAACTGATAATCGATTTAATGTCTAGTACATAGATTGCATCCTCATATTTACCATATATTTGAGTGGCACGATCTAAATCTTCAATACAAGATATAATTTGTTGAACATCTTCATCTAACGATGGTGCATGGATGGCAACAAGTTTTTCTTTTTCATCAGGTGATATATGCAGTCTCAATTTCATATTTTAACCTCCTCCATAATTTAATTTAATCATGTTAGGGTGCTTTTTATAGTAAAAAATAAGTATCCGGTCGTTCTCACTGTGTAAGTGGTTTAAATGATTATATAAATGGCATATATCTATAAGTTTGATGTCAGTCTAATCGTAAAGGTAGTACCTCGTTGTACGTCACTAGACACACTAATTTCGCCCTGGTGTAATTTAATAATTGATTGCGTAATGGCTAGACCTAAGCCATTACTATTATCTTGCTCGTTCAGTTTATAAAATCGCTCAAAAATATGTGGTTGAGTTTCTGATGGAATCGTATTTCCTTCATTATTGACACTAAATAAAATTGAATCATTATGCTCATGAGAAAGCCTAACTTCAACTGTACCACCAATTGAAGCGTACTTAATCGCATTTTGAATAAGATTAGAGAATGCTTGGTGTAATAAACGACTATTTCCTTGGAAATAAACGTCACTTAAATCAGACAACAACATTAAATCTTTATTATCTAGTTCGAATTGCTCATGACGTATAATTTCTTTAATCATCGTAGTAATGTGTATATGATCATCAAAGCGTAAATGATTGGCATTATCTAATTCTGATAGGAGAAGTAATTCCTTTGTGAGATTACTTAATCGAGTTACTTCGTCGTGAATTTCATCAATGTATGTCTGCCTTTTTTCTTGCGTCGCTGTAAATTGTAATTCTGTAAGTAAACGTTGAATATGTGTTAATGGTGTTTTGATTTCATGTGAAACATTTTGAACGAAGTGTTGTCGCATATCATCGACTTGTTTTAATGCTTGACGCATAGCGTCGAATCGATATTGTAGTGTGCCGATTTCGTCATGACGACTTTGATAAATGGGTGTATCGAAATCCCCGTGTATTAAACGCTCTGTTGCTTGCTTTAGCGTTTTTATAGGTTTAATGATTGAATAAGTTGATGCAATAACTAGGGTGATTGAAATACTTAATAAACAAATTAATAATACTGAAAGGAAAGTACGAAACTCACTAAAGGTTTCGCCTATATCTGGGCGCATAAACACGGCAAGCGGTTGATGATTTTGGGTAAAGCGGACGCCTACAGTATTATCTGTTTCATTATCAAAAAATCCAGTTACAAATAATTCGAATGGCTTATTTTTGATACCGTGATAGTCCTCGCCTTGTAGAACTTGGTTGATCGCGGCGTTTGAAATCGTGTCTTGGCGAAATGGTTCACCATAAAATGTTTTATGATGTGCACGATCTACAATCATAATTTGATAGTTCATATCGCCTAGGTGTTTGAAATAGGCTTGACTATCAGATTGATTTGAAGAGGCATGAAATTGTCGTGCTTCTTTTAAAGTACGCATTATCTTAGTATCATTATGTGCTTTTAAATTGAAATGGTAATATATATTAGCGAATAGAAAGCTTACTAAAGCACTAAATAGAATAACGGTAATTGTATAGATTGCAATACGTGTATAAAGAGATTTAAACATGGGTAATCACCTTGTATCCTTGTCCACGAACCGTTTGTATCTCAATCGTGGCATTTAATTGATTTAGACGATGACGTAGTCGTTTGATATGTACGTCTATCGTTCTTTCATCTCCCTCATAATCAAACCCCCAAATGCGCTCTATTAATGTGTTGCGCGTAAAAATATGTTTTGGCTGACCACATAATAAAAATAATAATTGAAACTCTTTAGTAGGTAAATTTACATTTTTGGATCCAACAATGACTTCCATATATTCTTGAATTAACGTCACATTGCCTAATTTTATAATATCTTGAGAATTAATTTGATAACGTCTTAGCACAGCTTTAATTCTAAATAGTAATTCTTTCACTTCAAATGGTTTCGTAACGTAATCATCTGTTCCACTCACAAATGCACGTTCTTTATCGCTTAGCGCATCTCGTGCTGTTAGCATAATAACAGGTATGTCGTAGTCGTTTTTTAGCACTTGGCACAGTTCAAATCCATCCATACCAGTCATCATAATATCGACAACAGCAATATCAACTTGGTTATTTGTAAGGTATTGTAATGCGTTTTCTCCACTGGCATGTGTAACGGTTTGAATTTGAGCCGCTTCGAGATGCTGAGAAACGTAATGTAATATTTTATAGTCATCATCCACTATTAAACACTTCACCATCATTATTACTCCTTTAATATATTTAACATGATTATATGAATAACTATATCAAAAAACAAATTCCATTAAAGTTCATATTCAGTTCATATTGTGTCATTAAACTGTGTATTGAAATAGCAGTGGGAGGTAGTAAGTATGAATTTAGCATGGAAAGAAATAAAATTTTATAAATTTCGTTACACATTAATCATGTTAATCATCTTTTTATTAGGAAGTATGGTTCTATTTATTAGCGGATTAGCTCAAGGATTAGCACGAGAAAATATATCATATTTAAACAATATGCCGGCAGAACATTATATTGTTGAAGATAATAAAGAGCCTAAGTTAGAAAGTTCACAGATGAACCAGTCTCAGAAAGATAAAATAGAAGATATCATTCATCAAGATGCCACACAAATAGGCACACAAACACTTAAAATCAATCAAGATGAGCAAGATGTTATTACATTTAATACACCAAAACATCTTAAGCCAAAACTTATAACTGGTAGCTATCCAACTCAACAAGATGAAATCGCTATAAGTGAAAAATTAACTGGAAATGATTTGAAAGTTGGAGATTACGTTTCATTTAAAGGGCATGACACGCGTTATAAAATAAGCGGGATAATGAACGAAACCATGTATTCCCATAGTTCAATGATATTAATGAATAAAGAAGCGTTTGAATCAATAAATAAGCAAGTATCAACATTCTACCCTGTTGAAAATATAAATAAAGATGACAAAGCGTCACTTAATCAAATAGACGGCATAAAAGTAGTGGACGAAAAGACGTTAACAGATAACATTGCTAGTTACCAGGCAGAGCAAATGCCACTTAATTTAATGATTATTAGCTTATTTGTTATTACAGCTATCGTATTAAGTGCATTCTTTTATGTGATGACGATTCAAAAGATCCCTCAAATAGGTATTCTAAAAGCTATTGGTATTAAGACCAAACATTTATTAACTGCACTTTTACTACAAATTGTTTTAACAACAATGGTTGGTGTTATTTTAGCATTTATTGTCATACTTATTTTGAATACGGTTATGCCAGTGACAATGCCATTTTATTTAAATTATAGTCAGGTATTATTAATGATTGCCGTATTTCTAATCGTAGGATTAATAGGTGCATTACTATCCTTTATAAAAGTACTAAGAGTAGATCCGATAGAGGCAATTGGAGGTATGGAATAATGACATTACAACTTAATCAAATTACTAAAACATTTGGTAGTGGAGATGCTCAAACAGAAGTGTTAAAAGGGATTAACTTTGAGGTCAATCAAGGCGAGTTTATTATTCTCAGTGGCGCATCTGGTTCAGGTAAATCAACACTTCTAAATATTTTAGGGGGATTATTAAGTCCTTCAAGTGGAGATATTTTATATAATGATAAGCAATTATTCTCTAATGATGTAGATCAAACCAGTCTAAGACTAAATGATATTGGATTTATCTTTCAATCATCGCATCTCGTACCTTATTTAACTGTGGAGGAACAATTAACGATTGTAGCTAAAGAAGCGGGAAGTAAACGTAAAGAGGCTAAAGAGAAAGCGCAGAGACTACTCAATGAAATAGGCTTGAGTCATCGTCAAGCTGTTTATCCACATTTGTTATCTGGAGGAGAAAAACAACGTGTGGCGATTATGAGGGCCTTTATGAATGAACCTAAAATTATATTAGCGGATGAACCGACAGCAAGTTTAGATGCAGATAGAGCGACATCTGTTGTTCAAATGATTAAATCTCAAGTTCAAACCAAAGATATGATTGGTATTATGATTACGCATGATAAAAGATTATTTGAATATGCAGATAGAGTGATTAAAATAGAAGATGGTAAAATAGAGTTGTAAAAAGTACAAATATTGTAGAAGTTAATCGTTGTGTAAAGTAAATCGTATGATAATAGTTAGATAAGAAGCGAGCACGACTAACGTATGTCATCAAACGATGTTGCAAGCATAACCAATTGGGAGTTGGATGATGAATTCATATAGAATTCTATCCAACTCCCATCTTTATGTTTTAAAATAAGATATAAATTGATGCAAAAAATAAAATTGCAAAGTAAATGGTTAAGAGTAGTTTATATTGATACATAAGCGCTAAGAAATCTCTAATTAATGCGATATTAAAGAAATGATAGGGTGTATGACTTCCGATACCATCGACTTTCATTTGATTTATTTGTGCAAATCTCATGCCACGTAAAATATGAAATTGGCTTGTGACACAAAGTATACTAGGACGATGTTTATATAGATTACGTATGATTCTTTTAGAATAATAAAAGTTTTCAAAGGTATTGGTTGATTGATCCTCTAGGATAATATTAGACTCAGGAACCCCGTGGTCAATTAAATAATGTTTCATCGCCAATGCTTCAGATATTGGTTCATCAGGTCCTTGGCCACCGCTCACAAGCACGTTGCATGTCCCTTTTTGTTGATGATAAACACTTAGTGCACGATTTAATCTATCAGCTAACATCGGTGTAACGTTCTTTGTGAATATACCAGCACCCAATACCATAATTAACGCGTATTGATTTTGCGTGGTTATACGACCTAAAGCCGAAGACCAAGCCATATAGAGTAAGAATGCATAACATGTGCTTATAGCAATCATCGTAAGCCATAGGAAGATGCCATTGATGATTGGAATAGGCATCGTGCTAAGGTATGCAAGAATCGCCGTGAATAGTACACCTAATATGAAATGTTTCATCATTTTATTTAAAAATGTTTTTCCTTTTTTAAATGTAAAAAGATGATAATGTTTCAGTAGTAAACCAAGCGTAGTAATAATCATAAGTAGTATGAGTGTAGTAGGTAATGTCATTGTTAATACATTTATGACGGTAATCATCATGCACAATATGACAGTTATTATAAATGTTGTTAAATTTAAAAGTTGTTTAACATTGAATAATACACCTACTACAATACATAACACAATGAGAGCTAAAATAATTGCGAACATAGGAAGTACCTCGAATTTCTTTATATATATAAATGTAATCGAACCACTTACCATTTAGCAACTATTAACCACGGAATGAGGTTTTCAAGAGAATTGTTTATTGATATGATTTAACAGAGTATGTATAAACGTAATGGATGACTAATTAACAAGGAGTAAAGCAATGAGCAGAATTTCTAGAAACCACATCGAATTTATGAAACAATTCATCGATGATACCAATACTTTAACCGCCAAGCTATTAAAAAGATCAACAAAGTAAGTATGGCATTTCAATGGAACAATCCAATGTACTCAGATTACTAAGCCATCATCATGCATTATCAATTACAGAAATAACTGAGAAGCAAGGTGTTAATAAAGCAGCGGTGAGTAGACGTATCAAGAAACTCATTGACAGTGGCTTCGTAGCATTACAAAAATCTAATACCAATATTGATCAACGCCTGAAATATGTTGTTTTAACAGACAAAGGTCGTCAATATACTGAAGAAAATAATGAAATTGTTAGTGACATTGTCAGTGATATGGTGGCAGACTTATCAAGTAAAGATATTGAGAAAGCGTTAAGTGTATTATATATAATAGATGAAAGAGTAAAAAAATTTAATTCAAAAGTTTAAATTAGTATGAAGCTTTAGACCGATTATTATATAATAGATATCATATTCTTAACTTGAACGTACAATATCAATCGTTAAATTTAATATAGTAGTGGGGAAGTTGGTGACTAAATGAGTACATGTCCGAAATGTGGACAGAAAATTGACAATAATAGCCTGAACAAGTGTCCTAATTGTGGGAAGAAATATAAAAAATCAGACAGCAAAGACAAGCAAATCCATACCCCTCAAACCAACACATCAAATATTAAGATTAGAAAGTTTATTCCGTGGGCAATCGTTGCATTTATTGTTATATTGCTCGTCATTGTATTTTTATTGGTAAGGAATTATAACACGCCTGACGCGCAAACTAAAATTTTAGTTAATGCTATTGATAATAATGATTCACAAAAGGTCGCAACGTTATTAAGTTCTAAAAATTCTCATATCGATTCGGATGAAGCGAGCGTCTATATTGACTACATTAGAAGTGAAGTCGGTATGAAAAAATTTGCACATGATATTAGATCAACTGTTGAAACATTAAATAAAAGTGATTCCAAAGAGGCAATTAATTTAAAAACACGTGCGGGTAATAATTACTTACGTGTGAGTAAAAACGGAACTCGATTACTCATATTTGATAATATGAGTTACACCGCACCAACAAAACAAGCAATTGTTAAACCTAAGCTTGATACGAAATATGAGTTCAAAGATGGCGGTAAAAAGAAAACTGTTATTGCTGATGCCAATAAAACAACGTCACTTGGTAGATATATTCCAGGCATATATTCTATTGATGCTAAAAAGGAAACAGAGTATGGCACATTTAGCGGTCAGCTTAAATTTGATTTTAGATATGGTAAAGGAAACACAGTTGAAGTAAATGAAAATTTCAATGAGGCACTATTAACCGTAAAATTAAAAGGAAAAAGTGACTTAGATAAAAACTCACTAAAAGTTGAAATTAATGATAAACAAATGAAATACAGTCGATCTAGAGAGTATGGACCGTATCCTCAAACGAAAGATGTGACCGTATCTGCCTTAGGAAAGGCTAAAGGAAAAACATTCCGTACAGAGACTAAAACAATTAAAGCAAGAGACTTAGGTAATATTAATAGTGCAGTATTAGAGTTTGATGATGAAGAGATTAGTGATTATATTGAAGAAAAAGAAGCCGAAGAAAATAGCTTGAAAACAAAATTGAGTCATTTCTTTAACAATTATTCTTTAACACTAAATAGCGCTATTTCTCAAGGTAACTTTAATTTAGTAAGCACATTTTTAAAAGATAAATCCAGCATCTATAAAATGATAGAAAATAATTTAAATCATTCAGCTGCTTTCATAAATCCTCAAATTATTAGTGCCAGTCAACAAGGTAACACGATTAACACTAAAGTGCAGCATCTGAATAGTAATGGTCAATATGAAATTACGGATTATGAATTAACTGAGGATCATCATACCGGGAATCTTCAACTCGTTGATTCAAAATAAATTGAACGATACCAAGTGTTACTGACTAAACTGAGAAAATGCTTCAATCAAGCTTTTCTCAGTTTTAATCATAGTTGCATGCGGGGATTACTAAAAAGCATGTCATTAAGAAATGCTATAAGCAACGCAAGCTGGGGTGGGACAACGAATTGAATAAATCATTCCGTCCTACGCCCGCTCGTTCTTTTTTTAATACATAGAAAATATGAAACCTACAAAGGTGGGATACGTTAATGGATATAGAGCAAAACCAAAGAAAACATTCACCCTTATTTATTATTATATTAGGTGCTTTAACTGCCATAGGTGCCTTATCGATAGATATGTTTTTACCAGGACTACCTGAATTAAAGAATGATTTTAATACGACGACAGCTAATGCACAACTTACACTATCGTTATTTATGATAGGTTTAGGATTAGGTAACTTATTTGTAGGTCCTATATCTGATAGTATGGGACGTAAGAAACCATTAGTTATTTCTATGGTTGTATTCGCTTTAGCAAGTTTGGGTATAGTATTCGTTGAGAATATTTGGGTTATGGTATTTCTAAGATTTGTTCAAGGATTTACAGGTGGTGCTGGCGCGGTTATATCAAGAGCCGTTGCGAGTGACATGTATCGTGGGAACGAACTGACGAAGTTTTTAGCGTTACTCATGCTTGTTAATGGTGTCGCACCTGTAATAGCACCGGCTTTAGGAGGATTAATCTTAAGTTTTGCTGTTTGGCGAATGGTATTTGTCATTTTAACGATATTTGGTGTGTTAATGGTACTAGGCTCAGTATTTAAAGTCCCTGAATCTTTATCAGTAGCCCAGCGTGATAGTAGTGGAGTTAAAGTCATTTTTAGTAATTTTAAAAGTTTACTTACGACACCTCGATTTGTGTTACCAATGTTAATACAAGGTGTTACATTTATTATGTTATTTAGTTATATATCAGCGTCGCCATTTTTAGTTCAAAAAATATATGGTGTTTCACCATTACATTTCAGTTGGATGTTTGCTGGCATAGGCATTACACTCATCATTGCAAGTCAAATTGCAGGTAAACTGGTAGACTATTTTCATCCACAAGCATTGTTACGTGCATTTACAGCTGTTCAAATTTTAGGCGTCGTTATCGTGTCACTAACATTGTTGAATCACTGGCATTTTGCATTGTTAGTTATAGGGTTTATTGTATTAGTTGCCCCAGTAACCGGTGTAGCAACTTTAGGATTTTCAATTGCAATGGAAGAGCGTACGACTGGAAGCGGAAGTGCATCAAGTTTATTAGGATTATTGCAATCGTTATTAGGCGGACTTGTCACACCGCTTGTTAATTTAAAAGGTGAATATAATAGTATGCCGTACATTATTATAATTAGCCTCACAGCCATTTTACTTATCATTTTACAATTATTAAATGTTAAAGTGTTTAAACATGATAAAGCATAAACAAAGTAGCCAATAAATGAATGAACCTTTCATTTATTGGCTACTTTGTTTGATATTGACTTTTAAACTTCAATATGACTATCTTTGAACTTTTAACGTGTTAGCAAGTAACGCACTTGCGACTTCATCAGGACTTTCTTGACACCCTAATCGTAACCAATTTAATATTACACCGATTTGCCCACTCATTGTGTATGTAATAAAGAAGGGGACATTTTGAATGGTTGTATGATTTTCTCCTAAAATGTTTGTGTAATATTGTTTCGTAATCTCAATATATTCCATTACTAATGCTTTGTTTGGATGAGAAATAAAAATGGCATGGTAAAATGCTTTCTTTCTATAAATATATTTTAAAATAATATGAAAGAATTTATAAACTTTCTCAGGGTTCTTTTTAATGTTATCGAAGTTAAAAGAAAATGCGTTTAGTAGATGTTCATATTTATTTAAATGATAATTTTGAATTTTAGATAGCAAATCATATTTATCTTGAAAGTGATCATAGAAAGTTGAGCGATTGACATTACTATTTGCACAAATCATCTTGATGGATATATCTTCAATGGGATGAATTTCTAATAAATCGATTAAGCTTTTGATTATTTTATATTTAGCATTTTGTTTCATCGTGTCACCTAATTTATCTATAACTTCACATAGCCGACAATTTAGCGATAATTGTTGGTGTTATTTTTATGTATATGTCTTTATAATATTAAAAGTGATTTTGAAAAGCAAATAGGAGGAAATGTTCAATGAAAAAAATGGTGTTAATTAATATCATCACTATCGTTGTTCTTGTTGTAGTCGGTATCGTAGGTTTCTACTTATATCATAATGCTACAAGTTATGTAACAACTGATAATGCCAAAGTTGATGGAGATCAAATTCAAATCTCTAGTCCAACTTCAGGTCAAATTAAATCTCTTGATGCAAAACAAGGGGACAAACTTAAAAAAGGTGACAAAGTAGCAGAAGTGAGTGGTCAAAGCCAAAGTGGTGAGTCACAAACTATGGATATCAAAATGCCACAAAACGGTACAATCGTTAAAACAAGTGGTATGGAAGGTTCAGTTGCACAAGCAGGTTCACCAATTGCTTATGCTTACAATTTAGATGATTTATATATTACAGCAAATATTGACGAAAAAGATGTTAGCAGTGTAGAAAAAGGCGACAAAGTTGATGTAACTATTGACGGTCAAGATTCTGATATTGACGGTAAAGTTGAAGAAGTAGGCCAAGCGACTGCAGCTAGCTTCTCATTAATGCCATCATCTAACACTGACGGTAACTACACTAAAGTATCACAAGTAGTACCAGTTAAAATTTCTTTAGATTCTGCACCATCTAAAAATGTTGTTCCTGGAATGAACGCTGAAGTTAAAATTCATAAAAACTAAGGGGGTCATAGAATGACAACGACCTTCATTGTTGGATATATTGTTTTAGCGGTCATTTTAGTTGGTTTAGTTAACGTTCTTGTGTTGAAATCACGCAAGAAACGTAAGAACCAAACTAAGGGACAACACGTAAATGAAGAATCTAAAAGTCAAAGTAATCCATCTAAATTTAAAATCAGTGACTTAGACCGAGATCAAGCGTCAGAACGTACGCAAGATG
Source organism: Staphylococcus borealis (assembly GCF_001224225.1). GTDB lineage: Bacteria > Bacillota > Bacilli > Staphylococcales > Staphylococcaceae > Staphylococcus > Staphylococcus borealis. Next base: position 141,887 of record NZ_CUEE01000001.1, on the reverse strand, counting down.
CTCACCATGATGATCATCAACTCCGTCACTTAAACACAGAAGATCGACACATTGAAAATGATAAACGCAAAGATCATTTCGAGAATGAACAAGATCATGCCTCAGAGCAAATACATCCTGAGCAAAAGCAAGCATCACATTCCTTACATTATTCTGATGATGCTACTGAGGATGATAAACAAGATGATGATGTAAATAATCAACATCTACCAAAAGATTCAATTTATGAACCGATTAATCCCGCTTCTCAAGAAGGACGCGTCAACGAACGCATCAAAAAACAAAAAGAAGATTTTGTGTTTGGAAAAGGGATTACAAGAAATAAAATTTTAGCTGCAATGTTGTTTGGTATGTTTATTGCCATCTTAAACCAAACATTACTTAACGTTGCATTGCCTAAAATCAATACAGAATTTAATATTTCGGCATCAACTGGACAATGGTTGATGACAGGTTTCATGTTAGTTAATGGTATTTTAATCCCGATTAGTGCATTCTTATTTAATAAATATTCGTATCGTAAGTTATTTATTATTGCACTTTTATTATTCACGATTGGGTCTTTAGTCTGTGCACTTTCGAATAACTTCCCAATGATGATGGGTGGACGTGTACTTCAAGCCATTGGTGCTGGTGTATTAATGCCATTAGGTTCTAACGTCATCGTTACAATCTTCCCACCAGAAAAACGTGGGGTTGCAATGGGAACAATGGGTATAGCAATGATATTGGCACCAGCAATTGGACCTACGTTATCAGGTTATATCGTACAAAACTATCATTGGAATGTTATGTTCTATGGTATGTTCTTCCTAGGTATTGCAGCAATGATTTTTGGTTACTTCTGGTTCAGACTGTACCAAAAAACAACAAATCCAAGAGCCGACTATCAAGGTATTGTTTATAGTACGATTGGATTTGGTGCATTATTATATGGTTTCAGTGAAGCCGGAAATAAAGGCTGGGGTTCAACTGAAATTGTAATTATGTTTATTATTGGTGTAATATTTATTGTTGCATTCGTTATTCGTGAATTAACAATGAGAGCACCAATGTTAAACCTTGAAGTTTTGAAATCATCAACATTTACACTTACAACTATTATTAATATGGTTGTAATGATGAGTTTATTCGGTGGTATGATTTTATTACCAATTTACTTACAAAACTTACGTGGCTTCTCAGCACTAGATTCAGGATTATTATTACTTCCTGGTTCGTTAGTAATGGGTATCTTAGGCCCAATTACTGGTAAGCTACTTGATACAATCGGTTTAAAACCATTAGCATTATTCGGTATAGCAGTAATGACTTATGGAACATGGGAACTTACTAAATTAAATATGGATACACCATATCTTCATATTATGAGTATTTATGTTATTCGATCATTTGGTATGGCATTCGTTATGATGCCACTTATGACAGCAGCGATTAACGCACTGCCACCAAGACTAATCTCTCACGGTAACGCATTCCTTAATACAATGAGACAATTAGCAGGTTCAATTGGTACGGCGATTCTTGTTACTGTTATGACAACGCAAACAACAAATCATGTTGGTGCGTTTGCAGATGAATTAGATAAAACAAACCCTGTGATTCAAGATCATGTACGTCAAATGGCGGCACAATATGGCGGTCAATCTGAAGCATTACAAGCTATCTTGAAATATGTTAACCAGCTTGCATATATCGAAGGCATTAACGATGCATTCTGGATTGCGACTGGATTAGCTTTCTTAGCATTTGTTTTAAGTTTATTCTTAAAAGGCAAAAAAGGCGCTGATGCAGAACATGAAAGAATGATGCATGCGGAAAGTAAAAAATTTAAATAAAATGATGTTGGGGGACATTATTTTTAAAGTATCGGTACACTTTGATAAGTGTGATCGATACTTTTTTTATTACAACAATAAAAGCCATTGTGACTTGAGTTTAACGTCGACAATGGCATAAGAGAGATTATTTAATAGTGTAATGATTTGTTTTACGATTTCTAAAAAAGAAACTAATTATTAATAATGCTAAACTACATACTAATAAAATAAGCGCATTATGAATGGCGTCAGCTTCATTAATAATTTGGTTTGCTGAAACATTCAAAGAAAAACTTTGTAATTTATCTGCAATACGTTGACCAATTACTTGTATGGCATAACCAAAATAAATGGACATTATGAGCATAATAGAAATAATAATAAAATTAAAAATCTTTAGTAAAGTTCGATTAAAGATTATCGTTAAAGCAGTGATGATCAAACTTACAATTGCTAAAATAAAAAATACATTAAATACTAATACAAGGCGATTGGCTATGTCTTCTAAATTGGTTAATTGACTTAAATTAATGTTAAGTGCGCCTATTTGTGTAACCGTATTTTGAAAATCTTTGATTTGAGCATAACTAATAGGTTGGTTGGCAAAGGCTAAATTGAAGATAGGCTGTTTATACATACTATAACCAGTGATAGCTACTAATACGAAAATAATCATTTGAATCATCAAACTCACCCAAGATCTTCTTTTTCGATTGTGACGATGAGAACGAGGATAATATTGATTATGAATAGGTGGTCTATCATTATATTGGATTGTTTTTCTTTCTGACACTTTTCTAACTCCTTTACTATAATTCATTGTTTTCTAAGTTTGACTAATTTATACTGAATTTAATATGCAAATAACAATATTATATTAAATAATTAATCGAGAATTTTTAGAACATAATTTCAATTATATCGTTTTTTGAGCTTAATGTAATAACGTTTAAGTAATTTATTATTAATTAAGGAAGGTAGAATTTTATGAGATCACACATGGTTAATCGAATCATCAATCGATACTTACTGCACAACCGCTCAATATTGTTTGATAATGATTCGGATTTTGATACGTTTATGGACAAGAGAAAAGACATTAATCAAGCTAAACATAAACAACCTTCAAGTTTAAATGTTAAGTCTAATTTAGATAAGTTGTCACTCGATGAGATGCAAGTATTTAGATTCAACTTCCGCCATGAAACAAAAAAGAAAATACTTTATATTCATGGTGGTTATAATACACTACAACCCTCTCCATTTCATTGGAGATTTATGGATAAACTTACACTAAGTACATTGTATGAAGTCGTACTGCCTATTTATCCTAAAACGCCAGAACACCATATGGATGACACATTTAATGCGATAGATGCTGTGTATCAGTCTTTATTAGAAGAAGTAGATGCAAAACACATTGTCATTATGGGCGATGGTACAGGAGGCGCTTTAGCTTTAAGCTACGTTCAACAACTTGTAGCTAAAAAGCAACCACTACCTAATAAAGTATATCTACTGTCGCCAATGTTAGATGCGACACTAACTAACCCAGAAATTACTGAGGATTTAATGAATAAAGATCGATTCGTAAATAGAGATGGTTTACATCGCATATTCAATGTATGGACGCAAGGGGAAGCCTTGGCTAATCCATTAATTTCACCTATTTATGGACAACTTCAAGATTTACCACCAGTTGTGCTATTTGGTGGTGGCAGAGAAATTTATTATCCAGATATGAAACGTTTTGTCTATAATATGGAGGACAATGGCCAATCTGTTCAATTCTTTGAATATCCTAAAATGTTCCATGATTTCCCATTATTTCCTATACATGAATCTCACAAAGTAATTAAACAAATCGCTAAAACGATTGACGTATAATGGGTATTAAATTAAATAACGTTTAGCGTTTGAAATCCTCAACATCATATGGGCAACGTAGCAAATGCGTCGTCATCGACTGAATTAATAAGGCAAGCAAATTCAGTATGCGTTTACACTGGTATGCTTTGCATGAGGGACTCCAGCAAAGAGCGTTTCACCAAGCAATTTTACAAACAAAGCAGAATGGGAGTGGACGACGAATTTAAAAAGAATGTTGTCCTATGCGCTACTCTATTTCTATATCATAAATTATTCGTATCTATGTACATTAATACTGTTTAAACAAGTGCTGTACTTGAGTCATGATTTGTTTTTGGCCTAAGTGATGATAATGGTTATCTATCACTTGGGCTAAATCTGTTTGTGATGCCAGTTGTTGTTCCGATAATGCATTTAAATTTAAAGAAGCATCAGTGAATTCATTGATATAACGATGCACAAAATGTTGTAAGTGTTGATCATCATTTTCCGCTTCAGTGATATTTCGTAGAGCTTCAATTGCTTGCTTTTGTCCTTGATGATAACTTATATTAAATGCTCTTTTCAGTAATTCTTGACTTGGACCGTTCATAAATAATTGTTTTGTCGTATTGAGTGTGATTAAATTTACTTTTAAATCATCGTTTAAATCATATAATAATTCTAATAGTTGATTGCGGAATGTTTGTCCCATATTTTAGTTCTCCTTTTTAGGTATGCCAATTTGATGACCCAATTGTTTAGGCCAATCGATCGTACCTTGTTGTTGATAATAACGCGCAATATTTTGGTGATAGTCGGTTGGAAACGGTGCTGACTTGCGTTTGTTAGTATCAATCCCCATCATAATGACTTCGTTCGTTGCAGCTAACTCATCCTTATTGTTATAAAGCATTAAAAAGAAATGCACACGTTTATAGTCATAGTCATAAATATAAACTTCGATTCGATAAGTGGAATCAAGGGACAACTCTACAAGATACGTCGTATGTTCTTCTAATGTAAACATCGTGTAATGAAGGATTTCACGTTCTTCTAAAGAGAGTCCATGTGTGTAATTAAATTCGTTTATAGCTGCACTAAATGTTTTATTATATTCTGAATCATGCATATGATTGTTATGATCAATTTGAGATGCATGTACAACATTGTTAATAACTAATGGATTGCTCATCTTATCAGACCTCACTCATATATGGATGCTTCTATTTTACTAAATAAAATTAACACATACACATGATTTAATTCATGGTAGAATGAAAGACGTATGGTCATGCAGGAGGTAAATGTAACAATGACAATGACGATTCGATATCAAACTAAAAATCAATCACTTACACAAGTTGACAGTGTTGACGATATTCCTGAAGCAGCAACAATTGTTTGGTTCGATTTTGAAAATGCAACACAAGCAGAGAATGATTACTTAGTCAGTCAATTTGAATTTAACTATCTAGAGTTAGAGGATGCCATTACTGGTGTACCACGTGTAAAATATAAATCCTATGAATCATATCAATATTTAGTCTTTCATAGCATGTACAGAGATGATTTTTCTCCAATCTCTTTGAATGTATTTCTAAATGAGAAAGTACTGGTTACGTATCATCATAAACATTTCGAATCATTAAATGAAGTGGCAAAGATGAACGCACATCACCATGATCCTGACTTAGATTGTGCAGATATAGTGATACATATATTAGATATGATGGTAGATAAATATTTTGAGTTCGTATATACAATTGAAGATAAAACGTATAACTTTGAAGACGCGCATGTAGATGACACTCAAAGTAAAAAGATTATGGATAATGTCTTTCAAATTAAATCCGATTTAATCAAGATTAAGAGGGTATTGTTCCCTATGCAAGAATTGGTAAATACCATTAAAACAGAAGGTAATTTAATTGTAGATAGTAAGCATTCAATGTATATTCAACATATCGACGACCATCTTATTAAACAGAATAATATCATCAGAACATCACAAGAGATGGCTAATGAAATAAGAGAGAACTTCGAATCTTATTCATCATTTAGAATGAACAGTATTATGCAAGTACTTACGTTAGTGTCAGTTATTTTCTCTCCTTTAACATTTATTGCAGGTGTATATGGCATGAATTTCGAGTACATGCCAGAACTTAAATGGCACTATAGTTATCCTATTTGTATGGTGGTCATGTTAATTATAGCTATCGCATTGATTATCTTTTTCAAAAGAAAAAAATGGTTCTAATATAATTTGAAATTTTATTATTTAAAGTAAAGGTAGGTACAAAGATGAGTGATTTTCAAAGAGAACAGAGGAAAAATGAACATGTCGAAATAGCAATGGCTCAAAGTGATGCACCGCAATCAGACTTTGATCGAGTGCGATTTGTACATCATTCAATCCCTAGTATTAATGTAAATGATGTGGACTTAACAAGTCACACGACGGATTTTGATATGACGTATCCAATTTATATTAATGCGATGACTGGTGGTAGTGAATGGACGAAACAAATTAATGAGAAACTTGCAATCGTGGCTCGAGAAACTGGATTAGCGATGGCAGTAGGGTCAACACATGCTGCGTTAAGAAATCCTAAAATGGCTGAATCGTTTAGTATTGCACGTCAAACCAACCCAGAAGGTACTATTTTTAGTAATGTTGGTGCAGATGTTCCTGTAGATAAAGCAGTTGAAGCGGTGAAATTATTAGATGCTCAAGCGCTACAAATACATGTTAATGCACCGCAAGAACTCGTTATGCCTGAAGGAAACCGAGAATTTTCAACATGGTTAGATAATGTAGCCTCTATCGTTCAACGTGTAGATGTGCCGGTCATTATTAAAGAAGTTGGCTTCGGAATGAGTAAAGAATTATACAAAGACTTAATTGATGTAGGTGTGACTTATGTTGATGTAAGTGGTAAAGGTGGAACGAACTTTGTCACAATCGAAAATGAACGTCGCACAAACAAAGATATGGACTATCTTGCAAATTGGGGACAGTCAACCGTTGAGTCTTTACTAGAAAGTTCGGCTTATCAAGATTCACTCAATATCTTTGCTAGTGGTGGTGTACGAACACCATTAGATGTCGTTAAGAGTTTGGCTTTAGGTGCGAAAGCAGTAGGGATGTCTCGACCATTTTTAAACCAAGTTGAAAATGGCGGCATTACGACAACGATTGAATATGTTGAATCATTTATTGCACATACGAAATCAATAATGACGATGTTAGATGCAAGAGATATTAGCGAATTAAAACAAAGTAAGTTAGTATTCGATCAGAAGTTAATGTCATGGATAGACCAACGTGGTTTAGACATTCATCGAGGATAATCTAAAATAATTAATATCAGATAATACAAAAAAGCAAGTTGAGCGTACAAATGCTCAACTTGCTTTTTAGATAGTGTAAACATCAATTTTAATTTCCAAAAATATTGATAAAGCCCATGACGATTGGTACGCCAGCTAGGTCAATTAAGAAGGCCCCAACAATTGGCACGACTAAATAGGATTTAGGTGAACTACCATATTTCTTAGTGATCACATCTAGGTTCGCCATTGCATTTGGTGTGGCACCTAAACCATGACCAATAAAACCACCGGCCATGACTGCAGCATCATAGTCTTTACCAAGCACTCTAAATAAAATAAAGAATGCAAATAACGAAATAAATACCACTTGGACTAAGACGATGGCGATAAGTGGTAATGCGAGAGAATATACTTGCGTAAGTTGAATACTCATCAATGCTAATGATAAGAATAATCCTAATGCCACATCACCAATTTGGTCATTGAGTTTTAAATCAATGAGTTGTAGGTTCGCATATTCTGATATGTTACGAATTGCTACGGCTACAAACATAGAACCGACATACATAGGTAAACTTTGACCAGTTAAATTTGAAAATTGATCGCCTATCCAAGTTCCTACAGACATACATACTGCAATAATGGTTAATTGAATAAAGAATACTTGCGTTGGTTCGTATTTGCCGTGCAGGACTTCATTTGATTCAACTTTACTATAATCTTTAAACGTATCGTCACTATTTTCTGGTTTTAAATTATAGCGTTTAATGAGTGCTTTTACTAAAGGTCCACCCACTAATCCGCCAAATACTAAACCTAAAGTTGCTGCAGCAAGTGCTGCTGTAACAGCTGAATCGATATTAAAACTTTCTTCTAATGTTTTACCATAAGCGGCAGCATTACCATGCCCACCTTCCATTGACATTGAACCTGCAGTTAAACCTAATAATGGTTTAATATGTAATACTTTAGCTAATGAGATACCAATGAAGTTTTGGCATATTGCTAGAAAAGCACAGCATACAAAATATAATATTAATACCTTTCCACCAATTTTAAATAATTTGAATGATGCACCTAAGCCAATGGTAGTAAAGAACACCATCATGAAGAAATCTTGAATAAAGCTAGCATCTAATTTAATTTGAATAATATTGAATGTATCTAAGATCGCAACTAGAATTGCAAATAATAAGCCTCCTATTACGGGAGGTGGTATACAAATTCTTTGTAAAAATGAAACGTGTTTGACGATAAATTCACCTAATAAAAATAACAGACAGGCGAGACATAATGTTGTGACTGCATCTAATTCCATTTTTATAGCCCCCTTAAGAAACGATTTAAAAAATAAATAGCACTTGATGTAAGCGCTATAAATCCCCATATATAACATTATACATATAAAAAATATAGATTTCTAGGATAGTAATTATGATTTTTGTATAATAAGAACTTTTAATAAGTTTAAAAAAGTATAAAAAAATAATCCTAATATTAATTTTTAAAGTGATTACAATTAATATTATTTTGTAAAAAATGCTCTAGAATCTGACGTACAAGTCACATTTCTAGAGCAAAAATAATGCGTATTAGCTTTATTTATTTCCAAGTTTCATCGGGGTTGGAACAGTCTGATTTACGCATATGTGAAACGAAAGGGTTGCCTTTGACGGTGTATCGTAACGGTTTAGTTGTCCAATCGCCTTTATTGGGTATGCCAATTCGAGCACTTTCCACAATGTCTCTTGGGTATTTACGATGTTTCGTATCTATAGATAAACGACAATCATTCAATGTGGCACCATCAATTGCCCTAGGGATATTAAAGGCCTTTGTCCATTTACCTGGACCATTCGTTAAGTCATATCCTGATTTATTACGATTCTGCTTCATCGCTTCAATGCCGTCTAAAGGTTCAATAGCACGAATCAATACACCTTCAGGGACACCTTCATTTCGTGTTACGAAGTTTATCAATAAGTGCGTATGCATCACATGTCCATAAATGGTACCACCTTTTTTGTAGAGTGACGTTACTTTCGGTGTTTGTCTCCCGCCAAACCCGTGAGCAGCACGATCTGAAAATCCTAAATAAGCCTCAGTTTCGACTATATAGCCACTATACATTTGAAATTCGTCTTGATAGATGACTTTGACACCGAGTAACGCTTTAGCAGTTTCTATCGTCGGTTTTGATACAAAATCCACAAATTCACCTTCTTTCTTGTAATAACGAATGCATGTATATCATAAATCTAAAGTTTTGACTGGTATAACACAATGACAATATATTATGATAGCCATTATAATTGAAGTGAACGAATAATGAAATGACTTAATATATATGTCATATATAATTGACTATTAGCCTGTTAAATCGTTATGATGATGAATATGGGATGTTGAAAGAAGTGTGGAACAATGAATAAAGTGAAAGTATATCGAGGTGTAAAGAAAATCTCTCAACTAGAACTTGCACGTTCGGTTGGTGTATCACGTCAAACCATCAATATGATAGAGAATGACAAATATAATCCGTCATTAAAATTATGTATTAATATCGCTAAAACACTAGAAGTGACTTTAAATGATTTATTCTGGGAGGGTGAGGAAGATTAAAGATAATGACGCTTTGAAAGAACAAATCATAACATTGAAAGCAAAACTTGGCATTGTAAGTTTAAATTTCTTATGCGCTATTGCTATATTCGCAATGTTTAATGATTTGCAACGTGAGTTTCTTTCACCATTTTTTTATTGGTAGTGTATTTCTTTTAATCGTTATCGTGTGTAAATTAACGATTCATTCAGAAACCGTAGATGACATTCATATTTATGTACATGATTTTAGTGACAAATCAAAACTGAATCATTATTCCAAATTAAAAAGAATTATTTATCTCACCGTATGGATAATATATTTAATTGTTGTCGCTAATATTTTAACGCCGAACCTTAATCATACGAATCATTATGAGTGGGTATTTAAACCAAGTTGGCTAATCATTGGTGTCGGTGTCATAGTTGCATTATGTATGTTTGATGATAAACGTATTAAATATACAGATATGAACACACCAAACTTAGAGAATCGTGGCGCTACACCAAGAGGCATATTGAATTTAATCCCCAATTATAGATATGCTGATGAACAACAAAAATTTGTCATATTAAATGTCCATGCGACAAATTTTAATTGGATAATGATAGGATTAAGCATTGTGAGTGTGATTGATGTCATTATTGAATTCGCCATGCATCGTTTCCCTTTAGTCGCTATCATAGCACTCATATATAGTGTCATTCTATTGTTTATTGTCAAAGTTAAGACGAAGCACTTATGTAAGTTGCATGATGAATAAAATAGCCATTAAACGCTATCTATTAAATTTCTAATAGATAGCGTTTTCATTTTTTAATTTATATAAAATCTATGGAATATTAATAAAAAAAGTGTAACAATATGTATGTGGAAAAGTCAGTGCTTAAAATTTAAATAGATAAAGGTATGATTTGATTGATACAATGAGGCTAACTTTAGTAATCGTTGGAGGTCATTTCTATGCTTTATTCAATCTTTATCTTTTTATTAGCAGGTCTCTGTGAAATTGGTGGTGGCTATCTAATTTGGTTGTGGTTAAGGGAAGGACAATCAAGTTGGTTGGGATTTATTGGTGGCGTTATATTAATGATGTATGGTGTCATTGCAACATTCCAGTCGTTTCCAACTTTCGGTCGTGTTTATGCTGCTTATGGTGGCGTGTTTATTGTAATGAGCTTAATATGGGCATACATTGTCGATAAACAAGCACCTGATAAGTATGATCTAATTGGGGCATGCATCTGTATAATCGGTGTATGCGTTATGATATTACCGAACAGAACCTGATTAAGCGTGTTTAAGAGGGAGACGTAAGTAATGATAGTTGAAGTAGAAAAGCAAAGACATGGTATTGACTTAATCAAAATTGATAACGATGAAACGAATATTGTATTCACCAACTTTGGTGCGCGTGTCGTTTCGTGGAAATACCATGATAACAACATCGTTTTAGGCAATAAAGTTGAAGCGGATGAATTTTATCCATCTAATCCTTTTCATTTTGGTGCCACAATTGGTCGCTATGCAGGTCGTATTGGTAATGCCAGTTTTAATTTAAATGGTGAAACATATCAACTTGAAGCTAATAATCACCTGCATCACCTTCATGGTGGCAGTAATGGTTTAGATCAAAGACTTTTTAATTACGACATCCAAGATAACATTACAAATATAAAGATTACCTTTACTGTTCAACATAAGTCTATGGAAGATGGGTACCCAGGAGATATGTTTATTAAAGTGATTCACACATATGATGTAGAACACCGATGGACAGTAGAATATGAGGCACAATCGAATCAAGATACACTATTTAATCCAACGAATCACGTCTATTTCAATTTAAATAGAGATAACAATGTTATAGATAATCACAAGATTAAGAGTGAACAATTAAATATGTATCCAGTTGACAGTCATAATTTAATTACAAGCACAAGTCCAATTGATTTAGTAACAATATTTAAATCAAATTGCATTTCGTTTAGTGATATTTTTAACTCAGACAATGCCCAATTGAAAGAACAGGTTGATGCAAGAAATGGGTTGGATCATCCATTCGATGTTGGAAACAAGCAATTTTTCATTGAGAATGATGAGTTCTTATTAGATGTTACTACAACAATGCCGAATGTCGTCATCTTTACGTTTAATGATACGACAAGTTGGGATAGTGATTTTAATATTTATAAAGCGCACTCAGGTGTATCTCTAGAAACACAATTTTTACCTAATGATATTAATGTGTATGGTAATAAAGCACAATCTATTTTAAAAGCGAATGACACATTTTACGCTAAGACAATGTATCACGTAGCAGAAAAATAATATAAAAATAGTAAGGGACAGAGGAAGAAATAAATTTTGTGAAAATCGTATTTCTTCCTCTGTCCCTTACTAGTCGTTTATGAAGTTGTTTTAAGCGCATGATGATATAACTTTTGCAATTTAGCTATACGAGTTTCACTTAAATATGGATTTTGTAACGCATAACGCAATCGATTGACGTTTTTGCGGTCGTTATAATAAATTTCATTCAGTTCTTGTACAGAGAGTCGTGTTGTTTCATCTGCTAAATGGATTAATTTTAAATCATCATCTTGGTCTACATAGCCTTCTTGTATGACTCGAAAGTAAAAGCCAGTTTTACCACTCAAAGTCATTCGTTTAACCAAATCTGTAATGCCATACTTAGTTTGAATCTTCCAACACGGTTCTCTAATTTCGGATACCTCAATCACTGCTTCACCTAATTGATATTGATTTCCAAAATAGACATCTGCTTCATCTAAGTCTTCTACTGTTAAATTTTCACCAAACATTGCATAATCTGGAACTGTGTCCAACGCATATTTGTACATGTTATAATGCGATTTGCTAAAGCAACATACTGCTTTATGAGGCCCACCATGGTCTTTGTACGCTTGTTCATCTTCTGCAAAGCCAGTTTTGGATAACCACATCTTTCCTGAAAAAGGTGACTTGTTTAAAGCTGATCGCATTTCTCTTTTTTGTCCGTAATCTAATTGTTCAATTTTGCCTACTGAAATTGCATAGACTGAAATCATTGTCTTCTCCCCCAGATAAAGTTAATAAGCAAAATTTTACTATACTCACAATTAAAAGATAAGAAAAATGATAAAAGAATTTCTCATATTGAACTAGGTATTTGTTTCAACGTCATGTAAAATAATAGTTGAGTATAATTGAAAAGGGGTCACAGTTAAGATGAAAGATGCTAAAGAACTTAAATTCATGACAGTAGATGATGCTGTAGCTCAAATTAAAGACAATATGATACTAGGCATTGGTACGGGGAGCACAATAGAATTGCTTATCCCAAAGATTGCTGAAAGAATTCATAATGAACAATTAAATATTACTGGTGTGTGTACCTCTAATAAAAGTGCATTAATTGCGAAGAAGTTAGATATCCATATTGTTGATATCAATGATGTTAATCACGTTGACTTGGCTATAGATGGCGCTGATGAAGTTGATCCTAACCTTAATTTAATTAAAGGTGGCGGCGGTGCCTTATTTCGTGAAAAAGTAATTGATGAAATGGCGCATCGATTTGTAGTTTTAGCGGATGAAAGCAAACTCGTTAATTATTTGGGTGAAGGTTTTAAACTACCAGTCGAAGTAGATAAATTTAATTGGTTACATATTGCTAAAAAAATTGAAATGTATGAAGATGTCGTGACAGAGCGTCGTATGAGTGATGATGTACCATTTATTACTGATAATGGGAATTATATTTTAGACTGTCAATTAAATAAACAGATTGATCCATTTACATTTCATGATTATTTAATTCATTTAACTGGTGTCTTGGAAACAGGATATTTTTTAAATATTACTGATCAAGTGATTGTTGGTACACAAGATGGGGTTAAAATTATAAATAAAGGGAGTGGGACAGAATTCTTTTAAAATTCGTCGTCCCACCCCCGCAAGGATGACTAGAACTGAAAAAAGCTTGATTTAATTGCATTTTCAGTTCAGTCAGCTACTGCGAATTTGCAAAATAGCACCATCATATTAATTATGTCCTAGGCTTTTTAAATATCTTGTGAGTCTTTATAAGAAATCACAAGGTGTATAAGCTTTACTTATCCGTTTTATGATTCGCTGTGTCATTTACATGGTCGATTTCATCTTTGGCATCATCAACAACAGATGAACGTCTTTCTTCTTTATAAGCCGTATTCTCTTTAAGTTCTACATCTGAAATACTTGAAGATGTCTCAGACTGTGATGCGTGACTTACACTGTCATCGTTGTTAAGATGAGTGGTCTTGTTGTCTTCTTTGTCAGCACTTGTGTCATCAGTTACATCTTCACTATCTGAGTCTGTAATGTCGTCATCATTCACATGATCTAAATAATTGTTAGGTTCGACTTCATCTAGTGAACGATTTGTTGTTTTATATACAATAAATCTAATGATTAAACTTAAAATGATAAAGATAATACCCACTAATGTTGTACTCAAAGCAATAACTTTCATTGAGAACAAGTCACCAGTTTCTTCACTAAATAAGAATACTTGCGCAAATGTCATTGCGGCATGGAATACAACTGCAATATAGATTGTACGTCCTTTTGTTGCACGAATTAATTCACCGATAATCATTGAGAACATGAATGTATATAAGAAGTGATATCCTGCATATTCCATTCCGTAAGTTGTATTTGCTGCCCAAATAGAATAAATTAAACCAACAATGATTGAAGCAAAAAATGTATTCACTTTATTTTCAACAATATTTTGTAAATATGAACGGAATCCAAATTCCGCAAAAAATGCCATTAAAAGATGACCGATAATGATTGTTGTCACTGATACAGATAAATCAGTTGCTTGTAATAAAATAAAACTATCAGCAAAAGTATTAAAACTAAACATGCCAATCATGAAAATCACTAGCGGTAAAATCAGTGCTAGTAATATACGTTCAATAACTCTGATATCAACTGAAAATTTTAATCCAGCTAATTGAGCACGTTTATCTTTAAATGCAATAATACAAACAACTGCTGCGATAAACGGTGCAAGGTCAGTAAGATCAAATACAAAACGTTTGATACCTACTGTTGCTTGGAAATCTCGTAGGATTAATGATAGCGCCATCGTAACTACGAAGAATACGAATATTGTTAACGCCCATTGAAATCCTGATATACGATTCGTCTTCATTTATGTAACCTCCATTAGGGTAACCGTAAAAACTCTTTCTTTAATATTATACATATTACAAGGGTATAAATAAATTGTCCATTTTAAATATCATTAAAATGTAATAGTCTTGAATTATTTTTATATGATTGAAAACAATTTTTAATGTCTTAAATTAATTTGAAAAGGGTAAGCAAAAGTATAACGTAACATTAACGATGCATTACATTGTGGTGTAAGATAATGGTATAGAGTAAATCAATAGGGGGCAATGAAATGTATACACAAGGTAATCCGCAACTTTGGACAGGTCGTTTAGATAGCGACACAGATCCCAAACAGTTTAGACATTTTCAGACAGTACAATTTGCTAATTTAGAAAAAATGGAAAATGTAGGAGAGAAGACAGGCGTTGGTTTCTTAGGATATGCGGTTGATAAAGGTGTAGAGAACAATAAGGGTAGAGTAGGAGCAAGAAAAGGACCAGACGCTATTAAACGTGAGTTTGCGAAACTTCCAGATTTAAGTGAGTGTGATATGCTTGTTGACTACGGCAATGTCTCACATACGAATGACTGTCTAAGAGAGACGCAACAGGAGATGGCACAGTTATCCGCTAAAGTTATTCAACAACATCAGCAAGCCTTTCTCATTGGTGGT
Source organism: Staphylococcus borealis (assembly GCF_001224225.1). Lineage (GTDB taxonomy): Bacteria > Bacillota > Bacilli > Staphylococcales > Staphylococcaceae > Staphylococcus > Staphylococcus borealis. The sequence goes on along the minus strand of NZ_CUEE01000001.1, from coordinate 126,433 downwards.
GGACATGATATTGCCTATGCCCAATATTTAGCGACAAGAGATGTCTATCCAGATGCTTCAATTGGCATTATAAATATTGATGCGCATTTCGATACACGACCTGATGAACCACCTACATCTGGCACGATGTTTCGAGAAATACTAGATAATGATGATAAGGCTGATTATTTAGTACTAGGATTAGCTCAAGGTGGCAATACGCGCGCATTGTATGATTATGCGAAAGACAACGATGTTATCTATGTGTATGCGGATGAACTCTTACATCAAGTATCACCTACCATTAAAGATAAAGTAGAACGATTTATTCACGATCATGATACGATTATGTTTACGATATGTATGGATGTGATTGATAGTGCGTTTGCGCCAGGCGTTAGTGCATCAAGTGTGTTGGGATTATATCCGCATTCAGTATTTGAAATTAGTAAACGAATCATATTAAGTGAAAAAGTATCTTCCATTAGTATTGCAGAGACCAATCCTGACTATGATGTAGATGATCGTACATCTAAATTAGCAGCAAATTTAATTCATCATTTCTTAGTATAAGTATCAATAATTAACGTGAATGATAAGACTATACCGTTAACGATGACGTATTAATTGCTTATAAATCATGTATTCATATATGTAAGAGCGGGATGTGAGGCTGGGACAAAAATAATATAATGAAGCTATTTTGCAAATTCGCAGTAGCTGACTGAACTGAGAAGGCGCTTAATTCAAGCTTTTCTCAGTTCTAGTCACCCTTACGGGGGTGGGACAACGAATTTAAAAAGAATTCTGTCCCACTCCCGTTCCGCTCTTTTTCTAATTTAAATTGATAGAAAAGTTTGACAATTATGTTACGATATAAACTAATAGGGGAGTGACTGGTAATGGAACGATTAAGCTATAAGCAACAATGGCGTGGTGATGTTGCACAAAATATCTTGGCTGGTATCTTAATGGGGTTAGCATTACTCCCAGTATCTATAGCTTTCTCGTTTATCGTGCATATTAGTCCTACTGTAGGGTTGATGAGTTGTGGATTAATGATGTTGTTTATAAGTTTGCTAGGAGAACGGATTAGTATGGTATCTGGTCCGAGTAGTGGTATTTCTATTGTAGGTGCACCACTTGTTGAACAATACAATGTTCATTATTTAATTATGTCAACAATTGTTATGGGCATCATTTTGATTATCTTTGGGTTATGTCGTATAGATAAGATACTCCATCATATTCCCGATACTGTCGTTATAGGATTTATGAATGCCCTGGGTATTTTACTACTTACGACACAAATAAAATATATCTTTGGCATTACAACTGCAACGTATTATGTAGCAATTGCAACATTTCTTATCATTTATCTATCCTCGAAATTGATACGATTGATACCGGCGCCACTAATCGCCATCATCGTATTAACAGTAGTAAGTTATTTAATTAAACCCAATGTTCAATTGGTACATGATTTAGCACAAATTCGACTTACTCTCCCTAAGCCTTCTGTTTATACAGAATTACTAAATGCACATGCACTTAGTATTATCATGTTATATGCATTAACCATGGCTATCATTTCTGTCGTTCAAACCAATCTTACTAACGATATGATGGACACCATAACGCAAAGTGAATCGAATAAAGATCGTGAAGTGATGGGTCAAGGGTTAGCTAATGTGTTAGTTGGACTTCTAGGTGGCTATGGTTCAAGCGCTTTAGTAGGTCAGTCAAAGTTTAATTTTAAAATGGGCGCCACAACACGGTTAGCGACATTGATTACTGGAATGTTTCTTTTATCTTGTGTTGTCATTTTGGGCCCAATTGTAGGATTAATTCCTATGGCAGTTTTGGCATCGGTACTCATTACGATATCCTTAAATACGTTTGATAGACGTACATTTAAACATTTGAGAGAAGCGCCAATTACACATGGCATCGTTATGATGATAACGATGATATTAATTTTAATGTCTCACAATTTAGCTATTGGTGTCGTTATAGGGACATTGATTTATTATGGCATTCACTTTATTTTCAAAAAGAAAGGACGACAATCGATATGACAACATTTAATGACTATGTCAATTGGAGACGAATATTTCATCAATTTCCTGAAGTATCTCAGAAAGAATACGAAACGACGAAACGTATAAAACGTATATTACAAGCATATGATATTAAAATCATTGACCTTCCTTTAGAAACAGGTCTCATAGCTGAAATTGGTCAAGGAGAACCATGTATTGCTGTACGTACAGATATAGATGCGTTACCGATTACAGAGCAAGTTGACCATGAATTCACTTCAACTAATGAAGGCGTGATGCATGCGTGTGGTCACGATATTCATATGGCTAGCATCTTAGCTATTGCCACTAAATTAAAAGAACAAGAGCAAACACTTAAAGGTCGTGTGAAATTGATATTCCAACCTGCAGAGGAAACGGGTTATGGTGCTAAAGCAATTGCAGAGACAGACGTCTTGGATGATGTCAAAGCTATTCTTGGATTCCATAACTATCCAACATTAGATATTGGAGAATTTGCAATTAAGGCTGGGCCTATTACGTCCGCTGTTGATCGTTTTGAATTTAAAATTCACGGTAAAGGTGCGCATGCTGCAAAACCTGAACAAGGTAATGATCCAGTTATGGTACTCGGTCAATTAATTACAAGTCTACAAACGATTGTAAGTCGGAATATATCGGCTTTTGATAGCGCGGTAGTGACGATTGGAGAAGTATCATCTGGTAATACATGGAATGTAATTGCTGATCAAGCTTATGCCCAAGGCACAGTGCGTTCGTTTAAACCTGAGATTCAAAATTATATAGAACAGCGATTTCATGAGATAGCTCAAGGGTTAGAGCAATTATTTAATGTAGAAATTGAAGTTGTTTATACCAGACTTCCAGGAACGGTAGTCAATGATGCGTACTTAACGCAACATGCTAAAGAAGCCGCTAAAAAGGTCGGTTATAACATCATTGAATTAGAAAATCCATATACGATTGGTGAAGATTTTTCTGGTTTATTAGCTAATCATCCTGGTGTGTTTGCATTTATTGGTTCAAATAGTAAATACGATCTACATCATCCGAAATTTGATCCAGATGAACGTATACTTGAGAAAGTCTCAGAATATTTTATAACGCTCATTGATCAGTTGTTTGAAGCGCTTTAATTTAATTCATCGCCAATGATGAAATTAAAATATGGTGTGTGTGACTGTATGATATTTTTCAATAATTGATTTAATAATCAATAAGAATGGGTAAACAAACACTAAACATGCTTTAGGAGTTGAATAAAATGGGCGCACAAGATCCAAGAACTAAATTTAAGTCATCTGATTATGAAAAACAAGAACAAGATTTACCAGGACTTCAATCCAATTTAACACCACAACCTGATTGTGGGGAAACTTCCTATGAGGGGCATCATCGTTTATTGGATTATAAAATGTTGGTAACGGGAGGTGATTCAGCAATTGGACGTGCGGCTGCTATCGCTTATGCGAAAGAAGGCGCCGATGTTGCCATTAACTACCTTCCAAGTGAAGAACAAGATGCGCAAGAAGTTAAAGACGTTATTGAAAAGGCAGGACGTAAAGCTGTCTTAATACCTGGGGATGTTCGTGATGAACAATTTAATTATGATTTAGTTGAACAAGCGTATAATGAACTAGGTGGTTTAGATAATGTGACATTAGTAGCAGGTCATCAACAGTATCATGACACATTACAAGGATTTGATACGCAATCGTTTAAAGAAACATTTGAAACCAATGTATATCCAGTATTTTGGACCGTGCAAAAGGCATTGGATTATTTACAACCTGGTGGATCTATAACAACAACATCATCTGTTCAAGGGTATAATCCAAATCCACTTATTCACGACTATGCAGCATCAAAAGCAGCCATCATTTCACTCACGAAAAGCTTCTCTGAACAATTAGGAGAGAAGGGGATTCGAGTGAATTGCGTTGCACCTGGTCCATTCTGGTCTCCATTACAAATCACTGGAGGTCAACCACAGTCTGCGATACCACAATTTGGTCAAGATACACCACTAGGTAGAGCAGGACAACCTGTAGAACTCGCTGGCACATACGTCTTACTTGCTTCTGAGGACTCAAGTTATACAACTGGTCAAGTCTTCGGTGTAACTGGTGGTATTCAAATTAATTAAATATAAAATTGTAAATCCAACGCAAGGGTTTGAATAAGACTCTTGCGTTTTTATAATGAAATGAGTAGGAGTGATAGAGCGTGAAGCACATTGATCCTAAGCAATTAACAGATGTTCAAAATTATAAATTATTAAGTGGCTCGATTATTCCAAGGCCGATCGCATTTGTTACATCTTCAGATAGCGAAGGGCGTTTAAATGCCGCACCATTTAGCTTTTTCAATATCGTTAATAATGCGCCACCTATGATTGCTATTTCCGCACAAAGAAAAGCAGGAAAACGCAAAGATACCGCAATCAATATTGAAAACGTTAAATCATTTGTTGTTCATATTACGGATGAAGATAATGTTGAAGAAATTAATAAAACTGCAGCGCCAATCCAACCTGAAGACAATGAACTTGATTTGACTGAACTCCATATGATGACTTCTGATATTATTGATGTACCAGCAATCAAAGAAGCCAAAATTAGATTTGAGTGTCAACTTGAACAAATGATTTTATTAGGCTCTGAAGATGAGGGCGCTGATTTAATTATTGGAACAATTGTTAAGTATCATATACAGGACGATGTATATTTTGGAGACAGTAAAATTAATGCAAATCAACTCAAACCTGTTGCACGTTTAGCAGGTAATGATTACGCTAAATTAGGAGAGCGATTTACAATTGAACGACCCAATCGTTAATGTCATGTCACAAACGATGATTTTAAATATGCAATTTCCATAAAACTTTATTGACGTTATGACAGTATTCTTGTAACTTTAATAATAAAATTATTTTTATAAGGAAAGTAGGTTAAGTATGGAAGAACAAAGAAAAGGCAATGCATGGGCATTACTGCCACTAGTATTATTTATTGCCTTGTTTTTAGGTGTTGGTGCAGTTACAGGTGATTTTACAAATATGCCCCTTAATGTAGCAATCACAATTACTGTTATCGTTGCCTTAATTATGAATAGAAAAGAAACATTCGCAAATAAAGTTGAGGTATTTACAAGAGGTGCAGGTCATTCAAACATTATTTTGATGGTCTTTATCTTTATATTGGCCGGTGCCTTTTCAACCACAACTGAAAAAATGGGTGGCGTTGAATCAACTGTAAATTTAGGTTTATCATTAATACCGCAGAATTTAATTATCGTTGGTTTATTTGTAATATGTATGTTTGTTTCTATTTCAATGGGTACTTCAGTAGGAACCGTTGCGGCATTAGCACCTGTTGGCTTTGGGTTTGCTCAAGCAACGGATATTCCAGCAGCGTTAGCAATGGGTACGGTTGTAGGTGGTGCCATGTTCGGCGATAATTTATCGATGATTTCTGATACAACGATAGCTGCCGTTCGAACGCAAAAGACACGAATGAAAGATAAATTTAAAGTGAATTTTTGGATTGTATTACCAGGAGCACTATTAACAATTGTTGTCTTATTCTTCCTTACTAATGGTATTTCAATAGATCACTCTAAAAGCTATGATTACAATTTAATTAAAGTCATTCCTTACGTATTGGTATTAGCCTTAGCACTGATTGGTGTGAATGTAATCATCGTTTTAATCGGTGGTACATTATTATCTGGTTTGATTGGCTTGTTTGATGGTTCTTTTGGTTGGAAGGGATTATTACAAGCAGTATCAGAAGGAATTATTGGTATGGAGGATATTGCAATCATTGCAGTGCTTATTGGTGGTTTAGTTGGAATCATTCAACACAATGGTGGCATTGAATGGTTACTGAATTTTGTTCGTTCTAAAGTTAAAACGAAACGTGGCGCAGAATTTGGTATTGCTGGATTAGTGAGTGCTGCAGATATTGCAACAGCTAATAATACAATTTCAATTATCATGTCGGGGCCACTTGCGAAAAATATTGCTGATGAATATGATGTTGATCCGCGTAAATCAGCAAGTTTGTTAGATATATTTGCGGGATGTTTCCAAGGCTTTTTACCTTATAGTCCACAAGTCATTGCAGCAGCTGGCGTGGCAAGTATATCTCCGTTTAGTGTTATGCCGTATTGTATTTATTCCTTTTTACTAGGAATTTGTGGCATTTTAGCTATTATATTAAGATATCCACGTGTTAAAGCTAAGCCGAACAGCAATCCTAAGTAATCAGCTCAGTTGTGTAGGTTGTTTTTTTTAAGAAATTTAAAATAATTAAACATTTTAATAGTTCAAAGTTTGGAACTGTATTGAAATACGTTAAAATAGAAGTAAGAGTGAAAGTAGGTGAAACAAGTGGCAAAATATAATGTAGAGAATGAACATGTTGAAATTCATATCGAACGCTTATTGAAATACTCACCAGAATTAGTATATCAAGCTTGGACAGACGAAGATTTATTAAAACAATGGTTTATGACTTCTCAACGTACAAATAAATCTATTGATGTAGATATGAAAGAAGGCGGTTCATATCGAATTGTAGATTCACGTAATGGGCGTCAAAATATAATTCAAGGTACATATCAAGAACTCGTTAATAACGAGTATATTAAAATGACAATTGGTATGCCTGAATTAAGTGATCAAGAAGATATTATTGAAGTCGAATTTGAAGAACGTGAAAGTGGCGGTACACAAATGTTCTTCTATTATCAGTCATTAGTCGAACGTGAAAGACGTTTAACAACATTAGAATATAAACAAAAGAAAAAAGAATATCATGACTCAACTGTTCATGGTCTAGAATTGATGTTCGATAAAATGCATCAAATACTTGAACAATATGTAGAAGATAATCAATTATTATAATCAATGACTGAAACGACTACAAACATTGACAGTAGTTGGTTGATTTCAGTTAACAATGGTCTCATGATATCTCAATATAAGTCAGTCATAAAAGTAGGGGTGGTACACTACATTCATTACGAATGGTGTACCACCCCTAGTTTGTTAATCGCGCTTAACTGAGTTCACCGCTATCTTTTCGTTCGTTATATTTTCGTAGTAATGTTTCGAAGAAAATATGATAACTAATAAAACTTGAGTAATCTGTACCATCATATAAATAGAACGTATTACTTGATACATAAACGTTGTAGCTAGCCTTTTGCGCTAGTGTATTATCTTTCATTGTTGTCACTGAGATAAAATATTTTTGACGTAATTGAAGTAGATTAGTTACATCTGAAAGTTGATGACTTTCACCAGAAAGAGAAATAATGAAAAATAAATCTTCAGCTACTGAACGGTTCAGTACCATCTTTAATTCGTGTACGTCATGTAAGACAATGATATTTTTATGCATTGTTAACAATATTCGTTGCGCTTCTTCCGCAACGTTCTTTTGCGCGCGACCGGTGCCATATAAATAAACAGTAGATGCATGATTCAGTTTATCTGTAATCAAATTATAATCGATGCGATCTAAATAGCTAAATGTTGTTTCTATTTCTTGTTTAAAAGCATCCATTGAATCTTTTGGCAGTTGACTTAAATGTTCACTTTCAAATTTAAGATAGGATTTAAAGTCACTATAACCATCAAATCCTAACTTTCGTGTGAAACGATGAATCGTAGCATTAGATGCATGAGTGAATTGCGAGAGTTCATGTATTTTTAAAGTTTTACATTGATTGACATGCGTATTTACAAAATGTGCAATTTGAAGGTCGTTATCATTTAACTTGTCGAAATTAGCATTTACTTTTTCATCTAATAGCACAAAGACACCTCTCATTCTTTCCTGAAAATATTTTCATGTATAGAAAACATAAACTGATTATACAAAATTATTTCAAAATCGGTCAACGTCATTGTATATGTGTAAGCGTTTACTATAATAGATATTAAGAAAACGCTTTTATATGTACGATGGACTTAAGTACAACATAGAAAGATTTGGGGGTTAAATTATGAACGCTATTAAACGATTTGGGAGTGCTATGATCGTTCCCGTATTAATGTTTGCATTCTTTGGGATTGTATTAGGTTTTGCGACATTATTCAAAAATCCAACTATCATGGGCGGATTAGCAAATGATCATACATTTTGGTTTAAATTTTGGTCTGTGATTGAATCAGGTGGTTGGGTAATCTTCAATCATATGGAAATCGTATTCGTGGTTGGATTGCCTTTATCATTAGCTAAGAAAGCACCTGGTCATGCTGCTTTAGCTGCATTAATGGGCTATTTAATGTTTAATACATTTATCAACGCGATTTTAACGCAATGGCCACATACATTTGGTGCCAACTTAGAAAAAGGTGTTGAAAATGTAACTGGCTTAAAAGCAATTGCTGGTATCGAAACATTAGATACAAATATTCTTGGTGGTATCATTATTTCTGCCATCGTGACATGGATACATAACCGATTCTATAGCAAGAAATTACCAGAAATGTTAGGTGTATTCCAAGGTTTAACATTTGTTGTAACAATATCATTCTTTGTTATGTTACCAATTGCAGCAATCACATGTGTTGTATGGCCAACAATACAAAGTGGTATTGAATCAATGCAACATTTCATTATCGCATCTGGTTATATTGGTGTTTGGTTGTATCATTTCTTAGAACGTGTGTTAATTCCAACTGGTTTACATCACTTCATTTATGCACCAATTGAAGTAGGTCCAGTTGTAGCAAAAGATGGACTTAAAGCAGAATGGTTTAGACATTTAAATGAGTTTGCTGAAAGTAGTAAACCTTTAAAAGAACAATTCCATTATGGTTTCATGTTACAAGGTAACGGTAAAGTGTTTGGTGCGATTGGTATTGCATTAGCAATGTATTCTACAACGCCTAAAGCAAACCGTAAAAAGGTTGCAGCATTGTTAGTACCAGCTACTTTAACTGCGGTAGTTGTTGGTATTACTGAACCTTTAGAATTTACATTCTTATTTATCGCACCTTACTTATTTGTAATTCATGCATTATTAGCAGCGACAATGGATACAATTATGTATGGTTTCGGCGTTGTTGGTAACATGGGCGGCGGTTTACTTGATTTCATCGCGACGAACTGGATTCCATTAGGACAAAATCATTGGTTAACTTATGTAGCTCAAGTTGTGATAGGCTTTATTTTCTCAGGTATCTATTTCGTTGTATTCAGATACTTAATCTTGAAATTTGATATTCCATTACCAGGACGTCGAGCTGAAGAAGAAGTTAAATTATTCTCTAAGAAAGATTACAAAGAGAAAAAAGGCGATGGAAATACGGATAATTCAGGCTTTGAACCTAGCAATGAATATGAAGCGAAAGCACATTATTATTTAGAAGGATTAGGCGGAAAAGAAAATATTAAAGACGTTACAAATTGTACAACGCGTTTACGCTTAACAGTTAATGATGAAACAAAAGTTGAAGATAGTGCTTATTTCACTCATGAACAAATGGCTCATGGCCTCGTGAAAAGTGGTAAAAACGTTCAGGTGGTAGTTGGAATGACTGTCCCACAAGTACGTGAAGCATTTGAACATTTAGTTTATGATGACAATGATAAAAAATAATGTATTTAAGTAAAAGGCCAGCAGAAAATCTGGAATAAGATTTTCTACTGGTCATTTTTTGTATACAATCCTATTTTGGTAAAACGTTTCTATCACTTGCTCACCATAAACAGAGCGTCACTTGGATTTAAACCCATTGTTATCATAAAAAGAAAATACATAAGGAGTAGGACAGAATGCTATTTAAATTCTTTGTCCCACTCCTAACTAGTTTGGTTATTCTACGTATTATAGATTTACTATGATGATAGTTAATTAAGAAATGTTTGCTTTATGTAGTACACGTGTTTTATAAGATGCAGAAAGAATATCAATATTTCTGCATGCAATCGTTTGTAGTAATTTGCTGAATGTTTCAGGTGCACAACATATGCTTGCACAGTTGTTATTTAATGTGTATTTGATATCAAAGTTATTTGAGAAATAAGTCATAATATCAATAACTTTATCTTTAATGAATGCATCTTGGAGGCCGTCTATTGCTAAATCGAAACGTTTAGATGATTGATAAGGTTGTTCCGTATCTAGTAACGTATTTACTCGTTTAGGAGATAAAATCTGATAAATTGAGAATTGATAAAAACTTAAAAAGCTAATAAAATATGGCAGTTGCTGCTTAGGTAAGCTAACTTCTAAAACGGGTATATCATCGTATTTGATTATTGAATATTGAAATGAATCGCAAAATTTAACGTCTTTGCAGACTTTAATTAAATGTTTTCGAGTTGATCTAGATTTTAAACCTACAATGTTGATAATGTAAGTTTCAAATTTGTCTAACAACATGCAATGACCTCCTATATTTATTTAACGTATGTAAAAAGCATTTAGCCTGTAAATTCCCTTAAGTCGTACACCGTTCTTTTATACACACTGATTGTATCACTCTTTATTAATATTAGCACTAGGACTTTTGAATGAAGTTCGATTTAATTATTTTGTAATCCAATCGTAACGCGATTTAACATGGAATTAAATTGACGCATTCAAATAGTGTTTCCTTTTAAACGTGTTAGTACGTATTCGGCGAAGTATGAAATTCATATGTCATATGATAAACTTAGCAATAATTGGAGTAATTAAAGGAGCAATCTTATGTATAAAGCTGTAGTATTTGATTTCGACGGTACCATTATAGATACTGAGAAACACTTATATGAAATAATTAACAAACATCTTTCATTTCATGGCGTGAAACCTGTGACACTTGAGTTTTACAGAAGTCACATTGGGGGACATGCGCAAGGGTTACATGACTATCTTGAACAACAAATTGGTATTGAGAAGAAACAAAAAATATATGATGAACATAATAATACGAGTCATGAATTAGATATTATCGACACAGTGTCTTCATTAATGAAATATTTAAAACAACGACACATACCTATGGCGATTGCGACAAGTAGTTATAGGGAAGAAATTATGCCTACGATTCAAACGTTAGGTATTAACGATTATATTGATGTGATTGTAGGAAGAGAAGATGTTGAAGCGGTGAAACCAGACCCAGAGCTTTATTTAACGGCTGTACAACGCTTAAATTATTCACCTGCACATTGCTTAGCTATTGAAGATTCAGCCAATGGCGCTACTGGTGCAATGAATGCTGGGTTAGATGTAATTATTAATACAAATGAGATGACAGAAGCACAAGACTTCTCTGACATAGCTTATGTCGGCAAAGATTTAAGCTTTGAAGAGATAGTAAATACATTCTTTGAAGCGAATAAGGAGTAAATATGATGTCGTGGCAAATTATCATATTCTTTTTAGCAGGTCCTATTATCATAGGCATAGGAAATTTAGTATTAGGCCCTATATTTAGTAAACATATACCTTTTAAAGTTCAAGTGCGTTCTTTCGTTGTCGGTACAATGATCTATTTGATTTTAGCTACTATAGGCTATTACTTATTGTTACAAGGAAGAATATAAAGCACTCGTATGATAGTTAGTAAATAGAAAAGAGTGGGAGTGGGACAGAATTCTTTTAAATTCGTCGTCCCACTCCCTCTTTCTATAAAAATCTAGTTTTACGATTAGATTATGATTACCGCTTAGTTCATAAATACTTTTAATATAATAGTGACGATTAATAAGACGATGAGAATTAAATCAATACCTACCATAATTGTATAACGTGTGGATTTTTGACCTTGTGATTTAGCTTGTTGCATCGCTTTATAATTAGGCACTAAACTTAGTATAAGTAAGACAATAATTAAAATGATACCTATTGTGACAGACATTATTTTGTACCTCCATTCTGTTTATCAATCCATTCCCAAATAAATCCTGCTAAAAGGCCAACAATGAGACCCGCTATAACACCCATTTCCAGTGTAAAGAAGAGGGCACCTATAATTATGAAAATAATTAAAGCGATTGGCAACGTAATGCCAAATTTTAACTTACGCTCATCTGAATTGAAAATTGTAAACACAGCAAAATATAATAAGAAAAAAGTTAAAGTTGCGATTAGTGTTCTTATGATTAGTGGATTAACGGTATCATGATTGGCACTGAAATAGTTTAATAGAAAGAAAACGATGCCAAATATAATAGAAATTTTAACACTCTTTTTTAACAATGCTTGCATTCATTAATACTCCTTGTATTGATCAGTAAAAATTCTAACAAAAGTATATCACACTCTAAATTAATTTTTGCGACATCCTCATCCATTAAACGCTTAGAAAATGATTATAAACAATTGAATTAAAAAAAGATTATTTGCAAAAGTGAAAAATCTCAATAAAAAATATTGTAAAAAGTAACTTTGTTTAAATGGCAAAAATACTGTAAAATCAAGGTTTTTAAAAATTTGAAAAGAGTTATTACAACAGTAATGGAAGCGATTTCAAAAAGTTGTAAAATTTATGTTTTAATTTTGTCAAATTATAGTATAATAACTTCATTAAGGTAAAGGAACTTTTAAGGGAAAAGAAGGAAAGCAAAAGAGGGTTTTCTGAAAGACAAAAGTATTCGAACCTTAGATTTAATAGAGATGGGGTTATTTTAATGGATAACAATGAATTACATAGGGGGCTAAGTGCACGTCAAATTAGAATGATCGCACTTGGTGGTACTATTGGTGTTGGTTTATTTATGGGAGCAACAAGTACGATTAAATGGACTGGTCCATCAGTTATTTTTGCATATTTAATCGCAGGGATCTTTTTATTCTTAATCATGAGAGCAATGGGGGAAATGATTTACTTAAATCCAACTACTGGATCTTTCGCTACATTTGCGAGTGATTACATTCACCCTGCAGCAGGATATATGACAGCATGGAGTAATATCTTCCAATGGATTGTTGTAGGAATGAGTGAAGTTATTGCAGTGGGCGAGTATATGAATTATTGGTTCCCAAACTTGCCACAATGGATTCCTGGTGTCGTTGCGGTGCTACTATTATTAGCAGCTAACTTAACTTCTGTAAAAGCATTCGGTGAATTTGAATTCTGGTTTGCAATGATTAAAGTTGTAACAATTATATTAATGATCATTGCTGGTTTAGGATTAATCTTCTTTGGAATTGGTAATGGTGGCCATGCGATTGGACTTTCAAATTTATGGTCTCATGGTGGCTTTATGCCTAATGGATTTGTAGGTTTCTTCTTTGCATTATCAATTGTTATTGGTTCTTACCAAGGCGTTGAATTAATTGGTATCACTGCCGGAGAAACAAAAGATCCTCAGAAAAATATTAAAAGTGCAGTAAACGGTGTTATCTGGCGTATATTAATTTTCTACATTGGTGCGATTTTCGTAATTGTTACTATCTACCCATGGGATCAATTAGGTGAAATCGGTAGCCCATTCGTAGCTACATTTGCTAAAATTGGTATCACTTTTGCAGCTGGATTAATTAACTTCGTTGTTTTAACTGCAGCATTATCTGGATGTAACTCAGGTATCTTTAGTGCAAGTCGTATGATTTTTACATTAGGTCAAAAAGGTCAAATGCCTAAAATCTTTACACGAGTTATGAAAAATGGTGTACCATTCTATCCAGTATTAGCCATTGCTTTAGGTATCTTAGTAGGTGCGTTATTAAATGTTATTCTTCCTTTATTTATTAAAGGTGCGGATAGTATTTTCGTATATGTATATAGTGCATCTATATTACCTGGTATGATTCCTTGGTTTATGATTTTAATTAGTCACATTCGTTTCAGAAGATTGCATCCTGAGAAGGTTGAAGGTCATCCATTCAAAATGCCAGGTGGAACGTTTGCGAGTGCAATTACAATCTTATTCTTATTAATTGTATTAATTGGCATGTTATTCAACAAAGAAACAGTTGTTTCAGTTGTCATTGGTATTATTTTCTTAGCAGCGGTAACGACTTACTACTTCGTTCGTGGACATCACAAAAATGATGGATACCGTAAAGTTAAATAAGCGCATAAATAAATCAAAATCAAACATCATCAACACATGATTCAAAATGGACTAAGACACACAGTGCTTAGATTCATATGAAGGGGAGTGGTACAATGAATTTAAATCAATTCTGTGCCGCTCTCTTTTTAACGCTTTTACCGAAAGAAAGCGTCGTAACAAAAAGAGCTAAAACCCAAGTCATAATGTCTTGGTTACATTAAATAAGAGGCTGGGACATAAATAATATAATGAGGCTATTTTTGCAAATTCGCAGTAGCTGACTGAACTGAGAAGGCGCTTGATTCAAGCTTTTCTCAGTTCTAGTCATCCTTGCGGGCGGGGCCCCAACAAAGAGAATTTCACTAAGAAATTCTACAAGCAAAGCAAGTTGGGAGTGGGACAACGAATTTAAAAAGAATTCTGTCCCACTCCCTCTTCTATATCTTATTTCTTGTTTGAAAAGGTTAATGCTTAAATTCCACATTTGATAAATGTTTACGATAATTATCGAGTGCCATTTTTGATTGCGTGATAAAATCTAATGACGTTTCATAATTTAATGCAATATAACGATAGAAAAGAACATCAATCGTAAACATCTGAGCAAATAAAGAAGTAGTTGCCCCCATACGCAATTCATTTTCGTCTGAATGGCCATACGTTAGAACAATATCAGAAAGCTTGGCTACATGATTATGCTCAGAACTTGAGATGGTAATAATTGGAATATGGTAATCTGAAACCACTTTGACCATTGCTCGAAGTTCACTTTGATCGCCGTTATTCGTTATAAATACTACACAATCATCTTTATCATGCGTAGACAACATCGTTGTAAATAAATGTGTTTCTTGTACAAGTTGAACATTTAGCCCAATACGCGATAATTTTTGATATAAATCCGTAGCACAGACGTATGATGCGCCATAGCCAAATATAAAAATCGTATTCGCACGTTTAAACTGTTTGCATATGTTATCTATTGTTGCATTATCCGCAAAGGTAGAACTCTTTTGAAGTGCTTCTTCTGCACGATGATATAACTTCTTTTTTAAAGTGTCTACCGACTCATTGTTAAGCAGTTCAATCTTATACGGTGTTTCTTGTTTAGGGAATAATGTTGCTAACTGTGTTCTGACTTCATGAAAGCTTTGATTAATTAATTTTTGGCTATATCGATTTAATGTTGAAACACTCATTTCCAGTTCTTCAGCAATCTCCTGATTCGACATGCGAATCACTTTATGTGGTGAGTTTAATATAAATCGTGATAGTTTCTTTTCATTTTTAGAAAAAGAAGGATAATTGTCGTCGATTAAATATAAAATATTTGTCATCTAATCACCTAGTTTATTTAAGTTTCTCATTTCTTTAGTCGTACCGAAAAAGTATGTGAAAATAAAACCACCTAGGTACGCAGATAGTAATCCTATAATGTAGCCTAAATATTTCTGATGTGCAATTAAAGGTAATAATGAAATACCACTAGGTCCTATTGCGGTAGCACCGATATGACCAATTCCACCGATAACCGCACCTCCAATACCACCACCGATACAAGCGGTAATAAAAGGTCGACCTAATGGTAAAGTCACACCATAAATAAGCGGTTCACCAATTCCTAAGAAACCAACAGGTAATGCACCTTTAATCGCATTTCTTAGTGTTGTATTGTGCTTACATCTTACCCATAAAGCTAAAGCTGCACCTACTTGTCCAGCACCAGCCATTGCTGCGATAGGTAGTAAGTAAGTTGCACCAGATTGATTAATTAATTCGATGTGTATCGGGGTGAATATATGATGTAAGCCTAACATAACAAGTGGTAAGAAGAACGCACCTATAATAAATCCGCTAAATATGCCACCTACACCAATGACCCAATTTACGACGCCAACCAAACCGTCAGATATAAATCCGGCAATAGGCATAATTAGGAATATCGTTAGCAAACCTATAATGAGTAATGATATTGTTGGTGTTACGATAATATCTATCGCATTTGGAACGACTTTATGTAACTTTTTCTCAATCATACTTAATAACCATACTGCTAAGATAACCCCTATAATACCACCTTGACCTGCTAATAAAGGTTCACCAGTAAAGATATTTTTGATTGGGTTGTCTTCGGTAATACCTGTTAATAATGTGGTACCCCCAATAACACCACCTAAACCTGGCGTTGCACCAAATACTTTAGCAGCATTAAATCCAGTAAAGATAGCTAAATACGCTAACATACCATCTTTAATGACATTAAGTACGGCTACAAGCTGTTTGACCCAATCGGCTGAAATAGTGCCTGCTGTAATAAAGTTATTGAGTACTGCCGCAATACCACCAATTAAACCGGCACCTATAAATGCAGGAATTAATGGTATAAAGATGTTAGCAATAGACTTTAAAATCTTGTTTAGTTTACTTTGTTTGTGCTTTTGTTGATAGTCACTTTTATTTTCTTTAGCTTGCGCTTCAATATTAGACTTATTGCTATGGTGGGGGATATCTTCTCCTAGTTGTACACCGCTTAGCTTAACCATTTCAGCTGATACCTTATTAACTGTACCGGGACCAACCACGACTTGAAGACGCTCATCTTGTACTACGCCGAGTACACCATCTATAGTTTTAAGTTTTGAGTAATCAATTTTTGACTCATCATTTATTTTTAAACGCACACGTGTCATACAATGAATGATATTATCCACGTTATCAATGCCACCAACCGCATCTAAGATATGATGGGCTAATTGTTGATCCTTATTCATATCATTGCCTCCTTAAGATTGAATTGCTTGTTTCACAATACCGTTATGCTTTGCTAGTCTCGATTTAGCATCACTTTTCGTTGTGTCACATAGATTCATAACGATTGCCACTTTGATATCATTGTCAGCTTGTTGATATAAGGATTGCGCTTCTTCAAAAGTTAAGCCACAAATGTCTTCAATAATATGTATAGAGCGTTGTTCAAGTTTGTAATTTGTCGCCTTTAAGTCAACCATCAAGTTATCATACACTTTTCCAACACCAATCATAGTCATAGTTGATATCATATTAAGCACAAGCTTTTGTGCTGTGCCTGATTTTAGTCTCGTAGAGCCAGCTAATACTTCAGGTCCAACATTGACTTCAAGTGCATGATTAGCGATTGTACTGATGTCACTATTTGAATTGCATGATAGAGCGACTGTCATTGCATTGATTTCATTAGCGTACGTTAACGCTCCTTTAACATAAGGCGTACGTCCACTTGCGGAAATACCTATGACAACATCTTTATGATTTAAATGGATTGTTTTTAAATCGGTCATTCCCATTTCTACGTTATCTTCAGCACCTTCGATTGCTTCAGTCATAGCTTGTTGACCTCCAGCAATTAAACCGATCACTTCATTTGGCTGTGTATTAAAGGTTGGAACACATTCGGCTGCATCTAATATACCTAAACGACCACTTGTACCTGCTCCAATATATATAATGCGACCACCATCGCGAAATCGAGTGATGGTTGCTTCAATGACTTTATTTAACTGTGGCAGTATAGAGGCTACTGCTTTAGCTACTAATTGATCTTCTTGATTCATTGCTTTTAAAGCTTCTAAAATAGACATTTCATCTAAATGCATCGTTTGTGTATTTCTACTTTCAGTTGTTAAATGTTCCATTAGCGTTTCTCCTTTTCAGTAATAAATTCAAAAGTGTCACCAGGTTGGATTAAGTCAATCATTGCTATATCTTCAGCACATATTGAAGCAACATGATTAATCGCTTTATGACTAGGCAAATTTGATTTAATAATTTGCAACTCACCTTCGTAACGTTTGTTAAGTGAATTATCCACAGTAATATCTCCTCTAGTGCGATTATGGTTCGAATGATTATTAGGAGGAATACTGACCTTTGTTGCTCTAGAATACTTAGATCGTATGACATGTTCTGGCGCATCAAGACGAGATGTATGATGTTTGAAGATGAGTTGCTCGTATGATTCATCAAAATAAGTTAGACGAAGCTTGAAATGACGATGATCAACCATCTGCTGTAAAGCGATTGCCTCTGAGCGAGTGATAGCAGTGTCACCAATAAGAATATAGTTTAGTTTAGAATGAACTAAAGCTTGTGCAGATTGAAGTAACGTCATATGTCTGTGTTGCTCAATAGTTGGAAGTCCCTTGAATATTGGACCTCTAAAAGTAGTTCCAGGAATAAAGGCCATAATCGGAGCATGTTCATCATATTTTCGTATAAGTTCATTTTGTTGTTCAATGAAACTTAAAGCTAAACCTGTATCAGGTCTAGGGTAGTAATTATGGCAAAAATAGATTTTCGGTAATGATTTTTGATTGTAAAGTGTATCAAGGATATGAGCAGTAATCGTACTAGCATTTAAACAACACTTTAAATGATGCTGATATAAGTCTTCTATTAAACTACGCTTAAAATCTTCATCTATTCTAATAACAAAATCCCCATTTGGAAATTGATCGAAAAAACGGTAAACGTTTTGATTCAGCAATGAAGGATTGATATCAATGATATAGGTTACTGATGTATCTTTTAATAATTGACATAATTCTCCCAAATACGTCAATTTTGTCTCATCATTTTCCTCAGGTATTTGTAATGATGTGAAAATAACGTCATAACCAAGATGAACCATATCTAAAATATAAGAAGTATTTAATGGTTGACCTAAATAGACTGAGAAACCTAGCATGTGAATCCTCCTTAATTACTGTAATCACTTACAATTATAGCGTTTCACGTTTTTTATTACAATTTACATATATATTATATAATTTTTATATTTAATTGGTGGATCGCTAAGTATTCAAAGATGAGATTGAATGACAGAATTGACGTGAATTTATAACTAAGAAAGATGCATAAAAGTTTGAAGAAGTCATGGGTATCGATGGTTGTACAAGGGAAATGAAACTACTGGAACACATTTAACAAGTGAACGAATGTTTGGTGAATTTGATTTTGGCGTTGTTGTAAATCAATTAATATCGTTCCTTGTTGAAAATCATGTAACGGGTGTGAGGATAAATGATTCAGTAATTTATTATAAGCATGTTTGAGTTCAAGGGAAGGTGATGTGTGACTGTTGTTGGCGTCATTTTGAAGCGTTAAAGCTAAATCATGACTAAAATGATGAATCGAAGTATGATACGCATCAATTTCTTGATTTAAGTACCGGTCATCCATTAGATAGTAATATCGTATCTTTTCGATGTGCGTGAGTAGCACAATGAGTTGTTGACGAATTTGAGTTAATTGATCCAAGGTATGTGAAACTCCTTACTTTGCAGGTATTAAGTCATAAAAGAGGTAGAACGTAGAGGACCAACCGAACATATTAGTCAGTATGCTCGATTGGATTTAAAAATTGAGTATAATTTTGTATTGAAATATCGTATGTTTTAATCGTCTTTTCGAAGGAATAAGAAATATCATAAATATCGAGTACTGGTAGCTCCCGTGTTCGACCTAAACCGATTTCATATATAATGGCTAGCCATTCACCATTACGACATAGTAAACCAATAAATATCACATTTTCAGCAATAGTGTCATGATGATCATTGAAGTCAATCAGCATAACATTTCGCTCAGAACTATAGATTAATATGTCTGTAAATAGACGAGGTAAAGTAATTTGTTCTGTATCTTCGAATTTAATTAAGTCAGTCATATGGGTGAGTGATTTACGAACATGCGTGTTAGGTATATTGATAAGCTGATTAATAATAGATTCAATCACTTTCGTATAAGGTAATGTTGAATAAGATTGGCTTTCTATTAAGGTTAAATATAGAGATATCAATTGCTGTTCATTAAAATGAATTTGTATTTTATCCTCAGAATTTTGAATTTGATAGCCACCATGTTTCCCTTTATGTGCGTATATTTGAACACCTTGATTTTCTAAATCAGCAATGTCACGACTAATTGTACGAACAGAAACATTTAAGTGTTGTGCCAATTCTGATGCATTGATTGTTTTGCCTTGTTGTATCAATGAAATAATTTGATTTTGGCGATCCAATTTCTTCAACATAAACACCACCTATAACCATTACATATTACATTAATTATAACATAACACTGATATTGAAGACATTTTGAGAATAGTCGTAGATTATGTGTGTAAAATTAAACATTTTTTATTTAGAAAACGCTTACAAATTAAAGTGTTTTATGCTAATATATTATTTGTAACAGGGGAGAACGAATTCAAACAAAGGGGTAGAAGCTATATAACAGATAGCTTGTTGTGAATCGTTCGAGTTACATCGAAACATCTTCAATATTTATTACTTACTTTCCTTTCTATTTGTCGGCTAGCAGATGACTAGCCGATTTTTTTGTGTCGCAATTTAAAAATACCTATGACAAATAAATACAGTAAGATACAATAAAGTGAAATAGATCGTTGAGGTGAAATGATGCAAAATGAACTTCATTATATAGATACACATATCATGAATTGGTTAACACACTTAGATGATGTTATTCCACAATTAATCAAAGATATGTCTACGGATACCAAACTAAATCGCTTTGATTTAGTTACTAATGTAGACAAGCAACTTCAAAACAAATTTGAAACGTATTTAGCTGAACACTTTCCTGGTCATCAATTGTTAGCTGAAGAAAAAGATAATGATACGATTCAGCCATACGAGGGTCATTTATGGATTATGGATCCAATTGATGGTACGGCAAATTTAGTTAAGCAACAAGAAGATTATTGTATTATCATTGCATATTTCGTTGAAGGGGAACCTAAACTGTCGTACATATATGATTATCCTCATGATAAATTGTACAAGGCTATAGCGGGTAAGGGGGCATATGTTAATGGTCAGCCATTATTGCCACCTCGTGAATTACAATTACGTGATGCTATCATTTCGTTTGGAACACAATATATAAATGAGGATACAAGTAAAGCATTATATGATGCGTCATTCAGCGTGAGAAATATTGGATCATGTGGATTAGATTCAGTTAGAGTCATCAAAGGGCAATTTGGCGCACATATTAATACAAACCCTAAACCGTGGGATATAGCTGCACAATTTTTATTTGCAAAAGAATTAAATCTGGAAATGACACAATTAAATGGCGAACCGTTAGACTTTGCTAAGAGTGGTCCTTTCATTATTAGTAACCGTGGTTGTTATAAAGCTATTTTGGCTATTATCAATCGAGATGGTGGCTATCATATTTAATACTTATAATCGCTAGTTTAAGAAAAGTTAGTTCTTAAGACGTATAGCAAGTTAATCATTTTAATATATAATTATGATATTAATTCATAAAAAAGAATAGGAGTGGTAGGATGCGTAGAACGCATAAACGAATGAGCCTGCCCGTAAAAATAGTTACATGGTTTATAGGGATATTGTTTGTACTAGCAATTGTAGCGACAATTTTTGTGGTGGCTAGTATTTTTATCACGAGTGGTAAGATTCATAATCCATTAAATAGACAACATTCAGAACTGAGATCAAATAATATCAGTTTATCTAACGGTGACCCATTTACCATTGCATTATTTGGTGTTGACTCAGATGCACAACGTAAAAGTCAAAATGATGGTGAAAGAAGTGACACAATCATGCTTCTTTCTATTAATCCGAAGAAACAAACAACAGAAATCGTTAGTGTGCCTCGAGATACACAAGCTGATATTGTAGGTAAAGGTACAACAGAGAAAATCAATCATGCTTATGCTTATGGTGGGCCGACGATGGCTGTTAAATCATTAGAGAAACTAATGAATGTTCCTATCGATCATTATGCGACGGTTGATATGGATGGCTTACATGATATGATTGATGCTTTAGGTGGCGTCGATGTTACGAGTAATGATACTTTCACTACGAAAGGAACAAACTTTGTAAAAGGTCAATCCACACACGTAGATGGTGATACTGCAATGGCCTTTATACGTAGTCGTAAAGAAGAGGGCGCTGGTGGCGATTTCGGTCGTCAAGAACGACAACAATTGATCCTTCAAGCGATGGCAAATAAGATGACAAGTGCGTCAGCATTGACACATTTCCCATCATTGATGAATCAAATCCAGAAAAATGTAAAAACAGATTTAACGTTAAATGACATGAACGATATTAGAAAAAATTATAAAAACGCCAATGCAACAGTGAACCGTCATCAATTAGAAGGGCAAGGAGGCATTCAAGATGATGGTCTTTGGTACTTTATACCAAATGATGACTCAAAACAGAACGCTACAGATGTGTTAAATAATAACTTGTAAGCATAATGAACGGGACAAAAGTTAAAATAAATGCGTTGTCCCACGCTTTCTCTTTTGCTATTCAAGTAAACCTATACTTATAGAGGTAGGCTATCAAACTCAAAAGTGTTTGGTCCTACCTCTTTTTATATACTCTAAAAAATTAAAATATAATAAATCTTTAAAAATTAATTTTGTAATAGTGGAATGTATTATTAATATTTAATTCTTTTAAAATTGCAAAAATTTATGAAACGCTTAACATTTAATGAAATAAGTAATACAATTAATGTAATTCTATGTTCAATATATGCGGGGTATTGGAATGGAATGGTTACGTCGTTAAAGTCATTTTATGGAAAATTTTAATATAGATGGGGTGGAGAGTATGCAAGAACATTTAATCGTCACGCTTGATGGCACAGATTATCTTGTAGAACCAGGAACAAGTTTGCTCGAGTTTATAAAATCTCGTGATACTTTCGTACCTTCAATTTGTTATAACGAGTCAATGGGACCAATCCAAACATGTGATACATGTATGGTCGAAATTGACGGCAAAATTGAACGTGCGTGTAGCACTGTTGTAGATCGACCTATGACAGTTAATACTCAAAATAGCGATGTGAAAGCGAGCCAAAAAGAAGCTTTAGATCGTATTTTAGAAAAACACATGTTGTATTGTACAGTATGTGATTATAACAACGGTGACTGTGAAATACATAACGCCATGGATGCATGGGGGTTAGAGGAGCAGTCATACGAATATAAGACGAAGCCATATGAAAAAGACTATGGTCCATTTTATCGATATGACCCAGATCAATGTATTCTCTGTGGTCGATGTGTCGAAGCATGTCAGGATATCGAAGTAAATGAAACCATCTCAATCGACTGGAATCGTGAACATCCTAGAGTTATCTGGGATAATGATGTTCCAATTAATGAGTCATCATGTGTATCATGTGGTCAATGTGCAACTGTTTGTCCTTGTAATGCCATGATGGAAGTTAATATGGAGGGCAATGCTGGTTATATGACAGATACTGAACCAGGTTCATTAGCAGCAATGATTGATTTAACTAAGAAAGCTGAACCAGGTGATGGTCTATTATTCGCAGTATCAGATTCTGAAGCGGAAATGCGTAAAGAACGTATTAAGAAAACGAAAACGGTTTGTACATATTGTGGCGTAGGTTGCTCATTTGATGTATGGACTAAAGATAGAGAAGTGCTTAAAGTTCAACCATCACACGATTCACCAGCAAACAAAATTGCTACATGTGTGAAAGGTAAATTCTCTTGGGGTCATATTAATTCAGACCAACGTTTAACAAAACCACTTGTGAGAAAAGATGGCGAGTTCCATGAAGTTGAATGGGATGAAGCATTGGATGTAATTGAATCTAACTTCAAACGTATTAAAGATGAATACGGTGGCGATCACCTAGCATTTATCGCATCTTCTAAAGGAACAAATGAAGAGTCATATTTAATGCAAAAACTTTCAAGACAAGTTTTCGGTTCTAACAATGTTGATAACTGTTCAAGATATTGTCAAGCTCCAGCTACAAAAGGCTTATTTAGAACAGTTGGTCATGGTGGGGACTCAGGCTCAATTGAAGATCTTGAAAAAGCAGCAATGACAGTTTTAATCGGTACCAATACTGCTGAAGCACACCCAGTTATTGCTTCAAGAATGAAACGTGCACAAAAATTATTCGGACAAAAAATGCATGTATTCGATATCAGAAAACATGAAATGGCAGAGCGTGCGGATGCCTTCTATCAACCGAAACCAGGTACGGATTTAGTATGGCTTGGTGCGGCTACGAAATACATCATTGATCATGATTTACATGATAAAGATTTCTTAAATGAATGGGTAGATAATTATGATGAATATTACAAATCATTAGAATTATTTACGATGGATTTTGCTGAAGAAGCAACTGGTATTCCAAAAGAACAAATCATTAGTTTTGCTGAAGAGGCTGCAAAAGCTGAATCAATGTCAATTTGTTGGGCAATGGGTGTTACGCAACAAGATATTGGTAGTGATACAAGTACAGCCATTTCTAACTTATTACTTGTCACAGGTAACTACAGAAAACCAGGTTCAGGTGCGTATCCGTTACGTGGTCACAATAACGTACAAGGTGCAAGTGACATGGGTAGTATGCCTGACCAATTCCCAGGCTATCAAAAAGTGGCCGACGATGAAGTTAGAGCGAAATTTGAAAAAGAATATGGTGTTGCATTAAACCCAACACCTGGACGTGACAATCACCAAATGATGGAAGGTATCCATAATGGAGATATTCAATCATTATACTTATACGGTGAAGATACAGGTATTGTAGATTCTAATATTAATTTTGTTCAATCAGCTTTAGAAAAAGTAGACTTCCTAGTAGTTCAAGATGAATTCTTAACATTTACAGCAACTTATGCAGACGTTGTCTTACCAGCAAGTCCATCATTAGAAAAAGATGGTACGTTCACAAATACAGAACGTCGTATTCAACGTATTAACAAAGCATTACAACCATTAGGTGAGTCTAAACCAGACTGGGAAATCTTCCAATTGATTGCGCAACGTATGGGTGCGGATTGGAATTATAAACATCCAAGTGAAATCATGGATGAAATCGCACGATTAACACCATCTTATTCAGGTGTAAGCTATGATCGATTACAAGGTTTCAACAGTCTTCAATGGCCAGTAGCACCAGACGGTTCAGATGAACCAACGTTATATATGAATGGATTTAATTTTGAAAATGGTCGTGCTAAATTATTCCCATTGACATTTGATAACTTCTTTAAAGAAGACGAAGTGTATGACCTACATGTGAATAACGGTCGTTTACTTGAACATTTCCATGAAGGTAATATGACATATCAAACTGAAATGATTAAATATAAAATGCCTAATGCATTTGTTGAAATTTCACCAGAACTAGCAAAAGAACGTGATATTCATGAAGGTGCAGAACTACGATTGATTTCTGAAACTGGGGAAGCAACATTGATTGCCACAATTACCGATCGAGTTAAAGGTAAAGAAATCTATATTCCTTTAAATAATGATGCTATGTCAAATGGTGATTTAGGTGCTATCAATAAATTAACGAACAGTGATGTCGATCAATATACAGACACACCATCATATAAACGAACAAGTTGTCGTATGGAAGTATTGACACGTAAAGGTAAGTCACCATTAAATCCAACCAACTTCCGTGTCGATAAGCAACGTAATCCGCAATATAGTGTCCAAGTACAGAAAAAATGGGAACGTCCTGATTATGTTTTCCCAGGAAATGTGGTGGATAAATAATGGCTGAAAGAATAACAAAAATTAAACGTTTAGAGAAGTCTGAAGCGCAAATTAAACTTGAAAGTATTAATGAAGTCACAGATGCTATTGCTGAAAATAAAGATAGTATTTTAAAAGCAATTCGTATAGTGAAAGCATTAGATGAGGCGAAAATTCTTGATTTAATGAATGGTGGCATTAGAGGTCGTCAAGTGATTATTAATAAATTTATGACCGAGCTTAATAAAGACTTATATGCAGGTTTAATTACAAATTTAGCACCAATGGTCTTTATGTTAGGTGAGCTCAATGTACAAGAATTAAGCCAATTCTTAAATAAACTGAATAAAGGCTTACATGTTGCAAATCAAGCTAATCCTAATGCTAAAACAAGTATTCGTAGTCTAATGGGTGTCCTTAAAGACGATGATATGAATCGTAGCTTAACATATATGCTTAACTTACTGAAAGGTATGTCAAGAGACGAGAAATAATGTAATTAAAATAAGTAAGGAGTGAGACGATGAATTCAGTCTCACTCCTTACTTCGTTTCTTTAAATAAATTTATAAGTACTTTCAACTTAAATTATGGTAAGGTGGACTATATATTAATAAAAAGGGGTGAGAACAATTCATCCAAACGCAATTAAAATTATGACAGTGATTTCTAATGTATTCATTATTTTAGGAATTATTTTTTTAGTGATGATGCAAATGGTGCTAGCAATTTCAATGTTTGCTGTATCACTGGCAATTAGTTTGGTTATCTTCAATGTATTATTCAGAGACCGAACTGGCATGAAGATTGTCATCAACATATCGTTTGCGATTGTCTTAATTGTTATTATCATTACTTACTTATATTTATCTTAATTAGCTATATAAAGGATTGTCAGTGACATGAAACAATTATCTCATTTACGTTTGCCAATCATATTGTTAGGCACTATCATCATTATTTTCATTGTTTTATTAATTATTAAACACTCGGATTTGTTGAAAAATGATCGTCATTATAGCTTTCAAGAAGCATTACAGAAACAAACGGATACAAGTGTGTTAAATACTGTTGAAAGCAATGGTCAATTTGTGAATGCGAATAACCAAGACATAGAGAAGGCGATGCGCATATCACGAGATGATAATAACTTTAAATACATGGATATTTCTCAACAAGTTCCAATGTCGAAACAAGAAGTAAATCAGATGCTAAAAGGATACGGTATTCTTGAAAATCAAGCCGATGCTTTTATAGAAGCGCAAGATAAATATAAAGTGAATATCATCTACTTAATAAGCCATGCACGTGTTGAAACGGCGAATGGTGAATCTAAACTCTCTAGTGGTATCAAAGATGGCAAGACACGGTATTATAATTTTTTTGGTGTGGGTGCCTTCGATGAAAATGCAATACATACAGGTAAAAGCTACGCGAAAGAAGCAGCATGGACGACACCACGCAAAGCCATACTAGGTGGTGCCAAATTTATTCGTGCGAACTATTTTGACAATGACCAAATTACACTCTATCAAATGCGATGGAATCCTAAGAATCCAGGTCAGCATCAGTATGCGAGTGATATCTTATGGGCAGATCATATCGCAACATTTATGCAATCATATTATGATGAATTTGGTATTAAAAAAGATGATATTCGCAAAAACTTCTATACTTCATGATTAGGTTAACAATTGCAGGATGTTGCATTTCCAACTGCAATGATAAAGCATAGTTATGATAAAATTTAGTAGAATTTAATACTGAGGTGTAAATAAATGAAAATTGCAATAATTGGTGCAGGAATAGGTGGTTTAACCGCTGGTGCACTACTTTCAGAAAAAGGACATGACGTTTCTATCTTTGAAAGACAACCAAACATTAGTAAAGTTGGCGCAGGGATAGGCATTGGTGATAATGTCATTAAGAAATTAGGAAAACATGACTTAGCTAAAGGCATCAAAAATGCGGGTCAAAACTTATCAGCGATGAATGTCCTTGATGACAAAGGAAACATTTTATCTACTGTGAAATTAAAAGAAAATACATTAAATGTTACTTTAGCACGACAAACATTAATAGAACTCATAGAGTCTTATGTCAATCCTCAATGTATTTATACTGATCATGATGTCATTAAAGTTGATAATGTTGATCAACAAGTGCTAGTTCATTTCTCTAACCATGCAAGTCAGCGCTTTGATTTATGTATAGGTGCAGATGGCATTCATTCTGTTGTCAGACAAGCTGTTCATCCGAATGCCAAGCTACTTTATCAAGGGTATACGTGTTTTCGTGGCTTAGTGGATGATGCAAATCTACAAAACACAGATATAGCTAATGAATATTGGGGTAAACGTGGTCGCGTAGGTATTGTCCCACTTATCAATAATCAAGCGTATTGGTTTATCACAATGAATGCGTCTGAAAAGGATTCAAAATATCAATCATTTGAAAAACCACATCTTCAAGCATATTTCAATAATTATCCAGAACCCGTACGCCATCTTTTAGATAAACAGAGCGAAACAGGTATTCTGAAACATGATTTATATGATATGAAACCAATCAAATCATTTGTAAACCAACGCATACTATTGTTAGGAGATGCAGCACATGCAACAACACCTAATATGGGGCAAGGTGCAGGGCAAGCAATGGAAGATGCAATTGTATTAGCCAATTGCTTAGCTGAATACGATTTGGACAAAGCGTTAAAACGCTATGATAAGTTAAGAGTTAAACATACTACTAAAGTCATTAAACGTTCAAGAAAGATTGGTAAAATAGCTCAAAAAGATAACAAATTAGTCATCTCATTACGCAATGGTGTAATGAAGCGAACACCTAAACGTTTATTAAGTAGACAAACTAAATTCTTATATAAAGCGAAAAGTAAATAAAAAAATAAGACGGATACTGAAGTCATTATACATGCTTAAGTGAGTACGAATTCACTTAGCCATAAGACCTTTCAGTTTCCGTCTTTTTTCATATTTTAGATTACTTATTAACTATAAATTGAGGTGTGTCGCCACTTAATTTTTTGATTGTATCATTTGCAACGATTTTAGACATCATATCTCTAGCTTCAAATGTTGCGTTACCAATGTGTGGTGTGATAACGACATTATCAAGTGATTTTAATCCTTCCGTAATGTCAGGCTCAAATTCATAAACATCTAATGCAGCGCCCTCGATTTCTTTTTCTTCTAAAGCGCTTACTAAAGCTTCTTCGTTAACAATAGGGCCACGACCTGCATTAATTAAATAGGCTGTTGACTTCATTCGTTTGAATTGTTCAGTATCAATCATATGATGTAAATCTGGATTATATGCAGCATTAATCGTGATGAAGTCTGCATTTTCAAGTAATGTATTTAAATCTACGTATTTCGCACCAATTTCGCGTTCTTTTTCTTTCTTTTGATGTGGACCAGTGTATAAGACATCCATATCAAAAGCTTTCGCGCGTTTAGCTACTGCACTACCAATTTCTCCTAGACCGATGATACCAATTGTTTTACCTGATACTTCACGACCTCTGAAGAATAAAGGTGCCCAACCGTCAAAACCTTTAGTACGAGATAATTTATCGCCTTCTACTATGCGACGGGCAACAGCTAAAACAAGGCCAAATGTTAATTCAGCTGTTGATGCAGTTGATGCTTTAGGTGTATTTGTAACATCAATATCTTTTTCACGTGCGTATTTAATATCGATGTTATTAAATCCAGCACCATAGTTTGCAATGATTTTTAAGTTAGTTGCGCTATCAATTACTTCTTGATCCACATTCGTTGAAAGGATACTTATCAGTGCAGTAGCGTCTTTGACACCTTCTTTTAGCGTTTCCTTGTCAATGATGCCCTCACCATCATACATTTCAACTTCAAAGTGTTCTTTAAGTAGATTTAATCCTACTTCAGGAATTGCGCCAGCGATATAAACTTTTTCCATGATACTCACTCCTTAACATTGTTTTCTCCTTAAGTATAATAAAAGGAGAAAACGTATACAAATGTAATTCATTTCATTTTATTGAATTATTTTGAGGCCAATTACAGAGAATAGTATTAGGAAAATAAAGAATATACGGCTAAAATGTGTTGATTCTCTATAAAATATCATTCCTACAATAGCGCCTCCAGCAGTACCAATACCTGTCCAGATAGCGTAAGCAGTTCCCATTGGAATGGTTGCCATTGCCAGTTTTAAAGTACTAAAACTAAAAATGAACGTCACTGCCATCAAAATAATATAAATTTTTTGTTTTGAACGTGCAAATTGATTTAACCAAATGACACCAAGTACCTCTAGTAATCCCGCAATGAGTAAATATAGCCATGACATATTACATACCTCCTTGAGGCGTGTCGTTCGTTGATAATTTGAGTCCTATAATTCCTATCAACAATAGTAGTAACAAGCCCAGTTTCGTAATCGTAAATGGTTGACCAAAGAAAAGCATATCAGCAATCACTGTACCAGCAGCTCCTATGCCTACAAACACCGCATAAACGGTCCCAACAGGTAGATGTCGAGAAGCGGAAATCATTAAATAGAAGCTTAATACAATAAAGATTAAAGTGAATAACCAAGTAACGAAATTATGGGCATTACTTAATCCTATTACCCAAACCACTTCAATCAGACCAGCAAAGATGACTTTAAGCCATTGCATAACCTAACACTCCTTACCTATAAAAGACTAATATGCTCATTCTCTCAAATCGTTGATTAAAATTCAATTTGAGAAACTTAAAAAAGCGTATGCTGTTAATGTTTAATTAACGAGGCATACGCTTTTAACTGATCATTATATATAGAAATTATGATAAGTGGATATAGTTATAAGCACTTGCTTGGCTTGCTGAAATGGTACGCGTATCTTTGACAAATGGTCCGCCAGAATAATTCATTTCTGAAACAGTTATAGAACCATCACTATTAACGCTCTCCACGTAAGCAACATGTCCATAAGTACCTTCAGATGTTTGTAGAATTGCGCCTTTTTCAGGTGTTTGATTTACTGTGTAGCCAGCTGCTGAAGCTGCACTAGCCCAATTATTCGCATTTCCCCAAGTACTCCCAATGTTGCCACCAACTCTGTCATAAACATACCACGTACATTGTCCAGCTGTATATAAATTCCCAGATGTTGAAGAAGTTGTTTGTGTTGATGACGTAGTCGTTGTTGAAGAACTACTAGATGACGTACTTCCGTCAGTTATTGAAGATGAAGTAGTGCTTTGATTATAGTTAAATGATTGTTGGTTAAATTGAGGTTGTTGATAACCGCCACCGAATTGATTGTGTTGTGGTGCTGGATTGTGATTATATTCCGCAGCATCCGCATGGTTAGCATTTAATCCTAATGCTGATACACCAATGCCTGCTGTTAAAGTTGAAATTGTAATGATTTTTTTCATAGTAAAAAGTCCTCCCAAAATATGATATTCAACAATAGGTTAAGTTAGCGATATGTTGAATAGACTTCGATTTAAGTTTTTAGTCGCTCCCAACGACAAATCATACTTTAACAGATTCCAAACCCGTTATGTGCATTGTTACGTTTTCGTAAATGAAATACAAAAACCTTGAACAACTCCGTAATAAAGGGGTGCTCAAGGTTAGGTAATGTAATAATGCTTGGAATATGCATGTATACTACATTATTCTTATATTTTGATAATGTTAACATATGATTTATGTTACAGATATTTGTAACATTAGTTGGTACGCTATTTATTTAAAGAAACGAATTGATAATGGAACAACATACGCTTTTCCACTAAAATATTTCACACAAGCAACGATGTGGAATACGAAATATAAAATAGAAAGCACAAATAGCAAGATAGAAAGAATAAAGATTAATATTGTTACGATAATGATAACCGCTTCATTATTAACAGCATATATGAAGAATAACGGAACAATACAAATGCCAATGACAGCACTCCAAATGAAATATGAAATGAGCATGTTGAAGTAATTTTTTCCAGCTTTATCAACTAATTGTGATTCATTACGTTTAATAGCCCAAATAATAATCGGACCAATAATAGAAGTAAAAAAGCCTAATAAGAAAACTAACATTGCCATTAAACGCGCATCTTGCTCATTATCCCTCTGAATCGGAGAGTTATGTGATTGATTATCATATTCTGACATAATAATACTCCTTTCAACTTATAATCATGTATCACTATTAATATAACAAAGTTACTTTAAAATGATTAGTTAATTTTAAAATTAATTTAAATTAATTTAGTGTGTTTAATTTTTTTAAAATAGGATATAGTTTAGCGTTGTATAAATTTAAGTACTAATTTGTTTAATAATGATTCATATGAATGATTTGGCAGTAGCTGACTGAATAAAAATGATGATGGCTTTAGTTTATTTTTATTCTAGCCAACTTTGCCCGGGAGCGGGACTTGGAAACAGACAGTTATTTTGGACTGTCTTTTCAAGGTTAAATAGAAATCTAGTGAAGCGATGTAGATTTCTAACCTGCTCCCTTTATTTTTAATCAAAATGAGGGACAATAAGATAGTTTGAAAGGAAGTTATAATTATGAAAATAGCAGTAGTAGGATCAGGTAATGGTGCAGTAACAGCGGCAGTAGATATGGTGAATCAAGGCCATGATGTGAAATTATACTGTCGAAATTCATCTATTAAAAAGTTTAATCATGCATTAGAAAAGGGTGGCTTTGATTTTAACAATGAAGGTGCCGAATCATTTGTACCGTTTACTGACATCAGTGATGACATTGAATATGTCTTGAAAGACGCTGAACTTGTTCAAGTAATTATTCCTTCATCTTATATTGAATACTATGCGGAAATAATGGCTGAGCACGTGACGAATGATCAACTGATTTTCTTTAATATTGCAGCAGCGATGGCTTCAATCCGTTTTATTAATGTACTTGAGGATAGACATATCGAGGTTCAGCCTAAGTTTGCTGAAGCTAATACGTTAACGTACGGTACGCGTGTTGACTTTGAAGCAGCACGTGTAGATTTATCACTCAATGTACGTAAGGTGTTCTTCTCTACTTATAACAAGAAAGAACTTAGTGACAGCTTTGAAAAAGTGAGTCAAGTTTATCCATACCTCGTAAAAGAAGAAAACTTATGGAAGACAAATTTAGAAAACGGAAATCCAGAAGTACATCCTGGACCAACATTATTAAATGTAGGTCGAATCGATTATGCAGATTCATTTGCCTTGTATAAGGAAGGAATCACGAAACACACTGTCAGATTATTACATGCGATTGAATTAGAACGTTTAACGTTAGGTCGTAAATTAGGGTTTGAACTTTTAACAGCGAAAGAGGCACGTATACAAAGAGGATATCTAGAGCGTAAAGACGAAGATGAACCATTAAATCGACTCTTTAATACGAGTCCTGTTTTCTCTCAAATTCCTGGACCTCATTCAGTTCAAAATCGTTACTTAACAGAAGATATCGCATATGGCTTAGTGCTATGGTCAAGTCTAGGACGAGCAATCGATGTTGAGACACCCAATATCGATGCGGTTATCATGATTGCGTCTACAATTTTAGAACGTGACTTTTTCGAAGAAGGTCTTAAAGTTGAAGAACTTGGTTTAGAAAAACTCGGCTTAGAATAATGAAAAGTTGAATAAACAATGTATACATGCATATTTAATTAATCATTCAAATAAATATTTAGCTATGAAAAGAGGTCATTAATCTAATAGAAACGAGGAATGTGTATGAAAAGACAGCCATCGTTCTGGGAAGCAATATCTACAATCATCGTTATGGTTCTTGTCGTAACAATCGGATTTATAAAATTTAATATTCCAATTCAAGTGCTATTACTTATATCTTCTGCCTATGCTGCTTTAATTGCTTGGCGTGTAGGATTAAAGTGGGAAGATTTGGAAGAGGGTATTACTCGAAGGCTAACAACGGCTATGCCTGCAATATTTATTATCTTAGCAGTAGGCATTATTGTTGGTAGTTGGATGTATTCTGGAACTGTACCAGCTTTAATTTATTACGGTTTGAAATTTTTAAATCCACATTATTTTTTAGTTTCTGCATTTATCATTTCAGCAATTTGTAGTTTAGCCACAGGGACAGCATGGGGCTCTGCGTCTACTGCGGGTATTGCTTTGATATCTATTGCACATCAGCTGAATATCGACTTAGGTATGGCAGCAGGTGCTATTATTGCAGGTGCAGTTTTTGGTGATAAAATGTCACCATTATCAGATACTACCAACTTGGCTGCCTTAGTCACTAAGGTGAATATCTTTTCTCA
This sequence comes from Staphylococcus borealis, assembly GCF_001224225.1. Lineage (GTDB taxonomy): Bacteria > Bacillota > Bacilli > Staphylococcales > Staphylococcaceae > Staphylococcus > Staphylococcus borealis. The sequence goes on along the minus strand of NZ_CUEE01000001.1, from coordinate 92,469 downwards.
TATTAGGGCAATGATGTGGACGACCATACCGGCATCAATAATAGGGTTAATCGTATGGTTCTTTGCAGGATTAAATTCAAAAGGTGCAGTCAATACAAAGCAAATACATCAGTTATTAAATGAACTTGATGGTATATATCATATTAATATATGGGTGTGGATACCTTTGTTAGTTATCATTATTTGCTTAGTGTGTCGAGTATCCACAGTACCCTCTATGTTAGCATCTAGTCTGAGTGCTGTTATTGTAGGTACATTAAATCATCACTTTAATATGGTTGATGGATTTAAAGCTATGTTTAACGGTTTTACACCTGCAATGACTGGTCATACCAATCTCTCTAACAATGCGACGTCGTTATTAGAACAAGGTGGCATGATGAGTATGACAGAAATACTTGTTACAATTTTCTGTGGTTATGCTTTCGCAGGTATTGTAGAGACATCAGGATGTTTAGATGTCATGTTAAATACAGTATCTAAAGGTGTAACATCAGTGGGTACGTTAATTTTAATAACGGTGATATGTTGCTTAATGTTAGTTTTTGCTGCTGGTGTAGCATCTATAGTCATTATCATGGTGGGTGTCTTAATGAAAGATATGTTTGTCGATATGGATTTGGATAAAACTAATTTATCAAGAACATTAGAAGATTCTAGTACGATGGTATTGCCGTTAATACCTTGGGGAACTTCAGGAATTTATTACACACAACAATTGGGCGTATCCGTAGATCAATTCTTTATTTGGACAGTGCCGTGTTACTTATGTGCAATTCTAGCTATTGTTTATGGATTTTCAGGACTTGGTATTCGTAAATTAAGCAACAAAAGTTATGTAAAAAATTCGTAAAAATATGTTTAATCATTTGTCAAAAGGATATATTCAAGTATGTTAAAACATTACATAGATATTTTTGTAGCGATGATATCTAATGCATTTAAGTTTTAACTGTAAATATCCTCAAAATATTTCATAGTAGTGGGTTCAATTTTTGTAGCGAGAATTGGATCCATGAACGATGACAAACGAATTTATTATTAGCACCATTATAGTAAAAGATATAACAAAGCAAGAAAGAATGAATTTGTTGGACATACATTAAGATTGGAAAGTATGGATTGTTACTTTCCAATCTTTTTTAATACGCTTAATTGTATATCCAAAAGGTCACAATATGATTAAACTTGTGCACATTAAAAAGGGAGCGGGACAGAATTCTTTTGAATTCGTCGTCCCACCCCCGCAAGGATGACTAGAACTGAGAAAAGCTTGATTTAAGCGCCTTCTCAGTTCAGTCAGCTACTGCGAATTTGCTAAATAGCATTATTATATTATTTATGTCCCAGACTGTTAATTTATTTGTTACGCATAAAATTAGTGAATGTAGTTGTATGCAGCAGCTTGGCTAGCTGAGATAGTACGTGAAGTAACAACACCAGCACCGTGACCGTAGTTCATTTCTGATACAGTAACTGAACCGTCACTACCAACGCTTTCAACATATGCTACGTGACCGTAAGCACCTTGAGAAGTTTGTAAAATAGCACCAGCTGATGGTGAATTGTTTACAGTGTAACCTGATGCAGCTGCAGCGCTTGCCCAGTTATTAGCATTGCCCCAAGTAGAACCGATTTTACCGCCTACTCTATCAAATACGTAGTATGTACATTGACCAGCAGTGTATAAGTTACTACCTGAACTTGAAGCTCTTGAAATTGACACACCATTTGATTGTGATGATGGCGCAGTAGTTGTAGTTACTTTAATGTTACGATCTGAAGTTGAGTAGCTTGCACCTAAACCACCAGTTTGTTGTGTGTTTGAACTATATGATTGTGTGTTATTGCCATAGTAATTGTAGTTATAGTTGTTATAGTTATTGTAATTATTGTAGTTATATGAATAGTTGTAGTTTGAATAATTTGATTGACTAGAGTGATTTACTTGATTTGGGCTCCAGTTACCTTTCCAAGTGTAATGATAGTTACCTTGTTGGTCGATAGTGTAAGAGTAGCTGTATGAAGTTGGATCATTTGGATTGTAACCTTGTTCAGCTGCATGTGCCTCATGACCATGTCCAGCGATAGCGATTGTTGCAACTCCTGCAGTAGCGATTGTAGCTGTAGCGATTTTTTTCATTGTAAAATTTCCTCCTGAGAATTAAATTAATATTTTATATTTAATAGTCATTTGATGACCCTTGAGTCCAGTTTTTAATAAGTTTCTTAACGACAAGAAATACTTTATCAGAAAAAAATCATTTTGTGTGCGTTGTTATCATTTTGTAATTTTTTGCTAATAAATAGTGTTGAGATAAATACAATAAGTAATTTTTTGTAATATTAAAAAACGCTGTTATAGCAACGTTTTAAAAATTATATGAAAAAGATACTCATTTCTCTGTAACATTTTTGTAAAGTAACAGCAAAAAATAAATTTGATATAAAATTAATAGAATTCATTATTTTTGTATTGTTTTTACAATAAGTATCTGAATCATCTTTTAATTTAATTGTATTATTACTCTCTCGCAGGCGTGTTAAAGCAATTTATAATATTTGATATTATAAAAATCATTTTGGATATAAAAATCGTTATATAAGATAATAAAATGATATAATTGGTTAAAAGTTTGCTACTGATAATACCGAAATAAACCATACAATTATATATGAAGATAGACATTCGATTAAATGCGTTAAAATTAGAGAAACGTTAATGATGCAGCAATAGTTATTAGAGTTATGGGGGATAATTTATTATTTCTGTTTATGTCATGTCTTTATATATTAAAAAGTGAGAGGACGTACGTATGATTAATAACTTTTCGGTAAAACTTTTAAAAGATATAAAGATAAGTAAGCAAAAGGAATCGAATATTAAATTAATCTATTGGCTGAAAGGGTCAGGACGAGTAAATTTAAATTTAGAGAGATTTCAGATGCAAGAAAGAGATTTATTATTTGTGATGCTAAATGATATTTACTCGATTGAAAGCGAAGATGGCGCGATCGTCGCAAACATTGAAATAGCATTCAAAGATTATTTGAAGTTTGCTGATGATTATATTAAGTCAAATGGCTATAAATTTTCTTCTATAGAAAGAAGACAAATAGAACCATTTATTCTAAATATACTGGAATTTGAAAGTAGGCAACCGCACAAATTACAAATCAAAGATAAGCTTGTTAAACATTTATGTGTAGAATTAGGATATTTGCAAAGAAAACAACGTGTTCATTACAAATTAGAAAATGCTTTAGTTGATAAGGTACACGAGTATGTTATTGAACATCACAGTACTAAAATTAGTCGTCAGGACATGGCAAACGCACTCAATATGTCAGCTAAAGAATTAAGTAAAGTTATCAAATATCACACACCTTATCGTAATATAACGCAATATATAAATGATGTTAGATTAAAATTATGTTTAATAGACATCTTAATCAGTAATCATTTGATTCAAGACATTGCGTTCAAGCATGGGTTCAATCATCTTCCACATTTTATCGCTTTATTTAATAAAAGGTATGGTAACACACCTGGTCAAATTCGAACTAAAAATCAGTCACATCAATACCAATCATTGAATCAATCAGAAATACCGTTTGATGAAACAACCCAGTTATTAATTGCTGAAGCCAAAGCGCATTACAGTTAAAATAACCTATCAGAAGTCATCAATCACTGTTATGATTGCGTATGCGTAAGTACGACCAACTGATTCACAAAATATAAAGATGATGTTGTTTTATTGAAAGAGTCATGTAAATGTCTATCTTTGAAAAGGTTGGGTAGGAATAGTGGTACATCATTGCTATGTTCAAAGTAATCTTAATCATTTTATACGGTTAAGCGATTTGTCATAGATGCTTTCGATAACCCAATCTAAAGATTGTGTCATGAGGTGATAGGTATGGTGGATAAGCATAAGTTAGAAACATTATTGTTTTATCTGGTTTTTATGAAGGCGGTAGGTGAGGTGCTAAAGTACAGCTACCAATTAAAGTTTGAACAATTAAAAACATTAAATGAAGTCATTAATTATTATCATGTTCATCATCAAGGTATTTATATAGATGAATTAATCACGTATCAATCTATTTCAAAAAGACAACTAAGACATCATTTAGAGCACTTATACCATTTGGGATGGATTATTAAATTGCGTGATCACAATGATCAAAGACGCTTATTATTTCTCCCATCACCAAACTGTCAGGATAAACTCAATACGATGTTTTCTGAAATTAATGAAATGGTAAAAGTGAAAAACTTTGCATGTATAATAGAAAGTACCCATTATAATTCATTGAAATATGTCATCACTATTTTTGATGCACGATATAAAGTCCAAATGTTAGCGAAGGAATTTAATCTGAGTTTAGATGAACTGATTTTATTAGGAGCGTTCATTTCGAATCGGCAAGTCATTTCATTAAAAGAGATTCAATCTATGTCTTATCGATACTTAATATGTATAAACGCAGTTATTAATGAACTTTATCATAAAGGGTATTTAGAGAAATATCGTAATTCAATAGATGAACGTATTGTAAACGTAAAATTTATTGAATCACGAGCATATGAAACCTATCAAATATTTGTTAAATGTTACAATAAATTCCAAGAGGAAATGAGATTGATTTAATAAACATAATAGGTAAGGAGAATATATGCATGATTTTAGATAATGTGAATCCCGATGATTTGTTCCCAACAGAGTCTAAAGGGCCTTCTGTACTAGGGATGATTGAGTATAATGTTCAAGGACAAAGTGAGTTTGAAGGTGCATTTATTGCTACCTCTGAAAGATTAATTATGAATGTAGATATGAATGGACAATTCTATTATAGAAATATTCCATACAATGAAATAGAAGCAATTGAATTTGATGGTAAAGATTTAGTGTTTACTTTTAACATTGGGAAAGTACCAATGAAACAAATTAAAACAAAAGAGATTCAACCATTTGTTGATTATGTGAATGCTAAAATTAAATAACGTTAAAATGGCAGTATTAGATAATTAAGGGATAGAACAACATTTATTAACTATTTTTTCAGTTAGTTTAAGTCTTTAATATATAGAAAGAACGAAATAAAAAATTAATATAACGAAGTGACATTGCAATTATATCGTAGCTGACTGAATTGAGACAGCGATTTAAAGAAGCTGTGTTCAACGCGAATCATCTTTGTTAGGAGTGGGACAATGAATTCAAAAAGAGTTCTGTCGCACTCCTTTTTTATATTCTATTAACTAGCAATTAAGACAAATTGATTATGTGTAATTTAATTGATGGAACGTGTTATTGATATATAATATCATTTTAATTTCATAAAAATATTGAAATATTATACTTAAATGTTATAAAATAAATTTTATAGCATAAGAAATGTTTGGTAAGTAATAAATAGTAGACATGAACCTTGTAGCAACAAGACGTACATCAGAGGAGTGGTTTAGGATATGGGACAAATTAAAGACATCAATGATTTAGTTAACGCAACATTTCAAGTTAAAAAGTTCTTCAAAGACACTAAAAAGAAATATAATTTAAATTATGAAGAGGTTTATATTTTAAATTATATTGCAAGAAGTAAAACAAATGAAATAACTTCGAAGGAAATTGCAACGTATTCAGAGTTTAAACCTTATTACTTAACTAAAGCATTACAAAAGTTAAAAGATTTACAGTTACTTTCAAAAAAGCGTAGCATACAAGATGAAAGAATAGTTATTGTTTATGTAACAGATGAACAACGAGACAAGATTAATAAACTGATTGCTGAATTAGAAAAGTACATCAAGTAATTCATGTTTATTCATGAGAAGACTTAAGTATTGAGATATTCAATCTCTCTGACTTAAGTCTTTTTATATTGCTATCTGAACGTGGTTAACTTTCATTTTAAAATGTTGAGTGATAAACTAGGTTTAAATAACAATGACAATGAACAGGTGATATAATTGATCAATTCAGTTCTGATTAACACAGATATTCAAAGAAAATGGATACAAAAGTTTCAATCAATTGAGGAAACTTTTAAAAAAAGAGCAGCAGAAAATGATAAACAATCGAGATTCCCATTTGAGAATATTGAATGGTTAGTGCAAGAAGGATATAGCATACTTACGTTACCCGTTGAATATGGCGGTGAAGGCGCGACTATTGAAGATATGGTTGTGTTACAAACGTATTTAGGAGCAATTGATGGTGCAACGGCGTTATCAATCGGTTGGCATTTAAGTGTCATAGGACAAATATATGAACAATCAATGTGGAATCAAGATATGCTGGATCGTTTTGCTAAAGAAATTAAAAATGGTGCTTTAGTCAATAGAGCAGTAAGTGAAGCGGATACAGGTAGCCCTACTCGTGGTGGCAGACCTGCAACGCATGCAGTTAAGCAAGATGATGGCTATCTATTAAATGGTGTTAAAACGTTCACATCAATGAGCAAAGCGTTGACACACTATATTGTCGCAGCTTATGTCGATGACTTGCAAGAAGTAGGATTTTTCTTAGTGCCTAGAGCCACTGATGGCTTAGAAATTGCCGATAATTGGAATATGGTAGGTATGAGAGCAACAGAAAGTCACGATTTAGTATTAAATGATGTGTGGGTACCGAATGACTTTTTTGTTGAGTCAAAACGAAAACCGCAACCGAATGGATGGATATTGCACATTCCTAGCACTTATTTAGGCATTGCTCAGGCGGCAAGAGATTATGCAATCAATTTCGCAACAACGTATGGTCCAAATAGTATTGAAGGTACGATTAGTCATTTGCCAACTGTACAACAAAATATTGGTAAAATGGAGTCGCTATTATTATCAGCTCGTCATTTCTTATGGAGTACTGCTAAAGGCTATAATCATCCAGAAAATCAACCTAAGTTATGGAATGAAACATCTGCGAGTAAAGTACTAGTAATGAATCAAGGGTTAGAAGTAGTTGATTTAGCGATGAGAATCGTTGGCGCGAAGAGTCTTGAAATGGAACGACCATTGCAACGTTATTACCGTGATATGAGAGCTGGATTACACAATCCACCTATGGAGGATGCGGCTTATACTAACATAGCTAAATCTGTGTGCAATTTATTTTAAACAGTGTAAATAAGGTAAGTATAAGAGAATGGGAAAAAATAATAGTATGACGTAGTAGTTGATCGAACAGAGAAGATGCTTAAATCAAGCTTTTCTCAGTAGTGATGAGCTTTGCGTGGGAGTGGAACAACAATTTTAAAATAATGTGTTCCACTCTTTTTTAATTTATCAATAATTTAAAATTTTATTGTAAAACGTCGCATTGTAGGATACAATTTTGTTGAAATTGATAATCGTTTTCAACAGGAGGATGTTATGAAGAAATTAATTTTACCATTACTAGTTCTAATCATCGTTTTAGCTGCATGTGGTAATAACGGTGGTTCGGGTAAATCTGATTCAAAAGAAGAAACAAAATCATATAAATTAGATAGTGGAAAGACGATAGATATTCCTAAAGATCCTAAACGTATTGCTGTCGTTGCACCTACATTTGCAGGTGGTTTACATAAATTAGGCGCGAATATTGTTGCGGTTAACAACCAAGTTGATCAAAGCCCAATTTTAAAAGAGAAATTTAAAGATACAACAAAAATTGGTGAAGCTGACGTTGAAAAAGTGGCTAAGAAAAAACCAGATTTAATTATTGTTTACTCTACAGATAAAAATATCAAAAAATATGAAAAAATCGCACCAACGATTGTTGTTGATTATGGTAAACACAAATACCTTGAACAACAAGAAATGTTAGGTAAGATTATGGGTAAAGAAGACGAAGTTAAAAAATGGGAAGAAAAATGGAAGAAACAAACTGAAAAAGATGGCAAAGAAATCAAAGATGCAATTGGTAAGGACGCAACAGTTTCTATCTTAGATGAATTTGACAAGAAAGTTTACACTTACGGCGACAACTGGGGTCGTGGTGGAGAAGTATTATATCAAGCATTTGGTTTGAATATGCCTAAAGGCCAACAAGATTTAGTTAAAAAAGAAGGTTGGGCTGAAGTCAGTCAAGAAAAAATTGAAGACGTAGCTGGTGACTATATCGTCTCAACAGGAGAAGGTAAATCTAAACCAAGTTATGAGACAACAAACATCTGGAAAAACTTGCCAGCAGTTAAAAATGGTAACGTGATTGAAGTTAAGGCTGAAACATATTGGTATAATGACCCTTACACACTTGACTTTATGCGAAAAGATTTAAAAGACAAATTAATTGAAGCTAGTAAATAATAGAATATAGAGACGACGATCAATTTTTTATGATATTTTAAGAGCCTGGGACATCAATCAATGTTTTAGGCTCTTAAAATATATTGGCAGTCGTTGACTAACATAACAGTGCACTTGCAGCAAGCTTCTTTTAATTTTTGGGCAACCTTGTTGGTGGGGCCTAGCAATTAGCATTTCATCAAGAAAGTCTACAAGCTAAGCAAGTTGAGAGCGGAACAACAAAATAAATTTTTGGGAAAATATCATTTCTGTCCCGCTTTATTTACTATTTACATAATAATGGGAGGAATCACTTTGACTAAAGTATATTTTAACCACGATGGTGGTGTAGATGATTTAATATCTTTATTTTTATTATTACAAATGGAAGATATTGATTTAGTTGGTGTAAGTACAATAGGAGCAGATTGCTATTTAGAACCGTCTGTTAGTGCTTCATGTAAAATTATTAATCGATTTTCTAATGCATCATTACAAGTTGCGCCATCATATGAACGTGGTGCCAATCCTTTTCCGAAAGAGTGGAGAATGCATGCATTCTTTATGGATGCATTGCCGATATTGAATGAACAAACGACGAATCAACAATCTGGCATGAGCAACCTAGAAGCGTATGAGGATATTATACGCGTATTGAGCGAGTCAACAGAAAAGATAACACTATTGTTTACGGGACCATTAACAGATTTGGCTAAAGCACTTAAAATTGATCCAAGCATTCAGAAGAATATTGATAAATTAGTATGGATGGGAGGGACTTTTCTTGAAAAAGGCAATGTGGAAGAGCCAGAACATGATGGTACAGCTGAATGGAACGCATTTTGGGATCCAGAGGCGGTAAAAGTAGTATTTGATAGTGACATTGCTATAGATATGGTGGCTTTAGAAAGCACGAATCAAGTGCCATTAACATTAGATATTCGACAAATGTGGGCAAACGAACGTCATTATTCAGGCGTTGATTTTCTAGGCGTTAGTTATGCGGCAGTCCCACCTTTGACACATTTTATAACTAATTCAACTTACTTTTTATGGGATGTCCTAACCACTGCTTATGTTGGTAATCCTGAATTGGTTCAATCAATAACAAATCATGTTGATGTTGAACATCAAGGACCAAGTCAAGGGCGTACATATGTGACAGAAAAAGGTCGTCCTGTCCAAGTTGTTACGAGTGTAAATCATGATGACTTCTTTAAATATATTACGCAGTTAGCTAAAAAAGTAGATTCTCCTTCATAAATGTAAACTTTTTATTTTATAAAGTTTACATTAGTGGTATAATCATCTTCGTAGAAGGAGGATACAACATGAATACAAGAAATTTAGTTTACACAGCTTTAATGACAGCGATTATTTGTGTTTTAGGATTGGTTCCGGGAATTCCGCTTCCGATTATGCCAGTACCTATCGTATTACAAAATATTGGTATATTTTTAGCAGGTATGATATTAGGTAAAAAATATGGGACACTCAGTGTCATTGTCTTTTTACTATTAGCAGCTGCAGGTTTACCAGTTCTTTCAGGTGGACGTGGAGGAATTGGCGTATTTGCAGGACCATCAGCAGGATTCTTATTCTTATATCCGGTTGTTGCGTTTGGTATTGGTTTTGTAAGAGATCAATATTTTAATAAAATCAATTTTGTCGTATTATTTGTTACTACATTAGTAATTGGTGTTTTATTTTTAGATATCGTCGGTACAATTATTATGGGCTTCATTATACATATTCCAGTAAGTAAAGCCTTCTTATTGTCATTTACTTTTATGCCAGGAGATATCATTAAAGCCATCATTGCAAGTTTAATTGGCGTAACACTTTTAAATCATTCACGCTTCAAAAGTTTGATACAATAAGTCTAACAAATGAACGAGGCAGGTGGATGTAGTGATGTCGAATATATCAATCCGAAACATTGCTCAAGAGGGGCATCTATATCATGAAGATGAACGAATAATGATTTACTTAACACCTTCACAACCTTTGAAATATGATACAAATAAGTGGGTGTATAAAGAAATGCCAACTATAGAACAGTGGCATAAAGATATGACTACACAGTATGAATTGCATGAGCAACAGCATTCGAATCATTTAGCGTTTACTTTTCCAGAGAATGAAAGATTGGAAGAAGTATGGAAAAATGCAATTGAAAAGGAAGGATTTCAACTAGGTTTACTTGAATTCTATATTATAGAAGGTAATGAATTAACACGCTTACCTAGTCGAAAAGATGTTGTGATTGAAGAGGTAAATGAAAGCAATATGGAAGATTATTTGAATATTTATTATTCATTTGCCTTGCCTTATGGTAAGCCGTTTGCGATTGAGAGTGTCAATGATACGAGACGGACAATTCAGCATAAAAAAGATAACATATGCCGACTAATAGCCTACGTTGACAAAGCACCTGTAGGTACTGTTGATGTGATTGAAACTGAGGAAACTATCGAAATTGATAGTTTTGGTGTTATGGAAAACTATCGAAGACAGGGTGTTGGATCAACTTTGCAAGCACATATAGGCAGCATAGCAAATGAACGTCCAGTTATACTCGTAGCTGATGGAGAAGATACAGCCAAAGATATGTACACGAAACAAGGTTATACGTATCAAAGCTTTGTGTATCATATCATCAAAGAAGATGTAAAATAAAAAGGCCACTGACGCATTTGGAAGATTAATCCAATGTGTCAGTGGCTTTAATACGTTCTGGATGACTATAAACATTAAAGTTGCCATCTCTAATAAAACCAATTGCAGTTATATTTAAATCATTAGCTAACGTAATCGCTAACGTAGTAGGTGCAGATTTGGATAAAATGACGCCTACACCTATTTTAGCTGCCTTTAATAATATTTCCGATGAAATACGCCCACTAAAAATAAGTACCTTATTTCTGACAGGTATACGTCTTTCAAGACAAAATCCATAAAGTTTATCGAGCGCATTGTGACGGCCGATATCTTGTCTATGTTCAAAAAATTCATCACCATCACTAATGGCAGCATTATGCAACCCACCTGTTTGTTTAAACAATGTACTGGCAGATTGTAGCCCAGTCATCATATTGAGCACTTGTTTCGGCGTTAATGTAATTTTGGACATTGAGGTTTTAGCGATAGCTGCATCATTGTGAAAGTAAAATTCTCTACTTTTTCCGCAGCATGATGCAATAATACGTTTAGTTGAATACTCAAAACGATCGCCTAAATCTTTAGTTAACTCTACATGTGCGAAACCTTTACTATCATCTATTTGCAAAGCGCGTATTTCTTCTTTTTTATAAATAGCTCCCTCAGAAGCTAAAAATCCGACTACAAGTTCTTCCATATGTGTTGGACTACAAATGACTGTAGCAAATTCTGTGCCATTAACAATAATTGTCAATGGAAATTCTGTAACATAGCTATCTGTTGTATTGATGAGTTGCCCATCTTCATAGCGGAGGATAGATTGCCCTTGTAATACATCTTTATCCATTTTTTATTTCTCCTTTAGGCATATATAACTCTATATTAAAACTTTTGAACATTATTTGAAAAGATTTAAATTACATATAAATTATTGATAGTATATTAAATATATTTAATAATGTGAAGATTAGGTGAAATTTATCATTTTATACCTTTTAAAAGTTATAAATAAGCGTATAATAAGTGGTGTAAAAGGAGGGGTTTGTGAAATGAAACTTAAACATTTCATGGCAGTTATTGCTACATTAGTTATTATTTTAGCAGGATGTTCAAATTCTGGTAGCAATGATAGTGGAAATAAATCATCTGACTCAAGCAAAAAAGATAGTGACAACAAACAAGAATTACAAATTTCGGCAGCAGCTAGCTTAGGTGATGTAAGTAAAGCATTAGAGAAAGAATTTAAAAAAGATCACAAAAATGTTGATGTAAGCTTTAACTATGGTGGTTCTGGCGCATTAAGACAACAAATTGAAAAAGGTGCTCCAGCTGACGTGTTCATGTCTGCGAACACTAAAGATGTTGATATGCTAAAAGATAAAGACAAAGCACATGATACATACAAATATGCACATAATAAGCTTGTCTTAGTTGGAGATAAAAATAGCGACAAAACATCAGTTAAAGATTTAGAAGATAATGAAAAATTAGCAATTGGTGAAGTTAAAACAGTTCCAGCTGGTAAATATGCGAAACAATATTTAGAAGATCAAGGTTTATATAATGACGTTAAAGATCATTTAGTTTATGCCAAAGACGTTAAACAAGTATTAAATTATGTTGAAAAAGGCAATGCCGAAATGGGCTTTGTTTATGAAACAGATTTATATACTGACAACAAAAAAACAGATAAAGTAAATGAAATTAAAGAAGCAGAACTTAAAAAACCAATCACTTATGAAGCAGGTGCAACTTCAGATAAAAAACTTGCGAAAGAGTGGATGGACTTCTTAAAATCTGACAAAGCGAAAGATATCTTAAAAGAGTATCATTTCGAAGTTTAGGAGGTTGAAGAATGCCTGAATTAACACCTTTTTGGATATCGATTCAAGTAGCCGTCATAAGTACGATTATTGTAACAGTACTAGGTATTTTTATATGTCGATTGCTTTATAAGGGAAAAGGGCATCTTACTAAACTCCTTGAAAGTTTTATATTATTACCCATTGTTCTACCGCCAACGGTGCTAGGGTTTATCTTACTCATTATATTTTCTCCTAGAAGTGTTGTAGGACAATTTTTTGAAGAGATACTACATCTTCCGGTAGTATTCACAATGACAGGTGCAGTTATTGCATCTGTCATTGTTAGTTTTCCGTTAATGTATCAACACACGATTCAAGGATTTAGAAGTATTAACCCTAAAATGTTAAATACTGCTCGTACCATGGGGGCAAGTGAAAATAAAATATTCTATCGCCTAATTTTACCGTTATCTAAACGTTCAATCATTGCTGGGATTATGATGAGTTTTGCTCGTGCAATTGGAGAATTTGGTGCAACATTAATGGTTGCAGGTTACATACCAAATAAAACGAACACGTTACCACTTGAGATATACTTTTTAGTGGAACAAGGTAGAGAAAACCAAGCTTGGTTATGGGTGCTTGTGTTAGTCGCATTTTCAATTACTGTAATAGGTGTATTGAATTTTGCTAATAAAGATAAATATAGGGAGGTAGATTAGATGTTAGAGTTAAAACTACAATATCAATTAAAGAAGACGTTTATTGATATTAACATTCATGATACTGTCCCTAAAATTTATGCAATACGAGGACCTTCAGGTATAGGTAAAACGACAGTATTGAATATGATAGCAGGTTTAAGAAAACCGGATAAAGCATATATTAAAATAAATGATAGACTTATCACTGATACTGAACATAAAGTGAACGTGAAAATCCAAGAGCGTCATATTGGTTATTTATTTCAAGATTACCAATTATTTCCGAACATGACAGTGAATAAGAATATCACTTTTATGGCTAAACCATCTGTTCATATAGATGACTTAATGGATCGTCTAAATATTCATCATTTAAGCGCGCAATATCCAGCGACGCTTTCAGGAGGCGAATCTCAACGTGTTGCATTAGCACGTACATTAAGTACGAAGCCAGATTTAATTTTATTAGATGAACCCTTTTCAAGTTTAGATGATGCGACAAGAGATGAGGGAATCAAGTTAATCAAACGTATTTTTAAAGAATGGAAGATACCTATCATCTTTGTTACACATTCTAATTTTGAAGCTGAAGTTTTAGCGGATAAAATCATAAAGATAGGGTAATAAAAGCACCTCTTTGTAAAAGAGGTGCTTTGTTCGTTATAATAATAGAAATGGATCTTAACTAGAGAGGGCAATAAAAATGACGAGGGAACGTTATTCGAGACAAACTTTGTTTAAAGGAATAGGAGCTAACGGACAAAATAAAATCAGTCAAAAGCATGTACTTATTGTTGGTATGGGCGCATTGGGAACACATGTTGCTGAGGGACTCGTTCGTGCAGGAATAAACACACTTACAATTGTGGATAGAGACTATATTGAATTTAGTAATTTACAGCGTCAAACATTATTTACAGAAGAGGATGCTAATAAAATGCTACCTAAGGTCGTCGCTGCTGAACGTCATTTAAAAGCATTGCGTCAAGATCTAGCACTCAATACGTTCATTACGCATGTTGATTATTATTTTTTAGATAAACATGCACAGCATGTAGATTTAATCATTGATGCTACGGATAATTTTGAGACAAGACAATTAATCAATGACTTTGCTTATAAAGAGAAAATACCTTGGATTTATGGTGGTGTCGTACAAAGCACTTATATAGAAGCTGCATTTATACCTGGACAAACACCGTGTTTCAACTGTTTAATGCCACAGCTTCCAGCAATTAATTTAACGTGTGATACAGTCGGCGTTATACAACCTGCAGTCACAATGACAACGAGCTTTCAATTGCGAGATGCCCTTAAATTATTAACTGAACAATCAGTGCCTAGTAAATTAACATACGGGGATATATGGGAAGGACAACATTATACATTTGGCTTTAGTCGCATGTTCAGAGATGAATGTCCAACGTGTGGTTCAAATCCATCTTTTCCTTATTTAAATCAGCAACATACATTGTATGCAACTTTATGCGGTAGAGATACAGTACAATATGATAATGATAATATTACCCAGGAAATGGTGCGTGAGTTTCTTAAACAACATCAACTTAATTATAGAGAAAACAAATATATGATAATGTTTGAATATAAAGGGCATCGAATTGTTAGTTTTGAAGGTGGACGGATGCTTATACATGGGACAACAAAAACGTCAGATGCCATTCATTTAATTAATCAATTATTCGGATAGGAGTGAATTTAATGCATCAACATGATCATGCGAAAGTAGACAGAACGATTCATTGTGCAGTTTTGACAGTTTCAGATACTAGAGATAAAGAAACAGATAAAGGTGGTCAACTTGTTCAAACTTTAATTCAAGACATTAATGTTGAAGTCGCAAAGTCACATTATGCGATTGTCAAAGATGATAAAGAAGCGATTTATTCGCAAATCAAACAATGGTTGGCAACTGATATTGATGTCGTTATTACAACAGGTGGTACTGGCATTGCGCAAAGAGATGTTACGATTGAAGCAGTTAAACCCATCTTTGATAAAGAAATAGAGGGATTTGGAGAATTATTTAGATATTTAAGTTACACAGAAGATGTGGGCACTAAAGCTTTATTATCAAGAGCGGTTGCTGGTACAGTCCAAAATAAATTAATTTTCAGTTTACCTGGATCAACTGGCGCTGTGAAATTAGCTATTGAAAAGTTAATTAAGCCAGAATTAAATCATATGTTGCATGAATTGAATAAATAAAAAAATAGTCATGGATTTAAACTTAAATGATAGGTTTCCCTAATTGAAGTTTTGCATCCATGACTTTATTATTTAAATTGAACATAGTATATGTGCTTAGAATAGCTTATCGACGATAATCACCTGATTTGCCACCTGATTTTGATTCAAGATACGTTTCACCGATGATCATGCCTTTATCTACTGCCTTCGTCATATCATAAACGGTTAGTGCAGTCGCTGATGCGGCAGTTAATGCCTCCATTTCAACACCAGTCTTTCCTGTTGTGGAGACAATCGCAGTGATATTTAATGTATAAGACATGTTGTCATTCGTTTGCCAATCAAATTGAACATCAATGCCAGTTAAAGGTAAGGGGTGGCACATAGGTATTATTGTTGATGTGTTCTTAGCGGCCATAATACCAGCAATTTGGGCCGTATTTAAAACGTTACCTTTCTTATTAGTATTATCAATTATTTGTTTATAGATTGTTTCATTAACAGTAATGCTAGAATGGGCTTGTGCAGTACGCTTCGTAACAGCTTTATTTGAAACATCAACCATTTTAGCATTACCTTGTTCATTAATATGAGTGAATTTTGACATATTAACCCTCCTGATAGGGATAGTATATCATGATTTTAAATTATAAATTGGAGATGAAATCAATGGCAGTTGAAAAAAGAAATCCTATACCAGTGAAAGAAGCAATACATCGTGTTGTCCAACAAGAGATATATTTGAATCAAATTGAAGTGAATTTAGATGAGAGTTTAGGATATATTCTAGCAGAGGATATTGTTGCGACTTATGATATACCTCGTTTTAATAAATCACCTTATGATGGGTTTGCAATACGCAGTGAAGACTCTGTAGGTGCCTATTCAGAAAACCGCAAACAATTTAAAGTAATTGACCATATAGGTGCAGGTTCAGTTTCTAGTAAAACACTTGGTCAAAATGAAGCGGTGCGTATTATGACGGGTGCTCAAATTCCAGAAGGCGCCGATGCAGTAGTGATGTTTGAACAAACAGTTGAAGACGGAGATACATTCACGATACGTAAATCATTTGAAGCAAATGAGAATGTATCGCTTAAAGGTGAAGAAACGACAACTGGAGATATTGTTTTGAAAAAGGGACAAGTCATTAACCCCGGTGCAATTGCCGTATTAGCAACGTATGGCTATACTAAAGTGCAAGTTACACGTCGTCCTAGCATTGCTGTCATTGCAACAGGTAGTGAACTATTAGATGTGAACGATGACTTGCAACCAGGAAAAATTCGCAACTCAAATGGTCCAATGATTAAAGCATTATCAGAGAAGATTGGCTTAAACGTGGAAGCATACAAAATCCAACAAGATGATTTAGAAAGTAGTATTGCTGTAGTTAAAGATGCTATGTCTAAACACGATATTGTTATAACAACTGGCGGTGTTTCTGTTGGAGACTTTGACTACCTACCAGAAATTTATAAAGCGGTTAATGCTAAAGTATTATTTAACAAAGTTGCAATGCGACCTGGTAGTGTAACAACGGTAGCTGTTGCTAATGGACAATATTTATTTGGCTTGTCAGGCAATCCATCTGCTTGCTTTACCGGTTTTGAATTATTTGTGAAACCAGCTGTTCAGCATATGATGGGCGCAACTGCATATTACCCTCAGGTTGTTAAAGCTACATTAATGGAAGATTTTACGAAAGCTAATCCATTTACACGTTTTATTCGAGCAACTGCTAACTTCTCACAAAGCGGTGCGACTGTAGTACCATCAGGGTTTAATAAATCAGGTGCAGTAGTTGCAATTGCGCATAGTAATGCAATGATTATGTTGCCAGGGGGAACAAGAGGATTTAAAGCTGGACACACAGTAAATGTTATTTTAACTGAATCTAATGTTTTTGAGACGGAAATGACCTTATGATTTTGCAAATCGTAGGCTTTAAAAATTCAGGAAAAACAACATTGATGCAACATACGATACAATTTTTAAAATCTCATGGTTACACTGTAGCAACAATCAAACATCATGGTCACATTGGTGATGATATCACGCTTCAAGAGGATCATGTAGATCATATGAAACACTTTAATGCTGGAGCAGATCAAAGCATTGTGCAAGGTGAACACTATCAACAAACGGTCACGCGTGCATATAAACAAAATCTTACTCAAATGATTGACCAATCTGTTACAATTGATTGTAATATCATTTTGGTTGAAGGATATAAAGATGAACATTATGATAAAGTAATTGTTTATCGAACAACCAAAGAATTAGACCAGCTAAAGCAATTGACATGTGTTAAATATTGTTACCATGTTCAAGATATACAAGCATTATCACATTATGATAATTGGCTATTACAATGGATAGAGCAAAGGAATTGACACTAAATGAAGCAATTTGAAATCGTTACTGAACCTATCCAAACGGAACAGTATCGAACATTTACTATAAATGAACACCAAGGTGCTGTAGTGGTCTTTACAGGGCATGTAAGAGAGTGGACCAAAGGCATTAAAACGGAATACTTAGAATACGAAGCGTATGTTCCTATGGCAGAGAAGAAATTAGCGCAAATCGGTGATGAAATTCAAGAACGTTGGCCAGGGACAATTACAACCATTGTTCACCGAATTGGGCCACTTCAAATTTCAGATATTGCAGTATTAATTGCAGTATCATCACCACATCGTAAAGATGCATATCGTGCGAATGAGTATGCGATTGAGCGTATTAAAGAAATTGTTCCAATCTGGAAAAAAGAAATATGGGAAGATGGTGCAGAATGGCAGGGCCATCAAAGAGGTAGCCACGACCTTGCAACTAAAGGAGAGGACTAGTGTGAAGGTATTATACTTCGCTGAAATAAAAGAAATTTTGCAAACTGATAGTGAAATACTTGATATTAATGAAGCAATTGATGTTAATAATTTTAAACAAAGATTGTTTGAGAGACATCCCTCAATTCAATCTAAAAAATTTCAGGTTGCAGTAAACGAAGAATTTGTACAAGAAGAGGATATCATTCAACCAACAGATACAGTTGCATTGATTCCACCAGTAAGTGGGGGTTAACAGGAAATGAAAGCTATTATTTTAGCAGGTGGTCATTCAGAACGCTTTGGCACGGCTAAAGCGTTTGCTGAAATAGATGGACAATTATTTTATCAACGAATTGTTCAAACATTACAAGAAACAAATATGTTTAATGACATCATTATTAGCACGAATGATCAATTAGCTGATCAATTTAAACATGATCATGTCATTATAGATGACACTAAAAATAAAGATAAAGGGCCACTTGCTGGTATATATACTGTAATGGAGCAATACAATGATGAGGAATTATTCTTTGTCATTTCTGTTGATACGCCGATGGTAACTGGTAAGGCCATCAGTGCATTGTATCAGTTTTTAGTTTCTAAACTAATCGAAGATCAAATTGATATTGCTGCATATTCAGAAAATGGACGTGTCATACCAACCATTGCATTTTATCACCCGAATTGCATTGACGTTATGAAAGAAGCTTTAGATTCAGATGATTTTAGCTTACGACACGTATATAATCAAGTGACGACAGAATGTATAGATGTTACAAGCATACAATCACCTGAATATTGGTATAAGAATATTAATTATCAAGAAGATTTAGCCACATTGAAACATCAGATAAATCATTAAGGAGGATCCATGTATGGTTGCACAAATCAAAGATAAATTAGGTCGACCTATTCGCGATTTACGTATTTCTGTAACTGATCGTTGCAATTTTAGATGTGACTATTGTATGCCTAAGGAAATCTTCGGTGATGACTACGTGTTCCTACCTAAAGATGAGTTATTAACGTTTGAAGAGATGGTGAGAATTGCGCGTGTTTATGCAGAACTTGGCGTGAAAAAATTACGTATAACAGGTGGGGAACCATTGCTTAGACGTAATTTATATCAATTAATTGCTGAGTTGAACAACATTGATGGTATTGAAGATATCGGTATGACGACGAATGGACTCTTGTTGAAAAAGCATGGTCAAAAATTATATGATGCGGGCTTAAGACGTATTAACGTTAGCTTAGATGCTATAGATAATGAAGTGTTCCAAGCCATCAATAATCGTAATATTAAAGCTACTACTATTCTAGATCAAATTGATTATGCAGTATCTATTGGTTTCCATATTAAGGTAAACGTTGTAATCCAAAAGGGTGTAAACGATGATCAAATCATCCCAATGGTCGATTACTTTAAAGATAAAGATATTGAAATTAGATTTATCGAGTTCATGGATGTTGGTAATGATAATGGTTGGGACTTCAGTAAAGTTGTGACCAAAAATGAAATGCTAGATATGATTGAAGCGCATTTTGATATTGAGCCAGTCCCTCCTAAATATTATGGGGAAGTTGCAAAGTACTATAGACATAAAGATAATGGTGCTCAATTTGGTTTAATCACAAGTGTCTCAGCTTCATTTTGTTCTACGTGTACGAGAGCACGTTTATCATCGGATGGTAAATTTTATGGGTGCCTATTTAGTACTGTTGAAGGCTTTGATATTAAATCATTTATTCGTTCAGGTGTGACGGATGATGAATTAAGAGAACAATTAATAAGCTTATGGAACATTCGTGACGATCGATATTCAGATGAACGTACAGAACAAACCGTTAAAAATCGTCAACGCAAGAAAATTAATATGAACTACATTGGTGGTTAAATTAAGAATGGGAGTGGCGCAGTATTTAAAAAGAATTCTGTTTCGCTCCCGTTCTTTTAGAATATAAATTCAATTAACAGTTTACATTTAAAGTAAATCACTATTTAATATAATACCTATGATTAAAGTATAGGAATGTCATAATAGCACTGAGTATATGTATAACTGATTTTGTATTAAACACTAATCAGAAAACAAATAAAATTTGTAATAGATTAAATTGTGTATGTGTTATATAATTTTGTTAAGGAAAATTAATTTTTTAAAGCAATAATTACATCTTAGAATCAACATTGGAGGTCTTTAATTATGGCAACAGAAAAAGTACAACGCTTTATTGCAGCAGAGAGAGAATTAAGCCAATTAAAACATTGGTTAAAATCATCGTATAAAATTTCCATTGAGGAATTTGTAGTTTTATTTAAAGTTTATGAAGGTAAAAAAATTAGCGGTAAAGAATTACGCGATACGTTGCATTTTGAAATGTTATGGGATACAAGCAAAATTGACGTGATTATACGTAAAATTTATAAGAAAGAATTGATTTCTAAATTACGCTCTGAAACAGATGAGCGACAAGTTTTTTATTTCTTCAACGCAACACAACAGAAATTATTAGATAAAATGAAATCTGAAATCGAAGCAATTAGTATTGCTAATTAATAGATTATAATAAGCGCTAGGAAATGTTTTAATGATTTCCTAGCGCTTTATATTTAATGATATTGCATTTTGACTTTTCTACCATGAACAAAAAAGTAAAGTACAATGCTAAGTGCAGCGACAATAGCCATAATAATATAAACTTCTGTATAGCTAATGAAACCTGTAAATAAGCCTAATAAAGATGGTCCGAATCCAATGCCGATATCTAAACCAATAAAGTAGGTTGATGTTGCAATACCATATTTACTTGTAGGTGACACTTTAATAGCAATTGCTTGCATTGATGACGATAAATTGCCATATCCAATACCTAGAAAGACACCAGCAAGTAATAACATCCAGCCACTATAACTGAATACTAATAAGACAAAGGTAATGATTAGTGCGATAAATGCTGGATAAACAACAACATTTTCTGTACGTGCATCAATCATTCGACCTGCAATTGGACGTGTAACTAGAGAAGCGATGGCATAACAAATAAAGAAATAACTGGATGCTTCTAATAAATGACGTTGCTCTGCAAAGAATTTTAGGAAAGTGAGTATGGAAGCATAGTTTAATGCAATAACCATCATAACAATAGATACAGGTACTGCTTCTTTAGCAATAAAGTTGTGAATGTTGAAACCAGACGCTTGAGCTACTTTAGCATCCGTTTTATTATGAACGGCATCGAAATCAATTTTAATAAATAAAGAAATAATTAAACTAATAAGGCCTAACACGACACATATCGTAAATAATAAATTGATAGAAAATGATTTTAATAATAAGATGCCGAAGAAAGGACCTATAGCTGTTCCAAGTACTAAACTCAGAGAAAATAAGCTAATACCTTCACTCTTACGTTCAACTGGTGTGACATGTGCAGCTATCGTGCCAGTTGCTGTAGTCGCAATAGCCGTTGCAATGCCATTTATTAAACGTACGAACATTAAAAATGTAATTGATCCGGGTATAAAATAAAGTAATTGTGTAATAAGAAGCAATAGTAATCCTGTGATTAATATTTTTTTAGGACCAAATTTATTAACATATTTACCAGTACCAAATCTTCCTATTAAAGAACCGATAATAAACAATCCTACTACGAGTCCGGCTAGACTATCTGAGGCATGATAAGTTGTCTTACTATAGTCAGCAATAATGACTAATAAAAGATACATGCATAAATACACGAAAAAGTTGATTGAGAAATTAACTGTAAAGCTTTTCGTGAAGATGGGTTGTTTTGCATTTATGTTTTGTGTCATTCTGCTTCCTCCTCTGCCAACGCAAGATGAAGTTTATTCATTACTGTTATGACACTTTCAAGATCTTCCTTTGATAATCCAGCATGCTTAATAAGCGCTTGTTGAACTGGTAGAATCTCACGATAAACTTCTTCGTATAGTGCCTGTCCTTTATCAGAGAGACTTAATAATTTCTCACGTTTATCTTGCTTACTTGGTTTTATAACTAGCAATTCTTTCTCAGACAAAATTTTAATAATCTTACGTGTCGTAGGTTTCTCTATAAAACGACGTTTAGAAATATGAACTAGTGTCGTCGGGGAAGTACTGGCAATATCTCTTAATATTAACCATTGCCCAGGGTGTAAATCGAATCGATCGAGTATCGGTTGCGTCCGTTTAATATATGGGCGATATAAACCGATGAAACTGTTAAAAAATTCATTTGTTAACATAATATACTCCTTCCAAACAAGTTAGCTTTGCTAACTATTTTTTGAACAAAAATTATTATATGACGTATTTAAAAAAATTGCAATACTTTATTAATAAGTTGTATGAATAAAAGAAGTAATCAGATAAGAAGTTTGATAAGATAGATGCAAGTCGAATAATTAAAGGGGAATACGATCAATGGAACTAAGATTTGACCATATTATTCATTATGTTGATAACCTTAAGAATTTTAAATACCCAGGGGAAATCTTAAAAATTAGCTCGGGTGGTAAACATCATAAATTTGGAACATTTAATCGTTTATCTTATATAAATGAAAATTATATTGAATTGATAGATGTAGAAGACAAAGAGAAACTAACTAAAGAGTCAAAAACAGAAGAAGGTCGCGTTGCATTTGCGACTAAAATTGTTCAAGACCACTTCCAACAAGGTTTTAAGACAATTGCTTTAAGAACCTCAAATATAGAACAATTGAAGCAAACATTAGAAAGTCGTGGCATTGAAACAATTGGACCTATAGATATGCATAGAGAGAATAAAAAAGGTGACAAAGTAAGATGGAAACTACTGTACATTGCAGATCCTGATTACATGGTAAAACCGCCATTCTTTATTGAATGGGCAGAAAAAGAAGTTAAACACAATCAGAAATTAGAACCGCTTTTTCAAAAACAATTCAAAATCGACAAAATTATTATAGATAGTGAAAAGCGTGCAAAAACACTTTCAAAATGGCAAAAATGGTTTGATATGACTATTCTTGAAGAAGGCGATCATTATACGGATGTGCAATTAACGACAGATCACATTATATACCGTATACAAGATGCGAAAACGTCGGGGTATAATACAGTCGTATTTAAAGATAGCGAAACGACTGCGCCGTACTCAATTATTACAAAAGGTGCTAAATATCGCTTTGAACCAGAAAATTAATATAGATAAATATAAGTACTATGTGCAATCAATCCGATGTGCACGATTGAAAGTATTAAAGAGAGTATACTGAGGTATGCAGTTATTTTTGACGTTTGTAATAATAAGAAAAAGATAGTAAGTACAAACGACAATCCAACGAACATTACTCTTAAACTAAAATATGAAATAGTTAAAGGTTGAGTCATCGTAACAACAATAGCTATCAAGTTTAAAATAACAAATAGTATTAATATTAAATTTCGCATAATAACCCTCTTTTTAAGAAATATTAGTATTTTAAGTCTATACAGTATATCAAAAATTTAAAATCATGAAATAATATTTGAATCGGACGGCGAGTTTGTCGACACTCAAATCATGACATTGTATAATTATAATTAATGTAAAGAAAAAGGAGTTTTTATAGCATGGAAAAGATGAATATCACTAACCAAGAGCATGATGCGTTTGTGAAAGCTCATCCTAATGGCGATTTGCTACAACTAACGAAATGGGCAGAAACAAAACGACTAACAGGATGGTATTCAAAGCGTGTAGCAGTGGGCGAAGATGGTGAAATTAAAGGTGTAGGTCAATTACTATTTAAAAAGATACCTAAACTACCATTCACGCTATGTTATGTTTCTCGTGGATTCGTAACAGATTATAGTGATAAAGCTGCCTTGGAACAGTTATTAGCCGAAACTAAAAAAGTAGCTAAAGCAGAAAAAGCCTATGCTATTAAAATTGATCCAGATGTTGAAGTCGATAAAGGTATAGATGCACTTAAAAATTTAAATGCATTAGGATTTAAACATAAAGGGTTTAAAGAAGGTTTATCTAAAGATTACATTCAACCACGAATGACAATGATCACACCAATCGATAAAACAGATGAAGAAATAATACAAAGTTTTGATCGACGAAATCGTTCAAAAGTACGTCTTGCTTTAAAACGAGGTACGAAAGTAGAACGTTCAAATCGAGAAGGACTTAAAACTTTTGCGGAATTAATGAAGGTAACAGGAGAACGTGATGGCTTTTTAACAAGAGATATAAGTTATTTCCAAAATATTTATGACTCTCTGTATGAAGATGGAGATGCTGAATTATTCCTTGTTAAGTTGGAACCAAAGTCTGTCTTAGAGGACATTGATAAAGAACTTCAAGAACTGGACAACGAAAAAGCACAACTACAAGACAAATATGAAAGAAAGCAAGATAAAAAGACGCAGAATAAACTCAATGATGTCGAAGCTAAAATTCAAAAATCTATTGAAAGAAAAGACGATATGACTGACTTATTAGCAAAACATCCTAATGGAATTTATTTATCTGGTGCATTGTTAATGTTTGCAGGATCAAAATCATATTATTTATATGGTGCGTCATCGAATGATTACCGTGACTTCTTACCTAACCATCATATGCAATATGAGATGATGAAGTTTGCGCGTGCACATGGTGCGACAACTTATGACTTTGGAGGAACGGATAATAACCCAGATAAAGATTCTGAACATTATGGTCTTTGGGCGTTTAAACGTGTATGGGGTACGTATCTAAGTGAAAAAATAGGTGAATTTGATTATGTATTAAATCAACCACTTTATCAATTAATTGAACAAGTTAAACCACGTTTAACTAAAGCTAAAATTAAAATTTCTCGTAAATTAAAAGGTAAATAGTTTATTTATTATTAGAATTTAATCTGAACGATAACACAACTAACATTGTGACGTTCAGATTTTTTTAGGATAATAGGGATGGCTAAAATGGATGAATGGATGATTTTTTTAAGATAAAAGAATGGGGGAAAACCAGAAGTGATTAAGAAAATGCTAACGTTCTCGTTAGGAAATAAATTTGCAATATTCTTGATGGTTGTATTAGTTATCCTAGGAGGTGTATATGCTAGTGCTAAATTAAAACTCGAGTTACTGCCAGATGTTGAAAATCCAGTCATATCTGTACAAACCACAATGCCGGGTGCGACACCTCAAACAACCCAAGATGAGATCAGTTCCAAAATTGATGACCAAGTGCGCTCACTCGCATATGTAAAAAGTGTGAAAACACAGTCAATACAAAATGCCTCTATAGTAACCGTTGAATATGACAATGATACGGATATGGATAAAGCTGAGGAAGTCTTAAAGAAAGAAATAGATAAGTTAGACTTCAAAGACGGTGTAAGTGAACCAGAATTAACACGAAATTCTATGGATGCATTCCCAATCGTAGCGTATTCATTTACTAATAAAAATAATGATCTCAAAGCGACGACAAAAGAAATTAATACACAACTTATCCCTAAATTACAAACCGTTGATGGCGTACAAAATGCGCAACTTAATGGTCAAACTACAAGACAAGTAACATTAAAATTTAAACAAAATAAACTAGATGAAGCTGGATTAACAGCTGATGACGTAGAGAATTACATCAAAACAGCAACACGTGAAACACCTCTAGGATTATTTCAATTTGGCAAAAATGAAAAATCAATCGTCATTGATGGTCAATTCAAATCCGTCAATGCCCTTAAAAACTTAGAAATCCCATTAACAATATGCGGTCAAAGCCAAGCAAGTAGTAGTGATGACCAATCTGGTAATGAGATGCGTAGCACTGGAGACAGCGCATCATCGTCAAGCGCTCAATCTCAAATGAACAATCAATCTCAAGCGTCTAGTGGTGAAATGCCAAGCGTACCGTTAAGTGACTTAGCAAACATTACTGTTGGAGATGAACGTGAATCAATTTCTAAGACGAACGGGAAAGATGCGGTCAATGTCCAAATTATGAAGGCACAAGATGCTAATACGGTTCAAGTTGCTAAAGATGCACAAAAGAAAATTGATGACTTTGTGAAAAACAATGATGACATTAAAGCGACTAAGACTATGGATACTGCTAAGCCAATCGAAGATTCACTTTATACTATGGTTGAAAAAGCAGCATTAGGAACTATTGTCGCAATTATTGTTATCCTATTATTCTTGAGAAATATTAGAACAACGGCTATATCAATAGTTTCTATACCGCTTTCTATTTTAATCGCACTCATTGCATTAAAGTTAAGCGATGTATCTTTAAATATTTTGACGCTAGGTGCATTAACAATCGCAATTGGTCGTGTGATAGATGACTCAATCGTTGTTGTTGAAAATATTTATCGACGATTGTCAGATCCAAAAGAAGCATTGTCTGGAGACCATTTAGTAATCAGTGCAACGAGAGAAGTTTTTAAACCTATTTTATCTTCTACAATTGTTACGATAATCGTATTCTTACCACTTGCATTTGTATCAGGCTCAGTAGGTGAAATGTTTAGACCTTTCGCTTTAGCAATCGCCTTTAGTTTGTTAGCATCATTACTTGTATCTATTACTGTGGTACCTGCATTAGCTTCTACATTTTTCAAAAAAGGAATTAAGTTAAAGGCGCATTCGAATAGTCAAAATGAAGAAAGTCGTGGCGTCATAAGTAGGGGCTACCGTAAAATCCTTGGCTGGTCTTTAAATCATAAGTGGATTGTTTTAATTATTAGTGTTGTTATCCTAATTGGAAGCATTGCACTAGGCGGCTCAAAATTAGGTACAAGCTATATTTCGACTGGTGACGATAAATTCCTAGCTGTAACTTATACACCTAAACCTGGTGAAACTGAAAAAGCTGTGTTGAATCATGCAAAACAAGCGCAAGCCTATTTGCAATCGAAAGATAAAGTGAAAACTGTGCAATATTCTGTGGGAGGACCTTCGCCTGCAGATCCAACTGGTAGCACGAATAGTATGGCGATTATGGTTGAATATGATAAAGACACACCTAACTTTGAAGAAGAACCTGATAAAGTGATTTCACATTTATCTAAGATGAATCAACCTGGTGAATGGAAAAATCAAGACATGGGTACTGGTTCTGGAAATGATTCGGTTGAAGTCACTGTAAAAGGACCTTCAACGAATGCAATCAAAGATACCGTTGCCAAAGTAGAGAAAGAAATGAAATCTGTTAGCGGTATAACTAATGTAAAATCAGATTTATCGCAAACGTATGATCAATATGAAATTAAAGTTGATCAAAATAAAGCAACTGAAAAAGGTATCTCAGCTGGTCAACTAGCATTGAATTTAAATGAGAATTTACCAGAAAAAACGATTACCACAGTTAAAGAAAATGGTAATAAAGTAGACGTCAAAGTTAAACAAAACAAACAGACAGATTGGTCTAAAGATAAATTGAATAATATGGAATTAAAATCACCAACTGGTGAAACAGTTCAACTGAAAGAAATCGCGAACCTTGAGCGTACAACAACACCAAGTAAACTCGTGCAAGAAGACGGAGATTATGCAACAACAGTATCTGGTAAAATCACAGATTCTGACGTTGGTGGCGTTTCAAGTAAAGTCATGAATAAAATTAATAAGATAGACAAACCAGATAACGTTAAAATTAACGTTGGCGGTGCAACAGATGATATTAATCAAGCAATAAGCCAATTGGCATTTGCGATGCTAGTAGCTATCGTCATTGTTTATCTCGTATTAGTTATCACATTTAAAGGTGGCTTAGCGCCATTCACAATACTGTTCTCACTACCATTTACAGTTATCGGTGTCGTATTAGCATTACTCATTACGGGTGAAACAATTTCAGTGCCAAGTTTAATAGGTATGTTAATGTTAATAGGTATCGTTGTAACCAATGCTATTGTGTTAATAGATCGTGTGATTACAAATGAGCAAGAAGGTATGTCTATGAAACAAGCATTGCTAGAAGCGGGAAGTACGCGTATTAGACCAATTTTGATGACAGCCATTGCCACTATTGGCGCATTGTTACCACTATTATTTGGTCAAGACAGTTCAATATTAATATCAAAAGGTATGGCAGCAACTGTCATTGGAGGATTAATTTCGTCTACACTGCTTACTTTAATTGTAGTACCTGTCATCTATGAAATCCTCTTCACTTTAAAAAATAAAATAACACGTAAATAAAACATATAGCCAACTATTGCTAATATGTAAAAAGTAGCCTAAGACATTGATGCCTTAGGCTACTTTTAATCTTATAAAGAATGGTTTAGTACATTACAAAAATTAAAATGATATAAATTACAAATAAAATAACTGATAGGATATTCAGAATTGAAACAGCTTTAGCATCATGTTTTAAAGCTTTGAATGCAGTTACTTCAACATTACCGACAAGTAGGGCTAATACAACAAAGACCCACCAGTTTTCAGCTGGAAATTGTAGTGTTGTTAAGGCTAATACAAATAGTAATAATACACCCATGATAATGCGTAAAATGCGAATAAATATAGAATGCATTTTGAAAATACTTATATAACTAACAATGAGATATAAAACGGGTAATAATAATAAGTAGAGTTTCACCTGTTGTCTTCCTTTCTAATTACAACTTATATGATTTGTCTAAAAATAATATATAATTTATTACATATTGGCAATTACTAAATGGATTGGAAAGATGCCCAAGTACGACTATTCTTAGTTGTGATGATTACTACAGAAAGCACTAGGGCAACAAATTAATCCTGAAATGGTCTATATCAAGACAATCGTTATTTCTGACGTGATTTAGCACGTATGTCAGCAATTTGTAATTCGATGTCTTCTAATTGCTTAACGAGAGGATCTATCGTTTGATTTAGAGATTCTCGCTTTTCGAGGTCATTTTGTAATCGAACATAATCATATTTTAATTCATCTAATTGTGATTCTAAATCCATTAGTCTCAAACCCCTTCAACATCAAAATTTAATAATCACATTGAATTATAGCATGAAACAAGACACTTCTAAAAATGATGTAAATTATGTTAAAGTATTTAACTGTAATAAAATGTTTTAGTAGAAGGAAGGAACTACCGTGACAGAGCAGTTTATAATGATCATTCTTTTAATCGCGCTAGGATATCTATTGAAACGTATAAACTTTTTGAAAGCAGCAGATAGTCAAGTGTTATCAACGCTAGTACTCAATGTCACACTACCTTCTTTAGTTATTGTTAATCTTAACAGTGCAGCATTAGATTTTTCATTTTCAATATTACCTATCATGATGATTGCATATGGTGTGCTTGCTAAGATAACTGTTTTATGGCTATTTAACAGACATAATAACCATATTAAAGGTACAGTAGGGATGATGACTGCATCACTTAACATTGGATTATTTGCTTATCCGCTTGTTGATACAATCTGGCCAAAGAACGGTATGATTTATTTTGGTATGGCTGATATAGGTGGCGCAATTATTATGTTTGGCGTAACTTATTTTGTTGGTAGCTATTTTAGTCAAGGCGGAGATCAGTTCGATTTTAAATATCTAGGTAAGAAACTGATTACTTCCGTTCCGCTTGTCACATATATCATAATGTTTACTTTGAACATGCTAAATATTCATTTACCAAAGGTGTCAATTGATTTTTTCACAATTATCTCTAAAGCGAACATGCCACTTTCAATGATTCTATTAGGTGTTATGCTTAACTTCAAGATAGAACGTCATTTCTTACCCATTGCGATTAAATATTTATTAGCACATTATGGTTTAGGCTTAATAGCCGGACTACTTGTTCATTTCTTATTACCTGTTTCAGATGAAATGATTAAGACGACATTGCTTATTGCTTGGCTACTACCTGTAGGTGTAGCGATTATTCCATATTCTATTCAATTTAAATATAAGACATTACCTTTAGTCGGTATGGTAACGAATATTTCAATCGTTATAAGTATTATCATTCTTTATATTTACCAGGCACTATTTGTATAATAAAGTAATATAAATATGAAAAAAGGGAGCGGGACAGAATTCATTTGAATTCGTCGTCCCACTCCCAACTTGCTTTGCTTGTAGAATTTCTTAATGAAATTCTCTTTGTTGGGGCCCCGCCCGCAAGGATGACTAGAACTGAGAAAATCTTGATTTAAGCGCCTTCTCAGTTCAGTCAGCTACTGCGAATTTGCAAACTAGCTTCATTATATTATTTATGTCCCAGCCTCTTTTTATGATTAGCACATAAAACTTAACCTTTACCACCCATGAAGGCAGGGTAGTTCGTCATACCACCATCAACGTAAATTGTAGTACCATGTATATATTTAGCTAAATCTGAAGCTAAGAATAAAGCAACATTAGCAACATCTTGTGCTTCACCTATTTCTTTAGCTGGAATCATTTCTAATGTTTCTGCGCGTGTATCTGGATCAGAAAATTTTTCCTTAGTATGTTCAGTAACGATTGCACCTGGAGAAATATTATTGATACGAATACCGTGTTGCGCATATTCCATCGACATTGTTTCCATCATTAATTTCAAACCGCCTTTACTAGCAGCATAGTTAACATAGTTAGGCCAAGGTATAGTATCATGTACACTTGATGTATTGATGATAATACCTTTTTTATCTTCTTTTAAGAACTGATTAACAGCTTCTCTAGATCCTATAAATGCCCCAGTCAAATTAATGTCTATCACTTTTTGCCATTCTTCAACTGACATTTTATGTGATGGAATTGGTTTTTCAAAGCCAGCATTATTAATCATAATGTCTAACGTACCAAATTCATTAACCGCAGCTTGTACTAATTGTTGTACCTCTTCTTCAACGGCTATATCCGCTTGAACTGCAATGGCTTGTCCACCAGCATCATGAATGATCTGCTTGACTGCTTCAATTTCGTCTAAATGACGATTTGAGCGATAATTTAAAACGACTTTTGCTTTTGCTTTACCAAAATTCTCAGCAAACGATTTACCAATGCCACTTCCTGCACCAGTTATAATAATAACTTTGCCTTCTAAATCTGAAAACAATCTGACTCCTCCTTAGTATTAATCAAACTATTTAAGATTTCCTAGTATAAATGCGGCAATGACAATTAGAACGATACCAGACCAAATACCAATCATTTGACGTTTGTCTTTTTTCTCGCCTAATAAGAAAATACCGCCTAATGTTGATACGATAACAAGTAATTGTGATAATGAGAAACTTGTTGCAACACCAACTTTAGGTTGTGAATAGAACATGAATAAGTTACCTACAGCCCATACAACACCAGGGATTAAGTTAAGCGCAGTAGATTTAATATTGGTTTCATGTTTCATTGATAGTAAGAAACCACCAATAGCCATACCAATTGATTGGAAGAATAATGCATCCGTACCACTGACACCAAAGATATCGGCAATTACGACATATCCAACATAACCCACTGTTGAAATGATAAGTATTAACATTGCTTTCTTAAATTCTGGATCATTGGATTGACCTTCATTCTTACCACGTAATGAGGTTAATGCGATACCTGTAACTAATAGAATCATTGCGATAATTCCTAGCGTGACTTGAACACCGGTACTCCATTCACCAAGAAAAATAGCACTAAATAATGTCGTACCAACTAATTGCATACCAGTTGATATTGGCATTGTTTTAGAAACACCGATTAAACTGATTGAACGTAATTGGTTACCTTGTCCAAATGCCCATAACGCACCTGAAATTAAGCCAACGATAATGACTGTTAAATTATCAAATTCTGCTTTACCAATTAAGAGTAATATGAAACCGACAATTAGTGCACCTAATGTCGTACCTCTAATTTGGTTGTAGGGACCGCCACCTACATAGACATTAATTAAAACAACACTCCCCCAAAATAGGGCTGGTAATAATGCGATAAGTATATCTATAAACTGCATTATACTGACACTCTCCTTATTTAATTACTTAAAAGTGCTTCCTTCCTATAACACTCGTGAACATTTTATCTGAAAAATATTCATTTTAAAATGTAAACGCTCAAATACAATCGTATTGAAAATAAAAAGCATAGGAAAGGAACAGTGATTTCATTTAGAAATTTCGTTCTTTCCTATGCTTTCATATAAGCTTAATGATGTAATTGACTTGGATCAATTTTGTATTTAGTATATTCACTTTCAATTTCAAATCCTAATTCATTAAATCGTTCAACTAAGGCAGCATTTTTACTTCGTATTTTAAAATAAACTTTATTCACTGCATAGTGTTCAAAGGCATAATGTATTGCGTACGATAGTAAATCAAATGCGATCCCTTTTAGACGATAATCAGTATGTGAACTAAAATATCTTATTTCAGCTAGCGAAGATTGACTATCGATTTGTAAATAAAGATAACCTTTAAGTAAGCCTTCACTTACAAATAGGAATAAACGATTATATTCATCTAAAGTATTTACAATTTCTTTTGGTGTTAAAGCATTATGCCTAAATGTCTGCGCATGTAATTTACTAAAAGCACGTTGAAATCCCGGCTGATATTCAATGATGTTCATTTTAGCATCTGGTTCATTAAGTGATTGATAGACGTTTAAGTAATAATCCGTAAAGTTATAATTTGCATGAATCGTCTTCATTGAAGGTTTTGAATTTTGTGTGCAATCATTATAAGAGAAGTTAAATGTTGCATTAGCAGATTGTTCATCTCTTAATGCCGAAAATAAAGAAATAAAATGTGCCTCTGTAAAATCAAAATCTGTTTTAACGAATGGTCCAATAACTTTGTACTTATCTTCTTCATATAATATTCCAGTGATGAGTGCGACAATTGAGTCATCTTCTATTAAACAGAAAACACCTGTCGTATTGATAGATGCATTGAGCAACTGTTCTACATCATCATTAGACGAATGAAGTTTATATATATAAGACGCAATTTTGTCTGATGATGCATTAATAAAAGATATGATTTGGTTCAGGTTGCTTACTTTAATAATGTCCATAGCGTACCTCCATTTCAATATCAATTTGTTAAATTAATTATAAATTTATTTATTAGTAATTGAAAGTTTGGACTATTGTCTATCGTGTTACAATTGTATTATTATCAAAAACATTAACTGAGAGATCTTTTATCGAAAGGAAAGTTCTATGAAATCATTAATTTTAGCTGAGAAGCCATCCGTAGCTAGAGATATTGCTGAAGCTATGAATATAAAAGGAAAGCGCAATGGTTATATTGAAAATGAGCATTATATTGTTACATGGGCGTTAGGACATTTAGTTACTAACGCGCAACCTGAACATTATGATAAAGCATTTAAAGAATGGAAACTTGAAGATTTACCTATTATTCCTAAACAAATGCATACGGTCGTCATTGGTAAGACGAGTAAACAATTTAAAACTGTGAAATCACTTATATTAGATAAGAATGTTAAAGAGATTGTCATCGCAACTGATGCTGGAAGAGAAGGGGAACTTGTAGCACGTCTTATATTAGATAAAGTTCATAATAAAAAGCCAATTAAACGTTTGTGGATTAGTTCTGTAACTAAGAAAGCAATACGTGATGGTTTTAAAAATTTGAAAGATGGTCGACAATTTCAACATCTTTATGAAGCAGCATTAGCTAGAAGTGAAGCGGATTGGATTGTAGGTATCAATGCTACACGTGCGCTCACAACAAAATATGATGCGCAATTATCATTAGGTCGCGTTCAAACGCCAACGATACAATTGGTCAATGCTAGACAACAAGCAATTAATCATTTTAAGCCCAAGAAATATTATACGTTGTCTAGTGAAATAGCTGGATTAACCTTCCAATTAGCAACGGATCGTCACCATATGACTAAAGAAGATGTCACGCAAATTGCAAATGAAGTTAAACATGCAGAAGGTAGCGTTGATAGCGTTGATAAGAAACTCAAAAAAAGTTATCCTAAACCACTTTATAATTTAACGGATTTGCAACAGGAAGCATATCAACGATACAAAATGGGACCTAAAGAAACACTTAATACCATTCAAAATTTATATGAGCGTCATAAAGTACTCACATATCCACGTACAGATTCTAATTATTTAACTGATGATATGGTTGATACGATTAAAGAACGATTACAAGCATTACTAGCTACTGATTATAAAGCACAAGTAAGACCCCTAATAGGACAATCATACTCACGTAAAATGCGTATTTTTAATAATCAAAAGGTGTCAGATCATCACGCGATTATTCCAACAGAAGTACGTCCTGATATGGAACGTTTAAGCAATAGAGAAAGCAAGATATATATGATGGTGGCTGAAAGATTCTTGGAATCGTTAATGTCGCCACATGAATATGAAGCAATTAAAGTAAATGTTAGCGTTGGTAAACATACTTTTGTTTTAAATGAAAAGATTACACGTCAATTAGGCTACAAAGCACTTAAAATGAGTAATAATGATGTGGTTAAGGGTGCTTCTTTTAAAAAGGGAGAAAGTTATTATCTTAATAATATCAAGGTTAATGAACATGAAACAACGCCTCCAGAATACTTTAATGAAGGTTCACTGTTAAAAGCGATGGAGAATCCGCAAAACTATATTCAACTTAAAGAGAAGAAACACGCTAATACATTGAAGCAAACTGGTGGGATTGGCACAGTTGCGACGCGTGCTGATATCATCGAGAAGCTATTTAATATCAATGCCATTGAATCTAGAGATGGCAAGATTAAAGTTACACCTAAAGGAAAACAAATTCTAGAGCTTGCGCCACAAGAATTAACATCTCCATTGTTGACGGCTGAGTGGGAAGAGAAGTTAATGCAAATTGAAAAAGGTAAGTACAATTCACGACGCTTTATTGATGAAATGAAGTCATTTACGCAAGCTATTGTAAATAATATTAAAAACAGTGAGCAAAAATACAAGCATGATAATTTAACGACAACAGAATGTCCTACCTGTGGGAAATTTATGATTAAAGTTAAAACTAAAAATGGACAAATGTTAGTGTGCCAAGATCCTGCTTGCAAAACTAAAAAGAACGTACAACGCAAAACCAATGCACGTTGTCCAAATTGTAAAAAGAAAATGACATTATTTGGTAGAGGGAAGGATGCAGTATATCGATGTGTTTGTGGTCATACAGAAACGCAAGAACAAATGGATAAAAGGTTCAAAAATAAAACGAGTGGCAAAGTATCTAAAAAAGAAATGAAAAAATATATGAATAAAGAGGAGTCACTTGAGAATAACCCGTTTAAAGATGCACTGAAAAATCTAAAATTATAGTTTAAAATCGAACTTAATTAAGTTAAATATCGGAAAAGTTCGTTTTTAGTATTGTGTTTTTCGGCAAGTAATATTAAAATATTAAAGTATTTCAATTAAAGGAGTTTAAAGCCGTGAAAAAATACTTTCAATTCGACGAGTATGATACTAACTATAAGAAAGAGATCATCGGTGGTATCACAACTTTCTTATCAATGGCATACATTTTAGCTGTAAATCCTCAAGTATTAAGTTTAGCAGGTGTTAAAGGTGTATCAGGCGACATGAAAATGGATCAAGGTGCTATTTTTGTGGCAACAGCTTTAGCAGCATTTGTGGGTTCTTTATTTATGGGACTGATTGCGAAATATCCGATTGCACTTGCACCAGGGATGGGACTTAATGCATTCTTCGCATTTACGGTAGTATTAACGATGGGTATTCCTTGGCAAATAGGTTTAACAGGGGTACTATTCTCAGGAATATTCTTTGCAATTCTAACTGCAACCGGTCTTCGAGAAATAATTATTAATGCTATTCCGTATCAAATGAAAATGGCAGTATCTGCTGGGATTGGATTATTTATTACTTTTGTAGGTTTACAAAGTGCTGGTATTATTGTAAAAAATGATTCTACATTAGTTACTTTAGGACATTTAACTAAAGGTCCTGTATTATTAGCAATCTTTGGTATCGCGATAACAATTATTTTATACGCTAGAAAAGTACCAGGCTCAATTTTTATTGGTATGATTATAACTGCTATCGTTGGAATGATAACAGGATTAATACATACACCTTCAGGCATAGTAGGTAAAATACCTAGCATTACACCAACATTTGGTGCAGCCTTTGAAGCATTTAAAGATCCAGGCCAATTATTTACGATTCAATTTTTAATTGTTATTTTAACATTCTTCTTTATAGACTTTTTTGATACTGCAGGAACATTGGTGGCTGTAGCAACTCAAGCGGGTATTATGAAGGAAAACAAATTACCTAGAGCAGGTAGAGCGTTATTTGCCGATTCACTCGCAACTATTGTGGGCGCGATCTTTGGTACAACAACTACAACGTCTTACATCGAATCAACGTCAGGTGTAGCGGTTGGAGCAAGAACAGGGTTTGCAAGTATAGTAACTGGATTCTGTTTCTTGTTAGCATTATTCTTCAGTCCGTTAATTGAAATTGTTACAAGTGCAGTAACAACACCTGCATTAGTAGTGGTTGGTATTTTAATGGCTGCGAATTTTGCAGAAATTAACTGGAAGAAATTTGAAGTCGCAGTGCCAGCATTTATAACAATTATTATGATGCCACTATCATATTCAATTGCAACTGGTATTGCTTGTGGATTCATATTCTATCCAATTACAATGATCATTACAAAAAAACATAAAGAAGTACATCCAATTATGTATTTCTTAATGGTACTATTCATTCTATACTTCATCTTTGTACACGGCTAAATTGTCATAAAGGGCTGTAACAAAATAATAAGATAATGCTACTTTGCAAATTAGTAGTAGTTGACTGAACTGAAAAATGCTTAAATTAAACTTTTTCAGTTCTAGTCAACCTTGAGAGCGGGACCCTAGCAAAGAGAATTTCACTAAGAAATTCTACAAGCTAAGCAAGCTAGGAGCGGACGATGAATTTAAAAGAATCCGTCCCACTTCTTTCCTACGATTAGTTAAGCATTACTTAACTAAACGTTTTAATTTATTTTTTGAATAAGATGTTAAACTGTATTTGATTGTACGTTTGGCTAATGTGGGGACATTTAATAATCGTACGATTTTTGATTCATTATCAGATAATGAATCGTTTTTAAAAGTCTATTTATACAAGCGACGACGGCAGTCTTTTGAGATTACTCATTAGGCTGCTTTTTTAGTTTGTAATAATAATCGACGACATGATTATCGTAGTTACGCTGGTCTCGGATAATATTCATCACTATCCAAAATAATGATTGTCTAGCTTTTTTATTTCCCCGCTTATTAATAGTATCCCTATAATAAGTGTTACCAGATTGATATGGTTTGATATCAATACCTATATAAAAATAGCTGTGAAGAAATCTACCGTCATAGATCTCTTCACAGCTAATTTAAGTATAGTATGTTTTAAATTACCATTTCTTGGATTGATCATCTTTATATTGTGTGTAAACGACTTTAGCATCTTTATTACGAACGTAGTTAGGTGCGTTTAAAACAACGAAAATAAAGAAAACCATTAGGAAGAATAGAATCCAATGGACAAACATACCAATAATAGGAATAAATGCGATAAAAGAACCAACAATACCTATAATAGGAATGATAGACATTGGCTTAATAGCATTTTGAGTATCTATTAATAGAATAAGGGCTACTATAAGATATAAAAAGGCATTGACTAATAAGGGTTGCCAACCGAAGCCTAAAATAAAGCTTCCACCTAGAAATGGTATACCATAGAAAAATTCACAAATTAATAAGACGACGCTTATAATTGCAAGCGCAGTTTTAGTACCTTTCTTCAAAACATTCACCTCCGGATGTAAATAAAAGAAACAAATTCAAATTTCTACTATTATATAGAAGAAATCAAAATTCATAACAACAATTACCTATATTATAAAGTAAAAACAAAAAAAGGGAAAAAATTTACCTAAAATGGTTGATGTCCTCATCTATTTAAAGTACAATACTTAGGTATGTGTTAGACAAAGTACAAAAAGTTATAGAAAAGCCTTGATTTATCAATGTATTTCCTGTAACATATCTAATGTTGGACTTGATGAAAGCGATGAAGCGAAAGGTTACTGACACACCCGGCCGCTTTGCCATGGCGTTGTGTGAGATAGTTTTCGTGGAGAAGTCTATCACTTAAATGTAGACGAATAAGGAGGGAAAATTATGGCAAAACAAAAAATCAGAATCAGATTAAAAGCTTACGATCACCGTGTGATTGATCAATCAGCAGAGAAAATTGTTGAAACTGCAAAACGTTCTGGTGCAGAAGTTTCTGGACCAATTCCGTTACCAACTGAAAAATCAGTTTACACAATTATCCGTGCGGTGCATAAGTACAAAGATTCACGTGAACAATTCGAACAACGTACACATAAACGTTTAATCGATATTGTTAACCCAACACCAAAAACAGTTGATGCCCTAATGGGATTAAACTTACCATCTGGTGTAGACATCGAAATTAAATTATAATAGAAAATTTTAGGAGGTGGACTTTCGATGACCAAAGGAATCTTAGGAAGAAAAATTGGGATGACACAAGTATTCGGAGAAAACGGTGAATTAATCCCAGTAACAGTAGTAGAAGCAAGTCAAAACGTAGTATTACAAAAGAAAACTGAAGAAGTAGATGGCTACAATGCTATCCAAGTAGGTTTTGAAGACAAAAAAGCATATAAAAAAGATGCTAAATCAAATAAATATGCAAATAAACCAGCTGAAGGTCACGCTAAGAAAGCAGGCACAGCACCTAAGCGCTTCATTCGTGAATTCAGAAACGTTAATGTTGATGAATACGAAGTAGGTCAAGAAGTCACAGTAGATACTTTTGAAGCAGGAGACATTATTGATGTAACTGGAACTTCAAAAGGTAAAGGTTTCCAAGGTGCAATTAAACGTCATGGCCAAGCACGTGGTCCAATGGCTCACGGTTCTCATTTCCACAGAGCACCAGGTTCAGTAGGTATGGCTTCAGATGCATCAAGAGTGTTCAAAGGCCAAAAAATGCCTGGACGTATGGGTGGAAACACAGTTACTGTTCAAAACTTAGAAGTAGTTCAAGTTGATACAGATAACAACGTGATTTTAGTAAAAGGTAACGTACCTGGACCTAAAAAAGGTTTCTTAGAAATCCAAACTTCAATTAAAAAAGGTAATAAATAATAAGTAGCGAAAGGAGGAAAAGCATAATGGCTAATTATGATGTTTTAAAAGTAGACGGATCTAAATCAGGTTCTGTTGAATTAAGCGATTCAGTATTCGCTATTGAACCAAATAACAGTGTTCTTTTCGAAGCAATTAATTTACAACGTGCTTCATTACGACAAGGAACTCACGCAGTTAAAAATCGTTCTGCTGTACGTGGTGGCGGACGTAAACCATGGAGACAAAAAGGTACAGGACGTGCACGTCAAGGTACTATTCGTGCCCCACAATGGCGTGGTGGTGGTATCGTATTCGGTCCAACACCAAGAAGTTATGCATACAAAATGCCTAAGAAAATGCGTCGTTTAGCATTACGTTCTGCATTATCTTTCAAAGTGAAAGAAAACAACTTCACTATCGTTGATAATTTTGGTTTTGAAGCTCCAAAAACAAAAGAATTCAAAAACGTATTAACTACACTTGAACAACCTAAAAAAGTGTTAGTAGTTACTGATAGCGAAGACGTAAACGTTGAATTATCTGCTCGTAACATCCCTGGCGTACAAGTTAGTACTGCACAAGGATTAAACGTATTAGATATCACTAGCGCTGACAGTGTTATTATTACTGAATCAGCTGCGAAAAAAGTTGAGGAGGTGCTCGGATAATGGAAGCAAGAGATGTTCTTAAGCGCCCCGTAATCACTGAAAAATCTTCTGAAGCAATGGCTGAAGATAAATACACTTTTGACGTAGATACTCGTGCTAATAAAACACAAGTTAAAATTGCAGTTGAAGAAATTTTCGACGTTAAAGTTGCAAATGTAAACATCATCAACTACAAACCTAAGAAAAAACGTATGGGCCGTTACCAAGGCTATACAAACAAAGGAAGAAAAGCGATTGTTACTTTAAAAGAAGGTTCAATTGACTTATTCAACTAAACAATAAAATAAAAGTTACCATTAAGGAGGTAAGCGACAATGGCTCTTAAAAAATATAAGCCAATTACAAATGGTCGTCGTAATATGACTAGTTTAGATTTCGCTGAAATCACGAAATCAACTCCTGAAAAGTCATTATTACAACCGCTACCGAAAAAAGCGGGTCGTAACAACCAAGGTAAATTGACAGTTCGTCACCATGGTGGAGGACACAAACGTCAATACCGTGTTATCGATTTCAAACGTAACAAAGATGGAATCACTGCAAAAGTTGATTCAATCCAATATGATCCAAACCGTTCAGCTAACATTGCTTTATTAGTATATGCTGATGGTGAAAAACGTTATATTATTGCTCCAAAAGGATTACAAGTAGGCCAAGAAGTTGAAAGTGGTGCAGATGCCGACATTAAAGTTGGTAACGCATTACCTTTACAAAACATTCCTGTTGGTACTGTAATTCACAATATCGAATTAAAACCTGGTAAAGGTGGACAATTAGCTCGTTCAGCGGGTGCAAGTTCACAAGTACTTGGTAAAGAAGGTAAATACGTATTAATCAGATTACGTTCTGGTGAAGTTCGTATGATCTTATCAACTTGCCGTGCTACAATTGGACAAGTTGGTAACTTACAACATGAATTAGTTAATGTTGGTAAAGCTGGACGTTCTAGATGGAAAGGTATCCGTCCAACAGTTCGTGGTTCAGTAATGAACCCTAACGATCACCCACACGGTGGTGGTGAAGGTCGTGCTCCAATCGGTAGACCATCTCCAATGTCACCATGGGGTAAACCAACACTTGGTAAGAAAACTCGTCGTGGTAAAAAATCATCAGACAAACTTATCGTTCGTGGACGTAAGAAAAAATAATAACAACTTATTTGGGTGTGCGGCTTAATTGCTGCACGCACACAATAAGAAGGGAGGCGCCCAAATGGCTCGTAGTATTAAAAAAGGACCTTTCGTCGATGATCATTTAATGAAAAAAGTAGAAGCTCAAGACGGAAGCGAAAAGAAACAAGTAATCAAAACATGGTCTCGTCGTTCTACAATTTTCCCAAATTTCATCGGTCATACTTTTGCAGTATACGATGGTCGTAAACATGTACCTGTTTATGTAACTGAAGATATGGTAGGTCACAAATTAGGTGAATTTGCTCCAACTCGTACATTTAAAGGACATGCTGCAGACG
The DNA here is from genome assembly GCF_001224225.1 of Staphylococcus borealis. Classification (GTDB taxonomy): domain Bacteria; phylum Bacillota; class Bacilli; order Staphylococcales; family Staphylococcaceae; genus Staphylococcus; species Staphylococcus borealis. The sequence goes on along the minus strand of NZ_CUEE01000001.1, from coordinate 50,695 downwards.
ATAAAAAAACTAGAAGATAATAAATAGAAGTAGAGGAGGAAATCCTAATGGAAGCAAAAGCGGTTGCTAGAACAATCAGAATCGCACCTCGTAAAGTAAGATTAGTTCTTGACTTAATTAGAGGTAAAAATGCTGGAGAAGCTATTGCTATTTTAAAATTAACTAACAAAGCTTCATCACCAGTAATTGAAAAAGTATTAATGTCCGCTTTAGCAAATGCTGAACATAACTATGACATGAACACTGATGAATTAGTAGTTAAAGAAGCATATGCAAATGAAGGACCAACTTTAAAACGTTTCCGTCCACGTGCACAAGGTCGTGCAAGTGCTATCAATAAACGTACAAGCCACATTACAATCGTCGTAAGTGACGGTAAAGAAGAAGCTAAAGAAGCTTAATAACTATTTAAGGAGGGAACACTGTGGGTCAAAAAATTAATCCTATCGGACTTCGTGTCGGTATCATCCGTGACTGGGAAGCAAAATGGTATGCTGAAAAAGATTTCGCTTCACTATTACACGAAGATTTAAGAATCCGTAAATTCATTGATAACGAATTAAAAGAAGCATCAGTTTCTCACGTTGAAATCGAACGTGCTGCTAACCGTATTAACATTGCCATTCACACTGGTAAACCAGGTATGGTAATTGGTAAAGGCGGATCTGAAATTGAAAAACTTCGTAATAAATTAAACAACTTAACTGATAAAAAAGTACACATCAACGTTATCGAAATCAAGAAAATTGATATCGATGCTCGTTTAGTTGCTGAGAATATTGCACGTCAATTAGAAAACCGTGCTTCATTCCGTCGTGTACAAAAACAAGCTATTTCAAGAGCTATGAAACTTGGTGCTAAAGGTATCAAAACTCAAGTATCAGGTCGTTTAGGCGGAGCTGACATTGCTCGTGCTGAACAATATTCAGAAGGAACTGTTCCACTTCATACTTTACGTGCTGACATCGATTATGCACATGCTGAAGCAGACACTACTTACGGTAAATTAGGTGTTAAAGTATGGATTTATCGTGGTGAAGTTCTTCCTACTAAGAATACTAGTGAAGGAGGAAAATAATAATGTTACTACCAAAACGTGTTAAATATCGTCGTCAACATCGTCCTAAAACAACTGGTCGTTCTAAAGGCGGTAACTATGTAACATTTGGTGAGTATGGATTACAAGCTACTACAACATCTTGGATCACTTCTCGTCAAATCGAATCTGCTCGTATTGCTATGACACGTTACATGAAACGTGGCGGGAAAGTTTGGATTAAAATCTTCCCTCATACACCATATACTAAAAAACCTTTAGAAGTACGTATGGGTGCTGGTAAAGGTGCCGTTGAAGGCTGGATCGCTGTTGTAAAACCAGGTAGAATTTTATTCGAGGTTGCAGGCGTATCAGAAGAAGTTGCTCGTGAAGCATTACGTTTAGCAAGTCACAAACTTCCAGTAAAAACTAAGTTTGTAAAACGTGAAGAATTGGGTGGTGAAACAAATGAAAGCTAAGGAAATTAGAGACTTAACCACTTCAGAAATCGAAGAACAAATCAAATCTTCAAAAGAAGAGCTTTTTAACCTACGCTTTCAGTTAGCTACAGGTCAATTAGAGGAAACTGCACGTATTCGTACAGTTAGAAAAACGATTGCACGTCTAAAAACTGTTGCTCGTGAAAGAGAAATCGAAGAAAGTAAAGCTAATCAATAAAACATTCGAAAGAGGAGGTTACAAAAGTGAGTGAAAGAAACGATCGTAAAGTTTATGTAGGTAAAGTTGTTTCAGATAAAATGGACAAAACTATCACTGTATTAGTTGAAACTTACAAAACACACAAATTATACGGTAAACGTGTAAAATACTCTAAAAAATACAAAACTCATGATGAAAACAATTCAGCTAAATTAGGAGACATTGTTAAAATTCAAGAAACTCGTCCTTTATCAGCATCAAAACGTTTTCGTTTAGTAGAAATTGTTGAAGAGTCAGTAATTATTTAATACAAGATTAGAGATAAGGGAGGTTTAACTAATGATCCAACAAGAAACTCGTTTAAAAGTAGCAGACAACTCTGGTGCTCGTGAAGTTCTTACAATTAAAGTATTAGGTGGATCTGGTCGCAAAACAGCGAACATCGGCGATGTTATCGTATGTACTGTTAAAAATGCAACACCAGGTGGCGTTGTTAAAAAAGGTGACGTAGTCAAAGCTGTTGTCGTTAGAACTAAATCAGGCGTTCGTCGTAATGATGGTTCTTATATCAAGTTTGATGAAAATGCATGTGTCATTATTCGTGATGACAAAGGCCCACGTGGTACTCGTATCTTTGGTCCTGTTGCTCGTGAATTACGTGAAGGCAACTTCATGAAAATCGTTTCATTAGCACCAGAAGTACTTTAATTTATAAAAACCAAATCATTTAAGGAGGTGCCCACATGCATATCAAAAAAGGTGACAACGTAAAAGTTATCGCAGGTAAAGACAAAGGTAAAGAAGGTAAAGTAATCGCTACTGAACCTAAAAAAGACCGTGTCGTTGTGGAAGGTGTTAACGTAATTAAAAAACACCAAAAACCAACTCAATTAAATCCTGAAGGTGGAATCTTAGAAACAGAGGCAGCAATCCATGTTTCTAACGTACAATTATTAGACCCTAAAACAAACGAACCTACACGTGTCGGTTACAAATTTGTTGATGGTAAAAAAGTTCGTATCGCTAAAAAATCTGGCGAAGAAATCAAATCTAATAATTAATAACTAGTTGAAAGGAGGATCCACTTTGAACCGTTTAAAAGAAAGATACAATACTGAAGTTACTGAAAACTTAGTTAAAAAATTCAACTATAGTTCTGTAATGGAAGTACCAAAAATCGAAAAAATCGTTGTAAATATGGGTGTAGGTGATGCAGTTCAAAACTCTAAAGTGTTAGATAACGCTGTAGAAGAATTAGAATTAATCACTGGTCAAAAACCATTAGTAACAAAAGCTAAAAAATCAGTTGCAACATTCCGTTTACGTGAAGGTATGCCAATCGGTGCGAAAGTTACACTTCGCGGAGAAAGAATGTATGAATTCTTAGATAAATTAATCGCAGTTTCATTACCTCGTGTACGTGACTTCCAAGGTGTTTCTAAAACAGCATTCGATGGTCGTGGTAACTACACATTAGGAATTAAAGAACAATTAATTTTCCCAGAAATCGACTATGATAAAGTAAGTAAAGTAAGAGGAATGGATATTGTTATCGTAACAACTGCTAACACTGACGAGGAAGCTCGTGAATTGTTAACAAACTTCGGTATGCCATTTCGTAAATAATCTCTAAAAAGGAGGCTAATTAAGTGGCTAAAACTTCTATGGTTGCTAAGCAACAGAAAAAACAAAAATATGCAGTACGTGAATATACTCGTTGTGAACGTTGTGGTCGTCCACATTCTGTATATCGTAAATTTAAATTATGCCGTATTTGTTTCCGTGAATTAGCTTACAAAGGGCAAATCCCTGGCGTACGTAAAGCTAGCTGGTAATATATAAGAGTCTGAAAGGAGGCAACAATCAATGACAATGACAGATCCAATCGCAGATATGCTTACTCGTGTAAGAAACGCAAACATGGTGCGTCACGAGAAATTAGAATTACCTGCGTCTAACATTAAAAAACAAATTGCTGAAATCTTAAAAAGTGAAGGTTTCATTAAAAACGTAGAATACGTTGAAGATGATAAACAAGGTGTTATTCGTTTATTCTTAAAATATGGTCAAAACAATGAACGTGTTATCACAGGATTAAAACGTATCTCTAAACCAGGTTTACGTGTTTATGCTAAAGCAAACGAAGTACCTAAAGTATTAAATGGTTTAGGTATTGCATTAGTTTCAACTTCTGAAGGTGTTATCACTGACAAAGAAGCAAGAAAACGTAACGTTGGCGGAGAAATTATCGCATACGTTTGGTAATAATAAATAAGGAGGTGCCATAACATGAGTCGTGTTGGTAAGAAAATTATTGACATCCCTAGCGACGTTACAGTAACTTTTGATGGTCATACTGCTACTGTAAAAGGTCCTAAAGGTGAATTAACTAGAACATTTAACGAAAGAATGACTTTCAAACAAGAAGAAAACACTATCGAAGTTGTAAGACCTACTGAGTCTAAAGAAGATAGAACAGTTCATGGTACAACTCGTGCTTTATTAAATAATATGGTACAAGGTGTTTCTCAAGGTTTCGAAAAAACACTTGAGCTTGTTGGTGTAGGTTACCGTGCTCAAATGCAAGGTAGTGACTTAGTATTAAACGTTGGTTACTCTCACCCTGTTGAAATTAAAGCTGAAGATGGCATTACTTTCGCAGTAGAGAAAAACACAACTGTTAGAGTATCTGGTGTATCTAAAGAACAAGTTGGTGCAATCGCATCTAACATCCGTTCAGTAAGACCTCCAGAACCTTACAAAGGAAAAGGAATCCGTTACCAAGGTGAATACGTTCGCCGTAAAGAAGGTAAAACAGGTAAATAATAGATAACTCTCTTAAGAAAGGAGTAATACAATGATCAGTAAAATTGATAAAAACAAAGTGCGTTTGAAAAGACATGCTCGTGTGCGTACTAAATTATCAGGTACAGCTGAAAAACCACGTTTAAATGTATATCGTTCAAACAAACACATTTATGCACAAATTATCGATGATGTTAAAGGCGTAACTTTAGCTCAAGCTTCATCAAAAGATAAAGATATCGCAAGCGAATCAGCTTCTAAAGTAGATTTATCTACAAAAGTAGGCGAAGCAATTGCTAAAAAAGCATCAGAAAAAGGCATTAAAGAAATCGTATTTGATCGTGGCGGTTATTTATACCATGGTCGTGTAAAAGCTTTAGCAGAAGCTGCTAGAGAAAGCGGATTAGAATTTTAATTTAAAGGAGGGACAAATACATGGCTCGTAGAGAAGAAGAAACGAAAGAATTTGAAGAACGCGTTGTAACAATCAATCGTGTTGCTAAAGTTGTTAAAGGTGGACGTCGTTTCCGTTTCACTGCATTAGTAGTAGTTGGAGACAAAAATGGTCGTGTAGGTTTCGGTACTGGTAAAGCACAAGAGGTACCAGAAGCTATCAAAAAAGCTGTCGAAGCAGCTAAAAAAGATTTAGTAGTTGTTCCACGTGTTGAAGGAACTACTCCTCACACTATCACTGGTCGTTACGGTTCAGGTAGCGTATTCATGAAACCAGCTGCACCTGGTACAGGGGTAATCGCTGGTGGTCCAGTTCGTGCCGTATTAGAATTAGCAGGTATCACTGATATCTTAAGTAAATCATTAGGATCTAACACACCAATCAATATGGTTCGTGCTACTATCAATGGTTTACAAAACCTTAAAAATGCTGAAGATGTTGCTAAATTACGCGGCAAATCAGTAGAAGAATTATATAATTAAGGAGGGAAAATAGATAATGGCTAAATTACAAATTACCCTCACTCGTAGTGTTATTGGTCGTCCTGAAACACAACGTAAAACTGTTGAAGCTTTAGGTCTTAAAAAGACTAATAGTTCAGTAGTAGTTGAAGATAACCCTGCAATCCGTGGGCAAATCAACAAAGTTAGACACTTATTGACAGTAGAAGAAAAATAATTAAGGAGGTGCCTATATAATGAAATTACATGAGTTAAAAGCAGCTGAAGGTTCACGTCGTGTACGTAACCGTGTTGGCCGTGGTGCTGGTTCTGGTAATGGTAAAACTAGTGGTCGCGGACAAAAAGGTCAAAAAGCACGTTCAGGTGGTGGCGTAAGACCAGGATTTGAAGGTGGACAATTACCTTTATTCCGTCGTTTACCAAAACGTGGTTTCACTAACATTAATCGTAAAGAATATGCTATTGTTAACTTAGACCAACTTAATAAATTTGAAGATGGTACTGAAGTAACTCCAGCTTTATTAGTTGAAACTGGTGTAGTTAAGAATGAAAAATCTGGTATTAAAGTACTAGGTAACGGCTCACTTGATAAAAAATTGACAGTGAAAGCTCACAAATTCTCAGCTTCAGCAGCAGAAGCAATTGATGCAAAAGGTGGAGCACACGAGGTGATCTAATGTTTCAAACGCTTGTGAGCTTCTTTAAAACTAAAGAAGTTCGAAACAAGATTTTCTTTACCTTAGCAATGTTAATTATATTCAAAATAGGAACTTACATTCCGGCTCCAGGTGTTAACCCTGAGCCTTTTGAACAACAAGGTTCTGATCAAGGAGTCGCCGCTCTTCTTAATACGTTTGGTGGCGGAGCCTTAAAGAACTTTTCAATATTTGCTATGGGCATTATGCCCTACATCACTGCATCTATCGTAATGCAATTATTACAAATGGATATTGTTCCGAAATTCTCTGAATGGGCGAAACAAGGTGAAGTAGGTAAAAGAAAGCTTAGCAATGTAACACGTTATTTCGCTATCATTTTGGCTTTTATACAGTCAATTGGTATGGCATTCCAATTTAATAACTATTTAGGTGGTAAATTAATTATTCACCAATCTGTAATGAGTTATTTATTGATTGCCGTTGTTTTAACAGCAGGAACAGCATTTCTAATTTGGCTTGGTGACCAAATCACTCAATTTGGTGTGGGTAATGGTATTTCTATCATTATCTTTGCAGGTATCTTATCAACATTGCCGTCATCAATTATCCAATTTGTGCAACAAGCATTTGTTGGTAATGATGATACAACGTTGGCATGGTTAAAAGTGATTGGCTTAATTGTAGGATTAGTTTTACTTACAATTGGTGCGATTTATGTACTAGAAGCAAAACGTAAAATTCCTATCCAATACGCTAAAAAACAATCTGCACAAAGATTAGGATCCCAAGCAACATATCTACCTTTAAAAGTTAACTCTGCAGGGGTAATTCCAGTAATCTTTGCGATGGCATTTTTCTTATTGCCAAGAACATTAACACTGTTCTTCCCTAAAGCTGATTGGGCGCAAACTATATCTGAATATGCTAACCCTTCAAACACTTACGGCATGATTGTTTATGTAATTCTAATTATTGCATTTACGTATTTCTATGCCTTTGTTCAAGTTAATCCTGAAAAAATGGCTGACAACTTGAAGAAACAAGGTAGTTACGTTCCAGGTATCAGACCTGGCGATCAAACTAAAAAATATATTACTAAAGTACTTTATCGCTTAACTTTTGTCGGCTCTATTTTCTTAGCAGTCATTGCGATATTACCAATTCTAGCAACTAAGTTTATGAGTTTACCTCAATCGATTCAAATTGGTGGTACAAGCTTATTAATCGTAATTGGTGTAGCAATTGAAACTATGAAATCACTTGAAGCTCAAGTGAGTCAAAAAGAATATAAAGGCTTTGGTGGTAGATAATTTGTAGGAGGGCAATTTATGAATATCATTTTAATGGGTTTACCTGGCGCAGGTAAAGGTACTCAAGCGAGTGAAATTGTTAAGAAATTCCCAATACCACATATATCTACTGGTGACATGTTCAGAAAAGCGATTAAAGATGAAACAGATTTAGGAAAAGAAGCTAAATCTTACATGGATCGTGGAGAATTAGTCCCTGATGAAGTTACTGTAGGTATCGTTAAAGAAAGAATATCTGAAGACGATGCAAAAAAAGGATTCTTATTAGATGGCTTCCCAAGAACAATCGATCAAGCTGAGGCATTAAATGAAATTATGTCTGAGCTTGGTAGAAACATTGATGCGGTTATAAACATCGAAGTTCCTGAGGAAGAATTGATGAATCGTCTTACAGGTCGTCGTATCTGTGAGAAATGTGGTACGACTTATCATCTTGTATTTAATCCTCCAAAGGTTGATGGTATTTGTGATATCGATGGTGGAAAACTTTATCAACGTGAAGATGATAATCCTGAAACAGTATCTAATCGCTTAAACGTTAATGTTAAGCAGTCTAAACCTATTTTAGAGTACTATAATGAAAAAGGTGTGCTTAAAAACATTGATGGCGCGAAAGATATTGACGATGTAACCAAAGATGTCATTGATATCTTAGATCAATTAAAATAGATCAACTTAATACGGTCTAGGTTTATGTGAATTTGATTAGGTTTCTCTGGCAAGAATTAATTTTCTGAGTGTCGAATGACGATAATAATTCCCGCATTTTGTTAAACTTATTATAACTAGTCACTATATTAGATTCGTATCGTTGAAGTTGTCTATTGACGATTACCTTACTATTGTAAAAAGGGGGAAGTTAATCAATGGCGAAACAAGATGTAATTGAATTAGAAGGTACAGTATTAGATACTTTACCAAATGCTATGTTTAAAGTAGAATTAGAAAATGGTCATGAAATTTTAGCGCACGTGAGTGGTAAAATTAGAATGAATTATATTCGTATTCTACCTGGCGACAAAGTAACTGTAGAAATGTCTCCGTATGATTTATCACGCGGTAGAATTACTTATCGTTATAAATAATCGTCACTCCATAATATAGGGAGGTATAAAAATGAAAGTAAGACCATCAGTTAAACCAATTTGCGAAAAATGTAAAGTCATTAAACGTAAAGGTAAAGTAATGGTAATTTGTGACAATCCTAAGCACAAACAAAGACAAGGTTAATAAAAGAGAGGTGTAAATATATATGGCACGTATTGCAGGAGTAGATATTCCACGTGAAAAACGTATCGTTATTTCATTAACATATGTATATGGTATTGGTACTTCAACAGCTAAAAAAATCGTTGAAGAAGCTAACGTATCAGCAGACACACGTGTAAAAGATTTAACAGATGACGAATTAGGTCGTATTCGTGAAGTTGTTGACAGTTATAAAGTTGAAGGTGACTTACGTCGTGAACAAAACTTAAACATTAAACGTTTAATGGAAATTTCATCATACCGTGGTATCCGTCATCGTCGTGGTTTACCAGTTCGCGGTCAAAAAACTAAAAACAACGCACGTACGCGTAAAGGCCCAGTTAAAACTGTAGCTAACAAGAAAAAATAATAGGTAAAGGAGGCAAAATATAAATGGCACGTAAACAAGTATCTCGTAAACGTAGAGTTAAAAAGAATATTGAAAATGGTGTGGCTCACATCCGTTCAACATTCAATAATACAATCGTAACTATCACTGATGAATTTGGTAATGCTTTATCTTGGTCATCAGCTGGTGCATTAGGTTTCAAAGGATCTAAAAAATCAACTCCATTCGCAGCGCAAATGGCTTCTGAAACTGCATCAAAATCAGCAATGGAACATGGTTTAAAAACTGTTGAAGTAACAGTAAAAGGACCTGGACCAGGTCGTGAATCAGCTATCCGTGCATTACAATCAGCTGGTCTAGAAGTAACTGCAATCAGAGACGTTACTCCAGTACCACATAACGGTTGTCGTCCACCAAAACGTCGTCGCGTCTAATTTTTAATAGATTGTTATTGTTACAGATCACTGAGCGAAACAGTTTAAAATTAAGTCGACGTAATTAAGGAGGATTTTTGTAAATGATAGAAATTGAAAAACCTAGAATTGAGACAATTGAAATTAGTGAAGATGCTAAATTCGGTAAGTTCGTTGTTGAACCACTAGAACGTGGCTACGGTACTACACTAGGAAACTCCTTACGTCGTATCCTACTATCTTCATTACCAGGTGCAGCCGTTAAGTACATTGAAATTGAAGGTGTTTTACACGAGTTCTCAGCTATAGATAATGTTGTTGAAGATGTTTCTACTATCATTATGAACATCAAAAAATTAGCACTTAAAATCTATTCTGAAGAAGATAAAACATTAGAAATCGATGTTCGAGATGAAGGCGAAGTTACTGCAAGTGACATTACTCATGATAGTGATGTGGAAGTTCTAAATCCAGAACTTAAAATCGCAACAGTGTCTAAAGGTGGACATTTAAAAATTCGTCTTGTTGCTAACAAGGGTAGAGGTTACGCATTAGCAGAACAAAATAATACTAGTGATTTACCAATCGGTGTAATTCCTGTTGATTCACTATACTCACCAGTTGAACGTGTTAACTATACAGTTGAAAATACACGTGTCGGTCAAAGTAGTGATTTTGATAAATTAACTTTAGATGTTTGGACTAATGGTTCAATCACTCCACAAGAGTCAGTATCATTAGCTGCTAAGATTTTGACTGAACATTTAAATATTTTTGTAGGTCTTACAGATGAAGCACAAAATGCTGAAATCATGATTGAAAAAGAAGAAGATCAAAAAGAAAAAGTACTTGAAATGTCTATTGAAGAATTAGACTTATCAGTACGTTCATACAACTGTTTAAAACGTGCAGGAATCAATTCAGTTCAAGAGTTAGCTGATAAATCTGAAGCTGATATGATGAAAGTTCGTAATTTAGGTCGTAAATCTCTAGAAGAAGTTAAATATAAATTAGAAGATTTAGGATTAGGATTAAGAAAAGAAGATTAATAAGTTAAAGGAGGTCAACTCATGGGTTACAGAAAATTAGGTCGTACTTCTGATCAACGTAAAGCTATGTTACGTGACTTAGCTACTTCACTTATCGTTAGTGAACGTATTGAAACTACAGAAGCTCGTGCAAAAGAAGTTCGTAGTGTTGTTGAGAAATTAATCACTTTAGGTAAAAAAGGAGATTTAGCTTCTCGTCGTAATGCTGCTAAAACATTACGTAATGTTGAAATCTTAAACGAAGATGAAACGACACAAACTGCACTTCAAAAATTATTCGGTGAAATTGCTGAACGTTATACAGAACGTCAAGGTGGTTACACTCGTATTCTTAAAGTAGGTCCTCGTCGCGGAGACGGTGCTGAATCAGTTATCATCGAATTAGTAGATTAATTCAAGATATAAATACACTAACTACTTATATGTAAAGCAAATGAGTGCAACGATAATGTTTGCCACATACAAATATTGTCTAGCTCAGAGTGCCCCATCAATTAAATAAATTTCAAAGCGTGAACTCAACTAAAATATGATGGGGTGCGCGCTTTTTTATTTTAATAGCGCATATCAGCAACCAATGATTTAAAATGTTCTTATATGATGAGATACGAACTTTTAATATTTGACTGCAAATTCACAGTAGTTGACTAAATTGAGATGGCTCAATTAAATGCGAATGACTATAGTCAACCTTAGAGAGGCGGGATATTGAATTCAATAAGAATTCTATCCGGTCCTCTTTTTATATTCAGAAATGAAACAAAGTTTCATATACATGATAATCATATTCATGTAAACTATAAGAGTACAAATTTTTAGGAGGGATTCTAGTGGAGGCAAATCATACAAATATTATTGAACTTAAGCATATCGATTTTCAATATCAAGGCGATGCAGCCTTCACACTGAGCGATGTATCCTTTCAAATCCCTAAAAATAAATGGACTTCTATAGTTGGTCACAATGGCTCTGGAAAATCTACAATTGCTAAACTCATTGTTGGTATTGAAACGGCTACGAATGGTACGGTATATTTTAATCAATCACCGATTATTAACGAGGAGTTTAAAAATATACGTGAACACATAGGCATTGTCTTTCAAAACCCTGAGAACCAATTTGTAGGTTCAATTGTTAAATATGATGTTGCCTTCGGTTTGGAAAATCATTCTGTTCCCACAGAAAAAATGAAAGTCATCGTTGCTCGGGCGATTAGTGATGTTGGAATGACTGATTATGCTGACTATGAGCCACATTCACTATCAGGTGGTCAAAAACAACGTGTCGCTATTGCAGGCGTGTTAGCATTAAGCCCAACCGTGATTATTTTAGATGAAGCGACGTCTATGCTGGATCCTCAAGCTAAAAAATCATTATTAAGCTTGATTCAAGATGTTAAAGCAACGAAAGATGTGACAATTATATCTATTACACATGATTTAACTGAAGCACTTGAAGGAGATCATGTGATTGTGATGAATCACGGAACAGTTTATAAAGAAGGTAGCCCTAAAGCAATTTTCAAAGATATACATATGTTACAAGAACTTGGTCTAGATTTACCTTTTTCAATGAAAATGAATCAATTGCTAGGATTTGATGATCAGTTCATAACATATGAAGGGTTGGTAGAAAAGCTATGATAATTAAGTTTAATGATGTTGCTTATACCTATCAACGAGGCACACCTTATGAGTATAATGCATTAGAACATATTAATTTAACGATTGAACAAGGAAAGTACTACGCTATTGTAGGACAAACTGGAAGTGGAAAATCAACCTTAATTCAACATTTTAATGGGTTACTAAAACCAACAAACGGTTATATAGAGCATGATCAACTGACAATTACAGCAAAGACTAAAGATAAGTTGATTAGGCCTATACGACAAAAAGTTGGCCTAGTGTTTCAATTTCCTGAATCACAATTGTTTGAGGACAATATTGAAAGAGAAATCGAGTTTGGACCTAAGAACTTTGGCATGAATGTTGAAGAAGTGAAGGAAAGAGCGTTTGATTTATTATTAGAGTTAGGTTTTCCAAGAAATGTTATGTCACTGTCACCCTTTCAAATGTCGGGGGGACAGATGCGTAAAATTGCAATTGTTTCAATATTAGCTATGGACCCAGATGTGATTGTGTTAGATGAACCTACAGCTGGTTTAGATCCAAAAAGTCGTCAACAAGTGATGGCGTTATTTAAAGAAATACAAATAAAGCAAAATAAAACAATCATCCTTGTGTCTCATGATATGAATGAAGTTGCAAAATACGCTGAAGAGATTATCGTGATGAATAATGGCAATATTGTTGAACAAGTGACACCTAAGGAACTGTTCAGACAAGTGAACCGATTAGAAGAATGGCATATAGCATTACCAGATGTCGTCCAATTACAACGTGATATTGAAATCAAACACGGCATTGAATTTAAGACAATCGCATTATCAGAAGATGAATTTGTAAAGATGTATCAGGAGTGTCAACAACATGAAGAATAAATTAATTATAGGTAGATACTTGCCTAATAACTCAGTTATTCACCATCTAGATCCACGGGCTAAGGTCTTATTTGTATTTATGTTTATTATTCTAATCTTTTTTGCACATTCATTTGCAACGTTTGGTTGGATTATATTATTAATATTAGTATTTATGTTTTTAGCGAAGATTAAATTTTGGTTCCTAATTAAAGGTTTGACACCGATATTTATCTTTACGTTATTTACATTTGCAATGCATATCTTTTTCACACATGGTGGCACGCGACTAGTAGATTACGGAATCATAAAAATTGATAGTGCCGGCATACTAGAAGGTATATTTATATCATTACGTCTGATTACTATCGTGATGGTTGCAACGATAATGACTTTATCTACAAGTCCAATTGATTTGACAGATGCTTTTGAAAAATTATTAACTCCATTAAAATGGTTTAAGATACCTGTACATCAACTAAGTATGATTATGTCAATCGCATTAAGATTTATTCCAACATTAATGGATGAATTAGATAAAATTATATTAGCTCAAAAATCACGTGGTTCTGAGTTGAGTTCAGGTGGACTAATGACACGTATTAAAGCATTTATACCTTTAATGATTCCGTTATTTATTTCAGCTTTTCAAAGGGCTGAGGAGTTAGCCATTGCTATGGAAGTGCGTGGTTATGATGCAAATGTAAAGCGAACAAGTTATAGAAAATTACAATGGCGAATGGCTGATACGATGTGCTTAATCAGTTTCATTCCCATAGCTGTCGTATTATTCGTATTAAAATACATTGGAGTGTAATACAGTGCGTATACTCGTTAATATTTCTTATCAAGGAAGTCAATTTCTGGGCTTCCAAATTCAGCAACAAGGAAGAACGGTCCAGCAACAATTCGAAAAAATATTAAAGCGTATGCATCGCCGCCATGTCCGAATTCATCCTTCTAGTCGCACTGACAGAGGTGTGCATGCATATGAACAGTTTTTTCACTTTGATACTGAATTAAACATTGAACCTAAGCAATGGAAGTATGCGATGAATCGTGCGTTACCAGACGATATATATGTGAATGATGTCCAACACGTCGATTATCAATTTCATTGTCGTTACGACTGTGTTGGTAAACGATATCGTTATAGAGTCTATCAAGGATCTCATCGTAATCCTTTTGAAAGTGGGCTAAAGACATTTATCAAAGAAGATTTAGATTATTCTAAAATGAACGAAGCTGCGAAGCATTTTATTGGAACACACGATTTTACAGGATTTTGTTCTCAAAAGACTGAAGTTGAAAGTAAAGTGCGAACGTTGTATCAAAGTGAAATCATCATAACCGATGAGGGCTTTGATTATGTAGTGACTGGATCCGGCTTCTTATATAATATGGTTCGCGTGTTAGTAGCGTTTTTAATTGAAGTTGGAAAAGGTAAGCGTAACCCTAATGAAGTACCGACATTATTAAATGAAAAAAATAGAGATAATGTACCGTTTACTGCTCCGGCAGAAGGGCTTTATTTAGAGAAGATATATCTCTCAGAGAAAGGCTTAACAACAGACTTTGGAGATAATATTAAAATTCATCGTAAAAAATCACTACAAAATGATTAAATTGCATTGACAAACGGAGCTATAAAATATAACATAGTTAACGGTATTGTTTTATATCCACCCCATGATAAGCCCCGGAAACTTATTGTGTTACAAGATATATAAGCAAATTATACAGGAATAAAATAAATGAACATTTACGCTTTGAAATCGTAACAGAATGAATAGATTGCAGGCCTCGTTCGTAGGTTCGACTGCGATACGTACCTGTAATCTAAAACGAAGCATTTATTTTTAGGAGGACAATTATTATGCGTCAAACATTTATGGCAAATGAATCAAACATTGAGCGCAAATGGTATGTTATTGATGCTGAAGGCCAAACATTAGGTCGTTTATCATCTGAAGTAGCATCTATCTTACGCGGTAAAAATAAAGTAACTTACACACCACACGTTGACACAGGTGATTATGTAATCATCATCAACGCTGCTAAAATCGAATTAACTGGTAAAAAAGAATCAGATAAAATCTATTACCGTCACTCAAATCACCCAGGTGGTATCAAATCAGTTACTGCTGGTGAATTAAAACGTAATAACCCAGAACGTTTACTTGAAACATCAATCAAAGGTATGTTACCAAGTTCACGTTTAGGTGAAAAACAAGGTAAAAAATTATTTGTATATGGTGGCGCTGAACATCCACACGCTGCACAACAACCAGAAAACTACGAGTTACGTGGTTAATTAGAAGGAGGAAATGACATTGGCACAAGTTGAATATAGAGGCACAGGCCGTCGTAAAAACTCAGTAGCACGTGTACGTTTAGTACCAGGTGAAGGTAATATTACAGTTAACGAACGTGACGTACGTGAGTACTTACCATTCGAATCATTAATCTTAGACTTAAACCAACCATTTGATGTTACAGAAACTAAAGGTAACTATGATGTATTAGTTAACGTACACGGTGGTGGTTTCACTGGACAAGCACAAGCTATCCGTCACGGAATCGCACGTGCATTATTAGAAGCAGATCCTGAATACAGAGGTTCATTAAAACGCGCAGGTCTATTAACTCGTGACCCACGTATGAAAGAACGTAAAAAACCAGGTCTTAAAAAAGCACGTCGTTCTCCACAATTCTCAAAACGTTAATTGCCAAAGCTGTTGCGAATTTATTCGCTTACAGATTTGGTACGCAAATTGCGTCAGCAAGTTGTGTTCCAATAGAACGAGTAAAGCACTTCTCAATTTTGAGAAGTGCTTTTTTATATGCATAAAAGGGAGTGGGATAGAATTCTTTTTAAATTCGTTGTCCCTCTCCCAACTTGCTTTGCTTGTAGAATTTCTTTAAGAAATTCTCTGTGCTGGGGCCCCGCCCGCAAGGATGACTAGAACTGAGAAAAGCTTGATTTAAGCGCCTTCTCAGTTCAGTCAGCTACCGCGAATTTGCAAAAATAGCTTCATTATATTATTTATGTCCCAGCCTCTTTGAATTATCTTTTTACTTTTTAAATACTTCTTCGACGACTTCTGTCATATCATTATGAATGACTAAGTCTGCTTTTCTATCGTATGGTGTTTTATCTCGATTAATGATAACTAAATGATCACCAGTAAAGTTTGAGATGAATCCAGCTGCTGGTTGTACTACAAGTGATGAACCTAATACGATGACAGTGTCAGCCTTTTGGATTTTATCAAGCGCACGAAAAACAGTTGGTTGGTCTAACATTTCACCGTATAGTACGATGTCAGGTCTGATTACCTCACCACATGATTCACAATATCTTAATTCATGATCCATGACATAAGATTTTGTGTATTCCTCACCACACTTAATACAATAGAATCGATTGAGTGTGCCATGAATTTCATCGATATGTTGACTTCCTGCGTCTTCATGTAAGCCATCAATGTTTTGAGTGATGACACCCAAAGATTTACCTTCTTTTTCTAACTCTGCAATCCATTCATGAACAATATTAGGTTTTTTATCAGCTACAAGTAAACGCTTATGATAAAAATCAATAAAGCTTTCTTTATTATCATTAAGATGGTCAATACTTAATAAATATTCTGGAGAATAGCCATCTTTGGATATTTCATCAAATAATCCTCCCATAGAGCGGAAATCAGGAATACCACTTGCAACAGAAACACCAGCGCCAGTGAAGAAGACAATATGATTTGATTTATCTACAATTTCTTTTAACTTTTCGATCTTATTACTCATTCAAAACACTCCATATACACAAATTGATTCTAACTTTTGATAGAATTATATTTAATATTACTTATATACTTATTACAACATACTATCAGATATACTTTCTAGAAATTGCTTTCTAAATATAAGATTTAAATGTAAGTGCATTGATAAAAATGTTAGAGTTCACTTGATTTATAGTATAAAATTAAAATGTGCGAATTAATTTTAATAAATTCAAGTATCCAATGTATATCATTTACTTGAAAATGTGATGTGGGAAGTGAAGAGTTGAATGAATAAATACGATCGTTTAGATGAAATAACTAAACTCGTAAATCAAAGAGGCACTGTTAGAACTAATGAGATTGTAGAAGAATTAAATGTATCGGATATGACAGTAAGACGTGATTTAGCTGAACTTGAAGAAAAAGGATTACTTACCAAAATTCATGGGGGCGCAAGAAGTAATGCTATGTTTCAATTTAAAGAGAAGTCACATCAAGAGAAACACACACACAATATAGAAGAAAAACGAAACGTTGCACGAAAAGCCATTCATTTAATCGAAGAAAACGATACGATTTTTCTTGGACCTGGTACGACAATAGAATGTTTAGCCGAAATCATGGAGTTAAAATCACTAACAGTTATTACAAATTGTTTCCCAGTGTTTAAAATATTGTTTGAAAAAAGATCAATTGATTTTAAAGTTTATTTACTTGGTGGGGAAATGAGGGCGTTAACCGAGTCATTTGTAGGTGAAATGGCCAATGCACTGCTTAAAACAAAACGTTTTAGCAAAATGTTTTTTAGTTGTAATGGCATTAAAGATGCAGATGTTCTTACATCAACAGTCGATGAAGCGTATACCCAACAATTGGCTTTAGAGCGATCAGTTGAAAAGTACTTACTAATAGACTCATCAAAATTAGGGAAAGAAGACTTTACCCAATTGTGTAGGTTAGACGATTTAACTGCAGTCATAATTGATAAGGTCGATGTTGATAACATAGAGAAATTAAAATTACATACTGAAGTGATTGAGTAAATTACACTTTAAGTCTGATATTGTTTGAAATTAAACAATATTAGGCTTTTTTATATTTCAAAAAGATAAATAAACATAAAACAAAACAATTTTGTTTAAAACAACTAATTATCAAACAATATTCAAACATTTAATGTTGATTATTTGTTTATTTATGTTTATAATTTAAACATAAAGAGTTGAAAGCGCTTTTTCACAATATAAAGATAGACACATATATGTGAATCAATTTATTAAAGGAGAATGGTTATGACAGTTATTATTGGTTCAGATGTAGACGGTAAACGACTCAAAGAAGTAGTCAAAGCATTTTTAAAAGAGAATAATCATGAAGTATTAGATGTAACAGAAGGCAAAGATGTTGACTTTGTTGATTCAACATTAGCCGTTGCGCAAGAAGTTCAAAAGAATGATGAGAATTTAGGCATTGCAATTGATGCTTATGGCGCAGGAAGTTTCATGGTCGCTACTAAAATCAAAGGAATGGTTGCAGCAGAAGTTTCAGATGAAAGATCTGCTTATATGACACGTGGTCATAATAATGCTCGCATGATTACGATGGGTTCAGAAATTGTTGGAGATATGCTTGCTAAGCATGTTGCTAAAGAATTTGTAAATGGACACTATGACGGTGGTCGTCATCAAATCCGTGTAGATATGTTAAATAAAATGTGCTAAATAGGAGGACTTTAAAATGAAAATAGCTATTGGTTGCGATCATATTGTAACAGACACAAAAATGGCAGTTTCAAAACATTTAAAAGAACAAGGACATGAAGTAATTGATGTAGGAACATACGATTTTACAAGAACACACTATCCAATTTTTGGTAAAAAAGTGGGTGAAGCTGTAACAAGCGGTGAAGCGGATTTAGGTGTATGTATTTGTGGAACAGGTGTTGGTATTAGTAACGCTGCTAACAAAGTGCCAGGCGTACGTACTGCTTTAGTTCGTGATATGACAACAGCGCTTTATTCAAAAGAGGAATTAAATGCGAATGTTGTTAGTTTTGGTGGAAAAATCGTAGGTGAATTATTCATTTTTGATATTGTAGATGCTTTCATCAAAGCGGAATATAAACCAAGCGAAGAGAATAAAAAATTAATAGCTAAAATTGAGCATTTAGAAGCACATAATGATAAACAAGCTGATCCTCATTTCTTCGATGAATTTTTAGAAAAATGGGACAAAGGTGAATATCACGATTAAGGGTGACAATCTATGATTCTAACGTTAACACTAAATCCTTCGATAGATATTTCATATTCTCTAGACCATTTTAGTCTTGATACAGTGAATCGTGTTAATAACACGATAAAAACTGCGGGAGGCAAAGGGTTAAATGTAACTCGTGTTTTATCAGAATATGGTGAAGATGTGACAGCAAGTGGTTTCTTAGGTGGCAAGTTGGGCGAATTTATAGAGCAGCAATTGAACGCCAATCAAATTAATCATCACTTTTTTAAGATTAATGAAGAAACACGAAATTGTATTGCTATTCTTCATGAGGGACAACAGACTGAGATTCTTGAACAAGGATCTTCAATCACTGAGCTAGAAGCGTCAGAATTTAAAACGCATTTGGCCAAATTATTAACAAAAGCTAACGTCATTGCGATGTCTGGTAGCTTACCAAGAGGATTGAAGTCGGATTATTATGCCGATTTAATTCAGTTAGCCGAACAGCATCAGAAATTGACTATCTTAGATAGTTCAGGTCAATCTTTGTTAGATGTTTTGCTAAGTGATTATAAACCAACTGTAATCAAACCTAACATCGATGAGTTGGCACAATTGTTACAAACGAAAGTAACCTCAGAAATTGAGTGTCTAAAAGATGCAGTTAATCAACCCATATTTGATGGTATAGCGTGGATTATCGTTTCACTAGGAAGCGAAGGTGCATTCGCCAAACATCATAACAACTACTATAAAGTAAATATTCCTCGCATAGATGTGGTGAATCCTGTTGGATCAGGTGATTCAACTGTAGCAGGTATTGCATCAGGTTTAATTCATCAAGATGAGGATGACGTACTATTAAAAAAAGCCAATGCATTTGGAATATTAAATGCAATGGAAAGTCAAACTGGACATATTGATGTACATAAATTTGACGAAATATTCCAACAAATTGAAGTTATAGAGGTGTAATTAATGACTAAATCACAACAAAAATTAGCATCAATAGAGCAATTGAGTAATCAAGAAGGCGTTATCTCAGCTTTAGCGTTTGACCAACGTGGTGCTTTGAAAAGAATGATGGCTGAGCATCAAACAGAAGAACCAACTGTTGAACAAATTGAACAACTAAAAGTATTAGTATCTGAAGAATTAACACAATATGCTTCGTCAATTTTATTAGACCCTGAATATGGTCTTCCAGCATCTGAAGCGCGTAACAAAGACTGTGGATTATTATTAGCCTACGAAAAAACAGGTTATGACGTAAATGCTAAAGGACGTTTACCAGACTGCCTAGTTGAATGGTCAGCAAAACGTTTAAAAGAACAAGGCGCTAATGCGGTTAAATTTTTACTTTACTATGATGTTGATGATTCAGAAGACATTAATATTCAAAAGAAAGCATATATTGAAAGAATCGGATCTGAGTGTGTAGCAGAAGTATCCCATTCTTCCTAGAAGTACTTACTTATGATGATAATATTCCGGATAATAAAAGTGCTGAATTCGCGAAAGTAAAACCTCGTAAAGTCAATGAAGCTATGAAATTATTTTCCGAAGAACGATTTAATGTAGATGTACTTAAAGTTGAAGTACCGGTAAATATGAACTTTGTAGAAGGATTTACAGAAGGTGAAGTTGTTTATAGCAAAGAAGAAGCGGCGCAACATTTCCGTGATCAAGAAGGTTCAACACATTTACCATATATCTATTTAAGTGCTGGTGTTTCTGCAGAATTATTCCAAGAAACATTGAAATTTGCACATGAAGCTGGTGCGAAATTTAATGGTGTACTTTGTGGACGTGCTACTTGGTCAGGTGCAGTAAAAGTGTATATCGAAGAAGGCGAAGCAGCTGCACGTAAATGGTTACGCACTACTGGATTCAAAAATATTGATGATCTTAATAAAGTATTAGAATCAACTGCAACATCATGGAAATCAAAATAAATCATTTAAAGGGGGCACATCATAATGAATAGAGAAGAAGTGCAATTACTAGGGTTTGAAATTGTAGCATATGCTGGAGATGCACGTTCAAAATTATTAGAGGCATTAACTGCAGCTAAAAATGGTGAGTTAGATAAAGCAGACCAATTAACTGAAGAAGCAAACGAATGTATTGCAAATGCACATAAAGCGCAAACAAGTTTGTTAGCTAAGGAAGCACAAGGCGAAGATATCGCATATAGCGTTACAATGATGCACGGTCAAGACCATTTAATGACAACACTACTATTAAAAGATTTAATGAAACATCTATTAGAATTATATAGAAGAGAGAGTTGAATGCTATGAACAAATTAATTGCTTGGATTGAGAAAGGAAAACCGTTCTTTGAAAAAATATCTCGTAATATTTATTTAAGAGCTATTCGTGATGGATTTATCGCAGCAATCCCAATTATCTTATTCTCTAGTATCTTTATTTTAGTTACCTATGTTCCTAACGTGTTTGGTTTCACATGGAGTAAAACAATGGAAGGAATTCTAATGAAACCATACAACTATACGATGGGCATTGTTGGTTTTATAGTAGCAGGTACGACTGCTAAATCATTGACTGATTCGTTTAACCGGAAATTGGATAAAACAAATCAAATTAACTTTATCTCAACTATGATGGCAGCAATGTGTGGCTTTTTATTCCTAGCAGCGGATCCTGCAAAAGATGGTGGATTCTTAAGTGGATTTATGGGAACGAAAGGTTTATTAACAGCATTTCTATCAGCATTTATTACTGTGATTGTATATAACTTCTTTATCAAACGTGATATTACAATCAAAATGCCGAAAGAAGTTCCACCTAACATTTCGCAAGTGTTCAAAGATATATTTCCTCTATCAGCAGTAATCATTATTTTATATGCGTTAGATTTAATTGTGAGAGCTACTGTACATACGAATGTAGCCAATGGTGTATTAAAATTATTTGAACCATTGTTTACTGCAGCAGATGGTTGGGTTGGTGTAACTATTATCTTTGGTGCCTTTGCATTCTTCTGGTTCGTTGGTATTCACGGTCCGTCAATCGTAGAACCAGCTATAGCAGCTATCACGTATGCTAACTTAGAAGCGAACTTACATTTAATTCAAGCTGGAGAACATGCTAATAACGTTATTACACCAGGTACTCAAATGTTCGTTGTTACTATGGGGGGAACTGGTGCAACGTTAGTCGTGCCATTTATGTTTATGTGGCTAACTAAATCGAAACGTAATAAAGCGATTGGTAGAGCATCTGTAGTACCTACATTCTTTGGTGTCAATGAACCAATTTTATTTGGTGCACCATTAGTGTTAAACCCAGTGTTCTTTATTCCGTTTATCTTTGCCCCAATTGCAAACGTATGGATCTTTAAGTTCTTCGTAGATGTATTAGGAATGAACAGTTTTAGTATCTTCTTACCATGGACTACACCAGGTCCATTAGGTATCGTGATGGGTACTGGTTTTGCATTTTGGTCATTTGTACTTGCTATCGTCTTAATTGTAGTAGATGTAATTATTTACTACCCATTTGTAAAAGTGTATGATGAACAAATTTTAGAAGAAGAATTAGGAAATAAAACTGCTAATAATGAGTTGCAAAACAAAGTAGCAGCAAACTTTGATACTAAAAAAGCAGATGCCATCCTAGCATCAGCTGGTGCGACTGATACAAGTCATTCTCAAACAGGTCAAGATGAAGCATTCAATAAGAATGAAACGCAACAAAGTAACATCACAGAACAAACCAATGTACTTGTTCTATGTGCTGGTGGAGGAACTAGTGGTTTATTAGCTAACGCTTTAAATAAAGCAGCTGAAGACTATAATGTTCCTGTTAAAGCAGCAGCAGGCGGTTATGGTGCGCATATGGATATTATGAAAGATTATCAATTAATTATTTTAGCGCCTCAAGTTGCTTCAAATTATGAAGACATTAAGCAAGATACAGATCGACTAGGTATTAAATTAGCTAAAACACAGGGTGTTGAATATATTAATTTAACTCGAGATGGCAAAGCAGCATTAGACTTCGTTCAACAACAATTTGAAAAATAATTAGGAGATGAAAGTATAATGAAAAAATTACCAGAAGATTTTATATTCGGTGGTGCGACAGCGGCTTATCAAGCAGAAGGCGCGACTAAAACAGATGGAAAAGGTCGTGTAGCATGGGACACTTATCTTGAAGAAAACTATTGGTATACAGCTGAACCAGCAAGTGATTTTTACAATAAATATCCTATTGATTTAGAATTAAGTGAAAAATTTGGTGTGAATGGTATTCGTATTTCGATTGCATGGTCACGCATATTCCCTAAAGGATATGGTGAAGTTAATCCTAAAGGTGTAGAATACTATCATAATTTATTTAAAGAATGTCATAAAAGACATGTAGAGCCATTTGTAACATTGCACCACTTTGATACTCCAGAAACATTGCATAGTGATGGCGACTTTTTAAATCGTAAGACAATCGATTACTTTGTAGAGTATGCAAAATTCTGTTTCGAAGAATTTGAAGAAGTTAATTATTGGACTACATTTAATGAAATTGGGCCTATTGGTGATGGTCAATATTTAGTGGGTAAATTTCCACCAGGAATTAAGTATGACTTTGCTAAAGTGTTTCAATCACACCACAACATGATGGTCGCACATGCAAAAGCTGTGAAGTTATTTAAGGATAATGGCTATAGTGGTGAAATTGGAGTCGTACACGCATTGCCAACTAAATACCCTTATGATCCAACAAATCCAGAAGATGTTAGAGCAGCTGAATTAGAAGATATCATTCACAATAAATTTATCTTAGATGCAACTTATCTTGGTAAATATTCTCGTGAAACTATGGAAGGCGTTCAACACATTTTATCTGTTAATGGTGGTAAATTAGATATACCAGAAGAAGATTATAAAGTATTGGATGCGGCCAAAGATTTAAATGACTTCTTAGGTATCAATTACTACATGAGTGATTGGATGAGAGGTTATGAAGGTGAATCTGAAATTACGCATAATGCCACAGGTGATAAAGGTGGTTCTAAATATCAACTCAAAGGTGTAGGTCAACGTGAATTTGATGTTGACGTACCCCGTCCTGATTGGGACTGGATGATTTATCCAAAAGGATTATATGATCAAATCATGCGTGTAGTTAAAGATTATCCAAATTATCATAAAATCTACATTACTGAGAATGGACTTGGATACAAAGACCAATTTGATGAAGAACGTAAAACGGTAGATGATGACGCTCGTATAGATTATGTGAAAAAACATCTTGAAGTCATTTCTGATGCTATTCGTGATGGTGCCAATGTAAAAGGTTACTTCATATGGTCATTAATGGACGTCTTCTCATGGTCAAATGGTTATGAAAAACGATATGGTCTATTTTATGTCGACTTTGAAACACAAGAACGTTATCCTAAGAAGAGTGCATATTGGTACAAAGAACTAGCGGAAAGTAAGGAAATTAAATAAGAGCTGGACAGAAATTAAAATAAATTCGTTGTTCCGCCTCAAAACTATTATATTCAATCAATTAGGGCAGAGAAAATGCTTATATCAAGCTAATCTCTGTCCTATTTCTTTATTAATAGTTTAATCCTATTACTACAATAAATTAGCAATTTATATTTAGTTCATTAACATGCGTATTTAAATTTACTAACTAACTTAATTTTCATATTTATAACAATATCATTTATACTTATAGAAAACCTATTGGAGTATGATATTATGAGCACTTTTAAAACCATTATTTTTAGTTTAATTATAAGCATATTGATATTTACGATAGTTGGTTGTCAAACAAATCGTAATCATTCATCTAATTATCAGAATAATAATCAAAAGCAGGTTGCAACATTGTTTATGCATGGGTATGGAGGAACGAATCATTCCGAAAAATATATGGTCAATCAAGCAGTAACTAAAGGTGTGACTAAGGATGTTGTTACAGCAAATGTTTCAACCAATGGAGAAGTTCAGTTTAGAGGCAATATCTCGAAGAGGTCAAACAATCCAATTATCAAAATATTATTTGAAGATAATAAAAATGGGGATGTAGCACAAAATGCCAAAAATATTAAAAATGTACTCACTCAAATGAAAGACAAATATCATATAGAGCATTATAATTTCGTAGCACATTCAATGGGGAATTTATCATTTGCTTACTTTATGAAATATTATGGGAATGACAATGAATTGCCTCAACTTCAAAAAGAAGTAAACATAGCTGGTACATATAATGGTGTTTTAAATTTAAATGAAAAAGTAAATGAAATATCTGTTGATAAAAATGGTAAACCGAGTAAAATGAACGCAAATTATAAAGAATTATTAGGTCTTAAAAATAGTTATAATCATAAAAATATAGAAGTGTTAAATATTTATGGTGACTTACAAGATGGTACACATTCAGATGGAAGTGTATCAAATAGTTCGTCACGCTCCTTAAAATATTTGTTAGGTGATAGTCCTAAAACTTATAGAGAATCTAAATATACAGGAAAAGAAGCGCAACACAGTGCGCTACATCATAATAGAGAAGTATCAGATGAAATTATAAAATTTTTGTGGGAATAAATTGTCACAATAATAATTGTCAAATTGTAATGCCAGACACGATGATTTTATTGTGAGGTGTTAGCGATGAGTTGAATTAATTCTAGTCTAGCATCTTCTCCAAACACGTGAGGCATAATCATGATTTCATCTACATGATACGTTTCTATTAATTGAGTTAATTTTATTCGTACTTCATTAGGTAGGCCACTAATAACACGACGCTTGTTTTGTTCAATTTTTTTTAATTCACTCGAAGTATAATGACGGTGTTGCGCAGTAATAATTGATGGGTAAGATTTTGGTTGATTGAGATAATTGATACGCAAAAGCCATAAATGTAGGGCATCTAATAAATCAGCAACTTTATTAGACGTTTGAGCTGTAACTACAAATGTAGACAGAATAACATAAGGCTTCTTTGATTCTGATATGTCATTCAATTGATTGTATCGATGTCGATAATAGCTGATAAGATGATTTAGCTTATCTTGTGGTTGTCCCATATATGCAATTACAAAAGGTAACCCTTTTTGCGCAGCTAATTCTGCACTGCGTTCGCTCATTCCTAAAATAAACATATCAGGTGAGTCATCAATTTGAGGTGTTGCATATATAGACATATATCGATGCGGTTCATCATATTGGTTACTAAAGTAGTGTCGCAAATCATCTATTTGATTGTCTAGAGTAGGCTTTTTGTTTTTATACTCATTAAGCGCTTCATTTACTTGCTTAAAACTTGGTGACCGACCTAAACCCATATCTATTCTGTGAGGGTGACATGCTGACATTATTTTAAATTGTTCAGCCACTTTATAAGCACTATAATGAGGTAACATTACGCCACCACTACCAATCT
Source organism: Staphylococcus borealis (assembly GCF_001224225.1). Taxonomy (GTDB): domain Bacteria; phylum Bacillota; class Bacilli; order Staphylococcales; family Staphylococcaceae; genus Staphylococcus; species Staphylococcus borealis. The sequence continues at coordinate 24,328 of NZ_CUEE01000001.1, read as the reverse complement.
TTATCGTTTGCGTATGTTCTAGTAACATCATCATTACAATTTCTGGTGCACTAGATGCGACCGAAAAAACATTATGATGTTCAGCAACCCAAAATCGTGTATAACCTAATTTCTCAGCAGTTTGAGCTAACGTTATACTATGCTTAAATGCATCATGGGCATTGCTATTTTCAAAAATTGGAACATAGTCTAAAATGCTTAATTTCAATTATAAATATGCCCCTTTCAACAGTAATAATAAGTTAGATAAATTGTATTAGTATTGTAAAATGAAGCCATCTATATTGCTATCTATTTGTTTATAATATTATACTTAGTTAAAACATAAGCATAGTTAAAGGTGGCGTTAAATCAATGAAAGTAATTGGATTTGAACAACCATTTCAGTTATCAGAAGGCAATTTATTTAAAACGTACGCGTTAGATATTCCAAAACCAAAGGCACATGAATTATTAGTTAAAATACAATCTATCAGTGTTAATCCAGTAGATACGAAACAACGTTTGACGGAGGTATCAAAAGTACCTCGTGTATTAGGTTTTGACGCAGTCGGTTATGTTGAATCAGTTGGAAGCGACGTTCGTATGTTTGAGGAAGGTGACATTGTATATTATTCTGGCTCACCCGATCAAAATGGATCAAACGCAACATATCAAATCATTGATGAAAGATTAGTTGCTAAGGCGCCTCAAAACATTAGCTTCGAGCAAGCTGCAAGTTTACCATTGACTGGTATAACTGCATCCGAGACATTGTTTGATGTATTTGGCATTTCACATAATCCTGAAGATAATAAAGGGAAATCATTGTTAATCATAAATGGAGCAGGAGGTGTAGGTAGTATTGCGACACAAATTGCTAAGGCTTATGGTCTACACGTTATAACGACTGCATCACGTGACGAAACCATTCATTGGACTAAGGACATGGGTGCTGACATTGTCCTCAATCACCAAGAAGATTTAGTTAAGCAATTTAAAGCGCAAGGCATTGAATTAGTAGATTACGTCTTTTGTACATTCGATACAGATATGTATTATGACACAATGATTGAATTAGTGAAGCCAAGAGGTCATATTGCAACGATAGTAGCATTTCAAAATAAACAAGATTTAAATGCTTTGAAACCTAAAAGTTTAACTTTCTCACATGAATTTATGTTTGCAAGACCATTGAATCAAACGGATGATATGATTAGACATCATGAATACTTAGAAGATATTACTAAGAAAATTGAGCAACATGTATATAAACCAACTACAACGAGAGTAATAGAGGGCTTAACGGCTGATAATCTATATCAAGCACATCAAATATTAGAATCGAATTCAATGATTGGTAAATTAGTTATTCGTTTAACGCAATAACTTAAATATATAAATAATTTAATTGTAATAGAAATATGAATAATTGGCGTTTATTCCTGTTGAAAAAGGCAATAGGTATAAACGTCATTTTATTTTGACCAAAATTGAATAAACAATATTTGTTGAAAGGAGTATATGATGCGAAAAAAGTCGATTAGTTTAGTATTTTGGAGAGCATTAGCTATTTGTACACTATTTGTTATATACGGTGCTATTTTTCCTAAACAATTAGAGATAGGAACCCAAAACATTACTACATTTATAGCGAAGCATTTCTCATGGTACTACTTATTGCTAGTTTTACTTATATTCTTTGTCTGCGTGTATTTATTATTTTCAAGATATGCGTCGATTACACTTGGTGAAGAAGGTGAAGATCCAGAATTCTCTCTTCCATCATGGTTTGCTATGTTATTTAGTGCTGGTATGGGCATTGGATTGGTATTTTGGACTACTTCTGAACCGATCAGTCATGCGTTTACATTAACGCCTATACATAAAGCAGGTAGTCAGACGGCTATTAATGATGCCTTTCAATTTGCATTCTTCCATTGGGGTGTACATGCATGGGCTGTATATGGAATTGTGGCTTTAGTCTTTGCATACTTTAGTTTCCATAAAGGATATCCTGGTTTAGTAAGTGCAACATTAGTCCCTATATTTGGTGAAAAATCTATGAAGGGACCTTTAGGTGGCGCAATTGATGTGTTAGCTGTTATTGCAACAGTTACTGGCGTTGCAGCAACACTTGGATTTGGAGCACTTCAAATCAATGAAGGCTTAAATTTCCTGTTTAATATCCCTAATAATTTTGGCACTCAGGTTATATTAATTATTATTGCGACAGCTTTGTTTACTTGGTCAGCGTGGTCTGGGATAGACAAAGGCATTAAAACACTCAGCAACGTTAATATGCTATTAGCATTTATTGTATTAATAGGATTATTTATAGTGGGGCCAACACTTTATATCCTAAACACATTTACAAATGGATTAGGTAATTATATCTTTAATTTCTTTAATATGAGCTTACGTATTCCAATGAATGGTGGAGAAAAATTCCAATGGCTTCAAAACTGGACTATTTTCTATTGGGCCTGGTGGGTATCATGGGCACCCTTCGTCGGTATCTTTATAGCAAGAGTTTCAAGAGGACGTACGATTAAAGAATTTATTCTCGGTGTATTATTTGTTCCAGCACTTGTATGTTTCTTTTTCTTTGCAGTTTTCGGCGCATCAGCGGTGTATTTACAAGATAAAGGTATTGCTAATATTGCAAAAGAAGCAACAGAAACAGCAACCTTCGCTACTTTAGAACATTATCCACTTGGATTTATTTTAAGTATTGTCACTTTAGTCGTTATTATGATTTTCTTTGTGACGTCAGCAGATTCAGCAACGTATGTATTAGGCATGTTAAGTTCAAAAGGTGATATTAATCCAGCTTCTTTTGTCAAAGTAAGTTGGGGTATAATACTAGCATTATTTGCCATGATTATGATTTATACCGGTGGTACGCAAGCAATTCAAAACTTACTTATTATAGCAGCTTTACCATTTTCAGTTGTCATAATATTAATGATTTGGTCATTATTTAAATCGTTAAGTATAGATCATCCAAGAACGTCTAACAAATTTCCAAATATATTGCAGTATAAAACGTCGAAGCAAAAAGAAATAAAAAAATAAGAATGAAATATATGTTTTCACTGTGCTAAATTTGGGAATACTCTTTGTAGAAAGTAAAAAATTAATAAATATTTAAATAATTATATTAATAATTTTGAATTAATGTTTTGAATAATATTTATAGGGTATTAATTCGTATACAATAATTCAACAATAACTTAGGAGGTGCGTACGAGGTGAAAAGACTAAAAAACTTTATCCTCGGCCTATTAATAGTTGCTATTGTTGGATTCCTATTGTTTATGTACATAAAAGATAGTCGAATAACAAAATATCAAGACTACTTCCTACAATTCAATTGGTTCCAACCACTATTAATTGGTTTGGCTGCATTACTTATATTGATAGGCTTAATATTAGTATTCAGCATATTTAAACCAACATATAGAAAACCAGGATTATACAAAGATTATGATGATGGTCATATTTATGTATCTCGTAAAGCAGTCGAAAAATCAGCTTACGATACAATTACTAAATACGATCAAGTAAGACAACCTAACGTCGTTGCGAAACTTTATAATAAGAAAAATAAATCTTATATCGATATTAAGGCTGACTTCTTAGTACCTAATGATGTACAAGTTAAGTCTTTAACTGAAAGTATTCGTTCAGACATTAAACATAATGTTGAGCATTTTACTGAATTACCAGTTAGAAAACTTGAAGTGAATGTCAGAGATCAAAAAACAGCTGGCCAACGCGTTCTGTAAGGGAGGGATAACATGGCTGATAATAATAATCAAAATGGACAAGATGGAAGTCAACAAATCATTGACTTTATTAAATCTTACAAATGGCGAATCATTGGTTTCTTTGCATTTTTAATTATAGCAATCTTATTCCTAACTTTAGGATTTTGGAAAACAATTTTAGTTATCGTATTATGTTTAATCGGAATCGGTGTTGGGTATATTAAAGACCGTACACAGGATTTCATGAATTTTTTAAATAGATGGAGTTAACCTATTTATTTGAGAACACATTATTAAAAGACTAAAAAATAATATATAGATAAAAGGAGAATGTAATATGTCAGTAGAAAACAATAATAACAAAGCTAAACAAGCGTATAACAATCAAACAGGAGTTAATGAAAAAGAAAGAGAAGAACAACAAAAACAAGCAGAACAATACAGACAACAAAATGAACAACAACAATTCGAAAACAAATTAACATTTTCAGATGAAGTTGTTGAAAAAATCGCAGGCATCGCAGCTCGTGAAGTTAAAGGTATCTTAGATATGAAAGGCGGTTTCGCTGATAACTTCACTAATGCATTTTCAAGTGGTAACAACGTAACAACAGGTGTTTCTGTTGAAGTTGGCGAAAAACAAGCAGCAATTGACTTAAAAGTAATTTTAGAATACGGTGAATCTGCACCAAAAATCTTCCGTAAAGTTACTGACTTAGTTAAAGAACAAGTTAAATACATCACTGGCTTAGAAGTAGTAGAAGTAAACATGCAAGTAGATGATGTGATGACTAAAAAAGAATGGCAACAAAAAAACGAAAAAAATAATAACAACAACAATAACAATTCTGAAAGATCAGGATTACAATAAGTATAAATTTAACCCTTTAGGTTGTGTGCACAGCCTAAAGGGTTTTTTGTATCAATTTTATTTGTTCAAACGATTTGTCATTTTATTTATGCAATGGATTACTTACTTTAATGTAAGTATAGTGATGTGCTTCATCCTCTAAACGCATTGTAGTCACGCATTTATAATCTATTACTTCATCAAATATGACTTTTTTAATTTGAGATATGCGATCTGTGTTAACGTTTGTTAATTGATTTAGAATATGATGAATGATATTTCCAACACTATTCCATATTGTAGCTTCAAATTTGTCGTCATCGATAAACTTAGAAACGGTCAATATAAGTTCACCTATATGATTTTGAACAGTCGAGTAAAATACTTTATTAAATACTGTAGTTTTAGAATCGGTTAGTATTCTAGATTTTTCGTGAAAATGCTCAGTCACATAACCAGCTTCATTTAATTGTTGTTCATCGATTCGTAAACCTTCAAAGTCACGAATATATATGGTACGCAATCGGCCATCAGTATTAAATGTTGCAATTGAATTTTGTAAATGTGCTTCTAATGCAATACCATATTTCACATATAAAGGCATGACGATACCCAACAGTTGAGAAATATAGTCGGTTAACCATTCGTGTGCTGCAACGTCTAAACTATCCTTTACATAATTCGTTTTATAGCGCTGAATTAAACTTATTATCGGCGGTTCTTCATTATTTTTATAAGTAGCCACTAAACTCGATGGAATAATAGGCACACTATCATTGTCTATTAGATTATAAATATTATCTCTAAAAAGGGTCCCTAATTGTTCACTACGATCTGTTTGTATAGCCTCAGCGTCTTTTGAATTATAAAAGTGAATGCCAGCAAATTCATTTAAAATACCAGTTCTATAGTATGTGAAATCTACATCTTGTTCTAGAATGTCATTTAAAATACGAGTCACTAAAGGACCATTGTGTGTGGTCTGTTCAGATAAAGTTCTAATTTCACCAGTAATATGCACATTAGTAGATAATTTGATATGTGGCAAAGTTACAGGATATTTTGGCATTAATGTTCTGAATGATAATCCAGCATAATATGGCAGTTCTACGTTTAATGGAATCATTAAATGATGCTTTAATTCTTCTTCGTATTGATGTAGTAATATGTTATGAAACTGCCATGGGTGGACAATCATCAATTCATAATCATCTAGATTACTAAAACCAGTACATTCATTTGCAATGCGTTGATAGAGTTCTGGAAAGTGGGATTTTAGTTCATCATTATACGTAAGCGATAACGTTTCTGTTTTAGCAATACTTTGATGAATAAGTACACATTTTAAATTAATTTCTTTATTATATTCAGAACTATATTTAATATTTTCATTAGCATTTAGCCCTTTACGTAATTTAGCACCAGGATGAAGCGGATGACCTTCAATAACAGCCTGCTCCGAACGTAAATAACTATCTTGTTCATTAAAAATAATGTCCAATAATGGTTCGTTTGCATGTTGCATCTCATAAGCTTGATAAGCAAGTGCTAACGCCATATTTGCAACACTATTCTCCATATCATCCTTAAATTGTGAACTTGCTTCATTATCTAACGCTGGTTTTTCTTTTAAAATGCTAGCTAATATTTCATTTGGATGCAATATACGACAAAATTGGTTACTATGTTTAGCGCGATAATAAAACGGGCCTTCAACATCCACACGTCCAAAAGCATGCTTACCAGTAATACGTGCAAAGATATATTTATCCTCTTGTGGAAAATACACGCGCATCATTTGGTGTTGTCCATCGATGGGACAGTCTTCGATATCATTGGACCACATGATGACACTATTTGATTGAGCGTTAACTAAATTCTCTCTGTAGAGTGATGTAATTAAACGTTGTGAGATTTTATCTCGTGCAATGAGTAACTCATTTTTAAAGTAGCTAACTAAGTGGGGTAACGCTTGTTCTAAATAGTTTAACGCGCCTAATTCTTCCTCAGTTAACTGTATGTTTTTATTATGTATTGAAATTAAATTATTCATATGGCACCTCAAATTCATTTTACAAAAATCTAAAACATTTGTATAATCCATAATATCGATAATGATATTCATTATCAATTATAAATATTATTATAAATAAGTAGGTGGAATACTGTGGCGAAATTTTTCTTCTCTAGTTCCTTTTTATTATTTCTAGGGAATTGGATAGGACAAATTGGCTTGAATTGGTATGTGCTTACTAGTTATCATAACGCAGTCTATTTAGGATTGGTTAATTTTTGCCGACTCGTACCGATTTTGTTATTAAGTGTCTGGGCTGGCGCTATTTCAGACAAGTTTGATAGAGGGAAATTACTTAAAATAACTATTTCATCCTCATTTATAGTGACAGGCATACTATGTGCTTGTACTTTTCTATTAGCTAAAGTACCAATTAGTATCATTCTGATTTATGCGACACTTAGAGGTATGATTAATGCGACAGAAACACCAATAAGACAGGCTGTATTACCTGATTTATCTAGTCGGTTAAATACGAGTCAAGCTGTTTCATATCATTCTTTCATCATCAACATTTGTCGTTCAATCGGTCCAGCGGTTGCAGGACTTATTTTATCTATTTACCATGCACCGGCTACTTTTCTTGCTCAAACGGCGTGTTACTGCATTGCGACACTTTTATGTTTACCATTAACGTTCAAGAATGAAAGTGAGATAAGTAAAGCGGGCAAGGCGTTTTCTTTTAATGTTGTTTGGGAATACTTTAAGAATAATATGCAAGCTTCAAGAATATTCATTACTTCATTAATCATAATGGCTACAGGTTTTTCATATACGACATTAGTCCCAGTATTAGTACATGATATATTTCCAGGTCGTTCAGAAATATTTGGCGTATCAATGACTTTTTGTGCCATAGGTGGTATGCTAGCCACACTTTTACTACCTATGATTTTGAAAAAGTTAAATACCGTTCATATGTATTATTTAAGTTCTTGTCTATTTGGCATAGCACTATTAGGCGTCATCATACATCAGATTATAGTCATGTTCATTTGTATGGCACTTGTAGGTTTATTTAGTCAATTCGCGAGAACGTCAAATCGAATTTACTTTCAAGAGGATATAACACCTGAGCATCGTGGAAAAATATTAAGTATCGTAATGATGGACAGAGGAATGATACCATTAGGAAGTTTACTATTAACAACTTTATCAGAAGTTATGGGTGCTATTAATACATTCATCGTAATGGGCGTATTTACTTTTATAATTGCATTCATAGCATATATGATGCAAAGACCAATTAAAGTGGAGGAGTAACGTATGATTCAAAACGCATGGCAAAATGCGGACACCAACATTCAATATCGCATTTTAAATGCATTGATCAAAGAAAGCATTTGGCCTGAACAAACCATAATAACAACTCAAAATCATCAATTAACTATACAATATCATGGGTGTATACTATCTACTCATTTTAATCGTAAAAGTATGATGTCACGATATGACTTTAAAGGTCCAATTACATACCAATGTGGTAATGAAAATAAAACAATCACTGAGGTAGAGAAATTATTAAGTATTTTAAAACATCACTTTGATATTGATATACAACAACAACTTATTAATGAAATTATACATAGCAGGGATAGCTTTGTTGAGATTTATAAGCAATTCGATCAACGGCAACATAACGTGCAATCAAGTATGCAGTTCTCTTGTATGCCGACCACATTAAATTTCTTTGCATGGTTACAGCATTTAAGTGATTCCAATGAGATTAATGATTTATTATATTCGGAAAGTTTAGTATTGGAAGGACATCCAACGCATCCACTTACTAAAACTAAACTGCCATTAACTATGGATGAAGTTAAAATGTATTCGCCTGAATTTGAAAAAGTCATTCCATTAAAAATAATGTTATTACAGAAAGACTGCGCTCAAGCGACAAGTATTGATGGTACTGAAGACTTTATATTAAGAGAAGTTATTCCAGAATATCAATTAAGGCTAAGAAAATATGCACAATCGATACAAATTTCATTAGAAGACTATTACGTCATATTGGTACATCCGTGGCAATACAACCATACCATTTATGACAAGTTTTCAAATTGGATAGCGCACAAATTATTAGTCACGACACCATTCGAAGTCGATTCTAAAGCCACATTATCATTTAGAACGATGTCTTTAATTAATAAACCTTATCACGTAAAACTACCTGTAAATGTACAAGCGACAAGTGCTGTCAGAACTGTATCAAGTGTAACAACAGTAGATGGACCAAAATTGAGTAAGTCTCTACACAATGTCTTAAACCAATATTCACAACTAAACGTTGCCATCGAGCCATATGGATTGTGTGCTAAAACAAATGACGATGACGCGAGACAATTGGCATGTATCATAAGAGAAAAACCTTACATAGCAAATAATGGTGTGACAATTGTTACTGGTGCATTGGTTAACCCAAATCCAATTGATCAACACATCACAGTTGATAGTTATATTGAGTGGGTTAATGGTGAAGTAAATAAAAGTGGCATCATAACGTTTATGGAAAATTATAGTCGACAACTTATTACACCTTTACTCAATTTAATACAAGACTATGGCATAGCATTAGAAGCACATATGCAAAATACGATAGTAAATTTGGGCCCGAATTTTCAAATGAATTTTATTGTACGAGATTTAGGTGGCTCTCGTATAGACTTAAACACACTTACACATAAAATGAATAATATACAAATAACAAATCAAAGTTTATTAGCCCAAACAATTGAGGAAGTCATTGCTAAATTTCAGCATGCGGTTATACAAAATCAGTTAGCTGAATTAATATATCATTTTTCAAAAAAAGAAATTATAACAGAAGCGGAATTGTTTCATATAGTCCGAAAAGAAGTCGGAGTCGCTATTAATGATCATAAGCCACATGCCCAAGCATTAAGAGATGTGCTGTTTGGTCCAACGATTACTGTAAAAGCTTTATTGCGTATGCGTATGACCAATAGAGTGAAAAAATATTTAAATATACAACTTGAGAACCCAATTCGAAAAGAGGTGTAATAAGTGGCTCAAATCAATATAAATTTATCTAAAATTGAATATAATGCAGAAGCGTTGAGAACATTATTAGAAGAGAATGATATACATTTAACTCCAGTCATCAAATGCATTGCCGGTGACAGTCGCATTATTGAAGCATTAATTCAATCAGGAATTACGCATTTTGCAGAATCCAGACTTGAGAATATAAATGAAAACTTCAAGGATCAATGCAATTATCTACTTTTAAGACCAACATCTAAGAAACACTATACACAACTTGTCGAAACAATAAAAATAAGTATGCAAACAGAAATTGAAACGATTAGAGAAATCAATGACATCGCTAAAAGTTTAAATAAAAAACATCAAATTATGCTAATGATAGATTGGAAAGATAGACGTGAAGGCGTAATTACCTACGATGTATTAAACTATATAGAAGAAATTATAAAAATGACTCAAATTCAGTTAGTAGGTATCGCTTTTAATTTTATGTGTTTTAAATCATCCGCACCAACTGAGGACGATATATTTAAAATAAATCAATTCGTTGATGCTATTGAAAATAATTTAGGATTTAGATTGAAAGTTATATCCGGCGGTAACTCAAGCATGATTCCTCAATTAATGTATAACGATTTGGGTAGAATTAACGAATTGAGGATAGGTGAAGCCCTGTTTAGAGGTGTTGATACTACAACTTATCAATCTATTCCGATGTTATTTCAAAATGCCATTACATTAGAAGCGGAAATATTGGAGATTAAGCCACGATTATCAGACAACAACCAATGCTATCTACAAGCTATAGTAGATATAGGCTATGTTGATACAGATATTGACAAAATTAAACCGATAAAAAATGATGTTGATATTGTCGGCGCATCAAGTGACCATCTTATGATTAACTTAAATAATCAAGATTATTATAAAATTGGTGATGTTATTGAATTCTCACTGGAATATGAGGCACTTTCTCAAGTCATGTACCATAATCGTATGACAAAGAACTATTTAAAGGATCATTATATTCATTCTTTGAATAATCAAATGAATCATTATCCAATACTGACACATAAATAATTTATTATTTGAATTAAATTGATATCGAAACATTATGTAATAGATTAATTAGCCTTTAATTTAGAATTATATTTCTGATTAATGGCTTTTTAATTTATACTTATATACCTATATTCTGTTGTTAATTAAAATTACAATAATTTTTTATAAAAAAAATTAAAAAATATCCTAAACTATATTGACATTGATAATCGTTATCAATAAACTGTGTATTGTAAACCTATACATATTAAGGAGTGGAATTCATGAAAGGCTTTAAGTTTGCAGGGATAGTTGCATTACTATTTGCATTAGTATTAGTTACTGCATGTGGTAATGTTAGTAATAATGGGTCAGACGATTCAAATAGTAAATCGTCATCTAAAGACGCAATTAAAATTAAACATGAATTAGGTACTACAGAAGTTCCTAAAGATGCTAAGCGTGTAGTAGCTTTGGAATTTTCATTCGTAGATGCATTGGCAGCACTTAATGTTAAACCAGTAGGGGTTGCTGATGATAATAAACCAAATCGTATTATCAAGCCATTAAAAGATAGAATTGGTGATTACAAATCAGTTGGTACACGTAAACAACCTAATTTGGAAGAAATCAGTAAATTAAAACCCGATTTAATTATTGCGGATAGTAACCGACATAAAGGTATTTACAAAGAATTAAGTAAAATTGCACCGACAATAGAATTAAAAAGTTTTGATGGTGACTATAACGATAATATAGAAGCGTTTAAAACGGTCGCTAAAGCTTTAAATAAAGAAGATGAAGGTAAAAAACGTTTAGAAGAACATAAAGAAAAATTAGCTAAATACAAAGATGAGATTCAATTTGATAAAAATGAAAAAGTGTTACCAGCAGTAGCGTCTAAGTCTGGATTATTAGCGCATCCAAGTGAATCTTATGTAGGTCAATTCCTAACTCAACTTGGCTTTAAAGAAGCATTAAATAAAGATGTTACTAAAGGTTTAAGTAAATATTTACAAGGACCTTATTTACAACTCAATGCTGAAACGTTAAAAGATGTTAATCCAGAACGTATGTTTATAATGACTGATGGTGCAAGTCCTAAAGAACCATCTTATCAAGAAATGAAAAAAGATCCAGTTTGGGATACATTAGATGCGGTTAAACATAATCGTGTAAGTATTGTTAGCCGAGATACTTGGGCTAGAGCTCGTGGTTTGATATCTTCTGAAGAAATGGCTAAAGAACTTGTTGAAATTTCTAAAAAAGACAAAGAAAAGTAAGGTGGCTAAGCGATGACTATTAGATCAACTGATAGTCAATCTGCTATAGATAAAGCAAATAAGAGACGCACTACACTCACATTTATTGTGAGTGGGTGCTTTCTTTTTATTTTTGCATATTTTAATTTAGCGATTGGCTCTTCTGAAATTTATGCAAAACATATTTTCGAATACTTTTTTACGTCTATGGATAATAAACAAACATTTCTTATTCATAATGTAAGAATGCCTAGAATGATTGGCGGTTTATTGATTGGTGGTGCATTGGCTTTAGCAGGTCTATTAATGCAGGCAATCACTAGAAATCCACTCGCATCGCCTCAAATATTCGGAGTTAATTCTGGCGCATCGTTTGTCATAGTACTAATTACCATATTAATACCTGCATTAGGAAATTATGCTACGTACTTAGCATTTATAGGTGCATTTATTGGAGGATTAACTGTCTATGTATTATCCGGATCTACGAAAAAAATAACACCAATTAAATTGGCCCTTGCAGGAATGGCAATTCATTTATTTTTCAGTAGTTTAACGCAAGGCATCATCATTTTAAATGAAGATTCTAATCCTACCGTTATGTTCTGGTTAGTAGGTTCATTGAATGGATTGAAATGGACTGCAGTCTTGTCAGTTATGCCTTGGCTCATATTAGCGCTTATCATAACGATGTTATTAGGCCGTCAATTAACCATAATGGAATTAGGAGACGATATAGCGAAAGGATTAGGCCAGAAGACTCAGCTTATCAGAATTATAGTTGGCCTACTTGTCATCGTACTAGCAGGCGCGTCTGTTTCAATAGCAGGGCCCATTGGATTCATTGGCTTAATTGTCCCTCATATAGTTAAACGCTATATAAGCAAAGATTACTTCTTAATGGTGCCATTAACATTTCTAATTGGTGCAGATTTATTATTGCTATCAGATATGTTAAGTCGACTTATAACATTCCCTTATGAATCACCAGTTGGTATTGTTACATCATTTGTTGGAGCAATCTATTTCTTATTAATAACTTTAAAAGGGGTGAAACGAATATGACAAAACGACAATTATCTATTCGTTATGCCATTGTAATTACTTGTTTAATTGCAAGTGTCTTTGTAAGTTTATGTGTTGGTTCAACAATGTATAGCCCGTTAAAAGCACTTCACAGTGTTTTAAGTTTGGATGATTTTATACTTAATGAATACCGTATTCCAAGAACGTTATTGGGGTTAGTTGTAGGAAGTAGTCTGGCTATTTCTGGAGCAGTGATTCAAGGTGTAGTTAGAAATCCACTTGCATCTCCGGATGTAATCGGAATAACTAAAGGTGCAAGTTTAGCAGCAATTATTGTAATTATGTTATTTCCTTCTGCACCACTATTAGTATTACCAATTGGTTCGTTTATAGGTGCATTATTAATCAGTTTAATTTTGTCATTTTTGATTTCTAAATATAATATTAAAGGATCAACATTAGCTTTGATAGGTTTAGCTATCGGTGCGATATGTACAGCTGTGGTTCAATTTTTACTTATTAGAAATCCTATGGATGCTAATAATGCTTTAGTTTGGTTAACAGGTAGTTTATACGGTCATACCATTGATAATTTTTATTCAATCCTACCTTGGTTTATTATTACTTTACCATTCGTATTAGGTTTGAGTTATCAATTAGATATTTTAAATTTAGGCGAACATATTGCTACAGCACTTGGTGCAAGGGTACAAAGACTTAAGATGATTTTACTTATTTTATCCGTAATGTTAGCGGGTGCTTCTATCTCAGTTGTTGGTGGAATTAGCTTCCTAGGTTTAATTGCACCCCATATTGCTCGATCAATTGTAGGACAGCGATATTTTCATGTAGTAATCATGTCTGGTTTGATAGGTGCGATTTTAATTTTATTCAGTGATGGATTGGCTAGAGGTATTCACCCACCATTAGATATACCTGTTGGTGTTATCATTGCCATCATTGGTGTTCCTTATTTCTTATTTTTATTAAGAAGAATATAATGAAGTTAAAGAGCTAATTTTCCTCTAATTAAACGTGGAGATTTAGCTCTTTTCATATTGCATCTCTATTAAAAATAAGATATAGTATTAAACATATTATTCATAAAAATGCATATATTCTTATATTTATATATAATTATAAGTCTGTTAGTAATATAAATACATAATTAATGAATATAAAAACATCAATTATGAGAGAGAAAGAGGTTATAAATGGTGGAAGGATATACGAAGCAACAAATTGCTAAAGGTAGAGCGAAGTTTATAACAATGTCTATTATTGGAATTATACTTTTCTTAATTCCTATTCCGGTTACGCAAGATGGTGAAAAACAAACGACATTACCTGTAGCGTTTTTAGCTAATTGGTTAAAAGGTCTACTTGGAGATGCAATGCCTATCATCATCATTACTATTATTACATTATCTGCAATATTAACACTTTTGTATTCCACTCTATTTAGAAGTAAGGTTAAGCCTGGTGGACTATTAGATAGTGCATTTAAAGTCGGCCCAGTTTGGATGACATTAAGATTATTGGCAGTTGTCTTTGTCTGGATGACTTATTTTAAGTTAGGGTCAAAAGTGATTTATTCAGAAGATACAGGTGGATTAGTGTTTAACGACCTATTACCAACCTTAGTTGCAGTATTTTTATTCGCTGCACTATTTTTACCGTTCTTAATGGAATATGGGTTGTTGGAATTTTTAGGGCCTTTATTTAGACCAATTATGAGACCTTTATTTACATTACCTGGACGTTCGACAGTAGACAATCTTGCTTCATTTATAGGCGATGGAACTGTAGGTGTGCTGATTACAAGTCGACAATATGAAAGAGGTATTTACTCTAGAAGGGAATCAATAGTGATTTCGACTACATTTAGTGTAGTTTCTATCACTTTTGCAATTGTTATCGCAGAAACGGTTGGACTTCAACATAAGTTTTTTGCTTTTTACTTAACAGTAATCGTTTCATGTTTTGTAGCAGCTATGATTATGCCTCGTATTTGGCCATTGAACCAAATACCCGATGAATTTACGAAAGAAGTTTCTGAAAATACTAGATTAGAAAAATTACCTGAAGGTAAAACGGCGATAGGCTATGGTTTTGAAGAGGCGACAATTGTTGGTTTGAAAGCACCGGGATTTAAAGAATTTTGGAAATCAGGTTTAAAAACGGTCATAGATATGTGGTTTGTTATCCTTCCAGTTGTTATGAGTATAGGAACACTTGCAACGATGATTGCTAACTATACACCGGTATTCTCAATTATTGGACAACCATTTATTCCGATTCTTGAATTATTGCAAATACCGGAGGCAGCTAAAGCTTCTGAAACTTTATTAATTGGTTTTGCGGACATGTTCTTACCTTCCATACTCATCGCTGATGCACATAGTGAAATTACGAGATTTGTTATAGGTGCATTAAGTATTTCTCAATTAATTTATTTATCAGAAGTTGGTGGTGTAATACTTGGTTCTAAAATACCAGTTAGCTTAGGTAAACTATTTATGATTTTCTTAATCAGAACTGCTATCACTTTACCGATTATTGCATTGATGGCCCACTTATTGTTATAACCACAATTTAGGCAATGAAGATTTATGTTGGGAATATTGATCCTATTCAACCAACATAACTTCATTGCCTTCTTTTTAATTTAAGGTAGCTAATACATTAGCTTTGACAATTTCACTATTTATAACTGGAGATGTTTCGGCCGATGTTTTACCTTTATTTTGATGTGCTTCTTTAAATGCATCACTTTTAGTCCATGCTTCGAAATCTTTTTCAGTTTCCCACCACGTATTGACATACATATCTTCACTGTCTTTGTCTCGTTCAACTTTCCAAACTTCAATTTTATGGAAACCTTGTAATGCTTCAATTTTTCCACCTTTAGTAAATCTTGGTGCCATTTTTTCAGCGAATCCTTTTTTTACAGTAATTCTATTTGTTACTACAAACATTTTTTAACCTCCTTATTCTTAAGCATAGTGTAATTAATAACTCGGAAAATAAAAAGTAATTAAGTATTAAATGTCTAGGTATATAAAAACTGCCAACTACATTTAATGCGTTGACAGTGAAATATTACATATAACTTTGCGAAAGAAATTGTATTATATCATTACTTAGTTAATTCATTATAAACTTTTTGGTCATTGTGCGTATAAATAATGTATTCATGATCATCTGTATCAATAATCACTCTATTCGTTTTACCAAAAGTAGAACCAATACGTGAAATATTTTTAGAGTCTAAATCTGGAACGGCATGAATTTCTTGGTCTTGTGAGATATTTTTAATGTCACTAGTAGGGATTTTAATATCTGCTACTCTCCATTGAATTCTAACTTCATTATTATCTTTCTTTACAGTCATTGCCATTAAAGAACACATCCTTTATGTTATTTATGTCTATATCATATATCAGTATGTAATCGTTTTCAAGTATTAATGCTATACTTTTTTATTTTGTGATACACTATTTACTTCAACCGAAAATATGTTCGTATTTTAGCGCATTTTGTGTTAGAATGTTCTCTATAAAGGAGAAGGTATATGACAGGCAAAACTCACGTATCTGCTGGTTTGCTAGTGGGTGCATTAACAACCGAACACTTTCAAACTGATTTGTTCTCTACTGTTACTGTATTATGTTTAGCAGTGGTTTCAAGTTTGCTTCCAGATATTTGTCATACTGGAAGTAAGATTGGTAGGAAATTAAAGTTGCTAAGCATAATCATTAGGCTTTTATTTGGTCACAGGACATTCACTCACTCATTATTATTTATTGGTATCATTGGATTACTCCTTAATTTAATTCAAACTCCTATATACTATTTGGTTTCCATTATCGGTGGTATGGCGTCTCATGTTATACTAGATATGTTAACGCCAAGAGGAGTAAAGTTACTTTATCCGATTCCTCTAACTATTAAGTTCCCATTCACCTTTAAAACAGGCGGCTTAGTTGATGTATCACTGGCTACTGCATTAAGTATTGGCGCATTATACATATTATTCCAAACGTTTATTAATGATTTATTACAATATATAAGCCAGTCCATTTTAGGGTAATACTAAATTATTATGGGTATGAATACATATTGAATTCATCACAAGGAGAGTTAAAATGTTAGATCAAAATCAATTAAAGAAATATAATCAAGAGCATTTGAGTGAATATGAAAAGCTAATGAGTAGTAATGAAAAAGAAAAATTAGAAGCTAAAGTGAATGATTTAGATTTAGAAAGTATTCAGCAATTATTTAAAGATTTATATATAAATCGTCAATCGATTTCAGACGTATCAACAGTTTCAGAAGTGAAATATCAGCGCAAGTCAGACTTGACGGATCAAGAAGTAGCTAAATATGAACATAAAGGATTAGAAGCAATAAGAAACGGTGAATTTGCAGTACTTTTGATGGCTGGTGGTCAAGGTACTCGATTAGGTTATAAAGGACCTAAAGGTTCTTTTGAAATAAAAGGTATTAGTTTATTTGAACTACAAGCACAACAATTACTTAAACTTAAAAAAGAAACGGGTCATTTAGTTAATTGGTATATCATGACTAGTGATATTAATCATGAAGAAACGTTAACGTATTTTGAACAACACGATTATTTTGGCTATAATCCTGATAATATACATTTCTTCAAACAAGATAATATGGTTGCGTTAAGTGAAGAAGGACGTCTTATTCTGAATGAACAAGGTTATATTATGGAGACGCCAAATGGTAATGGCGGTGTATTTAAATCATTAGATAAGAATGGCTTTTTAGATAAAATGGCAACTGATGGTGTGAAATATATTTTCTTAAATAATATTGACAATGTATTAGTTAAAGTTTTAGATCCACTATTTGCAGGATTTACAGTAGTACATGATTGTGATGTAACATCTAAATCAATTCAACCTAAAGATGGTGAAAGTGTTGGACGTTTAGTAAATCAAAATAGTAAAGATACAGTACTTGAATACTCTGAATTAGATGAAGAAGTAGCAAATACGTTTAATAATGCAAATATTGGTATTCATGCCTTTAAAGTTGGATTTATTAAACAAGTGGTAAATAATGACTTACCATATCATTTAGCAGTGAAAAATCTAAAACAATTAGATGAAGATTTTGGTGTTGTTGAAAAACCAACTTTAAAATTTGAACTGTTCTATTTTGATATTTTTAGATATGCAACTAGTTTTAACACGTTACAAGTTAATAGAGAAGATGAATTCTCTCCACTTAAAAATAAAGAAGGTAAAGATAGTGTTGAAACTGCTACATCAGATTTAGAACGTATGAATTTAATTTAAAGGGTGGTGGTGTTAGATGTCTAACTCATCTAAGAATACAAAAAGTGCTGTTGTTGAATCTTTTAAAGACATCATCCCGCTATCTTTTGGTGAAGAAATAGGTAATGCAGTATCACATGGTGTTGCTGCATTGATTACACTTTTTTTACTTCCTTATGCGGCAGTACATAGTTATATAGCCCATGGAACGTTGAGCTCAATCAGTGTTTCAATATTTGTAATTAGCATTTTTATGATGTTTATCTCATCTACAATATATCATTCAATGAAGAACAATACTGCACATAAATACATATTGAGAATCATAGATCATAGTATGATTTATGTTGCAATTTCTGGGACGTATACGCCCGTTCTATTAACTGTTGTAGGCGGATGGATAGGTTGGTTAGTGTTTATATTATTATGGGGTACCACAATTTGGGGCATATTATATAAATCCATCTCTGAAAAAGTGAATCCAAAGTTAAGTTTAATTGTATATCTTGTGATGGGATGGGTTGGTATTATTTTTCTTCCTATTATCATTATGCGTACGTCATGGATGTTCATTTTATTTATAGTTTTAGGCGGTTTATCATATACGATTGGGGCTTGGTTTTATGCGCAAAAAAATCGTCCTTATTTCCATATGATTTGGCATATATTTATCGTTATCGCTTCAATGTTCCACTTTATTGCAATACTTTATTTTATATAGAGAAACTAAAAAATAAGGTTGATGATTTTATCGGTCATCAGTCTTATTTTTATTTTAAAGTGATTATTATATTGCGTCTGAATAATTCTAACGATTATTCTATTAAAGAATCTAAAAAGATAAAAAGGAGGAAAATTGTTCATGAACTTAAAATCTATAGGTATTGTTGTTACATTGGTTTTAACTATGTTTATGGCTGCAATTGAAAGTTCAATTATTTCATTAGCCATGCCTACAATAAGAACAGATTTAAATGCTGGAGCATCAATATCATTAGTATTTACAGTTTATTTTATTGCGTTGGTAGTAGCTAATCCGATTGTTGGTGAATTATTAACACGTTTTAAAATTCTTTATATTGCAATGGTAGGTTTATTATTATTTGGTATAGGTAGTTTAATGTCAGGAATGAGTAGCACATTTGTTATGCTCATCATCTCAAGAATCGTCCAAGGATTAGGAGCGGGGGTTATGATGTCGTTAACTCAAATTGTTCCTAAATTAGCTTTTGAAATACCATTTAGATACAAAATTATGGGTATAGTTGGAAGTGTATGGGGGATATCTAGCATTATCGGACCATTGCTAGGTGGAGCTATTTTAGAGTTTGCAACATGGCATTGGCTATTTTTCATAAATATCCCGATAGCGGTTATTGCAATTATTTTAGCATTTGTCACGTTTCATTTTCCTGAGGAAGCGGAAGTTAAAGCATCTAGCTTTGATGTCAGAGGACTTACATTATTTTATGTGTTCATAGCTTTATTTATGTTTGGTTTATTATATAAGTCATCAATAATATTAAATATGATTGCTTTAGTGTTAGCATTTATATTTATATTTATTTTATTTAAATTTGAAAGCACAATCAAAAATCCATTCATACCAATTTCAGAGTTCAATCGTTCAGTCTCATTAGTATTTGTTACGGACCTCTTAATAGCGATGACTTTAATGGGATACAATTTATATATACCGATTTACTTACAAGATCATCTGCATCTTTCTCCACTTCAAAGTGGATTAGTTATATTCCCATTGTCAGTAGCTTGGCTAGTTTTAAATTTTAATTTAGCAAAAGTTGAAGCTAATTTAACACGTAAGGCATTATACATCACTGCATTCACTTTATTATTAATCAGTAGTATCATACTAATGTTTGGTTTGAAAATGCCATTATTAATTGCAGCAACTGTAATACTCGCTGGACTAAGCTTTGGTTTTGTTTACACTAAAGATAGTGTCATCGTTCAAGAAGAAACAAATCCGAGACATATGAAGAAAATGATGTCCTTTTATGCATTAACCAAAAATTTAGGTTCATCAATAGGTTCAACTGTAATGGGGTATTTCTACGCTATGTCAATAGGATTTATAAATGGTCATTTTTATAATATTTTACTTGCAGCTGCATTAGTGAGTATCTTACTCATCATCATGTGGTCAACGCTTTATAAATCCGAGGCATAGCATATTAAAGCTTTGACATAAACTAAATGTGATGGTTTATTAAGTTCTTTTAATATCGCGCTTTAAATTTTATATTGCGTTTTATAAATGATAAAATAGCCGTGTGAAACAAAGGAGGGCAAAAGATGAAGTTTTTTAAAAATAATTATAAAAATATTTTATCTACTTTATTTGTCCTCACTATCTTTATTATTTCAGGTGCTATTTTTTTAATGTTTTTAGGATTTGGTTTATTTGGTTTAAGTCGAATCCTAATTTTTTTTAACTTAGGAGACTTTACCTATAACAAAAATTTAGTAGATAATTTAGTTTATTATGGAAGTTATATCGTTTTTGGTTACTTCATTTTATTTGCCATTGAACATTTAATGGACTACTTTAGAAAGCAATTGCCTAACAACCCATATTTTAGTGGTAGTATGTTTCATTTGATTTCTTATGTCGTAACAACGATACTCTTTTATTTTATAATTCATATACACTACGTTTATATAAAAATTGACTTTTGGGTCATCGCAGTCATCATAGGGCTATTATATATTTTTAAAATTATATTTTATCCAGATAGTGAGAATCTTAATAATAAGAAAGAATAAGCATTTAGTTTGCTTGGCGTACTAAAATTTGGTTGAATATAACAATGTCTTTGAATTAAAAGGAGTTTTTATATGGCGAATATAGAAGTATCCACAAAAAAACGGAACCTCATTGTTGCAGTAATGTTATTAAGTGCATTTATAGCTATTTTAAATCAAACTTTATTAAATACTGCTTTACCGCATATTATGAGGGAACTAAATACATCTGAAAATACTGCCCAATGGTTGGTAACTGGTTTTATGTTAGTTAATGGGACAATGATTCCGTTGACTGCATACTTAATGGATAGAATTAAAACCAAGCCATTATACTTAGTTTCTATGGGAATCTTCCTTATTGGATCTATTGTTGCTGCTATTGCACCTAACTTTGGTGTTTTAATGTTTGCCAGAGTGATACAAGCAATCGGTGCTGGAATTATTATGCCGCTCATGCAGTTTACGTTATTTACTTTGTTTTCTAAAGAAAAGCGTGGTTTTGCAATGGGCTTAGCTGGCTTAGTTATCCAATTTGCACCAGCGATTGGCCCTACTTTTTCAGGCTTAATTATAGATAATACGAGTTGGAGAGTACCATTCATTATCGTTGTAGGCATTGCACTTATAGGTTATATCTTTGGTGCTATTACATTATCAAGTTACAATGAAACTAAAAAAACAGCATTAGATAAACGATCAGTTATTTATTCAACGTTAGGATTTGGATTGATGCTTTATGCATTTAGTAGTGCAGGCAATCTTGGATTCACTCATCCAATTGTTATCTTCTCATTTATAATTGGAATGTTAATTGTTGTTGCGTTTGTAAGAAGACAATTATATATAACTAATCCGTTGTTAAATCTCCGAGTTTTCAAAAGTAAAATTTTCACTTTCAGTACTATTACTTCAATGATTGTCATGATGTCAATGGTAGGTCCAGCACTTTTGATTCCCTTGTTCGTTCAAAACGGTCTTGGTCTTAGTGCCTTCATGTCTGGATTGGTCATAATGCCAGGGGCTATTTTAAACGGTATAATGTCTGTTTACACCGGTAAAATTTACGATAAATATGGACCTAGACTTTTAATCCTAATTGGATTTATCGTGCTCATTATAACTACTGCCTTGTTGAGTTTCTTAAAATATGATTCATCTTATACCATGTTAGTTATCGTGTATGCAATAAGAATGTTTGCTGTTTCATTATTGATGATGCCAATTAATACAGCAGGTATTAACGCACTTAAAAATGAAGACATTTCGCATGGTACTGCCATCATGAACTTTGGCCGTGTTATGGCTGGCTCACTTGGAACGGCCTTAATGGTAACCATTATGAGTATTGGGGCTAAATTACTAAGTCAAAGTTCATCTATAAGTGCCAATCATGAAATCGCACAAAGACAAAGTGTTGCAGCAGGTGTTGATTTATCATTTGCAATAGTAACTGGATTAGTGATTGTTGGTTTCATCTTCTCTCTATTTATTAAAGAAGAAAGACACTACATTAAAAAAACAACGAATACGCGTGATATATAACGATTAGATAATGATAGAAGTTAGTCTTCATATATTGAGCTAACTTCTTTTTTTATATATCTAAAAAATATATACTAATTTAGAAAGTCAATACATATTAATATTTGTTATTATATAGATATAAAGAATGCTAAGGGGGATTTACATTGTTAACGGTAGATCAAGTGAAAGAAATAGTCGGAGCATTAAAAGATCCGATAATAAATGTACCACTTAAAGAAACAGATGGCATCATCGAAGTAACTACAAAAGAAGAAATAGAACACGTTAGTGTTAAAGTGGCAATGGCGCAACTAGGTGGACAACCACAGTTAGATTTACAAATGGCAATAGTAAAAGCGCTAAAAGAAAATGGGGCTAACACTGTTGGGATACGATTTGAAGAGTTACCTGCCGAAACGGTAGAACAATATACAGGTAAAAAAGAAGAACAACCAAAAACTATAGAGGGATTATTATCTAAAGATAATCCAGTAGAATTTATAGCGATTGCTTCAGGTAAAGGTGGCGTAGGTAAATCGACAGTTGCAGTAAACCTAGCAGTTGCTTTAGCACGAGAAGGCAAACGTGTTGGTTTAGTAGACGCTGATATCTATGGATTTAGTGTACCTGATATGATGGGTATTGACGAGAAACCGGGAGTCCAAGGTAAAGAAATAATTCCCGTTGAACGTCATGGCGTAAAAGTGATATCAATGGCATTTTTCGTAGAAGAGAATGCGCCGGTTATATGGCGTGGACCAATGCTAGGCAAAATGTTAACTAATTTCTTTGTAGAAGTGAAATGGGGAGAACTTGACTATTTACTATTAGACTTGCCGC
The DNA here is from genome assembly GCF_001224225.1 of Staphylococcus borealis. Classification (GTDB taxonomy): domain Bacteria; phylum Bacillota; class Bacilli; order Staphylococcales; family Staphylococcaceae; genus Staphylococcus; species Staphylococcus borealis. The sequence continues at coordinate 866 of NZ_CUEE01000001.1, read as the reverse complement.
CAGGTACAGGTGATGTAGCTTTAGATGTTCATTCAATGTTACCAAGTAGTAAAGAAATCATTGTAACTACGCCTCATCCGACAGCAGCATTTGTAGCTGCAAGAGCAGGAGCAATGGCTAAACATACTGAACACTCTATCTTAGGTGTCATTGAAAATATGAGCTATTTCGAAAGTAAAGAAACTGGTAATAAAGAATATGTCTTTGGTAAAGGTGGCGGACGTAAACTAGCAGATGAATTAAATACGCAGCTACTAGGTGAATTACCATTAGAACAACCTACATGGAATCCCAAAGATTTCTCACCATCTATTTATCAAGCAGATGATCGATTAGGTAAAATTTATACGTCTATTGCTCAAAAAGTGATAGCATCTACAATTAAAAAATAAAATCCTATTTAGTGTAAAATTAGCGCATGGAAATTCAGATTTCCATGCGTTTTTCTATTGCAAAATATTTTGAATCTGATAGAATAATTTCTTGTGAGCAACAATGAAACTTGAACATAACAAAGATAAAAATTAGTTCAAAAAAAGTGTTGACTTAACTATTCAAACTTGATATTATATAAAAGTCGTCGAAAACGGAATGTTAATTCCTTACAAAGTTTGTTAAAATGGTGTAAAACTTACCATTGCAAAATAAAAAAAGATGACTTAAAATAATAAAAGTAATCAACAAAAGTTGTTGACTTTCTAAAAAGAATGTTATACAATTAAGAAGTTAGTTTAAAAATGAACATTGAAAACTGAATGACAATATGTCAACGTTAATTCCAAAAACAGTAACTTAACTGTTACAAACACTATTTAGTATTATGAGCTAATCAAACATCATAAATTTTTATGGAGAGTTTGATCCTG